>NZ_UHIP01000001.1:1200000-2400000 GCF_900460245.1 Vibrio fluvialis
CTGCCAAGTCATCGGCTTTTCCGCAATTCCAGCATACGGCAAACTGACGTTCATTAAGCTCACCACAATGTGCACACTGCCATGGTGTTGAACGGGAACTGCTGGACGGGCTTTGATAATCTTCAATGATAGCTTGCGCCCGCTCATGCTGAGTCACGTCATACAACCAGATGTAAGGCGCAGTTTCATCATTCATCGGCAACTCACCGCGCAGACCAAACAAACCTTCTCCACGCACCTCACAGGCAATATTGGCTTGTTTTAGCAGTTCGCACAGCAAGTGTGCTTCCGTCGGATTGGCGGCTATGAATATTTTCATCGTTGTACCGTGTTGGCAGAGCGTCTGACCAGCCGGTTCATCACCCATTTCATGAGCAGTGGAAACACCCCAAGTAAGGCGAATGACAGCAACACCGATGGCGAGACAATGCCGGATAATGAATCAATTTGTGCCAGTTGTGTGCCGGCGTTTAGATACACCGCAGTGCCAGGCAGCATACCCAACTGGCTGACCCAATAGTAGCGGGCAACGTTAATGGGACTTAGGCCCATCAAGAGGTTTATCAGAAAGAACGGGAATACAGGGATCAGCCGTAATGACAGCAAATAAAACGCGCCATCACGCTCAACGCCTTGGTTGATTGCGTTCAATTTGTCACCAAATCGTTGTTGAACCCAGTCTCGAAGCAGATAACGGCTGCTCAGAAAGGCTAGTGTTGCACCGATGGTACTGGCGAAAGAGACAAGCAAAAGACTGAGCCAAAAGCCGAACAATGCTGCTCCAAGCAATGTGACAACGGCTGCGCCGGGTATCGAGAACGCCGTAATCAAGACGTAGCTGACAAAGTAAATCAGGGCAGCAGCAAGCAAATGTTCGGCGATATAGTCCGACAACAGCGCTTGCTGAGCTTTGGCATTGTCCAGAGTGAGGTATTGACTGAACGTGAGCCCTAATCCAATGATCACGGCCAGCAAAATTAAGCCTAGAACTAACTTCTTACTCATCGATGTTTCTCGTTATACGGTTATCTAAGGTATACGTAACCAGACAGGGAAAAGCGATATTTTCTTTCACCCAAAGAAAAAAGCATCCGTGAACGGATGCTTTTAATGAAGTTGCTCTCAAAAAGGTTTACGACAAACGCTGTAACAACTCGTCGCGACGCGTTTGAGGGATAACTGACCAGTGCTTGCCCTCAATGGCGCCTTCAAGTGCCCACAGAAGCTCCAAGCCGACATCTGAAGAATGTGATTGTCTAACGGCTTTGTAAGCTTCTACGGCACCTTTCTCCTGCAGATCTTCCACCGTTTCGATGCCGGCTTTTTTCAGCATTCGTTCGGTTGCAAGGCGCAGGTTAGGGAGATCTTTAAGACGATCCGGCTTCGCTTGGGCTTGAGTCTCACGCTCATCTTTGGCCACTGCTAATGCCGCTTTCGCGTCTTCCAGAATTTTTGCGGTGTCTAACCAACAGTCTTCCGGCAAAGCGAAATACTTGGTTACAACGGGAAATCCGCGCTTTTTATAAACATAAGGCTCGTAGCCTTGTTGTTTGAACTTGGCTGTTGAAGCATCGTCGGCGCGAATGTGAAGTCTGTCGTTAACCACCAATGCGAACATTGTGTCATCAACAAAAATCCCAAAGCCACCAAACATTGAACGAGATTTAACGCGTCCAAATTGCTCAAAGAGCCGCATTGAATCTTTTAGTATTGGTTTATCCATGCTGTAAGTCTCGGTGTATTAATTAATACGCCACCAAAGTCAGGTCCGAGAAAATAGCAAAAGAATGCAGAGAGTATGTCAGTTAGGAGTCAACTTCTTAGTGTATGCATTTTTGCCATCGGTAACCCCGCTACCTACCCGAATTGGGTTTAGGCCGGAGGCTTTGCGTCCCACCTTTTCAGATGGTTTGCCCTGTGCGTGACATTTCCTTCAAAAAAAGGATAATCAAAAATTTGGATAAACATCACATTTACCTTGTGCAAATGTGATGTTATTCAAATATATATGTCCAACCATTGCAACTTGATTCATTGATTTTGAATCTAAATAGACAATTCAGACATGTTGATTTTCTGCAAAGTTATTGTTTTGTCAAGTCTTTTACTGTGTCGCGCTCTACAATCTCCGGATGCATCTCGAAGATACGGCGATCGTGCTCTTTATCTTTGATTCGTTCGAGTAATATTTCGAATGCGTTTTTACCCACACGACGTTTAGGTTGGTGGATAGTGGTTAGCGGTGGAGAGAAATACTCTGCCAGCTCAATGTTGTCATAACCGATAACCGACATATCTTCCGGAACACGAATCCCACGTTGTTGCAGGCGGCTCATTAAGCCAAGCGCCATTGTATCGTTAAAACAGAATACAGCGGTTGGACGTTTGTCCATGGCGATGATTTTATCTGCGGCCAGTACGGCGGTGTCACACTCGAAGTTACCTTCCAGAATCCAGTCTTCGCGGACAGGCAGGTTTGCTTCTGCCATCGCACGGCGGAAACCAGCAATACGTTCCTGACAGGCGGCTTTAACGAAATGGCCACTCAGGCAAGCGATATCAGTATGACCGCGGTCAGTCAGGTATTTAGTAGCCAGATAACCCCCTTCTTCGGAGTTATCGATGATCTTATCAGCCTGAGAGGTCTCTGGACCCCAATCCATGATCACCTTAGGAATGTCAGAATGGCTTTCCAACATTTCCAGCAGTTCTTCGGTCAGGTCAGAACACATAACCAAAATACCGTCTACGCGCTTTTCCGCCAGCATGCGGATGTAGTCGCGTTGCTTTTCGTAAATACCACCGGTGTTACACAGGATCAGCGTGTAACCCTGACGGTAACAGTAGCTTTCCACACCATCGATCACTTCGGAGAAGAAGAGGTTGGTGGACTGAGTGACCAACATACCAATTGTTCGTGTGGTGTTGCACTTTAGGCTTCGAGCTACAGCGCTCGGTGCATAGTTCAGCTCTTTAACAGCATCCATCACTTTTTCTTGTGTGGCTTCTGCAACAAATCGAGTTTTATTAATTACGTGAGATACGGTTGTTGTTGAAACGCCAGCCAGGCGTGCAACGTCTTTAATCGTAGCCATAGGTTTGTCCTGTCGATGACTGCTGAGCGCAACAAAATGCGTCGTGCTATCAGATTCAGCAGCGGTTAGGCTTGTACTGCAAGTGAAGCCTAAAAGTAGTAAAAACACAAAAACCGCTCGAAAACAGCGGTTTGCATCTTAAATTCATATTTTATCGTTTGCGGGCAATATAGTAGTCCGCAACGCGTGAACTCGCAACGAAATTCATCGGATGAGATCAAATGATCGTCACAAAGTTCGCGCGATATTCTTCAATTTGTGAGCATGATAGCGAACTATTCGTCAGTCAAATAAGCCTGATCAAGTTGCAGGAAGGCGACCAGAAGCTCGCTGACTGCGGCGTAAAAACCAAATTGATCAAGCGACTGGCAACGGGTCGCGAAAGTTGGTACCCAACTCAAGAGATGAGATTGGATAAATTCGGCCTGTTCAGAAAAGGCTTGTTCCATATGTGACTGTTTTTCCAGTTCGTTGGACCGAATAATCATATGTCCCAAGAAATCCAACTCGACAGCCAAATGATCAGCTGGTTCGTTCAGTGAGTCGTGAATCGCAACGCCGTGCTGTTTCATCAAGTCAGCCATTTCTTGTGCCGGAGTATCGTTCAACAGGCCTGTTTTACCAAGGTAAACGGAGGCGTAGGGCAGGGCTGAATCCTTGTCTGACTTTAAAAACAGGTCGCAAAAGTCGGCCGCCAATTCAAGGCGGGCATCGTCACGGTCGAGCAAGCGGTTCAGTGCTTCCACCAGATGCGTCACCGCCGCTTTCAGTCCGGCGTTTTCACTCAAGCCAGTCAGAAAGGCACGAATTTCGGGTGAATGATATTGCTCGATCTCTTTATCACTGAGCTCTTTACTGAACAAACTCGACAACCACCAATAAATTTCGGCGCGCTTTTCGTTAAATGCTTTTACTTCTTGCATGGTTAGACTCCGGATACTTTCTCCCTATAAGTCTAAACAATAAACATGAATAGCAATAACGCAAACCATGAAAAAATATGAACAAATACGTCAGCAAATTAATAGCTTGCTCAGAGATTGCTTTGAATCAATAAACCCTGAGGTTTTTGGATTGGAGACTAGAATTATGACTGTTTATGAATAGAATTACGGAGTATTTCGAATGAGCATAAAGTGGTGTCAATGAGCTATCACATACTAGTTGTTGAAGACGACATCGTTACCCGCAGTAAGCTGGCTGGTTACTTTCAGAAAGAGGGTTATCAGGTAACAGAGGCTGAAAATGGGGTAGAGATGCGTCAGGCGCTCAGTGAACATGACATTGACCTGGTGATGCTGGACATCAACTTGCCAGGTGAAGATGGTTTGTTACTGACGCGAGAACTTCGCGGGCAATCAGATATTGGAATCATTCTGGTTACTGGACGCACGGATAGCATCGACAGAATTATTGGCCTCGAAATGGGTGCTGACGATTATGTCACCAAACCGCTTGAACTACGTGAGCTGTTGGTTCGCGTGAAAAATTTATTGTGGCGTATTTCCACTGCTTGCCACTGCAATCACGAACTCGAGCCGGACGACGACAAGCTCGTGCGTTTTGGCGAATGGACGTTTGATATCCAGCGCCGTTCATTAACTCGTAATGGCGAACCTGTGCGTTTAACGAAGGCGGAGTATGAGCTGTTGGTTGCTTTGTCGGCGTACCCTAATCAGGTGCTCAGCCGCGAGCGTATTCTCAATATGATCAGTCATCGGGTCGATGCGCCGAATGATCGCACCATCGATGTGTTGATTCGTCGTATGCGTGCCAAGATGGAGTTTGATCCAAAGAACCCGCAGATCTTTGTGACTGTGCATGGTGAAGGTTACATGTTTGCAGGTGATTAAGCGTTGACGCAGAAAGAAAAAGACCCGCTTCAGCGGGTCTTTTTTTGTTTCTTCCCATGCAGTGTTTACTGCAACGTAGTTTCGGCGTTATTGATTGGCGCGGTCTGTTCATGGCCGGCTACCCAGTCACGCAGTGACTGCCAAATCAAGCCCATACTTTCGTACCAGTAACGTTCTGTCTGCTCCAAATACAGCGCTTTGGGGGTGTATTTATCCCAAGGCTGACTGATATTGGTTTGAGCCAGAAAGTTGGTCGGGGCTGGAATAGGCTGTAAGCCCGCAGAGTGGAACTCATTTAACGCGCGTTGCATGTGACTGGCTGACGTCACCAGCACCAGTTTACGTTGCTGCACGAATGCCGCGGCCTGACGTGCTTCTTCCCAGGTATCTTTTGCTGTTTCCAGCAAAATGATATCGGATTTCGCAACGCCCAGCGCCAGCGCGACTCGAGCCAGCATGCGGGCATGACTGAACTCACTACCACCTGCGTAACCTGACAGGATCAGTTTCGAACCCGGATACAAACGCATAATGCGGATACCCTCGGTCAGACGCATTAATGCCGCGCGACTCAGTTCCGATGTCGGTGGAATTTGGTCGTCGACGACATGCCCGTTACCCAGCACCATCACGTAATCAATCGTGCCGTCAACCGGCAGGAAGGCTGTATACTGACGCTCTAAAGGCATCAAGAGACGACTGGACACAGGCTGGAATGAAATTAAGAAAATGCCAAACAGAGAAAATAAAACAACAAGACATCCGGTTTTGCGTTTGGCGGTGAACATGATCAGCATCAGGCCCACAAATCCAATAATCAACAACGCCGGAAGTGGCATCAGTAAAGAGGAAACAATTTTTTTCAGCTCAAACATAAACAAATAGTCCGAAAAAACAGCACTTGACAATAAAAAGGGCTAAAGCCTCTTTATTCCTGCCATTCCTATGACAGAATAGCAGCACGATTGATTATCATAACTCAAGCCACTGTGACAGAAGATCGCAATTTCGACGATATTGCCCACAAATTTGCAAAAAATATATACGGTTCTGACAAAGGCGAAATCCGCCAAGTCATTGTTTGGGAAGATTTACTGCAATTGCTATCGCATTTTGGCGAAGCAAGCAAGCCTTTGCACGTTTTAGATGCAGGCGGCGGTCTGGCCCAAATGTCACAAAAACTGGCCAAGCTAGGGCACCGTGTCACCCTGTGTGATCTGTCTTCTGAAATGTTGCAGCTGGCAGAAAAGGATATTGCAAATCACGGTCTGCTTGAGCAGTATCGCTTGGTTCATTCACCGGTCCAGTCCATTCAGGACCACCTGTCAGACCCGGTGGATATTGTCATGTTCCACGCCGTAATGGAATGGTTGGCGGATCCGAGATCCGCGCTGGATAACTTGCTGGCGCAAGTTCGCCCGGGCGGTATGGTGTCGGTGATGTTCTATAACTATCACGGTCTGGTTTATAAGAATGCGGTTTGCGGTAACATTCCTCACGTTCTGGAAGGCATGCCTCACCGTAAACGTTTTAAACTTCAACCGCAGAAAGGCTTAATTCCGACGGATGTTTATCAATGGATAGAAGACGCCGGGTTTGAAATTTGTGGTAAGTCAGGTATTCGTTGTTTCAGTGATTACATTGGTAACATGAAAAATATGGGCGAATACCAATATGAAGATGTACTGGCTTTAGAACAAAAATTCTGTCGCCAAGAGCCGTACCTCTCATTAGGCCGATACATTCACGTATGGGCCAAGAAGAAACAATAACAGGAATAACAATGAGTGAGTTAACTCAGAACGCTGCAGAGCAGCCAATCGATGAATTGGTCAGCTGGGTCAAGCAGCATGATTTCTCATTGAACCTGACGACTGAGCGACTCGCGTTTCTTATCGCTATCGCGGTGCTGAGCAACGAACGGTTCGACGAAGAGCTAGGTGAAGGAGAGTTGCACGATGCATTTATCATCGTGACTCGAATGTTTGAAGACACGGGTGAAGCGTCTGCATTCCGTGCTAATAACGCGATTAACGAACTGGTGAAGCAACGCTTGATTAGCCGCTTCACCAGCGAAGTCACGGACGGTGCTAGTATTTACCGATTATCGCCACTGGCAGTCGGCATTACCGACTACTACGTGCGCCACCGTGAGTTTTCCAAGCTTAAACTTTCTATTCAGCTATCCATGGTGGCGGATGAAATGGCCAAAGCCGTGGAATCTGCTCAGCAGGGCGGAACCCCAGGCCACTGGAAAAAGAACGTTTATGGCGTGCTGAAATACTCTGTGAGCGAAATTTTTGACCGCATCGACCTCAACCAACGTGTGATGGACGAACAGCAACAGTCGGTGAAGCAGCAAATTGCAGAGCTGCTGAACAAAGACTGGCGCGATGCGATCAACAACTGTGAAGCTCTGCTTTCTGAGACCTCTTCGACGCTGCGTGAACTGCAGGATACCTTGCAGGCAGCGGGTGATGAGTTGCAGACTCAAATTCTCGATATTCAGGAAATTGTGTACGGTGATGCGGAACTGGAATTCATTGAAGAGACGCTGTTTGCGTTGCAGATGAAGCTTGACCGCATTACCAGTTGGGGCCAACAGGCTATTGACCTGTGGATTGGCTACGACCGTCACGTACACAAATTCATTCGTACCGCCATCGATATGGACCAGAACCGCGCTTTCAGCCAGCGTCTGCGTCAATCGGTGAACGATTACTTCGACCAACCCTGGTATCTGACGTACGCCGATGCAGAACGTCTGAGCGATTTGCGTGATGAAGCATTGGTGCTGCGTGATGATGAAGTTACCGGTCATGTTCCGGCCGAAGTCGAGTACGAGGAATTTAAACAGGTCAATGATGAGTTGGCAGAGCGCATCGGTAACATGCTGAAAGTGCATAAAGACCAAGGTCAACCGATAGACCTTGGCAGCGTGCTGCGTGATTACCTCGCGACCCATCCGCGAACTCATCATTTCGATTTAGCCCGAATCGTTGTCGACCAGGCCGTGCGTCTGGGTTACTCAGACTCGGATTACCGAGCCATTCAGCCAGACTGGCAAGCGATTAACGATTTTGGCGCAAAGGTACAAGCAAATGTCATCGACCGATATTAATGAATACATGCCAGAGAATCTGGCCAAAGCGATTGTAAACCCGCTTTTCCCGGCGCTCGATAGCCTGCTGCGCGCAGGTCGTCATATCTCGAGCGACGACATGGACAACCATGCATTTTTGTCTGATTTTGAGCCAGAACTGGCTCTGTTTTATCAGCGTTACAACACGGAACTGGTGCGTGCACCGGAAGGTTTCTTCTATCTGCGTCCGCGCTCGACGTCCCTCATAAACCGCAGTGTACTGTCGGAACTCGACATGCTGGTGGGCAAAGTGCTGTGTTTCCTTTACCTGAGCCCGGAACGTCTGGCGCATGAAGGTATTTTTACTAATCAGGAACTGTACGACGAGCTGCTGACCCTGTCGGACGAGAAAAAACTGATGAAGCTGGTGACGAACCGTGCCAATGGTTCAGACCTCGACAAAGAGAAGCTGTTTGAAAAAGTGCGGACTTCGCTGCGCCGTCTGCGCCGCCTTGGCATGATCATCAACATTGGTGAAACCGCAAAATTCCGCATTACTGAAGCGGTTTTCCGTTTTGGTGCCGATGTGCGTGTGGGTGACGATATGCGTGAAGCGCAACTGCGTTTGATCCGCGATGGTGAAGCCGTGGTGCATACTCAGGAGCCAAGTCAGCAAAGCCTGCTCGACAACGATGAAGACACAGAACAACACGATTATGACGAGCAAACAGAGCTGGAAGGTGAAGCATGAGCATGATTGAAAGAGGTAAATATCAATCGCTGACCATGATCAATTGGAACGGCTTCTTTGCGCGTACTTTTGATATCGATAATTTGGTGACTACGCTTTCTGGTGGTAACGGCGCTGGTAAATCGACCACGATGGCTGCGTTTATTACCGCGCTGATCCCGGACCAAACGTTACTGCATTTCCGTAACACGACGGAAGCGGGCAGCTCGCAGGCATCACGCGATAAAGGCCTGTACGGTAAGCTACAGCCGGGCGCATGTTATGCCGCGCTGGATGTGGTCAACTCGCGTAAGCAGCGTTTGCTGTTTGTGGTGAAGCTGCAGCAAGTGGCTGGCCGTGACAAAAAAGTCGACATCAAACCGTTTGTGATTCAGGGCTTGCCAAGCCACATCAAACCAACCGATGTGTTGATTGAAAGCGTCTCGGATAAACATGCGCGCGTACGTCAAATCAACGAAGTTAAAGATTCTGTGGCAGCCATCGAAGGGGCGCACTTTAAAGCGTTTCCGTCCATCGTGGATTACCACAACCAAATGTTTGAATTCGGTGTCATTCCGAAGAAACTGCGCAACAGCAGCGACCGCTCAAAATTCTACCGCCTGATCGAAGCGTCGTTGTACGGCGGTATCTCTAGTGCCATCACCCGTTCATTGCGTGACTACCTGCTGCCACAAAATGGCGGCGTGAAGAAAGCGTTCCAGGATATGGAATCGGCGCTGCGTGAAAACCGCATGACGCTGGAAGCGATCAAAACCACTCAGGCTGACCGTGATCTGTTCAAACATTTGATCACCGAATCGACCAACTACGTGGCGGCGGACTACATGCGTCACGCCAACGATCGTCGCAATAAAATGGGTCAAACGCTGGCGCTGCGCAGTGAGCTGTTCAGCGCGCGTGAAACCTTGATTGAGCAAAACAGCTTACTGAACCGTGTTCACGAAGAGCTGGAAATGCTGGTTGAGACAGAAGCGGCGCTGGAGCAGGATTACCAAGGCGCGTCTGACCACCTGCAACTGGTGCAGAATGCACTGCGTCAGCAGGAGAAGATTGAACGCTACCAAGATGATTTGGAAGAGCTGAGTGTTCGTCTCGAAGAGCAGATGATGGTCGTCGAAGAAGCGCAAGAGCGCGTGATAATGACTGAAGAGCAGGCGACGATAGCGGAAGAAGAAGTCGACAGCCTGAAAACGCAGTTGGCCGATTATCAGCAAGCACTCGACGTGCAGCAAACTCGCGCACTGCAATACCAACAGGCTCTGAACGCGCTTACAAAAGCGCAGCAACTGTTGGGCGATGACACCATCAGCGCTGACAGTGCGCAAGCTTTGGTCGCGCAGCTTAAAGATCAGCAGGACGAACGCACTTCTGAACTGCTGGCACTGAAACACAAACTGGACATGTCCTCCGCGGCTGCCGAGCAGTTCGATAACGCGTTTGCGTTGGTGAAAAGTGTGCTGGGTGATGTTGAGCGCAGCGATGCCGCCAACAAAGCACAGCAACTGATTCGTCAGGCGCGCGATGCAGAGCAAATTACGCAAAACGAACACCAATGGTACGCGCAGCAGCGCGATCTGGAACGTCGCATCGAGCAGCAACGCAACGTGCGCCAGCTGGCTGACAGCTACCAGAAACAGCATCAGGTTACGCTGGCAGATGACATCACGCTGGAGCAAGAGCGTGAGCGCCACGAAGCGTTGATTGAAAGTCTGGAAATGAGCCAGGAAGAGCTGCGTGAAAAACGCAGTCAGCAACGCCGTAGTGAGCAGGATTATCAGGCGGAAATCGCGCGTCTGGAAGCCATTGCGCCCGCGTGGATCAAAGCCAACGACGCACTGGAAGTGCTGCGTGAGCAAAGTGGCGCAGAGCTGGCCGACAGCCAGTCCGTGATGTCGCAAATGCAGCAGGTGCTGGAAGAAGAGAAAGCGCAGTCAATCGCCAAAGATAAGCTGGCTGAACGCCGAGCAAAATTGGAAGGTGAGATTGAGCGTCTGGCTTCTCCGGGTGGTTCAAACGACCCGCGTCTGAAAGGTCTGGCGGATACACTGGGCGGCGTTTTGCTGTCGGAAATCTACGATGACATTACCATCGACGATGCGCCTTACTTCAGTGCGATGTACGGTCCGGCACGTCATGCGATTGTGGTATCGGATCTGTCTGGCATCAAAGAGAAGTTGGTTGAACTGGACGACTGTCCGGAAGACTTGTACCTGATCGAAGGCGACATCGACGCGTTCGATGACAGCTCCATCAATGCCGAAGAGTTGGAAGGGGCGGTGTGCGTTCAGCTTAATGATCGCCAGATGCGCTATTCGCGTTTTCCGAAAATCCCACTGTTTGGCCGCGCAGCGCGTGAACAGCGTCTGGAACTGCTGCGCAATGAACGCGAAGAAGTGGTTGAAGAGCACGCGAAAGCGGCATTCGATTCACAAAAACTGCAACGCTTGTACAGCAACTTTAACCAGTTTGTGGCGCAGCATCTGCAAGTCGCGTTTGACGCCGATCCAGAACAAGCACTGCAACAAGTCCGCGATAAACGCAACCAGCTCAGCCGCACGCTGGCCGAACTGGACGGTCAGGAGCAGCAACAGCGCAGCCAACTGCAACTGAGTAAGCAGGCGATTTCTTCGCTGGATAAGATCGCGCCAAACATGCTGCTGCTTGAAGACGATTCGCTTCAGGCTCGCTTTGACGAGATTGAAGCCAAGATTGCACAACTGTCAGAAGCCAAATCGTTCTTGGCAGCGCACGGTAAAGCGATTGAACAGCTGGAAAAAATTGCGTCCGCATTGGAAGCCGATCCAGAGCAGTTTGATGCGCTGGAAGCGCAATACCAGCAAGCGGATATCGCGCTGCAGCAACTTAAGAAACAGATCTTTGCCTTGTCGGATCTGGTTGAGCGTCGTCACCACTTCGCGTATTCCGATTCTGTCGATCTGTTGAGCCAGAGCAGTGAACTGAGCGAACAGCTCAAAGCGAAGCTGGTGCAGGCAGAAAACCTGCGTAACCGCAGCCGTGAAGAGCTCAAACAAGCTCAGGCGCAGATGAACCAGTACAATCAGGTATTGGCATCGTTGAAGAGTTCTCACCAAGCGAAACTGGAAACGGTTCAAGAGTTCAAACAAGAGCTGCAAGATTTTGGTGTTCATGCGGACGAAGGCGCGCTGGAGCGTGCTCAACGTCGCCGTGATGAATTGCAAGAGCGTTTGCATGCGTCTCGCGGTCGTAAGAGCGAATACGAGCGCACCATCACTTCGACAGAGCTGGAAATGAAAGCGCTGGCGAAGCGCATGAAGAAAGTCGAGAAAGACTATAAAGATCTGCGCACGTTTGTCGTCAATGCGAAAGCGGGTTGGTGCTCGGTACTGCGTCTGGCGCGTGAAAACGATGTCGAACGTCGCCTGCACAAACGTGAACTGGCGTATTTGTCGGCCGATGAACTGCGTTCCATGTCGGACAAATCCTTGGGTGCGCTGCGTCTTGCAGTGGCAAACAACGAAGATCTGCGTGATTCGCTGCGCCAGTCTGAAGATAACTCGCGCCCAGAGCGCAAAGTACTGTTCTATATCGCAGTGTATCAGCACCTGCGTGAACGTATCCGCCAAGACATCATTCGTACCGACGATCCGGTTGAAGCGATTGAAGAGATGGAAGTGGAACTGGCGCGTCTGACGGAAGAGCTGACACAACGTGAAAACCGCTTGGCGATCAGTTCTGATTCAGTGGCGAGCATCATTCGTAAAACCATTCAGCGCGAGCAGAACCGCATTCGCATGTTGAACCAAGGCTTGTCGAACATCGCTTTTGGTCAGGTGAAAGGCGTGCGCTTGAATGTCAAAGTGCGTGAAAGCCATGAGATTCTGCTGGCTAGCCTGTCTGAGCATCAAGCTCAGCATAAAGACTTGTTCGAAACTGCGCGCTACACCTTCTCAGAAGCGATGGCAAAACTGTTCCAACGCGTGAACCCACACATCGACATGGGGCAGCGTTCGCCGCAAGTACTCGGTGAAGAGCTGCTGGATTACCGCAACTACCTGGAACTGAGTGTGGAAGTGAACCGTGGCTCAGACGGTTGGCTGCAAGCGGAATCAGGCGCACTGTCGACAGGTGAAGCGATCGGTACGGGTCAGTCGATTCTGCTGATGGTGGTGCAGAGCTGGGAAGAAGAATCCCGCCGTCTGCGTAGTAAAGACATCATGCCATGTCGTCTGTTGTTCCTCGATGAAGCTGCGCGTCTGGATGCCAAATCCATCGCCACGTTGTTCGAGCTGTGTGAACGTCTGGATATGCAGCTTTTGATTGCGGCACCAGAGAACATCAGCCCGGAAAAAGGCACCACTTACAAACTGGTGCGTAAAGTGTTCAAAGATCACGAGCACGTACACGTCGTGGGTCTGCGTGGCTTTGGTCAGACTGATAAGCCTAAAACGGATGAGCAATTATTGGCTGAAGAGCTAAGCTAACATTCGAACCGGTTGACCCTGAACCTGTGATAAAGCGCCTTCCTTGTGAAGGCGTTTTTTTATGCCTGCCATCGGTCAACGACAGATGCCGGTTTCGTCATGTGCTGAGAATTGACTCGCAATCAATGTCACGGTGTTTGCTCTTCAAGCGTTTGAGATTTCAAATGCAGCGATTGAATTGAGGAGGCCAGGATGTACAAACTTGTCGCAGTGAGTTCAGGTTCAGGATTGATGTCAGGCGCAGTGGCGGGTGTGCTACCGACTTTCCAACTTGTCTGTTTTGTTGTTGGATTGACGCTGTTGAATCTGGGATACCTGAAGCGCTGAATTTTGATGACGAGATAAAAAAGGGCGCTTTACGCGCCCCGATTCGTTGTCTCACAGTCCGAACTGCTTAGCGGCATAGGCCACGCGCTCCGCTGGCGTTGGCGCGATCAATGGTGTGCCCAAACTTTCAATATGATGCAAACGTGGCAGCAAGCCCGCACCGTTGGCAATTTGAATCGCCAAGCCCGGACGCGCATTGAGTTCCAGCACCATAGGACCTTCTTCTTTATCCAGCACCATATCAGTGCCAATGTAGCCAAGACCTGTCATTTCCCAAGCACTGGCCGCCAGAGTCAGTAAGCGTTCCCAATGAGGAACCTGCAGCGTGTTGAGCTCTTTACCGGTATCTGGGTGATGCGTGACCGGACGGTTGAACTGTACAGCGCGCACAGCTTTACCGGTCGCGATATCAATCCCGACACCGACAGCGCCTTGGTGAAGGTTTGCTTTACCGTCTGATGCCGACGTTGATAAGCGCATCATCGCCATGACCGGATAGCCTTTAAACACAATGATACGTACGTCAGGCACACCTTCGTAGCTGAAGCCATCAAAGCAGTCATCAAACTTAATCAGGTTTTCCACCACGGCCACATCGTTTTTGCCGCCAAGAGAGAAAAGCCCGGCCAGCGCATTACTGATGTGGCGTTCGACATCCTCTTTGCCGATTGTCGAACCGGAAGGTTTGGTGTAGACACCATCTTTGTGTGAAACCACCACCAGAATACCTTTACCACCACTGCCACGAGCCGGCTTGATGACGAAGCCCGGCCACTCTTTGACCATATCGTGGATGCGCTTCACGTCACCCTGGTTGCCGATCACGCCGATCAGTTGAGGGACGGTACATCCGGCCCGCTGGGCGATCAATTTGGTTTTGAGCTTGTCATCCACCAGCGGAAATTTGGAACGATCATTGTAGCGGCCAATGTAGCTATGGTTACGCTTGTTCATGCCCATGATCCCCTTATGGCGTAGCTTAAAAGGGGAGGTGTACTCAGAAAGAGAGAAAAACATATTAATCTCCGTCTGCTAGTGGTTTGAAGCGACGCAGCTCTGTAATGCGGTATCCGGTGTAAGTACCCAGAAGCAGAATAGCTGCCAGAACGATCAGTTGCAGGCCGATAAAGTTAAAGGTCAGATGCTGAACGTAAGAGTTTGTCATCGCCAGATAAATCAGTATTGCGGTGAACAGCGAACCACCACCCTGAAGAATGACTTCTTTCGCGCCTTCTTCTTCCCACAGAATCGACATGCGTTCGATGGTCCAAGACAGAATGATCATCGGGAAGAATGTGATGGTCAGGCCTTCCGTCAGACCGACTTTAAACGCGACAACGGTGAAAATAGAGATGATCAGGATAACCGAGATGATGACCGCCGAAATCCGGGCGACCAGCAATAAATTGAGCTTCGACAGGTAGCTGCGAATGATCAAACCAGTACCGACAATCAGCAGGAAGCCGACAATACCCGTGGTTAACTGAGTCTGTACAAACGCGACCGCAATCAGCACTGGCATAAAGGTACCGGATGTTTTCAAACCGATAATCACGCGCAGGAATACGACGATGAGCGCGCCAATTGGGATCAACATGATAGTTTTGAACATCGCCTGTTCTTCAAGAGGCAGGCTGTGAATGGACAGGTTCAACAGTCCATCCGATTCTACTTTACTGTTGGTTGCCTGCTGTGGTGTGACATCCTGAGCAATCATGCTGAAGTGCACCTGGCTGTTCTGACCGCCCACGACATCCAACAGAGACACATTTGATTCATCCCACACCAGCAGGTTTGGATGCGTCGGCTGAGTGCCAGTTTCCGGGTTAAACAGTACCCATTTCTTGCCGTTCCACACTTCGTTCATGTGTTGAATCGTCTGACGACGACGGCCGTCTTCCAACTGAATAACACCGACAACTTTGTTCGGAACCTGCGCGTAAGACAGCAGTTTCTGAGCGGTATCCACTTTGGATTTGTTGTTCAGCAGCAGTGACGCATTCTGGCTTTCAGAATCGTTCAACGTTTTGATCAGTTCGCGGGCAAAGGTTACGTGATCGGCAGACAGGCGATTGGCGCGTTCAATGACAGC
Source organism: Vibrio fluvialis (assembly GCF_900460245.1). Taxonomy (NCBI): domain Bacteria; kingdom Pseudomonadati; phylum Pseudomonadota; class Gammaproteobacteria; order Vibrionales; family Vibrionaceae; genus Vibrio; species Vibrio fluvialis. Next base: position 1,215,664 of record NZ_UHIP01000001.1, read on the forward strand.
GACGGCAGCGGCTTCTTCCGGCCCATCAAACGTTGGCTTAACAATTTCACCATTCGGTGGAATCGGTGTGCTCTTAGCCTGTGGGTCTACCAAAAATTGCGCTTTGTAATAGATTGTCTGAGGACCACTGGCGTGACGGATTGACCATTCGGCGCGGCGGCCGGATTCGGTGGTGACGTAAGAGATGCCGTAACCCGGAGAAGAGGCGTTTTCACCGACCAGCGTGTAACCATCTTGGGTATGAGGAGCGGCGAGAGAGACTTTGGCTTCTTTACCCTGGGCGATGAACTCAATGCGAGCCTCTACATCCCAAACCTGACGCGTTTCACCCGGCGTCCAAGGTACTCCATAGCTTTGGTGGCGCATGACACTCAAAGTAATGCCAGCCGCTACCAACAAAAATATAGATAGATAAAACGGAACTCGTGACGTCATAAGTGGCCTTATTATTTTATTTGGTTTCTGTCTGAATATACTTGCGACTTACATCAACAACCGCGATGTCGCGGATAAACTCGCGGCCAAGAAGAATAGGATGGCTCATCTGTGAGCGGTCTGCTAGCGTGAACTGTGTTTTTTCGTGGATAGAGCCCAATTTTACCCACAATTCCACCACGGCCCGGCGTTCGGTTTGCTCACTGGTGGATTGGCGAATACGCACGTAGCGTAGGATCGGAGCTTCAATCCAACTGTTCTCGTCCTTGGCACCGGTTTCATCAGTAAGATGGAAACGCACCCAGTTCTTGCCGTTGCGCTCGAACTCTTCGATGTCGACCGCATTCAACGAAGAGGTTGCCGCGCCAGTATCAATACGGGCATCAAAACCTTTCTTAATGGCATCAATGGTGACTTTTTCAATCTCACCGAGCACCACTTCGTGACGAGGCGTGGCTTCTACGATGATCGGCGGAGCGGCTTTAGGTTGTGCTTGAGTCGCAGGCTGGGGTTTTGCTGCAATAACTTTGAGTTCTTTTACTTCAGATTTGAGGGAAACGACCTGACTTTCCAGGCTATCGATGTAATCGAGCTGATTACTGATTTGAAGTTCAAGATTGGTGAATTTGTTGGCAAGGTTGGATTCGGACTGTTGAATCGCGTCCAGCGTAGCTTGATGGTATTCATCACCCTTCAATAATGTGCAACCGGAAAGCATGCTAAGTGCAACAACGGGTGCGATTCGCTTAAACATTTGCGACCTTATTCTTGGTTATCAGTTGATTTATCAAATTTAGCAAAGGATGCAGCAAGCATCCCGTGCTAGGGTAGTCTTATCGGCCTAAAGGCGAGTTAAAACTGTGTCAATTATGGCTTTTTAGCGACCAAAATCGCGCGGCGCGGTGCCGGGTAGCCTTCCACTGTCTTCGTTGGATCATTCGGGTCAATGTAGTCTGGCAGTGAATTATGAGTCATCCATTCCGTCGTACGTTGTTCACCCAGTGATGTCACGTTTTCATCGACAATACGAACGTCTTCAAACCCGACTTTTTCCAACCACACTTTCAGAGCGAGAGCCGAAGGGAAGAAGTACACATTGCGCATTTGTGCGTATCGGTCGAACGGCACCAGCACAGCGTTTTCATCCCCTTCGATGACGAGCGTTTCCAGAATCAGTTCGCCGCCAGAAATCAGTTGATTTTTCAACTGGATAAGATGGTCGAGTGGCGAGCGACGGTGATACAGTACGCCCATGCTGAATACGGTGTCAAAGGCTTCCAGTTCCGGAAGCTGTTCAATGCCCAGTGGGAGCAGGTGAATGTTCTGATTGTTGCCCATTAATTTGCGCACCGCTTCGAACTGGATCAAAAACAGTTCAGAAGGGTCGATACCAATGACCTGATGCGCGCCTTCACCCAGCATACGCCACATGTGGTAACCGTTGCCGCAGCCGACATCCAGCACACTACGGCCTTTCAGAGGTGAGATGTGTGGCAACAATCGGTCCCATTTCCAGTCTGAACGCCATTCCGTGTCAATATGAATGCCATGCAGGTGATAAGGGCCTTTACGCCACGGGTGGAACATTTTCAGCAGGCTTTCCAGCTTCTTCTGCTCGCCCAATGGCAGCGGTTCGCTGTTGCTCACGCTCACCGAATCTTTCAGGTCAATATTGTCTGGTTTGAAATCGGGGATTTTCTTTAAGGCACGTAACCAGCGGTCCATATCTCCGTGGCTTTGTTCTTGCCAGTCAGACAGTTGCTGCGGCAGAATTTTGAGCCAAGGCTGAAGACGGGTGTCCTGGGCCAGCAGTGAATAAACGTTACCAAAGTCAAACATGGCGGGTTTCCTAAATAGCGACATCTGCGCCCTGACGTCATCAAAAAGGCAACATGAGTTCCGTCAGGGCAGGGAACGCGTTGCTAAAACCAATTATTTAATGGCGAACATCGAGCCGAAGTTAAAGCACTGGAACCAGACTTCATAGCTGGAAAAGCCCAGTTGCTCAAAGCGAGCTTTGTGTGTTTCGACAGAATCCGGACGCATCACGTTTTCAATCGCACTGCGTTTCTGGCTGATTTCCAGCTCGCTGTAGCCGTTGGCACGTTTAAAGTCGTGGTGCAGATCAATCAGCAACTCGTTGGCTACCTGATTTTCAAAGACAAACTTTTCAGACAGGATCAAAATGCCACCCGGACGCAGCCCGGCATAGATTTTTTCCAGCAGCGTATAGCGATCTTCCGGTGACAGAAATTGCAGCGTGAAGTTCAGCACCACCACGGAAGCATTTTTGATGTCGATGTTTCGAATGTCCGCTTCGATAATCTCAACTGGCGTATCTGAACGGTAAGCGTTGACGTGCAGCTTGCAACGTTCAACCATGGCCGCAGAGTTATCGACGCCGATAATTTTACAGCCTTCCTGCTTGATGTTGCGACGCATCGAAAGGGTTGCCGCTCCCAACGAACAGCCCAGGTCGTACAAGTTACTGTGAGGCTTGGCAAAGCGCTCAGCCAGCATGCCAATGGCGGAAATGATATTGGCGTAACCGGGTACCGATCGCTGAATCATATCCGGAAAGACTTCGACCACACGTTCATCAAACGTAAAGTCTCCGATCTTGTCGATAGGGGCTGAGAAGATAGTGTCTTTGTTGCTCATGGTAACCTCACGGCGGTTAGCGTCAGCCTGAACAATGCATCAGGCTCAAGAAAAGGCGCGTATTTTATGAAAAATTTCGCCTTCTGTCATTAAACAGGCGGCCTTTCCTCCCGGTAAATTCTTAAGCCGCGGTGAACGCTGGAATCAATGCCTAAAACATGGCCAGTTGATTGTTACCATCCTGAGCCGGAAACGGCGCCAGGTCAGGCAGGGTCAGGGATGCCTGCAAAGATTGATAGAGCTTGACCGCCAGTTCTGGTGCGAAGTTATTGTCGGGGGTATGAATCATCACGTAAGGTTGCTTTTCTTCATTTATCCACTGTGTCAGCTTATGCAACCAGGGCGTAAAAAAGGGCAGGTTGGCATCCATATCCGGATGGCCGATAAAGCGAATCATCGGCTTCTCTGCTGTCGCAATCGCGTGCACCGGCACTTTGGGTTTTTTCATCTGCGCATCGATGATCACTTCATTGCACGGTTCGGCCGCAAACACGGGACGGCTATCCATGATGATGCGATCGATGCGTTCCTCGATTAACCACTGATTGAGTGCACGTTCGGCTTCGCCTTTGGCAAAGTAGGCCAGGTGGCGCACTTCGACCCCAAGTGGGAACTCTGAAGGGAAATAAGCACGAAATTTTTTCAGCTGTTCGAGATGTTCCGGCCCAAAAGCGGCTGGCAGTTGAATTGTCCACATCCCGACCCGGTCGTGCAGCGGCTCCATCAGTGTCATAAACGCCTTTAACTCATCCTGACAGCCCACCAGCAGGTTTTGATGGGTAATGCTTTTGGGCAATTTAAACGTGAAGCGAAACGCATCGTGCGTGGCTGACTTCCAGTTCTGCACGGTGGACGGAGAAGGGGAAGCGTAAAAAGTGGTGTTGCCTTCCACGGTATGAAAGACTTGAGCGTATTTGGCTAAACGTTCCGCGGCTTGTGTGCCACTGCCATAAAAGCTGCTTTGCCATGCCGGATGAGACCACATGGTCAGCCCCAATCGAAGAGGAAGGTGGGTCATTGCGAAGTACTCAACTTTTCCATTTTTCGGTGATTTGCAAAAGGCAGGATACGACAGATTATCTCTTGACCCAAGTGACCTCGCATTTTGCGAACACTTGGGTATATAATCAGCGCCAATTTTGCGGGCTGAAGGCGCTTTAATCGCTGATTTGGCGGATTATTGTACTAAAAAACAGCGGCGCTTGATAAAACACAACAAATTGTATTCTGGAAGGTCGATCTTAAGCGCCTTTCAGCGTATAAATGGAACTTTGCGCTGCAGGTCGGAGCACGAATCTGCAGCTTAGAATTTGATGACTAATTAGAGATTGGGAATTTCATTATGCGTAGCCATTATTGTGGTCACCTGAACAAGTCCCTCGCAGGACAAACTGTAGAGCTTTGCGGCTGGGTAAACCGCCGTCGTGATTTAGGCGGACTGATCTTCATTGATATGCGAGATCGTGAAGGCGTCGTTCAGGTGGTTGTTGATCCCGATATGGCAGACGTTTTTGAAGTGGCAAACCAGCTTCGCAATGAATTCTGTATCAAACTGACTGGCGAAGTACGCACTCGTCCAGAGAGCCAAATCAACAAAGATATGGCAACCGGTGAAGTAGAAGTACTGGCAAAAGGCCTGCAGATCATTAACCGTTCTGACGTATTGCCACTGGACTTCAACCAGAAGAACTCAGAAGAGCAACGTCTGAAATACCGTTACCTGGACCTGCGTCGTCCGGAAATGAGCGACCGCATTAAACTGCGCGCAAAAGCATCAAGCTTCGTTCGTCGTTTCTTAGATACTAACGGCTTCCTGGATATCGAAACACCAGTACTGACCAAAGCAACGCCAGAAGGCGCGCGTGACTACCTGGTACCAAGCCGTGTTCACAAAGGCAGCTTCTACGCACTGCCACAGTCACCTCAGTTGTTTAAACAGCTGCTGATGATGTCTGGCTTTGACCGTTACTACCAAATCGTAAAATGTTTCCGCGACGAAGACCTGCGTGCTGACCGTCAGCCTGAATTCACTCAGATCGATATTGAAACGTCATTCATGACGTCTGATGAAGTACGTGCCATCACCGAAAAAATGATTCGCGAAATGTGGCTGGAGCTGCTGGACGTGGATCTGGGTGATTTCCCTGTGATGCCATACAGCGAAGCGATGCGTCGTTTCGGTAGCGACAAACCAGATCTTCGTAACCCAATGGAACTGGTTGATGTGGCTGACCTGCTGAAAGAGGTGGATTTCAAAGTCTTCTCTGGCCCGGCGAACGATGAAAAAGGTCGCGTTGCGGCGCTGCGCGTTCCTGGTGGTGCGGCTCTGACTCGTAAACAAATCGATGAATACACGTCTTTTGTTGCAATTTACGGCGCGAAAGGTCTGGCATGGCTGAAAGTTAACGACCTGGCTGCCGGTATGGAAGGCATTCAGTCTCCAGTGGCGAAGTTCCTAACTGAAGAGATCGTTACTGCGATTATCGAACGCACTGGTGCACAATCTGGCGACATCATTCTGTTTGGCGCAGACAAAGCCAACGTAGTGGCGGAAGCTATTGGCGCACTGCGTCTGAAAGTGGGTAAAGATCTGGGCATCACCAACGACTCAACATGGGCACCACTATGGGTGGTTGATTTCCCAATGTTTGAATCGGATGACGAAGGTAATGTAGCAGCGATGCACCACCCATTCACTTCTCCTCTGAACATGACTCCGGAAGAGCTGAAAGCGAATCCAGAAGGCGCGCTATCGAATGCTTACGACATGGTGTTGAACGGCTACGAAGTGGGCGGTGGTTCTGTACGTATTCACGATGCGAAAATGCAGGCAGCAGTCTTTGACCTGCTGGGCATTGAAGCTGAAGAACAACAACTTAAGTTTGGCTTCCTGCTGGATGCGCTGAAGTTCGGTACGCCTCCGCATGCGGGTCTGGCGTTCGGCCTAGACCGTCTGGTGATGCTGTTGTGTGGCACCGAAAACATCCGTGATGTTATCGCGTTCCCGAAAACCACAGCGGCTGCGTGTCTGCTCACCGACGCGCCGAGCCTGGCAAACCCAGCGGCTCTGGAAGAGCTGGCGATTGCGGTTACTGTGGCAAAAGAAAAAGCAGAGAAAGCAGAATAAGCGTTATACAGGGTGGCTTAGCCACCCTTTTTTATTTCTTATCGCGCAATTGCGAAGCGAGTTAAGGCAATCACTACGCCAAGCCGCTTATAATTGCGCGAATTTTAGTTTTAGACAGGAAACAGCACTTTTGGCTCAGATGTATTTTTATTACTCGGCAATGAATGCGGGTAAGTCGACCACACTGCTTCAATCATCGTTTAACTATCAGGAACGAGGCATGACGCCTGTGATCTTCACGGCCGCGATCGACGATCGTTTTGGCGTGGGCAAAGTCAGCTCGCGAATTGGCCTTGAAGCGGACGCACACCTGTTCACCTCGGATACCAATCTGTTTGATAGCATTAAACAGCTGCATCAGAATGAAAAACGCCACTGTGTGCTGGTGGATGAGTGCCAGTTTCTCTCTAAAGAGCAAGTTTACCAACTGACGGAAGTCGTGGATAAATTGGATATTCCGGTTCTGTGTTACGGTTTGCGCACCGACTTTCTGGGCGAGCTGTTTGAAGGCAGTAAGTACCTGTTGTCGTGGGCCGATAAGCTGATTGAGCTGAAAACTATCTGTCATTGTGGCCGCAAAGCAAATATGGTGATTCGCACTGACGAGCACGGCAATGCGATTTCAGAGGGCGATCAGGTTGCTATTGGTGGCAATGACAAATATGTGTCGGTGTGCCGCCAGCATTATAAAGAAGCGCTGGGGCGTTAAGACTGCGTTTAAAAATGAAACATAAAAGGATGGGGCAACCCATCCTTTTTTCTTGAAGTTTAAGCGGCGAGTGGTTTCAGCGCCTGATATGCGGCTTCCACTTCTGGCGGGATCGGTTGCTCGATTTGGTAACCTTTTTCCGGGTAGTGTTGGATACGCTCGAAATCGCCAATCAGAGCGCCCAGCACGAAATCCAGTGTGAGATCTTCGGTCAGGTAATCGAAGAAGTTGTCACCGGTTGAGGTAACCTGAAGCGATTCAATTTCACCCGGCCACTGTTTCATAAATGTGGCGTAAGCTCGGCGCTCCATATATGGCTTTTGCACCAGAATGACTTTGCGTACCTAAATGCCTTTTTTCTTCAGCAGTTCATATGTGAACTGCACGTTCTCACCACTGTTGGTTGAACGTGGCTCCAGCAACAATGCGTCCGAAGGCACGCCGCAATCTTTGGCGACCTGAGCGAAGGTGACCGCTTCACTGTGTTCGAAAATACCGTCGGTAAAACGACCATGGCCACCAGAGAACACAATCAGCGGGGCCAGACCTTTGTGATACAGCGTGGCCGCAACTTCAGCGACTCGGGTATCATTACTGCCCGGGACGAAAATGACATCCGCGGCGTTGAGCTGATGTCCCATTTGCATGTATTGCCAAAGCGTTTCGAGATGCTGGTATAGATGTTTACTCATCGCCATTTAAGGCCTCCAGAGTGTGTGAATAGTGAAACTGATATCCCGCCTTCGCCAATTTATCGCTGACAATCAACTTGTCGGCAATCTCGACGACTGGCGGCAGAGCCTCGTCGGAAGAAACAGCTTGCAACGCGGCTTGATAGAATTCGGCTTTGCTGACAGTATGCGGTGTCGTCGCGTTGACCACATCATGATCAAGATGTTCAACCGCAAAAGCGACGGCACCAACGGCGTCTGCCTGATGCAGCATGTTGGCTGGCGCCAGAGTGCTGACTTGTTTCAACCTTGCGGCAAAACGGGCCGGGTGACGGCTTGGGCCAATCAGGCCGCTGCAACGGACGATCGCATACTCAAGCCCTGAGTCTATGACGCTTTGCTCGGCTTGCAACATCACTTTTGCGTTGGCTGAGAAATCGGGCTGAGAGAGGGCCAACGCAAGTGTCGCTTTTGTTTCGTCCATGGTTTCTGCTCTGTCCGGGTATACGGTGGTCGAACTGACCATCACCACTTTCTTGCAGTGCGCCGCTTTGGCTGCATTCACCAGTTGTTGCCATTGTGTGGCGTATTCTGCACCTTGTCCGCGTCGAAAGCCGGGTGGAAAGCTACCGACTACAGTATCGCAATGCAACGACGCTAATGTGTCTGCGAAATGATCCGATTGGCTGAGATCGCAGATGAAACTGTCTATGTCGTGCTGTTTGAGTTCGTCGACACCTTGCTGCGAAGTCCGGCTGGCACTGACCTGATAACCAAGCGACTGAAGATGCTTTGCCAGTGGCAGACCAAGCCAACCAGCGCCGATGATGGCGATATGCTTCATTGTGATTGTCCTTTAAACAGTTGGCGCAGCAGTTCACGAGTGCGCCGATGAATCGAATCCTGAGCGTATTGATGATGTTGAATGACATCGACATTGGTGTACCAGGCCAGTTGTTCGAAAGCGACCGGAACCCGCACGAGTCTGCCGCTGTGCACTTCTGCGTGAGCAAGATGGGTGGGCAGCAAACACCAGCCAAAACCATGGATAGCTAAATCCAGCAATAAATAATAATTGTCAGCGTACCATACATCCGGGCTGTGTGGCTGATGAAAGCTGCTGGCGGTGTGGTTGCGGGAACGAATCGCAAGTTGCCTGTGCAGCCGCAGCGCATCAATGTGTGGGGCGACGGACTGGGCGAGGGCATGTTGACTGGAGACGTACACATCAAATTTAATTGAGCCGATGGACTCAAAATCCAACGTGTCCGGCAGCACCAGTTCACTGAAGATCAGCCCACATGTCGCACGGCCACTTTCAATCATCTCTATCACATCTTTACTGGAGGCGCTCAGACACTCCAGCTCAATGAGTGGAAATTCCACTTCGAGTTTGGCCAGCAAGGATGTCAGTCCGGAGAGCAAAATACCTTCATCGAGAGCCAGTGTCAGTTGCTGATTGCCTTCGTTCGAGAGGCCTGTCGCTTGTTGGATGAGGCGCTTATGCTGCTGAACGGTGGCTTGCGCGTAAGGCAGTAACTTATGACCTGCGGGAGTAAGCACGGGGTAACGTCCCTGGCGTTCAAACAACTGGCTGTTACAGTCAATTTCCAGATTCATCACATGTTGGCTTATCGCCGACTGCACCTTGCCTAATTTGCGTGCGGCACTGGAAAATGATCCGCATTCCACGGTAGCGATAAAGGCTTCGAGTTGTTCAATACTAAACATATCGTTTTTACTGATGGTATCTAACTTATATCTATCGTAATACTAGATGAAAATAGTTCCATGTCCAGATGTGGAGCAACGGATAATGTCGAACAAAGAACGTTTATTTCATGCGGTAAGTTTTGAGCTGATTGCCTTGCTATTTGTGGTGCCGCTTGGCGCGTTACTGTCAGGTAAAAGCAGCGGTAGCTTGGCATTAATTGGTGTTGGCTTGAGCTTATTCACTGTGCTGTGGAATTATGTCTACAACGTAGGGTTTGATCGCCTGTTTGGGGCCGATCGCAGTCAGCGTGGGGCAAAAATCCGAGTGTTACATGCGGTGGGTTTTGAAGGGAGCTTGGTGTTTGTCACCGTGCCTGTGATCGCATGGTTCTTACAAGTCTCGTGGGCTACCGCGCTGCTGCTGGAAGCCGGATTTCTGACTTTTTTCTTCTTCTATACGATTGTGTTCAACTGGTGTTACGACAAACTTCAGCCTTATCAGCGCTGGGTGGTTGCCACCAAAATGCAGTAGAAACAAAAAGAGCGCCGATTGGCGCTCTTGTCAGTTATGCGCTCAGCACGCGTAACAGTCGGTCGGCCTGCTCGGCCATCTCAATCCCTTCATTGGTCAGATAACCACCATCGGGCAGGGTGCACAGTCCTTTATCATATAAACGCTGAACGGCACCTTGTGCCGCTTCAGAGGCATCGGTGTGAACTTTGATTCCCGTCGCGGCACTGCCGATATCGAACTGGAGAAGCAGATTCAGTTCGTCGAGATGCTGTTGAGAAAATTTCATCGTAAGCCCTTATTAATGGTTGATTTAGGTTCACAATAGGCGGGCAAATCCAATCATGCAATCCCATAAAAACAGAAGTGTTATATCGAACTGTTATGATGATTTTTTCAGCAGGTTAATAGAGGATTTCGAAATAAAAATATTCAAACTTATGAATATTATTCATAACAAAATCCAAACGACTACATTGTTTTCGGGCTGTAATGAATTATCTTTAATATCAATGCTATAAACCGTGTCGCTCTTTTGCTGATTTGTAAATAATACGAAATCAGATGTTTATCAATTTGACCGTTTCATGTCACGATAAAAACAAATTTGGTAAACATAAGAAATAGCCCTTGAATTAACGGGGAAATAGAGCGATTATCCGCCACTCTTTGTATTTGTATCGAAATGTAACAACGACTATGGACCTCAACCAATTCGACTCACTGCTGCCGCCGCAAATGGCAGAACGCGCCGCAGACACTGGTGTCAGCAAAGCCACTAAGCCGGCTTACAAATCTTTTCTTCTTGCTATCTCGGCTGGCATTCATATCGGTATCGCCTTTGTCTTTTACACCGTCGTCACGACCGGTGCACACGATATGCCTTACGGTGTGACCAAACTGCTTGGCGGTCTTGCCTTCAGTCTGGGCCTAATTCTGGTGGTTATCACAGGTGGTGAACTGTTTACCAGCACGGTGCTGACGCTGGTGGCTAAAGCCAGTGGTAAGATCTCCTGGATGCAGTTGGTCAAAAACTGGATAGTAGTCTATTTCGGTAATATGGCGGGATCCATTCTGTTGGTGATCATCATGCTGTCGACCAAGCAGTATATGGAAGACGGTGGTCAGCTTGGTCTGAATGCGATGGCGATTTCTCAGCATAAGTTGCATCACACCTTTATTCAGGCGTTTTCTCTTGGCTTGATGTGTAACATTCTGGTGTGTCTGGCGGTGTGGATGACGTTCAGTGCCCGCTCTCTGACAGACAAAGTCATGGTAATGATTCTGCCTGTAGCGATGTTTGTTTCTTCAGGTTTTGAGCACTGCATTGCCAACATGTTCCAGGTGCCGATGGCGATTGGTATCAAATACTTCGCTCCGGAATCGTTCTGGCAAATGACAGGTGCTGATATCGCGCATTACGCGGATCTGAACTTTATGACCTTCTTCGTGAACAACCTGATTCCGGTGACGCTGGGCAACATCGTTGGCGGCGGGGTATTTGTCGGTATGTGGTACTGGCTGATTTACCTGAAAGACTGATGCGATAATCGCGTGTTAACTGCAATTTTCACTGAAAACGCCACTTTGTGGCGTTTTTTGTTTTTCACGGTTATCCACATTTTCTGTGGATAACTTGTTTCAAAGGGAGTGAGTAACCTTAAATGAATGATTTTTGTTGCAAAAGGCGCACAAACATCGTGCGACAACTGCACTGGATTGGCGCGTGCCGTGGCCTCCATGCCAACAAGACTTTATTCACTGTTTTCGTCAGTAAAACGGACTTTTACCCGTCCTTCTTTGCTCAAGGCCACGCGTAGCGTGAGATGAACCGATAAAGTCAGAGAAATATTCATCATCACGAAAATGGCGATCATGATCAGCAATTGATACTTAATGGCAATGAGAGGTGAAGTGCCGCCTAAAATTTGACCAGTCATCATTCCGGGGAGGGTGACCAAGCCCGTTGCCGCCATCGACGCCAGCAGTGGCGCACTGGCTTTACGCAGAGCACTGCGCACAAAACCGCGCGAAGCATAAATAGGCGATGCGCCCAGTGACAGGGCTCCTTCATATTCGCTACGCCGCTCTTTATACGCCGTAAACAGGTTCTGCAAGGCGACGATGTTGCCACTCAGACTGTTGCCCAGTAGCATCCCCGCAAGGGGAATCATATATTGCGCGCTGTACCATGGCGTGGGCTGCACTACAGCCACACACAGCAGGATAATGAGAGGAAACAACCCGACGGCTAAACCCGCAATAATCGGCCCGATGAGCAGTTTAACGGGCAGCTTGGCTTTCGACACAATCGAGCTTGCGCCGACGCCAATCATTACCATCAGCCACGCTAAGTTGACCCACAGATTGTTATGGGCAAACAGATATTCCAGATAGATTCCGACCAGAAGCAGTTGTAGCGCCATTCTGGCAACTGACCACAACATCTCTTTACCGATATCCAGTTGGTGGTAGGTGTTCACAGCCAGCGGGATGGCCAGCAACATGCTGAATAGCCCTAATTGCCACCACGAAATATCGACGACACTGCTCATATTTTTCTCCTCAATTTTTTCTGTTTAATTTAGCAGGAAATGGTCCGGTTTATCAGTGATGTTCTTGAAACATAACGGCAAAGAGTTGCTAACAAATGGCTCGATATTTCGAGTGAGAAGAGAATTATTTTAATTATTTTTAGCCATTTAAATATGTGGGAAGTTAATTTTTATGATCGGTTTTCACATATTGGAAATAATATTATTTTTTCATAACTGTTCATATTCTTTAACACGATTTTTTAATTGAACACATCTCCGTTCTAACTCAAAAAAGTATTGAATAACAAGGGTTGAAAGCAGTAATTCGATTGAACCTTACTAATTTTATGGTTTAGCATTTTGCCTAATTAATAACGAACGAGTGGAAAAAAATAATTTCACTTGGTCAAAATACCTTCAATTTAAATAGGCAAATGTATGAGTGATGTTAATAAAATTGAGGGCGTCGAAAAACGCTCTCTGGAGTGGAAGTCATTCCTCTTCATCACTGTAGTTCTGTTTCCGATTTTAAGTGTCGCGTTTGTCGGCGGATATGGATTCATCGTTTGGATGCTTCAGATGTTCGTCTTTGGACCACCAGGTGCGCACGGCTAATGGTCGTTCACCCTCTCCTCTGCTCAACGACATTTTAAGAGAACGAAACATGAAATCTTTGATAGTGAAAATGTGGCGTACCATGACGCGACCAGCAGTACACATCAGTTTGGGTGTACTGACCATGGGTGGTTTTATTGCCGGGGTGATTTTCTGGGGTGGTTTCAATACCGCGCTGGAAGCCACCAACACCGAAGAGTTTTGTATTAGCTGCCATACCATGCGTGACAACGTGTATGTTGAGCTGCAAGAGACCGTGCACTGGAAGAACCATTCCGGCGTACGCGCCACTTGTCCGGATTGTCATGTACCACACGACTGGACCTCAAAAATTGCTCGTAAGATGCAGGCTTCTAAAGAGGTGTTCGCGCAAGTCTTTGGCGATCTGGGCACGCCCGAGAAATTCGAAGAGCGTCGCATTGAGTTAGCCAAGCATGAATGGGATCGCTTCTCGGCCAACAAATCCCTTGAATGTAAAAACTGTCACAACTACGACTCGATGGACTTTGAGCAAATGTCGCCAACCGCGCGCATTCAGATGAAGCAAGCGGCGGAGCGGGATCAAAGCTGTATCGATTGTCACAAAGGCATTGCGCACAACCTGCCGAAAAATATGGACAGCTCCGGAGGCCTGATTGGTGAACTGGAAGGCATGGCATCGAATACCGATTATGCCAACGGCGAAACGCTGGTCAGCGTGCGTCATCTGCCACTGTATGAAGATGTGCAAGCCCAAGTTGAAGCGGGTCTGCTCAACCCGGCATCGGAAGTGAAGGTGTTGGCTGAGCAAGGCGACATGATGCAGGTCGAAATCTCTGGCTGGCGTAAAGCGAAAGGCTTTGGCCGCGTGATTCAGGAAGATTTCGGTATGAACATCGCTGTCGGTTCACTGCTGAAAGACGCCGCGCTGTCGGATCAAATTGTGACGGTAGGCGAGAAGAAAGTCGACGACCTGACAGGTCTGCCTTGGGAACAAGTGACGGCCAAAGTGTGGATGAAGAAAGAAGCCATGCTCAACGATGTGCAGCCGGTGTGGGAAAAAGCGCGTGAAGCTTACAAAACCAACTGTTCGGTATGTCACACCCAACCGGATGAAGCGCACTTCGATGCCAACACTTGGCCGGGCATGTTCGACGGTATGCTGGCATTCGTTAACTTCGATACCGACAGTGAAGCCCTGGTACTGAAGTATCTGCAAAAACACTCTTCAGATTTTGCTGAAGGCCACCATTAATCTGCGTTTTACGGAGTAAACACGATGGCGATTACACGAAGAAGTTTTCTAAAAGGTGTGGCAACCACCAGTGCGGCGTCGATTATTGGCCCAAGCTTGCTGACACCAATCACGGCTCAGGCAGCCGAAACCACCGGTACCTGGAAAGTGTCGGGTTCACACTGGGGCGCGTTTCGCGCCCAGATCTACGGTGGCAAGGTTCAGGCAATTAAACCGCTGGAGACCGACAAACATCCGACCGATATGCTCAACGGCATTAAAGGCATTATTTACAGCCCGTCTCGTGTACGTTACCCCATGGTGCGTCTTGATTGGCTGAAAAAACATAAATACAGCGCTGAAACGCGCGGCAATAACCGTTTCATCCGTGTCACTTGGGATGAAGCGATTGACTTGTTCTACCGCGAGTTGGAACGCGTACAGAAGCAATATGGGCCTTGGGCACTGCACGCGGGTCAAACCGGTTGGAACCAAACCGGCGCGTTCCACAACTGTACGGCGATGATGCAGCGCGCGGTAGGCATGCACGGCAACTACATCACCAAAGTGGGCGACTACTCGACCGGTGCCGGCCAAACCATCATGCCTTACGTGCTGGGTTCGACTGAAGTGTATGCGCAGGGTACCTCATGGACGGAGATTCTTAAGCATTCCGACAACATCATTCTGTGGGCAAACGATCCGGTGAAAAACCTGCAAGTGGGTTGGAACTGTGAGACGCACCAATCCTTTGGCTATCTCGATCAACTGAAAGAAAAAATCGCCAAGGGCGAAGTGAATGTGGTTTCTGTCGATCCGGTGAAGAACAAAACTCAGCGTTTCCTGCAGAACGATCACCTGTACATCAACCCACAGACCGATGTGGCGTTTATGTTGGCGGTCGCGCATGTGCTGTACACCGAAGATCTCTACGACAAGAAGTTCATCAGCACTTACTGTTTGGGTTTTGATGACTTCATTCAATACGTGTTGGGGAACACCAAAGATAAGATTGAACGCACGCCGGATTGGGCAGCGAAGATTTGTGGCGTGACGCCGGAATCCATTCGCGATTTTGCCCGTATGTTGGTGAAAGGTCGCACGCAGTTGCTGTTTGGCTGGTGTATTCAGCGTCAGGAACACGGTGAACAGCCATACTGGATGGGTGCGGTGCTGGCGGCGATGATTGGTCAGATCGGCCTGCCGGGCGGCGGTATTTCGTACGGTCACCACTATTCGGGCATCGGCGTACCTTCGACCGGTTTTGCTGGCCCGGGCGGGTTCCCGCGCAACTTGGATCAAGGCGCAAAACCGAAATGGGACAACAACGATTTCAACGGTTACAGCCGCACGATTCCGGTCGCGCGCTGGATTGATGCGATTCTCGAACCGGGTAAGAAAATCAATCACAACGGCAACACCGTGACGCTGCCTGGTTTCAAAATGATGGTGATTTCGGGCAATAACCCGTGGCATCACCATCAAGATCGCAACAAGATGAAACGCGCGTTCCAGAAACTGGAAACCGTGGTCACGATTGATTTCAACTGGACGGCGACTTGTCGCTTCTCCGACATCGTGCTGCCAGCCTGTACGCAGTGGGAGCGAAACGACATTGACTCGTATGGTTCGTATTCCGGCAAAGGTTTGATTGCGATGCACCGCTTGGTGGATCCGATGTTCCAGTCGCGAACCGACTTTGAAATCATGACCGAGCTGACACGTCGTTTCGGCCGCCATGAAGAATTTACACGCGGTATGGACGAAATGGAGTGGGTACGCTCGCTCTACAACGACTGTAAAAAAGCCAACGAAGGCAAGTTTGATATGCCCGAATTCGATGAGTTCTGGGAACAGAGCGTGCTGGAATTTGGCGAAGGCAAACCGTGGGTTCGTCATGCCGATTTCCGTAAAGACCCAGAGATCAACGCCTTGGGTACGCCGTCTGGCTTTATCGAAATCACCTCTCGCAAGATTGGTCGCTACGGCTACGAACATTGTCAGGAACACCCGATGTGGTTTGAGAAAACCGAACGTTCACACGGTGGTCCGGGATCAGACAAATATCCGTTCTGGCTGCAATCTTGCCACCCGGATAAACGCCTGCACTCGCAGATGTGTGAATCGGAAGCGTTCCGTGCCACCTACGCGGTGCAAGGTCGTGAGCCGGTTTACATCAACCCGATGGATGCCAAAGCCAAAGGCATCAAAGAGGGCGACTTAGTGCGCGTGTTCAATGGTCGCGGTCAGCTACTGGCGGGCGCGGTGTTGTCGGACAGTTACCCACGCGGTGTGATTCGCATTGAAGAGGGGGCGTGGTACGGCCCGTTATCTGAGAAAGAAGGTGCGATCTGTACTTACGGTGACCCAAATACGTTAACGCTTGACCTCGGTACGTCAGAGTTGGCGCAGGCAACTTCAGCCAACACCTGTATCGTGGACTTTGAGAAGTTCACTGGCAAGGTACCGCCTGTGACGTCATTCGGTGGGCCAATCGAAGTCGCCTAAAGATGAAAGCCAGCTCATTGAGCTGGCTTTTTTACCAATGGTAAACCGCTATCGTATTTGTGCAAGATGGCGTCATATTCACCATTGGCTTTGATCGCTTCCAACCCACGATTGAACGCCTCCAGATACACCTGCGCTTTAGGATTGTCTCTCGCCACCATCACGTAAAGCGGACTTATCGAAACTGGTGGGTGGATGTAGGTAAACTCCTCGGGAGAAATGCTGTTTTCCACCATCGTCCATCGTGCCACTCGCGCATCCTCAATAAACAGATCGACGCGACCGACAAGAACCTTGCGGATGTTGGTGATGAGATCGCTGGCCGGAACGCGCTGAAACCATTTACTGGTCATAAAGTCGTCGTCGTAGGCATAGTGCTCCACGATGCCGACTGTTTTGCCCTTCAGATCTTCAAAATTGCCGAACGGTACCGGATGGTCTTTACGCGAAATCAGACTGATCTCGGTGTCCAGATAAGGGGTGGAAAAGCGCAATTGGGGTTCCCGGCTGGCGGAATACCAGGCCGCGATCACTATTTGATCCCGTCCGTGCTGAATCTCTTTAAAAGCGCGCGACCACGGGCGAATGTCCATTTCCAACTGATAACCTTGGCTGGCGTATGCGCGCTGCGCAATTTCAACCGAGATGCCGGGATAGTCTGAGGTGTCGATAATGTATGGTGGCCACACGTCCTGAACCGCATGAATAACGGGGGAGGCGAGCGCGTTGCAAGTTGCGAAAATCCAGACACCGGAGAATAAGAAACGAGTAAAGAGTGACAAGACATATTCCCAATCGAAATATATGAAGCAGAGTGTAGTCCATTTGCTCTGACGGCGGCGGATTTCCCGTATCGGATTGTGATTGCAATCACCGCCTGCTTTTTAAGCAAACGAGTCAGAGCGGTCTGCAATTCGTGACTTAGCTAACTTATGGCGTAAGCTGATAATAAGATACTCAATACGTTAAACAGATAAATATTTGAGGATGACATGACCCGGTTAACACTCCGTAATCTGAGAGATGTCGAGCTCCTGCAACCACTGGATGTCGGTGTGTCCGTGCACCACGATGAGCTCCGGTTCGATTACATTGGTCTGCACAATACGCCGCTCAGTGAACACTTTCCGCTGTGTCGCACTCAACTTGATGTAGAACCGGATGCCCGAATTCTTGGCGATGGTTTTCAAATGTTGGCGCAAACGGCGGGTACGCTCAGTCAACCGAGTGACGTAGGCCGCTGCCCGGACAATAATCTCAGCTATCGAATTTACGATGCGAATGCGCCAAAGCGCTTTTATAACTATCTGGTGGTGGAAAGCTCGAATGGCTATCTGCTGTTTGGCTTTTCTTCTTGTCACCGTTTTGCCGGGTATTTTGAGCTAAGCGAGTTTGATGGAAGTTACATTGTCACCGCGTTTGTGGATGGTGAACTGAGCGAGCCTCTATCCTGGTCGTCCAACCGCCTTGAATCGTTGGTGATGCTGGAAGGTGAATCGCTGTCGAAGCTGTATCACGATTACGTCGAATACATCCATCGGCATTACGAAAACCGTCCACATTGTCAGTCAGAGGCACCCGTGGGCTGGTGTTCTTGGTATGCCTACTATGCTGACGTGAGTGAACAGAATATTCTCGATAATGTCGATGTGATGCAGGATGAGCTGGAACACCTTGAATGGGTACTGCTCGATGATGGTTATCAGGCGTTTATGGGAGATTGGCTGACCCCGTCGGCCAAGTTCAGTGCCGGAGTGCAGTCCTTGGTGACCGAAATACGTCGCCGTGGCAAGAAGCCGGCAATCTGGATGGCGCCATTCATCGCCGAGCCGGGATCTCAGCTGTTTCGTGAACATCCGGAATGGTTTGTCCGTCACACGAACGGCACTCTGCTCAAAGCGGAAGATGTCACTTATGGTGGCTGGCGTTGCACCCCTTGGTACGTTCTCGACTGTTCTAATCCGCATGTGCAGGAACATCTGACGCGTGTGGTTCGCACCATGCGTGAAGAGTGGGGAATTGAGCTGTTTAAGCTCGATGCGAACTACTGGGGAACGCTCAAGGGCAGACGCTATCAACAAGGCGTAACGGGTGTGGAAGCGTATCGCATGGGCATGCAGGCAATCGCTGAAGGCGCTCAGGACGCTTGGCTCTTGGGGTGCAACGCGCCGATGTGGCCATCGCTCGGATTGGTGGATGCCATGCGCGTGTCTGATGACGTGGAACGTCATCCCCATCGCTTTAATCAGATCGCACGTGAGACCTTTTATCGCAGTTGGCAGCATCGCCAGCTGTGGCAGATTGATCCCGATTGTCTGACCCTCACCTCACTGCCGAATCAAGCGACTGACCGCAGTGCGTATGAGTTTCATCGCAATGTGATTCTTGCCAGCGGTGGCTTGCTGTTATCCGGCGACCCGCTGCCTGAACTGACGGCTTTCACTAAGAACAGTCTGCACAAACTGCTGGCTCGTCACAGGCAGACACAGGAAGCGGCGAAAATGACGTCGTTATCGCTGAATCGTGCTTTTTTAAAACTCAACGAAGTCAATGACCTGCACTGCCTGTTTAACTATGGCGGGGATGAATGTGAATTTACATTGATTGCCGACACACCAGTGCATTGGTATGACTTCTGGAGCGGCGAGCCGCTGAGTGAAGAGCCTTCTCAAGTGTTGATGGTGACTCTGCCCGGTGGATTATGCAGCCGGGCAATTGTGACCGCATGCTGAAGAAAAGGGGAGCTCGGCTCCCTTTTTACAGCTCGAACAGCCAGTAATAGCCGTAGCCAACCACGATGGCTGGCACTGAGGTGTAGAGCGTGGCGAACAGCGCCGCTTTGGGAGCCAGTGCGATGGCAGGGAATAATGCGTCGCCGTCGTTGGATATCGCATTCGCAAGCTGAGTCGACAGCGGCACGCTGCCAGCCAGATATAAACTGGTGATCAAAATCTGTGGACCACAGCCGGGCAACATGCCAACAACAATGCCGATTGCCGGCATCCAGATGCCCCAGTGCTGCCACTCCTGGCTTACTTCCCAGCCGGTAAAATGGTGGGCCAGTTCAAACGCCAGAAAAGCCAGGATCACCCAAGTACTGACAAAATTGGTGTCCTGCGCGGCTTTTTGTAGCGGGTGTGCCTGACGGGTTTTGCAATCCTCACTCACCGCATCCTGATACGTATCCAACTCGCGGGTTAGTGCCCACAACAACATGCTCACCACCGCCAACAACGCCCCGAGCCATTCGATCGTCAGCGCTGGCAGGCCAAGCTGCGCGTTAATATCTATCTGAAACGACTGAGCGAATGCCACCACAGAAGCGGGCAGCAACAACCATTTCCAGAATGTACCTTGTAAGTTCAGTGCAGTTTGTGACAGGGGGGCGTCTGGTGTTCTGGTTCTCTCTACCTGATCTTGGTTTGCCGCTGGGCGCATGAAATCATCATTGTGCAGCGCATTGACAATCAGGCCAGTGATACAGCCAGTGACGATACCTATGCCAATCACACCAAGCCCGGTCAGAGGTTTACTCGCCAATAGCAGAAACGCGGCATCCCCCATGGTTGCCGTCAGCACCGCGACCAGTGAACCAAAACCGACTTTACCGCTGACGAACTGGGTGGTGACGACAATCGCGCCACCGCACCCGGGCAATGCGCCGAGTAATGACGCAATCACTACCTGAAGGTTACGTGACTGATGAAATGCCACGACGAAGCGGTTCGTGCCGTTCACCCATCGGGAAAGATAGTGGTAAATCGCCAGCGTCAGTGCGACATAGGTGGAGACGGCCCAGAAGGAGTCTGACAGCGTCTGGACGGTCAGTTCACGGGTGTTATTACTCAGCAGCAACATCATTAAGGCGACGGGTAGCAACAGGCGTTTATAACCCAAGCGCAGTGGAATCCATTGCTGGGAAGCGGAAGAGAAGTCGGGCAGTTTAATTGAAAACATCATAGCCACCATGAAAATGCGAACAATTCTCATTATATGTAAATAGGAATGATTCGCAATAGGGTGGATTGCGATGAAACTCCATCTTTTTTGATTTAGCTCCATGCACAAATCATTGAGTTGAGTAGAGTGACTGCCTTTGTGAGTGATGCCCTCAATACGGGAAAAATAATAGGAAAGACAATGATTTTAGTAGTAGGTCATAAGAACCCGGACAGTGACAGTATTTGTAGTGCCTTGGTTGCCGCTGAGTTGTTGAAAGCTCGTGGTCTGGACGCGAAAGCGATTCGCCAGGGTGACATTAACCGCGAAACCCAGCACATACTTGCCTCTGCGGGGGTGGAACAACCGGAACTGCGCACCCGTGTTGCGGGTGAAAAAGTCTGGCTGGTGGATTACACCGATCTTGCGCAGGCTCCCGACGACTTAAACGAAGCTGAAATTCTGGGTATCGTCGATCACCATCGTCTGGGTGATGTGATGACCGTTAATCCACTGGAAGCATGGATTTGGCCGGTTGGTTGCACCAGTACAATTTTGTTTAACCTGTTTAAGATGGAAGACGCGACGATCAGCCAGCCAATGGCGGTACTGATGATGTCAGCGATTTTGTCAGACACTGTCGGCTTTGCATCGCCAACCTGCACCCAGAAAGACAAAGACGCCGTCGCTGAACTGGCTCCGCTGGCGGGTGTTGATGATCTCGATGGCTTTATTCGTGCGCTGCTGATTGCCAAGACGGATATTGACGGCCTGAGCGCTGCTGAACTGGTCGAAAAAGATCTGAAAGCCTATCCTTTTAATGGCCGCGATCTGGTGGTCGGTCAGGTTGAACTGGCAACCCTGGATCAGGTTAATGGCATGATTGATGCGCTGGAAGCGGATTTGCAGCGTCGCTGTGATGAAGAGCATCTGGCGTTGGCAGCGCTGATGCTGACTGACATCACCACAGCGCAAACTCGTCTACTGTTTAAAGGCGAATGGGCTGAGAAGCTGGAAAAACACTTGGTTGACGGCGAGCTGATGATGGAAAACACCCTTAGCCGCAAGAAACAGGGTTGGCCTTGGCTGCAAGGCGAACTGGCTTAATTGTTCAATTCGGGTATCATGCCCGGGTAAATTGACGGTTTGAACGCTCGCAGCCTGTTGCTGGGAGCGTTTTTATTTGGAGACCAACATGGCCAATGCATTGAGCGCGGAACAAATCGCGACCATTAATCAGTACGATCAAGAGCAGCGTTTTACTTACTGCATCAAAGAAATCGTAGCTAATCAACAGGTGTGGATTCTCAAAGATGAACACGGCTGTGTGATGCTCAATACCGAAGATGACGACTGCGTGCCTGTATGGCCAAACCGCGAGTTTGCTGAAGCATGGGCAACAGGCGACTGGGCTGAATGCGAAGCGGAAGCGATTTCACTGAATAAATGGCGTAGCCGCTGGACCAGCGGTCTGGAGCAAGACGATCTTTCTGTTGTGGTGTTTCCAAACGACAATGAGGAAGGCGTAGTACTGTTTCCTGACGAGTTTGATATGGAACTGGACAAGCAAAACGCTCGCCGCTGATTACGGCATCCAGTCATACAATTCTGATGAATGTGACATTCGGACGGCCTGCGCAAGCACGCCGTCTTTTTTGTACCGTTTTAATATCGTTTTCACGATAGGCCGTACCTGCTGCTCACTCATACCCGTTTTGAGTTCAGGCTCATAAAGCAGTTTGAGCAGAATGACATCCAGCGGTGACAGCAGATCGTCCGGTGTTTTGTCATTGAATATCGATGGGTAAGCCTTTTCAGAATCGTTGGGTAACCCCATCACTTGCGTCACTTCTTCGACCACACACGCGAGTAATTTGCCGTGACTGCGCGCCTGATCCACCGGAATAACGACAGACGCAGACACGATCTCATGAGTGCTGTTACTGATTCGATAGTTGCCGAGACACACCGCACCATAGATGTGTTTTGCTGCTGCTGCGCCCATTTCACGTCGCACATCGTTTTTCCAATCGGATTGCTGAGTGAAGACCCAAATCAGATTGGCCTCTTCACGCTTGGCAACACGCGTGACGGTGTGGCCCGTCATTGCGGCCAGATGATTAAGCTGCGCTAACGCGAGCGCTTCATGAAGATCACTATCGGAGACTTTGTGCTCGATCCAGACTTTGACGGGCTTGTTCCATTTAACCAGCGGTTTTGAACCTGCTGAATATTCGTTGCGCAGGGCAACCTGCACAAAAGCCTGCTCTACAAATGCCGGGTTTTCCCAGTTATTGGCGCTTTGTGCCAGCGGGGAAAACAGCAGGGCAGTAAGAACAGGCCAGATGCGCATTATTTAAAGCACGGCGCTTTGTTGAAGTGACTTTCTACCATACGTTGCGTGATGGGATGTTGCGGCTCAGAAAGGACTTCCAGCGTATCACCAAATTCCACGACTTCACCTTCGTGCATCACCATCACTTTATCGGTAATATGCTTGATCACGCCGATATGCTGCGACACGTAGATGAACGAAACGCCCATCTCTTCCTGCAATTCCAGAAACAAGTTAATGATCTGCGAGCGCATCGCCATATCAAGACCATTCAACGCTTCGTCTGCAATAATAATCGACGGCTGAAGAATCAGCGCGCGCGCCAGACAGACACGTTGCTTTTGACCAGTTGCCAGCATTTGCGGATAGAAATAGGCATGCTCTGGCAACAGGCCGACACGCAGCAGAGTATCTTTGACCCGCTTCATGCGCGCTTCCGGCGTCATGTTGGTGTTTCGTTTCAGTGGGCCTTCCAGAATGCGGCCAATCTGAATTCGCGGGTTCAGCGACGTATTCGGATCCTGAAAAATCATTCGAATCAGCTTACAACGAGTCGCGTAATCTTCATGTGCAAGGCGTTCACCGTTGACGCGAATCTCGCCGCTGGTGGGCTCAACCATGCCTGCCAGCATGCGTGCCAGTGTTGATTTACCCGATCCGTTCTGACCGATAAAACCAATGGTTTGGCCTGGTTCCAGCGTGAAGCTGACCGGTTTAACGGCATGCTGGACCTTTCTACGGAACAGACCGGAGCGGGTAATGAAGTCTTTGGATAAGTCTCTGACGTCTAACAGTGAATCACTCATTACTGCTGCTCCATGTTCAGCGGGAAGTGGCAGGCAAACTTATGAGTTTTCACCCAGCGGGTTTGGGGAACTTCAACACATTGACGTTGTGCGTAAGGGCAACGAGGGCCTAAGCGACATCCGATCGGCAAGTGCTGCAGCGGAGGAATCGAACCCGGCAGAGACTGCAATTTCTCTTTGTGTGGAATCCAGTCACTGAAATCCGGCATAGCACGCAGCAGCGCCACGGTATATGGGTGTTTCGGCTCGGTCATGATTTTCTGTGTATCGGCCGATTCAACCGACTGACCACAGTACATCACCGTGATGCGGTTAGCCCACTGAGTGATGGTGGTCAGGTCGTGTCCGATCAGCAGAATCGACGTGTTGTTGACCTGATTCATGCGACTCAACAGACGCAGAATTTGTGACTGAGTAATAGGGTCAAGGTCGTTGGTCGGTTCATCGGCAATCAATAGTTTTGGCTTAGCGGCAATCGCCATGGCAATCATGATTTTCTGACACTCGCCGTCGGTCAGTTCATACGGATAGCTGCCCATCACGCGGCGGTGATCTTTGATGCCGACTTTGTGAAGTAGGGCAATGGCTTGGCGTTTACGCCAGGTAAAGCGCTCCCACCAGCGGCCTTCAAACGTCCGGAACGGGATTGACTCAATCAGCTGTTTGCCCACCTCTTCCGACGGGTCAAGACAGGTTGACGGTTCCTGGAAAATCATCGCAACATCGCGGGCAATGACCCGGCGACGTTCACGTGGTGTGAGTTGCAGCAGGTCTATATTACCAAGACGCATACGGTCAGCGGTAATACGCCAGTTCTCTTTGCCCACGCCAACAATGGCCTTGGCGACCAAACTCTTACCCGAGCCTGATTCACCCACCAGACCACGGATTTCGCCTTCGTTCATGGTCATGCTCATGCGGTCAACCGCTTTCACCAGACCCTGAGGCGTATCAATCTCAATCGTGAGGTGACGAATATCGAGTAACGGCATTATTCGACTCCTGCATTTAACGCCTGACGGACACCTTCGCCCACCAGGTTAATCATTACCACGGTATACATAATTGCGATACCCGGCAGTGTTACTGTCCACGGCGCCAGATAAATCAGTTCGACTGAGTCACCCAAAATGGCGCCCCATTCGGTGCTCGGTGCTTGGGCACCCAGACCGAGAAAGCCCAGAGCCGTGATATCCAGAATCGCGATGGACAGTGCCATGGTCACTTCAGATGCAATGACCGGCAGCACGTTAGGTAAAATGGAATGCCACAACAGATACGAGTCATTTGCACCGTCGAGACGTGCGGCCATCACGTAATCTTTCTCTACTTCATTATGTACGGCAATGTAGAGCGAACGGATGAATCTTGGAATTAATGCCAGGCAAATAGCCAATAAAACGTTGAATTCACCAAAGCCGAGGAAAGCGACGAATATAATCGCTAGCAGCAGTGACGGAATAGACATCACGGTATCCAGCAGGTGGTTCAAAGTACTCGACAGCAAACCTCGGGTCATGCCTGCCAGAATGCCGATGCCGCAACCAATCACCGTCGCAATCACGGTAATGATGATTGCCGCGCCGAAAGTGAGGCGCGAACCATCAATCAGACGTGACAGAATGTCGCGTCCCAAATCGTCCGTACCAAGAAAGTATTCAACGGTGCCGGATGGATCCCATGATGGTGGAATCAGCAATTCGCCCGATTGCATGTGCGGATCGTGTGGAGTAATCCAGTACGAGGTGAGGGTGACCACCAGAATCAGAATCAGGCACCATAAGCCAAACATCGCCAGATTGTTCGCTTTGTAACTGCGCCAGAAGCGCTCGAACTGAGTCGGGATATGCTCTTCCTGATAAACGTTATTTGTTAGCATACCATTCCTTCCTTACCAGCGGGTTGATCATTGCGCCGATCAGATCTGAGAGAATATTGGCGGTAAGCACCAGTGCGCCGACCGCGATCACACCCGCTTGAATCGAAACGTAATCCTGATTGGACAATGCGTCCAACAGCCAGCGACCAATCCCCGGCCAGTTAAAAATCGACTCGGTAATGATGGCGAGCGTCAGCATGCTGGATAACTGCACCCCGAATTTAGGAATGATGGGGGGAATGGCATTACGCAGCACGTGTTGAATCACGATCTCGTAGTAGGAGAGACCTTTGATCCGCGCGGCGCGTATGTAGTTCTGGCCCATGATGTCAGCGACCGAAGCGCGCATTAGGCGAATAACTTGTGTGGTAGGTGCGAGAGCGAGAACCAGACACGGCAGAATCATGTGCTCAATCACGCTCTGCAGCGCGTAACTACGGTAAGCGCCTTCTGCCAGAAACGCGTCAATCAGAGCAAAACCTGTCACGTGTTCCACTTGGTAAAGCAGATCGTAACGGCCGGAAACCGGCAGCATTTCGTAGTGCAGCGAGAAGACCATAATCATCATCATTGCTACCCAGAACAGCGGAGCCGAATAGCCGGACATCGAAGTGAACGAAATGATGGTATCCAGCCATTTACCCTGCTTCATGCCTGCGACGGTGCCGATCGGAATACCCACCAACAATGACAAAATGAACGCAATCAAACACAGCTCAAGTGTGGCCGGGAAGACGAGAACCAGTTCATGGGCAATCGGTACCCCGTTTTTGTTCACGCCGAAGTTGAATTGCATCAGCTCGGTAATGTATTCCAGCCAGCCCTGCCAGAAGTCCTGAATTGCCCAGGGAGACTGGGGATCAAGGCGCAGCAGACTGTAGCCAACCATGGTCAGGATCAGCAGGGTGATCACGAACAGGTTAAAGCGGCGGATGGTGTAATTCAGCATTATTCCGTCACCCTCTCAACGGTATTGAATGGTTCAACATTAAACGGGCTGAGACGAAAACCAGTCAGCGTTTTGTTGTACGCTTTAAACTGCATACCGTGAGCCAAAGGAATCACAGGAAACTCCTGATTCAAAATGTTCTGTGCCTGTTTATACAGGTTGAGACGATAGCGCGGACGTTCCACTTCCAGCGCCAGATCAAGCAGGAAGTCAAAATCACTGTTACACCACATCGCCACGTTCAGTCCGGCGCGGTTGGAATCACACGACAATAACGGGCGCAGGAAGTTATCCGGATCCCCGGTATCGCCTGTCCAGCCCGTCAGGAAGAGATCGATGTGCGAACGTTCGGACAGCTCGGTGCGATCCAGTCGGTCTTCCGGAATCAAATGCAGAGTCACGCCAATATCAGCCAGATTGGATTGAATCAGCTCGGCCGTTTTACGCGGACTCGGGTTATAAGCGCGTGGCTCCAGTGGTACGGACATACTCAGTTCCAGCCCTGATTCAAAACCCGCATCGCGCAGCAACGCCATCGCGTAGTTACGATCGTAACGAACCTGAATGCTGTCTTTCTGATACGCCCAGGATGTTGGTGGCAGAATGTTGTAAGCAATACTCCCCGTGCCGTAGTAAACCGAATCAAGAATGTTCTGTCGGTTGATGGCAAAGTTAAGCGCTTTGCGCACGCGTACATCGTTCAGTGCCGGGTGCGAGGTGTTCACTGCAATAAACGCTACGTTCATTGCTGGCTTCGCGTTGAGGATAATATTTGGCTGTTTTTCGATGATTGGAATTTGACTCGAAATAGGTGAGCTGAGCACGTCACATTCGTTACGCAGCAATTTCGCCAGCGTGCCTGTCCCGCGTTGGGAAATATCAAACACCACCTGCTGCATCTTCGCTGGACCATTCCAATAGGCCGGGTGACGGCGCAGGCGGATTAAGTCGCGAATCTGGAATTCATCGAGATAAAACGGCCCCGTCCCGACCGGGTGAGTATCAATCAGTGACTTTTCGTCACGTGAAGCGAGCTTCTGGGCATACTCGTCGGATAAAATAACTGCGTGGGTGGTGGAGATGTTGGAGAGGAAACTGTTGTCAGCACGGCTCAGAGTGAATTTGACGGTGTCATCGTCCAATGCCTGCACATCAACCAGAAGGTTGGAGAAATCAATGCCAGCAAACCAAGGGTAGCTGCCGTTGCTCACGTAGTGGTAAGGGTTGGTGGTGTCGATAATGCGGCGGAAACTGAACACCACATCCTGCGCATTCATTGCACGAGTCGGCGTAAACCATTGGGTTGTCTGGAACTGAACCCCTTTACGCAGCTTGAATATGTATTCCGTTCCGCTGCTGTTTACCGTCCATTCGGTGGCCAGATTGGCAATCGGAAGATGAGTTTCAGGATCGAGTTTGAGCAGCGTGTCGTAAATCTGTGGGCTGAGAGCCTCAGAGGTGATGCCGCTATCGACGAGCTGAGGGTTAAACGTGCTCGGGCTTCCCTGACCACAGTAAACGAATCCGCTCTGGCGAATTTTGCTATGATCGATTTTCTCTCCACAACCTGCAAGCAGGCTGAGGCCGCATAATCCCAGCGTGAGTCGTAATAAAGTTTTCATATTGAAAATGAGTGTGAGAAACGAGGCAAATTCAGCGCATTTGTGCCTCAAAATCCCGCTAATTTACCATTCTTTGAGGTTTGAAACCAAGTGAAAAGGTTGATCTAACTAGCTAAATAGCCAAGGAAGTTGCGCTCATTCCTGTTGATCGTTCAGCAACTGGTATTTTCTTACCATGCCTCGAAATTGATGATAGCTCAAACCCAACAGCTGTGCGGCCTGGCGTTGGTTAAACTTTGCACTATTAAGCGCATGATTCAACAATGCCTTGTCCTGGTCTTCCTGCCACTGCTTGTAATCCATCGGTAGAGAAAACTCCGTCGCTCTGATATCGGTTGAATCAGGTTCAACTGTCTGAGCGATTGAGCTTGAGCGGCCAAACGGGTTAAACACCAGTTGATCGATGGGGAACTCTTCATTGCCGTGTTGATAGACCGCCCGCTCAATGACGTTTTTCAGTTCACGCACGTTACCCGGCCAGGCGTAGCCGAGTAATGCACTCACCGCGTGCTCGGTAAACCCGACAAACATCGGCAACGAGAGTTCTCGGCACATGCGAATCGCAAAATATTCGGCCAGCAGCAAAATATCTTCGCGGCGTTCACGCAGCGGTGGCAGATGAATGACATCAAACGCTAAACGGTCGAGCAGGTCAGCACGAAACTCGCCTTGTTCTGCCAGTTGAGGCAAATTTGCATTAGTGGCGCACACCAAACGCACGTTGGCATTTAAAACCTGGCTTCCGCCAACACGTTCGTACTGACCATATTCAATGACCCGTAACAGCTTCTCCTGCACCGCAAGCGGAGCGGTCGCCAGTTCATCGAGAAACAGTGTGCCGCCTTCTGCACGCTCAAAACGTCCCTGATGGCGACCTTTTGAGCCGGTAAAGGATCCTGATTCATGACCAAACAGCTCAGAGTCAATCAGTCCCTCGCTGAGGGTCGAGCAGTTCAACGCCACCAACGGCTGATCCCAACGTTTGGATAAATAGTGCAATCGTTGGGCGATCAGCTCTTTACCGGTTCCGCGTTCACCAATCACCAGCACAGGCCTTTCTATCGGCGCCAGGCGCGACACCTTATCCAGTACGGCGAGAAAAGCCGGAGATTCACCGATTAAATTATGCTGCATGATGCGCTCCTCGCGTTCAGTTATCGACTTGGCGAAATTTGCCAACAGTTAGCGAAATCGTTATTAGCATAGTGAAGCTTCAATCCATTAGCAATCTAAGTGACTGAAAAATAAAGAACGAAGAATTGGCACGATTATTGGAAAACTATTGACAGATAACCACGATGAACCGCGACAGGCAATTCGGAAAGTTAGCCTTGTGTGTAAACCACTTTGCCGCGTCGCGAATCTACAGTCATTAGAAGGAGCATCACCATGGGTATTTTTTCTCGTTTTGCCGATATTGTGAATTCCAACATCAGTGCTCTGCTCGATAAGGCAGAAGACCCGGAAAAAATGATTCGTCTGATCATTCAGGAAATGGAAGACACATTGGTGGAAGTTCGCACCAATTCCGCGAAAGCCATTGCTGATAAGAAAGAGCTGGCGCGCAAGGTGGATGCCATTGACCAACAAATCGAAGATTGGCAGGTCAAGGCCACATTAGCGCTGAACAAACAACGTGAAGATCTGGCACGTGCAGCCTTGATTGAGAAACAAAAATTGCAAAACCTACTCAAAGGTTTGCATACTGAGCAGACTTTGGTGGAAGAGACCATTGATAAACTCACTGGCGAAATTGCCAAGCTGGAAAGCAAAATCACAGAAACGCGCGCTAAACAACAAGCGCTGGCGATTCGCAGTCAAGCTGCCAGCAATCGCCGTGACGTGCAACGTCATCTGCACACCAGCCGCACGGATGAAGCGATGGCTAAGTTTGAGCAATATTCACGCAAGGTGGATGAGCTTGAAGCGGAAGCGGATTTGTATGCGCAATCCGGCAAAGGGAAGTCATTAGAGCAAGAGTTTGCCGAACTGCAAGCGCAGGACGAAATTGAACAAGAGTTGGCAAAGCTCAAAGAACAGATGAAACAAGACTAATAAACACCAGTTCAAGAATTTAGGAGCGAGCTATGGCCTCATTTTTCATTGCAGGACCTTTGGTTGTCTTTTTGATATTTGTGGCGCCACTCTGGCTGCTGCTGCATTACCGCAACAAACGCAAAATGGAAAACGGTCTGTCGCAGGAGGATTTCGATGCGCTGCAGTCGCTGTCACAAAAAGCCAAAGGCCTCGAAGCACGAATTGACACACTAGAGCGTATTCTGGATGCGGAATCACCAAACTGGAGACGCAACTATGAGTAGCCGAGAATTATATCGCGATCCGGTCAACGGTAAGTTGACGGGTGTGTGTGCGGGTCTGGCGAATTACTTTGGACTGGAAGTGTGGCTGGTACGCATTCTGGTGATTACAGTGGCCCTGCTTGGTGGCTTCGCTCTGGTCATCATTGCCTACCTTGCGCTGTCACTGATGTTGGAAAAACAGCCCGAACAATATCGCGATTCGTTACGCAGCCAGCAATCTCATACGCTTAAAAGCAAGCCTTGGGAGCAGGGGCAGACGGCTCAGGCGTTGCTACAAACGCTGGACCAAGACCTGACCAACGTGGAATCCCGCGTCCGTAAAATGGAGGCGTACGTGACCTCCGAGGCGTTTAAGGTCAATCGGGAATTCAGCAAACTGTAAGCGATATTCTCACTTCTGAGCGGTATTGGATGCCGCTCTCATTTCCCTGAATTTTCTGTGTCTTTTACGTAGCGATAACTCGCTGATTCGCCTATGTTTGATCTATTAATCATCATAGGTGATGAATATGCGTAAAACGATAACTTTTTTATTGGTTTCTTCTGCCTTTCTTCATGGATGCAGCAGAGAGCTCCCCCCTGTGCCTGAGCCGGATTCCCGGCCTGCTAAATTGACCACCGTGTCAGTCGGCAACAATGAATTTTCCCGTCAATTTCCTGCTACCAGTGAAGCTGGCGATCGCGCTGTACTTGCGTTTCGTGTCCCCGGACAGCTGCAGTCAATCGACGTCAATGCCGGGCAAGCGGTTAAAAAGGGTGATGTGCTGGCGCAAATCAATCCTGACGAATATGCATTGCTAGAAAAGCAAGCCAAAGCCAACTTTTTGTTGGCGGATGTGCAGTACAAGCGATATCAGAAGCTGCGTGAGGATAAGGTGGTATCAGAGCAGGATTTCGATCAGGCGCAAGCCAACCACAATTCTGCCAAAGCAACCTGGGAACAAGCTAAAGCTAATCTCAGTTACACCCAGTTGCAGGCACCCTATGACGGCACTATCTCCATCATTCCTGCGGAAAACTTCGAGTACGTTGCGGCAAAACAGGGTGTGATGAACATTCAGACCAATCAGATTCTGAAAGTGATTTTCTTGTTGCCAGACCACTTGCTCAACCGTTTTGCGCGAGGTGATGGCAATGATGTGCAGGCAACCATGGTCTTCGATTCCTTCCCCGATATGACTTTTCCCCTCCAGTTTCAGGAAATTGATACCGAAGCTGACCCTCAAACGGGGTCCTACAAAGTGACCATGGCAATGGAACGTCCCGCCGATGTTGGCATTTTGCCGGGGATGGCGGGCACGGTCAGAGCGTCGGTCGCAAAAGGCAGTGCTTCAACCGTGCCGCTGACTGCGCTGTTTGAACAAGACGGAAAACAGTTTGTCTGGCGCGTGGATAACGAGGGCATTGTCAGTCAGGTGCCAGTGGAGCTGAACGATAAACGTCAGGTATTAAGCGGGCTCAACGATGGCGATCGTATTGTCATTTCAGGCGTGAGCAGCATTCAGGCGGGCATCAAAGTTCGTGAATGGGTCAAAGAGCGGGGGCTATAACATGAAACAGTGGCAAACCTATCTTATGACTTCGCTGGTGTTACTCGCTGGCTGTGGGCATCCTGACTCTTCGCCGCGCGACATGACTCCCAAAGTCAAAGTCACCAATCTCGGAAATAGCAGCAAGGACAGCCTTTATTTCCCTGCGGTGGCGAATGCGGCAGAGCGTTCGCATCTTAGTTTTCGGGTGAATGGCGAAATTCGTAAAATCAATGTGAAGGAAGGGGATCGAGTGAAGGCGGGCGATGTGATTGCCGAGTTGGACCCGACCGATTACCAGCTAAATGTGGATAATGCCCAAGCGCGCTATTCGGTGATTGACAGTCAGTATCGCCGCTCCAGTCCGTTGGTGGAGAAAGGCTTACTAGCCAAGTCGCAGTTTGATGAAATTGCGGCTCAGCGCCAAATCGCGATGGCAGAGCTCGAACTGGCCAAACTGCGTTTGTCGTTTACTCAACTCAAAGCACCAGTAGAAGGGATCATTTCTCGCGTTAATGTCGATCAGTTTGAAAACGTTCAGGTGGGGCAGCAAGTGGTCAATATCCACAGCCTCGACAATATCGAAGTGCTGATTCAACTGCCTGATCGTTACCATGCGACTCAACCGACTACCAAAGAACTGTCAAAGATTCGGGCGCTGGTCAGAGTGCCAAGCGGTAATGAATATGAAGCTCAGGTCAAAGAGTTTACTACCGAGCCGGATCCTTCAACGGGCACGTTCACTGTCACGTTGACACTGCCGATGCCAGAAAATGAATTGATTCTGGATGGAATGGCGGTAGAAGTCACGGCAAAACAAGGGGTTGAACATTTAAATCCGACCGGCACCGCAGTGGTTCCGGTGGAAGCCGTTTTTAATGGCGACGGAGATGAGCTGAATCGCACGCAAAAATTTGTCTGGGTTCTGAATGCAGACAACAGCGTGTCGAAGCATTTAGTACGCCTGGGTAACGCTTCTAAAACTCAGGTACAAATTGTTGAAGGGATTACGGCTGAGGATTCGGTAGTGGTGGCGGGGCTTTCCCGATTGCGTGACGGAATGACTGTGAGTGTGGTGAAGGAGATGGCCCATGAGTGAGCAAAATAGCAAGCCGCAAACCGATGATGAAATTCAAGGCGTGGCCGCTTACT
The DNA here is from genome assembly GCF_900460245.1 of Vibrio fluvialis. Taxonomy (NCBI): domain Bacteria; kingdom Pseudomonadati; phylum Pseudomonadota; class Gammaproteobacteria; order Vibrionales; family Vibrionaceae; genus Vibrio; species Vibrio fluvialis. Next base: position 1,248,896 of record NZ_UHIP01000001.1, read on the forward strand.
TCATCAGAAATCGGGTGATCAGTTGGATGGTGTCGCTGATTTTTCTGATTGGCGGCACCGCTGCATTCTTCAATCTTGGCAGACTCGAAGACCCGGCATTCACCATCAAAGATGCGATGGTGGTGACGTCCTATCCGGGGGCAACACCGCAGCAGGTCGAAGAAGAGGTAACCTATCCGCTGGAAAAAGCGATTCAACAATTAACGTATGTTGATGAGGTGAACTCGATATCCAGCCGTGGCCTGTCACAAATCACCGTGACGATGAAAAACAAATATGGCCCGGACGACCTGCCTCAAATCTGGGACGAACTGCGCCGCAAGGTCAACGATCTGAATGGCTCGTTTCCCCCCGGCGTAAATATGCCTCAGGTCATTGATGATTTTGGCGATGTGTACGGCATCTTGCTCGCCGTGACTGGGGATGGATACAGCTATAAGGAGCTGCTGGATTACGTCGATTATCTGCGCCGAGAGCTGGAACTGATTGATGGTGTCAGCAAAGTCTCGGTCTCCGGGCAGCAGCAACAACAGGTATTCATTGAAATTTCCATGAAACGCATCAGCGCGCTGGGGATTTCACCGCAGACGGTATTCAATCTGCTGTCGACGCAAAATGTAGTGTCGGATGCCGGGGCAATCCGCATCGGCAGCGAGTACATTCGTATTCATCCGACAGGCGAGTTTGACGATGTGGATAAACTGGGCGATCTGATCCTCAATGAAGGTGGTTCGAAGGGGCTGATTTACCTGCGTGATGTCGCCGAAGTGAAACGCGGTTATGTGGAAGTGCCGAGCAATATCATCAACTTCAACGGCAAACTGGCGCTCAACGTCGGGGTGTCGTTTGCCCAGGGGGTCAACGTTGTTGAAGTGGGGGAGCGCTTTGATCGCCGCTTGGCGGAACTCAAGTATCAGCAACCCGTCGGCATTGATATTTCTGCCATCTACAGCCAGCCGCAAGAAGTAGATAAATCCGTCAGCGGGTTTGTGGTCAGCCTTGGTCAGGCGGTGGCTATCGTTATCATTGTGCTGTTGTTCTTTATGGGACTGCGTTCCGGACTCCTGATCGGCTTGATATTGCTGCTGACGGTGCTGGGTACCTTTATCTTTATGCAGTATTTCAAAATCGACCTGCAACGAATCTCGTTGGGGGCGTTGGTTATTGCTCTCGGGATGCTGGTGGACAATGCGATAGTGGTGGTGGAAGGCATATTGATTGGCACCCAAAAAGGCCGAACGCGATTGCAGGCTGCCACCGACATTGTAACGCAGACCAAGTGGCCGCTGCTTGGTGCGACGGTGATTGCCGTTACCGCCTTTGCTCCGATTGGTTTGTCACAAGATTCGACCGGTGAGTATTGTGGCACGCTGTTTACTGTACTGCTTATCTCACTCATGCTCAGCTGGTTTACTGCGATCTCACTGACCCCATTCTTTGCTGACATTTTTTTCCGTGGTCAGAAAGTCGCGCAAAGTGATAGCGGCGAAGAAACGGATCCCTATAAAGGTATGCTGTTTGTCGTCTACAAATCATTTCTTGAGTTTTGTATGAAACGCGCCTGGATGACCATGATTGTGCTGGTGATTGGTCTGGTGGTGAGTCTCTACGGCTTTACCAAGGTAAAACAGGCGTTTTTCCCGTCATCAACCACACCTATGTTTATGGTGGATGTGTGGATGCCGGAAGGGACGGACATTCGCGCGACCAACGATAAGTTACAGGAATTGGAGCATTGGCTGGCGAAACAGGAGGAAGCGGACACGGTTACCACAACTGCCGGTAAAGGGTTGCAGCGTTTCATGCTGACTTATTCTCCGGAAAAAAGTTATGCCGCCTACGGTGAGATCACCACGCGGGCGAAAAGCTACGACAGTTTAGCGCCGTTGATGGAGCGTTTTCGCGAGCATCTGGATGCCAGTTATCCAGAAATTAACTACAAGCTGAAACAGATTGAATTGGGCCCTGGCGGTGGCGCTAAGATTGAAGCGCGTTTGGTCGGCTCTGATCCGACGGTGCTACGAGGTATCGCGGCGCAAGTCATGGACATCATGTACGCCGATCCTGGTGCGTACAACGTTCGTCACGACTGGCGTGAACGCACCAAAGTGCTGGAGCCGCAGTTTAACGAAAGTCAGGCCAGACGTTACGGCATTACCAAATCGGATGTGGATGAGTTTCTGGCGATGTCGTTTTCGGGCAAAACCATTGGTGTTTATCGCGATGGTACGACGCTTATGCCGATTGTCGCGCGCCTGCCGGAAGCCGAGCGTATCGATATTCGTAATATCGAAGGGATGAAGATCTGGAGCCCGGCGCTGAGTGAGTACATTCCGCTGCAACAAGTCACCTTGGGCTATGAAATGTTGTGGGAAGATCCGCTGGTGGTACGTAAAAATCGTAAGCGCATTTTGACCGTGATGGCGGATCCGGATCTGCTGGGTGAAGAGACCGCCGCTACTTTGCAAAAACGTCTGCAACCACAGATTGAGGCGATTGCACTGCCACCGGGCTATTCGCTGGAATGGGGCGGGGAATATGAATCGTCTCACGATGCACAGGAATCGCTGTTTCAGACCATGCCGATGGGTTATCTGTTCATGTTCTTAATCACCGTTTTCCTGTTCAATTCTGTCAAAGAGCCGCTGATTGTGTGGCTGACGGTACCGCTGGCGGTGATCGGGGTAACCACAGGGTTGCTGGCCCTCAATACGCCGTTTGGCTTTATGGCACTGCTGGGCTTTCTCAGCTTGTCAGGAATGCTGCTGAAAAACGGCATCGTGCTGCTGGATCAGATCGAGATTGAAATGCACTCGGGCAAAGACCCGTATCTGGCGGTGGTTGATGCGTCGCTCAGTCGTGTGCGTCCGGTATGCATGGCGGCCATCACTACGATTCTGGGTATGATTCCGTTGTTGCCGGATATCTTCTTCCGCCCGATGGCCGTCACCATCATGTTTGGTCTTGGTTTTGCGACCGTATTGACACTGATCGTGGTTCCGGTGTTGTACAGATTGTTCCACCATGTCAAAGTACCTGCTTGATGAAAGGTAATCCAAACGGCCTCTTCGGAAGCCGTTTTTGTCAGTGGCAGAAGGATAACAATGACAACACAAGATACTACCTGCGCGTGGGCGATGAACCATCCACTCGAACGTGAATATCACGATGCAGAATGGGGCAAGCCAGTGCACGATGATAAAACGCTGTTTGAATTTCTCACTTTGGAAGGGGCGCAAGCCGGGCTCAGTTGGATTACCATTTTGCGTAAGCGCGAAGGCTACCGTCAGGCGTTTGAAGATTATGATATTGCCAAACTGGCGCAGTACGACGAAGCGCGAGTGGAAGCTATCATCGCTGGTTATGATGTGGTTAAACATCGCGGCAAAATTGCATCGGTGTTTTCTAACGCTCGGGCAACGTTAGCACTGCAAGAGGAGTTTGGTTCTTTGGATGCCGCGTTGTGGCAGTTTGTTGATGGTAAACCCCAAGTTAATCACTGGGCAGAAATGAGCCAGGTACCGGTGTCGACAGAAGAATCCAAAGCAATGAGCAAGTTTTTGAAAAAGCGCGGCTTTAAGTTTGTGGGTGAAACTATCTGTTATTCATTCATGCAGGCGATGGGGCTGGTGAACGACCATCTGCAAGGATGTCCAAAAAAATGAGGGAGTTTTGCTCCCTCATTCTCTTATGTGGTTAGCGGTTTTGCGCTTCAATCTCTTCAATGGCGCCTAATGCAAGTGTGCCATAGGTAAAAGAAGGGCCGCCCCCCATCAGAACGGCGACGTTGATGACTTCAACCAATTGAGCTTTGGTGGCGCCAGCTTTGAGTGAAGCGGCGACGTGAGCGGCGATACAACCATCGCAGCGAGCAGCAATGCCAATTGCCAACGCAATCATCTCTTTGGTTTTTACATCCAGTTCGCCCGGAGACATCGCGGCTTTATGCAGCTGCATGAAGGCGGAGAGGGTATCCGGGCTTTGTTGTTTAAAGCTGCGGCCAAGAGTGTTCTGATCTTTGAGAATGTCGCTGTAGGATTTCATGTTATCAACCATAAACTAAAGTAGTTATTGCTAATATAATGATTCAAATTAAAATATCAAGCCGAATTGTTTCCTTTTATTTTTTAGACGGTTAAGCTGTTGCGCACTATGAACATGGCTTGTTTTCAGCAAACCTATCCGTTTCATTAAACGCTACTCATGAGGTTCGTTCTGTTGCATTGTTTACGTCGCCGACAACTTGCGCCGTTTGCCCTGATGTTGATCGTCTGGGTCGTGGTGCTGTGTGCGACGAAAAATATGGGGCTGACTTTTGCCTGTCCTTATGCCCAAGTAAGCGAACACTCTGTTGAGTGGCAGGCTGCCCAGCCTGCGCCAACCGATACCGAACAACTCAAGCAAACCAGTTCTGCCTGCCATCTCTCCGGTAAGTTGCTGCAACATCATCTCAATCACCTGATTGACCTGTTTATCCCCCTGATCACGCTGGTTCTGCTCGTACTCGCAGCAAAGCCATTGTCTTGGTCATTGATCCCCAGATTCAGAGATCCCAAGGTGCCGAAACGGCGCCCTCATTTGCAATTGTGCGTTTTCCGAGAATGAGTTGAACGTTCACATCCGTTTGTGACCGTTTTTAACTTATTGAAAGGAAAAATATGTACCGATTATTACAACCATTGGCTCAATGGCTATTCAGGCCATGGGCGCTTTTGGCGATGCTCTCATTCACCACAGCAGCCCAGCCAATCTCAACCTCTTGGATGACTGATCCGAACCATCCTCCCGTGTCTGTGCGTTTTGTGCTGACGGGACAAATAGACTCTGACACTCAGCAACTTGCCGGCTATTTAGACGTCAAACTTGAACAGCCATGGAAAACCTATTGGCGCTCTCCCGGAGAAGGGGGGGAGCACCGGAGATCAACTGGCAAGGTTCGACAAATCTGGACACTGTCGATTGGCATTGGCCATTTCCGCAACGTTTCTCTGTTCTGGGAATCGAAACGCTGGGTTACCGCGGGGATACCATCTTTCCGATAACCTTGCGCGTACATGACCTAACGGCTCCCGTTGAACTGAACGCCAATCTCAGCCTGTCGAGTTGTTCAACTGTGTGTGTCATTAACGACTATCCGTTTATGTTGGCGTTTACCCCAACGGAGCTTTCTCCTGAGCCTGACGCAATGCGTCGCTTTGCCGAAGCCATGAGTCGAGTGCCGCAAGCGGATGCGTCGATGACGGACGTGTCTGCGGTGTGGGATAGTTCGGCGCAGCAACTTGAGCTGACGTTAAACCGTTCTACAGGATGGTCATTGCCCGTGGTTCTGGTGGACGGACAATCCGCGGCCGTCGCCGACAGCAGTTTTATTCACCCTAAAACTCAGGTCGATGGTCAAATGCTGCGTGTGACTTATGACGTCACTCATTGGTTGGGGCAAGCCGATCTGAGTGGAGAACGTGTAGACGTCACTATCTCCGATCAGAACTATCTGAGTGAAATTTCGCTGAACGTTACCGACGGTACCATTTCGCCCCAAGCCCAGTGGCCGTTGGTGACGATGTTGCTGATGGCGCTTATTGGCGGATTGATACTGAATCTGATGCCGTGCGTGTTGCCTGTGCTGGGGATGAAGCTCGCCTCAATCGTGAACACACCACATCGAGAGCGGCGCAAAGTCCGAGCGCAGTTTCTCGCATCGAGCGCTGGGATTATCAGTGCGTTTTGGATGATCGCGCTGGGGTTGATGATCCTCAAAGCGAGTGGCGAAGCGGTGGGATGGGGCATTCAGTTTCAAAGCGACGGATTTCTAGCGCTAATGGTGTTGGTAACGACGCTTTTTGGCGCCAACATGCTCGGGCTGTTTGAGTTGCGTTTGCCCTCAACTCTCAATACTTGGTTAGCTGCGCGCGGCGGTAATGGTTACGTCGGGCATTATGTACAAGGGCTGTTTGCCACTCTGCTGGCCACCCCATGTTCGGCCCCGTTTCTTGGTACCGCAGTGGCCTTTGCACTGGCCGCCGATAACGTTACGTTGTGGGTGATTTTCAGCGGGTTGGGTGTCGGATTTGCGCTGCCTTGGCTAATCATCGCTCTGTTTCCGAGTTTAGCGACCAAACTGCCGGCTCCCGGGCAATGGATGAATCGGACTAAGTTGTTGTTTGGTGCAATGATGTTGGCAACCACGGTTTGGCTCGCAACATTGTTGACCGCGCACTGGCCGACGTGGGGTATTTTCGCTTATCTGCTGATGGCAGCACTCCTGCTGTTGTGGCGTGGCGCCCGTGTTTATGGAGGACGTCAGATAGGGATAGTGGCCTGTGTCAGTCTCTTGGGGCTTTCGGCTGTGTTAGTTGTGGGTAGTCTGACGGCGGAGAAATGGTCGACACCGTTGCCGCAGGAGCTGAGCTGGCAGCCACTGAACGCAACAATCATCGATGAGAGCGCTGCGCAGGGAAAAGTGGTGTTTGTCGATGTCACTGCTGAGTGGTGCATTACCTGTAAAGCCAACAAAATTGGTGTGTTGCTACAGCCACCCGTCTATCAAGCGTTGCAGGATGACGATGTGGTACGTGTACGAGGAGACTGGAGCCTACCTAATGCCAGTGTGACGCAATATCTGCAACAGAATGGTCGATTTGGTGTTCCGTTTAATATCGTTTACGGACCGGGAGCGCCTGATGGCATTGCATTACCGGTAATTTTAAGCGATCGCGCGGTCATGGAAGCCATACAACAGGCAAGGGGAGAGCAAGGATGACAAGAGGGTTGAAAGAAGGTGTGGTATTCGCATTGATGATGCTTGTAATTGCTACCGCTCTTGATTGGTGGCGCCAACCCGAAGCGCTGAAGAGCCAAGTTTTTACACCGACGCTGTATGACCTGCAGGGGCAGACGGTCGATTTGGTTGAGATGAGTCAGGATAAGCCCGTTCTGGTGTATGTCTGGGCCACTTGGTGCGGCGTCTGCCGGGTGACGACACCGATCGTTGAATGGGTGAGTGGCGACCATACCGTGCTTAGCATCGCGCTCACTTCTGGCAACAATGATCGAGTGCAGCGCTATATGACAGCACACGACATCACGTTTCGTACCGTGAACGACGAACGTAATCAACTGGGGCGAGATTGGCAGATTCGCTACACCCCGACTTTCATGATTGTCCGCAACGGGCAAATTCAATCAGTGACCAGTGGCTTTACTACGCCGTGGGGACTGCTGGCCCGCCTGTGGCTGGCATAAGGAAATTTCGATGACTATGAAGAATGTACCACAACGTATCAAACGCACTGTACACAGGTTTATCCTGGTACTACTTATCGTGGCGGGGAGTGCACAAGCACAACTGAATGCCGGGCAGGTCCAACAGCTCGATGAAATCAATACGATGCTGAAGAACAACCCGCAGTTGATTGAGAATCTCTATGCCACTTTGCTGCGCTATGAGCAGCAGCAGACGCGTTTTGACCGTGTTCTGAGTGAGAACCAACAATATTTGTATTTCAACCCTGATCATCCGAGTTTTGGGGCCGATAAACCTGCACTGACGATCGTATTTTTCACTGACTACAGCTGTCCGTGGTGTAAGAAATTGGATCCGGTACTGCGCCAACTGAGTGAGAAGTATCCACAAATCAAAGTGGTTTCTGTTTTGGTTCCACTCAAAGAGTTAGCTGCGGAGAGTAACTCGGCCAGTTTTGCCCTCAATGTGTGGCATTCTGCACCGGATAAATTTACCCAAGTCGAGTCACTGTTGGTTGCCAAACCGGGGGCGCATAATCCGATGTCTCTGGTGCAGGTAGCGAAGAAAACGAACACCTTAAATGCGGTGAACGCCCAGCCGAAAAGCGCGGCACAGATAGAGAAAAACTATCTGCTGTTTAGTGAATTGGGGATGCGTGGAACACCCGCGATGCTGATTGGTGATGATGTCATTCCCGGTTATCTGCCACTCGAACAGCTCGAAGAGCTGATCAAAGCCAAATTGGGTTCCTAGCTGAGAAGTAATAAAGAAGCCCTGATTATTCAGGGCTTTTTCGTATGCTAAAGCAATGTTTCAGCGCCGTATTACGCCGTTGCTTCGTGTTCCAGAATGACCGCGTTGTAGCGCGCAAGGCCTGCTTCCAGATCGGCAATCAGGTCGTTGACGTCTTCAAGACCAATGTGGAGGCGAATCAGTGTACCTTCAAAATTTGGATTAGCGATGGTACGCAGGCTGTTAAAACTCTTTGGTTCATTGGCTAGGATCAGGCTTTCAAACCCTCCCCAAGAGTAACCCATACTGAAATGCTGCATGCCATCGAGCAGTGCCGTGGTTGCTTTCGGATAGCTGCTTTTTAACACGAATGAGAACAGGCCGTTACCGCCGGTGAAATCACGTTTGAAGATTTCGTGGCCCGGGCAGGTTGGCAGAGCAGGGTGGCGAACATGATCCACTTCAGGACGTGTTGCCAGCCACTGGGCCACTTTGAGGCTGTTTTCAGCGTGCTGACGCAGGCGCACGTCGAGTGTACGAATACCACGCAGACCCAGATAAGCATCATCCGGCGACACACACTGACCCATCAGATAGCTTTGCTCACGCAGTTGATCCCAGTACTTCTCACTGGCGACAGCAGTACCCAGCATGACATCAGAGTGGCCGACGATATATTTGGTCGCGGCCTGAATCGAAATATCCACACCGTGCTCAAATGGAGAGAAGTTCACCCCCGCACCCCAGGTGTTATCCAGCATCACAATGATGTCGTGTTCATGGGCGATGCGTGCCAGCGTCGGCACATCCTGCACTTCCATTGTGATCGAGCCGGGAGATTCGGTAAACAGTATCTTGGTATTGGGTTTGATTAACGAGCGGATATCTTCACCGATCATCGGGTCGTAATACGTCGTCTCGACGCCAAATTTCTTCAGAATTTTGTCACAGAAGTCGCGGGTAGGTTCATAACAGGTATCGACCATTAACAGGTGATCGCCTGATTTAACGAATGAAAGAATCGCGTTACTGATGGCAGCGGTACCACATGGGTAGAGCGCGCAACCAGCACCGCCTTCAATCTCAACCATGGCTTCCTGAAAGGCAAAGTGAGTCGTTGTGCCGCGACGTCCGTAGAACAGCGTCTTGTTTGCGCGGTTAACAGCAGCGTGATTTTTTTGCGCTACCGTATCAAATACGACGGTTGAAGCCCGTTGCACGGGCGGGTTGACCACGCCGTTCGTCCATTTTTTGTTGCGGCCGGCGGTAATGAGTTTGGTCTTTTTGCCTTCTGACATTTGCGATCCTTGTCTGGAAATACGAATGCCCTATTTAAAACATGGAGCTGCATTTAAATGCAACCCCATGGTCACAAAAAGATTACAGAAGCGGATTGAAAAGGTAGAACAAGCGTTCCATAAAACGATGACCGAGCGAGCGCATTTCCCAGATGTCATAATCAACAGAGCGTGACTGTTCAATGTAGTTCTGTTGCTGCCAGTAAAGCTGTTGGGTGAACTCCTGATCGTCAACCGCGAGCGTCACTTCGAAGTTGAGCCACAGGCTGCGCATGTCGAGGTTGACGGTACCCACCAGACAGAACTGACGGTCAATCACGACCGATTTAGTATGCAAAAGGCCGCCATAAAATTCGTGAATCTTCACTCCCGCCTCAAGCAGTTCACCATAGAACGCCCTAGATGCCCATTGCACCATAAAAGAATCGTTCTTCTGCGGGATGATCAGCTCAACGTTGATACCCCGTTGCGCGGTCATTTTAAGCGTCGCCAGCAGATCGGCACTTGGCACAAAATACGGCGTGGTTATGCGAACCGACTCATTGGCTTGGTTGATAGCCAGCGTCAGTACCTGTGAGATTAAGTTTTCCGGCATGCCAGGGCCAGATGGGACCACCTGAATCGGATGCTGCGGCGCGTTTGCATCCAAACGGCATTCCGGCACGGTCGGCATCTGACGCTCTCCGGTTTCAAACTCCCAGTCCCAGCAATGAATTGCCGACAGCACGTTGACCGACGGACCGGTAATACGCACCATAATATCAATCCACTGACCGACCCCGGAATCTTGCTTGAAGTAGGCGGGATCGACCATGTTCATCGAACCGGTATACGCAATCGCATCATCAATCACGATAATCTTTCGATGCTGACGCAGATCGAGGCGACGTAGGAAAATACGCCACGGACTCACTTCCAGTGCCTGAACCACATGAATGCCTGCATCTTGCATCATCTTCAGCCAGTGGCTGCGAAAGAATCTCGGGCTGCCCGCTGAATCGAGCAGCAGCTTCACATCAACGCCACGCTTTGCCGCCTGAATTAGTGAGGACGCGACGGAATCGGCCAGTCCACCCGGATGCCAGATGTAGAACACCATGCGAATGCTTTCCTGCGCCTGTTCGATGTCTTCGATGATCGAGTGCAGGATTTCATTCGGTGAGTTTTGCAGCGACAGGGTATTGCCGCTTAATGCGGGAATGCCCATGCGATGGTTGCACAGTTCGTCAATTTTGTAGATGTGCGCGCCCATACCTTCTGGCATGTGTGCCTGGCAATCATTGAGTGAACGGAACCAAGTCCCGAAGGGTTTAAACATCTCTTTGGCACGTTCGGCGCGTTTGCGACCTAAGTTGAGCTCGCCAAACAGGAAGTAACAAATGACGCCAACAATGGGAAGAATATAGATAACCATCAGCCAGGCGAGAGAAACACTGACTGCACGTCGCTTCAATACGACGCGAAGTGTCACACCTGCTACCAAGAACCAATAGATCGCGATGCTCGCGAGCGTTAAGAAGTGATAAACCTTATCCATGCGCCAACTACAGTAGAAAACATCTTTTGGGATAGTAAATCGAAAGCATAAGGGAAGAAAGGGAACGGCGGAAAATAATATGAAACAAAAACCGCAGAATAGTTGTTAATTAAGTGTAAATGTGGGGGTTTATGGTGATGGTAAGCTTAAAAAAGCATCAGATAATCTACAAAAATAGATTTATAGCCGCAAAATGGACTGTTCGGGCTTCCAATTTTATTCTCAAACTGGTCTACTTGCCACACTCTTGGTGTCACTCTAATTTTTAATGTGTGTACAAATTAATTTACACTCACTTTTGGACGCCATTCAGGTAAACACAACATATTGGTATAAGTAACATGGCGAGTAGTTCACGAAGTCAATTCACGTCCCGATTTGGCTTTATTATGGCAGCAGCGGGTTCCGCTGTAGGTCTTGGTAACGTTTGGGGTTTCCCAACTCAGGCTGCTAGTAACGGTGGTGCAGTCTTTTTGATCGTTTATCTGCTGATGGTGTTCCTGCTGGCATTTCCAATGCTGGTGGCGGAACTGACGATCGGCCGTTATGGGCAGTCAAACCCAATCCGCTCATTCCACGCTGCATGGCCAAAAGGTAAAGCGGGTGCGATTCTGCTTGGCGTGGTCGGTATGATCGTGGTGTCACTGATCCTGAGCTTCTACGCGATTGTTGCTGGCTGGTTGGTCGGCTCCTTCTTTAGTAGCGGTCTGGATCTGCTTGGCTTAAATAGTGCAGGCCACTGGCTGACAACATTCGGTACTGAACGTAATCTCGTGCTGATGATTGCTTTCATGGCACTGACAATGTTCGTGGTGCGCAATGGCGTAGCGAACGGCATCGAGAAGTGGTCAACCCGTTTGATGCCGTTACTGTTCGTGCTGTTTGGCCTGCTGACGGTGTACATCTTCACTCAAGAAGGTGCATGGGAAGGCCTGAAGATGTATCTGATCCCGGATATTTCTCACCTGACACCAAAACTTATCGTCAGTGCAATGGGGCAAGCGTTCTTCTCTCTGTCTCTGGGTGTGTGCGTAATGACGACGTACGGTTCTTACCTGAAGAAAGATACCAACCTGCCTAAAACTGCCGCTCAGGTCGCACTGATCGACACGGGTGTTGCGTTCATCGCAGGTCTGATGATTCTGCCAGCTATGTTTGTTGCTAAACACAATGGCGTTCAGATCTTCTCTGACAGCGGTGAACTGCTGAACTCTGACACGCTGGTGTTTACGGTATTGCCGGCGATGTTTGATACCATGGGTGCCATGGGGGCGGTGATTGGCCTGGTGTTCTTCCTGCTGATGATTATTGCGGCGCTGACGTCGTCCATCTCAATGCTTGAAGTGCCTGTTGCGTGTGCAACAGAAGAGCTAAAACAGAGTCGCACGACAGCCGTGTTGTGGATCGGTGGCCTGGTTACGATTGTATCCGCTGTTATCGTGATGAACTTCTCAAGCCTGTTTGGCCTGGTGATTCAGTTCACAACCGTTTACTCGCAACCGATCATTGCACTGCTGATTACTCTGATCGTTGGTTGGATTTGGAACCGCAACCAGATTCTGAATGAGCTGAAACAAGGCTGTCCGGAAATCGAAAACAGCTGGTTCTGGAAAATCTGGCCAGTGTACGTGCGCCTGGTATGTCCGGTGCTGATGCTCCTGGTGTTCTTCGCGTAAACACGACGAGATTTCAATGAAAAGCCACTTGGGGAAACTCAGTGGCTTTTTTGCTTTACAAACCGAATGGATACAGATTCTAAGTGCTTGCTCTTATTTTATTTAAATGATAGCTATTATCATTAAATGCGATAAATCGCCTTCACGAGAAGTTAAGGAATCTGACATGACACGAGAATTTCGGACCGAAAAAGACAGCATGGGCGAGGTGCTGGTTCCTAAAGATGCCTTGTATCAGGCGCAAACGCAGCGGGCGGTGGATAATTTCGCCATCAGCCGTTACAGCATGCCGCAGTCATTTGTTCAGGCACTGGCGTACATTAAGCAAGCCGCGGCGGTGACCAATGCCCAGTTGGGTTTACTCGAAGGGGATATCGCATCGGCGATCGATGAGGCCGCACAAAGCATCATTGATGGGCAGCATCTAGACCAGTTTCCCATCGATGTATTCCAGACTGGTTCTGGCACCAGTTCCAATATGAACGCTAACGAAGTGATTGCGACATTGGCTTCCCAGCATTTGCACAGCACGGTAAGTCCAAATGATCACGTCAATATGGGGCAAAGCAGCAACGATGTGGTGCCCACCGCCATTCAGGTGAGCTGCACTCTGGAAGTGGAGCAGCGCTTATTGCCCGCGCTGGAACATCTCAGCACGCAACTGGCCGCAAAAAAACAGAGTTTAGCGAACGTGGTGAAAACCGGGCGCACGCACTTGATGGATGCGATGCCGATTACCTTTGAGCAAGAATTGGGGGGATGGCAGGCGCAGATTGACCACGCGAGAAACAGTATTGTTTACGCAATGAAAGCGGTGAAAGCGCTCGCACAGGGCGGTACGGCGGTGGGGACTGGCATCAATGCTGATCCGCGTTTCGCCGCAGCGTTTGCAGACAATTTATCTCAGGCCACGCGTTTATCGTTTGTGCCAAGTGAGAACTTCTTTTTTAACCTCAGCAGTCAGGATGCGATTGTGGCGTTGTCTGGCCAATTGAAAACCACGGCGGTGGCGATGATGAAAATCGCCAACGATCTGCGCTGGATGAACTCTGGCCCGCTGGCGGGTATTGGAGACATTGAATTGCCAGCATTGCAACCAGGCAGCTCCATCATGCCGGGGAAAGTGAATCCGGTGATCCCGGAAGCGGCTGCGATGGCGTGCGCGCAGGTCATCGGCAATGACACCACCATCACCGTGGCCGGGCAGGCGGGGAATTTCCAGCTTAACGTGATGTTGCCCGTGATTGCGCATAACATTCTGGAGAGCATTGAGTTGCTCGCCAACAGCGCAAGAGCATTGGCGGACAAAGCGATCGCGGGATTCATCGTACGTGAAGATCATATCAATATTGCGCTGGGCAAGAATCCGATTCTGGTCACTGCGCTCAATCCGGTGATTGGCTATCTCAAAGCGGCGGAAATTGCCAAACTGGCTTATCAACAGGGGCGACCGATAATTGATGTTGCGCTGGAGAACACCGCACTCAGCCGCGCTGAGCTGGAACGTATTCTTAACCCTGCAACCCTCGTCAAGGGCGGGATAGGCTAAAGGGCAATAAAAAGTCGCCGTGCGGCGACTTTTACAGGGGTGAAAAGCACGACATCAAGCGTTTAACTTTTCTCCGCACAGTGCCGGATTGATATCATTCAGGATCAGCAATACGCAGGCGACGACCACAGCGGCGAGCAAAGTGGCACTGATTAATCCAAACGCGATGCTGGCGATTAGCGGGATCAGAAACTGTGCCTGCGTGCTGGTTTCAGTCAGCAGCGGTAGCAGGCCGGCGAACGTGGTGAGTGAGGTAATCATTATCGCGCGGAAACGGTCGCGAACTGCCAACGTACAGGCCTGTTTCAGATCCGCTCCGCCAGCCACTTTCTCTTTGATGAATGTGACCAATAGGATGTTATCGTTGACCACGATCCCGGCCAGTGTGGCAAAGCCGACCAGGCTTGGAATGGTCAGATCTAGGTTGAGTGCCAAATGTCCCCATACCACGCCAATCCACGCCATCGGGATCGCAATCAATACGGCCAGCGGCTGAGTGAAACTACGAAACAACAATACCAGTACCAGATACACGCCGATAACGCCCATCAGAAAATAGTGCAGCAGCGATGCACCGGTATCTGCGCTTTCTTTATCCTGGCCTTGGGAAACAAACGTCACATCCGGGTACTTCTTGTTCAGCTCTGGAACGTAGACTTTGTAGAACTGCTGCATGATGTCAAAGGCATTCGCAACTTGGGTGTTGATATTGCCTTGTACGGTTACAGTCGGCAGGCCATTCACCAGGTTCAGGCGGGAAAATGTGCGGTGCTGGGTAAAATTGGCCACACTGACCAGCGGTATCAGCCGGCCGTTGCTGGCGGTGATCATCAGATCCTTCATCTCTTCCAGCGTCGCGTGGTGTTGAAAATCGCGCTGACGAACGCGGATGTCGAGAATTTCACCGTTCTGATAGACATTCAACTCATTGTTGCCTTTAAATGCATTGCGCAGTGTTTGAGCCACTGTACTGGCGGTGACACCGAGTACCCCAGCCTGATCTTTGAGAGAAACGACAATTTCTTCCCGGCCATAGCGTAAATCGGAGGAAAGGTTAAACACGCCGTCAAATTGTTTGAGCCATTTACCTAAGTTTAGGCTCACTGCATAGAGTGTTTCTGGGTTGGGGCCCTGAATACGGATGTCGATGCCGTTGCCGGCAACACCACGCTCTTTGTCGGTAAATTTGAGTGACAAGACGTCGGCGAACGGTCCGACATTTTTTTTCCACTGCTGAATCAGTGACTTAATGCTTTCCTGCCGGAACTGCGCGGGCAGTAAGTCGGCGCTCACGGTGGCTACGTGCGGGCCGGATTCAAAGGCATCAACATTGGTGTTGTACATAACCGTAGTGCTGATGATCAGCGGCTCAGCATACTTTTCCTGATACGCAGCGTCGATGGTTTTCAGGGCATCGGTTACTCTGGTCACCACGGCATCGGTCTGAGACAGCAGGCTCCCCTGCGGCAACAGGATGCGTGCTTGCAAAGTATCGCTTTCCAGCGTTGGCATGGCGCGGAATTTTAACCAGCCAGCAGGGAAAGTTGCTGTGGAGATCATCACCAGCATGATCAGGATACTTAAACTCAGGTAGGGTGAGTGTATGGCTTTCTCGGTTAACGGAACAAAGAGCCTGTCACGGACGTACTCAAAGTTGCGGGTAATCACTTGACGAATGGGTTTATCTTGCTGGGCGAAATGGCTGTGCGACAGGTGGGCCGGCAGGATCAGCATGGCCTCCAGCAGGCTGACGGTGAGGGTCAGGATCAGCACGATGGGAATATAGCGTAACACATCACCAAGGTTACCGTTTAGAAACATCAGCGGTCCGACGACCATAATGGTGGTGATGTAGGATGCGATCACCCCGGGGAAAACCTGCCGGGTGCCTTGTATGGCTGCATCAACCGGCCCCAGACCCGCTTCCCGTTTTGCCGCAATATTTTCGGCGATAATCAGCGAATCATCCATCAGCAAACCGGTGGCGACAATCAGCCCGACCATAGTCATCATATTGATCGTGTAGCCCAGCGTATGCATGGCAAACACCGCGCCCAGGAACGACACCGGCAGGCCGAGGGTGACCCAGAAACTGAATCTGAGATTGAAAAAAGCCCACAAGACGGCAAACGCAAGCAGTAACCCCTGCAGGCCGTTACTCAGCAGCAACCGCAGCCGCTCACGAATGTTAACACTGATATCCTGAGTCAGTGTAAGTTCGACACCGGGTGGCAAGAGTGATCGCTCGTGATCAATGACTTGTTGTACGATATTTCGCACGCGCAAAGTGTCCTGCTCCTGATTTTTGGATATCTGAAGGAATGCTGCCCGCTGGCCGTTGAACAGGCGTTTTTCTTCTTCCACGGCAAATAGTTGCTGGATCTGGGCGATATCCCCTAAGCGTAACTGGCTGCTGCTGTCGATGATTAGCTGCTGCAACTGACTGACCAGATTGGCTTGCTGATCAAAACGGATATTCCATTGAGTAAGATCACTGGTCACGATACCGGCGGGTACACGCACGTTTTCCTGAGCAATGCGATTCACCAGATCGGAGATACTCAACCCGTGTTGTCTGAGCTTGGCATCCGACACAGATACTTCAATTTCTTGATCGGAAAAACCACTGAGTGTGACCTGAGCGATACCGGAGTGGGCTTTCAGACGTTGCTTGAGTTGTTGAGCATAGCGGTACAAATCCCGCTCAGGCATTGGGCCGGTGATTGCCACGCTGACCACGGATGCGACGCGATCGAGTTTGGTGACTTTCGGCCGCTCTGCCCGGTCGGGAAGATCATCAATCGCGTTTACTTGTTGTTGAACGTCCGCAGTGAGGATATCAATGTTCTGCCCGGACTGGATGCGGACGTTGCCTATTGCAACGTTTTCTCTGGCGTCACACACAAACTCTTCCACGCCGATCAGCTGATCGATGGCATCCTGTAGCGGAACACACAACTCCTGTGCGACTTCTGATGGCGATGCTCCGGGATAAGTGACCCGAACTTCAATATTACGGGTTGGTGTCAGCGGAAAGGTGTCTCTTTGCAACTGGGGCAGCGCAAAGCCCCCCAGCAGCAGGATCACCAACATTAAGACATTGGCGGCCGTTTTATGCCGGGTAAAGTAGGCGATCATAGGTGACCTCCGGCTTGTTGCTTGATCCACTGCACTAGCGCTTTGTCTGGTTGAGGTTTCAGAGGCATGCCTTTGACCGCCGGTTGCAGTTGACTGACCACCACCACATCACCACTGTTCAAACCACTTTTGATCACTGCCAACTGATTGTGAATGAAGTCGACGTTCACTGGTTGAATTGCCAGTTTCCCGTCTTTTAGCAGATAGAGAGTCTCATCATGCAAGGCAGTAACCGGGACGGCCAACTGCTCTTTCAGGGGGGGGCCAATCAGCGTCACTTTGACAAAGGTATCCCTGACCAAGGGAGGGCGCTGACCGGGTTTGGCTTGCTGATACGGGTTGTTCACCTGAACGATGATGCTCTGGCTTTGTGACTGCGCATCGATTTTGCCGCCGCTGCGCTGCACCTCGCCTTGCCAGACTATCGCCTTATCATCAATGTTGAGCTCGACCTGAGCGGTGAGATCGCTGTGTGATTGTTTGTCTGTTGCGGCGTAGGGGGTGTTGCGGCGTAAAGGACGCATTTTGCCAAGTGGGAACTGAGCCTGAATTTCCACTGCGTTGGTGGCATCTGCGGTGAGCAGCGTTTTTCCTTTGGTTACGTAGTCGGCGAAGTCAACCAGTTTCTCGGTGACACGCAGATCGAAAGGTGCCGAGACTTCCGTTAACGCCAGATCCCGGCGTGCCATGGCCAGTTCAGCATTCAGGACTTGTTGCTCTGCCTGGGTGATGGCCAATTCATTTTTTAGGCCTTGAAGCTGTTGCTGATTGCTCAGTAGTTCGCGTTGTGCTCGGTCTTTTTCGGTTTGTGAAATATGACCGGTTTTCATCAGGCGTTCGGTGCGAGCAAACTCCTGTTGTTGTAGACGATAATTCTGTTCGGCGATCTTAATCGTTTCGCCCAATGTTTGATTTTTGAGCTGAGCAACATCCTGTTCAGCCTCCAGTTTCGTGATGGTGAGCTGGTACTGGCTGCTATCGAGGCGTATGAGTGGGGTGCCTTTGGCGATCAGCATCCCGGCTTCAAACTCTTTCGCTACCCAGACGACTCGTCCTTCGACCTCTGTTTGTGCAACCCATTCACTGGTCGGGCGGGTAAAGCCATACCCCACTGCTGTTGGGCTTATGTCCATCGGCTTTGCCGTGATCACCCTAACCACTTTGGCTCCGGTTGCTTCATCTGTAGCGGGTGGGACAGCTTTCATCGTCGGCGCGAGAAAAAGTAATATGCCGCCCAAGAGTAAAGGTGGGACAAACAGTGAGCGTTGTTTCCAAGTGTATCGAGCCATAGTCACCATCATCCTTTTTGAATAAGGAAATACTAAATTAGTTTTGTTTAATTTTTATTGAATTGCCCCCCAAATCGGTCATCACGACTCCGTTTTGTGCGACTTTCCTGCCTGCGACCACGTAACCGGCAAGTTAGGCTGACGTTTGTCATTAATTGAGTATAATAGCGGTCCATTTTTGCGAGGTCGTATGTTCGATATTCTCTTAACCCACACCGATTTTCTGCTGATCAACAAGCACCCGAATGTCTCCGTGCATAAAGATGATGGTGACACTATGTTGTTGCAGGAGGTGGCGAAGCAAAGCGGTGATGCGCAGCTGTATTTGGTGCACCGATTAGACAAAATGACCTCGGGCATTTTGCTGCTCGCGCGTAATGCCCAAGCCGCCAGTGAACTGTCGAAAGCCTTTGCCGAGCGTCAGGTCGAAAAGTTCTATTTAGCGTTGGGTAGCAAAAAGCCGAAAAAGAAGCAGGGCCTGATTAGCGGCGATATGGAACGTTCACGTCGCGCGTCGTGGAAGCTTCTGGCCTCACAAACCAATCCGGCAGTCACGCAGTTTTTTTCTTTGGCCGCCGAGCCGGGAGAGCGCCTGTTTCTGTGTAAGCCATATACCGGAAAAACCCATCAGATTCGTGTGGCGCTGAAATCTATTGGTTCCGGCATTGTCGGCGACCCGATTTACAATGCGGGGAATCAGGCCGACCGTGGCTATTTGCACGCGTTTGCGCTGCGCTTTTCGTATGCCGGGGAAACGTACCAATGGGTGTGCGATCCGCGCTATCAAGGGGCGCTGGGCGAAAAATGGAACAGCGATATTGTCAGTCAGGGCATTGAATCCTGGCTAGAACCCTGGTCACTTAGCTGGCCCTCAGTGAAAAAGTAAACATAGCTATGCAAGCATCTGCTTTATCTCAATTCTTTTCTGAAATGACGGTACAACTGGCGCAAGCGCCGAATGAAGTGCGTCGCCTGTTTCATGGTCGTGGCCAACGCTGGGAAGGTTTAGAGCACCTGACGTGTGACTGGCTGCAAGGGCAACTGATCGTCAGCGTGTTCAAAGACGTCGACGAGGCCTTTTTGGCGCAACTGATCGACGGTTTGCAGCAATTGGCGGATTCCCCGTTGTGGACAGAGAAAAACGGTCAGTGCATTGTGCTGCAACACCGTTACGCCGATGGCGCACCATCAGAAGTGCTGGTGGGGGAACTCAACGCACGCCCTGTGGTGGAAGAGAACGGTTTGAAGTTCCAACTGGATATCGGCAGAAACCAGAACTTCGGTCTGTTTCTGGATATGCGTCTGGGCCGCGACTGGGTGCGTGAACACGCGGAGCACAAAAATGTGCTGAACTTGTTTGCTTACACTTGTGGTTTTTCAGTGGCTGCGATTGCCGGTGGTGCTGATCATGTGGTGAACGTGGACATGGCCAAAGCGTCGCTGTCGAAAGGGCGTGAGAACCACATCCTGAACGAGCACAACGTCAACCAAGTGAGTTTCCTGGGGCACGACATCTTTAAATCGTGGGGCAAAATTAAGAAAGCAGGCCCATACGATTTGATCATCATCGACCCGCCGTCATTTCAAAAGAGTAGCTTTGCGCTGACCAAAGATTACGCCAAAATTCTGCGTCGCCTGCCGGATCTGTTGGCGCCACAAGGTGAAGTACTGGCGTGCGTTAACTCACCGATGGTGACGAGTGAATTCCTGATTGAAGGCATGAAAGTGGAAGCGCCAGCGCTGAATTTCCAATACCGTTTGGATAATCCACCGGAATTTGCCGATATCGACAATGAATCGGCGTTGAAAGCGCTGGTTTTCAGTTAAC
Organism: Vibrio fluvialis; assembly: GCF_900460245.1. NCBI lineage: Bacteria > Pseudomonadati > Pseudomonadota > Gammaproteobacteria > Vibrionales > Vibrionaceae > Vibrio > Vibrio fluvialis. The sequence goes on from NZ_UHIP01000001.1 coordinate 1,269,186, forward strand.
CACTCGATTCGTTCAACTAATCGATATGATTGAGTAAGTAAAAAGCCACTTAAAGTGGCTTTTTTTGTCTGTTTAGGAAAGTTCAAGCTGCTCAATCAGCCTCGCCAGTCGCGTACGATCCTCACCTTGAACTGACACGAGCGGCAGAGGCAGGCAAGGGCTGTCGACCAGGTTCAAAATCTCGGCACCCGCCGCGATACAGCGCAGGCTGCCATTGTGACGGCCAAACATATCCCACAAATCCTGCAAGCGGCTGGAGAACTGCTGCGCCAGTGCATGATTACCGGATTGTGCTGCTCGGGTCAGTTCCAGCGCGGTGTTAGGAAACAGTCCTGCTATCACGGAATACCACACGTCGCAGCCCGTACTAAGACCAGTCGCGGCGAATGCATCGCCACTGACGCCAATCGAGACATGACTTGGAATCTGCGCGCGTAGGCGTTCGACGCGTGCTTTGGCTTCTTGTGGGTCGTTGGGTACGCCGGGAATTTTAATCGAGGCGACATTAGGCAGCTCGGCAATGCGGCCATGCAGCTCGTCGCTGAAGTGAAAATGAGTGGTTCCCGGATTGTCATAAACACATAGGGGGACCGAAATCGCGGCTGAGACGGCTTTGAAATGCTGGAACACTTCCTCATCGTTCAGTTTCTGATAAGACATCGGTGCCAGCAGCAGCCCGCTGGCTCCTGCTTTTTGCGCGTCGTCAGCCAAGTTCAGTACGTCTCTGGTTCTCAGCGCGCCAATACCGACGATGACTGGCGTGTTTCCCGCATGCTCAACAGCAATCTTGGCCACGCGCGCGCGTTCTTCACGAGTCAGATAGGCATAACTACCGGTCGAACCCAGGGCGCCAATCGAATCGACGCCCGCTGCGTTCAGACGCTCAAGCAGGCCCACAAACGCGGCCTCATCGATGCGATCTTCATTCATCGGGGTTAACGGAAACGCGCTCAATCCTGAGAACATAAAGTGACTCCTTGTAATAGTTTATAACGACTAACTTTCTGCCTGACGCAGGGTGTGATACCCCGAATATATGCGAGTCAGCGTGGTAAACCAACAGGCGGCGCCAAACAAATAGGCAATCAGAGCAAAGTGCTGAGGCAGCAGACAAATCAGCACGAAGCAACCAATGGTCTCAGTGCCTTCCGTCAGTCCGCTCATGTAATACAACGATTTATTCTGATACACCGGATTCTGAATACCGCGTTTGCCCGCCATGACCGCAAAGGCGAGAAAACTACTGCCTGTGCCGATGAAAGAGAAGATAAGAAAAGCGCCTGCTACGGCGTTCATTTCCGGGTTGGCGACCACAAAGCCGAACGGTATCAGCGAATAAAACAGAAAATCGAGACTGATATCGAGAAAGCCGCCAGCATCGGTTAAGCCTTGAATGCGCGCCAGTGCACCATCGAGCCCGTCGCAAAGCCGGTTAATGGCAATAAGCAATAAGGCGAGCAGATATTGCTCCAGCGCCAGGGCAGGAAACGCCAAACAGCCCATTGCAAAACCAAACAGCGTTACTTGGTTGGCGCTGACGCCAATGGCATCGAGCACGTCGGCCGATTTCGAAAGTGGCCAGCGAATGACGGGAATCACATAACGATCAAGCATGGGAAAACTCCGTTGGCCAGCGAATGATACGACTGCCCAAGGGGGCGTCTTCTTCATCGTGCGTGACCATTAATGTGGGCACCGCCGCTTGTGTCAGTTGATTGAATACCCAATCGCGAAACTGGCTGCGCAGTGACTTATCGAGCTTACTGAACGGTTCATCCAATAACGCCAGTTTGGGGCGTGCAAGAAGCATACGGATCAAACTGACGCGCGCCCGTTGCCCACCGGAAATTTGATCAGGAAACGAATCGGCCAGTTCAGTCAGCGAGATATGCTTAAGCGCTGTTAGCGCCGCCGCTTTGCGTTCCGCGCCCTTGAGTGAGTTGGGTAGGGCAAACGCTAGGTTTTCCCACACGGTTAAGTGCGGAAACAACAAATCGTCCTGAAATAGAATACCGACCTGACGCAGGTGCGGCGCGACATGGTTTAGTGACTGATCGTCAAGCATGATGTCGCCGCTGCATGCAAAGTCCGGAGTCAGGTGGCCGGCAATTGCGCTCAGCAGAGTCGACTTTCCACAGCCACTGGGGCCCATTAGTGTCACGATTTCCCCCGGTGTGATCGCCAGGTCAAAGTGGGTCAGTAACGACTCGCCGCCGGATTTACGGATGGTGAGGTTTTTGAGACAAAAGGTCATGCAAATTCACTTGTGGTTGAATGCTGCGGTGACGTCGAATCTGCACCCGACTGATGATGACCGCAAGAGAAAAGAAAACAAACGGCAACAACGCCTGCCAAAGGGCGTAAATGGCCATCACACGACGATCGTAGCCGCTGGAAAGTGCCACTGCTTCGGTGGTGATGGTTGCAATGCGTCCGCCGCCAAGCATCAGAGTAGGCAGATACTGCGCCAGACTGACGCTGATTCCGACCGCCCAGGCATACAATAAACCCGGTAGTAACAACGGAACTTTGATTTGCCAGAACAGTTGCCAAGGACTTTTACCTAAGCTGAGTGCGATGCGGGTGAAGTTAGGGTTGTAGCTTTTCCATGGGCCATCTAATGCCAGATACACCAAAGGGAAGGCAAAAAATACATGCGACCAAATGACCCATAAAGTGAAATGTTCCGCGGCGATATACAGGGTGGCGATTTGCAAACCAAACAGCAGAGAAAGCTGTGGCAGCAACATGGGTAACACGATAACCCAGGCGGGCAATGCATGACGAAAACGGGTGCGGTATTCTTGAGCAATAATGCCAAGGATCAGTGCCAGCGTTCCGCTGAGCAGAGCAATCCACAAGCTCTGATAAAGCGTGGGTAACATGTTCGGCCATTCATTGAGCCAGAATCGAGCACTCAATTGGCTGGGGAGCAAATCGGGAAAACGCCAGCGCTGCGCCAGACTCCAAATGAGCATCAGTGGAAATATCACCGCAGCACAGCCGATAACCACGATCATCGCGGAACGACCCGGCAGCGTGATGCCATATCGTCCGCTGGATAACCAACCGCGAAAGGTGCGTAGCAAGAGCGTTTCAATCGCGAGCACACACAGCAGCATGAGTCCCGCCAGACAGAGCAATGTCACTGCGCCAGCTGCGGCGCGCGGTATCTGTTGTAAATCCGGGTCGCTGAACCATTGCCAAATCAACACGGCAAAAGTTGGCGGTGTCGTCGGGCCAAGAATCAGACTGACGTCGACCACGGAAACGGAATAAGCGATCACCGCAAACAGTGCAAAGCGCATTTTGCGTAGCCATTGCGGCAGGATGATTTTCCACCAGATTTGCGTTGGCGAGTAACCCATCGAAGCGCCTGCAGTGTGCAGTTTTTCAACATTCAGCTGCTGCAAAACCGGAATGCTCATTAGCAGCAGAAAAGGGATCTCTTTCAGTGCCAACGCGAGCGTAAGACCGAGCGCATGAGGATCGTGGATTAACCAAGCGGAGTCCTGCGTAGACACTTGATAATCAAATAGCGCAGCTAACGTGCGGGCCAGCATACCAGTCGGCGCGAATAAAAACGCAAAGCCAATGGCAAAAGCCACGTGCGGCAAAGCCAGCAAACCGGAAAGACTATTTTCAACCCAATTCCAGCGGTTGCTGGTCCAAAGCGTCATCAAGACGGCAAAACAGAGTAATAGGGCGAGGTAAGTGCTGGTTAAAGCGGAAAATGCAGAGAGCCACAGCGATTGAGTGATGCCAGCCCAATGCCAGACCTGAGCAAAAGCATCGAATGAAAACTGATATAAGCCTACCGCCGGAATGTAACCGAGTGAGGAGAGGAGTGCGCCCACCATGCCTGGCAGAATGGGCGCAATACCGATGATGATCAGAAGGCTATAACCGATACGAATCATAGTGAGCTCAAGGCGTTACTTTGCCGCGCCGTAACGCTTTTGCCATTCCGCTTCTAATGCGGTTTGCCAACTTGGGTGCGGTTCGGCAATCGACTTAAACAGTTTGGTTTTGGCTGCGGTGCCACTCAGCACGTCGTTCTTTAGTACAGATGGGTCGCCCCAGATATTCATGTCTCCTTTACGCGATTGCGCATCAGGACTCATCAGGAAGTTAATCGCCACCAATGCGCCTTCTTTGGCTTTGGCATTCCACGGAATGGCGAGGAAGTGAATGTTGGACAGCGCGCCCGCTTTCATCGCATAGCTACGAGTCGTGTCAGCCAGTTTGCCTGATGCCTGAGCTGAATAGACCGCATTAGGGTTAAACGTTAATGCCAAATCGATTTGGTCGTCATCCAGTAGTTGAATCATTTCCGAAGAACCGGAAGGGAATTGTTTACCAGAGCGCCAAGCCACGGCGTGTAGTTCATCCAGATATTGCCACAGCGGCGCAGTGATGGCTTGAAACGATGTTGAGTCCACCGGTTTAGAAAGCGCAGCATCGTTATTGGTCAATTCGATCAGCAATGCTTTCAAAAAACTGGTGCCGTGAAATTCCGGCGGGCGAGGGTAAGTAATACGATTAGGGTACGCTTTGGCGTAGCTCAGCAGCTCTGCAAACGACTCTGGTGGATTGTTCAGTTTGTGATGATCATAAATAAACACCAGTTGACCCACACCCCATGGGGCTTCAAGTCCTTCCGTCGGCTCAGAAAAGTCGCTATCAACAGGCAGCGATTGATTTACGTATTGCCAGCTTGGCAATGTGTCGACGAACGGGCCATAGAGCAGGCCGTTATTTTTCATCGACTTAAAGTTTTCGCCGTTAATCCACACCATATCGACGCTGCCATCTTGGTTTTTGCCTGCGGCTTTTTCGGCAATGAGACGCGTGGCGGTCTCTGCGATATCGGTGACTTTCACCTGCTTGAGTTCAACACCATATTCCGCTTTCAGCTGATCGCCAGCCCAGCGAATGTAGTTATTGATTTCCTGGCTTCCGCCCCATGCGTGAAAGTAAACAGTCTGGCCGCGCGCTTTGTCGGTAATCTCTTGCCAAGACTGAGCGTAGGCAGAGACAGAGAGTACACAGGCGCTAAGAAGGGTAAGCAGCTTTTTCATAATTGTCCTTTGAGATCGCTGATATGGGTTCAGTAAGGCTAGAGACCGGAAAGCTTCGCGGTTTCATTCATTATGTCTTAAAAAAAGCAAAAGATCTGATTCATAAGGAAAATGGCGGGACAAATAAAACAAAAGGCAGCCTTATGGCTGCCTTCCTGATCTGAAGCGTGCGTTGAGATTAGTTTACCCACTCACGCAGAGTAAAGGTCAGTGTATGAACGTCGTTCTTCAGCGTTAATGTATCTTTGGTTAAAGTGACGTCATTCCAATCCATCAGTGATTGAGATACCGCTTGTTCGGTGTCCATTACATCGCCGATACACATTTTCATGGTCATACCCATTTTTTCAATGCGTAGACGGCTGTCTTTCAGCTCAGCCTGACCAAAGAAGTTGTTACAGCCTGCGTTGCCGCTTGCCATCATCTTCTCACCAATTTCTAGGCGAGGCGCATCGTAGTGCTCATTTTTCACGATGTCTTGGCCATCAATTTGAGTCAACTGCCAGTTATGATGTTGCAGATCCGTCGCGGTAATTTGCACATCGTCACCATTGCTTGCGCAGGCAGCTAACAGAACTGGCATCGCCATTGCGGCAAGTAATGATTTTGAACTAAGCTTCATAATATTCACTCCAAATGTGGAAAACGCGGTCAGTATAGTCAATAAAACACTGTTTTTGTCAGCATACGGTCATAGTTTAATATGCAACTTTGTCGGTGGGTAGTGTGAATCTGCTTTTGTAACAGATAGTTAGCGTAATAAGGACATCAGAATATTCATGGAGCAACTTGAGTTTTTCCAAGTCCCGAGCCCGTGTGTCGGCGTTTGTACGGTTGACGACAGGGGATATTGCCGTGGCTGCATGCGCAAAAGGGAAGAGCGGTTTCGCTGGCTGGAGATGACGCCGGCTGAGCAGTTGCACGTGATTCAGTTGTGTCGCCAGCGGTATCGAAGAAAAGTACTTGCGGCGAGGAAGGCGGCGGAAACAGAGATTGAACCCAATAATCCGCAACAGGAATTGTTTTAACGCTTAGGCTAGGGCTCTGGATGCGCTAGCCTAAACATCATTCTCGCGGCTTGTTATTTTAAAGCCCAAAGGTCACTGACCCAACCACCCGCATGCTCGTCAAAGTGAGCGCCGGTGAATTTACGTTTCGCTTCTTGTTGTGGTTTTGCTTTTTTGCTGTCGGAGAGCATCGTTCGTATGTAGTTCGCCATCGGATCGGTACATGAAGATTGCTTTCGTAATGCGACTTCTTTGATCATTTGAAGACGAAAACTTTTAGTGGCACGTTTCATTGGGGGACCTCCATTTGTGATGACGACTAATTTTAAAAGTTAGATCTTGGTCACTTCATCGTCAACACAAGCGATGCCCTATATTTTCTAATGTATTTTGGTTGATTATTAAACAACAAACCCAGTCATCGACTGGGTTTATATATTAGAGAGCACTGATTTTCCTATCACGATGATTGGAAAATGTAAGGGAAGTTTGACAGCTCAAATAGTTGAATAACATTGAGTTGCATTGCTAGTCGAGTGACTTTTTAAAGCGCATTGAGGCGACAAACAGTCCCAATACGGTGAATCCCGCCAGCCACACTGTATCTTTCCATAAGTCGGCGAGATCAGCGCCGCGCAGCACAATCCCGCGAATCAGGCGCATAAAGTGCGTAGCAGGCAGAACTTCAGATATCCACTGCGCCGCGACTGGCATGCCTTCGTAAGGGAACATGAAGCCAGACAGCAAAATGGATGGCAGCAGAATAAACACCGTCATCTGCATCGCTTGCAACTGTGTACTGGCGACTGTCGAAATCATCAGGCCCAGCGTCAGACTGGCGGAAATAAACAGTAAAGTGCCAAACAGAATCTGACTCAGCGAACCATTAATCGGTACATCGAAAATTGCATGCCCCAACCCCAGAATGATGAACACCTGAATCAGACCGACAAAAATATACGGAACGATTTTAGCTATCATCAGTTCTATAGAATGCACTGGCGTTGTAATCAGTAGTTCCAGATTGCCACGTTCACGTTCACGTACGATGGCTGCACTGGTAAACAGAATCATAGTCATGGTCAGGATTACGCCGAGCAGCCCAGGCACGATATTAACTGCCGCGCGCCGACTGGGGTTGTAGAACAGAGTAATCTCAAAGGTCGGTGTGGCTGCGGGTTTGATTTTAAAATCGAAATCCTGCAACGGCATGTTTTTAAGACCTGAAATAGCGCCCGCAATCATGGTATCTGAACCGTCCACAATCCATTGACCAAGCTCACGACCTTCTTGCACCCGCTGAGTTAAATCTTTCGGCAGAACCAGCGCGGCGCGGACTTCGCCACTGGCAATCGCTTGCTGCGCTTGATCTGCGGTCGTGTAAGCCTGAGTCACATTGACCACTTGGCTCACTTTAATCGATTCTGTCAGCAGGCGGCCAAATGTGGATTGGCTTTGATCAACCACTGCCACCGGAATGTTTCGAACATCGGTGTTGATGGCAAAGCCAAACAAAATCAGCTGGATGAGCGGAATCATCACCACCATACCGAAAGTGATGCGATCGCGTGATAACTGGCGAAACTCTTTCACCATGACGGCTTTAATGCGATAGAGCGAGTTCATTGGCGGCCTTTCCCTGTCACGGTAACAAAAACATCTTCCAGGCTCGGGCGCGCAATCGTCATTTCGGCGTGCGCTAAGTCTGGATTGGTTTGGCGTAGCCAGGCAATCGGGTCCTGAACTTGACGATGGATTAATACACGCAGACGAATGCCCAGTTGCGCGGCGGAGCGCACTTCTGGCTTGGTGAGCAAAACTTCTTTGAGCTTACGCAAATGTGGCGCTTTCACTTCCACGACCGTTACGCCCATTTGCTGCATCAGTTTTTCTGGTTCATCATCGGCACGAATTTCACCGGCTTCCATAATCGCGAGCCGATGACAGCGTTCGGCTTCATCCATGTAGTGTGTTGTCACCAGAATGGTGGTGCCTTGTGAGGAGAGGTCAAACAACTGTTCCCAGAATTCACGGCGGTTTTCCGGATCGACCGCTGACGTCGGTTCATCAAGGAACAGCAGTTCAGGGCGATGCATGGTCGCCGCCGCCAGCGCCAAACGCTGTTTCTGACCACCGCTCATTCCGCCGACGCGTTGTTTACGGCGTTCATCCAATCCATACGTTTTCAATTGTTCGTCAGCTCTGGCGTTGAGTTCCTTGCGGTTCATGCCAAAAATCTGGCCAATGAATTGCAGGTTTTCTTGCACGCTAAGATCGTCGTACAGTGAAAACTTCTGGGTCATGTAACCAATCTTCAGCCGCAAAGCTTCAGATTGACGGGGAATATCCAGCCCTAATACGTTTACCTGACCTTCCGTTGGGCTCAATAGCCCGGTCAGCACTCGAATGGTGGTCGATTTACCACAGCCGTTAGGTCCCAGAAAGCCGTAGATACTGCCTTTCGGCACACTGAGATTAATGCCTTCGATGGCGGTGAAGTCACCGAATTTTTTCATCACGTTCTGCGCGTGAATGGCGAGATCGCTCATACCAACTCCTACGGCAAATCAACTTGTGCCGGAATCCCGGAAGGCAGAGACTTCGCCGAGTTAGGCAGGTCCACTTCAGCAAGATACATCAGGCGCGCACGCTCGTTTTCAGTCAGCGCGTAATACGGAGTAAACGAGGGTTCGTTAGCTACCCAGCGAACCGCACCCTGATAGCTGTCGGCAACGCCATCGACATGCACCGTCACTGTTTTACCAGCGGTAAACTGAGCGCGAAAACGCTCGGGGACATACACTCGGGCGTACGGCACGCTGTCGGCTTGCACCACGGCCACGATGCTGCCTACCGAGACGCGTTCACCAAGGTTGTAGGGCAGGTTGTCGAGAATGCCGTTACGGGTAGCCACAATCGTCAGCTCACTGAGTTTCTGTTGCTGTAGTGTCACGTTCGCCTCTGCGGCGGCCAGTTCGGCTTTCGCTTGCTCAATATCTTCAATACGTGCTCCAGCGGTAAGCTTGGCAAATTCTTCTTTGGCCGAATCGAGCTCAGCGCGGGCAGAATCTCGTACCGACACAGCACTGTCTTTTTCGGACTGACTGATTAAACGTTTTGATACCAGTTCCGAGACGCGGCGAAAGCTTTTTTCTGCTTCCGTAAGCTGCGCCGTGGCACGGGATACGCGAGCTTGCGCTACTGCGATATCTTCCGGACGTTCACCATTGGTGAGTTTGGCCAGATACGCGGCCGCTTTGGCTCGCTGTGCGATGGCTTGCGCCACCATGGCCTGCTGACTGGCATCATCGAGTTTTACCAGCACATCACCAACATGCACTTCGCTGCCCTCTGTAATAGGTAGTTGGCGAATGATTTCGTTGCTGGTGGCAGAGAAGGTCACCCGATCGCGTTCTAGCGTGCCAAGGGCTTGATTCTCTGAGTCCTGACTGCAGCCGGAGAGCAGCAGAATGAGAAGCGACAGTGTTAAACCCCGTTTCATGAACTGCTCCTTAATAAAATAAGCGTGAGGCACAAAGTGCGAAGGAATTCGTTTCATCGTTACAACAAGTTTATGTTAGATAAGCCATTTGTCGCACTCATTATTGGTGAACTCTGTGAATTACCAAACCAGATTTATTCATCAAAAACGCGTTGTTGTGGAATAGCGGGGAAAATGGGGAAACGGTGATGTGACAGCGAAAGGAGAAGGGATAACAAAACGGCCCACAGTGTGGGCCGTTACGGTGATGGGCTTAGCGCGTCAGGCTAAACAGTAAAGCGGATACCGCCAGTACCCCGACAAACAGCACAAAGTAGGTACTTAAACGCTGCTTGTAGGCGTGTAGCGCTTTCACTCGATAGACAGCAATCATCGGCATGATAAACAGAATCATCGCGATGACGGGCCCGGATAGCGCTTCCATCATCCCGAGAATGCTTGGGTTCATTACCGCCGCAAACCAAATCGCCACAAACATGAATGCAATGCCAATTTTGTCAGCGCTGCGTGCAGAGAGACGACTGTGTTTGGTGATTAGCCCGTTTAAGCTTTCACGCGCGCCAAGGAAATGTCCCAGAAAGGACGAGGTGATGGCAACAAATGCGACCAAAGGACCGAGCGCTGCAATAAAAGGATTGTGGGTTGCGTTTGCCAGATAAGACAACACCGAAACATTCTGCGATTTAGCTTCAATCAACTGCTCGGGTGACAACGCCAGGACGCAAGAAAACACAAACAGCAATACGAATGCGATCAACATGATGCTGGTGCGTTTAAGGATTTGCTCAGATTTGACAACCGCGTTGTCTTTATAGTGGCGGCGCTGAATGTTGGCAAAGCTTGAAATCGCCGCCGCATGACTGAATGAAAATACGACCACTGGCACTGCGAGCCAAACCGTTTGGGTGAAATCGCTGAGCGCAGGCATTGCCAGAGATGGCATCGTCCAAAACGGAATGAGGTAAAAAGAGAGTGCTGCAAGTATGGCGGCAAGCGGGTAAACCATGGCGGCAAAGGCGCGCAGCATGATCTTCTCTCCGCCAAGCATAATGGCGATCAGGCTGAATACCAGTGCACCTGACAGCAATTCTCTTGGTGGACTGCTCATTTGAGCCTGATTGACGAGAAAACTGTCGACCGTGTTAGTGAGACCAACACCGTAAATCAGCAGAATTGGGAAAATAGACAAGAAATAGAGCAGGGAGATCAAGCGACCAGCTTTGGCGCCGAAGTGTTCTTCGACCACATCGGTAAAGTCTGCGTTTGAACGCTCAGAAGAAAGAACAAAGCGCGCCAGCCCTCGATGCGCGAGGTAAGTCATAGGGAAAGCCAACACCGCCATCAAAACCAATGGCCAGAATCCACCTAAGCCGATATTGATTGGAAGGAACAGAATACCAGCCCCGACCGCGGTGCCAAACAGGCTGAGTAGCCAGTGAGTATCGTGTTTATTCCAGGATGTTGTGGTTTTAGAAACGCTAAAATCTAAAACTTCTTGAGATTCTTTCACTGAATTGAAGTCCATATAAGAATAATAATGTTGCGAATCCTACTCCCTTTAGTTGATGTGATCACACTGTGACTCTGGTCATATTCACTGGCATACACAAGAAGCGTTGATGTATGAAACTATGAAAAAAACGAATTAACAGAATTTTATTCTGATTATTTGTTTGTATTCTGAAACTAAAAGCTAAAAAATAACTATTTTTTGGTTTGATTAAGATGTTAACAGAGTGTTTGAATTCGAGTTGTGGATTATTCCATCATTCATTTCTAACGTGCAGAAATAAAAGCAGTTTTGCCTATGGAGTTGTTGTGCAATTTGCCGCACAATCGATACCTGCCTGTTTAAAAATTATAACAATCCATCATGTTTGCTAACCTGCGTGCCGAAATCATTCTCGTCCTGACTACACTGCTTGCCGCAGCGGGATGGGTATTCTCTAAACAAGCCATTCAAGGGCTGCCTCCTTTTGGTTTTATCGGTCTTCGATTCGTGACAGCGTCACTTATTCTATTGCCTTTTTGCTTGCCTGCACTACGCAAAGCCTCGCTAGGCGATATGCTCCGTTCTATGGGGGTAGGTGTATTTCTGGGTGGATCTATCTTTTGCTGGATCTACGCGATTTCCATCAGTGACACTCTTGGCGAAGGGGCCTTTATTATGAGCCTGTCGATGTTGTTTGTGCCGCTGGTAGCTTGGCCGTTGTTCGGGAACAAACCCAGCCGGGCGTTTTGGATGTCATTGCCAATTGCTGTGGTCGGTTTGTTTTTACTTGCTTGGAACGGTGAGTGGAATGTTGCCGCCAGCCAGTTATGGTTTCTACTTGCTGCGGTTGGACTCGCGCTGCATTTCAACTTCAATAGCCAATACTCCGCTAAATTGCCACCAATGTTGTTGACCACGTTACAGCTTTTCGCGACAGGTTGTCTTGGGTTGCTCCTGTCCTATTTTGTTGAAGCCTGGCCACAAGAGGTGAGTGGTGAAACTTGGAAATGGTTTGTACTCAGTGTTCTGCTGGCAACCAGTCTTCGCTACCTGATGCAGACGGTCGGGCAAAAACATGCTAACCCAACCAACGCCGCCATTCTGATGCTGCTTGAACCCGTTTGGACCCTATTGCTCAGTGTTTGGATTTACAGTGAATCAATGCCACTGAACAAAATTATCGGTTGTGTGTTGTTGCTCGGTTCATTGCTGCTATACCGTATGAGCAACATTCGACGCTAATCCGGTTTGAGTAGAAAGGGCGCTAAGGCGCCTTTTCTTTTTTCTACTCTTCGATGTATTTCAATTACTTTCATTGGGTTAGATGGCACCTTCTCGCGAAATTCTGCCTTGATATGAACGACTGTGACTAAGTGACATTCCGTTTGTGTTCTTATACTTGCTTAGCAATAAAGGAATAAGGAGAAGAACATGGCTGTGATTTTATATGTGCGGATTAAGTCTGGATTGGATCCCGATGAGCTGGAAAGAAGGGCTCTTGAGCGTAAACCTCGGTTTAAAGAAATCCCTGGATTGATACAAAAGGTTTATGGTCGCGACCCGCAAACTGGCGAGGTGTGTGGTATCTATTTCTTCAAAGATCTGCCATCCATGCAAGCCTTCAAAGAGACTGAACTGGCAAAAACCATCCCATCAGCTTATGAAGCGCTAGACGTGAGAAGGGAGGTGTATGAGCTTATGTTCCCGCTTTATGAAGAGCGCGGGCCTTTTTAGTCACTCATGATGACTCTGAACCCGAAACGCTGCTGAATGTGAATAATCAGCAGCGTTTCGGTTGTTCTTTTCTATCCGACCAGCTTCTGTCCTGCGCTGTCGCAGTTGATGAGGTTACGGCCATTTGATTTCGCCGCATACAACGCCTTGTCCGCTCTTTTCAGTAGTTGCTCAGGATAGAGATCGCTGGTTTGAACTTGCGTGATACCAATACTGACAGTGATAGACATCGTCATGTTGTCATACTCCATAATGGTCTGTTCTATGGCATGACGAACGGCATTGTAGATAGCCAATGCGCTTTGTTTGTTCTGATCGTGCAGTATCAGGGCGAATTCTTCGCCTCCAATGCGTGATAGATGCCCGTCTGAACCCAGTAAGGCAGATGATATTCCGACCACTTGTTTGAGTACGTAATCGCCGGCGTTATGACCATATTGATCGTTGAGTATCTTAAAATGATCAATATCCATCAATCCTAAAAAGAAGGACGCACCATCCGAGTGGAACTGTGCTAACGCGTGCTGAATTTCTTTGGTAAATACGCGGCGGTTAGGAGCACTAGTCAGATGGTCCGTAGAGGCTAACTGGTTAAGCTCCATGACCTGCAGACGCAGGTTAATGTTCAGTGCAATCCAGTTTGCCAAGCATTGCAGTTCAAGTGCCTCGGTTTCGGAATAATAGCTGGTTTGATTGTGTGCTACATTCAACGTGCCTAAACATTGATTTCCACACAGTAATGGCGCATCCATACAAGTTTTCATCCCGAACTGGCTGAGCATGATGCAATCTAACTCATCGGATTGCGCCAAATCGTCACAGATGATCAGTGTTCTCTCAGAAAACGCACGACCGACGAAGGTTTGCGCGATAGGCACCGGAAAATCGAGCGGAATCGCTTTATTGCCACTGATAGAGTAGAGCTTTAAATATTCACTGCCATCTTGCAAAGTGATGCTGGCGCGCTCGGCGTCAAATAATCTGTGTATCCACTGCGAAACGGTATCGAGAACTTCCTGAAGTGAAGGTGCCGCCGATAATGCGTGAATAAATTCGGCAGGCAAATTGATGTGGTATCCTTTTTCAAATTCGGACAGCGTTAAAGGGTCAAACTTTCTTTCTGCAGGCATAACTACACCCCTTTAATTATTATATTTTTATTTTTTGATACCGATATTTATTAACTTATTCGTTATGAAATATGGATAGATTTCCCTTTAAACATTACTGGTATTTTTATCAGATGCAAGCTCGGTGAAATCAACTGTCCCAGTGTCAAACAAGTGTTGGGAAGGATCCCATTTAATTCATAGATATCAGTTATCTATATACATTTTGATTCATGTTATTCCTGCAAAAATACTACTTTTGAATTAGTTGTTAATGATGAGAATATGAGGAAGATATGAATCAAAAGTTGAGCAATTCTCACTGTTGATACAAATAACAGGATGGGTAAATATACGACCGGTTACATGTTCACCGTTCGGTAAAGTTAGTATTTTGCATAGCAGTCAAATAATGACAATTATTTTCATTTAAGTAGGACGCGATGCAGAGAATGCCAGTTGGTGTGGATTGAAAGAGATTTAAAGCCGGGCAAGACTCCGGCTTTAAATCTATAGATTAGTGCTTACGACCAGACTTGCCGCTCAATCTGTTTGAGAAATTGGACCTTGGCCCATTGCTCCTCAACGGTAAGCTTATTGCCTTCTTCAGTGGAGGCGAAGCCGCATTGTGGGCTGATACACAGGTTTTCAAGTGGAACGTATTGCGATGCTTCGTCAATACGCGCTTTGACTTGAGCGGCATCTTCCAGTTCAGGGAATTTTGAGGTAATCAAGCCGAGCACAATTTGGCTTTGTGTATTGGACCAATGACGCAGGGGAGCAAAGTCACCAGAACGTTCGGAATCGTATTCCAGGAAAAAGCCATCGTAGTGAGTGGCAAACAGAGCTTTAGCTACAGGTTCATAACCACCGGAAAACAACCAGGACGACGCGTGGTTGCCGCGGCAGATGTGTGTAGTAACCACCAAGTCATCAGGTTTATCGCGCAAAGCTTCATTGATGATTCGTGTACAAATTTGAGCGATTTCATCTGGATTGATTCCTTTCGCTTCAAGGCCGCTGCGTTTCTCTGCATCGACCAAAAACGCCCAGTTCGTATCATCGAATTGCAAATAGCGGCAACCTCGGGCGTAGAACGCTTGAATGGCATCACGATACGTTTGCGCTAAGTCTTGGTAGAACAGCTCTAGATCCGGGTAGATATTGTGAATACGTGATGAACCATCGTTAGCGAGAATTTCCTGACGGAGAATCATTGTCGGACTGGGAATGGTTGCTTTGGCGACGTAGTGTTCATCTTCACCTACTGCATTGAGCAGGAAATCAAAGTGTTCCAGAAATGGATGCTCAGGGTTAAAAGCGATACGACCGATCGCACGAATATTGTAAGCCGGTGCGGCTTTGCCATGAAATTTCTGATTGTAGCCGGCATCAGGTGTATAACCTTCGATTCCGTGCAGATTTTCCAAAAAGTCGATGTGCCAGAAACCGCGGCGAAATTCACCGTCAGTGATGGCCTGGATGCCTGTTGCCTTTTGTTGCGCTACCAATTCGAGAATGGCTGCGTCTTCAACCTGAGTGAGCTGAGAACGGTCTATTTTCCCTTGAGCGTAATCACGGCGTGCCTGATGGAGAAAAGCCGGGCGCAGATAGCTGCCTACGGTGTCAGTGCGAAAAGGAGGACGTAAAGCCATGATAGTTACCTCTATTGTGAGTCGGGTTTGTGAGGTCAGAGTAATGGATGGCTAGACGTCTTGTTAATCTGTTTTTGTTCATAATCAATATGAAACAAATTCAACTAGATGGATCGCAGAAAAATGAAAACGACCAACCGTAAGAAAGGAGAGGCTGGTCGCTACTATAAAACTGGGTAAGAGTGTGGAGCATTTACTAGCAAAGATCGCGCATTAGCGTCTCGTATTCCTCTTTGGCCTCTTCTATCAAACCTACCAGCTCTGTGGCATCTTCTCCTGAGAGATCTAAATGCCAACGCATCTGGTTGGTTCGCCCAGTATCCTTACAAGTTAGTTCTGTACATTTACCGTGAGTTTCAAAACAGAGTGCCTCAAACTCACCGTTAAACTTACGTTTTTCCTCCATAATATGAATATGCAAATAACCAGTCGGGTTCACCATTACATTTGCATGATGATGTCCCTTTCCTGCCAATGTGTATGACCGATGTTTAGTGTACATAATATGCTCGATTTCAAACGTGTTTCTGTCTATGCAACCGTCAACAGCGTGGATGCGCCCACTTCCCCCAAAGTATAGGTAGACATCGCTTGGCTAAGTGATGCATTGGGCATCTTTTTTAGAACAATTGTTTGTATTTATTTGAGTGGTTGTAACTGAATGGAATGCTTAGAAACAGGATGTGCGCATCGCGAAGGTGCGTGGAAATAGGTGTTTGATCATGAGGGTTATTTCCTTCATTTCGATCTCTCGTCCGACAAGGGGCAGTGTATCTGAATTTAGACGGTTCAGAGTATTGTGTGAGGTGCCAGAGTCAGGGGAGTTCGAAATGAAGGGGATATATTGAACTGGCAATGATGTGAGGTTTGGAGTATTGCCAGTTCTCGGGTGCCTAGCGGCGTTTAACTATGATTTCTTTTCTGCTTTTGTGTCTTTCCAATATTGGATGCGAACACGATGCAGCTGAGCTCTTCTCATTTTTTTCATAGTAATCTCCTTTATAAGTAACGCTCTTAGTGAGCTTATTGTTTAAGGTTTACTTAATGGCTCCCTTTCGTTGGGAGCGTATTACAAATTATGGGTTTTCCCATAACGTCTTGAGTGAGTTTTAAATATACTCACCAAATTTCATGTCGGTGACTTACGTCTTCATTCGGGATTACATTACCCACTTCATATGACACTAACATGTCAATCAAGTTCCGTGCCTATTTGTCACCGAATGTTCATATTCTTACACCTGAATGCCCATAAAAAGCAACAATTCGTTTTGCATTATTTGTTTACGTAAACAAAACACAGGCAATGCAAAACCAATTTTTGCTCTCAACATGGATACGAGCTATGACGGTTGGCTGTTGAACGCAGGGTAAGGCACGATTTTGCCGCATTCAAAGCACTGGAATTGTGCACGAACGGCAACGCTGATGAGATATCAGAAACTCTTCGAAATAGAAAGGTTAAGTGAAGCGTAAAAATTACAATTCGAACAAATCGTCGAACCTACGCTTTTCCAGAATATCTTCAATTCGCTTTCTGGTTTGGTGTTCTGTTAATACTTTCTTTTCTTCTGGAAGATTCGCTTTCTCTTCCGTTTTCTCTTTAACTTTTTTCGGCATAAGATTATTTCTGTCGAGTTGAATAAAATGATTCTAGACGGATAAATTCTAAAGGACAGAAATCTCGCCTAATTTGTGATGCTTGTTCTAGAATAGTCTGCGATTTTTATCAAACCAGAATAATAGGTTGTTTAAAAATAGCTGTTTTCAAAGTTCCAGGTAACAAAACGTTAATGTACACACGCTTTAAACGTGACGCACAAACTCTAACGCCGTTATTCCATTTAAAAGATTGGAAGATCCTAATTTACACTTAAAGCTAACTTTCACCGCGATACCACAATGGTGTGTGCAATGTTAAGTTGAAGGTGTTTAAAATCGAGAATTTCTAGGAGTGACCAGATTTAATTTGTAGATCAGACAGATGTAAATCGAGGGAAAACCAGAAGATTAAGCAATTCAAAGGGATTGAATAGCGCGGCAACGGGTGCCGCGCTAACGGAATTATAGTGCTACTACGTTTGCAGCTTGTGGGCCTTTTTTGCCCTGCTCAACGTCGAAGCTTACACGCTGGCCTTCAGCCAGAGTTTTGAAACCTTCAGAAACGATTGAAGCGAAGTGTACGAATACATCTTTGCCGCCGTTGTCTTGAGTGATGAAACCAAAACCTTTAGTTTCGTTGAACCATTTTACAGAACCAGTCGATTTGTTAGACATAGAGACCTCTAGATTTTCAATATTTACGAGTTATAAGTGTGCTGATAACAAAAGCTATTACATGGACTATCGAGAGGAGCTGTCGCAGGAGCTATACGAAGAATATCGAAAGATAACTGAGAGAACTTTATAGACGTATCATTAATAGCTCAATGGTAAGAGCTGAGGGGCAGTATACAGGTTAAACAAACAATGAACAGCTTTATTTTATCCAGAAGCGTAAATATTTATTTCACTCTCGCCACGCTAGTTTATAAACCAAACCGCGTACCGAATGATGCAGACGCGGTAGTGGTGGAGTGTAAGAGAAAGAGCCCGAATATTGAGCTCTTTTCTTTAAGACTCATGGTTTAGTGACTTACTGAAGGTGTATACCCATGGAAAGTAGAATGTCGTCCAGTTCATTTTGATACTGGTGTGAGGTTCGCACAATTTCATCCAGCTCATTCTGAGGCAAAGACGAACCGAAAATCAGAAAGCAACGCCACTGGTTTTCTGGCTTGCTGAGCTGCGAGAGAAAGTGTTCGTAACTCAATTCGCCTTCTTCATAGACCAGATAGTAGGTGAGCAGAGTAGTCAGGCGGGGCAAACAGGCCTTTTGGGCGAGTTCAGACTTTGCCAACAAGGTGGTTAAGCGCTCTTTAAGTTCTCGACGAATTTCGTTGAGTGAGTCATCAATGATATCAGCCATAGCGTTTCTCCAAGCAATGTGGTGGTTACACAGTTGGTTAAAGTTTTCAGCCCCCAAGGGCACCTACGATACATATCTCATCAAAAACACAGCGCCTTACCGTTTGGTTTTCGTTGGCCTTGGTTCACTCATCAGGCCAAGTATCAACGATATGGTCGCCACCAGTAATACAATAGTGAATGGAAACCCTGTGGTTACAGCCATGGCTTGCGCCGCGGCTAATCCTCCCCCGAGTAGTAGTGCAATCGCGACTAATCCTTCGAATGTACACCAGAATACGCGCTGCGGTGTCGGAGCATCCACTTTACCACCTGCAGAAATCGTGTCGATGACCAAAGAACCGGAGTCTGACGACGTAATAAAAAACACAATTACCAGCACAATACCCACGAACGACGTAATGGACGTCAGCGGCATGACCGCCAGCATTTCAAACAGTTTGAGCGGCAGATCAGCGTTTTTGACCGCTTCATAGCCATCATTAATAAATTGACTGATCGCCGTTCCACCAAAAGCAGTCATCCAAAAAATGCACACGGTGGAAGGAATGAGTAAGACGCAAACAATAAACTCGCGAACGGTTCTGCCACGAGACACTCGCGCGATAAACATGCCGACAAATGGTGACCAGGAAATCCACCACGCCCAGTAAAACGCCGTCCAGCCTTGTGAATAGTTGATGTCTTCGCGTTCAAATGGCATCGACAGCGCCGGAATATGTTCTACGTAAGAAGCGATGTTTTCAAAGAAGCCACTCAGAATGCCGACCGTTGGTCCGGCTATGACAATAAATAGCAGCAGTATAGCCGCCAAAACCATGTTGACTTCAGACAGCAGTTTTACGCCGCCGTCTAACCCGGCGACGACCGAAAATAGTGCGCAGGCGGTGATGACAATGATAAGCACAATTTGCGTTGTGTCGGTCAGCGGAATACCAAAAAGGAAATTCAATCCGGTTGCTGCTTGAGACGCACCGTAACCGAGAGAAGTGGCGAGGCCGAATACGGTGGCAACCACGGCAAGAATATCAATGACATTGCCTGTCCAGCCCCAGATTCGTTCGCCAAAAATGGGATAGAACACCGAACGCATCGTCAGCGGCAGGCCTTTGTTAAACGAGAAAATCGCTAAGCCTAGTGCCAGTAGTGCGTAAATTGCCCAAGGATGTAAAGCCCAGTGATAGATGGTTGCAGCCATGCCGAGCGAGCGGGCCGCTTCAGTATCACCGATGGCTCCGCCTAGCGGCGCCCAGTCGGTACGTACGCCATTGTCGACAATCGGTCCGGACAATGACGAGCTGAAATGCGACATAGGCTCGGACACACCAAAGAAGACCAAACCAATCCCCATACCTGCTGCGAACAGCATCGCGAGCCAGCTCGCATAGGAATAATCCGGGGTCGCATGCGTGCCGCCAATGCGCACTCTGCCGAGCGGTGAAATGGCTAAGCCTATGCAGACAATGACGAAGAAGTCGCCTGAGAGCAGGAAAAACCAATCGAGATGGGATGTCAACCAGGCACGTAAATGGACAAACAGAGGCTCGACTTGATCCCGGAATATCAGTGTGGCGAAAACGAAAGTCACAACAGCCAGACCAGAGACCGCAAACACGCGGTTATGAATGTCCAGACCGAAAGGTCCGATGGATAACACCACATTGTCTTGTCCTACCGTGTAATCCGTATCGATAGGATTTGCTTTTCCGCTTGGGCGTGGAACACCGCCATTATCATCATTGTCCATCTTTCATTCCGTCCATTGTGAGTCAACAAAGTTCGCCGTGAGTGATGATTCGCGGTTAGTTACACTATAGCCGTGATTTTTGTCTCTTCCTTCAATCTTTGTACTGAATTTGCACAAATTGTCTTTTTTCTGAACCAGATAGGCGTTGTGAAAAAGAAAAGTGCTTGTCGCTTCGCTTTGTTATATGGCCATCGAACATGCCGTTCTCAAGCGGTCAGTGTTCCCAAGTTATGTTGAAATTGAACTAAACGGCGTTTGATTTTATCCCTCAGAGCCTTGTGGGCTGGATTTTTTAATTCGCGTCGATGGTAAACCAGATGATAGGGGATGTACGCGGTGTTGATTGGGCATTCCAACACTTGAAGATTGAGCGTTTTAGCCCATTTTTTCGCAAAAGAGTGTGAAATGACGCCGAGTGAATCAGACTGCGAAACATAAAGGGCCATGCCTGCTATCGAACCACTGACGATGTCGATCTCCCGCTCTTCAATCGGTTCGCGACAAATCTGTTCAAAACCCCGCAGATTGTCCCAGAGCCCGCTGTAGAGCACATGCTTTTCGCGGTAGAACGCTTCTTTGGTCAGTGAATCCTGAACTCTCGGGTGTCCGATGCGGCAAATCAACGCCAAAGGTTCTCGGTGAACTTCCTCGATCACGAAAGCGTTCTCTTTAGTCAGCATGGTGTCGAGGATCAAATCCACCCGTTGTTGGCGCAAATGCTCAAACAACTGGTGTTTTTCTACTGGTGATTCACTCAACGTCACATTCTCGAAAGGTTGCAGGCAGTGCAGTATCGATTCATTGCAATACACATTGAAGTGTTCACGCATTTCCATCGCGTTTTCAATGATATCGAGCGCTTGACGGAAAGAGGGCACAAGTTGATGTCCTTTCGTGGTCAGTTCAATGCCTCGCCCTTGCTTAGTAAAGAGCGCCTGACCATATTGTTTCTCAAGTCGTTTGATTGCCGAGCTCACGGCAGGTTGCGTGATATCCAGTTTTTCAGCGGCTTTTGTGAATGATTGGTACTCAGCCACTACCAGAAATGTACGTACTAAATTTAGGTCCATAACACCACTACTCATAAATTTCATTAATGGATAATAAAACATTTGAGCGATTGTTTCTCAATTAGTTCAGGTCTAGTCTAGGTTTGATATGTATATGTTTGTATAAACATTTCGGGTTGTCTGACTATGTGATTTTGGTTCAGCGACCGTGCAAACCCAGTGAAAAATGGAGTTAATATGAGTACACGCAATAAAAAGCGCTCAGGCAAGCTGCTGCTCAATGCATGCACACTCGCTATGGGGGCGGCGTCAGCAACGGCTTATGCAGCAGACAAGCCCAATATTCTGGTGATATTTGGCGATGATGTTGGCTATTGGAACCTGAGCACATACAACCAAGGCATGCTGGCGTACACCACGCCAAACATAGACAGTATTGCGTCGGAGGGGGCGAAATTCACCAACTTTTACGCGCAGCAGAGCTCGACCGCAGGCCGTAGCGCATTCATTACGGGTCAGATGCCTAAACGCACTGGCTTGAGTAAAGTGGGCATGCCGGGGGCACCGGAAGGGATTAGCGAAAAAGATCCTACCATTGCGACCATGTTAAAGCAGCTGGGCTATGCCACTGGCCAGTTTGGTAAAAACCATTTAGGCGACCGTGACGAGCATCTGCCAACCAACCACGGCTTTGATGAGTTCTTTGGTAACCTTTACCACCTCAATGCTGAAGAAGAACCGGAAAACGTCGATTACCCGAAAAATCCGGAGTTCCGTAAGAAATTCGGCCCTCGCGGCGTTATCCATTCTTACGCGGATGGCAAAATTGAGGACACTGGTCCTCTCAATCGTAAACGTATGGAAACCGTTGATGGCGAGTTCCTCGATGCGGCAGAAACCTTCATTGAGAAGCAGGTGAAAGCAGATAAGCCATTCTTTACCTGGTTTAACACCACTCGTATGCACAATTTCACCCACGTTCCGAAAGAGTACGACGGCAAGACAGGGGCCGGCTTCTACGCTGATGGCGTGAAACAGCACGATGACCAGATTGGTCAGCTTCTGAAGAAAATCAAAGATCTTGGCGTAGACGACAACACCATCATCATCTACACCACCGATAACGGTCCGATGATCAACCTGTGGCCGGATGCGGGGATGACTCCGTTCCGCAGTGAGAAAAACACCGGTTGGGAAGGCGCTTTCCGTGTACCGGCGATGATCAAATGGCCAGGCCACATCCAACCCGGTACAACGCTGAACGGCATTGTGTCTCTGGAAGACTTTTTCCCGACGCTGCTCGCGGCAGCGGGGGACGACAAAGTCAAAGATGAACTGCTGAAAGGCAAGAAAGCTAACGGTAAGTCGTACAAAGTTCATCTCGATGGCTACAACCAGTTGCCATACTTCACGGGGCAAACTCAAGAATCCGCGCGTAAAGAGTTTGTTTATTGGAGTGATGACGGTGACTTGCTCGCGGTGCGTTACAACCAGTTCAAAATGCACTTTGCGATTCAAGAGCACGAATCCGGGCTCGATGTGTGGAAATACCCATTCACCAAACTTCGCGTCCCTCTGATCTTTGACCTGAGTATCGATCCGTTTGAACGCGGCGATACTGGTATGGGCTACGACCGTTGGATGTACGAGCGTTCCTACTTGCTTGGTCCGGCGATTGAGAAAGTGAACCAGATTATGTCGACGTTCGACGATTTCCCACCACGTATGGAAGCAGGTAGCTTTGTACCGAAATAACCATTCAGTGTAGTGAAGTAGTTTGGCGCTCTTCGGAGCGCCATGTTTTCAAAAACAAAGGAAGTATGAATGACTAAACCCTCAACGCAGGCTTCAACATTACTCGACTTGGTTCCGCTAAAAACGGCTTACAAAGATCTCAGCGAAAACCCGACTTACCAGCGCCGCTTCCACGTGATGGCCAAGCCCGGTGGAGCGAAATGTAACATTGACTGCCAATATTGCTTTTACTTGCACAAAGAGAATCTGCTGCATCAACCTAAGCAGCCCAAAATGGACGATGAGACGCTGGAAGCGTTCGTGAAGAGTTATATTGAGAGTCAAGATGGCGACGAAATCGTCTTCTCCTGGCAGGGCGGAGAGCCAACCCTATTAGGGCTGGATTACTTTAAAAAAATCGTCGAACTGCAGAAAAAATATCAGCCTCAGGGCGTTAGGATTGAAAACGACTTGCAGACTAATGGAATTCTGCTCAACGACGAATGGTGTCATTTCTTGGCCGAAAACCATTTTCTGGTTGGACTATCCATCGATGGTCCGGAAGAGATCCACAACAAATATCGTGTCACTCGCAGCGGAAAACCTACCTTTCATTTGGTGATGAGTGCAGTTGAGAAAATCAAAGCACATGGTGTTCGCTTTAATGCGTTAGTCACCGTGAACCGATACAACGTCAAACACCCACTGGAAGTTTACCGTTTTGTGACCCGCGAACTGGGCGCTACCTATGTGCAGTTCAACCCGGTCGTGGAGCCGAGTGATTTCAAAACCACGGCACCGCAGTTCTGGAATGACAGCATGATACCTGTGGTCGGCAGCGAACTCTCCAAACCGGGGCACCCGATGTCGATCGTCACGGATTGGTCGGTGGATGCGGATGACTGGGGGCAATTTCTTATCGCCATTTTTGAGGAGTGGGTGAATAACGACCTGGGCCGGGTGCTGGTGAATCTGTTTGAAACCGCGGTCGCTCAGGTGATGGGTAAACCTGCGCAGCTGTGCATTACGGCAGAGTTCTGCGGGAAAGGCCTCGCCATCGAACACAACGGTGATGTATTCAGTTGCGATCATTACGTGTATCCGGAATACAAACTGGCCAATGTCAAACAACGTCCACTCAATGAAATGGCGTTCTCGGTAAGACAGCAGGCTTTTGGCATGGCTAAGCGCGATTCACTGCCTAAGTACTGTAAAGAATGTCCTTATCTGAAGCTCTGCTGGGGTGAATGCCCCAAAAACCGCTTGTTGAAAACACCGGATGGTGAAGAAGGGCTGAGCTATCTGTGTCCAGGAATCAAAGCATTTTTTGACTATTCATTGCCAATGCTCACCGGCTTGGCCGTATTACTAGGACAGCAGAATGGAACACATTAATAATCTATCGGGTTGTGCACACGATGATGTTGTCGCGCTGCAAAGCGCCATTGAATCTCAGGTGGTTGGCCAGCGCTCAGTCATCCGCAGCTTGGTACTGGGTTTGCTGTGCAGTGGACATGTGCTGCTTGAAGGTTTGCCGGGGACCGCGAAAACGCGTTCGGTTAAAGCATTAGCAAATGGTCTGTCTATCTCTTTTGGCCGCATTCAGTTCACGCCGGACCTATTGCCGTCTGACGTGACGGGCACAGAAGTTCTGCAGGAAACGGACGGAAAATCATCACTCCATTTCCGCCCCGGGCCAGTGTTTAATCAGATTGTCCTCGCCGATGAGATTAACCGAGCGCCAGCTAAAGTTCAGGCTGCGCTGCTGGAAGCCATGGGGGAAGGCACTATTACCGTTGCGGGGCAAACGCACTTTCTGCCGGAGTTGTTTATGGTGCTGGCGACACAAAACCCGATAGAGCAGGAAGGTACGTATCCGTTACCTGAAGCGCAAATGGACCGTTTCTTGATTAAAGCATCGGTGGAGTATCCAGACCCAAAAGCGGAACGCGACATCATTCGTTTGGTGCGTCAGGAAGAGAACGGTGTGTTTGATACAAAGCCTCAGCAAAGCGTCACGATTAACCCCGTCAGTATATTGCAGGCGCGTCAGCAAATAGCGGCGTTGCCGTTGTCCGAGATGGTTGAAAGTTACATCATCGATTTGGTGATGGCGACTCGTAACCCAGAACAGTATGAACACTCTAAACTCGCCAGTTGGCTGACCATTGGTGCCAGCCCACGCGCCTCGATTGCGCTGGATAAATGTTCTCGCGCTTTAGCGTGGTTGGAAGGGCGCGATCATGTGTTAATTGACGATGTGCGCGAAGTTGCCTCGCTGGTGTTAGGGCATAGACTGAGCCTCTCTTATGAAGCACTAGCTGATGGTATCAGCCAGCAGGATGTGGTGACGGAACTGCTTGATGTGGTCACTATTGGGTAGTGATTATGAATCAACCTCGCCTCACAACGGATAGCCGCATTCATGTCACTTTGCCGCAATTGGTGTGGCTGCAAAATCAGGTGACGCAAATAAAGCTGCTCAGCGCGCGTTATTCACGAGCGCATCTGTCTGGTCGTTATCAATCTCATCAGCGTGGACGAGGCCTCAACTTTGAAGAGCTTCGCCATTACCAATTGGGGGATGACATTCGCCAAATGGACTGGAAAGTCACGCAGCGGACGGGAAAACCGCATGTGCGCAGCTATACCGAAGAGAAAGACCATCAGGTGATCGTGTGTGTTGACCAGAGGAGCGGGATGTATTTTGGTTCAGTCAGCTACATGAAGTCGGTAGTGGCTGCTGAAATAGCCGCGCTTGTGAGTTGGCTTGCGCTGGCAAACAACGATCGGGTTGGTTTTTTTATCTCAGCGTGTCAGGAACTTAACTGGTCGTCAGCGAAACGCGGAAACGCCCATTTTCTTATGGGATTAAATCAGCTAGTGGCTGCCAACCAGATGCTCAGCTCTGCAAGTTACGATCACGACCGTGTCGGTTTTCGTAAATGGATGGACCAACTCAGTCAGCGTCGCCTGAAAGCGGCCACATTGATCATCATCAGTGATTTCTCGGATGCGGATGCGCAGTCGTTGAAACAGCTTAAATATCTTCAACAGCACAATGATGTGTTGTCGATTTTTATCTCTGACCCACTGGAAGTGAACCTGCCAGAACAGCAGATCCGCTCCGCCTGGGTCGTCGGTGATGGCCGCTACCAGTTGGCGCTGCAAAAAGGCAAACAGACTTCTGAAGTCAACAAGCGGCTTCACGCTCGTTATGCTGAGAAACAAACGCATCTAAAGAGTTTGATGGCGGCACAGCATATGCCGTTTATCGAAATCACCACTCATGGCGATCATCTGGTCCAGCTTGCTCAGACGTTAAGGGGCATTCAATGACCCCATCGCCTCCAAGCAGCTATATGTTACGAGAGCTAAAAGAAGTGCCGATTCCCGATCCCGTCGGATGGTGGCCACAAGCACTTGGATGGCAGTTACTGTTGATTCTGCTCGCTATTCTGACGGTTTATGTCATCTACCAACGGGTTGAGCATTGGTGGTGTAACCGTTATCGCCGAGAGGCAATTGAGGCGCTGGCTCGCTTGTCGTCCGATGATGCGCTGTGGCCGCAGAAAATGCATAAGATTGTCAAAGTAGTGATGGTTTATCTTGATTCAAAAAACGCCGCAGTTTATGGCCAGAGCTTGCTTCGCCAGATGGACAACTATCATCAAGGTAATGTGAACATGGCACAGAATGCTGACTTCGTTCGGTGGATGATTTATTTGGAAGACCCTAAGGCGACCACTCCGGATTTCACTGCGATGCGCGCTGCATTGAGGGCGTGGCTTTTAAATCATCGGGTGCCGGAGAAAACACAATGACGCAATTGGAGTTCGCGTATCCCTGGGCTTTCGCGTTGTTGCCTTTACCACTGTTGGTCTACTGGTTGGTTCCGGCTTATCGCAGCCGGGAAAATGCCATTAAAGTCCCTTTCTTTACGCAAATTTTGGAAGCCTTAAATGAAACGCCCAAAGTGGCCGCAGGCTTGCTTCGGGCAAGCCACTGGCAGCAAGTGACCCTGATACTGTCATGGTTATTGATTGTGACGGCATTGGCGAAGCCGAATGTGCTGGGAGAAGTCACGACCAGAGAAGCATTCGGTCGTGATGTAATGATGCTGGTCGACCTCTCTGGCTCTATGGAAGAGAAAGATTTTCCGACCCGAGGCGGCGAAAACTTAACGCGTTTGGATGCGGCTAAGCAAGTGTTGCGTGAATTCGTGACGCAACGCAAAGGCGACCGGTTCGGGCTCATTCTCTTTGGCGATGCCGCCTTTATTCAAACGCCATTTACCGCCGATCAAACAGTGTGGCTCAGTTTGTTAGACGAAGCGCAAACCGGAATGGCTGGGCAAAGTACCAATTTAGGTGATGCTATCGGGCTTGGAATTAAAGTGTTTGAACGAACGCCCACTACGACGCAAGAGCGCATCATGGTGGTATTAACCGATGGTAATGATACCGGTAGTTTTGTGGCACCAGTTGATGCGGCCAAAATTGCCGCATCCAAAGGCATTCGCATTTATGTAATTGCTATGGGCGATCCGGAAAATATCGGCGAACAACCGTTGGACATGGATGTGGTGAATCGGGTAGCAGAACTGACTCAGGCAAGATCGTTTGTTGCTATCGATCAACAGCAATTGAATGAGGCGTATCAGGTGATCGATAAGCTTGAGCCGCAAAAATACAGCAATGAATCTTACCGCCCGAAAATCAGCCTGCACCATTACCTGATTGCGGTTGTGCTGGTGTTGCATCTTATCGTCTTTAGTTGGATGACATTGCAACAACATCTGAGAAATCAGGAGGCGGCGAATGAGTAACTGGTCAATGGCATGGCAACAACTGTCACAGTTTCATTTCCTGCGCCCGTTATGGTTGTTGGCGCTTGTTCCGCTGCTGGTGATTCTGTACTTGCGCTGGAAACGAGAAGAGAGCGCTCAACAACTCAGCTTTTTCCCGGAGCATTTACGCCAGGCATTAACGCTGAGGCAGGGGGGCTGGAGCCGTCAGCTTCCGCTCAAAATGCTGGTGGTGGTTGTGAGTATCGCCGTCATTATCTGTGCCGGGCCAACGTGGCAAAGAGAGGCTTCGCCATTTGGTGAAGACAGTGCGTCGCTAATGGTGCTGTTAGATAGCAGCGAATCGATGCTGCAGAAAGACGTCGCGCCAGACAGGCTGACTCGAGGCAAACAGAAAATCTCAGATCTGACTCAAGCTCGGCATGGTGGCAAAACGGGACTTATTGTGTTTGCCGGCAGTGCTCATGTTGCCATGCCGTTGACCAGCGATAATCAGGTCTTGAAACCCTATTTGGCGGCGATCAATCCTGAGGTTATGCCCGTGGAAGGTAAAGCTACGCAGCGTGCATTGAGCTTGCTGAAGCAACAGATTCCTCCCTATGTGGGCAACACTCTTTTACTGGTAAGTGATGGTGTTTCTGATGCCGACATTGAGGTGTTTACCCGTTATTTCTCGGATAACCCTTATCAACTTCTGATCCTTGCGACGGGTAATCCGCAAGTGGAATCGAAAGCACCGTTGGATATGAACTCTTTGCAGCGTCTGGCGCAAAGTACGGGCGGCGACGTGATTACGCTCACTATTGATGATAGCGATATACAAACGTTGGAGAGCAAGATAGAGCGTTTCAGAATGCTGAGTAATGAATCGACAATGCCATGGCAGGATGAAGGGTATTGGTTAATTTTACCTTTGGCTGCAATCACTTTGCTTTGGTTCCGCCGTGGTTGGTTAGTGAAATGGGGGCTGATGTTTGCGTTGCTTACACCAAACATGGCCCCCACCAATGCCTACGCAGCCATGACAGCAACGGTGGCCAACACTGAGCAGCAGAATGAGGAAGTGACACTTTGGGACAAAAGTTATCAATGGTGGCTCAATTTATGGTTAACGCCAAATCAACAAGGTGAATGGTGGTTCAACCGAGGAGAGTTCGTTAAAGCGGCTGTCGCGTATCAATCACCAATTAACAAAGGCATTGCCTACTACTATGCGGGAGAATTCGCATTAGCTCAGGCAGTTTTTATGCAAAGCGACTCAAATCTTGGGCTCTATTATGCGGCCAGTGCTCTCGCCAGACAGCGCGAATATATCGCGGCTCGTCAGCTTTTAAGGTCGCTCTCGACTAAAGAGGATATTGCCACGTCACTCAAAGCTGATGCCGCACATAACCTCGCAGTGATTGAAGGCTTGATTGAGGAAATCAACCAGGCCAGTGCATCTCAGGCAAACAGTGTCGGCGATCAGGAGACATCCATTGAATTGCCTGACGATCAGCCGCAAACCGCTGAAGGAGCAGATGAACAGACGACACAGGACAAGATGATTCGTGACAAATTGAGTGCCGATCAGATCCTTGGCGACCCTCAGTTGGCGCAGGTGTGGCTCAAGCGGGTGGAAGCCAGCCCTCAACGTTTTCTTCAAGCGAAATTCCAACTGCAAAATTTGCAGCGAAGCGAAACCAAAGAAGGAGCGAATCGATGAAGCGATTGCTGTTCAGTGCTCTGTGTCTCTTGTTGTCATCGCTGCCATTGAGTGTTGCGCAGGCGGATGAAGCTGTTGCGCCTGTCGACGTCAAAATTAAAGCGTGGTTGGGCGATGATCCGAATAAGATTGTTGAGGCGTGGGTACCGACACAACAAATATTGCTGCATATTGAAGTCTCGACCAAAAGTTGGTTCACCTCTGGGACGCAAATCAAAGGAATCGAAATTCCCAATGTGTTAGTCAAACAGCGCAACACGTCTGCTGTGAACTATACCGAACGAGAAAATGGCCAAACCTGGTCCATACAACGTTGGGAAATCACGCTCTATCCGCAACAAAGCGGAGAGTTTGTGGTGCCTGCAGCACAGGTGTTCACTCAGGTGTCGGATTTCAATAATCAGAAAAAAGCCGTCACATTGCAAACGGCGCCAATCTCATTTCGGGTGGTGTTGCCCAGCGCAGAGTTGGCAGCGAAAAATGGGTTTGCAGCCTCTGCAGTTAAGGTGCAGCAGCAGTGGAGTGACCAAGAAGACCAATCGCTCAAAGCCGGCGACAGTATTACTCGTACCGTCACTTTGGAAGCAAATGACTCGCTGTCGGTGCTGCTGCCGACCTTGATGCCAGAACAGCGCTCTCCGTTGTGGAGCGTTTATCCCGCGGTGCCTGAACTCGATGATCAGCAAAGTCGGTCAGGTTACGTTTCGCATCGAACAGAAAGCCAGACCTATGTACTGCTCGCTGGCGGAGAGATCGAATGGCCAGCGTACGAGTTCTGGTGGTGGAACACTGAAAAAGGCCGCTTGGAAAAAGTAACGCTGGAAGGGCGAACCATTCACATCAAGCATACGTTGGCATCCTGGGTCAGATATTACGCTTGGGAGCTGGCAATTGCGTTATTCGTTGTCGTTGTTCTTGTGGGCTTGGCGATATGGCTCAAACGTTATTACCAGACACGTCCTACGCCGATGTGGTTTGAGTTCCGCCAAGCGCTGCGCCGTGGAGAACATTCGCGCAGCCGCACCATGTTGTACCGCAAGCTTCGCACAGAGACGCATAGTGTCGCGTTGGTAAAACATTCGCCGAATATGCGCTGGAAGAACCATGCCGTTCAGGCACAGGGCGAAAATGCCACTCGCCCTGATTTCATTTATCTGTGGCGGCGCATCAAAAAGCAACGCCAACGGTTTAGCTTACCCAAAGCACTACCAGAACTACATCAATCGGAATCTTCGGATTCCTAGCACAAATCTATTTTTACAGTTGGCTAAAGAAGGAGACATCTTGTGAAAATCTTACCTCTACAGCGTTATACGGCAGCACTTTTTCTGGGGTTGGTACTGATTGCTCAGGCGAGTGCAGCAAGCAAAGATCCGCTGCCATCCTGGAACGACAGCGAAGCAAAAACATCCATCATCGAATTTGTTCAGCAAGTGACAGATAAAAATTCGGAGCACTTTGTTCCCAAAGAAGAGCGCATCGCGACGTTCGACAATGACGGCACACTTTGGTCTGAGCAGCCAATGTATTTTCAGGTTCAGTTCGCGTTAGACCGCGTCAAAACTCTTGCGCCACAGCACCCAGAATGGACGACGGAAGAACCCTTCGCCAGTGTTCTCAAAGGGAACCTGAAGAATCTGCATACGGAAGATTTGGTCAAAGTGCTCTATGTCACCCACTCAGGTATGACGACCGATGAATTTGATGCCATTGTGAAACAGTGGATAGCCAGTGCCAAGCATCCCACCACAGGAAAACAATACACCGAGATGGTTTTCCAGCCGATGTTAGAGGTGCTTGATTACCTTCGAGCCAACGGCTTCAAAACCTTTATCGTCTCTGGTGGCGGCACAGGCTTTATGCGTGCGTGGGCACCAGCGGTGTATCACATTCCGCCAGAACAAATTGTTGGCAGTACGTTTGAAACCGAGTTTATGATGCTTGACGGCAAACCTGTGCTGAAACGTCTGCCAAACTTGCTGGTTAACGATGATAAAGAAGTGAAAGCCCAGCAGATTTACGAACGTATCGGCCATCGTCCGATTGCTGCATTTGGTAACTCTGATGGCGATTTGGCGATGCTACAATGGACCGCAGCGGGTGATGGTCTTCGTTTACCGGTTTACATTCATCACACCGACGACAAACGTGAGTGGAGCTATGACCGAGAATCCCATGTCGGCAAACTTGATAAAGGCTTGGATGAAGCGAAAGCGAAAGGCTGGCCAGTTGTTGATATGAAAACTGACTGGAAGGTGATTTATCCTAACTAAGGTTTTAGAGAACCCCTAAAACGGTGAAAGCCCGATGTTGGTAGCATCGGGCTTTCGAATTTCTAGATTCTCGGATGGTAAGGCCGATTGTCTTATGTATGCAAAAGGTTGGATTTAATCCAACTAATTCCTTGGTAGGGAATTAGATACGGATGAAGTCCATGTGCTCAACTTTTGGCTTGAACGCGTGACGTTGAACGTCTTGTGGCTTAACCTTAACTTCAGCGCCATCGATCACAAGAACGATTGCTTCGTAGAATTCAGGTTTGTCCATCTGGTTCACGATGTCATCGTGGTTCAGAGTGATTGATACTGGCGCAGCTTCACCACCGTAAACGATAGCAGGGAAGTTGCCAGTGTTACGTAGGCGGCGGCTCGCACCTTTACCTAGCTCAGTACGTACTACTGCTTCAAATTTCATGGTATTTACTCTCAAATTAGTAAATTAGTAACGTCACAGCAACAATGCGACCTTGTCGCCGTGGTAAAGTTTCGATGTCAACGATGAGTTAGCATCAAAACGAGCGCGGATACTATCATTCAAATACGATTCGAGCAATAGAAAAACAGGGTTCTAACGGCTGTTGGGCCTGAATTTCACCACTGTTTGGCGGATTAACCATCAATCCTGCGCAAAGACGTCAAAATACGTGATTCTAAACGAGGATGCTGCCCGGCATCAGACGTTGCTATTCGACTGTTCAAAAAGCTAAAGAGCGGGTTGTTTTAACTTGAGCACCGCTTTTAAACCGCCCAGCTGGCTGCGCGAAAGCGAGAGTTTCCCCTGATAGCTGTGTGACATCTCACTGACGATATTGAGGCCAAGCCCGGTACCCGGTTGAGTTTCATCCAACCGAACTCCGCGTTTGACTGCGTTGTCTAAGTCTTCATCTTTGATTCCTGGACCATCGTCTTCAACACAGATTTCGACCCACTTCTTGTCAACTACGCGGCTGTGGACCCGAATCAAGGAACAGGCCCACTTATAACTGTTTTCCAACAGGTTACCGATCATTTCATCAAAGTCGGTGGTGTCGACGGCGACTTCCAGCTCAGAATCAAGTTCGTTTACCAAGACAATTTCACGCTCGGCATACACTTTATCAAAAGCCATTGAAATGGCGTCGACACGTTCGCTGGGGTTTGCTTTTACCGCCAGAATGTTTGCAGAACCTGCCATTCGCGCGCGCCCGAGGTGGTAGTCAATTTGCTTTTGAATTTGATCAATGGGCAGTTGCAGCTTTTCACGCTGATCAGACGGCAGCGTTTCTATCTCGTTTTTCAGGACGGAAAGTGGCGTTTTCAACGCATGCGACAGGTTACCGGCATGGTTGCGAGCTCGCTCTAAAAGCTCCTGATAGTGAAACAACAACGCATTGAGGTCGTTCACCAACGGTGAAATCTCTTTTGGATAAGCTTCGTCCAATCCCGATTGTTCGCCTTTTCGTAGGGCGACCAACTCTTTTTGCATTTTGCCCAGTGGCCACAGCGACCAGGAAATTTGCGCGGCAATCAGCACCAGTACACCGACAAACAACAAACCGAGTATGACCCAAAGTTGGCTGACCACCTGTTTGAGGGTATCCATGATTGGGGCTTCATCGACACCGACAAAAATCGTAATTGGGTTTGAGAACTCCGGCAGATAGACGGTGCGGGTGAGGATCACTAAGGGTTCATCTTTTGCACCCAGGTAGGTCGTCTTGAGACCATGTTCATGTTTGGTCAGCGATTTGTCCCACAACGAACGAGAACGCAATTCCTGATCGCCGACGCTGGCTGTCCAGTAAAGCCCGCTATAGGGTTGGTAAAAGCGTGGATCGGATAAGCGGATGGCAAGGCTCAGGCCGCCGCGGTCGTTGGCCTCAAGGTTGGCGGTGATTTCATCCATGGAAAGTCGAAGCTGGTTCTGAACGTCAGACACCAAATACTCTTTTACCAGACTTGGAATGATATAGCCTGCTGCGAGAATCATCGCGCCGAGCCATAAGGTCGCCGCCAATAACAGACGACTTTTCAGACTGAGGCGTTTGAACGGCGACTCTCTATTCGGCATACAACTGATACCCTAAACCACGGACGGTTTTAATGATGTTCGGTGCGATTTTCTTGCGGATTCGGCCGATGAAAACCTCAATGGTATTTGAGTCGCGATCAAAATCTTGCTTGTAAATGTGCTCAACCAGCTCAGTGCGGGAAATGACTTTCTCTGGGTTATGCATAAAATAGGCGACCACTTTATATTCCAACGCGGTGAGGTTGACGGCTTGTCCGCGCCACATCACTTTCGATGTGCGAGTATCCAGACTTAAATCGCCAATTTGCATCACGGGTGAAGCGTTCCCTGAAGCGCGGCGCAGTTGTGCACGAATGCGGGCGATGAGTTCCACCATTTCAAACGGTTTGGTGAGGTAATCGTCGGCGCCTGCGTTTAGACCTTCAACGCGCTGAGTTAAGGTATCGCGCGCACTGAGAATCACCACTGGCGTGTTGATGTTTTCATCTCGAATACCTTTGAGAACGGTTAACCCGTCTAACTTAGGTAAACCAAGGTCGAGCACGATCACATCCCACTCTTCAGACGTTGCGCGGTAAAGAGCATCAATCCCATCCTGCGATAATTCGGGTACCCAGCCAGTTTGCTCTAGTGACTCAATGATCTGTTCACCCAAACGCGCGTCGTCTTCCACTACCAGTATTTTCATGATGTTTCTCTATTTTTTGATGACATCGAGGACGTTACGTCCACGAATAGACATTAGCTCAAGGGTGGTGGCGTTGTATTCCACACGAATCACTTTATTGTCATAAACCAGTTTGAGTTCGTAGATCCATTCATCGTCATCCTCATCCAGTTCGACTTTAATCACGCGGCCATTTAACTGCTTATCAATGGTGGCGTAGAGTTCGGAAAAAGGACGAATTTTACCCTGACGAACCGCTTCATACACTTCGTCCTGATCTTCATCGATTTTAACGTGGGCGCCTTCTTTATAGGCGTCTTGAATCAGTTCGTGCGAGGCATCGTGGTCAGCGAGTGCTGGCAGAGAGAGGCTACTGAAAAGAGCAAGACATGCGAATGCTTTCATGTGTTGATTCAACATATTAGCTACCTGTTAAGTCACATGCCGTCAGTATATAAAAATGAAAATGAATAGAAAGTGAATCAACTACTTTACGCTGATTAACTCAGTTCATCCTCAAAGATTTTGTCGCGCATTTTCCAGAAGCGACCGACTTTACGGGCTATTACGAACTGGGGCGGGCGGAAGCGATGTTGATTATTCACCACTTTGCTTGGCGATGCTTCATCAAATGGACGATGTTTGTCGGCCAGATGAGGGCGCACAAAGCGCTCTTTGAACGTGGCTTTTTGTTTCGCTGTCGTCAACGACCAGAACTCGTGCACCTGTGCGTTGTTGTCACCGCGATAGGTCACTTTGAGCTGGGATTTGCCTTTGTCATCTTTCAGTACGGACAGATCCATGTCGAGGCACTCAAACACCAGCGCGTCTTTCAGATTTAGTGCTTCTTTGAGCTTTTTGTCCGGGTCGACCAGCGTCGCATCGCATTCATGACAAATTCGCGCGGCGATGTCGTTGTCTGCGCCGCACTCGCCGCAGTATTTGGCGCGAAAGCGGTAACCACAGTGTTCGCGCTCGCCAGTCTCTTCATCAGTAAAGTAGCCCTGACAGCGGCGGCCGTAGTGTTCTATCAAAAAACCGTTGTTGTCGAGCTTGCCCCAAAAGTTATTGTTAAAGCCGCAGGCCGGGCAGGGGATGGTGATGATTTCGCTGTCGGAATCCGGCTTGGGGTCGCCTACCTCCGGCTGATACAGATCGTAGGTGTTCCCCGCATAGTCGAGCACCAAACATTCGGTTTTCCCCGGAGAAAGGCGCAGGCCACGACCAACAATTTGTTGATACAAGCTGACCGATTCCGTCGGGCGCAAAATAGCAATCAGATCGACGTGCGGTGCGTCAAAACCAGTGGTCAGTACGGATACGTTAACCAGAAACTTCAAATCACGCTGCTTAAAGCGCTGAATAATGGCGTCACGTTCCGGTGACGGCGTATCACCAATCACGATGTCGGATTCGCCTTGTGGCAGTAAGCCCAATATTTCCTGTGCATGGCGCACGGTAGCGGCAAACACCATCACGCCCTGTTTATCGGCGGCGAGCTGAATGATCTGCTGAACAATCTGCGGTGTCGCGCGTTTCGATTGTTCAATCACCAAATCCATTTCAGATTCTTTGTAGCGGCCGGTGTTGGCAGGCTTGAGCTGCGAAAAGTCGTAACTCAGCACGGGGGCGTCGATAAGGCGCGCTGGAGTAAGGAATCCTTCATCCAACAGGTAGCGGATCGGTAGTTCAAAGATACAATCGCGGAAAAAACGTGGCTCTTCGCTGCGCACCAGACCGCGGGTGTGATACTGATAAATCCAACCCATTCCCAATCGATATGGCGTAGCAGTCAGACCTAATACTTTCATTCCCGGATTGAGTTCCAGCAGGTGAGTGATGACTTTTTGATAGCTGCTGCTTTTGTCATCCGGCACGCGGTGACATTCGTCGATGACCAGCAATGAAAACTGGTTTTTGAATGCGTCGAGGTTGCGAACGACCGACTGCACCGAAGCAAACACCACTTGCTGATCGGTTTCTTTGCGGCCAAGGCCTGCCGAGAAGATGGCACCTTTGAGGCCATAACCTTCGTATTTCGCGTGGTTTTGCTCGACCAGTTCTTTAACGTGTGCCAGCACAAGAACTCGACCTTTTGCCAGGCGCGCTAATTCGGCGATCACCAAACTTTTTCCCGCGCCTGTGGGAAGCACGATGACGGCAGGAGTGGAGTGTTGGCGGAAGTAGTGGATGACCGCTTTGACGGAATCTGCTTGATAAGGACGAAGTGTGTACATGCTGGCCGGCGATAATTTCTGTGAAATAGCTCAACTATTTAGTGTCAGCTCGCTATAATACCCGACTTGAAGCAGATGAGGTATTCATGCGTTTAGATAAATTCTTGTGTGATGCGCTGGGCAGCACGCGAAAAGAAGCCACTCAGATTCTGAAAAGTGGTGATGTTACCGTCGATGGTAAGGTTCAGAAAAGCGGTTCAGTACAAGTGACGGACGACTCCGTGGTGGTATGGCAGGATCGTGAGCTTTCGCTGACAGGGCCGCGCTACATTATGTTGTATAAGCCGGAAGGATTTGTCTGCTCACATGAAGACGGTTTTAATCACACGGCGTTTGTTTTGCTCGATGGAGTGAATATGCGAGGCCTGCATTTTGCCGGGCGTCTGGACGTGGATACCACGGGGCTGGTGCTGATCACCGATGATGGACAGTGGTCACATCGAATTACGTCACCAAAACACAAGTGCGACAAAACCTATCGCGTTTGGCTGGCTGATCCTGTGCAGGCTGATTACGCCGAGAAACTGGCGAATGGAATTGAGCTGCGTAACGAACGTGAAATGACTCTGCCAGCGCAAATGGAACTGGTTAATGCAGACGAAAATGAAGTACTGCTGACCATTCACGAAGGTAAATACCATCAGGTGAAACGTATGTTTGCCGCGCTGGGCAATAAAGTCGTGGGTCTGCACCGTGAGCGTGTCGGTGACATCGTATTGGATGAGGCCTTGGAACCGGGTGAATACCGCTATCTGACCGAAGAAGAAGTGGCGTCTATCTGGAAGTAATTGACGACTCTGTCAGGAAATAAAATGTAATTTAGGAAATAGTTTGTTTCCTAATAAGAACTAGAAGTTTGCGCGTATTTCCCTAATCTGTGGCGCGTTTACTAAACTATCCTAAGTGCGGCACCTTGTTGTCGCACTTCGTATTTATATCAGAGCGGAGATTTATGACCTCTAATACTGCATCCCCCCAACACGATGCTTCGAAGATCGGTTTTCTGTTGTTTGTGGTTCTTGGCGCGATAGGTGCGTTAACCCCTTTAGCGATCGACATGTATCTGCCAGCGATGCCAGCGATCGCCCGAGATCTCGGTGCCAGTGCTGGTGCGGTTCAAATTACGCTGACGGCTTATACCGCCGGTTTTGCTATCGGCCAACTTTTGCATGGTCCTTTAGCTGATAGCTACGGACGTCGTCCTGTTATGCTGTGCGGTGTCTTCCTGTTTGCGGTGGCTTCAATGGTCAGCGCGACGACCAATGGTATTGATGCTTTAACCACCGTTCGTGCGGCGCAAGGTTTTGCCGGTGCGGCGGCGGCGGTTGTCATTCAGGCCGTGGTGCGTGATATGTTCGATCGAGAGGATTTTGCGCGAGCGATGTCGTTTGTGACTCTGGTGGTGACGTTGGCTCCACTGGTTGCCCCGATGATTGGTGGGCATTTGGCGGTGTGGTTCGGTTGGCGTTCCATTTTCTGGGCGTTGGCGATTTTCTCTGCGCTCGTGATTGCCATGGTGTTCTGGAAAATTCCGGAAACATTGTCGGCAGACAACCGTCAACCTCTGCATTTCAGAAGTACGATTAAAAACTACCTTCAGCTGTGTCGCAACGGTGAGGCGATGGGGCTGATCTTCTCGGGTGCTTTTTCATTTGCTGGTATGTTTGCATTCCTAACCGCAGGTTCGTTTGTCTATATCGATCTGTATGGTGTGACACCGAATGAGTTTGGTTACTTGTTTGGCCTGAACATTGTCGCGATGATCGCCATGACGAGCTTAAATGGCCGCTTCGTGAAGAAAGTCGGTTCGCATGCGATGCTGCGTTTCGGCCTGTTCATTCAGTTATTGGCCGGTATTGGCCTGTTTGTCGGCTGGATGCTGGATGCTGGTCTGTGGGGCACGGTGCCTTTTGTCGTGCTGTTTGTCGGCACAATCTCAACCATTGGTAGTAACTCGATGGGTTTGCTGTTGAGTGGCTACCCTCGTATGGCGGGGACAGCATCGTCACTGGCGGGTACACTGCGTTTTGGTACCGGCTCTGTGATTGGCGCTGTGGTTGCTGCAATGCCAAGCGGCGTTGCGTGGCCAATGATTTTCGTTATGGCCGGATGTTCGGTATTATCGGTCGGTTTTTATTGGACCTTAGGAAGAAAAGCGTAGTGTCAGACTATTACTTGGAAATTCAGAATGTCGTGAACTCGGCATTGGCAGAGTTAGACGCTGAACATCGTTCAGGCAAACTGGTGAACGCACCAGTGGCCAACAATCACTTTTTAGTGCATTGGGTTACCAAGGCATTGAAGAGCCAACGTTTTCATCGCTGTGTGGTCGACGACTTAACGCGCTGGCAGAAAGCGGGCCGTTCAAAAGGCAATCAGTCGGAATTGCTGTTTACCTTTAAACGCATCTCTGGCTATTACGCGTCGTTTTTTAGCGGTGAACGTGACAACACCATCACTGATAAAAAAGTTGAGCAGTTTCTCGATAGCATGGAGCAGGACGGATGGGAAATCTCGACGTCTGAGCCGTTAGTCGATTGCGGTAAAGTGCAGATCTTTACTGACGGTCAGAACTCACTGGCACTGTGTTCCGTGCAATGTGAATCGTGCTTTGACGGTGTGTTGCTGGTTAAACCGATGAGCTGGTTTGTGCGCGGTTTCCATGCCGGATTTGTCGAGAAAGCTGCGGCAGCCGGATTTATGCTTCACAAGCGTACCGATTACAAATCGAACGTCAAATATCATGGTGAGTACCTGATTTACCCAGGCAACATGGGACAGCAGGTGGCAGAAATTCCGCTGTCGTTCAAAGCGGACTGATCGCTGGCAGTGAAATCGTATTGATAAGGCTCTGATGTTCAGAGCCTTTTTTGTTGCGCCTTTTTCACGATGGCTTTCACCATACCGTTAAAGATGAACAGATGGGCGGGCATCATGGCGAACCAATACAACAAGCCAAGGAATCCCTGCGGGTGCCACCATGCGGTTACATTGAGCTCGCGTCTGCCTTCAATTTCCTTAATCGTAAATTCTAGGCGGCCAAGCCCCGGGCCTTTCATACCAAAGAACAGTGACAAAAAACGATTGGGTTCGCTACGGATGACTTTCCACGAGTCAATGAAATCACCCACTTGCAGCTCTGGACCCGGCGGGCTGCGACGAACGGGTTTGCCGCCGCCAAAGAATAGATCGAGCCATTCACGGGTGCGCCATAGTACATTGGCAAAGAAGTAACCTTCTTCACGGCTGCCGATGGTGCGGATGACGGCCCACAACTGGTGCGCGCTAACCTCGGTGGTGATGGTTGCGCCCGCCTGTTTAGGATAATAGCCAAACCCCGGCTGCCAACGATTCAGTGCGCCCGGATCAAAGCCCCAGACTTCACTGCGTACAAAGGTGCCTTCTTGCTCAATAGTGCGTTTCGCCGCGTCAAAGTAGCGGATTAACGGTTGCGGATAGCGTTGCTGAATCTCACTCGAGTTAGCTACATAGTCATGCTCCAACCCCGCCAGAAGGGCGCGGCCAATGCTCGAAGGCACCGACGTGACTAAACCAAGCCAATACGAAGCCATACGCGGAGTCAGCAGGGAAGTAGACCACAAACGAAAGGGTTTACCAGCCAGTTCACAGATCACGCGAAACTGATCACGATAGGTAAGGGTATCGGGTCCTCCCGCTTCAAACAGTTGATGGCCCGTGGGAGATTCCTGTGCCAGTTTAAGCAAATAGTGATTGAGGTTCGCCAGCGCAATCGGATTGGCTTTGGAATCAACCCATTTCGGCGCGATCAATACGGGAAGGTTGTAGACGAAATCGCGCATGATTTCAAAAGCAGCTGAGCCAGGACCGATGATCACACCCGCACGCAGTTCAGTGACCGGAACCTTGGATTGACGCAGAATATCACCGGTTTCACGTCGGGCTTTGAGGTGCTCGGAGTTACCGGTTTGTGGTTGAAGCGCACTTAGATAAATAACGTGCTGAACCTGACTTTGATCGAGCGCGTTTTTAAAGTGGTGGGCGAGGGAGAGTTCGTAATCAACAAAGTCGTGCCCCTGAGCCATGCCATGGACCAGAAAAAATACCAGATCAAACTGTGGTACCAGCGTCAGTGTAGCGGCTTCATCCGCCAAGTCGAGGGGAGTGATGGTCAGGTTCGGGTGAGGCGCGGTGCGCATAGTGAGGTAGTCAGTATGGCGCGATGCTGCCGTGACCTCGTAACCTTCATCAAGGAGTTGTGGAAGCAATTGAGAACCTACGTAGCCAGAGGCTCCCAGCACTAGAACTTTCTTCATTCGTCGTCCCTTGAATGGAGTGGTGTGATTATGCGCATACGCGTATAATAGCTGCTCACTTTTCCCCTTGCTATCAAACTCTTGCCTTTGAGGTGGTCTGTTGTCTGTTGTCTCTCAAGTTTTACATTACACAAAGGGTGATTTTCTCCGCCGCTTAGTCGCGATTGCGCTGCCGATCAGTCTGCAAAGTATCATGTTTTCCAGCCGTGGTCTGGTGGATGTGCTGATGTTAGGCCAACTTGGGGAAGCCGAAATTGCGGCGGTGGGTGTTGCAGCTCGCGCCACCTTTGTGACCACTATTATGTTAGTCGGGGTCACGACGGGCGGTGCGCTACTTACCGCGCAGTACTGGGGAGCCGCCAATAAACAAGGGGTTCGGGAAAGCACCGCGCTCACCTGGCTGGTATCGATGTTCTTTGCCATGTTCACGGTGGCGCTGTTTCTGTTCTTCCCAACGCAGATCATGGGGCTGACAACTGATTCAGCACGGGTCAACGAGTTGGGTACAGAGTATCTGGTGATTACTTCATTCAGTATGTTCGCGGTTGCCTGTGTGAGCAGTATGGCTGTTGGACTGCGTGCGATGCACAAACCAGGTATCAGCACTTTCTTCAGTGGCATCGGCATTTTATCGAACGTATTTCTCAACTGGATTCTGATCTTCGGTAAGTTCGGCTTTCCGGCGATGGGAATTCAAGGGGCAGCGATTGCGACTCTGCTCAGTGGTTTTATTGAAGTTGTGACACTTTATGGCTATCTGTACGGCAAGCATCATCTGCTGGCATTCCATCTGGGTGATATGCGCGCGGTTCTGGTTTGGCACACTATCGCACGTTTTCTGAAGTTGTCTCTGCCGACCACATTTAACTTCCTGAGTTGGGCCGGAGGGCTGTTTGCTTACCACGCGATCATGGGGCAAACCGGTGTGCAGGGGCTCGCGGCACTATCGGTGATGACGCCGGTAGAGTCCATCTCACTCAGCCTGTTGATCGGTATGTCTAATGCGGCCGCTGTGCTGGTCGGGAACCAGCTGGGCGCGAAAAATTACGATGCGGTCTATTATCAGGCCATTGGCATTACGATATTGAGCTTTGTGGTCGGCATTGTTGTGGCGATGCTGCTGTTTGTGATACAGATTCCGATCCTGAACTCGTTTAGTGCTCTAACGGTTGAAACCCGCGAACTGGCAGAGAAATTCATCATGATTCTGAGTCTGGGTATCGTGTTGCGTTCGATCCCAATGACGGTGATCGTCGGGGTACTGCGTGCGGGCGGGGATGTGAAATTCTGCCTTGGGCAGGACATGATTGCCCAGTGGCTAATCGGTATTCCACTGGCGGCTTTCGCAGCAATTTACCTGAATGTGAAACCAGAGTGGATTTATCTGCTGTTTTTGACCGAAGAAGTCGTCAAATGGTTTGGCTCTTCCTGGCGTATGAAGAGCAAGAAGTGGATGCGGAATTTGATCGAAAACTAGACGTAAGGCGGTTTAATAATGCATTTTGGTGCATATTTTGTGATCTAATATCCAAAATACTTCCTACTGAAAGGGAATTAGTGTAGATTCTCAGTCCAATTTGAAACGACAGTGAGCGATTTGATGTTACAACTGAAAGACCTGTCCAAAGGCTATGTGGATGGTGATGAATTCCACCCTGTTTTACAGGGGGCGCAGTTGACGTTAAATCGTGGCGATCAG
The DNA here is from genome assembly GCF_900460245.1 of Vibrio fluvialis. Lineage (NCBI taxonomy): Bacteria > Pseudomonadati > Pseudomonadota > Gammaproteobacteria > Vibrionales > Vibrionaceae > Vibrio > Vibrio fluvialis. The sequence continues at coordinate 1,311,924 of NZ_UHIP01000001.1, forward strand.
TTAGCATTGATGGGAGAAAGTGGCTCGGGTAAGAGTACACTGCTCAATTTGATTGCGGGGCTGGATACTGTCGATTCTGGTGAAATCTGGTTCCCCGATTTCGCGATGCACAATAACGCTGAACACAAACGTACCGCGTTTCGTCGTAATAATATTGGTCATATCTTTCAACAGTTTAACCTGTTGCCAACGCTGAATATCGCAGACAACATTCGTTTTTGCCGCCAACTGAAAGGCTTACCGGAAGATCCGGGCTTGTGGCGTCAGATTTTGTCAGCGCTGGATTTAATGCCGCTGCTTGGACGTTATCCGGAAGAAGTCTCCGGTGGTCAGCAGCAACGCGCAGCGATCGCCCGCGCTCTGTATATGGAGCCGACGTTGCTGCTCGCCGATGAACCGACAGGTAGCTTGGATGAGCGTAATGCAGAAGCAGTGATGCGTTTGCTGACGACGTTGGCAAGGCAACTGGATTGCACTCTGTTGCTAGTGACGCACAGTGAAAAAGTGGCGCAACACATGGAAGGTTGCATTCGTCTCCAGGGAGGACAACTTCATGTTATGGCCCGTAGTTAAAGCACTACTTGGGCATTACCGTCGCTACCCACTGCAAATTTTCTTAGTTTGGCTGGGCCTTACGCTCAGTGTCTCCTTATTAGTTGGTGTAACCGCGATTAACCAGCATGCTCGTCAAAGCTATGAGCATGGTGAAAAACTATTCTCAAATCCTCTTCCGTATCGCATTCGAACCAAACATATCGCCAACAAAATCCCACAGGGCTTTTATGTCCAGTTGCGCCGTGATGGCTTTAACCAGTGTGCTCCTTTCGATAGCTACCGTCTGACAACAAAATCCGGCACTGACATGACCTTGCTTGGCATCGACCCCGTGGCGATGCTGCCTCTGGGCAATGGCAAAACCCTCAGCGAAATGCATACGCTAACCTTGATGTCGCCGCCGTATCCGATCATGGTCAGTCAGGATTTTGCGTCGATTCAGGGCTGGTCTGATGGCGACTTTATTGAATTGGACGATGGCGCCAAGCTGGGCCCGGTACTGATTGACAATGACAACCTGATCAACGGCACGCGAGTGATTGCCGATTTGTCGTTGGTTCGCATGCTGAAAAAGAGCTCGGGTTTATCGGTGATTGCGTGCAGCGATATGCCCGCTGAGAAGCTTGAAGCCCTAAAGAATGCATTACCAAACGGCATGACGCTGGTTCGCAGCAGCCGTTCTGAACTGGAATCGTTAACCAATGCCTTCCACATGAACCTGACGGCGATGGCGATGCTGTCGTTTTTGGTTGGGTTATTCATCTTTTATCAGGCGATGTCGTTGTCACTGATTCAGCGCCAGCCACTGGTCGGCATACTGCGTCAGACCGGTGTTTCTGGCTGGCAACTGGCTAAAGCGCTGTCTCTTGAGCTGTTAGGTCTGGTGATTTTAAGCTGGTTGTGCGGCAATGCGTTTGGTCTGATTCTGGCGAATAAGTTGATCCCATCGGTATCGGCCAGTTTAGCCAATCTCTATGACGCGAATGTTGGCCTTTCAATTAGTTGGGATTGGTCATGGAGCAGCTACAGTCTGTTTCTGGCCACGTTTGGGGCTTTTGCCTCATGTGCCTGGCCACTCATTCGTTTGCTTAAATCTCAGCCGATCCGCCTGACGACACGTCTGTCACTGGTACGCTTTGCCGGATCGGAATTTACTCTGCAAGCGCTGGTAGCATGCGGCCTGTTTATCGCGGCACTGGCGGTTTATCAGGCGCCAAAATCCCAGTCTTCCGGTTTTGCAATTATTGCCTTGATGCTGTTGAGTGTGGCACTGATTACGCCGTTCCTTATCTGGAAAGTGTTTAACAGTTTTTCGTACACGCTGCGCTGGGTCAAAGTTCGCTGGTTTTTCGCGGATGCGGCCGCGAGCATGAGTTATCGCGGCGTGGCGACCATGGCCTTTATGCTGGCTATGGCGGCCAATATCGGCGTCGAAACCATGGTTGGCAGCTTCCGTGACACCACAGAGAAATGGTTGACGCAGCGACTGGCTGCTGACGTGTATCTCTATCCAACCAACAGCTCGGCATCAAGAATGAGTGATTGGCTGGTCAAACAACCGGAAGTCAAAGATGTTTGGTGGCGTTGGGAAAAAGATTTCTCTACCGACAAAGGTGTACTGCAAGTCGTCAGTACTGGAGCTTCGGATGGTGAACTTGATTCACTGACCGTCAAGCTGGGCGTGCCGAACTATTGGTACCATTTACATCATTCACGTGGGGTGATGATCAGCGAGTCAATGGCCATTAAATTGGGAATTCGCCCCGGTGATTATATTGATCTCTCGATGCCTCTGGGGCAGGGCTGGCTGGTGGTTGGCGTCTACTACGACTACGGAAACCCTTACAATCAGGTGCTGATGTCTCATCGCAACTGGCTGTATGCCTTTGCCGGAACGGGCAACGTTGCACTGGCCGTCAAACTGAAAGAAGGTATTCATGGTGAAGGGTTGAAAAAACGTCTGGATACCGTTTTCCGTTTGGATTCTGAACGTGTGTTCGACAACACGGGTATTCACAATCAGGCGATGCGCGTTTTTGACCGTACCTTTGCGATTGCCGGTACGCTGGGCAATATCACTCTCTTGATTGCAGTGTGCGGCATTTTCTTCGCCACGCTGGCTGGTGAAGTTTCTCGCCAACGACATATCTCTTTGCTGCGTTGCTTGGGGGTGTCTGGTAAAGAGTTGGTAGTGATTGGTGCGTTGCAGCTGTTTGTGTTTGGTGCCATCACGCTCATGATCGCGATGCCGCTCGGAATTGCATTGGCAAAACTGGTGGTGGACGTAGTGATTCGGCAATCATTTGGTTGGACAATTGAACTGCAATTGATCCCTGCTGCATATGCCCATACGGCTTTATGGTCGATGTTTGCGCTGATCATCGCAGGAGCACTGCCCGTTATTCGTTTGGTTAGGCAGCCAGCAATGAAGTCGTTAAGGGATGCGCTGTAATGATGACGATGAAAAAAGGCATGAGGTTAATTCTGGCGACGCTGTTTTTTGCGTTAGTCTTTTCTCTCGTTGGCTACTTGATGCGTGAGATTTATCTGTCGACGCAGTTACAATCGAGCAGCGATGAAATTCATGCGGCGTTGTCTTCACAGCAACATCAGGTTTATGAACCAGTTCTGCCCAATAAAGCGGTGATTCTGCCGGACGATTTTGCTTTCCACCCACAATTTCAGCATGAATGGTGGCACTTCTTTGCCAATGTTAAGGATGCCAGCGGTCAGCAATATGGTGTTCAGTGGAGCTATTTCCGTATTGCCAATGATGATCGAAACACCATTGGCTGGCAAAGCCCGCAACTGTATCTGTCGCATACCGTCATTTCCACTCGCGACCACGTTTGGCGAGAGCAACGAATGGCACGCGGTGGCATCGGTCAGGCTGGCATGAGTAATCAACCGTTTCGTCTTTGGATTGATAACTGGGACTGGCGCTCCTTAGGTAACGGACCGTTACCCGGATTGTTAAGTGTGGTCACTGACTCATTTGGTGTGTCGTTGCAAATGACGGCGTCCGGGCCTTATGTGCTGCCCGGCGACAAGGGTTATCAAACCAAACACGATCTGTTACCGGTTGCTTCATACAATGTGCAGGCACCGTTTATTCAGGTGCGTGGCGAGCTGCAGCTCAGTAAAAACTCAGCGCCAGTGAAAGTTGAAGGCTCTGCCTGGGTCAGTAAAGAGTGGGGCAGTGGCCTGTTGGCGGAAGGTCAGCAGGGCTGGGACTGGTTTGTTCTCAAGCTTGACAAGCAGACTACGCTGACGGTTAGCCGTTATCGTCATGCGCAGCAGTTGCCTTATGTGTTTGGCACTCTGGCAACCAATGACGGCAAAGTGATGTCACTGCGCGAATCGGATATCAACATTACACCTGTTCATCTGACGTCCTTAGCCAACGGTAAGATGGTTCCGTTGCAGTGGCATATTTCCATTCCGAGTAAAAACATTAACCTCACGACCAGTGTTTTAAATCAACATCTCTGGTTGCCTTTTGCCCTGCCGTACTGGGAGGGGCCTATCTATACCGTTGGTTCGCATAATGCGGAAGGTTTTATGCAGTTGACCGGCTATTAGTTTTTACTAACTAACCGATATTAAACGGGAATCGCTTAGCGGTTCCCGTTTTTGTTATGCATGTTTTACCAAATATTGTGTTTTATTTCCTATACTTATGGTTTGGTTAATGGTGAAAGAAATTACGTGGTGAATTGCTGAATACTTCGGATATTCCGAGTTAAAGGTTCATTACAAGCGATTTTTCAACCATTCTGCGAGTGGCTACACTCTTTCGTATTCTTCTGTTTATCGTTAACTAACATAATTATAAGGGCGATTGAATGACTGACATGATTCGCGACTTCTTCAAGCTGGAGTCGGCTGGGGGGATTCTTCTGGTGATCGCAGCCGCGATTGCTATGGCTATTGCTAACTCACCATTAAACGAAATTTATCAGGGCTCACTGCACAGCTATGTGTTTGGTATGTCTGTATCTCACTGGATCAACGATGGTTTGATGGCGGTGTTCTTCCTGTTGATTGGCTTGGAAGTAAAGCGTGAGCTATTAGAAGGCGCACTTAAGTCGCGTGAAACGGCGATCTTCCCGGCGATCGCGGCAGTGGGCGGTATGTTGGCTCCGGCACTGATTTATGTACTGTTCAACTCTGGTGATGCGGAAGCCATTCAGGGGTGGGCGATTCCGGCGGCAACCGATATTGCGTTTGCCTTGGGTATCATGGCGCTATTGGGTAAGCGTGTTCCGTTGAGCCTGAAAGTGTTCTTGCTGGCACTGGCGATTATCGATGACCTGGGTGTAGTGGTGATCATCGCCCTGTTCTACACCAGTGATTTATCGACGATTGCGCTGACCGTTGGCTTCATCATGACCGCTGTCCTGTTCATGCTCAACGCCAAACATGTCACCAAACTCAGTGCGTATCTGATTGTGGGTTTGATTCTGTGGGTGGCGGTATTGAAATCGGGCGTACACGCAACACTGGCGGGTGTGGTGATTGGCTTTGCGATCCCACTAAAAGGTAACAAAGGCGAACACTCGCCGCTGAAGCACCTGGAACATGCACTTCATCCATATGTTGCGTTCGGTATTCTGCCATTGTTTGCCTTCGCTAACGCGGGTATCTCACTGGAAGGTGTATCGTTCTCTAGCTTGGCGTCAACCTTACCATTGGGTGTCGCGTTGGGTCTGTTAATTGGTAAGCCACTGGGTATTTTCAGCTTCAGTGTGATAGCGGTGAAAGCCGGGGTAGCAAAGCTACCAGAAGGTATTAACTTCAAGCATATCTTCGCGGTGTCTGTCCTGTGTGGTATCGGTTTTACCATGTCTATCTTCATCTCTTCACTGGCGTTTGGCAGTGCGAATGTTGATTACGATACCTATGCACGATTGGGTATCCTGATGGGTTCTACTACCGCGGCGATATTGGGTTATGTGTTGTTAAGGCTGTCGCTGCCGAAAGTCGCCAAGTAACCTGCTGCATTTGAAATAAACAAAGGCCCCAGAATGGGGCCTTTTTCTTTAGAGCCATCAGGAAGTTTACTTTTTCAGTGTCGAGAAGATGGTCCATTCTTCGACGACTTTCTCTTTAAGGCCAACCACTGTGGCCGTCACACGTCGGTTCACGGCGTGCGCAGAGTTGCTATCGCCATTATCGATCAGACGAGTTTCGCCATAACCCACAATGCGAACACGTTTGGGTGAAATGCCATAAGATAGCAGTTTCTTCTCTACGGCTTCAGCCCGCTTTTGTGACAGCTCCTGATTGTATTCATTGGTACCCACTTTACTGGTGTAGCCCTGAATCTCAATTGAAGCACTCTGATAGGTTTTCAAAAATTCAGCCATCGACTGAATCTGGTCTGCGAAAACCGGGTTAATTTCATAGGAGTCGTTTGCGAACAAGATGTGCAACTGGCGCTTCGCAGAATTGCGCACCACTTCGCCACAACCATCATTGTCAATTTCAGCGCCCTCAGGCGTACCCGGGCAGATGTCTCGGGCATTGACCACTCCGTCATTGTCGTCGTCCTGCAAGTCGGCAATCTGATCAGCTTTAGGCGTTTCGATGTAATCATATTGGTCACTCGCCACCGCAGAGTAGGACATCAAACTCATCAAAAGGGAGAGTGAATATAGTTTCATTTTCATATCAGTACTCCACTTTCTTCGTCCATTCTTCAGGAACATCAACCAATAGCGCATCAATCAGTACCCCAATCGCGTTCATGACTCGGTACTTGGCATACTGTTCGGCGTAGTTGGCATCCAGATAATCTTTACGCGCTTCGAATAGCTCATTTTCGGTGTTGAGCAAATCAAGCAGGGTACGTTGACCAATGCGGTATTGCTTTTCGTAGGCAATAACGGTTTGTGATGCAGAGTCTACGTGGTCAGCAAGGAAGTTTTTCTGTTGCAAGGTCAAATCCAAAGCACTCCACGATAAACGCAGACTTTCTTCGATTTCGCGATACGCGTTGTCACGGAGATCTTTGGCTTTGTTTAGCTGATAAGCGGCACTTTCAGTGCGATCGCTATCGCTGCCACCATTGTACAGATTGTATTTCAGGCGCAGCATTGCCACGGTTTCGCTGGCACTGCCTTCGTCACCACCGGCATCATCCCGCCAGGTTTGTCGTGCTTCTAAAGATAGCGTCGGGTAGTTCGGGCCTTTGGATTGTTTGTATTGAAAACGGGCTGAGTCGACATCCGCTGAAGCAATCTTAATCACGGGGTGATTATCGAATGCGTCCACTAAAGCATCGGTCAGAGAGAGCGGAATTTTAGATACATCCGCACGCGGGTAGAGCAGTCCCAACGGTTCCTGACCTACCAGACGACGGAACTGAGTGTGGGTATCAAACAAATTGTTTTGCGCTGCAAGTAAGTTGCCCTGAGCTTTGGCGATCCGCGCCTCAACTTGCGTTAAGTCTGCGGTTGACCCCACGCCGGAATCTACGCGCTTTTTGATGTCGCGGTAGATTTTTTTATGTACGGCGAGGTTGCTCTCTGACAGCGCCAGAACTTCCTTGGCTTTGACGGCATTCAGATACACTTTGGTGACTTCCAAGGCAAGGTTGGAAGCATCGTCCAGAAGTTGTAAGCGAACGGATTCTGCATCGGCCGCTGTGCGATCCATATCGTTCAGCGTGGCGTTACCGTCCCATAAAAGTTGATTAAGAATGATGCTGGCTTCTTTTCTGGTCAGATCGGTGTCGTCATTACCCGTTGAATCAGCCGGACGAATACCCTCATAACCGATGCCGGCATCTAAATCGATCGTTGGCAGATACGCACCGCCTGCGGCATCACTGTCTTTGACATTACTAACGAATTGGTTGTAGCTCGCTTTGATTTGAGGATTGTTTGCTAAAGCAAGTGCGACAGCCTGTTCCAGAGTTTGAGCTGACGCTTGAAAAGGTAATAACAACAAATATCCTGCTAGAAGTGGAATGTTCCGTTTCACAGGGTGGCTCCTATGGTTTTTTTATGATCTGTTGCTTCAGGCGCGTCCTCCGAAAAGAGGATGGTTGGAGCATTCACAGGCAAACATAAGTTTATTGACAGCTTAGTTGATAAATCATCAATGTGAGAGATTAGTTCAAAAAAGTGCTAATGATTAATTTCCTTAATTATTGATACCTTAGTGAATTTTTGAGCCGTTACTCTAGATATTGAGTTGCTTGTCAATATCAGGATCACTAGTTTTAAAGCATGAGAATAGGCGAAATGGGTGTTGGGTTCAGTGGGAGTCCAACGCCTCTTCGTATGTATATAAGGACATACGCTCATGGACACTCGCACTCTGACCCCCTTTATGTTAGCTAACGTCACGCTTGTCATTGACCGCAATGGCCAATTCAGAGAGCAAGCCGCAGGCACCCCTTTGAGACCGGGAGAAGTGGTTGTACAGGTTAGTGATGATGCATCACCTCAGGTGACAGCGGAACTGGTCAATCCCGGTAACGCTGCACCAACTAATCTCGATGGTGAAATCGCACAAATTTTGCAACAAATTCAACAAGGTGCTGACCCGACACAAAACCCTGAACTCGCCACTGCTGCCGGAGGACAAAATGGTTCAAGTCCTACAGCGACAGGAAGCATTGATCGTACGGGTGACGAAGTTTTGGCAGCCACCAATTTCGAAACTCAAGGTCTACAAGGCTTGGGTCTGTCGTCAACTCAAAGTTTAGCGTTGACTGATTTTGTTGCAGAAATCGCGGTGGTAGATACGCCACCTGCATTTAATCCGAATGACCCAGAAAACGTAAATGGTCCACGCTACAGCTTCTCCTATGATGAAAATCGTAGTGATGGCGATGTCATCGGCGTCGTGCAGGCAACTGATGCAGAGGGGGAGAGTGTTACTTACGCCATCACGACTAATGTATTTGATTCAAATGGCAACACACTGTTCGAAATTGATGAAGTCACTGGTGAAATTAGTTTGACCCCCGCTGGGGTCGTTGCGTTTTCGAATGATTTTGAGCAAGCCCCAAATGTACACGACATCATTGTTACGGCAACTGAGGTTGATGGTCTTGGAGTTCAGAATTCTACCAGCATTTTAGTTGAGCTGAGTGAGCTGAACCTGGATGAGTTTGGTCCGGTATTCGATCCGAATGACCCGGACAATGAAGACGGCCCACGTTATGTGTTCTCGTATGATGAGAACAGCAGCGATGAGTATGTGATTGGTACGGTGTCGGCCACCGATGGTGACGGCGAGGCGGTGACGTATTCCATCACCACCAACGTGTACAACGATGCTAATGAAGCCTTGTTTGAGATCGATGCAGTCAGCGGTGCCATCAGTCTGACGGCGGCGGGTGTCACCGCGTTCTCGAACGATTACGAAACCGCCCCCAATGTACACGATATTGTGGTGACGGCGACAGAAGTAGCGGGTCTGGGCGAGCAGAAATCAACGGACATCACCGTTGAACTGAGTGAGCTGAATCTGGATGAGTTTGGTCCGGTATTCGATCCGAATGACCCGGACAATCAAGACGGCCCACGTTATGTGTTCTCGTATGATGAGAACAGCAGCGATGAGTATGTGATTGGTACGGTGTCGGCCACCGATGGTGACGGCGAGGCGGTGACGTATTCCATCACCACCAACGTGTACAACGATGCCAATGAAGCCTTGTTTGAGATCGATGCAGTCAGCGGTGCAATCAGCTTGACGGCGGCGGGTGTCACCGCGTTCTCGAACGATTACGAAACCGCCCCCAATGTGCACGATATTGTGGTGACGGCGACAGAAGTAGCGGGTCTGGGCGAGCAGAAATCCACGGACATCACCGTTGAACTGAGTGAGCTGAATCTGGATGAGTTTGGTCCGGTGTTCGACCCGAATGACCCGGACAACGAAGACGGCCCACGTTATGTGTTCTCGTATGATGAAAACAGCAGCGATGAGTATGTGATTGGTACGGTGTCGGCCACCGATGGTGACGGCGAGGCGGTGACGTATTCCATCACCACCAACGTGTACAACGATGCCAATGAAGCCTTGTTTGAGATCGATGCAGTCAGCGGTGCCATCAGTCTGACGGCGGCGGGTGTCACCGCGTTCTCGAACGATTACGAAACCGCGCCCAATGTGCACGATATTGTGGTGACCGCGACAGAAGTAGCGGGTCTGGGCGAGCAGAAATCCACGGATATCACCGTTGAGCTGAGTGAGCTGAATCTGGATGAGTTTGGTCCGGTGTTCGACCCGAATGACCCGGACAACGAAGACGGCCCACGTTATGTGTTCTCGTATGATGAAAACAGCAGCGATGAGTATGTGATTGGTACGGTGTCGGCCACCGATGGTGACGGCGAGGCGGTGACGTATTCCATCACCACCAACGTGTACAACGATGCCAATGAAGCCTTGTTTGAGATCGATGCAGTCAGCGGTGCCATCAGCTTGACGGCGGCAGGCGTCACCGCGTTCTCGAACGATTTTGAAGATACACCTAATGTGCATACCATTCAGGTTATGGCAACGGAAGTGGAAGGATTGGGCGAGCAGAAATCTACAGTGATCGATGTTCAGCTAAGTGAGCTTAATCTTGATGATAATGCCCCAATTTTTGACGACGAGTATATTTTTACTTACGAAGAAGATAGTGAAGAGTCTGATTTGATCGGCACAGTGTCAGCAACCGATGCTGACGGTGAAAACGTTACCTACAGCATTAAAACTAATGTGTATGACAGTAACAATAACCCACTGTTTTGGATCAACGCTACGACCGGGGCTATCTATCTGACCTCGTTTGGTGTACTGGCCTTTACCAATGATTTTGAACAGGAATCCAATATTCATAATCTGGTCGTTACAGCGACGGAAGTGGATGGTTTGGGTGCAATGAAATCAACAGATGTGGATGTGGTACTCAAAGAGTTGAACGTTAACGAGCCTCCTGTCGCAGAAGATTTCACAGTGCTTTTAGGCAACAGCTCAGAAGTTACCATTGTATTTGACTCAGACGTAGAAGCGAATGACCACATCTCTGACGTCGACGATGATTTCACTGGCACGCAGTTGAACATTGTACTGACGTCTCTACCTGACAATGGAACACTTCTTTACACCGATGAAAATGGAGTGACCCGAGAGCTGACTTCAGCGGATGTGTATGTTTCAGGGCAACTAGAAGACCCGGTTCTACTCAATCCTAACAACATCACTTATGTACCTGAAGGTAACGAAGTGGTGATTGGTTCGACAGATGATGGCTCTTTGATCCCTGTCGATGATGATTACCAGTTCGTTCTTGATAACGGAAACACCATTTACATCTCAGCGTTCAAAACATTGGGCAATGGTAGTGAAGTATCACAACAGGTGACCTTGATTGAAACGGTTCAACAAGGGACTGGTTTATCGGTCGCAACGGGTAATGGTATTAACAGCCAAGAAACGTTGCACGTCGACTTAAGTGAAAATCCACTCTACACCATCAGTTTTGGGGTGGATGGACTGAATACCAATCATGCTGCAACCGTGACTTACTATTTCGAAAACAGCGACCCAGTCACGATCTCTTATCAAGGAAATGGCGACTACTCGTACACTGCGTCGTCAGATGATCCGGTGATTGGCCTTGATTTTACCGCCTCCAACAATGACGGTTCATCGGGTGCCAACTATGTGGTGACTCATCTGTCTGGTACCGAAACGGTGGTTGATGATTCTACCTTTACTTATCAGGCTGTGGACTCGGATGGTGAGTTCAGTAATGTTGCAACAGTTACGCTGGATGCGGACGACAGCACTCCGTCTTACCACGTTTTCTCGGCTGAAGCTGGTGACCCTGTGGTGAATGCGACAGTCGGTAATGACGTGTTGATAGGCGACTCTCAAGCAAATGTCTTTACCTGGCTCGATAGCGCACTCGATAACAGTACCGATGTGGTGAAAAACTTCGAGTTTAATACCGACAAACTTGATTTGTCTGCGGTGCTGGATTCTGGTGAAGACTTCAATACGTTGCTGAGCAAAATTGATGTGGTAGTGGGTGCTGAAGATGTCACATTGCAGGTTTCGCACGACAGCGGCGAAACGCAATCTATCGTGATTGACAATGGGGTAGACATCTTTGGACTTACCAGTTCAAGTGGTTTAATGACGGACGACGTCGCACAGACATTACTCAGTCAGATTGTTAAAACAGAAACTGTCTAAATGTGTTATAAAACCAAGCCCTTATCCTAGTGATGAGGGCTTTTTCTGGTCTCTATTTTATAACTTTCTGAATAATAGATAATTGTGATATTTTCTGTTGATTTAGTTGTTATTTATCGATGAAAAATGATTGCGGATAAGGCCAATTTTGTGTTAAGTTCCGCACCAATCTCGGACAGTGCTTCCGGGGGATACGCGTAGTGACCATTCAGGCTGATTGGGACATTACGTAGGGTAGGTATCAGTAAGTCCTTTTACTGATAGACGGGATACTCTTGCTGTGGGAACAGCATGTGAATGGGATACCCAACATTGAACTCACTTAACTTACACACATTAATCAGCTTTGTACTTCCTCTATGCCCTGTTCGACAGGACAGCAGCATAACCGAACCTTGATTCCTGTTTTTAGTGATTTGTCATCAAGCTGATGGCCTACAGTATTTCCGAATTTGTCTGCGGACTCAGTCGGAACGTTTTGCTATTTGTCATTTCTCAAAACAACTTACTGCCGGGAAATGAACAGAGTTTTAACCATTCAAGGGGACGAAGATGAGTACAGCCTTTGAAGTCGATAACACTATCGCAACTATGTTTTCCAACCAAGTACCAGTTTTAGAAGGTACTTATGACCTTACTCCAGATGAAATTCTCCTTGAACAAGCTGAGCATGAATCTGAAGTACGTTCATACCCACGCCGTTTACCTATCGCCATCAAACAAGCTTTTGGCTGTTTGGTAGAAGATACTCGTGGCCAGATCTTTCTGGACTGTCTTGCGGGTGCAGGTACCCTGGCGCTTGGTTATAACCACCCAGAAATCAACCAGGCTCTGAAAGAGCAACTGGATTCAGGTCTGCCTTACCAAACGCTGGATATTGCGACTAAAGCAAAAACCAACTTTATCAAAGCCGTTAAAGCATTCCTGCCTGAAGAGCTGGGTAATAACTGTGTGATTCAGTTCTGTGGTCCATCTGGTGCAGACGCCGTTGAAGCGGCAATCAAACTGGCTAAACAAACCACTGGCCGCAACACCATGTTTGCGTTCCGCGGTGCATACCACGGCATGACCAACGGTACTATGGGTATGATGGGTAACCTGAATACTAAAGCACGTCGTACCGGTCTGATGTCTGACGTTCACTTCATGCCATTCCCGTACAACCTGCGTTGTCCGTTTGGTCTGGGTGGCGATGAAGGCGCGAAAGCGAGCATCCGTTACATCGAGCGTCTGCTGAACGACGACGAAGCGGGCATCATGAAGCCAGCTGCGATCATCGTCGAGCCAGTACAAGGCGAGGGCGGTGTAATTCCTGCTCCAGCATTCTTCTTGCGTGAACTTCGCCGCATCTGTGACGAGCACGGCATCCTGCTGATTTTCGATGAAATCCAGTGTGGTGTGGGTAAATCTGGCTACAACTTTGCATTTGAAGAAGCGGGTATCGTTCCTGATGTACTGTGTCTGTCAAAAGCAATCGGTGGCGGTCTGCCAATGTCACTGCTGGTGATCAACAAGCAGCACGACACATGGCGTCCAGGTGAGCACACAGGTACATTCCGTGGTAACCAGCTGGCAATGGTATCGGGTGCTAAAGCACTGGAAATCATTGAGCGTGATAACCTGGTTGAACAGGCAAATATTAAAGGCCAATACCTACGTATGGGTCTGGAAAAAATTCAAAGCCGCGTAAACTGTGTTGCAGAAGTACGTGGTAAAGGCTTGATGCTGGGTCTGGAAATTAAAGATCCAAGCGGCGAGTTGAACAAATTTGGTGAGCCAAAAGCGGCACCTCAACTGACTCTGGGCATTCAGCGTGCAGCGCTGGAGCGCGGTCTGATGGTTGAGAAAGGTGGCCGTGAAGGTTCTGTGATTCGTTTCCTTCCACCGCTGATCATCTCATTTGAGCAGATCGACTTTGCCCTGCGCACACTGGAAGAAGCGATTCTTGCCGCTGGTGGCGGTCAGAAAGATCCGGAGCAAGCAAACCAAGAGTGGAAAAAACACTTCATTCACACCGGTCACATGGGCAGCCAAGAGTTCTCACAAGTGATGAACCACACCACTGCTGCGATGAAAGCCGTGTTTGAAGAAGTGAATGCGCCATATTCAGGTATCGACCCTAAAGCGCTGGAAGAAGCGATTTATGCTGTTGATCTGGATAACAAGAACGCATCTCTGAAAGACGTGATTTCTGAAACTGCGGAACTGGTTGCGAAGAACTCAATCATCGTTCAGCACCCAGACTGTATCGCGCACCTGCACACGCCACCGCTGATGCCTTCCGTTGTAGCGGAAGCGATCATCGCATCTCTGAACCAATCAATGGATTCATGGGATCAGTCTTCTGCAGCAACGTTTGTTGAGCAGAAAGTGATTGACTGGATGTGTGAGAAATACGAACTGGGCGCGCAAGCGGACGGTATCTTCACCAGTGGTGGTACTCAGAGCAACCAAATGGGTCTGATGCTGGCACGTGACTGGATTGCAGACAAGCTGAGCGGTCACTCGATTCAGAAATTGGGTCTGCCAGAGTACGCGGACAAACTGCGTATTGTGTGCTCGAAGAAATCTCACTTCACTGTTCAGAAGTCTGCTTCTTGGATGGGGCTGGGTGAGAAAGCGATCCTGGCGGTTGACGCTCTGCCTAACGGTACAATGGATGTGACTAAGCTGGAAGCTGTCGTTGAACAAGCGAAAGCGGAAGGTCTGATCCCATTTGCTATCGTCGGTACTGCAGGTACAACGGACCACGGTGCAATCGACGACTTGGTGACCATCGCGGATGTTGCTGATAAGCACGAGATGTGGATGCACGTTGATAGTGCTTACGGTGGCGCACTGATTCTGAGCAGCCATAAAGATCGTCTGAGCGGTATCGAACGTGCTCAGTCAGTCAGCGTTGACTTCCATAAGCTGTTCTTCCAAACCATCAGTTGTGGCGCACTGCTGCTGAAAGATAAGAGCAACTTCAAGTTCCTGCTGCACCATGCAGATTACTTGAACCGTGAGCATGACACTCTGCCAAACCTGGTTGATAAGTCTATCTCAACAACAAAACGCTTTGACGCTCTGAAAGTGTTTATGACCATGCAAAACGTGGGTCCTAAACAAATGGGCGCAATGTACGATCACTTGCTGGAGCAAACTCAACAAGTGGCCGAATTGGTTCGTCAGCATAAAGCCTTCGAGCTTTTGGCTGAACCATCTCTGTCTACCGTGTTATTCCGCGCGGTAAACAACCAGGCGTCTGATATGGATGAACTGAATAAAGTCGTTCGTATGCAAGCTCTGGTACGTGGTGTCGCAGTACTTGGCGAAACCATTGTGGATGGCAAAACTGCCTTGAAATTCACAATCTTGAACCCATGCTTGAAGATTTCGGACTTCGAATCTCTACTGGCTAAAATTGAAACTCTAGCGGAAGAGCTAGCGAAATAAAGGTAAACGGATACTATGTCAATTCTACAGATTGGGGCGGGCGGCGTTGGCTGGGTGGTCGCACATAAAGCGGCACAGAACAACGACGCGCTGGGTGATATTACCATTGCTTCCCGTTCAATTGGGAAGTGTGAGAAGATCATTGAATCAATCAAGGGCAAACAAAACCTGAAAGATTCTACTAAGAAGCTAGAAGCTCGTGCAGTAAATGCTGACGATGTAGACGCACTAGTAGCGTTAATCGAAGAGGTTCAGCCTGATCTTGTGATCAACGCTGGACCACCTTGGGTCAACGTGCCAATTATGGAAGCCTGTTACCGTGCAAAAGTGTCCTATCTGGACACTTCTGTTGCGGTGGACCTGTGTTCTGAAGGTCAACTGGTTCCTGAAGCATACGACCCACAGTGGGCGTTCCGCGAAAAGTTCAAACAAGCTGGTATCACCGGTATTCTGGGTGCAGGTTTTGATCCGGGTGTGGTGAGCGTGTTTGCAGCGTATGCTGCAAAACACCTGTTTGATGAGATTGAGTCTATCGATGTGATGGATATCAACGCGGGCGACCATGGCAAGAAATTCGCCACTAACTTCGATCCTGAAACCAACATGTTGGAAATTCAGGGCGACTCTTTCTTCTGGGAAGAGGGCGAATGGAAGCGTGTACCATGCCACACTCGTATGATGGAATTTGATTTTCCTAAATGTGGTCCTTTCAAAGTGTACTCAATGGCACACGATGAAGTGCGTTCACTGAAGGAATTTATTCCTGCAAAGCGTATTGAGTTCTGGATGGGCTTCGGTGACCGTTACCTGAACTACTTCAACTGCATGCGTGACATCGGTCTGTTAAGTCCGGATCCGATTGCGCTTCAGGATGGTACAGTGGTACACCCACTGCACGTTCTGAAGGCGCTACTGCCGGATCCAACATCTCTGGCTCCAGGGTATACTGGTCTGACTTGTATCGGTACCTGGGTTCAGGGCAAGAAAAACGGCGAACAGCGTAGTGTATTTATTTACAACAACGCTGATCACGAAGTCGCTTATAAAGATGTTGAGCATCAGGCGATTGCTTACACCACGGGTGTGCCGGCAATCACTGCTGCGCTTCAGTTCTTCCGCGGCGAATGGGCAGAGGCTGGCGTGTTTAACATGGAGCAGCTGAACCCGGACCCATTCCTGGAAACCATGCCGTCCATCGGTCTGGACTGGGAAGTTCAGGAATTGCAGCCTGGCAAACCGGTTATCAACATTCTTAATTAATCAAAGCGACTAAAAGGTATGCCACCTTTTGGTTCAAGATGAGACAAACAGCCGTCATTCGTGATGGCTGTTTTTTCCATTTAAAGATTCAGAAACTGTTGCCACTGTTTGGCAGCATTCAGGAACCTAAAAGATGCAAAAAAGCGAATTGAAAACCCCATACTTCATGATTGACGAAGGTAAGCTGATTGCGAACCTCGAAATCGCTAAACGTCTGAAAGACATTTCCGGCGTAAAGCTGGTACTGGCACTGAAGTGTTTCTCAACCTGGGGTGTTTTTGACATCATCAAACCGTATCTGGACGGTACAACCAGCTCTGGTCCATTTGAAGTGAAGCTGGGTTACGATACTTTCGGTGGTGAAACGCACGCTTACAGTGTGGGTTACAGCGAAGATGACGTTAAAGAAGTGGCAGACATCTGCGACAAAATGATTTTCAACTCTCAGTCTCAACTGAGTGCGTACCGTCACCTGGTGGAAGGTAAAGCGTCTTTGGGCCTGCGTCTGAACCCGGGCGTCAGCTATGCGGGCCAGGATTTGGCGAACCCAGCACGCCAGTTCTCTCGTCTGGGTGTACAGGCTGATCATATCGATCCGGCGGTATTCGATACCATTAACGGTGTCATGTTCCACATGAACTGTGAAAACAAAGATGTGGATGCGTTTATCCACCTGCTGGACTCCATTTCAGAGCGTTTTGGTTCATACCTGAACAAGCTGGACTGGGTGAGTCTGGGCGGCGGTGTATTCTTCACCTGGCCGGGCTACGATGTTGAGAAGCTGGGGCTGGCTTTGAAAGCCTTTGCGGAAAAGCACGGCGTTCAGCTTTATCTGGAACCGGGCGAAGCTGTGATCACCAAAACGACCGACCTTGTGGTCACGGTGGTAGACATCGTTGAAAACGGCATGAAAACTGCCATCGTTGACTCGGCAACGGAAGCGCACCGTCTGGATACGCTGATCTACAAAGAGCCAGCATCAGTATTGGAAGCCAGCGAGAACGGTGAACATGAGTACGTGATCGGCTCATGTTCTTGTTTGGCTGGCGACCAGTTCTGTGTTGCGAAATTCGATGAGCCGCTAAAAGTCGGTCAGAAACTGCATATCCTCGACAGTGCGGGTTACACCATGGTGAAACTGAACTGGTTCAACGGCCTGAAAATGCCATCGGTGTACTGTGAACGCACCTCGGGCGAAATTCAGAAGCTGAACGAATTTGGTTACGACGATTTTAAACGCTCACTGTCTCTGTGGTCGGTAAAATAATCGATTGCTGATGAATAGAAAAATCCACCGCTAGCGGTGGATTTTTTGTTTGTGCGGATTCAAAGCTTGAAGTGGAGAAGTTTGTCATCCAGTTGGCGTGACAGGTCAGCCAGTTTTTCACTCTCTTCGGCCAGATAGTTCGCCGCCTGCGACATTTCAAGCGCGGCATCATTAATACCACTGACATTGCGGTTCATCTCTTCAGCGACTGCGCTTTGCTCTTCCGCCGCAGTGGCGATTTGTGTCGCTTTGTCGCTCACATGTTGAATATGATTGACGATCAGTGACAAATCGCTTCCCGCATTTTCAGCGCGTTCTACGCTGTTGTAGGCAAGCTCTTGACTCTTCTGCATCGCAGTCGCCGTTGTGACGGCCAATTGTTGCAGACGATTAATGGTGGTTTGAATCTCATCGGTCGAGTGGTGAGTGCGGCTCGCGAGATTGCGCACTTCATCTGCGACTACGGCAAAGCCTCGTCCTTGTTCACCTGCCCGGGCGGCTTCAATCGCTGCGTTCAGTGCCAGCAGGTTAGTCTGCTCTGAAATGCCACTGATAACCGCTGTGACCTCGCTGATCTGCATGACACCTTCCTTGAGCTTATTCACTTGCTCCGTTGCCAACTCAAGTTCGTGAGATAACGCCTTAATGCTGTCGACACTGGAGTGCACATCTTTGTCACCCAGTCCAGCTTCTGTACTCGCATCCATGGTGTCTCGAGCCGTTTCCTCTGCGTGACCTGCAACGTCAGCGACGGTCGCACTCATTTCATTCATCGCGGTTGCCAACTGACTGAGCTGATCGCGCTGGCTCACAACAGCCTGACTGGTTTCCTCGGCGGAAGAGGCAATACGAATCGCTGCCTCAGCGACTTCACTGGCAGATTTGACCGATTCCACTAACGCCTCACGCATCGACGCGACACTTTCGTTGATACGAAGTGCCACAATGCCGATTTCATCGTTACCCTCAACTGGTATGGTGGCTGTCAGATCCCCTTGGGCCACCTTCTTCATCGAATCTTTGATTTGTTCGAGAGGATTCACAATCGCGCGACTAATGACAATGCCAAAAACAGCCATAACGATAATGGCAATCAGAGTGGCGACGGCCATGTTCCAGAACTGTTTTTCGACCGCTCGTTCGATATCATCCAGCAGCATCCCTGAACCAATAATCCATCCCCATGGGGCAAAACCATGAACGGCGGAAAGTTTGTCTGCTTCTTTGCCAGATGCGGTTTTCCAAGAGTAGGTGAGTACGCCATGTTGACCGCCTCTGGCTAAATCAACCATGGTGTACCAGAAGCTGTCCTCGCCGCTTCGATCATTGCCCATTTGCTGGCCCACCAGATCTGGGCGCAAAGGATGAACAACCACCTGACGAGACTCATCAATAACAAACAGATAGTTATCGCTATCAAAACGGACTGAATTGATCAGGGCTTTCGCCGCTTCCTGAGCTTGTTGTTTAGGCTGTGATTTTTCCAGATAGGCTATCTGGGAAAGTGTGGTGTTAATGACGGCATTGAGGCGTGCCTCACGCTCGGCAACTAAATTGTTTTTCAATGCTGTGGCGGCAATGAATAACAGACTGACAAACCCTATGATGCCAACCAATAGAATAATAGCCAGCTTATAGCTGACCCTAATGTTCTTAAGCTTCAACATGACGTTTCCTACCCAACCAATTGATGTACGCTGTTCTTGTTTCGGACTGTTATTTATTGGAATTATGTTGGGACCGAGATCCCGCTTTAAGCGTGGTAGAAAAGTACGAGAATTCAACCGCATCAAGCAAGATTGTTAGCTGCTTCAAGAAAAATATTCACGGGTTAAATAAAACACTAAATAAAAAGGGAGGCCACAGGCCTCCCGAACATCGATACATTCTTGTGTGTTGTTATGCTTCCAGAATGACCCGAGTGTCTTCACTCAGGGCTTCGAGCTCTTTGGCGACATCATCAATGTCTATTTCTGGTGGCAGGCGAATTGCCATATTGGCCGTGAACAAACTGGAACTCACACCGCCGCCACCGGCAATGAATACGCGTTGGCAGTCCATATCGAGAATACTGATGCCTTGGCTATCAAGCACGTGGGTAATCTCGTTGACGATGCCGTAGCGATCATTGGCATCTAACCGCAACTGGTAAATGGTGTCTTCTTTGTGCGGTTTCGTATCGCAGTCTACTATTTGTACCAGTAGATCCGGGTAGGACTGGAATGCTTCTTTGACGACTTGTGCTTTAGCGAGCGGCATTTCAACCTTAATCACCGCAGCTACTTGATCTTCAATGAAATTTACTTTGCTGATTAGCCACTTACCATCATTTTCATGAGTGATAGCGGCCAGTTGTTTAATGGTGGACGGCGTTGCTGTGCCCACAAAATTTACAATAAAAGTACAAGTCATAACGGCCTCCAAACTTCACCTTGGTCATCCTTTTCTATGAGTTTAGGTGTTGTGAGGCGTCGGGGATTGATGAAAGTCAATTTTTTGGAGGACGGAATGGGGCAAGTTTCAATATTTCAAACCTCAGCACAATTTTGGCTCATTGAAACAGTGATTTATAGGTGAGGTTATCAGAAAGCATCTGTTGTTGAGAGGGATGTTAATAATTGTTTAAAAGCTGTGATCGATCTCATGGACACAATATAGGAGTTACCAGTAACATTCACCCTGCAAGTTACCGGTAACATAAAAACATAAACCGGTTTTTACGTGAAACTCTTAAGGACGATTCAATGAAAGCTATGACGAGAACGCTTATCGCTGCCGCGGTGACAGGTTTAGTATCCATGTCTGCAATGGCTGCGGATTTCAAACTCAAGATTCAGTCTTCTGACCCATCAGGTGACCGCAACTTCCAAATCCAACAAAACTGGGCTGACCGTGTCGAAAAAATGTCGGGTGGTCGTATCGATATCGATTTACTGCCAGTGGGTGCGGTGGTCAAACACACGGAAACGTTGAGCGCTATCAAGATGGGTATTCTTGATGGTCACGTCACCGCGACGGAGTTTTTCTCAGGTCAGGATCCTGCGTTTGGTCTGCTGGGTAACATGGTCGGTGCTTGGTCTGACACAACCCAGTTGCTTCAGTACATGAACTACGGCGGTGGTAACGAACTTTTAACGGAACTTTACAAACCATACGGCGTGCATTTCATCGGTGCCTCGACAACGGGCGTTGAATCTCTGGTATCGAAAAAACCTCTTGATGGTGTGGCGGATCTGAAAGGTCTGAAGCTGCGTGCGCCGGAAGGTCTGGTTCAACAGGTATTTGCTGCAGCCGGTGCAACGCCTGTTAACCTACCAGGTTCTGAAGTATTTACTGGCCTGAGCAAAGGTGTTATCGATGCGGCGGACTATACCGTGTTCTCGACCAACCAAAAAGCGGGCATGAACGACATCGCGGTGCATCCAGTTCAGCCTGGTTTCCACTCTCTGCCACTGATCGATATTTCAATCAGCCAGAAGAAATGGGACAAAATGCCAGCGGATCTGCAACAGATTCTGGAAACATCAGTACGCGACTTCTCTTATGACATCACCACTCAGCTGAAAATTGCTGACCAGGCGGCAGTGAAAGAAGCGAGCGCAAATCCGAAAATTACGATTCACAACTGGTCAGACGAAGAGCGCAAGAAATTCCGCGAAATCGCACGTAGCCAATGGAAAGTGTTTGCAGAGCGTTCTCCAAATGCACAGAAAGTGTATGACTCTGTAACCCAGTTCCTGGAAAACAACGACCTACTTTAATTACCGCTATTTCCTTCATTTGAGAGAGGGCAGTTTTGCCCTCTCGTTTTAAACAAGAGTTCGTTATGAGCGAGAATAAGCTACCTGCTGCGTCTATCCATGATGAGCAGCCGAAAAACGCGCTGGATCGCTGGATTCTGCGTCTGGGCAACGCGCTGAGCTTGCTGTTTCTGTTCACGGTTGCGATTTCCTTTTATGAAGTAGTGATGCGCTACGCGTTCAACGCCCCAACAACGTGGGTACATGAAACTGCTGCCTTTGTTGGCGGAACACTGTTTGTGTTTGGCGGTGTGTATGCGATGGCAGCCGACAAACATGTGCGTGTAGTGCTGATTTACGATCACGTTTCGCGTCGCACTAAACATTATCTGAATCTGGTGCATCACATTGTCGGTCTCGCGTTTGCGGGCATGATGGCGTACGCCTCTTACGTTACGGTAGAAGCGTCCTGGTTTGCTCCATGGGGTGAGATGCGTCTGGAAACCTCAGGTTCGGCGTTTAACCCTCCGTATCCGGCACTTCTGAAAGCCGTTATCTTCATCACGTTAGTGATTCTGGTCGTGCAGTTTGTGCTGCATTTGATTCAAGAGATTCAAGCCCTGAGGAATAAACACGATGTTTGATCTTTCTTCAATTGGTATTGAGTGGGGCAGCCTCCTGATGCTGGCGATGATGATCGGCCTGCTGCTCACGGGTATGCAGCTGGCGTTCGTCACTGGTTTTGTCGCTATCTTTTTCACTCTGGGTTGGTTTGGTGTGGATGCAATTCCACTGGTAACCAGCCGTATGTACAGCTTTGCTTCTGACTACATCTTCCTAGCCATTCCTATGTTCGTTCTGATGGCGGCGATGTTGGATCACTCAGGGATCGCTCGCGACTTGTTTGATGCCATGAAGTCTGTCGGTCGTAAAGTGCGCGGTGGTGTTGCGGTTCAGACGCTGTTGGTTGCGGTTCTTTTGGCATCCATGTCTGGCGTTATCGGCGGTGAAACGGTACTGCTGGGTATTCTCGCGCTGCCACAAATGCTGCGCTTGGGTTATGACCGCAAACTGGCGATCGGTACCACGTGTGCAGGCGGCGCATTGGGCACCATGCTGCCACCGAGTATCGTTCTGATTATTTACGGTATGACCGCGAGCGTGTCGATTGGCGACCTGTTTAAAGCTGCTTTCCTGCCCGCGTTTATTCTGGCTGCGTGTTACATCGCTTACGTATTGGTGCGTTGTTACCTGAATCCTTCTCTGGCTCCAAGCTTTGAAGAAGAGCTGGAAGAAGAAACAGAACATCCGAATTACTTTAAAGCACTGTTTTTCCCGCTGCTGTCTGTGGCGGTTGTACTGGGCAGTATCTACACCGGTATTGCATCCGTCACTGAAGCGTCAGCTTTGGGTGTTGTGGGCATTATGATCAGTGCCATCATCCGCCGTGAAATGAGCTGGAATATGCTCAAAGATAGCGCCGTCGCGACGATGCGTACCTGCGGGATGATCATCTGGATTGGTATCGGTGCGAGCGCGTTAGTTGGGGTTTACAACCTGATGGGCGGTATTGATTTCGTTGAAGAAACCATTCTGGCTCTGTCTGGCGGTAGCGCCATGGCCACACTGCTCATCATGATGGTGATTCTGCTGGTGTTGGGGATGTTCCTCGACTGGGTTGGTGTTGCACTCCTGACAATGCCTATTTTCGTACCAATCATCAGTAATCTGGGCTTTGACCCGATTTGGTTCGGCGTGGTGTTCTGTCTGAACATGCAAGTGTCATTCCTGTCGCCACCTTTTGGCCCGGCCGCGTTTTATCTCAAGTCCGTGGCGCCGAAAGACATCAGTCTGGGTTTGATTTTTACCTCGCTGATCCCGTTCATTTTCATGCAGATTTTCGTGCTGGCTCTGGTTATCGCATTCCCTCAGTTGGCAATGTGGTGGCAATAAACCAAGCGATATAACTTTTTTGTAGAGCGGCCCCATTCTGTGGGGCCTTAGGGAAGTATTGTCCTATGAAACCAAGAAAAATATTAGTGATGGGGGTTTCTGGCTGCGGAAAAAGCTCGATTGGTAGCAAAATTGCCGAAGCGCTGGGCCTGAAATTCTTTGATGGTGACGATTACCATCCACAACAAAATGTAGAAAAAATGCGTCAGGGGATTCCTCTGACGGATGAAGACCGCTACGGCTGGCTGCAAACTTTAAATCGCCTCTTTATCGAGCAAGAATCGGCAGTGATTGCCTGTTCGGCTCTTAAGCCAGAGTATCGTGATATTTTGCGCACCAACAACGAAGAGCTGGTGATTGTTTACCTAGAGGGTGATTACGACACCATCTGGTCACGCCTTAAACAGCGCTCCGACCACTACTTTCAGGGTGAAAAGATGCTGAAAAGCCAGTTCGCGACCTTGGTTGAGCCGCAGGCTGGAGAGGCCATCTTTGTCGATATTTCTCAATCACTGGACGACGTGGTGGCTCAGGCACTCACCGCGATTAGCCAACTGGGAGCCAAGTTATGAGTTTCCAAATCGCCATGATCGGGCTGGGTGTGATGGGCAAAAGCCTGGCACTGAATTTGGTTGATCACGGGATCAAGGTTGCCGGATACGACTTAAATCAGGCGAATCGAATACGCACCCTGCAAGAAGCGGCGTCTCTGAGTACGATCGCAGGCAAAGGACAGTTTGCCGCGGCGGATGATTTAGCTCATCTGTTGAGTTTGCTGGATAAACCGCGGGTGATTGCACTTTCAGTTCCGGCCGGCGATATCGTCGATCAAGTGATCACACAGTTACTGGATGCGGGTTTAGAACCTCAGGATATTGTTATCGATACGGGTAACAGCTTGTGGACGGATTCTGAACGTCGCGAACACGTTTATACGGGCCGTTTACGTTTCTTCAGCACCGCCGTCTCTGGGGGAGAACAAGGTGCGCGTCACGGCCCGTCTCTTATGGCAAGCGGCGATCAAGAAGCGTGGGCATTCATCGAGCCAATGTGGCAAGCCATTGCTGCAAAAGTCGATGCTGCTGGTAAACCGATTGATTCCCATCAACAAGGTGACTCTTGCGCCGCATATCTGGGGCCTGCAGGTGCTGGCCATTACGTTAAAATGGTGCACAACGGGATTGAATACGCGGACATGCAGCTGATTTGTGAAGCGTACCAATACCTGCGTGACGTGATGACGCTGTCGGCACAAGAGATTGGTCAGGTGTTCGAAGGCTGGAATCAGGGCGTTCTGAATAGCTACCTGATGGAAATCAGTGCGGATATTCTGCAACAACAAGATCCGCAAACAGGTGCGATGCTGGTTGATATGATCCTTGATACCGCCGAACAAAAAGGTACCGGATTGTGGACGGCGGTGAACAGCTTGCAAACCGGTTGCCCGGCGCCAAGCCTGGCTCAGGCTGTATTTGCTCGTGCCTTGAGCGCAAACAAGGCGCGCCGTTCGTTAGCCAGTAAACAACTGCCTGCGCAGACAATGATCGCTGACTACTGTCTGGATACCGTTCTGCGTGATCTGGAATCAGCGCTCTATTGCGCTAAGCTCGCGGTTTACGCGCAAGGCTTTGACCTGATGAAAACTACGTCAGACAAAGAAGGGTGGAAACTGAATTTTGCTGATATCGCGCGCATTTGGCGCTCAGGCTGCATTATTCGAGCGGGTTTCCTACATCAGATTGCGATGGCTTATCAGTCTCAGCCAGAGTTAGAGCATCTGTTGCTTGCCCCTGAGTTTGCCTCTGCATTGTCAGATAGACTGCCGGGATGGCGTCAAATTGCAGCTCAATCGATGTTCAGTGGAGTTCCGATGCCGAGTCTGACGTCTGCGCTGAGTTATTACGATGCGCTTCGCTGCGAAGTGCTGCCTGCCAATCTGCTTCAAGCGCAACGCGATTATTTCGGGGCGCATACGTACGCTCGAGTTGATCAGCCGGCAGGCAAGAAGTTTCATTTGCTGTGGGAAACACAACATCGCCAGCAGGTAGAACGTTAAGCCAATAAAAAAGCGCCTACAGGCGCTTTTTTTACAACTCGGATAAATTAGAACGTCACTTTAAAACTGGCGCCAATGAACTGGGTGTCGTAAGTCGCACCTGAGTCGAGGGCAAACTTGGCCGCATCCTGATTGCCAAACCATGGATTACTTTCAAACTGGAATTCGGCTGAACCGCCCCAGGCGTTACTCACCCATCCGTGAATGTGACCGACCGGGTTTAAGAAGAATAGGGTGACGCTACCGACGCTTTCAGAGCCCAAAACTTCACCGCCGTTATCCACGATGTCCTGTTCTGCCTCAAACATCATTTCACCAACCACGGCACCAAAAAATGGAGTGATAAAAAGGTCCTGCCACGACGGTACTTCTGCAAAAGCTTCAACCCCGTATTCCCAAAATAGCCCGGACATTGCCGCTGAATAAAGAAATGACTCAAACTCATTGAAACCGGCATGACGCGCCGCAGTGTAGTATACACCACCAAAATAGGGGTGCATGACGTAGTTGAGGTAGTGCTCGTCTCGGTCCCAGGTCGGTCCCTGAGAAACGTTGTCCCACCATTTCTGCCCCAAACCGCTCAGGTTACGGTCATCTTCATCCCACTTGGTGATGGACTCTGGCAGCAGTGTCATCAGACCAACGGTCACGACACTCAAACCCAGAATGGTATACGTTTGATCTTTCAGGTAATCCCAATCTTTAGTATCAGATGGCGTCAGGTAGCGGGGGAGTGCAGGTTCATCCACTTTCAGCTCTTGCTCACCATCCAAGTTCATTGCCAGAGGTGAAACCGCTTTATAGCGGTATGGAGATTCGTTGTTGCAACTGACGGTTTGGCACTCTACCGAGTAGGATAATTCGATGTGTGGGCTGATATCGTATTGTGCTGCGTGGGCACAAGCGGGTAACGATAACATCAATGCAGTGATGCGTTTTATTGACACGGTAGCTCCAAGACGTTGTTTTATAATAATGATCAGTATCACAATTATCTATTAAAGTAGCGGGGATGAAAATAATCAAATCGCTTATTGACACAAAACTGATAGAGATACTGGGCCATTCAACGATATAGTGGCCAAAGAATGGTGTCACAAAGAACCCAAATAAGGTCATAGATATGCTGAAAATAGCGATGTTAAGTACTGGTGAGGAAGTACTGCACGGTGACATCACCGATACCAATGCCGCTTGGCTGGCACGAGAATTTTTTGAAAGTGGTTTCTCGCTCTCTAAACGCTCGACGGTAGGGGATGAAAAATCGGCTTTGGTTGAAGAGCTGATGATGCTCAGCTTCAACAGTGATGTCGTTATCGTGAATGGTGGTTTAGGACCGACTTCCGACGACTTAAGCGCCGCCGCCGCTGCACAGGCCGCCGAACAACAACTGGTTCTTTTCCCTGAATGGTTGAAAGTGCTGGAGGCCTTTTTCGCGCAGCGCCAGGTGAAAATGCCAGAGAGCAACATTAAACAAGCGATGTTACCTGAAAAAGCAACGATCATTGATAATCCGATCGGCACTGCCTGCGGCTTCAAAATGCAGATTAATGATTGCTGGTTCTATTTCACACCGGGTGTACCAAAAGAATTCAAACGTATGGTCAGTGAACAGATTCTGCCTGACCTGCATGCACTTTTTCCAAATCAGGCTGGGCTTGAATGCAGTCGCCTTTATACCTTCGGGACGTCTGAATCCGGTATCTCCGATAAACTGGATAAACTTCAGCTACCAAAAGACTACGTGTTGGGCTACCGCTCTTACTTGCCCTTCATTGAGGTGAAGCTGTTTGGGCCGCGCAACGATTTGGAGACACGCGTTAAACTGCTGCAACTGATTTATTCACATCTTGAACAGCATGTTGTCAGCGTTGATGAACCTATGTTGGCGCACATCGGTCATTTGATTGAAGAAAAAGGTCTGTCACTGTCGATCGCCGAGCAGGCAACCAAAGGCTGGCTGTCAAATTGGTTATTGAGCAACGAACAGGTTGAGCGCTTGAGCGGTCATAGCTGGATTCTGAGCCATCGTACCGATGCTGGTCTTGGTGAGAAAGACCCGCTGGCAGCCGTATTTGCACTTGCAGGAGCAACCAAAGACAAATGCAGCACTGATCTGGCGATTGTGACGGGCGCGTTGAGTGAAGGCACGTTCAGTGTGGCGCTGTCGGCTCCACAAGGTGAATGGGGGCAATTGTTGAAGTTCAGCCGCACATACAGCCAGCAAGAGCAAAAAGAGCTGATAGGCACCGTTGCGGCAGACATGTTGCGCCGCTATCTCTCCGGTAAACCCGTGCTGGCTAAATATGGTTCAGTGTTGACGGTAAAAGAGTTGTATCTGCCTGCCAATGTGCTGAATGGATAGTTAAGTTCATATCGCGTAATTGCATATAAAATAAAACGTTGTTCGTTAAATGGTAATAAGCAGATGATTTGTTTGCTTATTACCAAACCTCTTTTGACCATTTCCTTCTATTCAAAATTCGTCTAATTGTTAAGCGCCTGATTTCCGTGGCCCTCCCGATTTTGTCTTAAAAATGAGCCGTCTTTAGCACTTTTTTATTTGTACACTGAAATCTCGTTTGAACCATTTCGGCAGGAGGCTGGTATGTTCCATCAATCAAGAATTTTGGTTTGGTATGAGGTGGCAAGTCAAAAAGTGATTTTGGGAGAAGCACTTGGTAGCGTCCATCGTGACGTTGTGTCGTTATGGCTTCATGCACCGGTAGATAACAATAACCTGAGTTATCAGGGATATCGCTTGTCTCTATTTGATGACGACGGTCGTGAGATCGCCAATAAGTCCGTATCCATGGGAACCGCAGATGAAATTCTGTTTGGTGGGCTGATGGAATAGAACGATACCGTTACAACGGAACAGAAATGAAAAAGCCAGAGCACTGCTCTGGCTTTTGTCTTTATGATTTACGCGCGTTTGGCTTTGATTCGGTAGTTGACGTCGGTCAGCTCCAGAGCCGTTTTAGCTTTACAAATACACGGCAATATTTCGTTGCTCTCGGTATAAGCCATCGCAAAACCAACATATTCGACTTCACCTGAAAGTAGGGTACAACGACATGCGCCACAGTGGCCGTCACGACAGTTGTACTCTGGATCTAACCCAGCTTGCTCCATGGTTTCCAGCAGCGTATTAGACGGGTTAGATTCAATGTTGACGATTTTGTTGATTTTGATGTTCGCCATTACAGTTCAAAACCTTCGAAGTCGTCTGAGCTAACTTCGTTATCGATCTGGCCGACAAGGTATGAACTGATTTCCGCTTCTTGTGGTGCTACCTGTACGTTGTCAGAAGACAACCAAGCATTGATCCATGGAATTGGGTTGCTGGTTGCACCTGGGTATGCTGGCTCAAGGCCAACCGCCTGCATACGGATGTTAGTGATGTATTCAACGTACTGGCACAGGATATCTTTGTTCAGACCGATCATTGAACCGTCTTTGAACAGGTAAGATGCCCACTCTTTTTCCTGCTCAGCAGCTTGCTTGAACAGATCGAAAGATTCTTGTTTACACTCTTCAGCAATTTGCAAGAATGCAAAATCATCCATACCGTTGCGTAGCAGGTTGACCATGTGCTGAGTACCGGTCAGGTGTAGTGCTTCATCACGCGCAATCAGTTTGATGATTTTCGCGTTACCTTCCATCAGTTCACGCTCAGCGAACGCGAATGAACATGCAAAGCTGACGTAGAAACGGATGGCTTCCAGCGCGTTGACAGACATCAGACACAGGTAAAGTTTCTTCTTCAGGTCATTCAGGTTAACAGTGACTGTTTCGCCGTTCAGCTCGTGCGTACCTTCACCAAAACGGTGGTAGTCGTTCGTAGCCTGAATCAGATCGTCATAGAAGTGTGCAATATCTTTTGCGCGCTTGATGATGTGCTCGTTCTCTACGATGTCATCAAACACAATCGCCGGATCGTTAACGATGTTACGGATGATGTGAGTATATGAACGAGAGTGAATGGTTTCTGAGAACGACCAAGTTTCAATCCAGGTTTCGACCTCTGGCAAAGAAACCAGCGGCAGCAGAGCCACGTTCGGGCTGCGACCCTGAATCGAATCCAGCAGAGTCTGATATTTCAGGTTCGAGATGAAAATATGCTTCTCGTGGTCTGGAAGCTTCGCGTAATCGATGCGGTCGCTGGATACGTCAACTTCTTCCGGACGCCAGAAGAAAGAAAGCTGTTTTTCAATCAGCTTTTCGAAAATTTCGTATTTCTGTTGGTCATAACGTGCCACGTTAACTGGCTGACCAAGGAACATAGGTTCTTTAAGTTGGTTATTCTTTTTTTGAGTAAAAGTACTGTAAGCCATTGTGCCTTCATCCGTTTGGCCCTTCGCGTGAGCGAAGGGCATGCAAATCATTAAGTGAAAGTTCGAATCTGATTAGATCTTACAAGCGCCGCCTGCACAATCGTCATCTGCTGGTTGAACCGCATC
The DNA here is from genome assembly GCF_900460245.1 of Vibrio fluvialis. Classification (NCBI taxonomy): domain Bacteria; kingdom Pseudomonadati; phylum Pseudomonadota; class Gammaproteobacteria; order Vibrionales; family Vibrionaceae; genus Vibrio; species Vibrio fluvialis. The sequence continues at coordinate 1,341,867 of NZ_UHIP01000001.1, forward strand.
TTTCTGATCGTCTTTCGCACCATCACGAGTGTTATGGTAGTACAGCGTTTTCACACCAAACTTATACGCAGTGAGCAGGTCTTGAAGTAGTTTCTTCATCGGCACTTTGCCAGACTCGTATTGGCTTGGGTCATAGTTGGTGTTGGCAGAAATCGCTTGGTCAACGAATTTTTGCATGATACCAACCAGATGCAGATAACCATCGTTTGAACCGATGTTCCACAGTAGTTCGTAATTCTCTTTCAGACGAGTGAACTCAGGCACAACCTGCTTCAGGATACCGTCTTTAGACGCTTTTACTGATACGTAGCCGCGAGGTGGCTCAATACCGTTGGTCGCGTTAGAGATCTGAGAAGATGTCTCAGAAGGCATCAGCGCCGTCAGTGTTGAGTTACGCAGACCGTGTTCCATGATTTCCTGACGCAGTGCATCCCAGTCGTAGTGCAGCGGCTCTTCGCAGATCAGATCCAGGTCTTTCTTGTACGTATCAATTGGTAATAGGCCTTTCGCGTAGTTCGTTTCGTTGAACGCCGGGCACTTACCTTGTTCTTTCGCCAGATTCACAGACGCTTTCAATAGGTAGTACTGCATCGCTTCAAAAGTACGATGAGTCAGACCATTCGCGCTGCCATCTGAGTATTTCACGCCATGGCGCGCCAGGTAGTATGCGTAGTTGATCACGCCCACACCCAGAGTACGACGGTTCATGGTTGACTTACGTGCTGCTGGCAGCGGGTAGTCTTGGTAATCCAATAGCGCATCCAGAGCGCGAACAACCAGCTCAGCCAGCTCTTCGAAATCATCCAGTTTTTCAATCGCACCCAGGTTGAAAGCAGACAGAGTACACAGCGCGATTTCGCCGCTGTCGTCTTCTACGTTAACCAGAGGTTTGGTTGGCAGAGCGATTTCCAGACACAGGTTAGACTGACGCACTGGCGCTACACTCGCATCAAACGGGCTGTGCGTATTACAGTGGTCAACGTTCTGAATGTAGATACGACCAGTCGACGCGCGTTCTTGCATTAGAAGCGAGAAGATCTCAACTGCTTTAACAGTACGTTTCTTGATTGACGGATCGTTTTCATATTTCACGTACAGACGTTCAAATTCGTCCTGATCCTGGAAGAAAGCGTCGTACAATCCCGGAACGTCAGAAGGAGAGAACAGCGTGATGTTGCCACCTTCAACCAGACGTTTGTACATCAGTTTGTTCAGTTGAACACCGTAGTCCATGTGACGAACACGGTTCTCTTCAACGCCGCGGTTGTTTTTCAGAACCAGCAGAGATTCTGCTTCGCCGTGCCACAATGGGTAGAATACCGTTGCTGCACCGCCACGAACGCCGCCTTGTGAGCAACATTTAACGGCAGTCTGGAAGTACTTGTAGAATGGGATACAACCGGTGTGGAATGCTTCACCACCACGGATTTCAGAACCCAGCGCACGAATACGACCCGCGTTGATGCCGATACCAGCACGTTGAGAAACGTAGCGTACGATAGAGCTGGCAGTCGCGTTGATAGAATCCAGGCTGTCACCACATTCAATCAGTACACATGAACTGAACTGACGGGTAGGTGTACGTACACCAGACATGATTGGCGTTGGCAGCGAAATCTTGAATGTTGACGTCGCATCATAGAAACGCTTCACGTAATCCAGACGAGTCGCTTTCGGGTACTTAGCAAACAGGCAAGCCGCAACCAGAATGTACAGGAACTGTGCACTCTCATAGATCTGACCGGTTACACGGTTTTGTACGAAGTATTTACCTTCCAGCTGTTTAACAGCTGCGTAAGAGAAATCCAGATCACGGCGATGGTCGATGAAACTGTTCAGCAACTCAAATTCTTCGCGGGTGTAATCTTCTAGCAGGTGCTTATCGTACTTGCCTTTTTCCACCATCGCTGACACGTGATCGAGCAGCGTTGGCGGTTCATATTGACCATAAGCCTTTTTGCGCAGGTGGAATACAGCAAGGCGCGCAGCCAGGTATTGGTAATCAGGGGTCTCTTCGGAGATCAGATCTGCCGCAGACTTGATAATGGTTTCGTGAATATCTGACGTTGTAATGCCATCGTAGAACTGGATGTGAGCTCGAAGTTCTACTTGTGATACTGAGACGTTATCTAGGCCTTCAGCGGCCCACGCGATCACGCGATGGATCTTGTCCAGATCGATGTTTTCTTTGCGGCCATCACGCTTGGTGACAGTAAGTTGTTGGTTCATTCTGCTTTATTTCCCTAACAAAACTGATAAAAGCCGTGTTTTAGTGTAATTCTTGTAAAGTGAATCCCGGCTTTGTGATCAAGCTCGCCCTACATATAGTGTCCCAAACACTATATGTAGGGGTGCATCAGTGTTCGCATTACAAGATAGTGCTATCGAGGGGGTATTGCAAGTTACAGATCGGGGACAGTTTGTGGATAACTTGCGAATTTAAAAAAAACAGTTAGTAGCCACTCACTGATGATCAAAGGACAGAGTTGATTGTATAAAATCGACATTTCAATATTGCTTTTTTCATAACCATGATCGAAAAAAAAATTCTTGATCTTTAGGCAAAAATGCAACCTTGATTTCAATTGATTAAAGTGGAAGCTAGAGCACAAAAAATACGCTAAAAATCCGTGGCCTAGTGTGATATTTAAGCACCGATTTTTAGCGAATAATGCCCCTTAAAATAGACGCGTATGGATGATGTAATTGACGTCAACGTTTGCGCCCAGGCGGTATGTGTCAGTCAGTGGGTTGTAGAGTAACCCGGTGATCGCCTGTTCCTGTAGAGGAGTGGCATCAATCATCTTGAGTAGTTCAGAAGGACGAATGAATTTTTCGTGGTCGTGCGTGCCTTCCGGAACAATCTTCAGCAGCCTTTCCGCACCGACAATGGCAAACAGATAAGACTTAAAGTTGCGGTTAAGCGTGGAAAAGAAAACATGACCGCCTGGCTTTACCAGCGCCGCGCACGATTGAATAACGGAAAGTGGGTCTGGTACGTGTTCGAGCATTTCCATGCAGGTCACCACGTCGTATGCCTGAGCGTTGTCTTGTGCGTGATCTTCGATGGTGCTCTGAATGTAAGTCAGCTTGGTTCCTGTTTCCAGTGCATGCAGACGCGCCACTTCCAGCGGCTCTTTACCCATATCCAAGCCAGTCACTTGCGCACCTTCACGAGCCATGCTCTCGGCAAGGATGCCTCCGCCACAGCCAACATCCAGCACTTTTTTACCAAACAGTCCGTCAGCGCGTTCCAGCACATAGTTCAGACGCAGCGGGTTAATCTGATGTAGAGGTTTGAACTCACCTTCGAGATCCCACCAACGTGAGGCCATCTCTTCAAACTTCTTGATTTCATTTGGGTCGACGTTTTGCGGTTTGGTCATGCTATTCGTTGCCTGTGTTACGCATCCATGAATAAGGTGGCATTATAACGCCGTTGTCATTTCGCACCAGTTGTTATCTTTGAATCCCAAATGGATGAGCAAAAAATAACCTTTTATCAGTTGGATATGGGAGGAATGTGTAAATTCTCAGCACTTGATACACAACAAAGGTCACAACCTGATAAAAGGGGAGGGAAAGTGATGCCGAAGCTTGGAAACTTGTGTTATATTTTTTCACCTTATAAGTATCAATAATATTCAGGTGTTACAGCATAAAGTGATTCATGCGGAGATTAGCATGGGCTTTATGTTGTCTGGATATACCGATCAAACTATAGAGGGATAATGGCTCTATGAGCGATCTAGCTAAAGAGATCACGCCCGTAAACATTGAAGATGAGCTACGAGGTTCATACCTAGACTACGCGATGTCAGTTATCGTGGGTCGTGCTCTTCCAGATGTGCGTGATGGCCTAAAACCAGTTCACCGTCGCGTGCTGTTCGCGATGAACGTACTGGGTAACGATTGGAATAAACCATATAAAAAATCTGCCCGTGTGGTAGGTGACGTAATCGGTAAATATCACCCGCACGGTGATAGTGCGGTATACGATACGATTGTACGTATGGCGCAGCCGTTCTCGCTTCGCTACATGCTGGTCGATGGTCAAGGTAACTTTGGCTCGATCGACGGTGACTCCGCGGCGGCAATGCGTTACACCGAAGTACGTATGGCAAAAATTGCCCATGAGTTACTGGCGGACCTTGAAAAAGAAACCGTGGATTACGTACCGAACTATGACGGTACTGAACAGATCCCTGCGGTTCTTCCTACCAAAATTCCTAACCTGCTGGTTAACGGTGCCTCTGGTATCGCAGTCGGTATGGCAACCAACATTCCACCGCATAACTTGACGGAAGTGGTTGACGGTTGCTTGGCGTACATCGACAACGAAAACATCACGATTGATGAGTTGATGGATTACATTCCGGGCCCGGATTTCCCAACGGCTGCCATGATCAGTGGCCGTAAAGGCATCATCGATGCTTACAAAACCGGCCGCGGCAAGATTTACATGCGTTCAAAAGCTGAAATTGAGGCGGATAAGAACGGTAAAGAAACCATCATCGTGACCGAAATTCCTTATCAGGTGAACAAAGCCCGCCTGATCGAGAAGATTGCGGAACTGGTTAAAGACAAGAAAGTTGAAGGCATCAGTGCACTGCGCGACGAGTCAGATAAAGACGGTATGCGCATTGTTATCGAATGTAAGCGCGATGCAGTAGGCGAAGTGGTTCTGAACAACCTCTACGCAAACACTCAGCTTCAGACGACTTTCGGTATCAACATGGTAGCGCTGGACAATGGTCAGCCTAAACTGTTTAACCTGAAAGAAATGCTGAAGTGCTTCGTCGATCACCGCCGTGAAGTGGTGACTCGTCGTACAATTTTCGAACTGCGTAAAGCTCGTGAACGTGCTCATATCCTTGAAGGTTTGGCACTGGCACTGGCCAACATCGATGACATCATCGATCTGATCCGTAAAGCGCCAACTCCGGCTGAAGCGAAAGCTGGCCTGATTGCGCGTGGTTGGGATTTGGGTAATGTGGCAGCGATGCTTGAGCGTGCTGGCACCGATGCTGCTCGTCCAGAGTGGCTTGAGCCTCAATACGGTATTCGCGACGGTCAGTACTTCCTGACTGAGCAACAAGCGCAAGCTATTCTGGATCTGCGTCTGCACAAGCTGACCGGTCTGGAACACGAGAAGATTCTTGACGAATACAAACAGCTTCTGGAAGAGATCGCTGAACTGATGCACATTCTGGCAAGCACAGAACGTCTGATGGAAGTGATTCGTGAAGAGCTGGTTACTGTACGTGATAGTTACGGTGACGCTCGTCGCACTGAAATTACTGCGGCAAGCCATGATATCGATCTGGAAGAGCTGATCGCACGTGAAGATGTTGTGGTAACACTGTCTCACGAAGGTTACGTGAAATACCAGTTACTGAGCGATTACGAAGCTCAGCGTCGTGGTGGTAAAGGTAAGAGTGCGACTCGCATGAAAGATGAAGACTATATTGAACGTCTTCTGGTTGCGAACACGCACGATAATATCCTGTGCTTCTCGACTCGTGGTAAGACCTACCGTATGAAAGTTTACCAATTGCCATTAGCAAGCCGTACCGCTCGTGGTAAGCCGATTGTGAACCTGCTTCCGTTGGAAGAAAACGAGCGCATCACGGCGATTCTGCCAGTGACCGAGTTCAGTGACGACAAGTTCATATTTATGGCAACCGGCGACGGTACTGTGAAGAAAACGTCTCTGGATCAGTTCGCAAACGTTCGTTCTAACGGTCTGATTGCGTTGAACCTGCGTGACGAAGACTCGCTGATCGGTGTAGATATCACTGATGGCGAAAGCGAAATTATGCTGTTCTCTAAATTCGGCAAAGTAGTTCGCTTCAAAGAATCAGAAGAAACTACAGTTGTGGATGAAAATGGTCAACCTGTACTGGATGAAAATGGCCAGCCAGAGATCAAGTTCAAAGGCGTAAGACCTATGGGTCGTACTGCAGCTGGTGTTCGAGGTATGAAACTGGCTGATGGCGACCAAGTGGTATCGCTAATCGTACCGAAGACCGATGGTGATGTACTCACCGTAACAGAAAATGGTTATGGTAAGCGCACCAGCTTGTCTGAATACCCAACGAAGGGCCGTGGTACTCAGGGCGTGGTTTCGATCAAAGTCTCTGAGCGTAACGGCAGCGTAGTGGGTGCGGTTCAGGTTGACGAAGGTGATGAGTTCATGATGATCACCAATGCAGGCACACTGGTACGTACTCGTGTGGCTGAAGTTAGCCACGTTGGTCGTAACACCCAAGGTGTAACGCTAATCCGTACTGCAGAAGATGAGCAAGTAGTTGGTTTGCAGCGTATCGAAGAGATTGAAGAATCTGAATTCTTAGAAGAGGAAGGTTCGGAAATCGTAAACGAAGGCAGTGAAGTACCAGAAGCATCCTCTGAAACACCAGAGACATCATCTGAAAGTGACACAGAAGAATAATTCTTCTTAAAAGAAAAGCCGGGTTAATACCCGGCTTTTTTGTATCTTAACTCTTTTAATAGTTGAGTACTCAACTGGGTTAATAAACTTTGTTATTACAGATGATCGATTAAATGCGGATGAATCCGTAAATAAAAATTGATGATCGTCAATTTTGAAACTCGATCGAATAAATAAGCTAGCTATCTATAAGCGCGATTGTATAAGCGGACGGCGTTATGAAACCGACAAGTGACTCAAGACTTTCAGATGGTTATGTTGAGATATTACTGTTTTTGGGCATGTTTAATTAAATAACGAATTAACAGAATAGTGAGAGAAATAGAAAGAAAGGATCCAAATAAATAAGATCAAATAAAGAGTGTATGATCACTTATATAATCCTGCCTCAATTTAAACTTTAGAAAAATTAGTGTGACAATTATTCCAATAATTAAATTTAACTGACACCAATTTGATTTAAATGATATTATTCCGTTAGAACAAATAATAATCAGTAGGAAAAGGCAGTGGACTATTCAGTGATTACACAACTTAAGAAGGACTTTTACGCACAAATCAGTGCGCTTCAGTCGTGCTCTCTGCCACAAACCAAACCCACATTATCTATTTTGACAGCGGAAGAGCTTAAAGAGCTTGAACAAGTGTGGGTAGAACTCACGGTGTGGAAGAAAACGCAAAGCCATTAATCTACTGATTCTCTGAGAAATTCTGTAAACCCAGCTTGCTCAACATTAGGCTGGGTTTTTTATTGCGCATTTTCTAAATTGTTATAGTATAACAATTCGAGTGATTTTGTGATCTTTTCGTTGAAAAGTGGGGTATCAGTCCCCATAGTAAAGTCACAAGTAAGGTATAAGAATGCATACAATAACCAGCATGCATCCAGTAATGAATCAGGTGAGTGCAGATATGGCGGAAGTAAGAGCCAGAGTTGATTTAAAAGTAGGTGCGAAAAGCAACATTGATGCAGAAATCCTTTCCTTTAAAGGATTGAAGACCGATAAAGAGCACGTCGCCGTCATTTTCAAGTCAGCAGATAAAACCCAGGAAATCCCATTAGTGCGTATGCACTCTGAATGTCTGACCGGTGATGTGTTCCACTCATCGCGTTGTGACTGTGGCGAGCAACTGGAAGAAACCATTACGAAAATGGGCGAACATGGTGGGATCATTCTGTATCTTCGCCAAGAAGGCCGCGGCATTGGCCTGTACAATAAGATTGATGCATACCGACTACAAAGTCAGGGCATGAATACTTACGAAGCCAATAACCATTTAGGCTTTGGTGATGATCTGCGTGATTTCACTGAAGCGGCTCAAATGCTCAAAGCGCTCAACGTGACTAAGATTCGTTTGGTGACTAACAACCCGAAAAAGATCCGCGAACTTAAAGAGCACGGCATCGAAATTGTTGAGGTAGTGCACACCGCTGCGCACATCAAATCTGGCAACGAGAACTACCTGAAAGCAAAAGTCTCTCACGGTAAACATCAGCTTAAACTTTAAGCTATTTCCTTAAATCGTTGATAAAAGCCTCACTTCGGTGAGGTTTTTTTCGTTACATCTTGCAAAAAAAATGTAAATTTGTATTATCGCGGCTAAAAGTGCAAATGATAATAATTAGCACTAGCAATGAATAAACGCTCAACAAGGATGCTTAAATGAAAGTTAAGTCACTTTTAGTCCAATCTATTGCCGCTTCACTGGCAGTTGCCAGCGGTGCAAGCTTTGCAGCAGTCACTCAGGATCAGGTTGTCGCTCATTATGCTGACATCGGTCATGCGGTGTTCTCTGACTCTCTGACCACAGCGAAAAACCTAGAAAAGTCTGTCGACGCATTTTTGGCTGCACCTTCCGATGCCAAACTACAGCAAGTCAAACAAGCATGGTTGGCGGCTCGCGTCCCTTACCAACAATCTGAAGTTTTCCGTTTTGGTAACGCCGTTGTCGACGATTGGGAAGGACAGCTGAATGCATGGCCTCTGGATGAAGGTTTGATTGACTACGTTTCTGACGATTACCAATACGAACTGGGGAACGAAGGCGCAAGCGCAAACATCGTGGCAAACAAGTCTCTGACCATTGGTGCAACCACGATTGATGCTTCAACTATTACGCCTGAGCTTATTGCGAGCCTGAATGAAGTGGGCGGTTCAGAAGCGAACGTTGCGTCGGGCTACCACGCGATCGAATTCCTGCTTTGGGGCCAAGATCTGCACGGTACTCAACCTGGTGCGGGTGAGCGTCCATACACCGACTACGTTCAGGGCGAGGCATGTACGCACGGTAACTGTGACCGTCGCGCTCAATACCTGAAAGCATCGGTACAACTGCTGGTTCAAGATCTGGAATGGATGGAAAAACAGTGGTCTGACAAAGAGAAAGGCAACTACCGCGAACAACTGCTTGCTGATTCTGCGCAAAACGGTCTGCGTAAGATGATGTTTGGTATGGGTTCACTGTCATTGGGTGAACTGGCTGGTGAGCGCATGAAAGTGGCCCTGGAAGCCAACTCAACAGAAGATGAGCACGATTGTTTCTCTGACAACACACACAACTCACATTTCTATGATGAGCAAGGTATCTACAATATCTACACTGGTACGTACACTCGCGCAGACGGTTCAACTCTGACCGGAGCTTCTATCTATGATCTCGTTGCACAGAAAGATGACGTTGCAGCAAAAGAAATCATGAAACAATTCGATGCAGCACGCGCACAAGTGGGTGAACTGGTGAACTCCGCAGAGAAAAACAATCAGCATTTCGACCAACTGATTGCGGCAGACAACAAAGAAGGCAATGCTCTGGTAAACAAAGCGATCATGTCTCTGGTTGCTCAAACTGCATCGATTGAACGTGCGGCGAACGTTATCGGTATTGATAACCTGAACCCAGATACTGCTGATCACGAATTCTAAAAATAGATCTTATGAGCCCTGTTTACAGGGCTCTTTTTACCCAATCATCAGCGTGTCAAAAAGAGAATTTTTGTCATGTACGGCGATTGGGTTTCTTGCTTTTTATTACACGAGAAGAATGGAATGAAGTTGTATTACTCCGCGCTCCTTCTTGGCTTGATTTCCACACAAGGACTCGCTGGTGAGGTCAAATCTGGCGGAGCAACCAGTACGACCAAAAATGGTCAGAACGCGTATTCAATGCCAGCCTCTAACTTACCCATGTCCAAGCGTCTGGATTTCAGTGTCGGTAACAGTTTTTTCCGTAACCCTTGGGTGGCGGCACCTTCGTCAACAGAAGCCCGTGACGGTTTAGGGCCGCTTTTCAACACCAACGGTTGTCAGAACTGCCACATCAAAGATGGTCGCGGCCATCCGCCCGAAGAGAACGACACTCAAGCCGTTTCAATGCTGGTGCGTATGAGTATTCCGGCAACGACTCAAGCAGATCGCGCCATTTACGAAAAAGAAGGTGTAGTGCCAGAACCAACGTATGGGGCTCAGTTGCAAGATTTCGCTTTGCTAGGCAAAAAGCCGGAAGGTCAGATTCACATTACTTATGATGAAGTCGCGGTGCACTTTGCCGATGGTACGCCCGTGATGCTGAGAAAACCTAACCTTTCCATCGTAGGCTTGGCGTATGGTCCGCTGCACCCGAACACTCAGCTGTCGGCACGCGTGGCTCCTCCTATGATTGGATTGGGTTTGTTGGAAAGCATTCCTGAATCTACGCTGATGGGCTGGGCTGACGAACAGGATAAGAACCACGACGGCATTTCCGGTAAACTCAACCGGGTTTGGGATGTTGAAGCTGAGAAAACCGTCATCGGCCGATTCGGTTGGAAAGCTGGTCAGCCTTCTCTGATGCAACAAAATGCAGCCGCATTTAACGGTGACATTGGTTTAACCAGTCGTCTGTTTCCACAGGAAAACTGTACAGCGAGCCAGACATTGTGCGACAGTCTGCCCAATGGCGGCTCACCGGAAGTAAGCGATAACATTCTCGATTTTGTTGAGTTCTATTCACAACACTTGGCGGTTCCTGTAAGACGTAATGTCGATGATCCGCAAGTGATGCAGGGCGAGCAGTTGTTTACTGAGAGTGGTTGCGTTGCTTGCCATAAAACCAATGTAATTACGGCCAAGCGAGAGCATCTTCCCGCGCTTTCAGAGCAGACGATTCATCCTTATACGGATCTGCTGTTGCATGATATGGGCGAAGGGCTGAGTGATGGTCGGCCAGAGGCATTGGCGAGCGCTGAGGAGTGGCGGACTCCACCGCTGTGGGGTATCGGGTATACGCAGGAAGTCAACGGACATACCTATTATCTGCATGACGGACGAGCGCGAAATGTAATGGAAGCGGTATTGTGGCATGGTGGTGAAGCGAAAAAATCGCGTGACCGTGTGCTGCAATTTGATCAACAACAGCGTGAAGCGCTGATCGCATTTTTGAATTCTTTGTAGGTGTGAGAATGACGTTTAAATCATTGACGCCAGTCGCTTTAGCGCTGGTTTTGTCGGCGTGTCAGAGTACCGGAATGTCTGACTCAAAGGCGGAGCAGACCAACCATGTCAGCCAGCCAGTTTATGTTTTGGAATACCAGTCGGCTGCACGTTTTAAGGCCGAATCAGACAATCTGGCTCTCGCGTTCAGCCGTTATTGCGAGCAGGCTGATCTGGATACGGATAAGTTGAAAACGCAGTGGCATCAAACCATGACTGCATGGATGGCATTGCAAGGTCAGGAGCGTGGCCCGGCGGCAGCGCTCGAACAAAGCTGGAATGTACAATTCTGGCCAGATAAAAAGAACACCACGGGTCGTAAGATGGCTTCTTTAGTGCATCAGGACCGAGAGTGGACGGCAGAGCAGATTGCGCAGCAAAGTGTAACAGTGCAAGGCCTAGGCGCACTGGAATGGATGTTGTACGATCCTAAATCACCGCTGACGTCAGCGCCGAAATCTGCCTGTCAGTCAGCTCTGGGTATCAGCCAGAACCTGGCCGATAAAGCGGCGTTGATTGAATCCGCTTGGCAACAAAATCCTTGGAAAACAATGGATGACGCGACCTGGGAATCGGAGTACGTTGCATTGCTGTCGAATCAGCTAGAGCACGCGATGTCAAAAATGACACGCCCGCTGGCTAATGTTGGTCAGCCACGTCCTTACTTCTCTGAATCCTGGCGTTCTAAAACGTCCATGCTGAACCTGAAAGCAAACGTGGAAGCGATGCAGGCGCTTTATCTGGCAAGCCTGGATGGGCAACTTCGTGAGCGCAATCTGGTTGAACTGGCTGATCGAGTTAAAACTCAATACGCGAATCTGGTTGACACCTGGCCAGCGGAACCAAGCCTGTTTGACATGCTGCAGACTAAAGAGGGTTACCGTGATGCCCTGTCTCAGTACAACAAACTGGATCAACTGAAATACCTGCTGCATGAAGAAGTAGCAGTGGCTCTGGGCGTAGTATTAGGATTTAACTCTAGCGATGGTGACTGATCAAACTCGTCGCTCGCTACTCAAAGCAGCTTTGTTTGGCGCGTGTGCGCCAATGCTGCCTTTTGGCTGTGCGAGCCAGCCTAGCCAACAACCCGCTCTGATTGGTTGTGCGATTAAAAATCGCAATCAGTTCAGTGCGGTCATTGCCAACAGTCAGGGTGAAGCCATCAGCCAGTTGCCCCTGCCGGGACGTGGTCATGGCGTGGCCATTCATCCGAAGCTGACTCAGGCGGTGGCCTTTGGTCGTCGTCCGGGTGAGTTTCTGATGGTGTTTGATTATCACACCAGCGAGATGATTCTATTGCGTCCGGCTGACGATAATCGTCACTACTACGGCCATGGTGTGTATTCCAATGATGGCCAGTGGTTGTATGCGACGGAAGGTGAACGCGGTACCAGTCGCGGTATTATCGGCGTGTATGACGTAGCTCATCAATACCAGAAAGTGGCAGAACTGACCGGTTTCGGTATTGGTCCGCATGAAGTCATCGTGATGCCGGATGACACGTTGGTGATCGGCGTAGGCGGCGTTCATACCAATGGCCGTGAGCCGCTCAACATTGCAACAATGAAACCGAGCCTGACGTACCTCTCAGCGGAAGGCGTGATTCTTGAACAGGTGTCACTGCCGGATCATCACCTCAGTATTCGCCATTTAGCACATGATGGCAGCGAAACGGTGCTTTGCGGTCAGCAATATCGCGGCAAACCGGAAGATTACCCATCGCTGGTCGCAATGCATACGCGTGGTGGCGAAATGATTCCACTACTGGCCGAGCCAGAACAGTGGGCGCGTTTTAACCACTACATTGCGAGTATTGCCGCAACGGATAAATGGATTCTGGCGACGTCTCCCGTCGGCAACTGTTACGGTATCTGGTCGAAACAAACGCGCGAATTGGTTGAATTGTCGGCATTGCCGGATGCGTCAGGTGTCGTCGTCCATGGCGACCGTTTTCAGGTCAGTTCTGGGTCGGCACTGGTGGTAACCAGTGAGTACCCGCAGCCTGCGCAGCAAAACGTCACCAATGTGCAGTGGGATAACCACTGGTCGGCAATCATCTGACATCACGTCGCTGTATTTGTCCAAAGCACAGTTCTGACACATTGATGAACTAACATATGCCCATTTCTTTTGCCATACTTAGTGTACTGGCGAGTGATTTGGGCATTGTTATATGAACCGTAGTCGTATTGTTGTTTTCTTTTTGATTCTTCTCAGTTTTCCTTTAGCAGCTTCTCCTTACTTCGCCAATCTTGGCTGGCTGGATAGCCGCTCCTCGGTGACTCCTCTGCTTCAATATCCAGAGCAGATCGAACGCATCTATCACGAAAACAACGATCAGCTCATCTGGAGTGATTTGGCCACTCAGCAACATTTTGAGCAACAGCTGGACTTGATTCGGCGCGCCAACATCAGCCCGCTGTTTGAACGCCAGTATCATGCGCTTGCGCAGTATCGTGAAGCGGGTGAGTGGTTCGAATATGACTTACTGGCCACCGACACTCTGCTGCTCTATCTCAGCTATGCTGAGCGGGCGCCGAGCGAAGGGATGGAGTGGTTTTTTGATGGCAGTCTGAATCATACATTACCGGCGCCGAGTGAAAAGGCGCAGCTGGCTTTGCACATTGCAATCGGCTTGCAAGGTATTATCGACCTGATTGATCAATATACACCGAGCGATCCTGCGTACCATCAGTTGGTGAATGCCTATCGATATCTCAACCAGTTGGAACTGCACCATTTGCCGGTCTATGTTCAGGCTGGTCTGAAAAAACAAGGTGATAAGCTGGATGACCGTTCGACGCTGGTTCAGCGCTTAGCTCTGGTCAATATCGACGTGACAGGAATAAGTGACAATGTCACGTGGTATGACAAATCGCTGGTGGCCCCGATTAAGCAGTTTCAGAAGATGCATGGCTTAAAGTCCGATGGCATTATTGGTCCCAATACGCTGAAATGGCTGAATATGAAGGTTCCCGACCGTCTGGCGTTGCTTGCTCTGAACGCTGAACGTATGCGTTTGTGGAGTACTAATGATGACACGGTTATCGTCGTTAACGTACCTGGGTTTAACCTCAAATATTGGTATTCCGGTAAACCTGTTTTTCAGTCCAAGGTCGTGGTGGGCCGGATATCGCGCCCGACGCCCGTTATGACCACGCGTCTCGACTCATTGATTCTGAACCCAACCTGGAACGTGCCACACAAAATCATGGTGGAAGACATATTACCGATCACCAAGCGTGACCACACCTACCTGACTCGCCACCATATCGATATTCTTGAAAGCTGGCAGTCTGAGCAAACGCTGGATCCGGAAAAAATCGACTGGAAGAGTGTCAACCCGAAAACATTCCCTTACCGAATGCGGCAACAGTCCGGCAATCAGAATGCGTTGGGGCTTTACAAATTCAACACGCCGAACAAGCGGGCCATCTATCTGCATGACACTCCGAGTAAACATCTGTTCGACAACCCAACCCGAGCCTTTAGCTCAGGTTGCATCCGGGTTGAACATGCCGATCAATTCGCAACGACTTTGCTGGAAACGCAAGGTATTAACAACGTAGATCTTATCCCTGCCAACGAACGCTCAAACCGTTCAATTCCTTTGAAAAAGCGCATTCCGGTGCACATCATTTATCAAACCGTATGGTATGAAGAGGGCGAATTACACTATCGGGACGACATTTACCGCCTAGACCGGATAAAAGAGAACAATGGGTGATGCATCTCTAAATTTGCTAAAAAATGACACAAGAAAAATTTCTTTTCTGCTCAATTAGTAAGCTATTTATCTGACAAAATGTGACCGATTCAGCACAAATTATGCATTTGATCTTGGACAAGGAGTCCGGTAGTTTGCCGGATTGTAGAGATCAAATTCCGTAAATAAAAAGGTGTTGTTTTGAGTCTGTCACGTCGAGATTTTCTTAAGTTTGCCGGTTCCGGCTTGGTGGTCGCAGCCTGTGCACCAGGTATTGCGCATGCATCATATCCCGATAAACGTCGTGTTTTGGCAATGAATAACCTACATACCGGTGAAACGTTAGAAACTTGTTATTTTAATGGTCAGCGTTATGTTCGTTCTGAGTTGCAGCGTCTGAATCACATCTGCCGTGATTTCCGCCAGAATGAAGTGCACCCGATGGACAAAAAATTGTTCGATCAAATCACCCGTATTCAAGCTGCGTTAGGCACCGACGCAGAAGTGCAGATCATTTCCGGTTATCGTTCACCGACGACGAATGCCATGCTACGCAACAAATCTTCGGGTGTTGCCAAGAAGAGTTTCCATATGCTGGGTCAAGCCATCGATTTTCGTTTGGAAGGTGTCTCGCTCAAGCAGGTTCACGAAGCGGCGCTCAGCCTCAAGGCTGGCGGCGTAGGGTACTATCCCAAGAGTCAATTCGTTCACATTGATACCGGCCCGGTTCGCCAGTGGCAAGGTGCCTAGCTTGTCAAAATGAGATGAGAGTGTCATAGTTCGGGCAATTTCGTTGTTCGAACAAGGTTTAGCATGTCTTTAAAATATCAAATTGTTCCCGTTACGCCGTTTGCTCAAAACTGCTCAATTGTCTGGTGTGATGAAACCATGCAAGGCGTCGTGGTTGATCCGGGCGGTGACGTGAAACAACTGAAAATGATGATTGACGAGCTGGGTGTGAATATCGTCAAGTTGGTGCTGACTCACGGCCATTTAGATCACGTGGGTGGCACGGAGCCGTTGGCGGATTTGCTTGGCGGTATCGATATCATCGGCCCACACAAAGACGATAACTTCTGGCTGCAAGGTCTGGAAGGGCAGAGCAAGATGTTCGGCTTTCCTCTGACAGAGGCATTTGTACCGACGGAATGGTTGGATGAAGGCGACACGGTGACATTCGGAAATCAAACTCTGAACGTGCTGCATACCCCGGGCCACACTCCGGGTCATGTGGTGTTATTCAGCGAAGAAGCCCGTCTGGCCTTTGTCGGCGACGTGTTGTTCAATGGCAGTATCGGTCGCACTGATTTCCCGAAAGGCGATTTCAATACGCTGATCACTTCCATCAAAACCAAACTTTGGCCGTTGGGCAACGATGTCACGTTTGTACCAGGTCATGGTCCAACGTCTACCTTTGGTCACGAACGTGCCAGCAACCCGTTTGTTGCCGACGAAATGCCGCTTTACTGATCCGATTCCGGCTCGGCGGCGGCAAGATAACGCCGGGCCAATCCCACAAACTCTTCCGCACTGCGGTCAAGATCATTGGCCGAAATAAACACATCGTAATCGTAATACTGGCGCTGATAGCGCATACGGTTTGCCAGCATTGCCATCAAGCCTTTATACACTTTACCTTTGCGTTGTTCGCAGAATGGCTGTGAGTCCAACACCATATCTTCGAACGATGATTCCTGATTTTTCTGCCGCGCCCCGAGATACAACAGCGCACGCTGACTGAGCAGAATTTCCGTGGCAATGCGCGGACAAATACCGTCGAGGTAAGGTTCGTACTGTTTGAGTTTGATGCCTATCCACGGCAGGGGTTGATACCAACCCTCCTGCTCGTAGCTACAAATACCGATATGACTGATGTTGCTCCATTTCACCACCCAGCCGCCATGAAACAGGTGTTGTTGAAAGTGGGTTGGTGTCAAAGTATAGCCAACCCAACTCTTGCGAATGAGCCAATAACCTAAACCACACAGACTGCCCATGGCGAAAAGGGAGATCAGCGCCTGAGGCCAGCTCGGCGACAAAATGACCAGAAACAGCGTGGCGACGATGGCCACGAAGCCGACCACTTTGGCGTAAGGGGAGTGCAGGTCAAAATGGTGATTTGATAAATGAACAGTTTGCATACAGCTCGCTACAATCGTCTGAAATTTCTCTGTATTTATACCCAGTAGTGCAACAAGTGATCACTTTACCTCATGATTAAATTGTAGTCATCCATGACATAAAAGCGTGTTTTTACCCTCGATCTTGACCAATACCCTACAAATGGCAGCCGAATTTTGTTATAAAACGCGCTTCAAATTTTCACCACTGCGCCTTATGCAGTGAAATGGAGACATACTCGATGAGACTTGCTCATAAGCGTAACGTGCAGGCTAAACTGCAAAAACGCATTAAAGCGATTGTAGCGAACTTGGCTCAAGCGCCGAAAACAGCAAAGCCTGTGACTGCGAAACCTGTTGTTGAAAAGAAAGCGGCAATCAAACCAGTCGCAGAAAAAGTTGCAGCAGCGACAAAAGTAGACGTAGCGTTAACTCCAAAACAGCAACAGGTACTGGATATCGTTGCTGGGAATGCAGAAGGCATCAATCCTAAGTCGATTGGTCTGGCCGCAGGTCAGGAAGATGCAAAAGCCGCTTCTTGGGCTACGGGTGCTCTGAAGAAACTGCTGGATGAAAACCTGGTGGTGAAAGAGCAACTGGCAGGCAACAAAGTTATCTACAAAGCGATCTAATTTCACCTTTTCAGATAGCGACAGTTCATTCACAAAAAGCCTCGGGTTCTCCGAGGCTTTTTGTTGTCTCACATTCGTCATTCATCACACTTCTGATAACTTTCTGCAATAACCAACTGGTGAAAAACAACTACGTACTAATTCATTTAATTGTTCGAGTAAGAATTAATATATTCTTATAAAACAGATAAATAAAATAATAATCTGTATATCTCTTACGTGGTACTACTTACGACTTTAGTCCTGTTTTCTATTTCTAGTGTTATCAGTTTGCGTAATCACGCTCATTTCCTCTTGTTCAAACTTCTACCAAAGTGACATCGAACCCATGGCTCTATTGAGCTGAGGAACAATAACAAAAGGACGTGAATAATGAGTCTGATTCATCAATCTGTAAAACGTGTGGTTACTGGCCTGGCGGCAGTAGCGACATGCTTCGCTCTGTTTTCTGCCTCTGCTAGCGCTGCAGAGAAAGTCTACCGTTTGAAGCTGGCGGAAACCTGGGGACCAAACTTCCCGATTTTCGGTGATGCCACCAAAAACATGGCGGCAATGGCTGAAAAAATGTCGAACGGTCGTCTGCAAATTCGTATTGACTCTGCCAACAAACACAAAGCACCACTGGGCGTATTTGATATGGTCAAGTCGGGTCAGTACGACATGGGCCATTCGGCTTCTTATTACTGGAAAGGCAAAGTTCCTAACACTCTTTACTTTACTTCTATGCCTTTCGGTATGACGCCTCCAGAACAGTACGCATGGTTCTACTACGGTGGTGGTATGGAACTGATGGAGAAAGTGTATGAGCCGCACAATATGCTCTCTTTCCCAGGCGGTAACACGGATGTGCAGATGGGTGGTTGGTTCCAGAAGGAGATCAACACGGTCGACGATCTGAAAGGTCTGAAAATGCGCATTCCTGGTTTCGCGGGTGAAGTTCTGGCGGAAGTGGGTGCCAAACCAACCAACATCGCACCGGGTGAACTCTACACTTCACTTGAGCGCCGCACGATCGACGCGTTGGAGTGGGTAGGGCCGTCTCTTGACCTGCGTATGGGCTTCCACAAAATTGCACCTTACTACTACACCGGTTGGCATGAACCAGCGACTGAGCTGCAATTCCTGGTGAACAAACGTACCTGGGAACGTCTGCCAGAAGATCTGCGTGAGATTCTTCGTGTGGCAATGCGTACTGCGGCTTACGACATGTACACTCAATCTGTCCATGAGAGCGGTAAGAACTGGGCATCGATCACCACTGAATATCCGAACGTAAAAGTGAAGACATTCCCACCTGCGGTTATCGAAGCCCTGCGTGCCGCGAATGATCGTCTGCTTGCGGAACATGCCGCAGCCGATCCTCAGGCAAAAGAGATTCAGGAGTCACAGGCGAACTACATGAAACAAGTTCGTGCGTGGACCGATATCTCAACGCGCGCTTACCTCAACAGCGAACAGTAATCTCAACGGCGAGGGCTTAGGCTCTCGCCGCAAAGCCCAAGAAAAATTATAACGACAAGCTCCGCGAACTTCCGGGTTACGCGGAGCATCTTTCCAGTTTCCAGGGAGTCAGGAATGAGAAGTCTCATTTATATCGAAAGGTTGATTAATCGAATCAGCGATTTCTGGGGTTGGGTATCCAGCATACTCTTCATCTTGCTGGTGACCAACGTGGTTTATGACGTCATCATGCGTTATGTCTTTAATGATGTGTCGATTGCGTTTCAGGAGTTGGAGTGGCACCTGTTTGCCGCAGTATTTCTGTTAGGTATCCCGTATACCATCAAAGCGGGTGGCCATGTTCGGGTCGACATCATCTACGAACGCCTTTCCCATAAAGCGCAAGCGGTGGTGGATATCGCAGGCACGTTGATATTCCTCTTGCCGTTTTGTCTGCTGGTCATGTACTTCGGTATCGATTTTGCCAAAGAGAGCTTCGAACTGCATGAAACCTCTGGCGATCCGGGTGGCTTGCCATACCGCTGGCTGATCAAGTCGATTATTTCACTCTCATTCTTCTTTATGGCTATCAGTGGGTTGGGGTTGTTGCTTCACTCGGTCAACAAAATTGTCAACCCGCGTCTGATGCATTCTAGCCTCAATGACTCGAAGTAAAAGGACGACGCTATGATCGGTATCGTGATGTTTTTTGTGGCGCTTTTTGCGTTGCTGTTAGGCTTTCCTGTCGCCTTTACCTTTGGCGGCATTGCATTGATTTTCGGGGGGTGGGCAGAAGGTATCGACATGTTCGCTTTCATGCCGTATCGCATACAGTCCATTATGGAAAACACGGTCATGATGGCCGTACCACTCTTCGTATTCATGGGGCTGGTTCTACAAAAAACCAAATTAGCAGAGCAGTTGCTGGAGTCGATGGGGCGTCTGTTCGGTGGCGTTCGTGGCGGGATCGCGATTTCTACCGTCTTAGTGGGCGCGCTGCTGGCGGCGTCTACGGGTGTGGTGGGCGCTTCTGTGGTGGCGATGGGCCTGATTTCTCTGCCTGTCATGCTCAAGTACAACTACGACAAAGGGCTGGCGTGCGGCACCATTTGTGCGTCGGGGACGTTAGGGCAAATCATTCCACCGTCTATTGTTTTGATTCTGCTGGGTGACGTACTGGGTGTGCCGGTTGGTGACCTATTCCAGGCGGCACTATGGCCAGGTTTGGTGCTGGTTGGCGCGTACGTTCTCTATATTCTGATTTATGCCAAGCTCAACCCAATGGCGGCTCAGCCGATTGAACGTGACGACAGCGTGAGCCGCTCGCAAGAAGTCGTTCGAGCGCTGAAAGCGGTTATTCCGCCATTAGCACTGATTATCGTCGTACTGGGATCGATTTTCGCGGGCGTGGCAACGCCAACTGAATCGGCGGCACTCGGCGGTGCGGGTGCCCTGCTGTTGGCTGTAGCGTATCGCCAATTCAGCTGGAAAATGGTGTATGACGCATCGAAAGAGACGGTGAAAGTGACGGCGATGGTATTTGCCATCTTACTTGGTGCGACGGCGTTCTCGATGGCGTTCACCTACACTGGCGGCGACTTGCTGGTGGAGGAGTGGATGCTGAGTATCCCGGGTGATAAATGGGGCTTCCTGATCGTCACTATGATTGTGATTCTGATCCTTGGCTTCTTTATCGACTTCGTCGAAATCTGTTTTATTATCGTGCCTATTATTGCGCCAGTAGCGAATCTGCTTGATATCGATATGACCTGGTTTGCGATTCTTATTGCGATGAACTTGCAGACCTCCTTCTTGACACCACCGTTTGGCTTTAGTCTGTTCTACCTGAAAGGGGTTGCACCAAAATCGGTGACGACGATGGACATCTATCGCGGTGTTGTTCCGTTTATTACTATCCAGATTCTGGTGCTAGCGACGCTGCTGGTATTCCCCGGCTTCTATGGAATGTGATCAAATTCGAGGTTGTCGACTTCGGGTTTCTTAGAAACACAACATCTTGCTAAAGTGAAACTGCTTACCGACGTTCGGTGAGCAGTTTTTATTTTGGGGAAGGGAATGCCTCTTAAATTCAAATTGATACTGCTGACGCTGTTGCCACTGCTGTTGGTCACCGCGAGTATCAGCTGGATTTCCATTCATCAGGCCAAAAGTCTGGGTGAACGCGAAGTGGAAATCTTTAGGGCGAATTTAATCAAAGCCCGCGAAACCGCTCTCAAAGACAGCGTTGATCTGGCACTGGACGCCATCGCGCTGGTATACAACGATCCCAGTCTTTCGGACGATGATGCCAAAGCTAAAGTCAAAAAGGTTTTGACCAAGCTGCGTTATGGCTCGGATGGTTACTTCTTTGCCTACGATGCCAATGGCATCAATCTGGTTCATCCCACTCAGCCAGAACTCATCGGGCAGGATCTGCTCAAACTGCAAGACAGCGAAGGCGATTACCTTATTGAAGCGCTTTTGTTTCAGGCCCAGTCCGGCGGCGGGTTCCATCAATACTTGTGGCAAAAGCCGTCTTCCGGTGAAGTAGTGCCGAAACTCAGTTACGTTGAATGGTTGGACAAATGGGGCTGGATGGTCGGCACCGGACTGTACATTGAAGATGTCAGCCAGGAAGTGGCAACTATGCAGGCTACCATCAATAAAAACATTGATACGACATTTTTCTCGGTGATGGTGATTCTGGCCGTCACTGTCGCGGTGATCATTGTGCTCACGCTGGCCATCAACTTGCATGAGCATCGTCTGGCAGACAAAAACCTCAAAGAACTGGCTCATAAAACCGTGATGTTTCAGGAAGATGAGAAAAAGCATCTGGCGCGTGAACTGCATGATGGTATCAATCAATTGCTGGTGTCGAGCAAGTGCCATTTGGAGCTTCTTGGACATAAGCTTAAGGATGACACGTTGGCCGGGCACGTCGACAAAGCTCAGCAATCGCTGATGACGGCCATCAACGAGGTGCGGCGCATTTCTCACAATCTGCGGCCAAGTGCGTTGGATGATATTGGTCTGCAGGCTGCCATTGTTACGTTACTGGAAGATTTTCAGTCGCACTCGGGAATTCAAACCGACAGCCATTTCGATACCTTACCGGGCACGAAGCTCAAATCTGAAGTGGCGACGACGCTCTATAGAGTGGTGCAAGAATCGTTAAATAACATTGAAAAACATGCCCGTGCCAAGCGAGTCAGCGTGATGGTGCAGCAGATGGGCACTATGCTTCAGTTGATGATTCGCGATGATGGCGTCGGATTTTCAATCAAAGATGCGCGAGTGAAGCGAGGGATTGGGCTGCGCAATATGCGTGAGCGGGTAGAATTTTTAGGCGGTGAACTGGAGCTGATGAGTGAGCCAGGGTTTGGGACTGAAATCACCGTGCTGTTGAATCTGGATGGATTAGTGTATGGGAAAACCAATTAGAGTGGTGATCGTCGATGATCACCGGGTAGTACTTGAAGGGTTTATGGCTCGCCTGGAAATGGAGCCGGAAATCGAAGTGATTGCGACCGCAAGCAACGGATTGGAAGCACTTGAGGTGGTGAAGCAACATCGCCCGGATGTGATTCTGATGGATGTCAGTATGCCGATTATGAACGGCATCGATGCGACGCGTTTAATTAAAGAAGAAGTACCGGACGCCAAAGTCCTGATGCTGACCATGCATGACAACCGTGAGTACATCATGAAAGTGATGCAGGCCGGAGCGGTTGGTTACATGCTTAAAGAGATTTCCGCCGAGAAGATGGTGCAGGCCATCAAAACTGTCAATCTTGGCTCAACCTATTTTTGTGAATCCGTCACGCAGACGTTGTTCACGCAGGACATCATACCATCGGCTCAAAAGCCCAATCCGCTCAGCCGACGTGAAGAGGCGGTGCTTAAGATGGTGGCTCAAGGCCATAGCAGTAAGAAAATTGCGTCGTTACTCAACATCAGCTATCGCACGGTAGAGACGCATCGTCAGAACATCAAACATAAACTGGATATACATTCGACGGCGGAGCTGGCGCAATACGCTATCCAGCATGGCATGCTGGAATGACATCAGTCGTAACGTTCAGCGGCAACAAAAAAGGTTGGGCTTATACCCAACCTTTTCCCGTTTTTACTCTGTAGTCATTTCTACCACGATATCAGCATTATTCTGGCTTCGTGATGCTGCCAATTTCCAGCATCGGCGCCACGTCGATGTTCTCGGCGTTCATCATTGCAGACAGACGCTGCACAGAAGAAAGCAGCAGAGACTGTTCCCAATCTTCCAGTTGGCAAAAACGCTCAACAAAATCTTCTTGTAGTGGCTGTGGTGCTTCCGCCAGCAGCTTGAGGCCTTCCTCAGTAAGATGGGCGTGCACTTTGCGCTTGTCGGTGTTGCTGCGAATACGTTGTACATAGCCGTTGCGCTCGAGACGATCGAGAATCGTCGTCGCCGTCGCTTGGCTCATGTTGGTGTGTTTAGAGAGCTCACGAATAGTGACTTCGCCCAATTGCTGAATTGATCGCATCAGAATCAACTGAGGTCCGGTTAATCCGGCACTCTTGCTCAATTTTTTTGAGTGTAGATCAATGGCTCGGATGATCTGGCGAATCGCGACCAGTACTTCTTCATGTTTTTCCAAAATTTACATCCACAACGTATCGAAGAATTTAGGCGCGACGATACATCACTTAAAGCCGGATGAAAAGTATTGACTTCATACTTTTCTATCTCCGCTTTTGACCTATTTTAATCAATGTCTAGTGATGTAAAATGTTTTGTGTACGAACAATATTTTTATTGTTTTTGTTTAATAGATAAACAACCGTTAGCAATTTTCAAGAAAATTAGTACAAAAATCAACCTTTGGGTAGATCTCTTGCACTTGATGTGTAAAATATAGGTCAACTTTACATTAGAACAATAGTTATGAGTACGAAATATATTTACTGTTTTCAACCTGAATTTATTTCGTTGTCATGGCTGTAGAGTTCAATCTTGAATGAATAAAAGAGAGGACAAATGACGAAAGGTATTGATAAGTACAGTATCGACAGTACCGATTACACCGTCGGGCAGGACAATGTCCAGAAGTGGGGTTTTGACGTCCATAACCCGGTTTTTGGTATCAGTGCAGGTTTAATTCTGCTGTTTCTGTTAGCGACATTAGTTGTGGATGCCGATACGGCGAAAAGTGCACTCGATGGTATTAAGTGGAAAATCATTGGCTCGTTTGACTGGCTGTTTATCTGGTCCGGTAACATTTTCGTGATTTTCTGTCTGGCGCTGGTGGTTTCACCTTATGGCAAGATCCGTCTGGGAGGTCAGGAAGCCGTTGCCGATCACTCATTCATCTCATGGCTGTCAATGCTGTTTGCAGCGGGGATGGGTATTGGTCTGATGTTCTGGAGTGTGGCAGAGCCGGTGGCGTATTTTACCGGTTGGTATGAAACGCCGCTAGGCGTAGAAGCCAATTCTCCGGAAGCAGCTAAGCTGGCGCTGGGGGCAACCATGTTCCACTGGGGCCTTCACCCTTGGGCAATTTATGGTGTTGTGGCTTTGTCACTGGCGTTTTTCTGTTACAACAAGGGGCTTCCGCTGTCGATTCGATCGATTTTCTATCCGATTCTGGGCGATCGCGCCTGGGGCTGGGCGGGGCACGTTGTGGATATTCTGGCCGTATTGGCCACACTGTTCGGCTTGGCAACGTCACTGGGTTTAGGTGCCCAACAGGCGGCAAGTGGTATTCATCATGTGTTTGGTATTGATGCGGGTATTGGCCTTCAGATTGTCGTTATTATTGGTGTCACGCTGCTGGCGACTTTCTCGGTCATCCGCGGTATCGATGGTGGTGTGAAAGTAATTTCCAACATCAACATGGTGGTGGCATTCCTGTTGCTGATTCTGGTGGCGTTAATTGGCTATGCGGTTACGTTTGGTTCGATTCCGACCACACTGATGTCTTACATCGAAAATATTATTCCGCTGAGCAACCCACACGGCCGTACAGATGAAGCTTGGTTCCAAGGCTGGACAGTATTCTACTGGGCATGGTGGATTTCATGGTCGCCATTTGTCGGTATGTTCATTGCGCGTGTTTCTAAAGGTCGTACGATTCGTGAGTTCATCACCGCAGTGCTACTGGTTCCAACGGCTGTGACACTGATCTGGATGTCGGTATTTGGCGGTTTGGCGGTCGATCAGGTTGTGAACCATGTGGGCGAACTGGGTGCCAACGGGCTGACCGATGTATCGCT
This sequence comes from Vibrio fluvialis, assembly GCF_900460245.1. Lineage (NCBI taxonomy): Bacteria > Pseudomonadati > Pseudomonadota > Gammaproteobacteria > Vibrionales > Vibrionaceae > Vibrio > Vibrio fluvialis. Next base: position 1,366,943 of record NZ_UHIP01000001.1, read on the forward strand.
GGCGATGTTCCAGATGTTTGATGTACTGCCATACGGCACCATTCTCTCTGTGATTGCTGTGGTTCTGGTTCTGGTGTTCTTTATTACGTCGTCCGATTCAGGTTCTTTGGTTATCGACAGCATTACGGCGGGTGGTAAGTTGGATGCTCCTGTTCTGCAACGTATTTTCTGGGCGCTAATGGAAGGAGCGATTGCGATTGCGCTGCTGTGGATTGGCGGTACTGAAGCCGTTCAGGCATTACAGGCGGGCGCGATCTCAACTGCGCTGCCGTTCACACTGGTACTACTGCTGATGTGTGTCAGTCTGGTGATGGGCATGCGTACCGAACGCTTCGAGCGTTAACCATTAAGATGTTTGAAAGGCCGGCGTATCGCCGGCTTTTTTTATGGATTATAAATTGACATGCGCCATTGGTTTGACGGAATAATTGCCTGTAAAAGCAATGACTTATATACTTTGCATTGTTTTAGACATATTTCGTGCAACTGCAACAAAATGTAGATACTATCTGCCGCGAATTGTTCCAACTTCTAACAAAAAATTGCGATGAAACTGACATTAAAACAAAAACTCATCGGCGCAAGTTTGTCTGCAGTGGTCGTAATGGCTGGTGCACTGACTTGGTTGTCTGCCGATCAACTGAAAGAGCAAACCTCGCGTGGTGTGCTTGACCGCGCTGAAGCAATCTCCGCAACCGCATCGAAAGGCATTTCCGACTGGATCAGTATCCGGAAAGACATCTCTTCGGCGTTCAATGATTACACCGCACAATCGGATGTGGTCCCATTCCTGCAGCAAGCGCGTAAAGCGGGCGGATTTGACGACATCTTCTTTGGTACTCCAAAAGGCGACATGTACCGCTCCCATCCAGAGCGCAACCGTGCTGACTACGATCCTCGTACTCGTCCTTGGTACAAAGATGCTTCTGCAGCAGGCAAGCAGATCATCACAACGGCTTACAAAGATGCCATCACCAATGCACTGCTGGTGACCATCGCAGAACCTGTTCGTCAAAACGGACAATTTGCGGGTGTCGTAGGTGCGGACGTATTGATTGATCAGTTGATCAACGATGTATTGAGTATCGATGCGGGTGAAAACGCCTATGCGATGCTGATTGATACACAGGATGGTACGTTCCTGGCGCATCCAAACAAAGATCTGCTGCTGAAACCGGTAAACAGCCTGTCTAAATCTCTGACTATGTCAACGATTGAGCAGTCTGCGGCTGCGCATCAGTTGCTGACGGTCAGTCGCAACGGCAACGATGAATTTTTCTATTTCACTAAAGTGCCAAACACGCCTTGGGTGTTTGCCGTGCAGATGGACAAACACACTGAGTTTGCATCACACACGCAACTACTGACCAGCCTGCTGGTTATCGCTGTGATCATCACAATCATCGTGGTTGTGATTGTTTCCTGGTTGGTGAGCTTCCTGTTCCGCGATCTGGGCCGCGTGTCAAAAGCGCTGGCAGAAATTGCCTCGGGTGAAGGTGACCTGACGCAGCGTCTGGAACCACGCAGTGACGACGAAGTCGGCCAACTGGCGAGTAACTTCAATACCTTCGTGGGCAACATGCACACCATGGTGATGAAGCTGAGCCACGTTTCTAAGTCGCTTTCTTCTCAGTCTCAGATGACGGCGGCGCACGCTGAAGAACGCAGTGCGCGTATTCGCATGCAGCAAGACGAGATCAACATGGTTGCAACGGCAATCAACGAGATGGCGGCGGCAACTCAAGAGATCGCCAACAACTCTGAAAATACGGCGCAGAACTCTTCTGAAGCGGTAAGCGCATGTGTGCATGGCGCGAAACAGGTTTCCCAAACGCAGAACTCTATTCACTCTCTGGCACAAGAAGTTCAGGTGGCAACGGGTGTTATTCAAGAGCTGGAAGTTCACGGTAATCAGATCAGCACCATCCTGTCGACCATTCAGGATATCGCGGAACAAACCAACCTGCTGGCACTGAACGCAGCGATTGAAGCGGCTCGTGCGGGTGAGCAAGGTCGTGGTTTTGCGGTGGTTGCTGATGAAGTTCGCGTACTGAGCCAGCGTACTCATGCGTCGACGAAAGAGATTCAGACCATGATCGAAACGCTGCAAGGCACAACGTCGAAAGCGGTGGGTATCATGAACGACAGCCGCATGTTGGCTGACACCAGTGTGGATGACTCAAACTCTGCGGCGGCAAGCCTGACTCAAATCCATAACGCGGTGGAAATCATCAGCGATATGGCGACTCAGATTGCATCAGCAGCAGAAGAGCAGGCGTCAGTGACGTCCGAGATCACGCGCAATACTGAAGGCATTCGCGATGTATCAAATGATCTGGCTCAGGAAGCCCATGAAGCGGCTTCTCAGGCGGCCGAACTTTCTCAGCTGTCGTTTGAACTGGAACAAGAAATCCGCCGCTTTAAGCTGTAAAGCATAGTCGGATAGACAAAAAGGAGCCCTAGGGCTCCTTTTTTCATGCGCGGCTTAAAATGAACTTGCCTTACAACCAGAATTGACGAACCGGTTGATCTGCAGAGAAATGATGTGCAATTTGCGCCTGCAGCAGTTCAGCTGTCGCAATCGCGTCGGTTAGTGCGTGGTGCGGTGTATAGGCAGGCAAGCCATAACGCATACGTGACTGGCCGAGCCGAACGGATTCTGGCTTTTTGCCACGCAGTCGATTCCAGAGTCCGGCAGTGTGGCGTTTTTGAATCATGGCTTCGATTTCCATTGTATCAATGACAGGAAACTCGATGCCTTCACCAATCCGTCGTCTAAGTGCACGGTCAAGAAATTCACGCTCGATTTTGTGATAGTGCACCACCAGAATTCGGCCTGCCAGCTGGTCAAGAACCTGTTCAAAAATCTCGCTCAGATCTGGCGCATCCATGATGTCGTTATGAGTAATGCCATGAATGACAATGGAATGTTCATCGAGTTTTTGACGTGGGCGAACCGTCCAGTGCTCGCCACGTTTCAGGTAAATGCGGTTTAGGGTAAACGGCACCAGGCCGATGGTGATGATTTCATCCTTATCTACGCTAAGGCCGGTGGTTTCAAAGTCCATCGCGACAAATTCCACCTCGCCGAGCGGGGTATTGCCATCCGGCAGAGCAGAAGAATAAAAGCGCTGCAGGCTAGGGTGGCTGACCACGTTTTGTTTTGCACGATATTTATAGGGCCAGTTGATACTTGGCGCCTGAAACAGTTTCTTCATGGTGTCGCCTATTTAAAGTTGTTGCTGGCCTGATAACGATATTTCAGAAAATTCTGCGCGTTACTGAGAATTTGAAACGCATCTTTAAGATTACGGCGCTCAAATTCCGACAGATTTTCTGGTTCGATGTTGTTGTCTGGCTCAATATTATTTTCAACATCAAACGCTTGATGGCGGATACGCACCATGGAAATGAACTCCAGCGCATCACGCAGATCCTGTCCGCGACCTTTGGGCAGAATGCCGGCATCAATGATGTCATCCAAGCGTTCGAATGAGTTCTGCGCGCGTGAGCCTACCGCGAGCGCATGGACTCGAATCAAATCGGCAAGCGGTGCCGTGCCGCGACGCTTGAGGTTAATGGAGTTATTATGGCGGCCATCTTTCTCCATCACGAAACTCTTGAAGAAGCCTAACGGCGGCGTCCGATTTAACGCATTACGCGCCAGACAAGCGAGGAAACGGTTATTGCGGCGCGCTCGGCGGACAATGAAACCATTGAGCTGTTCCGCCCATTTCAGACGGCCATAGACGCCATCCAAATCAAAGAAGATTGACGCATTGAGCAGGGCTTTCGGATTCGGGTTATCAATCCAGTCGGCGAAGCATGCTTCCCACTCTTGACGCGTCATACGCCAGATTGGGTTGGTTGCCATAATATCGCCGGTGCAATAGCTGTAACCGCATTGATCCAGTGCATCGCAGACGAATTTGGCTAAGTCTGCGAAATACTGGCCGTGAATAGCCTCATCGTAACTGTCGTCCAGAATAATGGCGTTGTCCTGATCGGTGACAATCAGTTGTTCGTCACGCCCCATTGATCCCAGCGCGAGGAAACAATACGGAATGGGAGCCGGGCCGAGGTGTTCTTCAGCCAGTTCAATAATGCGCTGTTTAAAGCTACGTCCAATCACCGACATCGCTGTACCGACCATATGTGAGTTAGCATCCTCGTTGACCATACGCACGAAACTGTCTTTGACTTGTTTCGATATCAGTGCCAAATCGGGAATGGATTTCTGTTGGAAGATGCTGCTGACCAACAGTAAGGAGTTCTGCGATTCGTAACGAACGATATCCGTCAGATCGATGATGCCGATAGGGTTACGTTCTTTGAGGACGGGAAGATGGTGTACGTTGTAGCGCAGCATTGTCAGCATGGCTTCATAAACATACGCATTGTGGTCGAGCGAAATTACCTCAGTGGTCATCACATTGGTGACAGGTTCGCTATGATCGATACCTGTAGCAATCACGCGGCGACATAAATCGCGATCGGTCAGAATACCTATTAGTGGCCGATTGTCGTCGTCATCGTTTTGCAGAATATCCGGGTCGATGATGAGCACTGATGAGACGTTCTCTTCCGCCATTTTGACCGCCACTTCCTGAATGGTTGCGGTTTTGTAGACGAAGGGCGCTTCTCTGGTAATCAGACGCTTCACTTTGACGGTGGTGAGATCGTTTTGCTCCGCCGTATTCGATACTGTCTGACGCAAGCGGGCGTTATCCTGCACTTCCACATAGTCGGCGAAAGCGTCGTGGTCTTCATAGAGGGATTGAAACGTAGCCTCGGGAATGCAGTAGACCAAGGTGTCTTCAATCGCTGTTACCGGAAATCGGACTTTATTGTTGGTGAGCAGCCCCATCTGACCAAACAGTCCGCCTTCGGTTAAGCGGTTATAGAGCTCGCCCTTACGTCGATAGACTTCAACCACGCCGCTGCGCACCAGATAGAGGTCTTCGATATGGTCGCCGAAGCGGATGATTGGGGTGTCCTGACGGAAGTAGGCGATTTCTACGTTATGGGCGACGTCTTCCAGCGTTGCTTCGGGCAAATCGCGAAAAGGCGGATATTGGCTGAGGAAGTTTTTTATTTCTAAAAGTTCGGCTTCCATCTGGGGCTCCTGTCGTTACGTCGTGCATACAAAATTAGCATACACAGCTTGGCGGTGTTGGAAACCATTCATACTACACGAATTTTTCGCTGAAGGCAGAAATGCAAAAGATATCGCATCCTCATACTAAGGTTTAGTCTAAGCTTGTTTAAAAGACGTTCAACACTGGGAGAGAGTGATGAGAAAACGTTGGGGAATCATACCGCTACTTGCCATTGCACCTATGGTCTCTGCACACAGCCTCAATGATCAGCAGCCGCTGCAATACGATTACCTGAATATGGAGGTGAGTTCCGGAACGGTCAGCGATCTCTACGCGGCGGGAGACAGCGATAATGTTACCGGCTTACTGTTTGGTGTCAGCCACAAGTGGGATGAGAGTGATTGGCTGCTCGTCGCCGACTACAGCGCACGCTTTTACCACCCTGACGACGATACGATAGAGCGTTATCAACTGAGACTCGGAGGCGGGTATCGTTGGTTGTTGGCTGAGAATTTGGATTTGTTCACCCATGTCAAAGCGGGGGGCATGCGCATTCGTGTTGAAAGTGATTACAGTGAAAATGACTTTATCTACAGCGCAGATGTGGGTGTGCGCTATGCCTTTACCTCAACGTTTGAAATGAGCTTGATTGGTGAAGCCATCCGTAACAAGTGGCAGGATGAGAACGTTGCAACTCTGCGCGCCGATTATTACTTCTTCAAGCGCGTGGCGTTAGGCGCCTTGGTGTCTTATCGTGATGGAGAAGGCAGTCATATCAATGAAATGGGTTTAACGCTCCGATTGAATTACTAAGAAAAAAAACCGGCTTTCGCCGGCTTCTTTTTACTCTCGCAATTACAGAACTGCTTTGATGCCTTCACACAGTGGAGACATGTTTGACTTAGTCATACCAGCAACACTGATACGGCCAGAGCCAACGATGTAGATAGCGAGTTCGTCTTTCAGACGTGCTACCTGTTCTTTGCTCAGGCCAGAGAATGAGAACATACCGTTTTGACGTTCGATGAAGCTGAAGTCTGCCGTTACACCGATTTCTTTTAGTGTTGCGACGAACAGTTCACGCATCTCTTGAATACGTTCACGCATTTCTGCGACTTCTGCTTCCCATTCCGCACGCAGAGCTTCATCGTTCAGGATGTAAGTCACGACAGCAGCACCGTGTGCTGGCGGGTTAGAGTAGATCGAACGAATGATCGCTTTCACTTGTGAGAAAGCGGTTGTCGCTACTTCTTCTGAAGCGGCAACGATAGTGAAGGCACCGACACGCTCATTGTACAGACCGAAGTTTTTCGAGAATGAGCTCGCAACCAGGATCTCTTTATTGTATTTCGCGAAGGTACGCAGACCCGCCGCATCTTCTTCCACACCTTTTGCGAAACCTTGGTAAGCAAAGTCAAACAGAGGCAGCAGGCCTTTTTCTGCAACGAGCTTGGCCAGTACTTCCCACTCTTCAGCTGTTGGATCGATACCTGTTGGGTTGTGGCAGCAGCCGTGCAGCAGAACCACATCACCCGCAGATGCTTGCTCTAGGTCAGCAACCATCGCTGCGAAATCTTTGTCTTTCGCTGCTGCGTTGTAGTATGAGTATTGAACGGTTTCCAGACCCGCAGCGTTAAACACACCATGGTGGTTTGCCCATGTTGGGTTGCTGATCCACACCTTAACATCGCCGATTTGGCGTTTGATGAACTCGCCCGCTACGCGCAGAGCACCAGTACCACCAGGAGCTTGAGCCGTTTTTGCCAGTTTGTTGGTTACGATGTCTGAATCAGCACCGAACAGCAGTTTTTGAACCGCCAGACCATATTCCGCAGTACCTTCGATAGTCAGGTAAGATTTGGTTTTTTCTGACTCTAGCAGCGCTGCTTCTGCTTTTTTCACTGTCGCAAGAACTGGAGTTTCACCAGCTTCATTCTTGTAAATACCAACACCCAGGTTGATTTTGTCTGCACGAGGATCTTTTTTAAATTCTTCAGTGAGACCAAGAATAGGGTCAGCCGGGGCCGCGACAACTTTTTCAAACATAATGCTCATCCATGTTAGTTAAGGTGGGTGGAAAATTTCATCAAAATTTATCGTATTTATACCTTTCTGAAATACCTGTGACAACAGCACTTAACAGAAAAATTCAAAAAATTTTCATTTGGCTCTGAAGTCTAAAAAAAGCGACGATTTTGGCAGGGAAAGAGGGGGGAACCGAGCGCGAGTTTTATCGCTTTACTGACAAAGTGCGTAAAAGTTACTCATCCTTCGATGGGCTTTCACTGCTTGGTCTATAAGGCGTCAGATGATGAAAGAAGAATCAAAAATGTTATGTAATCGTTATCGTTTTTACACCGTCGGTCCTATTCTCGATTTTTATACATTCAAATCAGAAAATTAAGCCACTGCTGGACAACAAATTTATTGAATTGGTGAAATTTTGTACCAACGAAAAACTTGCTTAACAGAACGAGTAAACAGCAATGGTGGGGAGAGTTAAACCACAATAATAAAGGCTTTCACCGCGAACAATGAAAGCCTTAGCGTTACTGATTCTCGTTGAGATGTTTAACAATGGCTTTTTTCGCATCTTCTTCTGTGGCTTCTTCACCCTCTGCAACCTCCAATGGTTGTTTGGGATGAAGACCTGTTGCGTCTTCGGCGATGTGTAACCAGTCCGGATGCCAATAATAGGGATTGGAAGCATAGGGGTGATCCCAGCTATGCACACCATCTTTGACGCCGTTGTAATAGAGATCTTCGATTTTAAACACTTTCATGATCGGCTCCCGTTTTTATTCCCGTTCTCCTTAAGTATGAACAAGGCTGAGTCATTTCTCTAATGACATTGAGAAAAGTATCAACCGAATTGAACCGAAGAGCACGTCGAGGCCAATCAAAATACAGATCAGTTCAAACCCGGCGAGAAAACTGTACCACTTTTATACTGGATAACTGTTCTAGGTAGCCAGTAAACGAATGTGCTTCAATGGGTTAGGGAGTTAATCGCTCAGGAGCTAGTATGAAAATCAGATCGTTTCCACCGGAAGTAAAGTTGATTGGTGTGGCTATTCTTAGTGCGTTGATTTTAATTTTTGCGCATCTGATTCTGGCGAAATCGTTTGCTGAATTATTTTGGACAGAATACACCGCTGCGGCAATACCATTTGTGATGTTGGCTATCTGTGTCGCGAGTGTGCGTTATGCAGTGAAAATGAATATGGACCAGCCTTAACCAAGCGCCAGAAGCAAAAAAGCCTCCGAACTGGAGGCTTTTTTAATTCATACAGGCTTAGAAGTTCGCGCTGCGTGGAGTACGTGGGAATGGAATTACGTCACGAACGTTACCCATACCAGTCACGTAAGAAACCAGACGCTCGAAGCCCAGACCGAAACCAGCGTGCGGCACTGTGCCGTAACGACGTAGGTCGCGGTACCAGCTCATGTGCTCTGGGTCTATGCCCATTTCTACCATGCGTGCATCCAGAACATCCAGACGCTCTTCACGCTGAGAACCACCGATGATTTCGCCGATGCCTGGTGCCAGAACGTCCATCGCTGCTACAGTTTTACCATCATCATTCAGGCGCATGTAGAAAGCTTTGATGTCTTTCGGGTAGTTCTTCACGATAACTGGCGCTTTGAAGTGTTCTTCAGCTAGGTAACGCTCATGCTCAGAAGACATGTCGATACCCCATTCAACTGGGAACTCAAATTCACGACCAGAGTCTAGAAGGATCTGAATTGCATCAGTGTAATCCACTTGTGCAAAGTCAGAATTTACAAAACTCTCTAGACGAGTAATCGCATCTTTGTCGATACGAGAAGCAAAGAACTCAAGGTCGTCACGACGCTCTTCAAGCACTGCTGCGAACACGTATTTCAGCATGTCTTCAGCCAGTTTCGCGATATCGTCCAGATCCGCGAATGCCACTTCAGGTTCCACCATCCAGAATTCCGCCAAGTGACGGCTGGTGTTTGAGTTTTCAGCACGGAAAGTCGGGCCGAAAGTGTAAATTTTGCTTAGTGCACAAGCGTACGCTTCGCCGTTTAGCTGACCAGATACCGTCAGGAACGTCTCTTTACCGAAGAAATCTTCGTTAAAGTCGACGTCGCCGTTTTCTTTACGTGGCAGGTTAGCCAGATCCAGTGTTGATACACGGAACATCTCACCAGCACCTTCTGCATCTGACGCAGTGATCAGCGGTGCAGACAGCCAGTAGTAACCTTGTTCGTGGTAGAAACGGTGAATCGCTTGTGACAGGGTGTGACGAACACGAGCCACAGCACCGATAACGTTAGTGCGTGGACGCAGGTGAGCCACTTCACGAAGGTACTCGATAGAGTGACGAGTTTTTGCCATTGGGTATGTTTCAGCATCTTCAACCCAGCCGACAACTTTAACGTCCGTCGCTGCCAATTCAAATGCCTGACCGCTCGCTGGAGACTCAACAATCTTACCTGTTACTTCAACAGAGCAGCCAGTCGTTAGCTTTAATACTTCGTTGTCGTAATTATTCAGATTATTTGGGACCACGGCCTGAATCGGGTCGAAACAAGAGCCGTCATAAATGGCAAGGAAAGAGATTCCAGCTTTGGAATCACGACGCGTACGGATCCAGCCGCGAACAGTGACTTCACTGTCTACTGCCAGCTTACCGCTAAGTACGTCTTTTACAGGCGCGTAAGTCATGTTTGATATAGTCTCCATTGAGGTAAAAATTCCACCCAAGGTTCAAAAATGTGCTTAATGTTTAAAAAATAAGCGAAACATTGGGTTGGATTGAATTTTACAGATTCAAGGGGACATATTACCTGTCAATTCACCAGCATCAACTATTAATGTGCTCAGAACGCTCATTTCTTATGCGAAAGCGTAAATTGATTGAGCAAAGATTCCAGACGTTGCGACAACTGCTCGAGATCCAAGCTGATTTCCCGCGTTTGCGTGGCCGATTGTGAGGTGTCATCCGCATGGCGGGTGATGACTTCAATCTTGCCTTGAACATCCTGGCTGACGCGCGTAGTGAGGCGCGTCTGTTCCTGAATGCTATTGGCATGCGCCAGCACCTGTTGCATTTCCGACACCACATTTGTCATCGCCGCCGACAGTTCTTCGATCTCTCCGGAGCGCTGATGAGCCTGAGCGCACACGGTGTCGACGGAAGATAGCGATTGTTCGCTGTCGCGTTGGAACTGAGCGATGATTTTCTCGATATTTCCGGTTGCTTCCGCGGTGCGAGAGGCGAGGTGGCGCACTTCATCGGCTACGACGGCAAATCCGCGACCCTGTTCGCCAGCACGCGCTGCCTCAATCGCCGCGTTGAGTGCCAACAGGTTGGTTTGCTCTGCAATGCCTTTGATCACTTCCAGAATGGTCGACACTTCGCCAGTCTGATCGTTGAGCTGAGAAATCTTGTCTTTGACCGACTCAATGTCACCGACCAGATGTTTGATGTCTTCACTTGCCAGATGGGCTTGTTTGGCACTTTGTTGTGCGACCGAAGTGGTGTGATTGATCAGCGCGGAAGCATCAACCGTCGCTTGTTCAACTTCACTCTGTTTGGCTTGCATTTCCGCAATGTTGCTTTGCACTTCAGACGTTTCGCGCTGCTGGTTGTTCGCGGCTTGATCGGTCACCTGCGCAACATCGGTTAACTGATTGGCCGAACTTGCCAAAGAGTGAGAAGTATCCTGTACCTGTTCAAGGCTGTTGGAAACGGTATCCATCAGTGAATTGATTGAAGAGGCGAGCTGGCCCAGTTCATCATTTTTACTGTGGTCGAGACGCTGGGACAGGTTTTTACTGTCGCTGACACGGCTCATAAAGCTGGAGGTATGTTGCAGTGGTCGCACGATAATACGGCGAATCAGCATCATGGTGACCAGAAAACCGATCAAGGCAATCGCAGACATGATGCCAACCCCAATCCAGGTACGGTGGCTGATAAGCTGATTCAGATGGCTGAGATTGTATTCCAGACGAATAACCCCCAGCACTTGACCTTCTGGCGCCATATGGCAGGCCACGCAGTTGGTGCCGCGATAGCTTTCACTCGATTTCATTGGTAGGGCAACCACAATCCCTTTGCCCCAATCGGCTTCATAAGGCTCAAGAATGAACTCGCCTTTCAACGCTCGGCGATCAATATCATCCACGGGCTTTTGATTTTCCTGGCCAGGGCCGTACAGCTTGCTTACCGCGTCACCGCGTAACACACGGACTTGTTCAATACCTTCTTGAGCAAGTGCCTTCTGGCGCAACGTCTCTTTTTGCGCCATGGTGCCGGTGAGCATCATCATATTCAGGCTGTCAAAATAGTTGCTGGCTTTATCGTGCAACTGTTCACTCAGGACGGAGTTGATTAAATCGCGTTGCTGCCAGTATTGATAAGCCGTCGAGCCGGCCAGCACCATGGCGAAAACGGAAATTAGGGTCAACAGAAGCTTGGTTGTAATAGTTGAGCTCATGATTTGCTTATCGTTTTTAATGTAGGGTTGACGGTGTGAATATATCGTTAAAGTAAAGTAGTGCAAAAATGAAACTTAAGTTACTGTGACCACAAACAAAATATGGTTTTTAGAATTGTGACACAGGGAACTTGTGCTCAAAAATTTGACATCGCTGCCATATTTACGACGCAAATAACGGTTGGCGGAAAATGAGGAAAGAGTGGAATTACTGTTTGAGTGACTTGTCTCACAGAGCGAGATTCCGTAGTATTGCGTCTCTTTTGAAAGCCCGAGAACCAAGATGAAAACCGAGATTTACAAAGAGTTCATGTTTGAAGCAGCGCACCATTTGCCACACGTGCCAGAAGGTCACAAATGCGGCCGCTTGCACGGACACTCTTTTCTGGTTCGCCTGTACGTAGCAGGTGATGTGGATCCTCATACGGGTTGGTTGGTCGACTTCGCTGAAATCAAGGCTGCCTTTAAGCCGATTTACGATCGTCTTGACCATTACTACCTGAATGACATTGAAGGTTTGGAAAACCCAACCAGCGAAGTGCTGGCAAAATGGATCTGGCAAGAGTTGAAACCTAGCCTGCCGATGCTAAGCAAAGTGGAAATTAAAGAAACCTGTACCGCAGGTTGCATTTACAGCGGCGAAGCATAAAAGAAAGGTCACCTGAGGGTGACCTTTTTTCTGTCCGGAATTGGCGGCGACGTCAGGATCAATCTCTTACGATATCTTCGCCGCCGAGGCTTTGATACACCGTAGCGATGTTCACCAGCTGGTTATAGCGGTTTTCCAGTAATGACGCTTTGGCACTGCGCTCATTTTCCTGAGCATCAAGCAGGGTGGTGATATCAATCGCACCGTACTCATATTGGCTTTTATAGATGCGGGCAACTTCTGCGGCGCTGTCGTACTGCTTCTGTAACTTCTCTGCCTGAAATTCATAGTTCTCTTTCGAAGAAAGCGCGTTATCAACGTCCTGCAACGCGGCATACAGTGTTTTACGGTAGCTGATAATGGCCGATTCATACTTCACTTGCGCGATATCGCGATTGAGCTGCATCTCATTCCAGTTAAGGAATGGCAGCGTCAAATCGGCACCCAATGTGCCAATCGGATCGCTGAGCAATTTACGCAGTTCAGTAGACGATCCGCCCAGCGCACCGGTCAGTGTCAGTGACGGGAAGTAATTGGTGTCGGTATTATCTTTTGTGGCCAGTACCGATTTCAGTTCAAACAGTGACTGTTTAACGTCCGGGCGACGATTCAGCACATCGGCCGGCACACCCGCTTCGATGGTTGGGACAGCATAATCGGGCAGCGCCGGAATACTGGTCGCGAGATCTTGCGGTGGCTGATCAAATAAAATGGCGAAGGCATTGACCGCTTCGGTCCGCTGTTGCAGGTAATCACGATGCGTCGCTTCCAGACCCGCCAGAGTGCGTTCTGCTTCCAGCACATTGACTCTGGTGACCGAGCCATGACGATACTGGCTCTGTGTCAGCGCTAAAGTTTCCTTGGCATCTTTGATGTCGTTGTTGCTCAGTTCGACACGCTGATTCAGATAGCCAATTTGCCAATATAGCTGCGCGGTGGTGGCGACCAGGCTCTGCGCAGTCGCTTCACGCTCTTGTTGCGTTGCTAAGGCGGTCCACATCGCTGCATCTTTGGCCGCAGATAATTTGCCCCATAGATCCAGCTCATAGCTGACACTCAGACTGGTCTGATAACTTTTCGAACTGTCGCCACCATCCAGCGGTTTAGAGCGTTCACCCGAAACGCTGGCTGAGACATCCGGATAGGTATCACTGGTTGCCAATCCTGCTTCTAAACGCGCTTGTTTGAGCGTCAGCGTGGCAATCGCCAGGTCGCTGTTTGTGGCCAGTACTTTCTCAACCCATTGATTGAGTTGTGGGTCGCCAAAACTGGTCCACCACTGACTGATTGCCTGTGTCTCGCTTTGGGTCTGGCCGGTTTGCCATTGTTCGGGAACGGTTACGTTCTGTTCCGGTAACTCTGAACGCGCAACACAGCCGGTGGCGAGCAGCACACACAATGCGATGGTTGAATATTGATAGCGTTTCATCGTGATTTACTCCCGAGCCAGGGCATCAATCGGGTTAAGCTGCGCTGCGTTTTTCGCAGGCAGGTAACCAAACAGAACACCGATCAGAGTGGAACACAAGAACGCCGACACAATCGAAGTGGTGGAATAAATCATAGAGAAACTACTACCAAAGGTGGCAAACAGCGCACCAATTAAATAGGCGACACCGATACCAATCGTACCGCCACATAAACAAACTAATACGGCCTCAATCAGGAACTGACGCAAAATGTCATTTTGCCTTGCACCGACAGCCATACGCACACCAATTTCCCGTGTCCGCTCAGTGACGGATACCAGCATGATGTTCATCACTCCGATGCCGCCGACAATCAGTGAGATGACTGCGATGGCTGAAATCAGCAATGTCATGGTTGCGGTGGTTTTCTGAATATTCTGCTGAATGGTGTCCGTATTAATGGTAAAGAAATCCTGCGTGCCATGGCGCATTTTCAGCAGCGAAATGATCGCCTGTTCTGCGGCATCACTGGGTGTGCTGTCATTGACACGAACCGAAATACGATCCAGATAGTTCTGGCCCATCATGCGGGCGCTGACGGTGGTGTAGGGCACCCAGATGTTGAGCGAGTCGCTATTTCCGAACGCACTTTCTTTGGCTTTAGTGACCCCAATGATGCGCACGGGCAGATTGCCGGCAAAAATGACTTCGCCAATCGGATCCTGATTCGGGAACAGAGATTTGAGCGTGTTGTTGTCTATCACGGCTTCTTGCGCCAGTGTCTCGACGCTGGATTGATCCCAGTACTGACCGTCGGCCAGTTCATAACCACGCACGCGGAAGTAGTCAGGCCCGACACCCTGAACTGACGCTGTCACAGCCTGGTTACCGTATTTGATGGTGACGGAAGTGCTGAGCGTCGGTGTCACGCTGTCGACAAACGACAGATTGGATAGAGCATTAGCATCCGCCGCCGTTAAGGTGCGGACTCGCCCTGAGCGTCGGTCACCAAATCCCGTGCCCGGCATAACATCAATGGTGTTTGTTCCCATTGACGAAATACTGTCGAGAATCGATTTCTGCGAACCGTTACCGAGCGCAACCACCGAGACAACCGACGCGATGCCGATGATGATCCCCAACATCGTCAGGAAGGTACGCAATCTGTGGTTCGACATGGCGAGCAGCGCCATTTTGAGTGCCTCCCAAAAATCATCCAGTAGCTTACGGCTACGCGAAAATGCATTGTCGGCTTTGGGTTCACTGACGGAGTCCAGATTGGCGTCAGCTTGCGTGTGTTTGTTCACCGTGTCGCTAAGAATTTCACCATCTTTAATTTCGATGATGCGATCTGCGTATTCGGCCACTTTCATATCGTGAGTCACGATAATGATGGTGTGACCCAACTGATGCAGCTCCTGCAGCAGCGTCATCATTTCTGAGCCGCTCTTACTGTCGAGTGCTCCCGTTGGTTCGTCGGCCAGAATGACATCACCGCCGTTGACCAGAGCTCGGGCGACCGAAACGCGTTGCTGTTGGCCACCACTGAGCTGGTTTGGCTTGTGATCCAAACGATCAGAAAGCCCGAGGCGGCCAAGAAGCGATGTGGCCCGCTCCTGGCGGGATTTTTTGTCGTAACCGGCGTAAATCGCGGGGATTTCCACGTTGCCGAGAGCCGTCAAATCGCCCAGCAGGTGATAACGTTGGAAGATAAAGCCAAAGTATTCACGACGCAAACGCGCCAGCTCATCGGAATCAAGCGTTGAGGTGTCCTGACCGTTGATCCAGTACTCACCGGCGCTCGGCTGATCAAGACAGCCGAGAATATTCATCAGCGTCGATTTACCTGAACCTGACGCGCCCACGATGGCAACCATCTCACCGCGCTCAATCGTCAGGTTGACGTCTTTGAGTACCGTGAGTGTTTCATCGCCGGCGGCGAAGTGGCGGTAAACGTGATTGATTTGAAGTAATGCTTGAGACATCAGAAACGCATCCCCGGTGGGCCCATGCGACGGCTCGACATCGTGGTGCTTTGTCCCGGCATACCCAGAATGATTTGATCGCCTTCATTCAGGCCGGAAGTGATTTCGGCATTCACTTTGTTGTTGATACCGACAGTCACATCACGCATTTCTTCCTGACCATTCACCAGCACAGGCACCTGATAGCCCGGTTTCGGCCCCGGTTTGCGAATCAACACTTGCGCCGGAACCAACAGGGCGCTTTCCGCCTTATCGAGCACAATAGACACTTGTGCGGTCATGCCGATACGCAGCGTGCGATCCGGGTTATCAACTTCAAACAGGCCGTGATAGTAGATCGCTTCGTCGTTGCTGACGGACAGGTCTTTATCATCACCGTCCATGAGTGTCGGCCCCGGTTCAATGGCGCGCAAAGTGCCGTGATAACGCTTATTCGGCTTGCCTAGAATCGTGAAGTAGACGGGCAGGCCAGGCTTGACGTTGACCACGTCCGCTTCTGAAATTTGCGCCTTGATGGTCATCTTATCCAACTGTGCCAGCTCGATGATGGTGGGAGTGGTTTGATTGGCGTTGACGGTTTGCCCCTCTTCAACGGCGCTGTAAACCACGGTGCCATCAAAAGGTGCTTGAATGGTGGTGTAGCCCAAATCCACTTTTGCACTGTCGACGGTAATTTTGGCTTGCTCCAATTCGGCTTTGAGCTGTTCCAGTTCCGCCTTGTAAACCGCGAGTGACGCTTCTGCCGATTCATAATCGGCTTTGGAACTGGCGTTATCGGCCAGCATGCCTTTCTGACGGTTGAACTCGGCTTGCGCCTGACGAATCTGTGCTTGCTTGGCACGGATTTGAGCATTGGTACTATTCAGCGAAGCGTTCGCCTCTTTAAGCGTGTTCTGCTGGGTCAGGCTGTCTATCTGGGCAACCAGATCGCCTTGTTTGACTTCATCTCCCAGTGACACCGCCAGTTTTTCGATCTGCCCCGAAACTTGAGCACCCACGGCAACCAGCTTGGAGGCTTGAAGCATACCAGTTGCGAGAACGGTATTTTCGATGTTGCCGAGCTGGACAGGCTCCGTCGCAAAGCTTGGCGGGGCTTCTTTAGGATAAAAGTAATAGCCGGCACCAGCGGCGAAAAGGCCAACTAACACGATGGCGAGAATTTTTTTCTTAGTTGTACGTTTAGACATGAGATTAAAAATGAACCAAATTGAGACGACGAGAATTATTACTATTTATAAGCCGAACACGATTTGAAACAAGCCGTTAGTGAGTAAAACTAAGTAAAGATTAGTAAAGCAGGCACAAAAAAGCCCGATGGGGGAACATCGGGCTGAATCTTTTTTCAGGTTGGAATTAGCAGATAACTTTTACTGCCAGACCGCCTGTCGACGTTTCGCGGTATTTCGCGTTCATGTCTTTACCGGTTTCCAGCATGGTTTCGATAACCTTATCCAGAGACACGCGTGGCGCAGAAGAGCGACGCAGAGCCATACGGGTAGAGTTGATCGCTTTCACCGCTGCAATACCGTTACGTTCAATACATGGCACCTGCACTTGGCCGGCAACCGGGTCACACGTCAGACCTAAGTTGTGTTCCATCGCGATTTCAGCGGCCATACACACTTGCTCAGGGCTACCGCCAAGCAGCTCAGCCAGACCAGCGGCTGCCATTGAACAGGCTACGCCCACTTCACCCTGACAGCCGACTTCAGCGCCAGAGATGGAGGCATTTTGCTTGTACAGACCACCGATTGCGCCAGAAGCGGCAAAGTAACGGATGTAATCTTTTTCGGTTACGGTTTGGATGAACTTGTCGTAGTACGCCAGAACCGCAGGAATGATGCCACATGCACCGTTGGTTGGTGCTGTCACCACGCGGCCACCGGCTGCGTTTTCTTCGTTCACAGCAAATGCGTACATGTTAACCCAGTCAACCACCGCCATTGGATCGTTGGTGATTTTCTCTGAAGTCAGCAGTTGTTGACGCAGAGCAGCCGCACGACGAGGAACACGCAGAGGCCCAGGCAGAATGCCTTCGGTGCTCATACCACGTTCCATACATTCACGCATGGTGCGCCAAATGTTGGCGAAATAAGTACGCACTTCTTCATCAGAGTGCAGCGCTTTTTCGTTCGCCATCACCAGTGTACTCATCGACAGACCGCTGTCTTTACACTGGTTTACCAGCTCTTCAGCTGTGCTGAACGGGTAAGGCACTTGAACAGGAGACTCAATGGCTTTACCAAAGTTCTCTTCATCCACGATGAAACCACCGCCGATAGAGTAGTAAGTCTTTGAATATGCAACGTCTTCATCAATCCACGCGTGAATCTGCATACCGTTTTCGTGCAGAGACAGGTTTGTTCTGTGGAAGTTCATGCCACCTTCACGAGGGAAGGCAACCGTATGACAGTGCATGCCGACAGGTAGGCGTTCAGTTTCTTCAACGCGGGCAATGAAGCCCGGAATGGCATCGATATCCACTTTTTCTGGCGTGTTGCCTGCCAGACCCATGATGATCGCGATATCCGTGTGGTGACCTTTCCCTGTCAGTGACAATGATCCATAAACGTCCACGGTGATTTTAGTGATGTCGCGCAATTTTCCCATTGCACGCAGGTCATCAATAAACTGCTTACCCGCTTTCATCGGTCCGACTGTGTGTGAGCTCGAAGGACCGACACCGATTTTATAGATATCAAATACACTAATCATATTGATTACCTCAAAAGTAAGCCCCCCTTATCGATAAGGGAGGCTCTTTATTATCGTTATATTCTGTGTTCTAAGCTCATACTTTACGTAGAGATTAAAGAGCGCCGTAGATTACAGAACTAATGGCTGCAAGACCACAAATAACTGTGAAAATTTGCACTGGTGCTGAAGTCTTGTACTTCGCCATTGCAGGTACTTTCTGCATCGCGAAAACCGGCAGCAGGAAGAGGATTGCGGCAATCATTGGAGCGCCCATGGTCTCAATCATGCCCAGGATGCTTGGGTTAACAATTGCTACCATCCAAGTGGTCACTACGATGAAGATCAGAGAGATTTTTTCAATCTTGCTGATAGGCATCTCGCTGCGAGATTTTACCAGACCGACCAGACCTTCGTGCGCACCTAGGAAGTGGCCGAAGTAGCTTGAAGTGATCGCTGCAAATGCCACGATTGGACCCAAGTAAGAGATCATTGGTGATTCATGGATGTTTGCCAGGTAAGACAGAACGCTGATGTTTTGTTCTTTCGCCATAGCCAGTTGCTCTGGAGACAGAGACAGAACCACAGAGAAGACGAAGAACATAACAAAGCCCATCAGCATCATGGCTGCGCCGCCAGTGATCATGTCGGTTTTAGCAACCGCATTGTCACCGTGTTGCATGCGCTGTTCTTTAGTGAACTGGCTGATGATTGGGCTGTGGTTGAACGAGAACACAATGATAGGGATCGCAAGCCAAATGATAGCAGGCATGCCAGACCAGTCAGGTGCCACTTCCATCATCGAAGTGTTCCATTCAGGGATCAGGAATACAGACAACGCCAGCAGGATGAATACCAGTGGGTAAACCATCGCAGAGGTTGCTTTCAGCATCAATTCTTTACCGAATACGACACCAGCAGTCATGGCTGAAATCAGCGCACCTGACAGTAACCAGCGAGGAATCGATTCCATGCCGATCTGGTTTACCAGGAAAGAATCCACTGTGTTTGTAATACCAACACCGTAGATCAGAACGATAGGGTAAATCGCGAAAAAGTAAGCAAAGGTAATAAGGTTAGCGCCAGCTTTACCAAAGTGTTCTTCTACAGTGTCTGTGATGTCCGATTCAGGGTTTTTCGCTGATAAAACGAAACGTGCCAAGCTCTTATGAGCGAACCACGTCATTGGAGCAGCGAGTAGGGCTAAAATAACTAATGGCCAAAAACCGCCCGCACCAGCCTTGATAGGCAGAAACAGAACGCCTGCGCCTACGGCGGTACCGAACAGCGACAGAGACCATACGAAATCTTTATAGGTCCATTTACCAGCAGATTGTGTGGTAGATGAAACCGTAGTGGTTGTATTCATGTTGTTTTACTCATTTTTGGGAACAGGAAATAAGTCGAGCGCAATTTTGCAGAATTTTCTTCTATGAAAACTAGATCTAAATCATGAATTGTCTGCGCTTATTGAATGATATGTCAAAAACCCATCTCGGATCACGAAAAACCTGTGCTACATGTAAAAATTGTTAATGAGTTGGATTAGTAAAAGTTATCCGAATATGTGCAATCATGAGAATAACTTATCGCAAACGTTTGCGTCAAAGGTGAGGTTGTTAGCAGAGTGTTGGTGAAAAGCTAATAAAACTAAGGAGTGGCGGGTTCATCGACCACTATTTATGTGTTTTTGTAGGGATTGGATGATTTGTGCCGTCATACCCCATATAAAATGATGTTTATATGGAATGGCGAACACTCGGTGAGGGGAGTTTTTGATTTGAAAAGTGTTGCTGAACAGTTGACGACGATCCAACAGGAAGTCGGCAGGGACCTCAAAAACTTCTTCTACCTCGTTCGCATCGATGAGGGTTTTATAATCTGGTGAAATAAATGCCAACACGGGTGTTACCGCAAATTTACTCACGGTAACAAGCTCGGGGAGCTGACCAAGAATTTCAATCTGATCTTCCTGAATGCCGATCTCTTCACGCGTTTCACGCATGGCGGTTTGGTACAACGTGCCATCGCTCTCTTCATATTTCCCACCCGGAAAACTGATCTGGCCCGGGTGATGTTTCAGATGTGCGGCGCGTTTAGTGAGCACCACATTCAAACCCGTCGGGCGTTCAACAAAACCAATCAAAACAGAAGCTTTTCTTAACGAAAGGGATTTCAGGTGTGCGACGCGATGAAGGGATTCTGCGTGGTAGCCCACCGGAGTAATCAGTTGGAAACCCCGAATCAATTCGGCTTTGCTGATTGGACGCAAAATTATTCTCTCCATCGGCGATTTGAAAATCTAAACTTTATGAATCATGCTTTTATGAGCCTAGTTTAAGGATAGCTCAATAATATGAAAGGCATTATTTTTACCGAGTTTCTCGAGCTGGTTGAAGATAAGTTTGGCTTAGACGTATTGGACCAGGTTCTTGAGCAGGCGGCAGATTCCGGAGTATATACGTCAGTCGGCAGTTATGATCATAAAGCCTTGGTGAAACTGATTATTGAGCTCAGCCGCGTGACTGGGATTGATAGTAATCAGTTACAACGGGTTTATGGAGTCAGCGTTTTTCAGTCGCTGTATCGGACAGTGCCTGCGTCTGCTAATTTGTCTCAGGTGAACAGCTGTTTTGCGTTTATTCGTCACGTAGAGGACTACATACACGTGGAAGTTAAGAAGCTGTATCCAGACGCCAAACCACCCCGGTTCCTGTTTATCGATGAATCCGCCGCAGAGGTCAGTTTTGATTATCAGAGTGCTCGCTGTATGTCTCATGTTTGTTTGGGGCTGCTGCAAGGATGCGCAGACTACTTCGGTGAAAAAATTGATGTTGTTATGGAACCCCAATCGGAAGACCTCAGCCGGGTCCGGTTTACCGTAACGCTGATTGAATAGGTGAAAGCATGAGTTCTGAGTCTCCCATGGAACGGAAGCTCAAACGAGAAATGGCTGCACGTAAAGAAGCTGAAAAGCTGCTTGAGCAAAAAAGCTATGAGCTGTATCAGGCCAATCAGCAGTTAAATTTGGCCCTGAAACAGTTGCAAAAGCAAACGTTGCAGGATTTGCAAAAGTTTGAGTTTGAAGAGCACATCGACTCCACGCTGATATATTTCGGGCGCGCGTTTCTTTCGCGTGCACTGGACAGCACCTTACTCGCCACGTTTATTGAGCGCCTGATCCAGACACCAGTCATCACGAGTGTATTTCTGCAATTGTCGCCGGATCAAGTGGATGGGTTGGTTGAGAACCAACTCGGGAACATTGAGCTGTCGCTGATCCAACCCTATATGTAAGTGCCGCACTGGCAGCAGGATTACCTTTGCCTGCCGCTGATGGTTGAGCGTTTGTCGGCTGGCCATATGGTGTTTGAGATTCATTCAGAGAACATTGAACGAGAGTTCATGGTTAAGCAGTTGTCCTTAGTCGGTGAGTTGCTGTGCAGCGCGCTCAGTCGTCAGATGATCATGAAACGTCAGGTCGAGTCGCGAAAGCGGGCAGAAGAGTCAGAAAAAGCGACCAAAGAATTTGTCGCTATGATTAATCATGAATTGCGTACGCCGCTGAATGGCTTGCTCGGTAGTGCCGAACTGCTTGCCGACACCCTGTTGGATGCAGAGCAGCAAAGTTATCTGACCAACTTGCAACACTCCGGGGACATGCTGCGCGTCATCATCAACGACCTGCTGGATTTCAGCAAAATGAATGCGGGGATGATGCAACTCATCATGACGCAATTTCGCTGGCAGGATCTGCAAAATACTCTGTACGGCATTTTCACCAACAAAGCGCGAGAAGGTGGCATCGGGTTTGTGATTGAATCTCGGGGCGACTTTCCTGCCTACTGGATTGGCGATGTTGAACGCATTAACCAGATTCTGGTCAATCTGGTTGGGAACGCAATCAAGTTCACCCATACCGGCGAAGTGAAAGTGTTGGCGCGCTGGATCAATGACCGTCTGCTACTGCGTATTACGGATACCGGAATTGGTATCCCCTTTGAGTCTCATGCCACCTTGTTTGACCCATTTACTCAGGTTGATCGTTCATCAAGCCGTCAGTATGAGGGAACCGGACTTGGTCTGGCCATCTGCAAGAATCTGGTCGAGCTCATGCAAGGCGACATCGACTTTTCCAGTGTGGAAGGCGAGGGAACAGAGTTTTTTGTGTCAATACCGCTGGAGATTGGCTCGCGTGAGTTGAAAGTGCCAATGTACGAAAGCCGGCCGCTGCGCGTCAGCCCTGATGCTCTGCGCCAGCATTCTATTCTGGTGGTGGACGATATTCGTATGAATCAGTTGGTGATCAACCAAATGCTGAAAAAGGTGAATCTTACTCCGGATAATTGTGAAAACGGAGTACAGGCGATTGAGGCGGTTGAGAACAAACCGTATGACCTGATTTTTATGGATTGCCGTATGCCGGAAATGGACGGCTTTGATGCCACTGAAAGACTGCGCAAAAGTGGCTTCAACATGCCTATCATCGCACTTACCGCGGCGACGACGCTGGAGGAGCGGGAGCGCTGCCTTCAGTGTGGAATGAATGACATCCTGACCAAGCCTTACACTGCGCTGGATCTGGATGCCATCCTCAACAAATGGCTGAGTTAATTTTCCAACACCGGCAGAATACGGCTCAGCTTATCTAACGTTTCCTGATATTCCGCTTCACATTGGCTGTCGGCGACCACACCACCGCCTGCCCACGCATACAACTGTTGATTCTGCGCGACCAGAGTACGGATGGTAATGCTGGTATCCATTCGGCCGTGACGGCTGATGTAACCAATCGACCCACAGTACGCACTGCGACGATGAGGCTCGAGCTCTTCAATGATTTCCATCGCCCGAACTTTGGGCGCGCCAGTAATTGAACCGCCCGGGAAGCAGGCGCGAAGCAGATCTGCGCAATCGTATTGGCTGTCCAGTTCTGCGCGAATAGTGCTCACCAGGTGGTGCACCGCCGGAAAACTCTCAATGTCGAACAGTTTAGGAACGTGTACTGAACCCGGCTTGGCAACACGGCCAATGTCGTTACGTAGTAAATCGACAATCATCAGGTTTTCTGCCTGATCTTTTTCCGCTTGGGCGAGTTCGGCGGCATTGGCGGCATCGACGACCGGATCGTCACTTCGCGGACGAGTGCCTTTGATCGGCTTAGTTTCGATAATGCGGTCTTTGACTTGTAGGAAACGCTCCGGGGAAACACTTAAAATGGCCCCTTGTTCAGTGCGAATGAAGGCAGAAAACGGCGCCAGATTGAACTGTTCGAGTTTCAGATAAGCCAGCCATTCGCTGCCTTGGTAATGCGCCTGAAAACGCTGTGCCAAGTTGATTTGATAGCAGTCCCCAGAGAGCAGATATTCCTGCACTTGCGTAAACTTCTCACGGTAGCTGTTGGGTGTCATGTTTGACTGCCAAGGCGAGGAGAGGGCAAAAGGCATCAGCGGTTTTTGATTGCCGTCTGCGAGCAGTGATTCTGCATTTTCAATGTTCTGACCAATCACACGCGCGGTTTTCAGTTGATGATCAACGACAATTGCCCATTCATACAGGCCAACGGCCATGTCCGGCGCTGTTAAATCGTGTTCGGCAAGGCTAGGCAGACGCTCAACACGGCGCCCCAAATCATAAGCGAAATAGCCCAGTGTGCCGCCGATAAAAGGCAGATCATCACTGTATAGCAACGCTGGGAGATAGTGTTGCTGCAACTTGGTCAGCAATTCAAAAGGGTCATCTTGTGACAATGTCACACCACTGGGTTCGCGCACTTCGGTTTCGTCGCCAAAAGTGGTGAGAGTGACGATAGGATGAGCAACCAGAATGTCGAATCGACTGTCGATATGCGTGTCGGATGCAGAGCGGAGCAACATCGCCCAAGGCTGGCTTTCAACCTTTGAAAACAGCTGATTAGCGAGATCCGGTTGATAAGTAAGCGGCTTAGCTTGAATCTGAGTTTTTTCGTTGTTATTCATTTGTGTAAATTGTGACAGAGAGACAGTTCACTGCATAGCGTGTAGAGGAAAGCAAGAGTATCATAAAACTCCAACGAAAAGCTGCTACTTGATAGACGTGCTCTTGTTCAGTCGATTTTCGCCTTCTGGCTCCACTGACTCGTTTTGCATTTCTCTCAAGCGTCAGCCCACGGAAGCATAATGATAACGAGGCATGCAATGACGGTTATACGCAAGCAGGATGTGATCAGCAGTGTTGCTGATGCACTTCAGTACATTTCTTACTACCACCCTCTGGATTTTGTCCAAGCCCTAGAAAAAGCCTACCACCGTGAAGAAAGCCAGGCCGCGAAAGACGCGATTGCCCAGATTCTGATTAACTCTCGTATGTCTGCAGAAGGCCACCGTCCTATCTGTCAGGATACCGGTATCGTGACCTGTTTCGTCAATATTGGTATGGGTGTTCAGTGGGATTCCACGGATATGACCGTGCAACAAATGGTTGATGAAGGTGTACGTCAGGCTTACACCAATCCGGATAACCCGCTGCGAGCATCGGTACTGATGGATCCTGCTGGCAAACGTATCAACACCAAAGATAACACGCCAGCTGTGGTACACATCAACATGGTACCTGGCGATAAAGTAGAAATTCAGATCGCGGCGAAAGGCGGCGGTAGTGAAAACAAAACCAAGATGGTGATGTTGAACCCGTCTGACGATATCGCAGAGTGGGTTGAGAAAATCTTGCCAGCCATGGGTGCAGGCTGGTGTCCTCCTGGCATGCTGGGTATTGGTATCGGCGGTACGGCTGAGAAAGCAGCGGTACTGGCAAAAGAATCGTTGATGGAACACATCGACATTCAAGAGCTGATTGAACGTGGTCCGCAAAACGCAGAAGAAGAGCTGCGTCTCGATATCTTCAACCGTGTTAACAAGCTGGGTATCGGTGCACAAGGCCTGGGCGGTCTGACGACTGTGGTTGACGTGAAAATCAAAACCGCACCTACGCATGCAGCCTCTAAGCCTGTGTGTCTGATCCCGAACTGTGCGGCGACTCGTCACGTACACTTCACTCTGGATGGCTCAGGTCCTGCTGATCTGCAGCCACCAAAACTGGAAGAGTGGCCTCAAATCACTTGGGAAGCGGGCGCGAACACTCGCCGCGTAAATCTGGATACCGTTACCGCTGAAGAAGCTCAACAGTGGAAGACCGGCGAAACTCTGCTGCTGTCTGGGAAGTTGCTGACTGGCCGCGATGCGGCGCACAAACGTATTCAAACCATGCTGGACAATGGTGAAGGCCTGCCAGAAGGTGTCGACTTCAAGGGTAAATTCATTTACTACGTAGGCCCGGTTGACGCCGTGGGCGACGAAGCAGTGGGTCCAGCTGGCCCAACAACGTCGACTCGTATGGATAAATTTACCGACATGATGCTCGATAAAACCGGCATCATGGGCATGATTGGTAAAGCAGAACGCGGCCCTGCGACGGTGGAATCGATCAAAAACCACAAAGCCGTTTATCTAATGGCCGTGGGCGGCGCAGCCTATCTGGTGTCTAAAGCGATCAAGAAAGCGCGCGTGGTGGCGTTTGAAGATCTGGGTATGGAAGCGATTTACGAATTTGAAGTCGAAGATATGCCAGTCACCGTTGCGGTTGACTCTCAAGGTGTCAACGCACACCAAGTGGGGCCGGATACGTGGAAAGTGAAAATCGCTGAAGCGGCTAAGTAAAAGTGAATGGTCGGGTCTGTGATCCCGATTGCACACTCTTAGCAAATAAATGACAAAGGTGCTGCGTCCGCGGCACCTTTTTTCTATATACTAATTCCCTATATACTTAAGTCACTTATTAAAAACGTCAGGAGAGCAACATGCCTCGCTTTATTCGAATCCTGCAGATCGCGATCGCGGTGGTTGTGGGCGCATTTTTAGGTTACGACCTGATTTTGCACGGTATCAGTATCTTTGATGATAAATACGTCACCATTACTTGTGTGTTGTTTGTGTTGCTGCAAATTGCTCTGCTGGTGATTTACAAGCTCATAGAAGAAGACTAAATCGTTAGATATCCGAGGGCTAAGAAAAAGCCTGCTGACGGAATCGATATTTCGCTTATCTAAGCCTCTGATTTTATTCAGGGGCTTTTTTATTCATCTCGTATTAAGATTACTCCAGCTAACCTACTTAACATTGTGAGTCCCTGTTGTACTCATATTTGTTTTTTCTAGTGGAGACCATGAATGAAGCGAATTGGCCAAGAAATGACGGATCTGATCCATCGCGGTTTAGATTCTCACGTACGTTTAGCAGTAACGGGGCTGTCACGCGCCGGTAAAACGGCGTTTATCAGCTCTCTGGTTAATCAGTTATTGCATACGTCTACCCACAATAATTTGCCCCTGTTGGCTGCCGCGCGAGACAAGCGCATCATTGGTGCCAAGCGAGTACCGCAAACCAATTTGATGGTGCCTCGTTTTGCTTACGATGAGGCGATGGAGCAGTTGCACAGCATTCCTCCGCAATGGCCAGTGCCAACACGCGACGTGAGTGAGATTCGGCTGGCCATCAAATACCAAAGCAAACGTCGCACGCGTAAGTTAATCAGCAGCACTTCAACGCTGTATCTGGACATCATCGATTATCCGGGCGAATGGCTTTTGGATTTGCCGCTGCTGGAACTCGACTTTGCGACATGGTCCGCGCAGCAATTTAACGCGCTGCATGGCACACGTGCTGAGTTAGCCAAACCCTGGCTGACCGCACTGGATGCACTCGACCTCGAACAAGAAGCGAATGAGAAAACTCTGGCACAGATTGCGGCGCTGTATACCGAATATCTGCATCAGTGCAAAGAGCATGGTTTGCATTGGGTTCAGCCGGGCCGATTTGTGTTGCCGGGTGAACTGGAAGGCGCGCCAGTGCTGCAATTTTTCCCTTGTCGCGACGTCACCAGTGAACGCAAAGCGGTTAAACACTCGATGCTGGCGCTGCTGAAGCAACGGTACGAGGAGTATCAGAACAAAGTGGTGAAAGCTTTCTATAAACACCACTTTGCCACCTTCGACCGCCAGATTGTGTTGGTGGATTGCCTGTCGCCTTTGAATGAAGGACACGAGTCCTTTATGGATATGCGCAGCGCGATTGAGCAGATCATGCAGAGCTTTCGTTATGGCCGCAGCGGCATCCTGAGCCGGCTGTTTGCGCCCAAAATTGACAAAGTACTCTTCGCTGCAACGAAAGCGGATCATGTCACGCCGGATCAACATCCCAACATGGTGTCTCTGCTGCAACAGATGATTCATCCGGCATGGCAGCATGCGGCGTATGAAAATATCGATATGAGTTGCATCAGTATGGCCTCGGTGCGGGCAACTCAGTCAGGTTATATCGACGCGCCGCAAGGCAAAGTTTCAGCCATTCAAGGAGTGACGGCAGCAGGGGACGCTATCACAGTTTACCCGGGCGATGTGCCGAAAAAGCTGCCTAATCCAAACTATTGGCAAGAGCACCAGTTCGACTTTACGGCATTTCGTCCGATGGAAAATAGTGGTGATGAACCTTGCAAACACATCCGTCTGGATAAAGCGTTAGAAACACTGATTGGAGACAAATTGAAATGAGCGAATTGAAAACCAAACAAGTGTTCAGCCAGCCGCTAAAAACGGAAGAACCCAACGTAGAACTCAATGCGCAGCAGCAGTTTTCTTCCGCGCAGACATTTGTGCCAAGCGTCGCCGAAGAGGTTGAAACTGCCGTTGAGTCGCAACTTGAACAAGTGATTCGCCCTAAACGTGGACGCAAATGGTTTGCGGCCACACTGCTGGCTTCCTTTTCTGGTTTGGTGGTCTGGCAAGCCGTTGATAACGTCGTCACGTCGATTCAAAGTGCAGATTGGCTCAGCCTTGGTTGGGCAGGTTTCATTTCAGCACTGGCCGGATTGGGTTTGAGCGCTTTGGGTAAAGAGTTGTGGAAACTGCGCAAACTGCGCAACCATTTCTCCGTTCAAGAGCAGGCTGAAGCTCTGATCAACACCGATGCGGTGGGACACGGCCAGGCGTTCTGTGAACTGATTGCCAAAGAGAGTGGCATTCAAACCAAAAGCCCGGCTTATCAACGTTGGCAGAGTAGCCTCGACAGCAGCCACAGCGATGCTGAAGTGTTGGAAATGTACGATGCAATGGTGGTGAGTGAGCAGGATAAACAGGCGACCAAACTGGTGTCGCAGTACTCAACAGAAGCCGCCGCGCTGGTGGCTATCAGTCCTCTGGCGGTCGCCGACATGCTGCTGGTGGCGTGGCGCAATTTTAAGATGATCGATCAACTGGCAGACTTGTATGGCGTTGAGTTGGGTTACTGGTCACGTCTGAAATTGTTCAAAGCGGTACTGGTGAATATGGCCGCTGCGGGCGCAAGTGAACTCGCGATTGACGCCAGCATGGATCTGCTGTCGATGGACTTGGCGGGCAAGGTGTCCGCTCGAGCCGGGCAGGGGCTGGGAGTCGGCATTCTTACTGCTCGATTGGGTCTCAAAGCCATGTCTCTGCTGCGTCCACTACCGTGGCACAAAGACCGCGCGGTGAAGTTAAGCGCAATTCGTAAACAAATCGTGGCGAAAGTCACGGCGCTCACCGTCAAATAAACGAAAGTGTGCGCTGAAACAAGAGATTACTTGACGCACTTCTGACCTTGATAGAAACTACTGTCAACTTTTCGTGACACTTTCTGATTAGGATAAGATTCAGTGCGTCTTGAAGTCTCTTGTGAAGACAGACTCGGGCTAACCCGGGAACTGCTCGATATTCTTGCCTCAAAAAACATCGATTTACGTGGAATTGAAATCGATGTAATCGGCATTATCTACCTCAACTGTCCGGACATCGATTTTGAAACCTTCAGTGAACTGATGGCGGAAATTCGCCGCATTCCGGGAGTCAAAGATGTCCGTAAAATCCAGTTCATGCCGATTGAGCGTCACAACACCGAACTGATCTCTCTATTAAACAATCTTCCCGATGCGGTCCTTGCTATCGATCTCAAAGGCTCGGTAGATATGGCGAACCACTCTGCGTTATCGCTGTTCAACAAAGAATCACAGGAGATGATTGGTCATCACATTTCGGGCTTACTGCCAGCATTTAACTTTGCCCGTTGGGTAGAAGGCAGTAAAGCACGTGTGCGCGAAGAGATTGTATTGGATGGTCTCGACTATGTGATGGAACTGATGCCAGTTTACATCACTGGTGAATCCAAAGAGTCGACACTTGCCAGTTCGATGATGATCATTCGCTCAATGGCCTCGCATGTGATGGCGGATGATAATCTGCCACTGCACAACAATCTCGGATTTGAACATTTTGTCGGTGTTTCCAATCGCCACAAGGCGTTGATCAGCCATGCGAAAAAGCTGGCTATGCTCGATCAACCGCTGTTGCTGGAAGGGGAAACGGGCACGGGTAAAGAGATGTTGGCGCGTGCGTGCCACAATCGCTCTAACCGTTCCGGCGCGCCGTTTTTGGTGTTGAGTTGCGCGTCGATGCCCGATGATGTGGCTGAAACCGAACTGTTTGGCCATGCTCCGGGGTCGTTTAACCATCAGCAAGGTCACAAAGGCATTTTTGAACAAGCGAATGGCGGTACGGTATTCCTCGATGAAATCGGTGAAATGAGCCCGCATTTGCAAATCAAACTGCTGCGTTTCCTGCAAGATGGTACGTTCCGCCGTGTTGGTGAAGAACATGAAGTGCACGTCGACGTTCGAGTGATTGCCTCAACGCGTCACAATCTGGCTGAGTTAGCCGAATCGGGCAAGTTCCGCGAAGATCTGTTCTATCGTCTCAACGTGTTGACGCTGCGTATTCCGCCACTGCGTGAACGTCCTAGTGATGTTCAGCCGCTACTGGATCTGTTCATCGCGAAACACAGCAATAAACTTGGCATGATGAAGCCGAAACTGGCCGACGATCTACTTGATCAGCTCGCGCAATATCAATGGCCGGGCAACATGCGTCAGTTGGATAACATGGTACTGCGCGCCCTGACCGAAATGCCGGATGATGTGCTGACGGTGGATTATTTCCATCTGCCACAACTGGAAACGGTGGCGACGGGTATGACCAACATCAACTTGGATGGTTCGCTTGACGACATTATGAAAGATTACGAAGCGCAGGTGCTTGATCGCCTGTATCAATCTTTCCCGTCGAGCCGAAAGTTGGCGAAACGCCTCAATGTGTCACATACCTCGGTGGCCAATAAACTGCGTGATTACGGGATTAAGAAGCGCTGATGGAAGGATACAACACCTCTGGCCACGTATTTAAAACCGATGGCGAGATTATTTTACGCACGGCGGAATTTGACGACGCCGCGCGCATTTCGAATTACTTTACGGTCAATCGTGATTATCTCAAGCCTTGGGAACCTAAGCGTGAAGAGGCTTTTTTCTCTGAGCTTGGCTGGCAGCAACGCCTGATTAAACTCAGCGAACTGCACAAGATGTCGCTCGGTTTTTACCTGCTGATCATCGATGCTGACAGCGACGAAATGCTGGGTACGATTTCGTTCAGTAATATTTCCCGTTTCCCGTTTTATGCCTGTAATGTCGGCTACTCGCTGGCGGAGCAAGCGCAGGGCAAACAGATCATGACTCGCGCGCTGAAAATGGCGTGCGACTACATGTTTAATGAACAAAATCTGCATCGCGTGATGGCTTCTTATATGCCTCACAACAAACGCAGTGAAGCCGTATTGCAACGACTCGGATTTGTGCACGAAGGCCAAGCAAAGGACTATTTGTTGATTGATGGTCAATGGCAGGATCACAACCTGACATCATTGGTGAATCCCAACTGGAAGGAATAACATGCAATCAAGAATGCAGCAGCAACTGAGTTTAGTTCTGGAACTGGATCGCCTGAAAAGCGTATTGCGTCGTACCCGAGTCAAATGTGCAGAGGGACGACTGGAAAACAGTGCTGAACACAGCTGGCATGTTGCTATGATGGCGTTGTTAATGCAGGAACATGCGAACGAACCTGTCGATATCAATCGAGTCATCAAAATGTTGCTGATGCACGACATGGTTGAGATTGATGCAGGGGATACCTTTGTTTACGATACCGCCGCATCCGCTGAGCAAGCGCAAAAAGAACTCGCCGCGGCCGAGCGACTGTTTGGGCTGCTACCAACAGAGCAGGGCGAAGAACTATTTTGTTTGTGGCGTGAATTTGAAGCGGCACAATCGGCGGACGCTAAGTTTGCCAAAGCGTTGGACCGCCTGATTCCGATGATGTTGAACTATCATAATCAGGGACAAAGCTGGATGGAAAACGGTGTTTCCCGCCAACAAGCACTGACCGTGAACCGTCGTATTGACGAGGGTTCACATGCGCTGTGGGAATACGCACAGCAAATGATTGAACACGCCACCGAACAAGGTTGGCTAAAAGCCTGAAGGACATTTCATGTCGTATTTGCCTTTGGAACAGTACCAAAGAAAATGGATTTTTACCCACCAGTCCATGCCCGTACCTGAGCAGGATCTGGAACAAATTAAACCGATGTCGCCGATGCGTGCCGCGCAGTTCTGGAAAGAGAACTTAAGCCCACAAAGCCCGGATGCAGAGCGCTTTAGCTCACAGGACTGGCCAAGCAAAGCCAGCAACTGGAGCAATGAAGTGGATTGGATGAGTGAGTGGGAGAGCGACGATGCTGCGATGCCACAAGCTATTCTCGATCATATTGATTGGCAGGATGATGTGACCGTCTATTTCTGTTATGAAAAGTACAACGTGATTGAAACCAAGTGGTCGGTTTTCAAACGCCATTGGAAGAACTTCCTGTTTTACGATGATGGTCCGATCCTGCTTGGCCGCCGACGCAAACAGGCGTTGTGGTTCAGCACTAACGGCACGGTCAAAATCGGCCAACACGATGAATAATAAAAAAACCGGCTTCTTGCCGGTTTTTTTATGTTTTCTATCTGACGGGGTTATTCCTGAATCACCACTACTTTATTTTTCGCCGCCGACATAGTACTGCCCATTGAGGCGCTGATGATCAGCAAGATAGCGGCCCACTGCGACCAGCCGAGCGTTTCACCCAGAATCACCAAGCCTGCCATGGCGGCAATGGCCGGTTCCAGGCTCATCATCACGCTGAAATGCTGAGTCGACAGACGGCTCAGCGCCATCATCTCCAGGCTGTAAGGCAAAGCGCTCGACAAAACTGCGATGGTCAGCGCCATAGGTACAATCGACCAGGTAAACAGTGGCCCGGTCGCCAAACTGGCACCAATCGGAAAATATATCACGCTGGCAATACACAGGCCGATCGCAACCGTCGCACCGCCGGAACCCACTGATCCCGCACGTTGACCAAACCAAATATAACCCGCCCAGCAACCACCGGCCCCAAGCGCAAGCGCCACGCCAATCGGATCAAGGGCGTCCACGCCCGACATGTCAGGCAGCAGCAACGCGAGGCCGGCCACAGCCAGTGCAATCCAGATAAAGTCACGTTTGCGGCGTGATGAGAGCAGCGCCAGCATTAATGGTCCAGTGAATTCCAACGCCACACCGATACCAAGCGGAATGCGTTCCAGTGCAAAGTAAAAGGAGAGTTGCATGCCGCCCAGACTCAGACCATACACCAACATGGCGCGCCACTGAGGTACGCTGAGGCGAAGGCGCCACGGACGAAAAATCAGTGTGAGAATAATCGCAGACAATGCAATACGCAGCGCAACCGTGCCGCCAACACCGACAACAGGGAAGAACTGTTTAGCAATCGAAGCACCGGATTGAATCGTCACCATGGCGCACAACAGGCAGCCAACGGCGAGCAGTACCGGAGATTTGTTCAGTAACATAAACACCAAAAAGTATGAAACAGGAGGCGCAGCGATTATGCCGCAAATAACGTGCGGTGAATAGGAGACGCCGTATCATTTATCTGCCCGCGACATACCGCCAATATTTGCTAGCAGGGACGCACTTTTCACATCTGCTCAGCGAAGCTCCGTTAATCATTGATCTAAAGCCAAACTTTTGTTTCTACGTGGCTGATAATGAGCCTATTCGTTTGGAAAATCCTAATCAGCGCAGGTCGCTTTCAGACCGGGCAGAACCCTCAGGAAGAGAGCTTATGATTCGTCCGTACCTCAAATTTATCATCCCGATTGTGATTCCTTTATTGGTGTTGCTGATGCCGCTTAGTGCATTTCCGTTTGATGGGCTGACCATCATTCAGCAACGTGTCATTGCAATATTCCTGTTGGCCGCCTTGCTTTGGGTATTTGAACCGATTCCGATTTACGCGACATCGGTGGTGATCATTGTGCTTGAGCTGATGATGTTGTCGGACAAGGGGTTGGTGTTGTTCAGACTCAATGAGTCGTCACCCGAATTTGGCGGTTTGCTGCACTACAGCGACATTATGGCGACCTTTGCCAGCCCGATCATCATGCTGTTTCTGGGTGGATTCTTTTTGGCGATGGCAGCGACGAAATATCGTCTTGATGTGAACTTAGCCCGTGTGCTGCTCAAGCCATTCGGCCAGAATCCGAAATACGTCATGCTGGGACTGATGATGATCACCGGCATATTCTCGATGTTCATGTCGAATACCGCCACCACAGCGATGATGCTGTCTATTCTGACTCCGGTCATTGCGGTATTTGGTCCGAAAGATCCGGGGCGTATTGCGTTCGCCTTGTGTATTCCGGTTGCGGCTAACATTGGTGGCATTGGTACGCCAATCGGCACACCGCCGAATGCCATTGCGCTTAAATATCTGGTTGGTGAGAACCTCATTACCTTTGGTCAGTGGATGGCCTTTGGCGTGCCGTTTGTCATCATTCTGATGACGCTGGCGTGGTTTCTGATTGGCTTTATGTACAAAGCTGAGCAAACCCAAATTGAGCTCAGCATCAAAGGTAAATTCCTTAAAACACCCAAAGCCATGGCGGTGTACGTGACCTTCGCGCTCACCATCATCTTGTGGTTGATGGGGTCGCTGCATGGCATGAACTCGTACACAGTGGCGTTGATTCCGGTCGCGGTGTTCTCCGTAACTGGCATCATCAACAAAGAAGACCTGAAGAAAATTTCCTGGGACGTTCTGTGGCTGGTTTCCGGTGGTATCGCGCTCGGTCTGGCGCTCGACAAAACCGGTCTTGCGCAATTGATGGTCAACAGCATTCCGTTTGATCAGTTCTCGCCTTATGTGGTGCTGTTTGGCGCCGCCTTCCTGTGTTTAATGATGGCAAACTTTATGTCCCATACCGCGACCGCCAACTTGTTGATGCCAATCATGGCGGCACTGGGCGCATCTATGGCCTCGCTGGTGCCACTGGGCGGAGAAGTCACCCTGATTCTGGTGGTCACTTTTGCGGCGTCGCTGGGCATGTCGCTGCCCATCAGTACGCCACCCAACGCGTTGGCACATGCCACTGGCCATGTGCAGAGTAATCAAATGGCGCGTGTCGGGGTCATCCTTGGTGTGGTAGGGGTGCTGCTGAGCTTTGTGATGGTTTGGTTGCTGCATGTGTTAGGTCATATTGGTTAAGCGTATGAACAATCAGGAGTCGGCGCTCGTTGAACGTTATTTCAGTTGCCCGCAGCGAACTTTGCGCTTGGTCAAGGGCGAACGAGTGCTGGAACAAAATGGCTATAACGACCGCCTTTACTATGTGCGGGAAGGAGAGCTGACCGGCCATTTCCAGGAAAAAGAAGGCAAATCAATTCGCGTCTTTTCCGCCTCACAAGGCGCATTTATTGGTGTGCACAGTTTCTTTTCGGGAAATTGGACAGCGTCATCGACCGTTGAGGCGCAAACTGATGTCGAACTGGGTTGGATTGATCGTTATACCAAAGTAGTCGATGAGGCCGCTTTCGGCCCACTGAGCACTCAGTTTATGCCGGTAATGGTAGCGGAATTGAGTCGCCGTCAGCGTCGTGCTATGCAGGAATCCGTCGCGAAGGAGAAAGCGCTGGAGCGCCTGTATACCGCAGAGCAGATGACGACGCTTGGCCAGCTCGCGGCGGGGATTGCCCACGAACTCAACAACGCGATTGGCGTGGTGAGCAGCAAAACCGAGCGGTTGGAGACTCTGTTTCTCGAGTTGCTGGAAGAGGTGCATCCCGAAGCCAGCCTGTTTTTTGATTTTGGTCTGCTGCATGGTCAGAAAGTGTCATCCAGCGAGGCGCGCGAACGTGGTGCACGCTTTGAGCAGCAGTATCACCTGCCGCGCAATATCGCTCGCGAACTGGCACGAGCGGTACCTGAACGCGAGCTCTCTGCCCACTGGCTGAAGAATCCTCATCTTGCCATTCGTTACTGGCAGATGGGGCGGGACTTGCATGACTTGCGTTTGGCTTCTAAACATACGGTAGGCATTGTGAAGTCTGTGAAGCAATTAGGGCGCACAGAAATCAATTTGAATGAAGACTTGGATCTTAACGACACGTTAAACCGCGCACTAGCGTTGTTGCAGAGTGATTTGCGGCGCGTGTCAGTACGCATGCGGCCGGGCATTCTGCCCATCATTAAAGGATCGACCACAGAATGGGTGCAAGTTTGGGTCAACATCATTAAAAATGCCTGCGATGCAATGCAAACCAGCGCTGAACCGGCCATCGATATTCACACCCGTTACAGCAAACAGCGAATCTTAATTACGGTCGCCAACAACGGCCCGGAGATTGACGAGGCAACCCGCAGAAAAATATTTCAACCCAGTTTTACCACCAAAAAAGACGGCTTGTCGTTTGGTTTGGGGCTTGGACTCGCCATCGTGAAACGGATTGTCTCCAGTAACGGCGGCACGATTGCCGTTAAAAGCAATCACGACACAACCATTTTCAGGATCAAATTACCTGTCGAGGATGACTATGGAGAAGCTTAATATCATTTGCGTTGATGACCAGCGCGAAGTGCTCAGTGCGGTGCTGCAGGATCTCGAACCTTTGGCGACCTGGCTCAATATTGAGGATTGCGAATCGGCTTATGAAGTGCTGGATTTGATGGACGATCTCGATGCGCAGGGCGAGCATATCGCCCTGATTATTTCAGACCACGTCATGCCGGGCAAAACCGGTGTTGATTTGCTCACAGAGGTGGCGGAAGACTCACGTTTCAAAGGCACCAAGAAAGTGCTGCTCACTGGTCAGGCGACTCATACCGACACCATTAACGCGATTAATGCCGCGGGTATTGACCGCTATTTCGAAAAACCATGGAATGCCAAAACGCTGGTCGAGTGTGTACG
This sequence comes from Vibrio fluvialis, assembly GCF_900460245.1. NCBI lineage: Bacteria > Pseudomonadati > Pseudomonadota > Gammaproteobacteria > Vibrionales > Vibrionaceae > Vibrio > Vibrio fluvialis. Next base: position 1,403,484 of record NZ_UHIP01000001.1, read on the forward strand.
CAGTCTGGTAACAGAGTATGTTTTCGAACGCGGTATGGATTACACCGAATGGCATGACCACCTGGACCAGAAAATTATTCTGGCCCGGTTGCGTTAGCGTAAGTCATTACATGACCTGACTATAACGTTGGGAAATGAGATCTTTCACCTGGCGCATGCGCTGCTCACATTTCGCCTGAAGGAATTGATGCAGCGCGCGCGTCGCGTGATTGAGCAAACGCTTGTCAGCGCACACCAGATAGACCGGACAAGGCTCCGATTGCCAGTCAGGCATGAGCGGAATTAAATGGCCGTCAATGATGTCCTGACTGACATCCAACAATGACTTATACGCCACTCCACGGCCATTGATGGCCCAGCGGCGCACCACGTCGCCATCATTCGCACTGCGTTTGCTGTTTACCACCACGGTTTCAGTTTCGCCGTCTTTCCAGAATGTCCAACGGTTGTGATAAGTGTCGGACAACATAAAGCAGAGACAATGATGCAGTAGCAAATCGCTCGGCTTAACAATCGCTGGTTTGTTCAACACATACTCTGGGCTGGCACATACAATACGGGTATTGCAGGTACAGATAGGCAGGGCAACAAAGTTGGAATCGGGCGGTGTACCGTAACGAATCGCCAGATCAATCGGGCGGTGATACAGGTTGGTAATGCCGTCCGACAAATCCAAGTTGATGGAAATATTAGGGTACAGCTCGGCAAATTCATCCAGCCAAGTCAGTAACTGATTGCGGCCAAAGTCGGACGGAGCAGAGAGATTGAGCGTGCCGGAGATTTCCCCTTGGGTTTGTGCGATTTGATCCAATCCTTCCTGAATGGTGTTCAGTGCAGCTTGAGTTTTCTGCAGCAGGATGTCGCCTTCGTTGGTTAACCGCAGGCTACGTGTTGAGCGAACAAACAGCGCAAACCCCAATTGAGCTTCAAGGCGTTTGATGGCGGCACTGACTGCGGCAGGAGTGACATCCAGACTGTGTGCGGCTTGGGAAAAACTGCCCTGACGAGCGGTTTCGACGAATATATTGAGATCGTTTAACGCTTTCATATCGTGTCGCAAGTGGCGATAACTGGGCGTATCACACCATAATTGGTTTGAGATGAGAAGCGCCATCTCCGTTGAGGGGATAGAAATGGCGCTGGTATCGCTTATCGAAACTTAAGCAAGGAACTTAAGCTGGCGTGGTTGAAGGTATTCAATCCAACCATTTTCTTCCGTCAGTGCAACGAAGTGTTGAAAATGCTCAGTTTGTTGATGCTGAGCCAGAGCCGCTTCGGAGCACCAGATTTCCTGCATGACGAACAGACCAGGAATCGATTCATCCTGAAACAGTTCATACTGACAGCAACCATCTTCATTGCGTGAAGGTTCAAGCAGTGCGCGTAATGCCTGCTCCAGATTTGCTTCTTGTCCGTGGTTGGCTTTGATTTCAGCCAACAGGTGAATCGTCGCCATTAGCACTCCGTAATGATGTTAGTTTCAGGCCAGCGCGATTTTGGCAGCTTCGCATTAAAGTCCTCTTCTGCGCGGTAGCCCAGTGGCACTACTACTACTACGCTGGTGAGGCCTTTGGCTCGCAGGCCGAATTCTTCATCCAGTACTTTGGCATCAAAGCCTTCGATTGGCACTGCGTCAATCCCCAGTGTTGAAACGCCGAGCAGTACCGTACCCACGTTCAGATACACTTGTTTTTCCATCCAGTGCTGCGCATCTTTCAGATCAAAACGGTGCATGTTCACGAAGAAAGAGCGGCCATTGTGCATGCCTTGTTTGGCATCAGCATTGGCAAAGCGGCCGTCTTTGTCTTCCACTTCCAGAAGGTTCAGCAGGTACTCTTCATCAATGCTGGTTTTGGCGCAGAACACCAGTACGTGTGAAGCGTTAAGGATTTTCGCCTCGTTGAAGGCGTAACGATCTTGTGCCGCCTTTGCGATGCGCTGTTTGCCTTCTTCTGTGCTGGCAAGAATGAAATGCCAAGGTTGTGAGTTAGTACTGGAAGGGCTGAAACGGATCAGATCTTTAATCGCCTGAACGTGCTCATCGGTAATGCGCTTGTCGGCATCAAAAGCTTTCGTTGAGTAACGGGATTTTGCGTGTGCAGTAATGTTCATGGGTCTTTTTCCAAATGGACAGTGGTTGTTGTGAAAGATAACGTCCTGATGAATAGGGAAAAAGAGTCTTTAGCTTGAAGGACTTTCAAAAATATTTTGAAAATAGACCGATTGACTGGTGCGATTGCTTCGTATCGCACCAGAGCCAATTATTTTTTCTCGGTGGGTTCTTGTATTTGATAAAGCTTGGATTGGTGTTCTTCGCAGGTGGTTTCGCAGTCACACACTTTGTCGACGCCGACGCTGGACAACCCGCCACAACTGCCTTGAATCGGCTTACGCCGCATCAACACGCCGATACTCATCAATACGACCAAGATCAGAAACAACCCGAAGGCGAATAGGTAAGTCATGCTTACTCCTTAGCGGTGAATCTTTAGCACGCGCTGCAGTTTCTCAAGTGTTCTTGGTTTAAGTTTAGTGTTGTCCACGGGTTTATGACAGCAGGCGTCCTGATGACCGCAAGCGGAGTGACCAGCACAGGGTTTAGCGGATTTGTGGGCAGACGGCCGGGCGTAATTCATATCCGTAACGGGTGTGAGCTGGGTTGTGCTCAGGTTGCCTATGTCGTGAATCGCTGGGCTGGAGAACACTTTAACACCCGATAAAAACAGGCTGGCAAGCATCGATTGTCCAATGTTGCGCACAACCACGGCATCGACTTGGTGCTGTTTTAGCAGTGCCAGCAGCGTTTTCTTTTTGCCACAGTGGTGTTCAGAACGAGCTTCTTCAGTGGCCTCGATATCCAGCCACTGTTGTTTTCCGGTTTGGCTATCGAACAACAAAAATTGGGGGGCCTTAGAAAAATGATTACTCAGGCGTTGGTTTTGAATGGGCAGCGCATACTTCATTTTTATGCTCCTTGATGATCAATTGCCTGCCATTTTGCTCTCATTATTAGCATATGCCAATTATTATTTTTGCCAACTTACTCAGAGAAGCATGAAAGGGCGTAAAACAGACGACGCAAAAAATAGGCGGGAAATGCAAAGTTGGTGATGGAGAGCAAAGATACAGAGCAGGGCACTGTATTTGTTTTTATGCTGGCGCTAGAGTGATAATTGTAAACGTTACCAAACTAGTCGGCACCAACAAATAATAGCAACTCGGACCGGCAATCTGAAACAACAGGAATTTGAAGAATGAGAACTTTTGCTCAGGTTATTTTAGCAAGAGAGTGGGAAAATCAACACGTTACACATCATAACGTACTCGCTGCTCACGCTCCGCTACATGCCTATCACAGTGAAGAAGCGGCCAAAACAAAACAGCCATCTGCCAACCAGCGATCTCTTAACGGAGAGTGGAATTTTGAGTTATACGCAAAGCCTGAAATCGTTATCCCTGATGTTATTGAACAAGATTTCAACGATTCGCATTGGGGTTCAATTGCTGTCCCGGGAAACTGGCAATGCCAGGGATTCGACAAACCGATTTATACCAACATCAAATATCCTTTTGCTGATAATCCACCGTATGTGCCGCAAGAGAACCCGACCGGGGTATATCGCACTCGTTTTACGCTGGATGAACGCCTTGAGCATTCGCGTTACCTCATTTCCTTCGATGGGGTGAACTCGGCTTTTCACCTGTGGTGTAACGGTGGGTGGGTAGGTTACTCACAAGACAGTCGTTTGCCTGCGGAGTTTGATCTTTCAGCGCATCTTACCGATGGTGAAAACCTGCTGACGGTCATGGTGATGCGTTGGTCCGATGGTTCTTACCTTGAAGATCAGGATATGTGGTGGCTGAGTGGCATCTTCCGCGATGTCACTTTGACCACCAAACCGCTGGTGTCGATTGCGGATGTCGAAATCAAAACCGAGTTGGATGCCTGTTTCCGAGATGCGACATTGAATGTCACGACATCGCTGAGCGAACGCAACTCTGAGCATCAGGTGGCGATTGAGCTTTTTGACGCCGAAGGTAACAGCGTGTTTGCTAAACGTCATGCGCCGACCGGACAACAGATTGTGGATGAAAAGGGCGCCTGGAATGAAAGAGCTCACCACCGCATCCATATCGACAATCCGCGTAAGTGGAGCGCCGAAGATCCCTATCTCTACCGTTTGGTAGTGACACTGCTCAACAGCGATGGGAAAACCGTTGATTGCGAAGCTTACGACGTCGGTTTTCGTCAGGTGGATATCACCCAAGGCGTACTGCGCGTGAACGGTCAGCGCCTGCTGATTCGTGGGGTGAACCGACATGAACATCATCCGGAGCTGGGTCATGTCATGACCCGCGACAGCATGATTCAAGACATCAAGCTGATGAAGCAGCACAACTTTAATGCGGTGCGCACCGCGCATTATCCAAATCATCCGATGTGGTATGAATTGTGTGATGAATACGGCTTGTATGTGGTGGATGAGGCCAACATTGAAACCCATGGCCAGTTCCCGATGTGTCGTTTAGCCGATGATCTGACTTGGCTGAATGCCTTTTCTCGCCGCATGACGCGCATGGTCGAACGTGATAAAAACCACCCGTCGATCATCATTTGGTCGCTCGGCAATGAATCGGGGATTGGCGCGAACCATCATGCGCTGTATCAGTGGACTAAGCAGCGCGATCCTTCACGCCCGGTGCAATATGAAGGCGGTGGTTCGGATACCGCCGCGACTGACATTATCGCCCCGATGTACGCACGGGTTGAGACTGATCAACGTTTAGCATCTGACCCAGCGGTTACCCCTAAGCTGGCGTTGAAAAAATGGATTGGCATGCCGGGCGAGCAGCGCCCGCTGATTCTGTGTGAATATGCCCACGCCATGGGCAACAGTCTGGGTAATTTTCATCAGTACTGGGACACCTTCCGCGAGTATCCGCGCCTGCAGGGCGGTTTTATCTGGGACTGGGTGGATCAGGGCTTGACCCGCACTGATGAGAAAGGTGAGCAATACTGGGCTTACGGAGGCGACTTCGGCGATGAAATCAACGATCGCCAGTTCTGTATTAACGGCTTAATTTTCCCGGATCGTACGGTGCATCCCACTTTGTACGAAGCCAAACATGCCCAGCAATTTCATCAGATTGAACTGTTGAGCACTGAGCCACTGACCATTCGCGTAACAAGTGAAAACCTGTTCACGGCGCCACAGGAGCGATTGGTATGGAAGATCACCGAACAGGGCAATATTATCGCGCGCGGTGAACGGCTGATCACTCTGGCGCCGCAATCCAGTGAAACACTGGTGTTGGCGGATGCGCTGCCAGCCGCCAAGATTGGCTACGACTACCATCTCACGGTGTGTGTCGAACTGGCGAAAGAGACTGCGTGGGCCGACAACGGGCATGAAATTTCGTGTGCGCAGTTTGAGCTGCCGGGCGCGTTTGGTTTACCACTTGAGCAAGGCAATCTGTCGGGCGCGCCGAAAATAGAGAACGCACTGAACCGCCTGAAGATCCGTGCCAAAAACCAACAAATTGAGTTCAATACCTCAACAGGAGAACTCGATGCGTGGTGGGTTGGCAATGAGCAAAAACTCACGAGCGGACTGCGTGATAACTTCTATCGCGCGCCGCTGGATAACGATATTGGCACCAGTGAAGCAAACAAAGTGGACCCCAACTCTTGGATTGCACGCTGGGAAGCGATGGGCTTGCCATATCTGAAACGTGAGTGTGTCCAGTTCCGCCATCACCAGCTGAGCGATGCCTGCTGGATCGACGTGCGTTATGTGCACAGCTTTGAAGGGTTGGCCGTGCTGAGCACTCAATGGCAATACCACATCTATGCAGATGGTGAAGTGCGACTCACTGTGGATGTCCAAACCGCGTCCGGATTGCCTTCCTTGCCAAGAGTGGGGATTGAACTGGCACTGGCAGATGATATCGATGAAGTGAGCTGGTTCGGCAGAGGTCCGCATGAGAACTATCCGGATCGTAAAACGTCGGCGCATGTCGGAGCGTACCGTGCTCCGGTCGCCGATCTGCATACGCCGTATATCTTCCCGAGTGAAAGTGGTTTGCGCTGCGATGTGAAAGAGAGTGATATCGGCCAGCTTCACATCAAAGGGCACTATCATCTATCGGTAAGTCGCTATCGCGCTGAGGATGTTGCGAAAGCGCGTCACACTAACGAGCTGCAACCGAGCGGGCAGTTGTGGGTGAGGCTGGATGCGGAGCATATGGGCGTCGGTGGCGATGACTCTTGGACACCAAGTGTGCATGAACAATACCAGTTGCTCAAACGTCATTATCACTACCAACTGACACTCGCATTTCATTAAGCAATGTCTCAAATTCAGGGTCAGCGACTTGTTGACCCTGCCTTAACAAGTTACGCTGTAAACGTTTACTCAATTCTCGATTTCAACATCACAAAAACTCAGCTTTACCCCCTCCAAAAAAGAGAACCAGATCTCGCTGTTACATTGTGTTACGTTCGCGAGCGTAATTTGCAATTGGCATCAAACTATTTAAACAAACTCTTACAATTAATCTGCAATCCAACCAAAATCTTACATACTTCACATTAATTGTTCTTTTGCTCACTATACTTGGCTGAGTAAACGTTTTCATGCGTACTGCATTTCGATAACGTTTGTCCCCTACATCTGTATAACAAAACAACAAATAGGACTTGTTCAATGAGAAAGTTAACTGTACTAGCGATGCTGACTGCCGGCATGGGCTTCGGTTCTCAAGCAATGGCTGAAACCACTATCGGTTTCACTATCTACAAATACGATGACAACTTCATGTCTGTAGTACGCCAAGCGATCGAGAAACAAGCAGCAGGAGATAGCAATACTCGCATCCTGATGAACGACTCTCAAAACAGCCAATCAATGCAGAACGACCAAGTTGACGTGATGTTGGCTCGTGGTGTTCAAGCTCTGGCAATCAACCTGGTTGACCCGGCAGCAGCGAAAACCATCATCCAAAAAGCGAAAATTGATGATGTTCCGGTTGTGTTCTACAACAAAGAACCAAGCGCAGACGCGATGGCAAGCTACGACAAAGCGTTTTACGTAGGTACTGACTCTAAAGAGTCTGGCATCATCCAGGGCGATCTGATTTCTCAACAGTGGAAAGCAAACCCAGCATGGGATAAAAACGGCGACGGCGTACTTCAGTACGTAATGCTGAAAGGCGAACCAGGCCACCCAGATGCTGAAGCTCGTACCACTTATTCAGTTAAAACTATCAATGACAACGGCATCAAGACTGAACAACTGCACATGGATACCGGTATGTGGGATACCGCTATGGCAAAAGACAAGATGGATGCATGGCTGTCTGGCCCTAACGGCAGCAAAATTGAAGTGGTTATCGCAAACAACGACGGTATGGCAATGGGCGCAATCGAAGCGCTACGCGGTGCTGGCGTGAAACTACCTGTTTACGGTGTTGACGCACTGGCTGAAGCACTGGCACTGGTTAAATCTGGTGACATGGCAGGTACTGTACTGAACGATGCTGATTCTCAAGCGAAAGCAACGTTCGAGCTTGCTCGTAACCTTGCAGAAGGCAAAGCGCCAACTGAAGGTACTCAATGGCACATCGAAAACAAAGTGGTACGCGTTCCTTACGTAGGTGTTGATAAATCTACACTTGAGTAATGACCTGCTCGGGGGAGAGAGTAATCTCTCCCCAGTTACCACATTTTCGAATCACCTATGTATCTAAGCGATATTTATCGGTTCTCGTTTTAAACACAGTAAAGTGATGCCATGGTAAATCAAACACATGAATTCCTGTTAGAAATGACAGGAGTGAGCAAATCATTTCCAGGTGTAAAAGCTTTAGATAACGTAAATTTAAAAGTTCGTCCGCACTCTGTTCACGCTCTGATGGGTGAAAATGGCGCGGGTAAATCTACGTTACTGAAATGTTTGTTTGGAATATACGAAAAAGATGAAGGCGATATTATTTTCCTCGGAAAACATATTAACTTTTCTTCATCTAAAGAGGCCCTGGAATCTGGCGTTTCCATGGTGCATCAGGAATTAAACCAGGTTAAGCAATGTTCCGTTATGGACAATATTTGGCTTGGCCGTTATCCGAAAAAAGGCTTATTTGTTGACCACGATAAAATGTATCGTGATACCAAAGCTATTTTCGAAGAGTTAGATATTAATATTGATCCGCGAGTTAAAGTCGCCACCTTATCTGTTTCGCAAATGCAAATGTTGGAAATTGCCAAAGCATTCTCTTACGACGCGAAAGTGGTGATCATGGACGAACCGACGTCCTCTCTGACGGAAAAAGAAGTGAATCACCTGTTCACCATCATCAACAAGCTGAAAGAGAAAGGCTGTGGTGTGGTGTACATCTCGCACAAGATGGAAGAAATCTTTGCCATCTGTGATGAGATTACGATTCTGCGTGATGGCCAGTGGGTGGATACATGCCCGCTGAAAGGCCTCGACATGGACAAGATCATATCAATGATGGTTGGCCGTGAACTGACGCACCGCTTCCCGGAAAAAACCAACACACCAAAAGACGTCATTCTTGAGGTGAAAAACCTGACTGCGCTGAACCAGCCATCCATCACTGACATCTCTTTTGATTTGCGTGCAGGTGAAATTCTGGGCGTTGCGGGTCTGGTTGGCTCACGCCGTACCGACATCGTTGAAACCATTTTTGGTGTGCGTGAACGTAGTGAAGGCCACATTCAACTTCACGGCCGCGAGATGAAAAACCGCGATGCGCATGAAGCGATTCGCAACGGTTTTGCACTGGTAACGGAAGAACGTCGCTCTACAGGTATCTACAGTAACTTGGACATTACGTTCAACTCACTGGTGGCCAACGTAGATGAGTACAAAACCCCTTATGGTCTGCTCAGCGATAAGAAAATGAAGAGCGATACGCAGTGGGTTATCGACTCCATGCGCGTAAAAACGCCTTCACACCAAACTTCCATTGGTTCGCTCTCTGGTGGTAACCAGCAAAAAGTGATCATCGGTCGCTGGCTGTTAACCCAACCAGAAATCTTAATGCTGGACGAACCGACCCGTGGTATTGACGTTGGCGCAAAATTTGAAATTTATCAGTTGATTCTGGAGCTGGCGAAGAAAAGTAAAGGCATCATTATTATTTCTTCTGAAATGCCGGAATTACTGGGTATCACAGACCGTATTTTAGTGATGAGTAACGGTCGCGCCGCGGGTATTGTTAATACCAAAGAAACCACACAAAACGAAATATTAGAGCTAGCCTCTCGTTACCTCTAGGGAATGTATTATGGATGCAGTTAAATCTTTTGCACTAAAGCATTTAAAAGAAGGCGCGATCTACGCAGTACTATTTATTCTACTGGCCGTTATCGTTATTCAGGAGCCTTCATTCTTAAGTCTTCGTAACTTAAGTAATATTCTTACTCAATCTTCAGTGCGCGTTATTATTGCACTGGGTGTGGCAGGTTTGATCGTCACACAGGGTACGGACCTTTCAGCCGGTCGTCAGGTTGGTTTGGCTGCGGTAATTTCCGCGACCTTGCTTCAATCTATCGACAACGTGAACAAGGTATTCCCAAGCATTGGTGAAGTGCCAATTATCGCAGTGATCATCTGTGTGTGTCTGATCGGTGCCATCATCGGTCTGGTTAACGGTGTGATTGTTGCCTACCTGAAAGTAACGCCATTTATCGCGACTCTGGGTACGATGATCATCGTTTACGGTATCAACTCTCTGTACTACGACGCGGTAGGTGCATCACCAATCGCTGGGTTTGATGACCGCTTCACGGCGTTCACCCAAGGCTTTATCCGAATAGGCGGGTTCCGGTTCTCCTACATCACTTTCTACGCCATTATCGCGACGGTGTTCATGTGGATTCTGTGGAACAAAACGGTATTCGGCAAAAATATCTTTGCTGTGGGTGGTAACCCAGAAGCAGCGAAAGTATCCGGTGTTAACGTGCCTCTGACTCTGCTGAAAGTGTACGCATTGTCAGGTGTCTTCTACGCATTCGGGGGGATGCTGGAAGCGGGACGTATCGGTAGCGCAACCAACAACTTGGGCTTCCTGTATGAGCTCGACGCGATCGCAGCGTGTGTGGTTGGTGGCGTGTCCTTTGCTGGTGGTGTAGGTAGTATCGCGGGCGTGGTAACGGGGGTTCTTATCTTCACCGTTATCAACTACGGTATGACTTACATTGGCGTAAGCCCTTACTGGCAATACATCATCAAGGGTTCCATCATCGTGTTCGCGGTGGCCCTGGACTCCATGAAATACGCAAATAAAAAGTAAAACTAACGACACAGTTGCTGCTGGTCTAAAACCGCTCCTCAGGGAGCGGTTTTTTCTTTGTCCGCGACAAATGAATGACTAATGCGGGGCAGCGCTAATCGGAGGCATTGTTGATAGTTTAGAGGGAAAAATTCAGGACGAATTTTTAGGTTATTGGCGTAGGGAACGCCTATAACCGTCCCGGCCAGCGAGCCGCGAAAGGCACTTTCTGGTGACTCTTTGTGCCTGCAAAGAGTCACTGGCGCGCTAAAGAAATGTTTTCTGTACGCTAAGTCTAAAGCGCGACATGAGCGTTCAACCTCATTGAATGATGTTTAAAACCGACTCAAATCCAAATCAACCGCTTCACCCAGCCAGTATGCGTGGGTCGTGTGATCCGCCAAATCATCACCAGTATCAGCGTGAACTAACACGCTCAACTCGCCGCGTTGCTGATCCAGCCACGGAATGAACTGATCGAAATCCTTACTGCCGAACAAAATCTGATAACTCCACATGGTGTGCGGGCCAACGAGACGTTGATGCAGTCTGCCGAGTTTGAGAGGGAATGTTTGCCCGATGAGTTCGTACAGGCGCGTCGCAAACGCCAATGAGTGTGCATCAAAGTAAACATGCGCATGGTACATGGCATGGCTGTTAACGGGTCTTTTATTGGTTTTCACTGCATTGCACTCAGGATTGAGGATTGTTAACTCACTGCCGCTGGCTGAGTCTATTTCTCATGCCGCGCAGCATTATTTTGTGCGGGGAAGGGTAACACACTCGACAATAATGTCAGGGACAAATTGACCAAGGCGTGTGGTGGGCGCGCTTTTATGCCTTTGAAAAACAAAAAGCCCGACCATTTGGCCGGGCTGAATCTAAGTGTCAGCGATTAATGCGCTTTATTGGTACCGCAGCTTTTCGCCGCAGTTTGGTTGCCACGCAATTTGTTGACGATCATCACCACAATTGGGCTGGCCAGAATCACCACCGACAGGGTTGTAAATGCCAGAGTGATTGGACGTTCCCACAAGAAGCTCAGCTCGCCGTCGGTAATCATCAGTGCACGGCGCAGGTTCTCTTCCATCAGACCACCAAGGATGAACCCAAGTAGCAGTGGTGCCAGCGGGAAGTTCGCCAGACGCAGTGCAATTGCGCCCATCGCCACCAATAGCATGATGAAGACATCCATGGTGTTGAACGACACCAGGTACACGCCGGTGATGGAGAAGAACAGAATCATCGGCAGAAGTACAGTACGTGGTACCGCCAGCAGTTTCGAAATGTATGGGATAAGCGGTAGGTTCAGAATGAGCAGAACAATGTTACCGACATACATCGAGATGATGACTGACCAGAACACATCCGGGTGATCGACAAACAGACGTGGGCCAGGCTGAATACCGTAAGCGAGCAGGGCACCCAGCATGATAGCGGTGGTACCGGAACCCGGAATACCCAGTGTCAGTAGCGGTACGAACGAGCCACTTGATGCAGCGTTGTTCGCTGATTCTGGTGCAACCAGGCCGCGCAGAGAGCCGTGACCAAACTCTTCACGCTTCTCTTTCGGCGCGAGATTGCGCTCCATACCGTAGCTCAGGAAGGCCGCAATGGTTGCGCCTGCGCCCGGCAGTACGCCAGTAAAGAAGCCAAGAATAGAAGAACGAATCGAAACCGGAGCCGCTTCACGCACTTCTTCTCTGGTGATTTTCATGCTGCCGATATTGCTCAGTTTGCTGTTTTCTTCATCACGAGTGTCGGATTCTGGTTTCAGAATGCCCATCAGTGTTTCGCCGAGTGCGAATGTTGCCATTGCCAGCAGCAGGAAGCTAAAGCCATCCATCAGGTCGGTCAGGCCGAAGGTGAAACGTTCTACACCTACACCTTTGTCGATACCCACGGTTGACAGCATCAAACCCAGAATGGTCATCATCCATGCTTTGATTACCTGACCTTTACCCGCAAACGCCGCGACGGCAGACAAGCCCAGTAGCATTAATGAAAAGTAGTCGGCTGACTGGAAGCTCAGAGAAACCTGAGCCAGCGCTGGCGCGGCAACCAGCAACATGATTGCAGACAATGTACCACCGGTGAAAGACGCGTAAGCCGCCAGTGCCAGTGCTTTACCCGCCTGACCTTTTTGCGCCATCGGGTAGCCGTCAAACGCGGTCACCACGGTTGACGAACAACCCGGCGCATTAATCAGGATGGAAGAGGTTGAGCCACCAAAAATGGCGCCATAATACACACCCGCCATCAGGATCAGACCGGACGAAGGTTCCAGACCGTACGTAATCGGGATCATTAGTGCGATAGCTGAGATAGGGCCAAGGCCCGGCAGCATACCGATGAAGGTACCCACGAAACAGCCGACGATCACCATCAGCAGGTTAAAAGGCATGACTGCAGTCGACAGTCCTTGCAAAATTCCGTCTAACATAATCCTTTCCTACCAAAGAGTGAAAATCAGACCCGGTTCCAGATACACGTCCAGACCTTTGGTCAGCAGTAAATAAAAGGCAATCACAAACGGGAATGACGCACCGAATAGGATCGATTTACGACGTTCGCCAAGAATGTAGAAGCCCGCCATCAGGAAGAAGCCGGTCGCCAGCACGAAGCCCAGGTAAGTTAAGCCTGCACCGTAGAGCGCCATCAGCACTAGGAAACCGATCAGCAGTTTCCAGTTGAATGTCATCACCGCGCCACTTTTCTTGTCCGGTTGTCCAACAACCAGCAAAAGCAGAGACATTGCTACACCGGCGTAGGTGAGAAGGGTTGGGAGCGTACGTGCCGTAAACGGTTCGTACTCATCGCCGGGAAACATAGGAATTTGTGTAGTTTGATAGCCGTAACACAGGCTAAGGACAAGAAAGATCATCGCGCCGACGCGATCGCGGCACAGCAGATATTCCTTGCTGAATAATTTGGTTGGCAGATCCGACATATCCAACTCCATGGCATGAGGTTGTAGGGAAGAAAAGGCCGCAGACAAGCGGAGTTAACGAAGGAATTAACTAAAGGGTAAACGGATTGCTGCTAGTCAAAACATCTACCAAAACAAAGGAGTAATTTTTTCGCTCGTCTGCGGCAAAGGTGCTGGAACGGGGCAACACACGATTACCCCTTCCGGTGTTTCTGGATAAAAAGCTGACTTACTTCAGGAAGCCCAGTTCACGCATCAGGTCGCCCATCTGCTTTTCCTGATCTTCGAGGAAAGCGAAGAACTCTTTGTCGGCTTTGTAGCTGTCGATCCAGCCGTTGCGGTCACGAACCACTTTCCATTCATCGGTGTCGTACATTTTCTTCAGCGCAACGTTCCACTCGTCGATTTTCTCCTGGCTGACACCCGGAGCGGCAAAGAAACCACGCCAGTTAGCAAAAACAGTCGGGTTGTTGTATTCAGTCAGGGTCGGAATGTTTGGCGCAACGTCCAGACGTTTCGGTGCGGTGATCGCCAGGATTTTCACCTGACCGCTTTTTGACATCTCTAGAACTTCGCCCAGACCGGTCGACAGAAGCTGAGTTTCGCCAGACAGCAGTGCTGCCATCGCTTTACCGCCTGCATCGTAGGCAATGTAACGCACTTCTTTCGGATCAAGCCCTTGGCCTTTGAAGGCTGCGGCGGCAACTAAGTGGTCCATACTGCCGCGTGCAGAGCCGCCCGCGATTTTTACTTTGCGTGGGTTGTCTTTAAAGTCTGCAACCACTTCTTCCCAGCTGTTGTATTTCGAATCACCAGCAACAACCAGTGCGCCGTAATCTGACACCGTTGCAGCAACAGGCGTTAAATCGCGGAAAGACTGTGGGAATACACCCGAAAGTGAGCGCACAACGATTGGTGTTGAGTTCACCATCAGTGTGTCTTCTTGACGATCAGCCGTCTCGATAAGGTGTGCAATGGCTTTACCGCCGCCACCGCCAGAAAGGTTTTGGTATGAGACGTTCTCGATCAGGTGTGTTTTCATCAGCACATCACCGGTGCCGCGTGCGGTCATATCCCAGCCGCCACCAGCGCCGCCAGGGATCAGAAAGTGGATTTTTTCCAGATCCGCTGCCAGAGCAGAGAAAGAGAAGGTAGCCGCCAGTAGCGACGCTGCGAGGGTCGGTTTGAAATGCTTCAACATGTTCACGTTCCTTATGTAGGCGTGCCATTCGAAGGAATGACACTTATCGTTATTTTCCCGGTAACAAGGCAGAAGTTTGCTACCGTGTTATCTCAGGTTAAGAATGTGTTAAGGTTTTGTCTCTAAAGCGAAGATAAAAACAATATTGGGCATAAAAACGGTTTTGTTCATAAAGTTCACGGGGTGCCGCGGCGCAGCAGAGCGCAATTTTGTTCAATAATCGCAATTCTTGGTTCGTTACTATAGCCACGTGAATTGGAATAAAAGGACGAGGTTATGGTTTCTCTGTTGAGCGCGATGTCGCTGTTTGCCTTTGTGGGGGCGGTTTCTCCCGGGCCGGTGAATGTGATGGCGACTTACGCGGGCGCGCAGTTTGGCTGGCGCAAAGCGTCAGTGCATGTGCTTGGGGCTTCCGTCGCCTATGTTCTGGTCGTGTTGGTGTGTGGCTTGGCACTCGGTGAAATGAGCCAAGGCATTCCACTGTTGGTACCCGTCATGCGTTGGGTGGGCAGTTTGTACCTGCTGTATTTGGCGGCGCGTATTTTGCTGGCCAAGGATTTGGAGCTCAAGTCCAATCCCCAAATTGCGATGAAAGCGCTGTTTGTACAAGGGGGATTGATCCAACTGCTCAACCCAAAAGCGTGGATCTTTGCCAGTTCCGGGGTTAGTTTGTACGTATTGAATCAGGTGAATATTCAGTACGCGCTGAGTTGGTTCTGCTCGGTTTCGCTTGTAGTCTGCTTTATCGGTGTGGGTGTTTGGGCGGTGCTCGGGCAATCGGTCGCGCAATGGCTCAATTCACCGCAGCGTCAGCGCCTGTTTCAAATGGTCTTGGCTGCGATGTTGAGTATATCGGTGGTCATCATCTGGATGGAAGGATAGGGAATGTCACAACCAATAAGCAGCAATATTATGCGCCCAACCGCGCTGCCGCAGATCGAAGCGCGCATCGCTAAGTGGTCACACGTCTGTTATCAAAGGCATTCTCACGACGAATTCTCGTTTGGCATCATCGATAGCGGCATGGCGCGCTATGACAATCATGTGCGTCAGCACCAAATTGGCCGGGGCGATGTGGTCACCATTAATCCCGCCGATATGCACTCTTGCAATCCGCACGAGGGTGAATGGTCGTATCGAATGCTATTTGTCGACACATTGTGGATGGGGCAGATGCAGCAAGAGGTATTAGGGCGTCGCCAGATGGATTACTACGCCTTTATCGCCGACTTTGAACGTCGCACTGATTTCAGCGTTCAGTTTGAACAGCTGTTTGTGGCACTCATGCAAGAGCAGGACGCATTATCTGCCCACACCCTGATGTATGAGTTTATCGAACGACTGTATACGCCATCGGCGCTGGTGACAGAAGGCAGCCCGCTTGCCACCCAGCGCAAACGTGCCCCCGACTACCTGCTGCGCGCTCGTGAACGCCTGTTTGATGAAATCGATCAGTCAGTTGGTCTCGACGCGCTTGCTAATGAGGTGGGCGTCAGCCCGTATCATCTGATCCGCACATTCAAGCAATATTTCGGCTTGTCGCCACATGCCTATCTGATGGATGAACGCATTAAACGCGCCAAACAGTTACTTAAGCAGGGTGAAACAATTGTCGACACCTCACTGGCTTTAGGCTTTGCTGATCAAGCTCACTTTCAACGCAGCTTTAAAAGCCGTATTGCATTGACACCTAAGAAATATCAATCCTTCTTTACACTTTGATACCCACCAATTATCCATTCCTACCGTCATTACGACCTTAGTCTAAATTGTCGACAATTTTCTTGATTGTCGACAATTTTATCGTCTATCTTAAGTTCAACCCTTTGGTGAGCAACCCCATGTTTGTGGACTTTTCTCTGCTCACCCACGTTGTAGAAGATGAGATGATGAATACTGAATTAAAAAAGCGCGCAGCAGGCGAGAAAGAACACACCAAATCAGAAAGCCTGACCGAGTTTTTGATCGAAGCGATCGTAGAAGGGGGCATGGCACCGGGCAGTAAAATCTCGGAGCCTGAACTGGCCAAGCGTTTTCAGGTCAGCCGAGGACCATTGCGTGAAGCGTTAATGCGTGTAGAAGGGCTGGGGTTGATCGAACGTATACCTCATGTCGGGGCGCGCGTAATTCAGTTCTCTACGGAAAAGTTGCTGGAGCTGTACGCGGTTCGTGAAGCGCTGGAAGGCATGGCGGCGCGCTTAGCCGCTCGCAACATTACTGAAATCGAACTGGCCGGGCTGGAAACGTTATTGTCGACACATTCGGCGCACATTGATCAAGTCGACGGCGCGTCTTATTTCCATCAGCAAGGGGATTTCGATTTCCATTACCGCATTATTAAAGCCAGCCGCAACTCGCAACTGGTTGCGTTGTTGTGTGATGAGCTTTACCACTTGCTGCGCATGTACCGTTATCAGTCACCACGCTCTCATTCGCGTCCGATTGAAGCGCTGGAAGAACACAAATTCATTCTGCAGGCGATTCGCAATCGTGACGAAGAGCTGGCAGAGATGCTGATGCGCCGACACATTTCAGGTAGTCGCCGCTTAATAGAAAAACAGATACAAAACGAAGCCCAAGATTAAGGAGAATCCCATGAGCTTAAGTCCGGGTGCGAAGTTCAGGCTCGCTATTCAAACCAATCAGCCTTTGCAGATTGTCGGCACGATCAACCCATACTGCGCCATGATGGCGAAGAAATTGGGGCATCAGGCGATCTATCTCTCTGGTGGTGGTATCGCTAACGCGTCTTATGGCTTGCCGGATCTCGGGATCACGACACTCAACGATGTGCTGGTGGACGTGGAACGCATCACCAATGCGTGTGACTTACCATTGCTGGTCGACATCGACACCGGTTTTGGCGGTGCGTTTAACATTGCCCGCACCATCAAAGCAATGGAAAAAGCCGGCGCAGCGGCGGTGCACATGGAAGATCAGGTGGCGCAGAAACGTTGTGGTCACCGTCCAAACAAAGCCATTGTCAGCCAACAAGAAATGGTTGACCGCGTTAAAGCAGCGGTGGATGCGCGAGACAATCCGGAGTTCGTCATCATGGCGCGTACCGATGCGCTGGCGGTGGAAGGCATGGACAGTGCGATTGAGCGTGCGATTGCGTGTGTGGAAGCGGGCGCCGACATGATTTTCCCGGAAGCGATGACGGAACTGAAACAGTATGAGCAGTTCTCGACGGCGCTGCACGCGGCAACCGGTAAGCATGTGCCGATTCTGGCCAACATTACCGAGTTTGGCCAAACGCCGCTCTACAGCTGTGAAGACCTGGCCAAATCAAATGTGGATATGGTGCTGTACCCGCTGAGCGCGTTCCGCGCGATGAATAAAGCGGCTGAGATGGTGTATCGCCATCTGCTGGAGGTGGGGAATCAGGAAGCGTTACTGGGTCAGATGCAGACGCGCAAAGAGCTGTATGAATACCTCAATTACCATGATTACGAAGACAAGCTTGATCAGCTGTTTTCGGAAGGAAAATAGTCGGTTTGGACCTTGATTTCATGAGGTTCAACGACGGAAGCCCAAAGAAAAACGAAGCCCAAGAAAAATAGAATCGGAAAGAAAAACTCCCCGGCCCGACAGTCAGTCAGGGGAACAACCAATAACGTGAAACCGCTGCGCCATCGAGCTTAAGCTGGCCCAATGAGGTCGATTCAACAGGATCCGAAGCGCAGCAAGAAAAGGAGTTCAACATGCCTCAGTCTTTGACAAAGAAAGCTGAATTAGGCGGAGCAGGTCTGCGTGGCCAAAGCGCTGGAAGCACGGCCTTATGTACGGTAGGTAAAACCGGAACCGGTCTGACCTATCGTGGTTATGACATCACGGATCTGGCTAATAACGCTCAATTTGAAGAAGTAGCACACCTGCTGCTTGTGGGTCATCTGCCAACTCAAGCCGAACTTGATCAATACAAAACACGTCTGATTGGCCTGCGCGGCCTGCCTCAGCCACTGAAAGAAGTGCTGGAGCGCATTCCAGCCGATGCACACCCGATGGACGTGATGCGGACGGGTTGTTCAATGCTGGGTAACCTGGAAACTGAACAAGATTTTTCACAGCAGCTTGCAGCGACAGAACGCATGCTGGCACTGTTTCCGGCCATCATCTGTTACTGGTATCGCTTTAGCCACGATGGTGTGCGCATTGATACCGAAGACACCAGCGAAGCTTGTATCGGTGGTTACTTCCTGAAAATGCTGACTGATCAGGCACCAAGCGATCTGTTTAAACAAGTGATGCACTGCTCGTTGATTCTGTACGCAGAGCACGAGTTCAACGCATCCACGTTCACGGCGCGCGTCTGTGCTTCCACGTTGTCTGATATTCACTCGTGCGTGACGGGCGCGATCGGTACGCTGCGCGGTCCGCTGCATGGCGGCGCGAACGAAGCGGCGATGGAGATGATCGAGAACTGGAAAACGCCGGATGAAGCGGAACAAAACATTCTGAGCATGCTGGAAAACAAAGAGAAAATCATGGGCTTTGGTCACGCGATTTACCGTGAGAGCGATCCGCGTAACGCCCTGATAAAACGCTGGTCGAAAGAATTGTCCGAAAAAGTCGGTGACACCCAACTCTATGCTGTTTCTGAGCGCGTTGAAGCGGTAATGAAACGCGAGAAGGGCTTGTTCTGTAACGCCGATTTCTTCCACGCATCCGCTTATCACTTCATGGGTATTCCAACCAAACTCTTCACGCCAATCTTCGTGATGAGCCGTTTGACTGGCTGGGCTGCCCACGTGTACGAGCAGCGTGCGAACAACCGCATTATTCGTCCAAGTGCTGACTATGTTGGCCCGGATCATCAGCAATGGTTGCCGATTGAAAAACGCGGCTAGCTCGCTCAGGAATGACCGTGCCAAATAGGCGCGGTCATCAATTTAATGCGGTTCGCCGAAGGGCGAATTGGCCTGCCACGGTTGTGAAGCCCAAACAACTTAAAGCACTGGCGACACGCTTTCTGCTTTAAGTGGCAAGGGAATAGTAATGAATCGGATGGATACTATGACCACTCAAAACGATATCAACAGCCAATACCGGAAACTGCTGCCCGGCACAAATATCAGTTATTTTGATGCCGAAGAAGCGGTCAACGCAATTGCGCCCGGTGCCTACGCGACGCTGCCTTATACCTCGCGCGTTCTGGCTGAAAACTTGGTTCGCCGCTGCGAACCCGAAGCACTGACAGACTCCCTGAAACAACTGATTGAACGCAAACGCGACCTTGATTTCCCCTGGTATCCGGCGCGCGTGGTGTGTCACGATATTCTTGGCCAAACCGCGTTGGTTGATTTGGCTGGCCTGCGCGATGCGATAGCAGAGCAGGGCGGCGATCCGGCCAAAGTGAACCCGGTGGTGGAAACGCAGCTGATTGTTGACCACTCGCTTGCGGTCGAACACGCAGGGTTTGAACCGGATGCGTTTGAGAAAAACCGCGCGATTGAAGATCGCCGCAACGAAGACCGTTTTCACTTCATCGAATGGTGCAAAACCGCGTTTAAAAACGTCAGCGTGATTCCTGCCGGGAACGGCATCATGCACCAGATCAACCTGGAAAAAATGTCGCCTGTGGTGCAACTGAAAAACGGCGTGGCGTTTCCTGATACGTGTGTCGGCACTGACAGTCACACGCCGCACGTCGATTCTCTTGGCGTCATCGCGATTGGTGTTGGCGGTTTGGAAGCTGAAACCGTGATGCTCGGTCGCCCATCCATGATGCGCCTGCCGGACATCGTCGGCGTGAAACTGACCGGCAAACGCAAACCGGGCATTACCGCCACCGACATCGTCTTGGCGATCACCGAATTTCTGCGCGGCGAACGCGTGGTGTCGTCTTATCTCGAATTTTTCGGTGAAGGGGCGAAAGAGCTTACCATCGGCGACCGCGCGACGATTTCCAACATGACTCCGGAATATGGTGCCAGCGCGGGCATGTTCTACATTGATGAGCAGACCATCAACTACCTGAAACTGACTGGCCGCGATGCCGAACAAGTGGCGCTGGTTGAACAGTATGCCAAACAAACTGGCTTGTGGGCGGATGCGCTGGAGACGGCGCAATACGAACGCGTATTGGAGTTTGATCTCTCGCAGGTAGAACGTAACTTGGCCGGGCCTTCCAACCCGCATCGTCGTCTGCCCACCTCGCAACTGGTGCAACGTGGCATCGCCGGAAAGTGGGAAGAAAAAGCGGGCGAAATGCCCGATGGTGCTGTGATCATCGCCGCTATTACGTCGTGTACCAACACCAGTAACCCACGCAACGTGGTCGCGGCTGGCTTGGTGGCGAAAAAAGCCAATGAACTGGGTTTGGTGCGTAAACCGTGGGTGAAAACTTCATTTGCGCCGGGATCGAAAGTCGCCAAATTGTATCTTGAAGAAGCCAAGCTGCTGCCTGAATTGGAAAAGTTGGGCTTTGGCATCGTGGCGTATGCGTGTACCACCTGTAACGGCATGAGTGGCGCGCTGGATCCGAAGATCCAACAAGAGATCATCGATCGCGATCTGTACGCGACCGCCGTGTTGTCGGGCAACCGTAACTTTGATGGTCGGATTCACCCCTACGCCAAACAAGCGTTTCTGGCCTCGCCACCGTTGGTGGTGGCTTATGCGCTGGCGGGTACGATTCGCTTTGATATCGAGCGCGATGCGCTGGGGCATGATGCCAACGGTAAGCCGATTTACCTCAACGATATCTGGCCAAGCGATGAAGAGATTGATGCGATTGTGAATCAGCACGTTAAACCTGAGCAGTTCAATCAAGTCTACATTCAAATGTTTAAACTCGATGACGCCGAGCAAAACAGCAATCCACTGTACGACTGGCGCCCAATGAGTACCTACATTCGCCGTCCGCCGTATTGGGAAGGCGCACTGGCGGGTGAACGCACGCTTAAAGGCATGCGCCCATTGGCGGTGGTGGGTGACAACATCACCACCGACCACCTGTCACCATCAAACGCGATTCTGGCCAGCAGCGCCGCGGGTGAATACCTGACTAAAATGGGCGTGCCGGAAGAGGATTTTAACTCCTACGCGACGCATCGCGGCGATCATCTGACGGCGCAACGCGCAACGTTTGCCAACCCGAAACTGTTCAACGAAATGGTTAAAGAGAACGGCGACGTGGTGCAAGGTTCGCTTGCGCGTATCGAACCGGACGGCAAAGTGACGCGCATGTGGGAAGCGATTGAAACCTACATGCAGCGCAAACAGCCGCTGATCATTGTGGCGGGCGCCGACTACGGCCAAGGGTCTTCGCGCGACTGGGCAGCCAAAGGTGTGCGTTTAGCCGGTGTGGAAGCGATTGTCGCCGAAGGTTTTGAGCGCATCCACCGTACCAACCTGGTCGGCATGGGCGTGTTGCCACTGCAATTCAAAGAGGGCGTGAATCGCCTCACGCTGGGACTCGATGGCACCGAACTGTACGACGTGGTGGGTGACATCAAGCCGGGCTGCGATTTGGCGCTGGTGATCACTCGTCAAAATGGCGAGAAGCTGGATGTCGCGGTGACATGTCGTTTGGATACCGCCGATGAAGTGCATGTGTATAACGCAGGCGGTGTGCTGCAGCGTTTTGCGCAAGACTTTTTGGCGAACTGAGAAGGAGTGATGCAATGAGCAATGTCAGCACAACTTCTCCATGGACCACCGCTGAGATGCTGTCTCAATCAGTGTTTTCTCAAACCCGAGTGCCCGCGACGTACATGCGTGGCGGCACCAGCAAAGGGGTATTTTTCCGTCTGGGCGATCTGCCGCCAGCGGCGCAGGTTGCGGGCGCGGCGCGCGATCGCTTACTCATGCGCGTGATTGGCAGCCCGGATCCGTACGGCAAACAGATTGACGGCATGGGCGGCGCCACTTCAAGCACCAGTAAAACCGTGATTGTGTCGCAAAGTGCTCAAGCGGGTCATGACGTCGATTATCTGTTTGGACAAGTGTCGATTGATAAAGCGTTTGTCGACTGGAGCGGTAACTGCGGCAATCTGTCGGCGGCGATTGGTCCGTTTGCAATTTACGCCGGATTCATTGCACCAGAGCGCATTCCTCACAACGGTGTGGTTGAGGTGCGCGTGTGGCAGGTCAACATCAGCAAAACCATCGTCGTACATGTGCCGATCAAAGATGGCTTGGTGCAGGAAACGGGCGAGTTTGAACTCGATGGCGTGACTTTCCCAGCGGCGGAAATTCAGGTCGATTTCATGGACCCGGCTGACGGTGAAGGCTCTATGTTCCCGACCGGAAATTTGGTCGATGATCTTGATGTTCCGGGCGTAGGCACATTTAACGCCACGTTAATCAATGCGGGCATTCCGACGATTTTTGTCGATGCCGCGTCGATTGGCTATCAGGGCACGGAGCTTCAGGATGACATCAACAACGACAGCAAAGCGCTGGCGATGTTTGAAACCATTCGTGCCTACGGCGCGCTGAAAATGGGGCTGATTCAAGACCTCAGTGAAGCGCAAACCCGTCAGCACACTCCAAAAATTGCGTTTGTCTCCAAACCGCAAACCTACACCGCATCCAGCGGCAAAACCGTTGCAGCCAGTGATGTCGATGTCCTGGTGCGCGCGTTGTCGATGGGCAAATTGCATCACGCCATGATGGGGACCGCTGCCGTTGCCATCGCTGCCGCGGCGTGTGTGCCAGGAACGCTGGTGAATTTGGCCGCCGGTGGCGGAGAGAAAACGTCGGTGACCTTTGGTCACCCTTCGGGAACATTAAAAGTTGGCGCCAGTGCAAGCGAAACGACGCAAGGTTGGGTGGTAGAAAAAGCCGTGATGGGTCGCAGCGCACGTATTTTGATGGAAGGCTGGGTGCGCGTGCCCGCAGAAACCATCAACCACGGCTAAGCCAGAACAATCAAGGAGAAGCACCATGTCTGCATATTTAAAGGAATATCAATGGGCAAAGGATGAGCCGCAAGCGTTCTGGAAAGCTCAAGCCCAAAACATCGACTGGTTTGAATTCCCTCAAACCATTTTGCAAAAAGACGAACACGGCATTGAACGCTGGTTCCCGGATGGTTTGCTCAACACCTCGTGGTTGGCACTGGATTACCACTGTGAACAGGGTCGCGGCGACCAAACGGCGCTGATTTATGATTCGCCGGTGACGGGCAAAAAACAGCGGTACAGCTACACCGCCCTGCGGGATTGTGTCGCTCGCGTGGCGGGCATGTTGGCCGAGCAGGGCGTCACCAAAGGCGATCGCGTAATCATCTATATGCCGATGATCCCGGAAGCGGCGATGGCGATGCTGGCGTGTGCGCGTTTGGGCGCCATTCACTCGGTGGTGTTTGGCGGCTTTGCGCCAAACGAGCTGGCGGTGCGTATTGAAGACGCCGAACCCAAAGTCATTATGACGGCCTCTTGCGGTGTGGAAGTCAACAAAGTGATTCCCTATAAGCCAATGGTCGATAAAGCGATCATGGACAGTCGTTGGAAACCGGAAAAAGTGTTGGTGTATCAACGCCCGGAGTGCCTTGCCGATTTAACCAGTGAACGCGATTTGGAATGGAACACGCTGATTCAAAGCGCGCTGCCGCATGCGTGTGTGCCTGTACTGGCAACGGACCCGCTTTACATTCTGTACACCTCGGGAACGACAGGCAAACCCAAAGGGGTGGTGCGTGACAACGGCGGTCATGCCGTCGCGATGAAATACTCGATGAGCTGTATTTACAACATGCCGCAAAATGGCGTGTTCTGGGCCGCATCAGATGTGGGCTGGGTGGTGGGGCATTCTTACATTGTGTATGCGCCGCTGATTCACGGCTGCACAACCATTTTGTACGAAGGTAAACCAGTGCGTACGCCGGATCCGGGTGCCTTCTGGCGCGTGTGTCAGGAATACAAAGTCACTGCACTGTTCTCGGCGCCAACGGCTTTCCGAGCCATCAAGAAAGAAGATCCGAATGGCGAGTATCTTAAGCACTATGACCTGTCGAGCGTGAAAACCATCTTCATGGCGGGTGAACGTTTGGATCCGCCAACTTTAGAATGGGTCGAATCGCAAACCGACAAACCGGTCATTGACCACTGGTGGCAAACCGAAACGGGCTGGGCGATTGCCGGCAACCCAACGGGCATTGAACTGATGCCGATTAAAGCGGGTTCAGCGACTAAGCCGATTCCGGGTTATCAAGTGGAAATCCTCAATGAACTCGGCGAGGTGCTGCCGCCGAATCAGCAAGGCTTTGTGGCGTTGAAACGTCCGTTGCCGCCAAGCTGTTTGCCGACTGTGTGGCGCAATCACGACCGTTTTGAGTCCGGTTATTTGTCACAATTCCCAGGTTACTACGTCTCAGGTGATGGCGGTTATCTGGATGAAGATGGTTACCTGTTCATCATGGGCCGCATTGACGATGTGATTAACGTTGCTGGTCACCGCCTCTCGACGGGTGAAATGGAAGAGATCGTCGGCGCGCACCCAGCGGTGGCGGAATGCGCGGTGGTCGGTGTGCACGATGAACTGAAAGGACAATTGCCACTCGGACTCGTGGTGCTCAAAGATGGCGTGAAGATCGATGCGCTGGCGCTGGAAACGGAACTGGTCAGCAGCGTACGCAGCCAAATCGGTGCGGTGGCGTGCTTTAAACACGCACTGGTGGTCGAGCGGTTGCCGAAAACTCGTTCTGGCAAAATCCTGCGCCGTATTATCCGCCAGATTGCGGATGGAGAAAGTTACACTGTCCCGTCGACCATTGACGATCCAACCAGCCTCAACGAATTGGAAAAGGTGCTGCATCATTAGGATGTGGCTTGTACTCAAACGGGACTACGTTATGTCGTTCGACGTTTAGGTACGATAGGGTAAAACTTGGTTCATTTTGACCCTTTGTGCTCCGCTTGCGGGGCACTTTTTTTGTCTGCATTTTCTATTCAGCAGAAACATTTCATAACACTATGAAATTTATCAGTTTATGCAAATACTCATCCGTTATTTCAATTAATAGGCTTTACATATAGTAAGCAAAGCTTACTATATGTTTAACTATGTTTCTAAATGTAACCAAGGCATTTAGAATAATTCGAGATAAATCAGAAGGGTATGCAATGACAGCTCCGTCTATAGGTTACTTACTTTGGGATGTGATGCGTCTGGTACGCAAACAATATCAAAGCGAAGCTGGCGCCAACTGCCTGACCATCGCGCAAGCCAAAGCACTGTCGCACATCGCTCGTTGTCAGGGGGTCAAACAGGTAGAACTGGCTGAACTGCTGGAAATCAAACCGATGAGTTTAGTGCGTGTGATTGATTCTCTGGTGGAAGAAGGGTTGGTTGAACGTCGTCCGGATCCCAAAGATCGCCGCGCTCATCAAATTTACCTGCTGCCAGCCGCGGATGCTCAATTAGTCAAAATCAAAAGTGTCAGCAACCAAATCTGGGACGAAGCATTACAGGGGCTGACCGCCCAGCATCGCGAGCAGTTCATCAGTACGCTGGAACACATTCACAGCAATCTCTCCAAATAAACAATACGTATCAGGAATATCTTGTATGTCTAACGAACAATCACAGACGCCTTCACAACCTGTATCCAAACCACGCCGCAAAACCAAACGTGCTGTACTGCTTTTTCTGGTGCCGGTGCTGGCCGTGGCCGGAAGCGTGGCGGTCTACCTGCACGGTGGCCGTTATGTTGAAACCGACAACGCGTATGTAAAAGCAGACAAGACGTCAATTACCGCCGAAGTCTCTGGCCGCATTATCAATGTGCCAGTCGAGGAGAACCAACAGGTGAAAGCGGGCGATTTGTTGCTGCAAATCGATCCGACGTCATATGAAATTGCGGTCTCTCAGGCTCGCGCCAATCTCAATGATGTCAGTACCTCGCTGACCACGCTGAAAGCCGAATACCAAAGTAAACTGGCGAATATTGACGTTTCAAAAAGTCAGCATGAATACCTGAAGAAAGAAGAAGCGCGTCAACTTAACCTTTTGAAGAAAAAATACATTTCTGAATCTCAGTTTGATTCTGCACGCCAGAAAACCCTGGTCGTGGAACTCGAAGTGAACGCGCTGAAAAAAGAGCTGAAACAAATTGAAGAGAGCTTGGGCGGCGATGTGACGGCGCCGATTGAACAGCATCCGAAATATCGCGCTGCGCTGGCGTCGCTGGAAAAGGCCGAGAACGATCTACAACACGTGAATGTGTACGCGCCTGCTGATGGCATCGTGACCAAAGTGGTGGAGAAAGGGCAATACACCTCACCGGGTACGCTGGCGATGATGCTGATTTCGGCATCAGATATCTGGATTGAAGCTAACTTTACCGAGACCGAACTGACACACGTTCAGGTCGGCCAGAAAGTGGACATCAATGTCGACTACGCGCCGGATTTCAAATGGCATGGCGTGGTGGAAAGCTTGAGCCCGGCAACCGGTTCTGAGTTTTCGGTCATTCCGGCGCAAAACGCGACGGGTAACTGGGTAAAGATTGCGCAGCGTCTGCCGATTCGCATCCGCATTGATGCCAATCCGAATGCGCCGCAGCTTCGCGCGGGTTTGAGCGCGGTGGTGACGGTCGATACTGAATATCAACGTCATCTGTCGCTGTAAGGGTGAGGCGTTAAGATGGAAAGTCATGCGACACCTGTAGAGAGTGATGACAGCGGCAAACGCGGGTTTATCACTCTGTCGGTCATGCTTGCGACCATCATGCAGGCACTCGACACCACGATTGCAAACGTTGCGCTGCCACATATGCAGGGCGCCATGAGTGCGACGCAGGATCAGATTTCCTGGGTACTGACGTCTTACATTGTGGCAGCCGCGATTGCGATGCCATTGACGGGCTTTATTGCGGCGCGCATCGGCCGCAAGCGTTTGTTTCTTTATTCGGTAGTCGGGTTTACTTTTGCGTCTGTGCTGTGTGGCGCGGCGCAATCGCTCGAACAGATCATTCTGTTTCGTTTGTTGCAAGGGATCTTCGGCGCCAGTTTGGTGCCGTTGTCCCAATCTGTGCTGCTCGATACTTATCCGACAGAACAACACGGTTCGGCCATGGCGATGTGGGGCGTGGGTGTGATGGTCGGGCCGATTCTGGGCCCGTCATTAGGTGGCTGGTTAACCGAGTACTACAACTGGCGCTGGGTGTTTTACATCAACGTACCGTTCGGCATTCTGGCCTGGATGGGGATTGCAGGTTTCGTTAAAGAGACCAAGCTAGATCCCAGCCGGCGTTTTGACGTGTTCGGCTTTGCGCTGCTCGGACTTGCCATCGGCTGTTTGCAGATGTTTCTTGATCGCGGCGAATCCCAGAACTGGTTCTCCAGCATGGAAATTGTCATTGAAGCGGGCATTTCTGCGCTGGCGTTTTACATGTTTACCGTGCACATGTTTACCGCCCGAGCGCCATTCCTGGAGCCGCAGATGTTCAAAGACCGCAACTTTGTGGTCGGACTGCTGTTTGGTTTTATGATGGGCGTGATTTTGCTGGCGACCATGGCGCTGTTGCCTCCGTTCCTGCAAAACTTTATGGACTATCCGGTGCTGGACGTCGGCCTGCTGCTGACGCCTCGGGGCTTTGGCACTATGGTGGGAATGATGATCGTCGGGCGTCTGTCGGGCAAAGTGGACCTGCGTTATCTGATCACGATTGGCTTGCTGTTGATGATTTTTTCGCTGTGGGAAATGACGCACTTTTCAGTGTTCGTCACGCGCTGGGAAATCATTCATACCGGTATTGTACAGGGGTTGGGATTAGGTCTGGTGTTTGTGCCGCTGTCGACCCTGACGTTCTCCACGCTTGAGCCACGTTATCGTAATGAAGGCACCGCGCTATTCAGCCTGATTCGCAACATCGGCAGTAGCATCGGCATCTCGGTGGTGGTGACGTATCTTGCGCATCGCGCGCAGATCAACCATGCCGTGTATTCCGAGCACATCAACATGTTTAATCCGGCGTTGCAGGATGCGGTGCAGAAAGGAGTGTATGACTTATCGAGTACTGCTGGTCTGGTCGAGTTGAACAGTATGGTCACCAGCCAAGCGTATATCTTTGGATACCTGCAAGACTTCCGCTTTATGATGTATGTCTGCGTCGTGATGATTCCACTTTTGGTGTTGTTGCGAAAACCGGGTAAACGTTAAGCTACGATTGAATAAAACGCCGCATTGCGGCGTTTTTGTTTATTTAAACGGCGTTAAATTCTCATTCTTCAGCTGTTTAATAAAAAAACACACCACACCACGATGTTATTTTCTTAGACGATCTTATAAAATCGCGTCAAGACTTCTTGATTAACGTCACAAAAATGTCATCGATTTCGCTGTCAGCGGCAAAAATAGCAGATTTGGAAATATTAAATCAGTTGATGTTCGACTTGCACGACGAACACCATCGCGCCTGCCCGGAATATTTTAAAACGGCGGAAGAGGTGGAGCAGGAAAAGAGCATCGCTCGCTACATCGACAATCCCGACTGCCTTGTTTATGTCGCTCGCGACGGTAATGCAGTAGTGGGATTCATCACCGGCTATTTTAGTGAGTTAGTCTCTTCCGTCAGTAAGCCGATTCAAATGGGCAGCATTGATGAGCTGTATGTCGTTCCGGCATACCGCCAACAAGGTGTGGCTCGAAAACTCTTTTCTCGTCTGGAGCAAACGTTTGTTGAGTACGGCGCGGCTGAGATATTTGTAGAAGTCTGGGATTTTAACAGGGAAGCGCAATTATTTTATCAGGATGTTGGTTTTGCCCATCATATTCATTGGTTGAGAAAGTCAGTGCGTCGCTCGTAGATGTCTGGCTCCATGCGATAACAGGTTAATTAGCGTGTACAAGCGATTGTCAGTACTTGGCTTCAGTTTAATAATTTCTTTAGCAGCGTCTTTTTTTGCTCAAGCTGCTCCACAAGCTCCCGATAAACTTCGCGGAGCGCTTTGTCTTATCCGCGCCGACGATAAAGTCGTTCTGGTCAATGAGATCATCACAAAACAACTCTCGCTTCCCGGTGGCACCATTGAAGGTGGTGAATCACCAGAGCTGACTGCGCAGCGCGAAACCTGGGAAGAAACCGGTTTGGTTGTCACTGTCGGTAAACTGCTGGGCTACACCGAAAGCGCCGTTGTGTATGACTGCGTCAGTGATTCAGACATCATCGCTTACCAATACATTAACCGTTGGGGCGGGTACGAACTACCAGTGTGGTTCGCGCCGCATTACGGTGTGGAAGTGTCGCAGGCCATGCTGGTGCATCCAAGCCGCATCAAGGCAAACCAATACCGTTTTCCTAAACAGTGGGCCAACATCAAAACGATGTTTAATGACGCTACCGACCAATCCACCAAAGTAGTGCCAGAGCTCATCAAAGCGGCACCTGCGTTACATCAAACAGAGCTCGGTTGGATTGTCGCCCTGCAATACGCAATTGGTAGCTTTCCGGAAGTCGTCAAAACTGTGCTGAGCCGAGTCATTTTGCTTGCCGATGCTGTGGCATCGCCTGTATTGGGGCTGCTGCTGTTTCCGTTTCTCTATTGGCAAAGCGGCAAAGCCTTTTGCTATAAAGCCTTTTTCTCGGTGACGGTGACGTCGCTACTGTGTTTAGTCGCGCAGCAAGGTTTTGCTCTGCCACGCCCGCATGCGTACATTCCTTCTATCCAACTGGTCAAAAGTTTCGGCTACGGATTTCCGAGTTTACCGTTGGCTGTCTGGGTCAGCCTGGGTATTTTATGGCTACTGAAGAACGAAAAGCTGGGCCTGAATAAAAGCACAGCGGCATTTGTGGTTACCGTAGTGTGGTTGTCGCTCTCCAAGTTCTATTCTGGCAGTGCGTTTATTGTTGATATGTTGGTCGGTGCAGTCTTGGGTGCTCTGGTCGCCTGGCACATCATTCGTCTTAACGATAAACCGCAAATTCATGTGGAACGCATACTGTGTTCGAAAGGTCCGTGGTTAGCGCTGACCGCGGTGACAGTTGTCATCGCATACATCTGGCCCATGCCCGTGTTTACTGCGTGGTTGGCGGTGCTGGCAGTCATGACGTTAGTGGTGATGACACTGCATTCAGAGCAGCAGGGAATCACTTTTCGTCAAATGCTGTTCATGATTATGACGTTGCTGCTCGCCAACGAGCTGGTCAATTACGCAGCGACATTTGTCTCTTCCAGCGGTACCTGGTCATTATTGGTGGGAACCCTTCGCGAACCGTTGCTGATTCTGTTGTTCGTGCTGATGGTGCGTTTCGCCGAACGCTATCCCGCCGCCGAACCAGCATAACGCTGGGTCATTTAACATGAAAAAGCCCGGTGATATGCCGGGCTTTTTTCATTCATTCTTACCTGCACTTAACGGCTTAAGTAAGTCTCGACGAATTGGCAAACCTTGACTAAATCGTCGACTGCAATGTGCTCTTCGGTGGTGTGCACTTTGGCCATACCGGTTGAGATGTTTACCGTGGTTAAACCTTTCTCATTGAAGTTATTGGCATCGCTGCCGCCGCCCGTACGCTTGGTTTTCGCTTCAATACCCATGGCGTTAAAGGCGGATTTTAATTCGCAGATCAGCGGATGTTCTTCGTCCAGCACAAACGCGTTATAAACTCGGGTCGATTGGATCACGGCTTCTGCGCCGTGTTTTTTCGCCACAGTCTCAAACGTTGAAATCATGTGTTCCACTTGCGCCGCCAGCTTATCGTCATTCAACGAGCGCGCTTCGGCAACAATCGTCAGCTCTGGCATAACGATGTTGGTCGCCTGACCGCCATTCACCATGCCGATGTTGGCAGTGGTTTCTTCATCGATACGCAGCAGTTTCATTTGGGTAATCGCGTCGGCCGCTACGCTGATGGCACTGATACCATCTTCTGGCACAAGGCCTGCGTGCGCTGGTTTGCCTTTTATGGTGACACGCAGTTTCTGCTGGCCCGGCGCCGCTTTGACGATGGTGCCAATCGGGCCGCCAGTATCCAGCACAATGGCTTTGTTTGAGCGGATGTAGCTCATGTCAAAATTTTTGGAACCCATCAGGCCACCTTCTTCATGCACGGTGAAGGCGATTTCGATGGTTTTGTGTGCCCGGTTATGTTCGCGCAGGGCACGCACCGCTTCAAGAATGGCCGCAATACCGGATTTATCGTCGCCCCCTAGAATCGTATTGCCTTTTGAGCGGATGATGCCATCTTCAATCACAGGTTCAATGCCGATACCCGGTTTCACGGTGTCCATATGGCAGCTTAACACCACGCTGTCCGGTAGTTCGCCTTCCAGGCGGGCGTAGATGTTGAAACCGTTTGAAACCTCTGCAGGAACAGGCAGTTTTTGGACCATAAAACCAAGCTCGCCGAGCTGCTCACACAGATGCTCGCCAATGGCTTTCTCGTTGCCAGATTCGCTGTCGATTTGAATCAGATTCAGGAAGTTATCGACCAGACGCTGAGGGTGAATTTGAGTCATGATAATACCTCGTAGGGAACAGTGGCGTTACCATGCAACGATTCGTTGCTGTGTGTGCTGAGTTAAATCAATAAAGCACTCAAAAAAAAGGCCAGCTATCGTTGCTGGCCTTTGTAACAATTTATTGAAAGCATTCGCATTCGTCAGGGTTATGATTGTCGCAACAACCGTTCATTTCTGCCAACGCATCCCGAAAAGAAAGTGGCTTAGCGTAGTAGTACCCCTGTTGGTACTGGACACCTTTTTCCATCAAGTAGCAAGATTGGGCTTGAGTCTCGACACCCTCTGCGACGATTTCAACATTCATTTGATGAGCTAAGTCGATGATAGCGTTGAGAACCGGAGCATTGACCGATTCAACACCGATAGTATCTACAAAACACTTATCGATTTTAAGGAAATCAAAGGAGATGTTTTGTAGTACCGACAGTGCGGTTCGGCCTGTACCAAAATCATCGATCGCCACCATAATGCCATTTGCTCTCAGCTCGCGCAGGACTTCTTGACCTTGTTTGTCCAACAACTGACGTTCAGTGATTTCCGCAATCAGTTGCAAGTTAATGTCATCAAACGCTTTAGCATACTGTTTGAGCTTGTTTACGCATGCCGGGTCAAGCAAATAGGATGGGGGAATATTCACGCCAATTTGATAACGTTCGGTTAACTTCGCTTTAGACCAATCATGAAGAATGCAGTCCAACACATAGTTCGTAAGTTTGTTGATCAAGCCAAACTCTTCCGCGATTGGAATAAAGTTATCCGGACGCACAAAGCCCAACTTTGGGTTTACCCATCGCACTAACGCTTCAAACCCTTTTATTTCACATGGATGACTTCTTACAACTGGCTGATACGTCATAAACAACTCGCGTCGCTCCATACCTCTGCGCAGATCATCCACGAGCGTGGTGCGGCCGCTAAAAAAGAACAGCAGTATCGAAATCAAAATCGACACGGCGATTGATACGGGCAGTGCGCCGAGAATAAAAAACGTCAGACGATCAGACACATAATGATCACTGGCTTCCACCATCAGGGTGAAGCCGTATTGCTTTGAATGCTCAATAACACTGCGGTTCGAGCTTTCAAGGCTGCCATCGTACGGATAAACGCTGCGGTTGATTTCAAACGCCAGCTTTTCTATTCGATCATCGGTTCGATAACCGAGACGAGCTGCGATGTAGTTCTTATCGACTACAGAGATCACGCCACGCTTGGAGTTGCGATGATCGTTATCAATCACCAACAAGGTGCGCTTTTCGGGATCGCCTTCTAAATCGAACAACACCACATTGGGCTTGATGTTGCCATCCGGATAGTAGCGACTGATGTCGCTACTGATCTCGCCGCGCTTGGACGAGCAGATGATGGAGCTGTTCTCCACTACCAACATCTCACGCAAGATACTTTCAAACAGCAAATCGCTCTGCAGTTTGTCACATGTGCGTGGGTTATAGAGCGCTTTTTCGTTCTCGCTACGGAGTTCATTAATGATGACTTCAATCCGTGACACGTAGGAATTGGCGATGTTGGTTAAATTACTATCAACATTTTCCATTCCTGCGCGGTACGCGGCAGAAATCACGATGGGTAAGGGCAATAACACAATTGCCAAAGCACGCTTCATCCACTGAAATTGCTGTTTGGAAAGTCGTCTTAGCATAATGTGAGTAATGTTTCTGTCTCAAATGTAATACAAATAATCAAATAGTTGCACAGTATAAGTGAACATCCTCAGATTAAGAAGGGATATCGCAAAGTAATTGCACAAAATTTGCACTGTCAGCGTTGTGTAGGGATAAAACTGTTAATAACAATCGTGTAACACAATTATTACCCTGTACGAATTTATATACTGTTTTCTCCTCTTCTTCTGATTATTGATGCTTGCCGAATGCAATTAAATTTTTTCTATTTTTCAATGAATAATGATGTGTTCTGTGTTGTTACAGCGAGTCGAATGAAGCAAAAACCATCGATGATTCTGAAATGTAATTAATTTGTTACACCTATTCCGGTCGACAGATCAGAGGCAATTATTAACACGGCTATTCCAATTTGGGACGCGATCATCCAGTTTTATAACAAACACTTAACAACGAACGTGATGATCGAACTGAAGGAGTAGAGCATGAGCGCCAACATCAACCCACTGGGCACAGATGGCTTTGAATTTGTCGAATATACGGCAGCAAGTACCAAAGGTATTGAAGACTTAAAACAGCTGTTTTCCTCGCTAGGGTTTGCCGAGATTGCCAAACATCGCTCTAAAGAAGCGTGGTTGTATCGTCAGGGTGACATCAACTTTATCGTCAATGCCCAGCCGCGCAGCCAGGCTGAAGCCTTTGCCAAAGTCCATGGCCCATCCGTATGCGGCATGGCTTTTCGTGTCAAAGATGCCGCGTCTGCGCTTAAACATGCGTTAAACAACGGCGCAGAAGAGTACAAAACCGAAATCGGCCCGATGGAACTCAGTATTCCGGCGATTTACGGCATTGGCGAAAGCTTGTTGTACTTTGTCGACCGCTACGGCGATCGCAGCATTTACGATGTCGATTTCCATTTCTATGACGATGCCGCCGCGCGCATGCAACAAGCGCAAGCTGGCCTGATGGAAATTGACCACCTGACGCACAACGTCAAACAGGGCCACATGGATACTTGGTCTGGCTTTTATGAGCGCATCGGTAACTTCCGTGAGATTCGTTACTTCGATATCGAAGGGAAACTCACCGGGCTGGTAAGCCGTGCAATGACTGCGCCGTGTGGCAAAATCCGTATTCCGATCAATGAATCCTCGGACGACAAATCACAGATTGAAGAGTTCATTCGTGAATACAACGGGGAAGGCATTCAGCACATTGCACTGAGCACCGACGACATCTACCAAACCGTGCGCACGCTACGCGAACGTGGCATGGACTTTATGCCGACACCGGATACTTACTATGAGAAAGTCGATGCGCGCGTTGAAGGGCATAGCGAGAATGTCGATGAGCTCAAAGCGTTGCGTATTCTGATTGACGGCGCGCCGATGAAAGACGGCATTCTGCTGCAAATCTTTACCCAAACCGTGATTGGCCCGGTGTTCTTTGAAATCATTCAACGTAAAGGCAATGAAGGCTTTGGAGAAGGCAACTTCAAAGCGCTGTTTGAATCGATTGAAGAAGATCAGATTCGTCGAGGAGTACTGAGCGATGCATAAGTGGATGACCTTCCCGCACCGGGAAGGGGTATGCTCTAAACAGGCGCATGCCGATTTCCCGAGTGACGCAATTTATGAACGTGAAGCGGGCCGCAGCGGTTTCTTCGGCCCGGCGGCACACTTCCATCATCAACATGCCCCAACGGGTTGGATCGAGTGGGAGGGCGAACTGCGTCCACGCGCGTTTAACTTCAACCATGTTGCCGAAGCCTCTCAGCTTTCGCCTTGGTTTGTGCCGCACTTGCTGCACAACCAGGATGTAAAAGTTCGAGTATGGAAGCTGGCGCAGCCGATGGAGTGCCTGGTACGCAACGCCGATGGTGACGACTTGCTTTTTGTTCATCAGGGCAAAGCGGATTTGTACTGCGATTACGGCCACATGAGCATCAGTGAAGGGGATTACGTGTTGATCCCGCGTTCGACCAACTGGCGTTTAGAACCGCAAGAGCCGCTATTTCTGCTGATGATTGAAAACACCGATGCGGCGTATACGCTGCCGGAAAAAGGCATTGTCGGCAATCACGCGGTGTTTGATCCTGCCGTGTTGGAAGTGCCAAGCATCAATGACGAGTTCAAAGCGCAGTATTCCGAGCAGCAAACACAGGTTCAGGTCAAACGCCATGAACAGGTGAGTGTGATTACCTATCCGTTTAACCCCTTGGATGCGATTGGCTGGCACGGTGATTTGGCGGTGGTCAAACTCAACTGGCGCGACATTCGCCCGTTGATGTCGCATCGCTACCATTTGCCGCCGTCTGCGCACACGACGTTTGTCGGTGCTGGTTTTGTGGTGTGTACGTTTGTGCCACGCCCGATTGAAAGTGACCCGGGCGCGCTCAAAGTGCCGTTCTACCACAACAACGATGATTACGATGAAGTGCTGTTCTACCACGCTGGTGATTTCTTCAGCCGTGACAATATCGAAGCGGGTATGGTGACTTTCCACCCAGCCGGCTTTACCCACGGCCCGCATCCGAAAGCGTTTAAAGCCGGAATGGAATATAAGAAAAAATTCACCGATGAAGTGGCTGTGATGATCGATACTCGTCATGCGCTACAGTTTGGTGAAGCGGCGCAGAAGGTGGAAAACCGCGAGTACGTCTACAGTTGGAAAGAAGTCAAAGAATAAGGACAGACAATGAAGTTAGCGACGCTGAAAAATCATACCCGTGACGGGCTGCTTGTGGTCGTCAGCCGCGATTTAACCAAATGCATCGCAGTACCGGATGTTGCTGAAAACCTGCAGCAAGCGCTGGATAACTGGAGCATAACGGAGCCGATGCTCGATGAAGTGTACCAGGCGCTGAATGATGGTGAACTGTATAACGAAATGGATTTTGACCCGACGCTGTGCGAATCACCCTTACCACGCGCGTATCAATGGGCCGACGGTTCTGCATACGTTAATCACGTGGAGTTGGTGCGTAAAGCGCGCGGCGCAGAAATGCCGCCAAGCTTCTGGACTGATCCGCTGATGTATCAGGGTGGCTCGGATACCTTCCTCGGCCCTAAAGACGATATCTTGATGGAAAGTGAAGCGTGGGGCATCGATTTTGAAGGTGAGGTGGCGGTGATCACCGACGATGTGCCGATGGGCGCAGATGCGGAACAAGCGGCGCACGCCATTCGTCTGATTATGTTGGTCAATGACGTGTCATTGCGCGGCCTGATTCCCGGCGAACTGGCCAAAGGGTTCGGCTTTTTCCAATCCAAACCGTCTTCGGCGTTTTCGCCAGTGGCTGTCACGCCCGATGAGCTGGGCGAACACTGGGATGGTGGCAAGGTGACGCTGCCGCTGCTGTCTACCTATAACGGCGAGCCGTTTGGCTGCCCGAATGCGGGGGTGGACATGACGTTTGAATTTCCACAGTTAGTCGCACACGCGGCGAAAACCCGCCCGTTAGGCGCTGGCGCGATCATTGGTTCGGGCACGGTGTCGAATAAGCAAGGCACCGATTTTGGCACCTCGATTACTGAAGGGGGCGTTGGTTATTCCTGCATTGCGGAAGTGCGCATGATCGAGACCATACGCGATGGTCAGCCGGCAACGCAGTTTATGAAGTTTGGCGACACCATCAAACTCGACATGCTTGATAGCGACGGTCAAAGTATCTTTGGCAGCATTGAGCAGCGCGTGGTGCAATATTTGCCGCCCAAGCAGGTGATTCATGGGTGAACGTAAACTCTACGGCTACTGGCGATCATCAGCGGCGTATCGGGTTCGTATTGCACTCAATCTCAAAGGACTCGAATATACACACTGTCCGGTGCATCTGGTTAAAGAGGGCGGCGAGCAGCACAGCGCCGCCTACCATCAGTTAAACCCCAGTGAGTTAGTGCCGACCTTGGTTGATGATGGTGTGACATTGTCACAATCTCTGGCCATCATCGAATACTTGGATGATGTGTATCCACAAATGCCGTTGATCCCGAGAAGTGGCCACAAGAAATATCAGGTGTTGTCGCTGGCGCATGATATTGCGATGGACATCCATCCCATCAACAACCTGCGTGTCTTGCAGTATCTGAGCAACGAACTTGCTGTGAATGATGAGCAAAAAGCCGAATGGTATCGTCACTGGGTTCAGGTCGGGTTTGCTGCCTTTGAAGAGAAACTCAACACGCGCGCCGGGGCGTTTTGTGTCGGCGATGAACTGTCGTTGGCGGATGTGTGTTTGGTGCCGCAGGTATACAACGCCGAACGTTTCAGCGTGGATATGACGCCGTATCCACAAATTCAACGCATCACCCAATCCTTACGTGCGATACCCGGATTCATCAAAGCGGAACCGGAGAATCAGCCTGACGCGCAATGATGTCTTAACTCTAAGCTTGGCTCAGAAATAACCATTCATGAATAAGGGTTTAGTTGCATTAGGATGATACGAATCCCATAATGAACGCACTATGTGTCAGGTGGCCATGCGTCATCTGACCATCATTATGGGGATTTAGATGTGCTTACTGCCATTAAAACGCTGCACAGCAAACTGTTTGAACTGGAAAAATGGCGCATAGGGATAGTGCATCAGAGCCTCAGTGAGATACTGAACTCGGGCGTTCAGCCAACCAATATCGAGTGGTTTAACTGCCATCGTTACGACTTTGTTGCTGATCCATTCTTATTTACTCTCGATGATCAACTCTACCTCGCGTGTGAAGTCTTTGATTACCTGCGCGGTAAAGGCAAACTCAAATGTTTCGATTTAGCGGGGAGAGAATACCCATTTTTTGAGGCCATCAATGCATTGGGCGGCCACAAATCGTATCCGTTGATCGTAGAACATGGCGGTGAATACTACGCCATTCCCGAAACCAGTGATCGCCACGAAGTCGCGCTTTATCGGTTTGACCGGGAAAGCGAACAATTCCTTTGGCATCAGGCGTTATTAAGTGATGGTGACTATGTCGACACATCATTAGTCGAATATGAAGGGCATTGGTATCTGTTCACTTCCGGCGCCCGCGATCCGTTCACACAGAGATTGTTTGTCGCCGATGAGTTTGCCGGCCCCTATCACGAACACCCACAATCACCGATATGCCGCAACATTTGCGGTGGACGTAATGGCGGTGCGATCGTGTCACTTGACAATCAGTACTATCGACTTGGTCAGAACTGCGATGGTGCGTATGGCAAGAGCTTGCTGGTGATGCAGATTAACACGCTCACGCCGACTCAATACGCAGAATCTGTCTTCAATGAAATTCATGCCGTTGAACCTTACGTCGATGGCATACACACCTTATCGTATTGCGAAGGTGTAACCGTTATCGACGCAAAAGTTCACACCTATTACTTGCCCAATCTGGTAAAGAAAATGGTATTTAAATTAATGGAACGTTTTGATATTGAACGCCACTATGATTAAGTGCTATTAAGCTAACGCTGAGCAAAACAAGGGAGCGGCAAGCGGAGTATGTCTTTAGAACAATTGATTGCGGATTACGGCTATTTGGCCATTGCTGTCGGTACCTTTTTTGAAGGGGAAACCATTCTGGTTTTGGGCGGCTTTGCGGCGCATCGCAGTTATCTCGAATTGCCGTGGGTTATTGCATGCGCGTTTGCTGGCACCTTATTTGGCGACCAACTCTATTACTATATTGGTCGTATCAAGGGCAAACAGGCGTTAGCCAAGCGGCCGCATTGGGAGGAAAAATCCCGGCGCGTGTTCGAATTGCTGGATAAGCACCAGATCTTATTGATCCTCGGGTTTCGCTTTCTCTACGGTCTGCGCACCGTCACGCCATTTTTAATTGGGGCGAGTAAAGTACCACCGCTGCGTTTTCTGATTTTTAATGTCATCGGCGCCGCGTTTTGGGCGATAACCGTTGGGGTGCTCGGTTATTTGTTTGGCAATACGTTGGAAATCATCATCGGCGATATCAAACATTATGAGATACAGGCGTTTGCCTTGATCGCATTCGGTGGGGTGGTGGCTTGGTTGTTGCGCCATCGCAGAAAACGATCGCGCGATTCAGAGTAAACATAAACGCCCTTGGTTTGTTACCAAGGGCGTTTTCGTTAGCGCGCCAAAACCGGATAAGTAAAGAAAACAAGATGAGTGAGATTAAACAGAAAGTGGAAAGCCACCGCTACCCATAACCGGCCACTGAAATGAAACGCCAAACCATAACCCAGGCCTGCCAGCGCAGCAAATACCACCAACAAAATGCCGCCGGATAAATGAGCTAAGCCAAATAGCACGCTAGCGGCGACGATACCAAAGATTGCGCCGCCGACATGCGTCAGCGTTTGTTGAATTAAGCCTCGAAACAGGGCTTCTTCCACCATGCAAGTGAGCAGCAGGTTGTTGAGCGCAAACAGCCACAACCAGTCCGGTAGCGAAAACTCGGGTTTCAGAGCGCCTAAAAACCAAGCGACCAACAACAACCCGAGCAGCGGTGGCAGAACAAACAGCGTATTACGCCAATGAGGCGGCGCCTGCGTACCCAGCAAAGACGGAAAAGCCAGCCACAGGGCAAAAAATACCAAGGGTTTGTCAATATTGAGATAGAGCGAAAATGGCGTGCTCATCGGCCCGGTCAGTACAGTATTGAGTACTTTGGTATTACCAAAGCCGGGCAGGGCGTGAACCATCAACGCCACGCACCATAGCAGCAACAGTGTCCAAGCCAGGTTTTTCACATAACCTGATAACTTAGGGATAGCGTAACCCAATCCGAGTCCGGCAACACTGATGGCCAACGCGAGCGTCGTCAGTTTATCGACCATCCAGGCTCCGCCAAGCGCCACAGCCAATAAGGTTAACGTTGCATTGCGTTGTTTGAAAAGCGCAGGAAGAACAGCGAGCATCAAAGGGATCCAAATCCATAGCGAGCTATTAGTAATCATATTGATTTTCCATGTATTTATAGAGGCGCATCGCGAGAAAGGCGGCGATTCTATGCAACTCATTCCGACAAACAGATTCTACCAGTCCTTGTTTGAACTCTTTTATTTGAAACAATGTTTCAAATATCACTTTCTCGAGCTCAATATGAGAGTAATATAGGCAGCAGAAAAGACAAATAAAGGATCACACTTGTGTTTATTGGTAAGACTTCACAACTTGAATTTGCGCAATGTTTATCTCCTAAACTGCTTCCTCTGATTCGCCAAGCGTTGGC
This sequence comes from Vibrio fluvialis, assembly GCF_900460245.1. Taxonomy (NCBI): domain Bacteria; kingdom Pseudomonadati; phylum Pseudomonadota; class Gammaproteobacteria; order Vibrionales; family Vibrionaceae; genus Vibrio; species Vibrio fluvialis. The sequence goes on from NZ_UHIP01000001.1 coordinate 1,444,160, forward strand.
TCAGCTCAACGAAGCGGAAAAGCACGGAGCGCCAATGGCGACAGGCCGACACGATCTCGACGGTGACAATGCGTTCTTCTTCATCATGAACGATCACACACAATTGCTGGCTGAGCGTAAATCCGAGTGTCACCGCCGCTATCTGGATGTGCAGATCCTGCTAGAGGGGCGCGAGACATTCGGCTACAGTCTGACGCCATTCAACGGGCTGGACGAAGACATGTTAGATGAGCGTGATTTGGCGTTCAGTGAACAGCTAAACGACGAGTTGTTCGTCTCAATTCAAGCCGGCGAATTCATCGTGTTTTACCCAGGGCAACCACACCGCCCGCTGATTGCGACCGAAGATGAGCCGATGCCCGTGCGCAAAATGGTGATTAAGGTCGACAAAGCACTGTTTGCGTAAGTCATAAGATACCAATCATTGATGACCGTTGGATAGAAAAACGCCCGCATATCGCGGGCGTTTTTGTGTGGATTAGATAAAGCGGCTTGGCCAGTCGGAGAAAATGGCATCCACTTGGTTGAGCAAGGGAAACTTGTCGCCATCATTGACTGTGTAACACCAGATTTGATAGCCGTCTTGACGCAAGGTTTGCACGTGTTTTTCCGTCAACCAGCGGTAATTTAAGTTGGCACTGAATGCATTCACTTCTTTCAGCACCGCTTTGTCTTTGGCAGACAATCGCTCGCTGAGCACGCCGAGTTTATAACCCGGGCAGTGCTGGTGCAGTTCGCGAATGATGTCATGACTGAAACTCGACAGCAGAATCTTCTCTTGCGCCAACGGGCTTTGATCCAGTTGCGCTTTAAGTTGCGACGCCACTTGCGCCACATCGTGCTTGTCAACTTTCACTTCAATGTTCAAACCCAGATCGCTTGCTGCCGCCAGTTCGAGCAGTTCTTGCAGCGTCATGATGGGTTCGCTGCTGAACTTGGCGTTAAACCAGCCGCCGAAGTCAAATTCGCGCAGTTCTTCCAACGTGTAGGCATCGACGCGACCTTTGCCATTACTGCAACGGTTGATGGTGTGATCGTGACAAACGATCAGCACATTATCTTTGGTTGGCTGAACATCGATTTCGACCCACTTGAGACCCATATCGATCGCAGCCTGTACGCTGACTCGGGTATTTTCCGGGAAAGTTCCGGCCACGCCTCGGTGACCCACAATAATCGGAGACATAACGCTTCCTTAAGCTTTGAGAATGGCGAACTACGCCACTACCATGTCGACTTGATGATTCTGACACAATTGTGTCATCTCGGGAGTGGCGAAATCGACAAAGAGTCGTTGCATTTCAGACAGTTTACCGCTGACCACCGGAGCATAGCGCCCCAATTTGGTTTTGTCTGCAACTAACCAGCATTGTTCGCTCTGTTCGATAATGGCACGGGTCAGATTGGCTTCTTCCGGAGTGAAATCCAACAGTTGCCCTTTATCGTTCAAACCACCTACACCGAAAATACCGATCTTGATGTTGAACTGGCGATAGAAGTTGGTGGTGGATTCGCCCACCGTATCTTCATCCGACGGGCGAACCGCGCCACCCGCAAGATGAATGGCAATGTTGGGGTTGCGGCTTAAGGTCAATGCGGCGTTGATGTTGTTGGTCACCACGGTCAGCCCCGGGTGATCCAGCAGCGCTTGCGCCACGTGTTTTGGCGTGGTGCCGATGCCAAGGAAAACGCTGCTGCCTTCCGGTAACTGTTCCACCACACGTTGTGCGATTTTCTGCTTCGCGGAGAGATTGATCAGTTCCCGGTTGGTGAAGGAGAGGTTGTCGTTGGCACTGGGTAGCGAAATACCACCGTGCACACGGCGCACCATACCTTTGTCGCTCAAGTCGTTCATGTCTTTGCGAATGGTTTGCACCGAAACATCAAAGCGTTCAGACAACAGCGCGCTGGACAGCACGCCGTGCGCCTGTTGCAAATACTCCAGAATCTGTTTTTGTCGGGTAGATAAACTCACACGTATCCTTACGCAATCGCGCGTTGAGCCAGAGAAACAGGGTAGAGGCGCTTGCCATGTTCGTCAAACAGATGCAGGTTTTCTGGTGTCACTGACAGTGTGAGCGGATCGTGGACCTGCAGCGCCATTTCCGGTGTCACTGCGATGAAATCACTGTCGCTGTCCAGACCAATGACGCGGCCATGCACCAGTTGGTTTGGGCCCAGCGGTTCGACGACGTTAATATCGAGTTCGAAGCACAGTGTTTCTTCGCTGCAATTCAGCTGTGCGTGCTCAGGACGAATGCCCAACGTGACCGATTCGGCGCTCAAACCATCATACTCGGGCAGGTAAAACTGTTGTCCGGCGACATGCAGGCGACCGTTTTTCAGCGACGCAGGCAGAAAGTTCATCGCCGGGCTGCCGATAAAGCTGGCAACAAACGTACTGGCTGGCTGGTGATACACTTCTGCGGGCGTGCCGACCTGTTCAATTTCACCCAGTTTAAGCACCACGATGCGATCGGCCAGCGTCATCGCTTCAACCTGATCGTGGGTCACATACACGCTGGTCACACCCAGTTCGCGTTGCAGCTTTTTAATCTCCAGACGCATGTGCGCACGTAACGCCGCATCGAGGTTAGAGAGCGGTTCATCGAACAGAAACAGCTGCGGATCGCGCACAATCGCACGGCCCATTGCTACACGCTGGCGCTGACCGCCCGAAAGTTTTGACGGTTTGCGATCTAGGTATTCATCAATTTTGAGGGTTTTGGCGACTTTGCGAATTTTCTCGTCGATGGTTTTCTTATCCACGCCGCGGTTTTTCAGCCCGTACGCCAGGTTATCGTACACGCTCATGTGCGGGTAGAGTGCGTAGTTCTGAAACACCATGGCGATGTCGCGCTTGGCGGGTTTCTCATTATCGACACGACGGCCGCCCAAATGAATTTCGCCGCTGCTGATCGACTCCAGCCCCGCAATGGATCGCAGAATAGACGACTTGCCACAGCCTGAAGGACCAACCAGCACAATGAATTCACCTTGTTGAATCGACAAGTCGACCCCTTTGACTGCGCGGTGGCCGTTTTCGTAAGTTTTTACCAGTTGTTTGATATCGAGCATCACGTTGTCCTGCTCCTTGCGCGCTGCGCTGTGTACTAAATGCATAACGGAATTATTTTTCACTTTCGACAAGTCCTTTCACAAACCAACGCTGGAACACCACCACCACCAATACCGGCGGCAGCATCGCAAGAATGACCATGGCGAAGGCGTAGTCATAGCGGGGAAGGTTGGTCTCATTAATATTGTTCAGAATCTGTTTAATGCCCATCACGATGGTGTTGTAGTGTTCATCGGTGGTCATCATGATGGGCCATAAATATTGGTTCCAGCCGACGACAAACATGATGATAAAAATCGCGGCCATCATGGTTTTAGAGAGCGGAAACAGAATATCGATGAAGAATCGAATCGGTCCGGCGTTATCGAGTTGCGCTGCCTCCAGCAATTCGTCAGGAATGGTTTTAAAAAACTGGCGAAAGAAGAAGGTCGCGGTTGCCGACGCAATCAGCGGCAGAATTAATCCGGTGTAACTGTTGAGCATGCCAAGGCCGGACACCACTTCATAAGAGGGGATGATGCGTACTTCCAGCGGCAGCAGCAGCGTGACGAAAATCAGCCAGAACCACGCGCTGGCATACGGCAAACGGAAGTAAACCAGCGCGAACGCCGCCATCATGGAGATGATGATTTTGCCAATCGCAAAGCCAAGCCCCATCACCATCGAGTTAAAAATCATGGTGCTGGCGGTGACGTTACCGGCAAAGCCGAGGCTCTTATTCCACGCTTCGTCGTACACGGCAGACAGGTTGTCACCGATGCTCCATTGCAGACCTTCACTGATGATGGTGTTCGGATTGTGGGTCGAACTGGCGAAAATCAGCCAAATCGGCGCCAGCATAAACAGTGCGCCGGCAATCAGGATCACGTGATCCGACAGTTTATTGCTTTTCATAGTCATTCCTTAAACATCGCGTCAATCAGTAGTGCACGCGCTTTTCAACGAAGCGGAACTGAATAAATGTCAGGCCGAGCACCAGCAGCAGAAGCACGACTGATTGCGCCGAACTGCCGCCCAAATCAGCACCGACAAAACCGTCGCGATATACTTTGTACACCAGCGAGGTGGTGGTGCCGCCCGGGCCGCCGTTGGTCATGGTGTCAATCACGCCAAACGTATCGAAGAAGGCGTACGTCAGGTTGATCACCAACAGGAAAAAGCCCGTTGGTGCCAGCAGCGGAAACGTAATCGTCCAGAAGCGTTTGCTGTCACTGACGCAATCGAGCGTGGCCGCTTCTTTGACCGCGTAAGAGATAGACTGCAATCCGGCGAGAAAATAAACGAAGTTGACCGCGACCTGTTTCCATACTGAAACCAAAATCAATGCAAAAGTGGCATCGAACGGGTCGGTCTGAACGCTGAACTTCCAGCCTACTTTGGCGAAGAAATCGGTCAGCACACCGATGTGTGGGTTAAACAGAAACCCGCCAATGATGCCCGCTATGGCGGGGGCAACGGCGTAAACCCAGGTTAGCGTCACTTTGTACGGGCCTTGGCCATGAATCACATTGTCGGCTTTGACGGCCAGCAACAGCGCAATGGCCAGCGACAGAAACGATACCAGTGCCGAAAACAGCACGGTGAAACCGAGTGATTCCAGGTAGTCGCTCGACTGAAACAGCATCTGGTAGTTTTCAAACCAGACGAACGTGGAGGACATGCCCCACGGATCTTCCAGCATGAATGAGAGATAAATTGCCTTAGCGGCTGGATAAACGAAGAAGATCGCGATGATCACGATTTGAGGCGCCAGCAAAAAATAAGGCAGTGGTGAGTGAAAAAATTGTTGTCGACGTTCCACGACTCTTTCCAGTAATTCTTAACCCCGGCAACATTCTGTGAAGCGAGAATCTTCACTTAATCTTGGGGTTGGGTTAGCTACTTTTCGTACAAGCGAAAACAGCATCAAAAAGAAAGCCTGCTTACTCAGGTAAGCAGGCGAGCGCGTTATTGCACGGTGCGTGCAAAGCGATTCAGCAGTTTTTCACTTTCGTCTTCGACTTTGTTCAGGCTCTCTTCAACCGAAGAGCGGCCTGCGAAAATGTTGTCGAATTCACGGTGCATCACTTCACGAATCTGCGGGTAGTAACCCAGGCGGTAACCTTTGGTCCATTCACCCGATGCCAGGCTCAGCTGTTTCACGCCCACTTCCGCATCCGGTTGCTTGGTGTAGTAACCTGACGCTTTGGTCATGTCATAGGCTGCGTTAGTGACGGGAACGTAACCTGTGGTTTCGTGCCAGTACATTTGTACTTCCGGGCGAGTCAGGTAAGCAAAGAAGGCCGCGACCGCTTTGTCTTCCGCTTTAGGATGACCATTAAGTGCAAACAGCGCCGCACCGCCGATGAACGTGTGTGTGCCTTTGGCGTTCAGAGATTGCCAGTAAGGCAGGTACGTCGTGCCCAAGTTAAACTTCACGCGGTTACGCAGGCCGCCGAATGAACCCGAAGAGCCCATCCACATCGCCACTTCCTGACGTTCAAATGGCGTCTGGTTTGCATCCCAGTTACTGCCGTAGTACTTGAAGTAACCTTTGTCCGACCACTCTTTGAGTTTCTTGAAATGCATCACCATGTCTTTGGTGTTGAACATCAACTTAGAAGAGAGTGACTCGTAGCCGTTCTCATGGTCAGAGAGGGGCAAGTCATGGCGAGATTTGAAGTTCTCAAACATGATCCAAGGTGTGTGTGACTGAGAAAATGCCACGTAACCTTTGGATTTCAGCTTTGCCGCCAGTGCTTCAAGCTGCTCATACGTTTTTGGCGCTTCGCCATCCACTTTGTTCAGAATGTCTTTGTTGTAGTACAACACGGGCGTTGAAGAGTTGAATGGCATGCCCACCATTTTGCCGTTGTTGTCGGCATAAAAGTTACGCACACCTGCCAGGTAATCTTTGGAGTTAAACGAATAGCCCGCATCGATCATGATGTCTTGTACGGGTTTTGCTACACCCGGTGCGTTCATGATGGTTGCTGCACCGGCATCAAACACCTGAAGAATGTTTGGCGACTGACCCGCACGAAATGCCGCGATACCGGCCGTCAATGTTTCGGTGTACTCACCTTTATAAACGGGAGTGATTTTGTAGTCGTTCTGTGACGCGTTGAAATCTGACGCAATCTTGTTCACGGTTTCGCCTAGCTGACCACCCATGGCGTGCCACCAGGTAATTTCTGTTGCCGCTAAACTTGATCCTGAAAAGGTTGCTGACAGCAGACCCGCTAACCATAGCTTGTTCATTGTGTTTTCCCTTGTTGAGTTTCGAACGAGACTGTTCTTGTTTCGTTTGACGCTATGGTGGCGAAAAAATGTTTCACATCCGTGGACGTTAAATTTCATTCTTATGAAAGATTTATGGATCGATTGAGCAAAATCACATTCTGTGGTTCATCGGACGATTGCACAGTTATGGCGCAAGTAATCATTCAAATGACCTAACAAAGCGCAATATCTCAGTCCAAAACGCCAGGTTATGAGAAAAATACAAAATAAAATTGGAACAAAGATTGCTAACATTAGTAACATCAGTTGAAGTTATTGTCGTTTTTATCAGGGAAAGAAAATGAAAATAGGTGTGATAGGTGCAGGCGCTGTTGGGGTAGGGATCTGTAACTACCTGTTGACCTTAGGCAGCGTCAGTGAACTGATTTTGTTGGACCGGGATGTTGCTCGCGCAGAAGGCGAAGTATTCGATTTTCGCCATACGGCGGCGCTGACGTTTTCTAAAAATACCCGCATCGTACCCACGGACGATTATCTGGAGCTGATCGGCGCAGATATTGTGGTAATCACCGCTGGCGCGCAAATTCAGCAAGGCCAGTCAAGGATGGATCTGGCTGAAATCAATAGCAAAATTGGCGTTGATATCGCCAAGAAAATCGAACGCGTGGCACCTAAAGCGGTACTGATTGTGGTGACCAACCCCTGTGACATTGTCACGCACAGCATTGTCGCCAACACCGGTTACAGTCCGGGCCGGGTGATCTCGGCAGGTTGCGTGGTGGATACCGCGCGTTTAATGACCATCGTTGCCCAACGCGTCAATCTCGATCCGAAAAATGTGTTTGGCTATGTGCTGGGCGAACACGGTAGCCACTGTTTTACGCCCAAAAGTTTAATCAGTATCGCTGGACAAGCCGCAGACTATTACTGCGATGCGAACCATCTTGACCGGATTGACGCCGATGAGCTGCTTGAGTCCGTCAAACAGGCGGGCTATGAAATTTTCAAACGTAAAAACAACACCACGCACGGTATCGCGGCCAGTGTATTTCGTATTATTCAGGCGGTGACCATCAACGAACATTCGGTGCTGCCAGTCGGTACTCTGCTACGCGGAGAGTATGGTCTGAAAGATGTGGTGCTGAGTTTGCCAGCCGTGGTTGGACGCAACGGGGTGGAAAAAATCCTGATTCATCCGTTTACCGATGATGAAATGCAGACCCTGAAATCAATCGCAGATAACTTGCGGGAAAACATGATAAACGTCGCCAAATCGACAGGATTTAGCTACTAATTTGATCGGGCGAGTGTTTTTACTCGCCCGTTTTCGTTTTTTACGTGCCAGAGCCGCCGGTAGTGCTATGCTTACTTTAATCCAAGGAGTGGACAGACCAGCGAAGGAAACGCGTGAAATTACATACTCTTAAAGGTTATATCCAAAACATCTATCTCGCCGAATACCCGGATAAACTGCTGTTGCTTGATGGTGCCAGCCGTGCCGATGTGCCCGTGATTCAGGCATTCATTGAAAAGACACTTGAGCGCCCATTCCGCGACTTAAAAGCGGTGGTCGTTACCCACATGCATCCGGATCATGCCGGTGGTGCGCATAAGCTGCGCGAACTGACCGGGTGCAAAATCGTTTCTGCTAACAAAACGAACCATTGGTATCAGGGCTGGGATGGCGTGTTAATGTACCTGACCGATTTAGCGTTAGCGCACTGGATGGCAAACCGCTTGCGCTGTCCGAAGCGCCGTTTGTGGTTCGCCCGTAAGCTGCGAGCAGACATTCGTTTGTGTGACGGCGACGTGATTCCGGGGTTTGAAGATTGGCAGGTGCTGGAAACACCGGGACATACCGATCGCGATTTATCGGTTTACCATCCCCAGCAGGGTATCTTGTATGTGGCAGATTTGATTGTGGAAGTGAAGAAACGGCTGATTTCTCCTTTTCCCATCTTCTATCCGAATCAGTATCGCCTCTCCGTCAAGCGCGTACTGGACCTTGCACCTAACACATTATTGCTCGCTCATGGTAAAGACATTCCCTTTGATGAAGCGGCGTATCAACATCTGATTGACACCACACCCGTTCGCCCGGCCACACACTGGCGGGTGACCAAACTGAAAGCCAAAAGTGTGATGAAATCAATATGGCTATTTGGCTTTCTGGAGCGGAAAAATCAGCTTTGAGGTATCAAAGCCCGCCGCCTGCGCTTTTTTGATGACGGCTTGCAACTCACTATCGGCAATGGTCGGTGTGCGTGACAGCAGCCATAGATAGTCGGTGTTGTAGCCGCTGACTAGCGCCAGTGAGTAATCATCTTTCAAATCAAACACCACGTAGCTGCCATAAAACGGGCCAAAGAACGACACTTTTAAGTGAGCGATATCCGGTGATTCGACAAATTTGGCTTTGCCTTCCGCTTCCTGCCATTGCTGTGCCTCTTCATTCCAGCCCCGATTGATGACCTTGACGCTGCCGTCGTCATTGAGTGAATAGGTGGCGCTGATTTGGTTCAAACCGCGTTCGAAACTGTGGTCAAGCCGAGCGATTTCGTACCAGGTCCCTAAATAACGATTGAGCTCAAAACTGCCTACGGGCGTCACTTTCTCCGGTGTTCCGGTACAGCCGCCCAGCAACATTGCCAACAAGACAAACACATTAAACTTCCACAATTTCATAACACTATCCTTTTTATCAAGACGAAAGGGCATACGTAACACCGAGCTTATGCGATCATTCTTCACCCCACGATTGTCGCCAGCAAGAAAAGCGGCTAGAATGGCAAACTTAGTTGATAATGAGAGCTTTTATCAATAACATATTCGCATTCTCACGCGGTAAATGATTACGATGATGAACCTTTTAAAACCTAGCCTTGTACTGCTTTCAGCAGCGACCATGCTTCCAGCTTATGCCAATACACTGGACGATGCGAAAGCCATTCAGACCCAAACTAATGCAGCCTCTGCTTCTAGTCAGCGCACGATCGATAAAAGCTCGGCCGCCGCGATGGAGCTGCAATCTGAGATTGAACAACTGAGCGAAGAGGTCAAAAACCTTGCCGTGTACCGAGATCACCTAGCGTCACTGGTGGTCAGTCAGGAAAGCGAGATCTCCAGTCTTCAACAGCAAATCGTCGAAATCAACCAGACTCGTCAAGGCATTGTGCCGCTGATGTACCAGATGATTGACGGACTGCAAACCAATCTGAGTCAGGATAAACCGATTCGTCTGACCGCTCGTGAAGATCGTATTGAGAAACTTAAAGCGCTGATGCCACGCGCTGATGTCAGCGATGCCGAGAAATACCGTCGTATCCTTGAAGCGTATCAAATTGAAATGGACTACGGTTCGAAACTGGGCATCTATCAGGACAAAATCCAACTGGCGGATAATGACGCTGTAGAGGCGGATATCCTGTATTTAGGCCGAGTAGCATTGATTGCTCGTAACCTGAATGCGACCAAGTACTGGTCTTGGGATCAAAAGCAGCAGCAATGGCTGTCTGTAGAGAGTGGCAACAAGGCAGATCTGGATACTGCCTTTAATCTGGCAAACCAACAGATTGCGCCAACACTCCTGACTCTTCCTGTATCCCTGACTAAAGCGGAGGCAAAATGATGACATTGAATAAACTTGTCTCTGTGATGGGGCTGAGCTTGATTCTGACTGCGCCAACCTTTGCAACAACGAATCTCGTTCAACAAGCAAAAACTGAAAACCGCACAGAGCAGACGCACAACGTGAAGCGCGAAGCGGATTTCAAAAAAACAGAACAAGAACTGAAAGCAGAAAAAGCCGCGCTGGTTGCCAAACGTAACGCTTTGCAAGCCGAAGCGGACAAGCTCTCTGCTCAGTTCAGCAAAAACGAAAACAGTCTGGCGCGTCTGGAAGAAAAACTGCGTTTAGAAACTGGCAGTTTGGGCGAAATTTTTGGCGTAGTACGTCAAAATGCGAAAGAGATTCGTGCGGAGCTGGAAAACTCCGTCACGGGTGTTGACCGTCAGCAATACGCATCGGTCATCGATGACATCGTCGCGGCAAAATCTTTACCTTCGATGAAACAGTTGATTGGTCTGTGGCATGCGATGGATGAGCAAATCCACGCCAGCGGCGAAATCAGCACGCACGATATTGCGTTTATTGACGGTGAAGGTCGCACACAAACAACTTCCGCGACCCGCATTGGTGCGCTGGGCCTGGTGACTGAGCAAGGTTACGTCAACTGGAACAACGCGCGTAAAGACGCCATCGCGTATCAGAAGCAACCAGACAATGGTCCGACATCGTCTTCTCTAGCGTCTATCGAACAGGGTGACACGGCTGCTGTGGTACTGGATCCATCACGTGGCACGCTGCTAGAGCAATTGGCTCAAGCTCCGACACTGCAACAGCGTCTGGAAGCAGGTGGCGTGATTGGTAAGATCATTCTGGTGCTGCTGGCCGTTGGCCTGATTATCGGCGTTTACCGCGGCATCGTGCTGGCGATTGCACGTCAGAAAATTCAATCGCAGCTGAAAGCACCAAATCAACCGGGTAACAACCCGCTGGGTCGTATTCTCTCTGTGTACAACAAAGAGCAGAATCGTAGCGTTGAAGCACTGGAACTGCGCTTGCTTGAAGCGGTCGTGGATGAACAAACGGGTCTGGAAAAAGGCTTGTCGATGCTGAAGCTGCTGGCTGCACTGGCACCGATGCTGGGTCTGCTCGGTACGGTGACCGGGATGATTGAGACCTTCCAGGTGATCACTCAGTTTGGTAACGGCGATCCAAAAGTGATGGCGGACGGTATCTCGATGGCACTGGTGACTACTGTGCTTGGCCTTGTGGCGGCCATGCCACTGCTGCTGGCGCACAACATCCTCAGCACGCAAGCCGAGAACATTCGCAATATTCTCGAGAAGCAGGGGATTGGTCTGGTTGCGGAAGAAGCTGAACGCGAATGTGGTATCACACCCGCTTCTCGTGTTGTTGGTAACGCAGCGTAAGGAATTAAGATGAACCAAGCAGACTGGTTGTTTTCACTGAAAAATCTGTTTTTGCCACTGTCTGAGTTTATGGCTCAGGGTGGAACAGTGCTTTGGTGGCTGGCTGCGGTCGTCGCTCTATGTTGGCTGTTGGTGGTTGAGCGCGTGATTTATCTCGCGTTCACTTTTCCGAAACAACGTAAGCAGTGGGTTGAACAGTGGCATGCCCGTAACGATCACCAATCGTGGCACGCGCACGCCATTCGCGAGGGCTGGATTGGTCAGGCGCATATCGCGCTGACCCAAAACCTCAATGTCATCAAAGTACTGGTCGCCATTTGTCCGATGCTCGGACTACTTGGCACGGTCACCGGGATGATCTCGGTGTTTGACGTAATGGCAACCCAAGGCAGCAGCAATCCTAAATTAATGGCGTCAGGCATCTCTCTTGCGACTCTGCCCACCATGGCGGGCATGGTCGCTGCGCTGGCCGGTATGTTCGTGCACGCGCGTCTGGCCAAAACCTGTCGCCTGTTTGAACTGAAATTAGAAAAATCGTTAAGGAGTCAGCGATGAGACTCGGTCGACGTCAGTCGAAACAAGAAGAGGCGCAAATCGACCTCACCTCAATGCTGGATATCGTATTCATCATGTTGATCTTCTTCATCGTGACCAGCTCGTTTGTGCGTGAGTCCGGTGTGGAAGTGAATCGTCCGTCAGCCGCCAATGTGGTGGCGCAGAAAGATGCGGGCATTTTTGTGGCCATCACCTCAGCCAACGACATCTATATCGATAAACGTCAGGTTGACGTAGAACGCGTTCAAGCGACGCTGGAGCACCTGTTACTGGAACAACCTGACGCATCACTGGTGATTCAGGCTGATGAGCATGCTTATAACGGCACCGTCGTAAAAGTGATGGATGCTGCGAAAGGGGCAGGTGTGAAGAACATCGCGCTGGCTGCGGAGAAACGCTGATGGGGCGTCTATTGTTAGCCATGCCATTTGCCGCAAGCATCTCGATTGGGTTGTTTGCCTTTATGGCATGGATGGTCAACAACGACGGTATGCGCGCCCCCAAACAAGGGCAGTCGTTGAGCTTCAACATGGTGATGGTGGAGCAGGAACAAGATGTTCAACGCCGCCAGCGTAGTGTTCCGGAGCAACCGAAAGCGCCGGAACAGCCACCGGAAACACCAGTGTCGCAGCAACAAACTGCTGCCAGCAATACCGTGTCGCCAACCAGCGTACCGTCTTTGGGGCTGGATACCGCAATCAACGGCATTGAGATCAGTGCGCCGACATTTGGTGACTTTGGCGTAAACCAGCAGGCGCTGCCGCTCTATCGCGTTGAACCCAGCTATCCGCCTCGTGCCCTGAAACGTGGTGTGGAAGGTTACGTGGTCCTAAAATTTACCATTGATGAAACTGGTCGTCCGACCGATATTGAAGTCGTCGACGCGAATCCGCGCCGCATGTTTGAACGTGAAGCGATGCATGCGCTGAGGAACTGGAAATACCAACCGAAATTGTTGGATGGCAATGCGGTATCTCAGCCGGGTCAAACCGTAAAATTGGAGTTTAAACTAGCCAAATGATGAAACGATTAATCGTCTGTCTACTGCTGATGAGCTCAACATCGTTCGCCATGGCCGTGGAGCTTAGCCAGTACGCGGCTAATAAAGCCATGAAAGCGAACCAATTGGCACAAGACGGCAAGCTAAACGACGCCATCAGTACGCTGAAAAACTCCGATGTCTCTCGCGCTTACGACAAAGCGTACTTTGCGCGCATGCTCGGCGTGTTTTATTGGCAGAACGAGCAGCTTAAACCCGCCATTCAATCGTTGAGTGACGCTGTCACTAGTGGTGAACTGGCGGACGATCAGGGTTGGACGACGCGTCGTATGCTGGCAGACCTGCTTTTAATGGACCACCAGTACAAGCAAGCCCTGCCACACTACTATGAGCTGGTGAAATCAGCGCCGAAAGATCAGAAAGTGTATGAGCTGTGGCTGCGTATCGGACAAATTCATTATCAGGCGCAGCAGTGGCAAAAATCTCTTGATGCGATCGCTCGTTATGAAAGCTTTAAACGACCGGATGAAGTGTCACCGTTGTCAGTGAAGCTCGGAGCGCAGTTACAACTGGAACAGTGGAAAGCGGCTATCCCGACACTTAAGCGCTTGATAGCTCTGGAGCCAGAAAAGGGCAACTGGTGGTTACAGTTGGTGAGTCTGGAACTGCGCACCGGACAGAAAAAAGATGCGCTTAGCAGCCTTGGGCTAGCCAAACTTCAGGGGATTGAGCTAAGCCAGCACGATTTGCGTCTCCTGGCACAGCTTTATGCGCAAAACGGCGTTCCAGAGCGGGCAGCGCGAGTGATTGAACTGCTGGATGAGGCTGACTCAGACATTCAACTCATCACCGAGCGTGCGTTTTACTGGCAGCGTGCCAAAGAGTGGGATCGCGCGATTGAAACCTGGACGCTGGCCGCGAAATTCGATCGTAAATACCATTGGAACGTCGCGCAGCTTCTCAACCAACAAGGTGACTACCGCTCGGCACTGGCTGAACTGGATAAAGTGCAGGAGAAGGATCGTCAACCTCAGGTTGCACTTGCACGCACTCGTGCGCTTTACAAGCTCAACCAACTGGAAGAGGCGCTGATTCAGGCGAAGAAATCAAATAATCTTGAGCCATCGGATGAAGCCAAAGGCTGGATCAAATACCTCACACAACTGCGTGAGATCCAGACGCGTCAAACATCCTGAACACCGCGCGATATTGCATTAAAAAGACCTCTTAGTGAGGTCTTTTTTTATGGCGGTACGAGTACGGAAATATTCGATAAGGTGGCATTGTAATAAAGGTAAATAATATTGATTTGCAAATAGCATTAATTTGCAAATGATAATGGTTATTTGTATTCTTTAGGTCTTAGCCGCATTACAGGATAAACCGCACCCATGCATCAGGTCAGCATGCAGAGTCAGGCAGCTTTTGAATCTCTTTTTCATTATGCTCAGCAAATTACGCCATACCTTGATGGTCGTGTCGGCACAGCACAGGGCAACGAAGACGTTATCGCGCTGACTCGCAATAATGGGGAAGTATTCGCGTCGCTTTATGAAGAACTTAAAGCCGCGACGCCGGAAGCCGGGCAGGCGTATTGGTTAACACGCACCTGGGGTCTACTATGCTGGCAGCCGGTTTATCTGTCGTTTTTGTCGGTATACACACAAAAAGCGCTTCCGGATTTTACCCGCCTTGCTCAGTATCGCCGCCCGATGTTTGTTGCTGGGTTCAGTTTCGAGCCGCATGAATGGCAAACAGGAAAACGGACTCAGCTCATTTATCACGCTGCGCATCAACTCAATACGCTGTTTGAGCAGTACCGCGAGGCAATGAACCAATTTGTCCGCATTCGCCCTGGTTTTACCCAACATTTGCTCGCCGACATGCTGCTTAGTTGCTTGGTGCGACTTCAACAATTGCGTCCGCATTATTCCAACGCTCAAATCCTGACTCAGGCCCGCTTGTGGCTGGATGCCTTTGAACTGCCGGAAAAACATCTGGCAAGTCTCAAGCTCGATCCCGAAACTCAACAGCTCAAACTGATACGCAGCAGTTGTTGTCTGGTTTATAAATGTCATGGCCGTTCAGTGTGTGCCGATTGCCCACGAGCCGCAGCAAATAAACAAGAACTGGCCATTGAGTTAACCCTTGTTCATTAAGTTACATATAAGATACCTATCTGATTAATAACCAAAACCCATTTGGCGTATGGCGTTCTTAGGCCTATTCTGATCTCATTCAAACGATAAGAGGAGAACGCAGATGGCAGAGAAAACAGCACTGGTCGTCGAAGGTGGAGCGATGCGCGGCATTTTTGCCAGCGGAGTGTTGGATTCCTTCATGGACTTTAACTACCGCCCTTATGATTTCGTCATGGGTGTGTCTGCCGGGGCATCCAATCTTGTCGGTTATTTATCTCATCAACCTCTGCGCAGTTATCAGGTCATTACCAATCTGGCGACCAGTAAAGATTTTTACAATCCAGGACGCTTCTTGCGCGGCGGCAGTCTGGTGGATGTACGCTGGCTGCTTGATGAAGCCAACCGTATCTATCCTGTCGATGAAGAGCGCCTGTTTTCTTCAGTACCGTTTTACGCGGCAGCGACCAACGTGGAAACGGGTAAAGCCGATTACTACCGGGTGACCAAAGATAACTTTGTGACCGCAATAGAAGCGAGTTCTGCATTGCCGTTGGTTTATAAACAGATGCCGTGTTTTTCCGGTGGTTGCTACACCGATGGCGGTATTGCGGATTCGATTCCGGTCAAAGAAGCTTACCGACGCGGAGCGCGTGATATTACGGTGATTTTGTCACATCCACTGAGTTATCAAATGGCAAAGCCCAAAAGTGAATGGATGATGAAACGACTGTTTGCACGTCATCCTCACGTGGCAAACTCCATCATTCACCGCGCTGAAAAATACAATGGCTCACTGGAATTTATTCGTCATCCGCCAAAAGACGCAACCATTCGCGTCATAGCGCCACCGGAAAACTTTGCCGTTAAACGCTTAACGATGAAAAAACCACTGCTGGATTTGGGCTATCAAATGGGCATCAAAGCTGGTCGTGATCATGTGCAAACACTAGGAGAATAGCGATGAATTTTATAGAAAAAATGATCGTTTTTGTGTGTGAAATCGATACTTACCAAGATGTTTTGGCTGGTTTAGCTAACACTTACGATGAAGAAGTTTGATACCGATCGCGGGTTGTGACACTGCCCAATTTCATTCGAGAAGAGAAAACTTGAATGTTCTCGCAATGTCTTACTCACGCTTTTGGTATCTCGGAATAACCTTTTCACAATAGAGCACGTAACCGATCACCAGGACGTGCTCATGCAACTTAAACTGACTCTCATTGCTGCGGCTCTACTCACAACGCAGCATTCGGCCGCGTTGGCCAATCCCCTTGCTTTTGTACCTGTCGCTCAGGCGAACGAATACCACGACGGCATCAACATCTATGAATACTGGCAGAGTGAAAAACTCGATGGTATTCGAGCCATCTGGAATGGCAAACAACTCCTGACTCGTAATGGCAATCCCATCTATGCTCCGCGGTGGTTCACCGATCCGCTGCCGGATTATGCACTGGAAGGAGAACTTTGGGCGGGACGCGGACACTTTGCACTGGTTCAGCAGACGGTTCTCGATCATACGCCGTCGGATGAGGCGTGGCGCAAGATCGATTTCATGCTGTTTGATATGCCCGATGCCGCCGGTGATTACACCAAACGCTATTACAATTTGATCCATGTGGTTGATTCCGCTTCTTCCAAACACATCAAATACATTGAACACACGCCTGTGTTATCAGAGCAGGAATTGCTGCGCTATCTGGATACGCTGGTTAATGAGAATGGTGAAGGTATTATGCTGCGCAAAGTTACCGCGCGATACCAGGCAGGGCGCAGCAATGATTTGCTCAAACTCAAAAAACATCAGGATGCGGAAGCCAGAGTCGTGGGGTACAAAATCGGCAACGGTAAATACAAAGGCCTGATGGGGTCTGTGTTGGTTCGAACCGATGAAGGGACAGAGTTTTATGTCGGCACTGGTTTTTCCGACGAGCAGCGCCTGAACCCACCTGAAATTGGCAGCCTCATCACGTACCGCTATAACGGGCTCACCGCCGAAGGCAAACCAAGATTTGCCCGCTTTGTACGAGTGAGAGAAATTTATTGATTGCCGACCGCCACAGAACAGCGTTGAAACAGCGCTTGCCAATATTGCATGTGCTGTTTAGTTGCGTGACGAAATGCTTGGTGGCTTTGCACAATCGTAAATGAGTATGTTCCCTGATCGTGCTTTGAGAAAGGCACCAAGTTGGGTTCTAGTTGCAGGTAAATACTGTCAATTCTGGCAAGGTAAGGTTGCAGAGTTTCGACGTATATCGACTGAAAGACATTACGCAGGTAATTGAGTTTGGTCTGATTTCGGTTAGCCCCACAGATGATGGCCGCATCGTAAGTGGTGAGCTGAGCGGTAACCGCCGAAAGCCATTGTGCCGAGTTATCGAGCGAAAATTTCAACTGCCCCAGTAACGGCTGTTTTTCCAGTACCTCCTGATACGGCGTAATGGCTGGTAACGTGAGCGCCAGTTGCTGCTGACTGATGGCGTTGTCAAGCGTGGTAAAGGCTGCGAGTGCTTCTTCGAATTGAGTCACATCCCAGCTACCTTGAAGCCATTCGTGGCCTGTCAATTGCTTGCGCATCGCTTCGCTGGTGTAAAGCAGGTTATACCAATATGCGGGCAGTTCCTGCTGCTTAACCGCTTCAATCTCTGTGAGCTGCTGGCGCAGCTTGGGTGAAATATCCTGGTCAGCAATACAGCGGGTCAGCCCCTGCAGCAGCGTTACTTCATAATCAAAACGGCGAAACTCATCTTGCACCTTTCCCAGTACCGAGTTGCGTTCTGCGATGAGAGAAAATAACGCACATTTACGCAGTTCGTAACTATCAAGCAGGCCGATAGTCAAAGGTTCCAATGTGATGGCCAGTTCCCGCTTATCAGGCAGGATTTGGTTTTGCGTAGTGGGTAGAGCAACAAGTTCAGCATCTTGAACATTGGCGATACGCTGAATGTAATCGGCAAAATCACGCTCAACAGGCGCCCGCGAGAGATCGCAGCCTGCGATAAACAGTGTCATCAAGCCGATTAGCCAATAGCGCACATCACCTCCGTCTTCTTCTATTCAGCATAGAAAAAAGGCCAGCTCAATGCTGGCCTTTTTAAATCATTCGCTTAGCGAGAGGCAAAGTGCATCTGCATTTCGTCATCTTGCTTGTGTACCCAGCGCAGGCGCAGCCCCAACATCAAGGCCGCCGAACTCAAACCGATAATAAAGCCGATCCAGAATCCTTTGGCGCCCATCGGTTCAACAATTAAGTCGGTCATACCCAGGATGTACCCCGAAGGCAGACCCAGAATCCAGTACGCGATAAAGGTTCGGTTAAAAATTGCGGCCATGTCTTTGTAACCGCGCAGAGCGCCTGCAGCGATGACCTGAACCGCATCCACCACCTGATAAATCGCAGCAAGCATCAGGAGGCTCATTGCCATGCTCACCACTGCCATGTTTTCGGTGTACAGCATTGATACGTGCTCGCGGAACAAAACGGTCAGGGCCGCCGTCACCACGGCGGTGCCGACACCCAACATCAGACCAACGTTCGAGGAAATAGCCGCGCCGCGGAAATCTTTCTCACCCAGAGTATGTCCGACACGAATCGACACGGCCGCACCGATACTCATGGGCAACATGAACACCAGAGACGAAAAGTTAAGTGCAACCTGATGCGCAGCGACAACCAGTGAACCGAGCGGCGCTACCATCAGCGCAACTACTGCAAACAAGGTAACTTCAAAGAAAAGGGCAGCAGCAACCGGGAAACCAAGACGGAACAAGCGCACCTGGGCTTTTAATTGTGGTTTGTGGAACGTTTCAAACAATTTGATGTGCGCCAAACGGTTTGATGTCACCACATAGAACAGCAGCATCAAAAACATCATCCAGTAGACGATCATGGTCGCGACACCACACCCGACGCCGCCTAGTGCTGGCGCGCCAAATTTACCGTAAACAAAGATCCAGTTGAGCGGAATGTTGCACAGCAAGCCCAGGAAACCAATTACCATTGCAGGTTTAGTCAGCGACATGCCGTCGGTAAAGCTGCGCAGTGTCTGGAACAGTAAAAATGCAGGTACCGCAAACACCATCGCGTGCATGTAGCCAATCGATTTTTCCTGCATCAGCGGCTCGACTTTCATCAATCCAAGGATTGATTCAGTCTGCAACAGCACCACGATAATGGGCACCGACACCAACAGCGCTAATGCACCACCTTGATGAATTTCAAACGGAATTTTATGCTGCCTGCCAGAGCCATTAAGCTGAGCAACCACAGGTACCAGCGCCATCAATAATCCGATACCGAACAGGATAGAAGGCAGCCAAATGCTGGCCGCGATAGACAC
This sequence comes from Vibrio fluvialis, assembly GCF_900460245.1. Classification (NCBI taxonomy): domain Bacteria; kingdom Pseudomonadati; phylum Pseudomonadota; class Gammaproteobacteria; order Vibrionales; family Vibrionaceae; genus Vibrio; species Vibrio fluvialis. The sequence continues at coordinate 1,463,495 of NZ_UHIP01000001.1, forward strand.
CGCTGCCATGTCGATAGCGCTCACGCCACCAGCCATAATGGTGTCGACAAAACCCATACCCGTCTGAGCAACAGATGCAATCAGGACTGGCGTGGCTAACTTAATTAAATTAGACGCTTCTTTTTTATAACGGTGCACGAATTTCTCCGGAAGGAATAACTGCAAGAGAGCACCAAAAGCAAATTTTGATGCTGGAGTGAATGATAAAGAAATGTCACACTAAGCTCCACGAAAAACTGCCGGAATCACAAAATGTTTACAGGTATTGTGCAAGGCACAGCAAAAGTTGTGACCATCGAAAAGAAAGAAAAATTCCAGACTCACGTACTTGAACTGCCTGAAGCGTTGGGGCAGGGTTTGTCCATTGGCGCATCTGTCGCGCACAACGGCTGTTGTCTGACGGTAACGAAAATCGACGGCACTCAGGTTTCGTTCGATTTAATGCAGGAAACGTTGCGCCTGACCAATCTTGGTGAACTCGCAGCCGGAGATTTGGTCAACATCGAGCGTGCAGCAAAATTTGGTGATGAAATTGGCGGGCACAGTATGTCTGGCCATATCAGCCAGATGGCAACCATTGTGGATGTGATTGACACCCCGAACAACCGTACTATCTGGTTTGAACTGCCACCGCAACATATGAAATACGTGCTGACCAAAGGCTTTATCGGTTTAGATGGCTGCTCGCTGACTATCGGCGAAGTCAAAGCCAACCGCTTTAACGTCCATCTCATTCCAGAAACGATGCAGCGTACGCTGTTTGGCTACAAACAGATGGGTGACCACGTGAACGTCGAGTTCGACCCGCAAACTCAGGCGATAGTCGACACCGTAGAACGTGTTCTCGCCGTGCGAGAAGCATAAAAAAGAGCGCTTAGGCGCTCTTTTTTTATCAGAAGATCTGTTCATCATCCGCATCGACATAAAGTTCGATGGTGTCCTGCTGCTCATCGACCATCATATTGAGATGAATCGCATGGCAACATGCAGGGCAATCGTCATAAAACTCCTGGCTACCGTTGGAAGAGTCCAGAGTAATACGGATGGAATGGCCACAATGCGGGCATAGAACCGTTTTTTCAGTGAATTCTTTCATCTCGCTTTCCTTACATCTGTGGGAGATGAATTAATAGTAAGCCGTGAAGTTAGTTAAAGAGATAAATTAAGTACAAAACTTGAGGCAAGGCATAAAACGAATAAAGGGTCCTTAATCCGGAACCCTTTAACGTCACAAAATGTGTCAAAAAACTCAGTCTAACCTGTTAGAAAGAAAGAATTTTTTTAATTAAACTATCCGCCTCAGCCAAATAGTGACCACCAAAGTGATTGTAGTGATTAAGGATGTGATACAGGTTGTAAATGTCCTTGCGTTCACCGTAGTTGAAATCCAGTGGCATGACACTCTCATAACCCTGGTAAAAATCGGGTTGGAATCCACCAAACAGCTCCGTCATGGCGATATCACACTCGCGATCACCCCAGTAGCAAGCCGGATCATAACAAATCGGACCGAACGCTGAGTTAGCCACATTGCCATGCCACAAATCGCCGTGCAGCAGGGATGGGCGAGGCGTGTGGTTGGCAAGGCGCTGTTTGACCAACTCGACAAATTCATCGATGTTGACCATCTCAATGCCTTTCTCTTTCAGCAACTGCAACTGCCAGCCGATACGCTGTTCAGCAAAAAAGTGGTTCCATTTTTTGGTCCACTGATTGGGCTGAACAATGTTACCGATGTAGTTATCGACATCGAACCCGTACTCTTTTTGATCCCCCCACTGATGAAGTTGCGCCAGTTGAACACCAAATTTAAAGCTGTTGGCTGCATCGTCCAATGGCTTAGTGGGGAGGTAATTGAGGATGATAAACGCGTGGCTTTTACTGGTACCCACCAGAATAAGCTCCGGGACAAATACTGTGGAGCTTTCACGCATCATGCGCAGATTTTCCGCCTCTAACTCATACTGAGGCAGAAACTCACGCTGGTTGAGCTTGATGAAATACCGTTCGCTACCATCGGAGATCATGTAACACTCATGAATGTCTCCGCCGTTGATCTTCGTCTTTTCTGTGATGTCGTATTGAAACATCAGAGTATCTGAGAGCTGTTGAGCGATCGCTTGCCACATAGTGTTGCTCCATCCCCGTACGTCGTTGTATGCAAGTTTAGGCGATCATTGCCAATATTTCAGACCACGAATGCACAGAATTTCATTCACTTACTGACTCATTCCTACAAATGCATATAAATGTGACTTTTATCAAAAATACGAGAACTCATTTCAGCAAGTTATCTCCGCACAATAACGATCCGGTGCAATAATGTCGCCTTGTAATGCAATATTGAGCCTTTCTAAGACTCAACGTCCTGTTATCGATTCGCCAAAATGTGTCCGTCTCTTGATATTAGGCAAGGTTCTGAGGTAATTATCCTCGGTAAGAAACTGTGAAAAAACGGACACATGGCTTAGTATTACACAAGGTAACGTCGTGTCTGGCACAAAGCGGTATAGCGGAGAAGAAAAGTGGTTGTAGAAACCGATGGTTATTTGGCTCTGATTGAACATCTGGCAATGAACATGGATATCTTTACGCGCGAAGGCGACACTGGCAAAGAGAGTGTCGAAGACGTCGTAACGGATATGGTCGCCAGCAACATCATGGCTATCTTTGAGCAAAACCCAGAGCTTCACTCCAGCGTACGTTTTCAGTTATTGAAAGAAGCCGATTCTGTTGTAGAAGATCTCGGTGAAGTGTTGGCAGGTGTATGGGGTAAACCAGCGACAAACGATCAAATCGTTTTTCTGGATGAGTATATTGCGCTGGTAAAAAACCTGTTTGATTCAGCAGTCAGCAAGTACGATTAATTGACAACGGGCGGATCTTCAATCCGCCTGAATTGCCAGAACTTAGATGCCCAGTACGGGTTATCCAATCTCGAAATTATCACGCCTTTAGATGTCGATGCATGCATAAAAAGTTTATTGCCCAGATAGACCCCGACATGTTGCGTCGTTCGTGATGTCTTGAAGAACACCAAGTCTCCATATTTTGCCTGTTTGTACTTAATCGCATTGCCAACCTGGCTCTGTGACGATGTTGTACGCGGCAAAGGCTGCTGCCAGGCTTCGCGGTAAGCAATTTGCACAAACGCCGAACAGTCCACGCCACGTTTTGTATTACCGCCCAATTGGTAAGGCACACCTTGCCACTGGTTATAAATATCAAAAAGCGCAATCTCTTTACGCTCTTCGGTTTGCTCAAATGGCGTCAAACTCTCCGGTACCGACACGGCGGTATCGGGTTCTGCCTGCTCTTGCGGCGCTGACGAACAACCAGCCAAAACCAGCAATAAAATCAGATAGGGAATGCGATTTATCATCATCTGTCACTTAACTGAAATTTGAATGAAATATTTCTGACACATTCGATTCCTACCATGTCGACGGATCTTTAAAAGTGGAATCGGACTCTCAACTTCCTATGACTCAGCTTACTCAGCAGGGCAAAGTGTTTTCTTTAATCCAAACACTCACTGCCATCTTTATGTCGATCACACTACTCGTTATCGTGTTGTCTGTCACCAGTATCAAAGGCATCGAACGGGTGGGGTATCAATTCAATCACTTATCGGAGCAGGCATTGCCGCTCGCGTTAAATAACGCCACACTAACCCAAAACATTCTCGAACAGGTCAAATACCTGGGTTACGGCACGCGTGCCAAAACCACTGACGAGCTCACGGCTATTCAGTCCAACATTTCTGAGCTCGATACGCAAGCCCAGCATTCTCTTGAGCAGATGAAGACCATCGCGGCTCAATTCAACAATTTGATCGATGCCAGCAAACAACAGGTACTGGTTGACAGCATTGCGCAACTGAGCAACTTATCGAATGATATTCTCAACGCTCAGCAGCAACAGCTTGCTCAACAACAAGAAATTGCCCAGCAGGCAACAGGCTTTCGTTATGGTTTGAGTTCGATTGGGCCTGAAATGAGCCGTATTGCCTCATTTCTTTCTGTCGACAACCCGGAATCGATGGATGCAGCCAATCGCTTTACCGCTTCGGCAAGCTCAATGGAAAGTACTTTCCTGATGCTGATGATGCAGGAGGATTTAGACAAGGCACACACCCAATACAAAGAGTTGAAAAGCCGCATTGCGGGCCTTGAACTGGCCTATGACGATTTCAAAGAGTGGCACCCGGATGTTACTGACTTTGCCAGCCTGACCGCGCCTTATGACATGGTGAAAACCGGGTTCAAATCCGGCGGCATCCTGGATCAGATCCTCACGAAGTTAGAAACGTCACAACAACAAAACCAGCAATTTGAGCAAGCGGCCGTCGTCGCTAAACAGACGGTCAGCATTCTGAATGCGTTGTCGGATGATGCCAAATCATTGATCGCATCCAAAGAGCAAGAAGTGCAAAGCACGATGAAAAACGTCACTTGGATTCAATTGGTGAGTGGCGCGGCTCTGGTGGTGATGATTGTACTTGCCTGGTTTGGACTGCGTAAATGGGTCAACAGCGGCATGCGAAATATCAGCAAACATCTGACGTTGATGACCGAACACGATCTGGCGCATCAAGCTTCGATGACGGGACCGCAAGAGTTTCATCACATCGCAAACCAACTCAATCAGGTGATCGACAGTACACACGATTCCATTTCGACCGTTACACGCAACTGCGAAACGCTGTATCAAACGGCTGAACTGAGTTACGACGCCGCCGATCAATCGAATAAGAGTCTGGCCCTGCAAAACCAGGCACTGATGAATATGGTGACCACCATCAACCAGCTCGAAGCATCAATTCGTGAAATTGCGGGCGTGACCAATGATTCTTACACGGATTCACTGTCTGCCGCGGAGCACTCGGCCAATGGCGTGAAGGTGGTCGAACTGAACCGTCAACGTCTGGAGTCTCTCGATTCAACGCTCAATATCAACGAATCGGCGATGCTGGAGCTCGACACACGCGTGACCAAAATTCGTGAAATGGTCGATTTGATCAGCGGTATTGCCGACAGCACCAACTTGCTGGCATTGAACGCCGCGATTGAAGCGGCACGTGCTGGTGAACAGGGCAGAGGGTTTGCGGTGGTCGCGGATGAAGTGCGCAAGCTTGCCAGCGACACCACAACACAGACAGCCAATATTCGCGAAATGATGAACGAGCTGGTGCAAGCGGCTGGCCGTTCTCGTCAGGCAGTGGAAGATTCACGTACCGAAATGGCGCATGCTCTCGCATCCAGCGAAGAGGTTAAAACCACCTTCTCTGATATTGAGCAGGCAGTGACCCACATTCGCGCTCGTGTTGAGCAAATATCTGTGGCCACGGAAGAACAAGAACGCGCTACAGCGGATGTCAGCCAGTCCATTACACAAATTTCAGAGCAAGGTGAGCAAACTAAGCTACAACTCGAAGCCATGGTCGAAAGCTCAGAGCAAGTGGCCGAAATCGCTGGCCATCAGCAAGCGATGCTGCACAAGTACACTCTGAGTTAACTTTCCCGAAATGGCTGGGTAAGCATTTTATCCAGCCATTGTTCTCGGGATTGCTGAAACTGCGGCAGACCGATTTTCATCCCTTCATGTCCCAATTCTGGCTGGGCAATATAAGTCGCAAACAGCCGATCCCACACCGATAAAAAGAAACCAAAATTGGAGTGTGTCTCACGTTCAATAACAGAATGGTGGACACGATGCATGTCGGGCGTCACCAGCAGGATGCGCAGCCATTTATCGACCGCAAGCGGCAGACGAGCGTTGCTGTGGTTAAACATTGCGCTGGCATTGAGCACAATTTCAAACACAACCACGGCAAGTGGTGAAACACCGATCAACGTCACCGCACCCACTTTAATCCACATCGAGATAATGATTTCGACCGGATGGAAACGTGTACCGGTGGTGACGTCAATGTCCTGATCCGCGTGATGCATACGGTGCAAACGCCACAAAACGGGCAGGCGATGAAACATCACATGCTGCGCGTAAATCACGCCGTCTAACAAGATAATGGACAGGACAAAGGCAAGAGCTGGCGGAATTTCCAGCCAGTAAAGCAGGCCAAAGTGAGTCACTTCGGTCCAGTGCGCCGCGGATACCGCGACGATCGGCATCATCAACGTCAAAAGCAGGCTGTTGAGGCCAACTAAGCCGAGGTTATTTACCCAGCGCAGCCACTTTCTCTGTGTCAGTATTTTTCGCGGACGATTCGATTCCCACAGTGCACATGCGATCAGCACCAGCATGAAAATCATCAGTCGAACGGTTTCTGTGTGTTGTAACATCATCGCCTCCAGCAAATTTCCTTTTCGCTAAAAACTTTACGTTTCCCTCAAGACAACACTGGCGCAGGGCACAAGCTGTCAGTAAAATCGCAGCCTATTTTTCCTCTGTCACTGCGTCTATGAGAATTCACGCCTTCCATCGTTTGTATCAGTATCGCCTTGAACGATCAACTAAACCTTTTTTGGCTCGCGGGTCACGTATCATTCGCTGCCCGTATTGCCATGTCAGTGAAGCGCACTGCTTGTGTGCCCACCAGCCTGATGTCGACACCGACGTTGCGGTGATGTTGATCGTCTCTGAAAACGAAGTGTTTAAACCCAGCAACACCGGGCGTTTAATTGCCGACATCATAAAAGAAACCTACGTGTTTCAGTGGAGCCGGACAGAACCCGCAGAAGAGATGCTGGCGATCCTGAACGATCCTGCCTATTTCCCGATTCTCGTTTTCCCGGCCGAACTTGAAGAAGACAAACAACGCGTCATGACCGCGCTGCCTGAGAGAACAGACCGTCGCAAACCACTTTTAATTTTCCTCGATGGCAGTTGGCGCGAAGCGAAGCGCATTTTCCGTAAATCGGATTACCTCGCCAATCTGCCTTTAGTATCGATCGAGCCGGAGACTTTGTCGCGTTACGTCATGCGTAAGTCAGATAACGAACAACATCTGGCGACCGCTGAAGTGGCAAGTTTAGTTTTGGATAAGTTCGGGGAATATCAAGCCGCAGACACACTGCGACTGTGGTTCGACGCCTTTAAAGAGAGCTACCTGATGTGTAAGTCTCGCCTCAAAGTGGATGGTGAAAAAATTGCCCTGAAACGATTCATTGAGCATCGCGAAAGCGAGAAGTCACTCTAAACTCTGGCAATTTGCTGGTTGCTAACTGCGCAATCAGTTCAAGTGACAAAATAAACCCGTCCTTGGTCACGGACTGTGTCAGGTGGTCTATGGATAATACCGCTGTTTAACTTTTGTTATTTTGATCCCAAGGTTGGGGTGCTTTATTAGGAGAGAATCGCATGTACTACGGCTTTGATGTCGGCGGGACAAAAATTGAGTTTGGTGCATTCAACGAGAAGCTTGAACGCGTAGCCACTGAGCGCGTGCCGACACCAACAGAAGATTACCAGCTACTGGTGGACACGATCGCTGGTCTGGTTGCGAAATACGATGAAGAATTTGGCGTCCAAGGCACAATTGGTCTTGGCTTGCCAGGAATGGAAGATGCTGATGATGGTACCGTTCTGACCGTAAACGTACCGTCTGCAAAAGGCAAACCGTTACGCGCAGATCTGGAAGCCAAAATTGGCCGCAGCGTAAAAATTGAAAACGATGCGAACTGTTTCGCGCTGTCTGAAGCGTGGGATGATGAACTGAAAGACGCGCCATCCGTCATGGGTTTGATCCTGGGTACAGGTTTTGGCGGTGGTCTGGTTTACGAAGGCAAAGTATTTTCTGGCCGCAACCACGTTGCGGGTGAAATCGGTCACATGCGCTTGCCAATTGATGCCTGGTTCCATTTAGGCTCTGATAAAGCGCCGCTGCTGAGCTGTGGTTGCGGCAATAAAGGCTGTATGGATAACTACCTGTCTGGCCGCGGTTTTGAGCTGATTTACGAACACTACTTTGGCGAAAAGAAGAAAGCGATCGAGATCATCAACGCGCACAAAGAAGGTGAGGCGAAAGCGGTTGAGCACGTTGAGCGCTTTATGGAACTGCTGGCGATCTGTTTCGGTAATATCTTTACCGCGAACGATCCGCACGTTGTCGTGTTGGGTGGTGGCCTGTCGAACTTCGAACTGATCTATGAAGAGATGCCAAAGCGCGTACCTAAGCATCTGCTGTCGGTAGCGAAATGTCCGAAGATCATCAAAGCCAAACATGGCGATTCAGGTGGTGTGCGCGGCGCGGCATTCCTGAACATCAAATAAAGAAAAAGGGCTTGCAGTCGCAAGCCCTTTTTTCATCATCACTGTTTCGGCTTTTTACCGACACCAAAGTTCTCTTTGGCTTGCAGGGTGATGGTGCCAAATCCCAACTTCTTGAAGTGGTTATCACGGTAGTTACGTACCGCTTTGGTATCCGAAATCGCTTCAATTTGTTGTTCCATCTTCAGATAGTCTTTCAAATCGATGCCTTCTGCTTCGGCGACCGCTTCATGAATATTGCGATGTTTCTCGTATGAGAATGTCAGCGTTTTCTCTTCGTTTTTGTAGGTGTAAATAATGGTGCGAGCCATGTTTTCTCTCTCATACCTTATGAATGGGCTAGATTCTGCCTTGTAGTGGGATGATTGTCACGCTTTCACCGACTTTTACCGTATCAATCGCAGGATTGATTTCAATCAGGCAATTCGCTTCGCTCATAGAACGCAGAATGCCGGAACCCTGCTTACCCGTGGTTTTGACCGTGAGCTGACCGAGCTCATTAAGGGTGTAGACACCACGGCTAAATTCAGTGCGCCCTTGACGGGAGCGTAGCTCTTCCATCGCAATCGCATTGATTTTCAACGGAGTCCAATTGGTTTCACCTTGCATCTTGCGCAGGGCAGGCTCGACAAAATTGATGAATGACACCATCACCGCGACAGGATTGCCTGGTAAACCAAAGAAAGGTTTGTTTTGGATATGGCCAAACGCAAGTGGACGTCCCGGGCGCATGTTGATGCGCCAGAAATCAATTTGTCCCAGTTTTTCCAGTGCGGACTTAATGAAATCGGCATCACCGACAGAAACACCGCCAGAGGTCATCACCACATCCGCATTCTCTGCGGCGTGTTGCAATGTTTCCATCATTCGCGCTTCGTCGTCTTCGATAATGCCAAGATCGATGATCTCACACCCCAAGTTCGTCAGTAACCCCATCAGGGTGTAGCGATTCGAATCGAAAATGCAGTGATCATTCTGTTCACTGCCAGGCGCCTGCACTTCATCACCGGTGGAAAACAGGGCGACTTTGAGTTTGCGATAAACAGGCAAAGTGGCAAAACCCAGCGATGCTATCATGCCCATCTCAGCAGAAAGTACTCGTTGGCCAACCTCGAAGACATGTAGACCAAGCGCCAGATCTTCGCCCGCCTGACGCACGTTCTGACCTGGCTTGATGTACGCATCGCCGAAAGACACGCGATTTCCATTGGTTTGTGCCTGTTCGCGCATCACCACCGTGTCTGCGCCCTCAGGAACGGGCGCACCAGTCATGATCTTCACCGTTTGCCCGGCTTGCAGCACTTTGTTGTAGCCGTGGCCCGCCATTACTTCCGCGACCAGTTCAAATTGCGCCAAACCAATGTCTTCGCTGCGAATAGCGTAACCATCCATGGCGGAATTACGGTATGCCGGTACGTTGATAGGGGACGTTACCACCGCACTCAATACCCGCTGGTAGCCTTCATTGACCGCAACGGATTCAGATTCTGTCAGCACCTTTACTGCATCAAGGATGTTTTGGCGACCTTGTTCTACGGATAAGAAGGCAGGGGAAAGCGTATCGCAGCTTCCGGTTTCAGCTTTGCCGGTTTTTGATTCGAGAGGTTTGCCTGCTTTGCCAACGTAATCGAGCACAAACTTGGCAATCGCATCCAAATCATTAATGTTCATCTGTGGCAGGGACGACTCCACCGTTTCATCAGCAGCAATCGCAATGATGTTGTCATCGTTCGGGTGAAGCCACGGTTTGCCAACCTCGGCACGGTGCAGTTCGATTTTCGGAAACGCAATGTTCTTACAACCTTCCACTAAAATTACATCCAACTGCTGAGCATCAAAGCGTTGCAACAGATAGTCAAACTCGGCTTCTGCATCCGGCGTTTCCGTCATCAACGCAAAGCGATTCCGTGAGGCGATCAGCATCTGGGATGCACCGGCTTTGCGCAGACGGTAGCTATCTTTGCCCGGCTTATCGACATCAAAATTGTGATGAGCATGTTTCAGAATGCCTAAGCGAAGGCCAGCCGCTGTAAGTTTGGGAACCAAGGCTTCCAACAAGGTGGTTTTGCCAGTTCCGGAGTACGCCGCAAAACCGAGCAAAGGCAGGGATGGGCGTGAAGAATGCGATGAATTCATGGCTGTAATGCTCCGAATTGAGCCAGCTCTTGTGGCGTATTTAAATTGAAAAAGCAGTCTGGTGAATCGCTGAAATCAACTTCGGCGGTGTGACATTCGTTATACAGCAGAATAATTTTGCGGTCACCACGCTCCAAAAACGTCGCCAGTTTTGGCAGCACGCGTTTGTGAAACAGTGTGAACACGGGTTGTTGATGTTCACCATCGGTCGCGACCAGAATATCGGTTTGCGGCGTCACTGCGGCGCAAAAACGCGCCACCAGGTCTCTCGCAATCATCGGGCTGTCACAAGGTACAAAGCCGACCCAATCAGTCTGCGCTGCGTTGAGTCCGGCGTGAATACCACCAAGTGGGCCCGGGTAACCGGCAAACTGATCCGAAACCACAGGCGCGAACTGTTGATACCACTCCTGATTGCGGTTGGCATTGATGAGGATGTGGTCTGTTTGAGGTTGCAGACGTTCCAGTACGTGCTGAACCAAAGGTTTATCGTTGAGTTTGATCAGTCCCTTGTCGTTTCCACCCATGCGGCTGGCTTGCCCACCCGCTAAAATCACCCAACTAGTTTGAGAGGGAAGTAACATAGGTATTCTCTTGTTCTTCTTTGACGACATGAAGCAGCGGTGATTCAACCAAGGTACGGTCTTTAATCCACCACTGTTTTTTACACAATGTAGTGAGCGCGTTGGTCTGGTGACTGGTGATCACCAAACTGGAGCCTCGGTCCAGTAAATCCTTGGCCATTATAACTAATCTGTCGATAGATTCCTGATCTAATGACGCACTCGGCTCATCCATCAGCAAAATAGACGGCTTTAAAATCCACGCGCGAGCCATCGCAACACGCTGCTTTTCACCACCGGATAACACCGAGACATGCTCATCGGCCAATGTTTCTAGTCCCACCATGCGCAGCGCAGTGATCACTTCAGCACGCTTGTCTTTGGCAGACAGAGAAGAGAAACGAATGCCATACACCACGTTTTGATACACGGTGTCGTCGAACAGATAGGGACTTTGATGCAGGTAGATAACGTTGCGGCGCGCTTTGCTACGCCAGATTCTGCGCCACCACATCTGGCTGTTAGACACTCTGCCCGTGGTCGGAACCAGAAGCCCGGACAGAATTTTAAGCAGCGTGGTTTTACCCACACCGTTGTCACCCTTGAGATAAATCGCATCATTCGGGCCAATCGACAATTGTGGAATGTGAAACAGAACGCGATCTTTAAAACGCATAGATAACTGCTGTGCGGTCAGCTTAATCGACATTCGACATCCTTATGTACGTAGATAGCCTTTGCCACGCATACTGGTAAGCAAAAAGTTGAGAGCCAGTGCTAATGAGAGTAGCACCATTCCCAGTGCAACACCTTGCGCAAAAGCGCCTTTGTGACTTTCCATCGCAATCGCGGTTGGGATGTTGCGGGTCAGGCCCATAATGTTGCCGCCCACCATCATTGAACAGCCGACTTCAGTCACAATACGAGAAAAGCCTGCAATGGTCGCGGCACAGAGTGGAAAGCGGGTTTCCCACACCATGGTTGCAGCAATCCGCGGAACCGACACCCCCAGCGTCATGGCCGTTTCGACCGAGCGGCGATCGCTCGATTGCAACGCGCCGTGCATCATTGACACCAAAATAGGAAAACAGATCAGCATCTGACCGAAGATCATCGCTTTTTGAGTGAACAGCATTTGCCAATCGCCAAGCGGACCCGCCCGAGACAGCAGCATATAGAGCAACAAGCCAATCACCACCGTTGGAACAGCTTGCAGAGTGTTGATCAGGGAAAGCAGGAACCATTTGCCCCGAAAATTGGTATACGCGAACACAAAAGCCAGCAATACAGACGGGACGATCACTAAACCGATCGCCGCCAGAGAAACACTAAAGGAGACCGCAACGATCTCCCATAGCTCAGAGTCAAAGCTCACCAGTAAGGTGAGTGCCTCCAATGTGGTTTGCCATAAGCTCATGAACCGCGGTTACTCGTGCGCGTTGGCAACAAACAGCTGCTGTCCATTGAGTTTGAAATCGTTAATCAGCTTCTGGCCTTTATCGGCTACCAACCAGTCACTGAAGACTTTCGCGCCTTGATAGTTGATGGTTGGGTAACGTTCAGGGTTCACCAGAATCACTTGGTATGGGTTAAACAATGCTTTGTCGCCCTGGAACAGAATCTTCAGATCCAGCTTGTTGGTGTACGCCAGCCAAGTGCCACGATCGGTCAGCGTATATGCTTGCATCTCAGACGCCATGTTCAGCGTTGGTCCCATGCCTTGACCGACAGAGCGGTAGCCACCGAAGTTCGGTTCAATTTTGTTTTGTGCCCAGATACCCAGCTCTTTTTTGTGCGTACCGGAATCATCGCCACGAGAGATGAAAGTTACGCCACTGGTTGCGATCTGTTTAAACACGCCCGCGACGTCTTTCTGCTCAGCGACGTGCGCAGGATCGCTCTCCGGCCCAACAACCACGAAGTCGTTGTACATCAGTTTACGCGGCATGACACCAAAGCCCTGGTCAACAAAAGTCGCTTCCGCTTTCGGCGCGTGTGTCATCACTAAATCCACATCGCCGTTTTCGCCCATCTTCAGCGCTTTGCCCGTACCAGCAGCAATGACGTCGACTTTGTAACCGGAATCTTGTTCAAACTTAGGCAGTAGGTAATCAAGAAGGCCAGAGTGATAAGTGCTGGTTGTGGTGGCCAGACGAATGCGATGAACATCATCGGCACTGGTAGCGGAATAACTGACGAGAAGCAAAGAAGTAGCAGCGAGGCTGAAAGTCACTTTATTCATTCTAATTTCCATTTTTTGATGAGATTGATTACGAATGCATTGATTCGTGACCAAAAAGTCACGAACAAAGCGAGGCTTATTGCAATCTGAATGCCAAAACTAATAGCGCAATTTCCCGCCGAAAAACAAAGGATATTCCACAGATCCTGACTAAAATAAGTGTCAGTGCACATAAGCTAGGACAAAATGTCCCAATTTACTCTTATCGAGAGTAAGGTTAATTGCGTCGTTATGTCCCAACAGGAAATTTGAATCCATTATGTCTCAATCATTTGACTCGCAATCATCTCTCCAATACCAGGCTTTTTCTGTGCTCGTGGTCGATGACGAACCCGGCATGCAAGCCATTCTAAAAAAAGCGCTGGGTAAATGGTTTTCCAAAGTCGACTGCAGCGGCAGCATTGAAGAAGCTGAAGCGCTGCGTATTGAACATCATTACGACTTGATCATTCTTGATATCAACCTGCCGGGGCGCTCCGGCATCGAATGGGAAGAGGCCTTCAGTGACGAAGACCGCCGCGCAGACGTTATTTTCATGACCGGTTACGCCGATTTGGAAACCGCCATCAGCGCGCTGAAACTCGGCGCTTCGGATTTCATTCTCAAGCCGTTTAATCTTGAGCAGATGCTGCAAGCGGTAAAACGCTGTATGGACAAGCGTCTTAACGAGCGTATGCAGTACGCATTGCAACGAGACTATCAACGCCACTGCGCCACCCAGATCATGGGCCATTCGCACAAAACTGAGCAGCTCAAGCAGTTGATCCTGCAGTTCGCGCCGTCAAGAGCCTCCGTTTTAGTTGAAGGGGAGTCGGGGACGGGTAAGGAACTGGTGGCTCGCGCGATTCACGAAGCCAGCGACCGTCAGGGGCCTTTTGTGCCCGTTAACTGCGGTGCCATTGCTCCGGAACTCCTGGAAAGTGAGCTGTTTGGCCACACGTCAGGCGCATTTACCGGTGCCAAGAAAAGTCGAGAAGGTCTGTTTCGCGTCGCCAATGGCGGCACGCTGTTTCTTGATGAAATCGGTGAAATGCCGCTGGCCATGCAGTCCGCATTGTTGCGTGTGCTGGAACAGCGCGCCATTCGTCCGGTCGGGTCCGAAAAAGAGATCAATATTGATGTACGTGTGGTAGCGGCGACCAACCGCAACCTACAGCAAGAAGTCGAGCAGGGGCGTTTTCGCGGCGATCTGTTCTACCGTCTTAATGTCCTCAAAATCGATGTCAGTCCACTACGCGAACGCAAAGCCGATCTCAAAGATTTGGTGCCGTTTTTTACCAAGAAGCTGTGCGCCGAGCTGAGTATGCCAGTACCAAAATGGGCACATGAAGATGTGTCCGCCATGCACGATTACGACTGGCCGGGCAATATTCGTGAGCTGAAGAACCTCATAGAACGCTGCATTCTGCTCGGCAAACCACCAGCCCACTACTGGCGTGAGTTACACGGCTATCCTGTCGCGATTGAGGTGACAACGTCACCAAAATTAAATGATAAGATGACCCACAGCGATATTGTGGTGGAAACTTCAGGTACGGGTTATCCCAACCACTGGACACTCAAAGAGGTAGAGAAAGCACATATCATGCAGATTGTGGACTTCTACGAAGGCAACAAATCGGCGGCTGCACGTGACTTAGGTGTTGCACGCAAAACTTTAGAGCGCAAATTCAAAGAGTGGGATGGCGATGAGCAAGACAATCTTGGCTAAGATTCCACTGTGGCAGAAGTGGCGACATCGGGTCAAAACCATGGTGCGCTATCGTCTGCTGATCCTCACTTCAGTGCCAATTGGCTTTACGCTGATTGCGTTGATCGCCATTTCTATCTACTGGTCGATTCACTACACATGGCAAAGTGCACTGGTCGATGTGTCTGAACGCTTAGGTGTGGCGCACAACAGCATGACGTTACTGCAACAAAAGCAAGCCAGTTACGTCAAAGCGTTCGGCGACTCTTACGAGTTTCGTACCCGCATAATGCACGCTGGTGAGGAGCCGGATCTCAACCAATGGGTGAATCAGCAGAAGCAGCGCTACGATCTCGATTTTCTCACCTTTGAGCGAGTCGATACGCTGGAGCAGAAGTTTCGTTATCTGGATTTAACCAAACGTGAATCGTTTTTTGATGTGCTATCGCAAAGCGAGCTGGCACAACTCGATCCTCAACTGGCTAAGCGCGCGGAAATCGAACGGGTTAACGCCGATCGCACCGAGACGCGCGGCTTGGTCAGCCGCACAGTCATTCCGGTACTGAACCAATATAACGACATCATCGGTTTTCTTGATGGCGGCTTGTTGCTTAACAACAGCAGCACACTGGTGGATCAGATCCGCGATCTGATTTATCCCACCAAACAAGATAATTTGCGTCCTATCGGCACTTTGACGATCTTTCTCGATAATCTGCGCGTCAGTACCAATGTGCCGTTAAATAGTGATGAGCGCGCAGGCCGGGCGATTGGTACGCGCGTATCGAACGAAGTGCGCGACGCCGTGCTGAATCAGGGCAAAGAGTGGGTCGATAAAGCGTATGTGTATGATGCCTGGTATATCACCGCGTACCAGCCGATTCGTGACCAGTACGATAACGTTGTCGGCATGCTGTATACCGGCTACCTGCTGTGGCCATTTGTGAAAACCTATTTGACCAATATTGTCGAAATCGGCGTAGCGACGCTGCTATTGCTGCTCGCTTCGGGCGTGTTTGTCTATCGTGGCTCACGCGATCTGTTCCGGCCCATAGAGCGTATCCATCGCGTGGTAAAGCTGGTTCAACTGGGTAAAAATCAGCGCATCGGCGCCATTGGCTTGGATGAGCGTCATGAGCTGGCACAGCTTGCCAAACAGTTCGACAACATGCTCGATCTTCTGCAGCAGCGGAATGAAGAAATTCAGCGTGCCGCCCACGATCTGGAGGAAAAAATTCTCGATCGCACGGCAAGCCTGCAAGAGAAAACCGAACAGTTGGAACACCACATTCAGTTACTGAACCAAACTCGCGACAAACTGATTGTGCATGAAAAGCTCGCCGCATTGGGCGAACTGACCGCAGGTATCGCACACGAGATCAACAACCCGACCGCGGTGATTCTGGGTAATACGGAATTGATCCGCTTTGAGCTGGGTGATGACGCCAAACGGGTCGAAGAGGAAATCGACGCCATCATGTTGCAGATAGACCGGATTCGCAATATTACCCGCAGTCTGCTGCAATACAGCCGCCACGGTGGCGTACAGGATGAAATTACTTGGCAGCACGTCAATCCGATCATCGATGAAAGCATCACGCTGGTCAAAACCGGTTCGAAAAAGCGTGATGTGGAATTTGTCACCGACCTGCATGCGCAAAGCTCGGTGGAAGTGAACCGCCATCAGTTATTGCAGATTCTGGTCAATTTACAGATGAACGCTATCCACGCCATGAACGGCAAAGGCAAACTGACCATTCGCAGCGAAGATTGGTGCGAACATGGCGAAGTGCTGGGTGCCATCGTCCACATAGAAGATGAAGGGTGTGGCATTAAGCCGGAACACCTCAAGCGAGTGTTTGACCCGTTTTATACCACCAAGCGCGAAGGCACCGGGCTCGGTTTGTCCGTCTCACAAAGTTTACTCAGTCAGACGGGCGGAGAGATTCGTGTTCAGTCGGAAGTGGGCAAAGGCAGTACCTTCAGCGTGTATCTGCCAAGCAAGGCCGATGCCCATTTATTGATTACCAAAGCCTCTTAACCTGCAAGAAAAACGCCTCCGACTGGAGGCGTTTTTTCACTTAGTGTGTTTGTACAGCAATCTTTGGCGGCTTAATGCCGTGCTTTTTAAACTCTTTCATGACGCGCAGAGTAATGTCCGTTTCAAACAGTTTCTCGTAGGCGGTATCCACCACATACGCCTTACACGTGAGCTGTACCGCAAGATAGTTATCGGTAATGGTCTGTTTCACCAATACCGTCACTGGTTTGGGCAGGTGGATATAACGGCTTGAAGAGGCGGCTTCCTGAATCAGGTCGCGCGCTAGCACAATGTCTTCGTCCATACCGACATAAAACGGGATCACCACCTGCATATCGAGCGCACCGTAGTTGCCACTGATGGTCACTTCATTGAGAAATTTGTTGTTCGGAATGGTAATGATGTCGTCGGTGAGAGTGCGCATACGCACGGAGCGCAGACCAATCGCGATAATATCGCCATAATTTCCTTCAAACGTGACGCGGTCACCGACCTGAAACGGGCGGTCAATCATCACCGTCATCCCAGCGATGAAGGAGGCCGCCAGGTCTTTCAGTGCAAAACCGACAGAGACGGCCAGCGTACCGCCAATCAGCGCGAGAATGTGGTCATTCATGCGAAAGCTCAACATGAACACCACAATCCCGGCACTCATGTAGATGAAGAACTGCAGGAACGAATGAAACTTCTGCAACACCATTCGGTACTGCACAAACTGGCCGCCGATGGTCTTTACCAGTGAACTCATGAATTTCAACAGCAACCAGGTCGCCGCGATGATCAGAACCGAAAAAAACACGCCGCTCCAGCGGATGAGGCTGGCGAACTGTTGAAAGTCTTCCAGATTCGCCAGATCCTCCGCCGCGAAAACAGGAAAAGCCGTAAACGCCAGAAGCGCTAACAACCCGTGGATAGGTACGATGTGATTGAGTCTTTTCATTACTTCACCAGCAGATGTTGACGATCAAGAACGTTGGTTATGGTGCGATACCAGTGGTCAGAGACACGAGTTTTGTCTTCCGCCCATTCAATGTAACCGCGGCTTTCAAAATAGCGCATGATGCCAATCACTTCGGGGACCGTCAGCTGAGTACACTCCGACAACTCTTCCGGAGAAGCTATCTCAAGCTGAACAATCGAGCGCAGGACGGCCAGCATCGGTTTGGGCATTTTTTCCAGCTCCTGCGATTCCGGCGTATGGAACAGGCGCACGACCACTTGCTGAGTTTCTTTGTTGCGATTGAGTGAACGACGGAAAAAACGCAGCGCCACCGTCGGGTTGCCATCCGAGTAGTGCCACAATATGCGATAGAAACCTTGCTTCGCGCGTTCTTCGTCACTACTTTCTTCCTGACCCCATTGTTTGGGCACCACCAGTCCGTCAAATGAGACGGGATGCTCGACATCAGGGTTAATGCGGCTATCAAGCAATTCGGCAAGCTGTTTTTCGCTCCAGCGCGGAAGAACAGTCACCCAGTCAAACAGCAGCCGTTCGCCACGCGCGCGATCCACAAAACGCCAGCTCGACTTTTCAAGCGCCATGACCACGCGGTGATTCTTTTTCGAACGCCGTAACAAGTTGGTCAAACGCATCAGGCTACTCAGCCCGCCAACCATAGGTTTGACTAAACGCTGGGCGTTATCGACAGCAATCAGATAGGTCTGTTCACTTTTGCGTAAGTAAGCGAGGATCTGCACCTCAGTGGCATCTTCATCCATCCCCAGGCTGAGCGCCAACAGCGAAAGCAGTTCGTTATAACCAGAATAAGGACAGCTGAGATAAAGCGGCTCTGCGTTCTTCACTTTGTTGAGAATCTTATACAGCAGTGTCGTCGTACCAACCCCGCGTTCGCCTGTCACCACGCAAATCGCCGGACTGTCCGTCAGCAGATAACGGGAGAGCTGCTTCATCTCTTCACTCGCGTAGTCGACCAACACACTGTCGAACGACCCAGGCAGAATATACTCAAATGTCTCATCACCCCGCACACGCACATAGTTCTGATCGGCCGCAATGTTGGTGGTTTGTTTGGCGGCTTCTATACGAAACAGGTAAGCAAGCGCCTGACTGAAGAACGTGTAATTGGACAGCGCTGCGATCAAGCGGCGTTCAATACCGTTGAGGGTCAGCCACACCATGGCAACCAGCGTCGCAGGAATACGCAGCAGAAGGGTATTCTTTTTACCCATGGCCCACATAACCCACAAAGGCTTGTCCGGCGTTTTCTCTACCACGGCAAAAATCCGTTCACGCCACAAACTGAGCACCGAAATGATCATCAGCAGGAACCACAGGTACATGGTCGTCAGAATCCACGTATAGATGGTGCCTTTACCCAAGGTGCGCATGGAAAGCTGCAACACCACACCCGTGATGATCACCGTCCAGACAATACGCCGAATCGTGCTCAAACGCAGTGCTATCAATGCCTTGTTGGAGGTGTGGCTGGAGCGGTAGGTAAATTCAAGGATAAGGCTTACCGCAATGGCGCCACCCCAAATCCACCAAATAAAGATCTCCAGATACACCAAATGCTGCAAACTCTTGATGGCACTGAGTACCTGCAGGGACAGCGTAATCGCAATCAACCACGCAATCGCTTTGTTCGCACTGCTGATATACCAAATTACACGCGCCAACAGCGACGGCGACTGTTTGTCCTTCAGATAACTCTGCCAAAACAGATCGATGAGATGTTTGCTGTTCCTGAGCCAGCCAATCAACAAGAAGTAAATCAGCAGCACCTTGCAGACCGACCAAATAAACGGCACGGGTGAAATCAGTAAATCGCCGAGCATCGATTCGAAACTGCGAATCTGAAACAGCATCAGATATTCCAGATTGAGCTGCATCTGTTTCCACTCAACCTGAAACTGCTTTACGCCGTCCGGACCAAAGCCAGTGTATTGGTCGCGCGTAAAACCATCGGTCAGGCTGAGCAGGTGTTGCTTGGAGCGGGAGAGGCTGGCCAGAGAGAGGTAAGTTTGCTGAAGATTGAACCAGTTCAGTTCATCGCTCTGGTGACGATAATTGGCCAGATAGGTTTGAAATTGGTCCACAGTATCTTGCTGCGCGCTAATAGCTTGATGCAGCAGGGTATTCACTTTCTGCTGATCCGAACGAGACATAAATAGAGGTTCAGGTAGGGCGCTGACTTCGTTTTCCAGCTGCAATACGCGTTCAGACGCTTTTGGAATCAAATCAACCTGATCATATTCCCATTCGGCCAGCGCTGGAAAAGCCACGCACCAACACAACAAAAGTAAGAATTTCGACACTGCCCGCATAGACGTTTTCACTTAGTTAACTTATTGATTATCAGAATTTAGTGTAGCTGAAAGACAAAAAAAGTCGCGACTCAAGATTGGGATCGCGACTCCATAGGCAGGCAGTATTTACACTAGGCGGGACTAAGCGCTAGGTGACAATGTCACGCATCAGGTTCAGCAAGATGGCCTTTGACATCAAATTCGACCTTGTCTGCGCCGCTGTACACCTGAAAACGCAATCCCTTAGCTCTGGCAATCGTAATAATGCCAAAGCGGTGCGCCAATTCGAGCCCCATTTGTGTCACTCCCGAACGAGACAACAATACCGGAATGCCCATCTGCGCGACTTTAATCACCATTTCAGACGTTAAGCGTCCGGTGGTGTAGAAAATCTTATCTTCGCCGCTCATGCCGTTCAGCCACATTTCACCCGCTAAGGTATCCACCGCGTTGTGGCGGCCAACGTCCTCAACAAACGAAAGTACCTGATCGCCCTGACACACTGCACACCCATGTACAGCACCTGCTTTTTTATAGGTATCGTTGTAATGAGTCAGCGCTTCCAGCGCCGTATAAATCTGTGATTGTTTAATCGGTCGCTGAGGAACCTGGTAGTTTTCCAGCTGTTTCATCACGTTGCCGTACATGGTTCCCTGACCGCAACCAGACGTCACTGTCTTTTTCTTCAGTGCAGGTTCGAGATGATCAATGTTTTCTTTGGTCACCACAGCCGCTGAATTCGTTTCCCAGTCGATGATCACCGAGTCAAGCGCTTGCGGGTCGGAGATAAAGCTCTGGTTCTTCAGATACCCCAGCACCAGCGCTTCAGGCCTGGAGCCCAGCGTCATGAGCGTGACAATCTCTTTCCAATTCAATAACACCGTAAGAGGGCGTTCACAGGCGATAGACTTCACCAGTTTTTCGCCGTATTCGTCATAAACCTCTACGTCCATTGTCTGCA
Organism: Vibrio fluvialis; assembly: GCF_900460245.1. Lineage (NCBI taxonomy): Bacteria > Pseudomonadati > Pseudomonadota > Gammaproteobacteria > Vibrionales > Vibrionaceae > Vibrio > Vibrio fluvialis. Next base: position 1,484,630 of record NZ_UHIP01000001.1, read on the forward strand.
GTGGGTTTTCGCTGGTTTTAATAATCGAAAGTTTGGTCACAGCCATTTCCTGTCGTTTTTCACATGATGTCATTGCTTATTGCTAGGGAAACGCAAGCAGCAAGGATTGTTCCAAATCTGTCTTCAACACTAGCGAAAAAAGCAAAAACGATCTAATCGTTAATACACAAAATTTATTGCCTGCATCACGATAACTGTCTGATGGCTCAATAATTGCTAAATCAGATACAAACCGCACTAACATGTCTGATGATGATCGTGAACGGCTTTTCGTCAGTCAGCATAAGAAAAGAACGAATTAGGTATCCCCATGTCAGAAACACAAACTTCCTTACTGGACACGGAAAAAACCGAAACTACCTGGCCCATGGGCTGCGATCTGGTGGCACATGAAATCACGACGGGAATGTGGGTCACCACACAATGGCAGCTGAAAGGATTTCAATTGCAAGCGAAGGATGCGCAATTTCCCGCCGTGTTGGAATTGTTTCGCGATGAGCGCACCGACTACCGCTTTAACTTGAGCTCTCAGCAACCCAAACTGTTTCTGGTGTTAGAAAACCCGGAAGAGGACACCCAGCCAAAGATCATCTGCCTGACCGCGTCGCAGAGTGTGGCCGGTCAGTATATGGATGGTGACTATTTGGTGCTGTCTAATGAGATGCCTCTGCCAGTGCAAGCCTGGATGGAAGCCTTTATCGGCCGCAATGGGGAATTACTCGAAGTAAAACGTAAAAAGCGCAAAGGCGCGGGGAGAGCCAGTGGCCAGTGATTCGTTTTTATCTCGTTGGTCTAAGCGTAAGCTGGAACCGCAAGAGGAATCAGCGTTAGTTGAAGAGCCCACTACGAGCGTCGAAACCGATTCGGAGCATACCGAAGACGTTGAACTCACAGAAGCCTATACCAGTAGCACTGACGAAACTGCCCAAAACGCCAAAGAGCCTTCGATTGCCGTGCTACTGGCTTCAGAAGCGACTCAGCAGGTAAAAAAAGCGGCGCTGCGTAAACTGTTTTTGAGTGGCGAGTTCAGTGAAGTCGATCGACTCAACGATTACGACCATGACTACACCGCAGTGAAATCGCTCAGCGCTGAAGTGGCTCAAGGGTTACGAGATTGGATGAACAAAGCCGATGATCGTATGCAAACTGCCGACGCGGACGAGAAACACGAAGGTGAAAGTGTCCACATCGACGCAACGTCAAATGAATCTGAACAAACCGCTGAGGCAGAACTTGCCCAGAACCCAGATTCCGATACGGATATCCCTGAGACAAAAATTACCACATGAAAAATAGGTACATTTTGACCTAACGAAACGCCAACAAGGTGAGACAAATTGTCTCACCTTTCTTTTTTGTCCCAATCTGGTGACGATTATTTATGCTAACCAACTGTATTTCATGGTTAATTCAGGTTGGAACGCTAATTGCTATTTTCATCAAAAAAGAGCGAACACTCGAGATTCGCTCAGATAATGGAAACGAGCAATGTTAAAACAATTTCTGCAACAAGCGACTTCACCGAATGGAAGTGCGCGGTGGTTTGCTATTGAGAACACCGTCGAACTGACTAATTTGATTCCGCCAACCGTCAGCTATGAAAGCGGCGGGCATACTTTGATTCTCGGTCCTACCAGTCTTATCGAGCGCACGGCGCTGCAATTGTCCCAAATGGCCTCAGTCACTCTGCTGTCAATTGATGGCGAGCAGGGTACTCATGACAAACTTTACTTCGCGGATACCGTTGAAATCAGCGGCTTTTTAGGTGCGTTTAAAGTCATCGTTGAGAATCATGGCCTGAATATCAATCTCGCCAACGCGGCTATTGATCACGACTGCTTTGATATCGTGCTGGATATGTCGCTCAACGGCGTGATGAGCGAAGAAGTGCCTGTTCCGGGCTATTTCCCAGTCGGTCGCGGCTTTCCAAAACTCTCCGATGCGCTGGAAGAAATACCGGAACTGATGGGGACATTTGATAAACCAAAATATTTCCGTCTTGATACCGATTTGTGCGCGCACTCATCGCGCGGCGTAAAAGGCTGTGAACGTTGTGTCGATGCGTGTCCGGCGGGCGCTTTGTCCAGTGAAGGGTCAGAAAAGACCGGTCATCGCATTCAAATCAACCCCTATCTATGTCAGGGCGTCGGTACCTGTGCGACCTCCTGTCCGACAGAAGCAATTCGCTACGCGCTGCCAAACCCGACTGATACGCAGAAATTCATTGAGCGTTTGCTGAATAACTATCATCAGGCTGGCGGCGAAAAGCCGATAGTGCTGATCTGTAGCTCACGTCACGAACAATACAACCTGATGGCGCTGCGAGTACTGCCTGAAAAAGTCATTCCAGTGACGGTCGAAGAGCTGCCTTCGGTCGGTATCGATACCTGGTTTGCTGCACTGGTGAATGGCGCAACTCAGGTACTGTTTGCCGCCAGTCGACACATGCCGCCAACCATTCTGCGCATTCTCAATCAGGAAGTGAGTATGGCGCAGAGTTTTCTGGCCCATCTCGGTATCCGTAAAGAAACCATCGACATTCTTTATCTCGAATCACTACGCGAAGCGGCGCCGACACTGTGCGATGAGCCACTTGGCCTGAATTTGGGAGAGCTGGAAGGCAAAAAACGCGACCGTTTATATGTCGCGCTTGATGCGCTGGCGACGGCGCGTGGCACAGAACCTGGCGCGCAACCACTGGCGGCCACTGCACCTTATGGTGCGATTGAGTGTTCGACTACCGATTGCACCTTGTGCATGAGCTGTGTCGCGGTGTGTCCAACCCGAGCACTGCATCACGAAGGCGATTCCCCCTCACTCAAGTTCATTGAACAAGACTGCGTGCAATGCGGTTTGTGCGTGAAAGCATGCCCAGAGAAAGCGTTAACGGCGGTTCAACAACTCAATTGGAACGCCGCTCAGCGCCAATCGGTGGTGACTTTGCATCAGGAAGAACCAGCAAAATGCCTGCGTTGCCATAAACCTTTTGCGCCGCAATCAATGATCACCATGCTACAAAATAAGTTACGCGGTCACTCACATTTCTCTGATCAGGCGTCACTCGATCGCATTGCGATGTGCGAGGACTGCCGTGTTGTCGATGTGTTTGAGTCGATGGCGAGCGATCCAGAAAAACAACTGCGCTACTGAGGAGCACGAGATGGAACACGATTCGTTGAATGAAACTACCGCATCGATGCGATCCGATATCTATCTGTTGCTGGCTACGCTGCTGCGCGATGCTCCATCGCCTTCGCTGGTGGACTTCCTCAGCCAGTTAGAGAACGAGAACAATGGCACACCGATGGCAGATGCATGGCGCGCACTGAGTGCTGCTGCTCAAACCGTTGAGCGTGATGAACTGGAACAGGAGTACCAAGAGCTGTTTATCGGCATCGGCCGTGGCGAGGTTGTACCTTTTGCGTCGTGGCACCTGACCGGTTCGCTGATGGAAAAGCCGCTGGCAGAAATCCGCTTCCATTTAAATGAACTCGGGCTCGAGCGCGATGAGTCGGTGAAAGAACCCGAAGATCACATGGCGGCATTGTGTGAAACCATGGCGTATCTGTGCGAGGGCGACGACAACGCGCAACAGGCGTTCTTTAATCGCCACATTTCACCGTGGTTTGAAAAGCTGGTGGATCAGATTCAACACGCTCAGCACGCCCGGTTTTATCTGTCTGTGGCTCAGCTGCTTCAGGCCTTTCTCTCACTGGAGAATATCGCCCTGACGCAAGCACCACCGAGCCGCCGAAATACACACCGGATTGAGGTGAAAAACCTCACCGACAAAGCTCAACAATGAATACAACAAAGCAGACGAACCAATCCATGTTGACCACTCCGTATTGGAAAGCGGGAACGGGAAAAGGAAGCAATGATGAAAAAAGAAAAACCGATTAACGAAAGCAGACGTGAACTGCTCAAAGGTCTGGGAACCGCTGCTGTTGCAGGTGCCGTTGTCGCTGGTGTTTCTCAGCAAGCTGTCGCGAGCGAGAGTCCTGTCGAAACTAAAAACACTCTGAAAAAAGGGTATCACGAAACTCAGCACATTCGTGATTACTACGAAACGCTATAGGAGCGCAGCGATGAGATTAACCAAACGTTCAGACAGCACGAGCAAGGAACAGAATCAGCTGGGCATCAGCCGCCGTGCATTCATGAAAAATACCTCTTTGGCCGCTGGCGGTGCTGCGGTTGGCGCTGCACTATTTGCGCCAGGCATGATTAAGAAAGCGCAAGCGAATGAAGTCGATCGCAGCGCAAAAACCGAAGTCAAACGTACCATTTGTTCACACTGTTCTGTGGGCTGTGGCATTTACGCCGAGGTTCAAAATGGCGTATGGACCGGCCAGGAGCCTGCTTTCGATCATCCGTTTAATGCCGGCGGCCACTGTGCAAAAGGCGCTGCGCTGCGCGAACACGGCCACGGTGAACGCCGCCTCAAATATCCGATGAAATTGGAAGGTGGCAAATGGAAAAAGATCTCTTGGGATCAAGCCATCAATGAAATCGGTGATGAAGTGATGCGGATTCGCGAAGAGTCCGGCCCGGATTCGGTCTACTGGCTGGGCAGTGCCAAACACAGCAACGAGCAAGCGTATCTGTTCCGCAAAATGGCGTCGATTTGGGGCACCAACAACGTCGACCACCAGGCGCGTATCTGTCACTCCACCACGGTAGCAGGTGTTGCTAACACCTGGGGTTATGGCGCAATGACCAACTCGTTTAACGACATGCACAATTGTAAGTCGATTCTGTTTATCGGTTCCAACCCCGCTGAAGCGCACCCGGTAGCGATGCAGCACATCCTGATCGCGAAAGAGAAGAACAGTTGTAAGATCGTGGTTGCGGATCCTCGTCGCACTCGCACTGCAGCAAAAGCGGACTATTTTGTCGCTCTGCGTCCAGGTACGGATGTGGCCTTTATCTGGGGCATTCTGTGGCACGTTTTCAACAATAAATGGGAAGACAAAGAGTTCATCCGTCAGCGCGTATTTGGCATGGATGAGATTCGTGCTGAAGTCGAGAAATGGAACCCTAAAGAAGTTGAGCGCGTCACGGGCATTTCAGAAGAAGAGGTCTACCAGACCGCGAAAATTCTGTCTGAAAACCGTCCGGGTTGCGTAGTGTGGTGTATGGGCGGAACCCAGCACACCACGGGTAACAACAATACCCGTGCGTACTGTGTGCTGGAGCTGGCACTGGGTAACTTGGGTAAGTCGGGTGGCGGCGCAAACATTTTCCGTGGCCACGATAACGTGCAGGGCGCAACAGACCTTGGCGTGCTATCGCATACGCTGCCTGGCTACTACGGACTGGCAGATGGTGCGTGGAAACACTGGTGCCGCGTTTGGGATATTGACTTTGCCTGGCTGAAAGATCGTTTTGATCAAAACGAATATCGCGGTCAGAAACCAATGAATAATATGGGCATTCCGGTTTCTCGCTGGATTGATGGCGTGCTGGAAAACAAAGAGAACATCGAGCAACGCGACAACATTCGCGCGATGTTCTATTGGGGCCATGCGGTGAACTCGCAGACCCGCGGTGTTGAAATGAAAAAGGCGATGGAAAAGCTGGATATGATGGTCATCGTGGACCCGTATCCCACCGTCGCTGCGGTCATGAACGATCGTACCGACGGCGTGTATCTGCTGCCGGCTACCACACAATTCGAAACCTACGGCAGTGTGACGGCGTCCAACCGCTCGATTCAGTGGCGTGATCAGGTCATTCAACCGCTGTTCGACTCTAAGCCAGACCACGAAATCATGTACCTGATGTCGAAAAAACTCGGTATCGCCGATCAAGTATTCAAACACATTCAGGTTGAGAACAATCAACCGGTAATTGAAGACGTCACTCGCGAATTCAACCGCGGCATGTGGACAGTCGGTTATACCGGTCAGAGCCCTGAGCGTCTCAAAGCGCACCAACAAAACTGGCACACATTCCATAAAACCACGTTAGCTGCGGAAGGCGGACCGGTGCACGGTGAAACCTACGGCTTACCTTGGCCATGTTGGGGCACGCCAGAAATGAAACACCCGGGCACACACATTCTGTACGACACGTCCAAAACCGTTGCCGATGGCGGTGGTACTTTCCGTGCGCGCTACGGGGTGGAGTTCGAAGGTAAGAGCCTGCTGGCGGAAGACAGTTTCTCGAAAGGCAGTGAGATTGAAGACGGCTATCCGGAATTCAGCGATAAGATGCTGAAACATTTGGGATGGTGGGACGATCTGACACCAGAAGAGAAAGCGGAAGCCGAAGGTAAGAACTGGAAAACCGACCTTTCCGGCGGTATTCAACGTGTGGCGATCAAACACGGCTGTATTCCGTTTGGTAACGCCAAAGCCCGTGCGATTGTCTGGACGTTCCCTGACCGCGTGCCTCTGCACCGCGAACCGCTCTATACGCCGCGTCGCGACCTGATTGCTGATTACCCAACGTGGGATGATGCCGAGTCGATTTATCGTTTACCAACCCTGTACAAATCGATTCAGGATAAAGACGTCTCGAAAGAGTACCCCATCATTCTGACGTCCGGCCGTTTAGTGGAATACGAAGGTGGCGGTGAAGAAACCCGTTCAAACCCTTGGCTGGCCGAGCTTCAACAAGAGATGTTTGTGGAAGTGAACCCGAAAGATGCCAACGATCTCGGCTTTAAAGATGGCGAGTACGTGTGGGTGGAAGGCGCAGAAAAAGGCCGCATCCATGTGAAAGCCATGGTCACACGCCGCGTGAAACCGGGCATGGCGTTCATTCCATTCCACTTCGGCGGTATTTATCAGGGCGAAGATTTACGCAGCAAATACCCAGAAGGTACTCAACCTTACGTTGTCGGTGATTCAGCGAACATTGCGACCACCTACGGTTACGATCCAACCACTCAAATGCAGGAAACCAAAGTCACCCTGTGTAACATTCGTAAGGCGTAAGGAGCGCAATTATGGCCAGAATGAAATTCCTATGTGACACCAAACGCTGTATCGAGTGTAACGGTTGTGTCACCGCATGTAAGAACGAAAACGACGATGCATTAGAGTGGGGCATTCAGCGCCGCCGCGTTGTCACCCTGAACGATGGCGAGCCGGGCGAAAACTCGATTTCCGTGGCGTGTATGCACTGTACGGATGCGCCATGTATGGCGGTGTGTCCAGCGGACTGTTTTGTGCATACCGAAGACGGGATCGTGCTGCACAACAAAGATCTGTGTATCGGTTGTGGTTACTGCCTGTTTGCGTGTCCGTTTGGCGCGCCACAGTTTCCGAAACAATCGGCATTCGGTGAACGCGGCAAGATGGACAAATGTACCTTCTGCGCTGGCGGTCCCGAAACTGAGCCCGGTTCTGAGGAAGAGCGTAAGAAATATGGCGCCAACCGTATTGCTGAAGGCAAGTTGCCCATGTGTGCCTCTTTGTGCTCAACCAAAGCACTGATGGCAGGTGATGCCGAAAAAGTGTCTGACATCTTCCGTCAACGCGTCGTGGAGCGCGGTGCGAAAGGTGCAGGTTGGACAGACGGTGAAGATCTCTCTTACGACGCAACAAGGAGCTAAGTGGTGATGCGACACAGATTGATGCGCGCCACTCGTTATGTGCTGCCGCTATTGGCAGCACTGATGTGCTTTGCTGTTCAACCTTCGTTTGCCGAAGAGAAAAGCAAACCGGACGTGGTGCAAAGAGAAATAACCCAACTGGCCGGGGCTGATTACTGGCGTCAGGTTCGCCAAGGAGAAGAGGGGTATACGACTTCTCAATCTCCTGAACACGGTGTTTTGATCAGTAAACCCGGTGAAACCTGGTTCATCCTGAAAGAGAAATGGATGTCTCCAGCCGGTGCAGTCGCCATTTTTGGCAGCATTGCCATGGTGATTCTGGCGTACGTGCTGCTTGGCCCCTTAATGCTGAGCAAGCCACGAACCGGCCGCAAGCTCAAACGCTGGTCGCGCCTGGATCGTGCGCTGCACTGGAGCATGGCGTTTACCTTTTTGACCCTGGCGTTTAGTGGTTTGATGCTGGTTTATGGCAAACATTTCCTTAAGCCGTATGTACCGACAGAACTGTGGGGCTTTATCGTGTATGCCGCCAAGCAGTATCACAACTATATGGGCCCGATTTTCTTCGTTCTGCTGCTGTTTATTCTGCTCAAGTGGTGGCGTAAATCGCTGTTCAATAAAGTGGATCTCCAGTGGTTTATGAAGCTGGGCGGCATGGCGGGCAAACATAAAGGCAGTCATCCTTCGGCCGGATTCTCCAATGGCGGTGAAAAGGCCATCTACTGGCTTCTGATCTTCTTTGGAACCTTTGCCGCTTTCAGCGGTTTGGTGCTCGATTTCCCAATTTTCGGCCAGACTCGCCGAGATATGGAGCTGTCGAATCTGACGCACATGGTGTCAGCGTTGATCCTGATCTGTGGCTTTATCTTCCACATCTACATCGGTTTGTTCGGTATGGAAGGCGCGCTGGAAGGCATGGTGACGGGTAAAGTTGATGAAACCTGGGCCAAAGAGCATCACGATCTTTGGTACGAAGAGATGAAGCAGCAAGGCCAGATTGAAGCGGCTGAAACCGCAGAAACCAAGGTACCGAAAGTCGCTACAGGAGAGCCAAAGCATGAAACCCGCTAGTCAAAATAGTGCGTTGTGGTTTGTGTATATTGCGAGCCTGCTGACCCCGTTCACCTGTTTGCTGTCCGGAGTTATCGGGATTATTTACGCAGGCTATCGTCTGGACAAGAACGAAGATGGGGAGGTGGCGAATTCTCACTATTACGGACTGATTCGCAGCTTCTTTCTGTTTCTGACGTTTTTCGTGGTGTTGCTCGTCACGGTCGCGACCTCAAATGGGTTGATCATCGGGGTGAACCGTTACTGGTATGCTCATTCCTGGTTAAGTACCGTGGGTTATGCTATTCCGTATATCGGTGCGTTCATCGCATTGTTTGCCATCGCAATCTGGATAGGACGAATGCTGCAGGGGATGAGTCAGTTAAAAAACGACATTCCTCACAAACCATCCAAAGGTCCCAATCTCTGATTACGCACCCGGTTTAATACCGGGTGTTTTTTTGCCACATCTCTGTGCGCATCAATATTGTGCTTTTGCTCCATACTAGTGCAACAAAGCGCCCTCACTTGACTCAACAACGAATCATTCTCGATTACCAACCTCAACTAAAGTCTTATTTATCATTAATTTAAATAAAAATAGTGTCTTGTTCATACTCTTATTAATAATTGGAACACATCTTGCTCCATGAGAGAAAAATTATAACTTTCTCACCAATTTGGTGAACTTTTAAACAAGTGGCACAGGATTAGTGCACCACTTTGCAATGGAGTATAACGAGAATGAGTGAAACCGTAAGTCAGGTACAAGGTGCCGTTCAAACCCTGACCCAAAGTTCAGATACCTTATTTTTGCTGCTTGGCGCCATTATGGTGTTTTTGATGCACGCGGGATTTGCATTTCTGGAAGTGGGAACCGTACGAAAGAAGAACCAAGTCAACGCGTTGGTTAAAATTCTCGCCGACTTCGGCGTCTCTACCATCGCGTACTTCTTTATTGGTTACTGGATAGCGTATGGCGCCAACTTCTTTTCTGATGCCGCCACGTTGTCGCAAGGCAACGGCTACGAGCTGGTTAAATTCTTCTTTTTGCTGACGTTTGCCGCAGCCATTCCCGCCATCGTATCGGGCGGTATTGCTGAGCGCGCCCGTTTTTACCCAATCTTGATGGCCACATTTTTTACCGTTGGTTTGGTCTACCCATTCTTCGAAGGCATCATCTGGAACGGTAACTTTGGTATTCAAGCCTGGTTTGAAACCACATTTGGTATGGGTTTCCATGATTTTGCCGGCTCTGTGGTGGTTCATGGCGTTGGCGGCTGGATTGCGCTGATCGCGGTTATCTTTCTCGGCATGCGTAAAGGCCGTATTCGTGCGGGCAAACACACCAACTTTGCGCCGTCCAACATTCCGTTTCTGGCGTTAGGTGCTTGGATCCTGTGTGTGGGTTGGTTCGGCTTTAACGTCATGTCTGCGCAAACACTGAATGGTATCAGTGGCTTGGTGGCAATGAACTCATTGATGGCGATGGTTGGTGGTATTCTGGCCGCACTGGTCGTGGGTAAAAACGACCCGGGCTTTATCCACAACGGTCCGCTTGCTGGTTTAGTCGCTGTGTGTGCTGGCTCCGATCTGATGCACCCACTGGGCGCGCTGGTCACTGGCGTTGTCGCTGGCGCATTGTTTGTCTGGCTGTTTACTCAGTTACAGAATAAAACCAAAATTGATGACGTATTGGGTGTATGGCCGCTACATGGCGTGTGCGGAGCCTGGGGCGGCATCGCCGCTGGCATCTTCGGCCAATCGGCTTTGGGTGGTCTGGGAGGCGTCAGCTTCACCGTTCAGGTAATAGGCACGCTAATGGGGATTGCAGTTGCAGTCGTCGGTGCATTTATCGTTTACGGCACACTGGATAAAGTGTCTGGTTTACGCCTGTCCGAAGAAGACGAATTCAACGGAGCGGATTTGGCCATTCATAAAATTTCATCGGTTAACGAAGAGTAATCGGCCACATTCTGCAATGAAAGAGCGGGCCATGTGCCTGCTCTTTTGTTTTTGAGGTCACAGAAGTTAGTTTCACTGTTTAAATTTATACTATGGTCTAACCCCCAAAACTAGGGATGTCCGGGCATCGGTGCTAAGCTAGCCGAAAAGCAAAACAAAAGGATGTTGTATGAATTTTCCGTATCGCAATGTTGTCATCCTGACTGGCGCGGGCATCTCAGCAGAATCCGGTATTCAGACTTTCCGTGCCCAGGACGGACTTTGGGAAAATCACCGAATCGAAGATGTCGCCACTCCGGAAGGGTTTGAAAGAGACCCTGATCTGGTGCAAGACTTCTACAATCAGCGTCGTCGTAAACTGCAATCCGAGAGCATTCGACCAAATGCTGCGCACATCGCACTCGGTAAGCTGGAACAAGAACTCGACGGCAACGTCACCATCATTACTCAGAACATCGATAACCTGCATGAGCGAGGCGGAAGCCACAATGTTATTCATATGCATGGAGAACTGCTTAAAGCACGCTGTAGCGTTTCTAATCAGGTTATTGAGCACAAAGAGGATCTGCTGACGGGGGAACTGTGTCATTGCTGTCAGATTCCCTCTCAGCTGCGCCCACATATTGTCTGGTTTGGTGAAATGCCGCTGCGTATGGGCGATATCTATGCTGCGCTGGAAGAAGCCGACCTGTTTATTTCAATCGGCACCTCCGGGGTCGTCTATCCGGCGGCAGGTTTTGTGCACGATGCCAAAATGCATGGCGCGCATACGATTGAAATCAACCTCGAACCCAGTGCGGTTGAGAGCGAGTTTGCCGAGAAACGCTACGGTAAAGCGAGTGTCGAGGTTCCGCAATTAGTGGAAGAGATACTGGCGTTGCAAAAGCCGTCGTTCAAGCACGCATAAGCTTGAGCTAAATAAGAAAAAAGCGGCCAATGGCCGCTTTTTTTAGTTGTTGTTCACTTTGAGTTTCTGGAAGTATTCTTCGTAAAGCGCCGCCGCTTCACCCACTTCGTCTTGCCAAACGCCACTGTCCATCACCGACTGGGGAGGGAAGACGTTAGGATCGTTGGCAAACTCAGCTGGCAGCAGCTTATAAGCGGTTTTAACCGGAGTCGGGTAGCCAATCTCTAGTGCAATTTTCGCCGCATTCTCAGGACGCAGCAGGAAGTCGATCATCTTATGCGCAGCTTCAACGTTCTTCGCACCAGCAGGAATCGCCAGGCTGTCCATCCAGAAGATGGTGCCTTTTTCAGGCCAGATGATTTCAATTGGCGCGCCTTCTTCACGAGCCATGTAAGCCGAACCATTCCACAGCATACCCAGAGACACTTCACCGGCCAGATATGGGTTTGCAGGGAAATCTGAGTTGAACACCAGCACGTTTGGCATCAGCTTCTTCAGCTCATGATAAGCAGCTTCAATCTCTTTCGGATCTGTGGTGTTAGGGGAGTAACCCAGCTTAGTCAGTGCGATGTGGAACACTTCACGAGCGTCATCCATCATCATCAGTTGGCCTTCCCATTTGGCATCCCACAGGTCGCCCCAGTTTTTCACTGATGATTTGTCGAGCATGTCAGTATTGATACCGATACCCGTAGCGCCCCAGATATAAGGGATTGAGTATTTGTTATCCGGATCGAAAGGCTTATTTAAATAGTTAGGATCCAGGTCCGCAAAGTGACTCAACTTTGACTTGTCGATTTCGCGCAACATACCTTCTTTGCGCATTTTTGAAACGAAGTAGGTTGACGGTACAACCAGATCGTACCCCGAACCTTGAGTCTTCAACTTCGCGTACATGCTCTCGTTGGATTCGTAGGTGGAGTAGATGACTTTGATTCCGGTTTCCTTGGTGAAGTCTTCCAAAACTTCATTAGGAATATATTCAGACCAGTTGTAGAAATAGAGTTCTTGGTCCTCAGCCATTGCATTGGTAGTGAATAGAGTCGCAGCACATAATGCGCCAGCATACAGTTTACTTTTCATTACTTTTCCATGATTTAGTGCAAGAGCCTAATCAGGCAAGAGCGAGTTTATAGAAGGGGACGAGTATAACAGCTCAAAAAAAAATAGGCAGCTAATGCCGCCTATTTCATTCATTTTAAGGGAATTATTGACCCGCTTTCAGCTTCATGAAGTAGTCTTCATATTTCACTGTTTTGTCGCCAACAGCTGCTTGCCATTCTACGCGATCAAGATCTTCCTGAGATGGGAACAGTGGTGCCACATCTTTGAACTTGTCGTTCGATGCTTTAACACCCGTCAGGTAGCCTGTGTCACGTGAGATTTGCTCTGCGATTTCAGGACGTAGCAGGAAGTCGATCATCTTATGTGCCGCTTCAATGTTTTTCGCGCCTGATGCGATAGCAAAGTTATCAACCCAACCGATACCGCCTTCTTTAGGGAAAACAAGTTTCAGTGGCAGACCTTCTTTCTGGGCCGCTGCCGCAGAACCGTTCCACAGCATACCCAGACCAACTTCACCTGACAGGTAAGGTGCTGCTGGGTTGTCTGAGTTGAATACCAATACGTTTGGCATCAGTTTTTGTAGCTCGGCGTATGCTTCGTCGATCTGTTTGTCGTCAGTGGTGTTACCTGAGTAGCCCAGCTTGCGCAGCGCAATGTGGAACACTTCGCGAGTGTCATCCATCAGCATCAGTTGACCAGCCAGTTCCGGTTTCCACAGGTCGCCCCAGCTTTGGAAATCGTTTGGATCATACATGTCTGTGTTTACCGCCAGACCAGTAATCGCCACAACGTGAGGAATAGAGTAGTCGTTGTTTGGATCATAAGGTTTGTTCAGATAGTTTGGATCCAAGTTTTTGAAGTTTGATAGTTTAGACTTATCAATTTTCTGAAGCATACCTTCATCACGCATCTTAGAGACGAAGTAGGTTGAAGGAACAACCAGATCGTAACCTTCGTTATGCGTTTTTAGCTTGGCATACAGTGTCTCATTCGACTCGTAAGTCGAGTAGATGACTTTGATGCCTGTTTCTTTCGTAAACTGTTCCAGAATGCCGCTGTTGATGTACGGTCCCCAGTTCATGAATACCAGCTCTTTATCTTCCGCTGCTGCTGTACCAGAGAACAGGGAAAGCGCACATGCACTACCAGCTAATAGAGTAGCCCATTTTTTCATTGACGTTAGCTCCAAACCAAACGTTGCCCAACGGGGCGTTAGATAGAAAAACAGAATGACGTAAGTCATTCTGTTTCGTGCCTTTTTAGAAAGTGGATTCTACTTCACTTTTTCCCTTGCTAACAACTGTGAAGTGATAACAAGTATTAACGAAACCACTAACATTACTGTAGCAAGTGCGTTGACTTCAGGTGAAATACCCACTTTAACCATGGAATAAATCTTCAACGGCAGGATTTCATACGTCGGGCCGGTGACAAAAGAGCTGATAATCACGTCATCCAGAGACAAGGTGAAACTCAATAGCCAACCCGCAGCGACGGCCGGTTTTGCCAATGGCAGAATGATTTTCTTCAAGATCACCCACTCACTGGCGCCTAAGTCTTTTGCAGCTTCTAACATTTTCACGTCAAAACCATTCAGGCGGCTGTATACCGACACCACGACGAATGGCAAACAGAATGTAATGTGCGCAATCAGCAGGGTAAAGAAGCCCAGTTTTGCGCCCAACACTAAGAATAGCGCAAGCAGAGAAATTGCCATCACAATATCTGGGGACATCATCACAACAAACAGCATGCCGTTGACCATGTTCTTACCTTTGAATTGGTAACGGAACAGGGCAACTGCCGTCAGGCTGCCGATAATTGTCGCTGCTGTGGCCGAAAAGACCGCAACGTTCAGTGAGTGCCAAGCCGCTTGCATCAGGCTGTCGTTCGCCACCAGAGCGTGATACCACTTGGTCGTGAAACCACCCCATTTAATGCCGAATTTGTTGTCGTTGAACGAGTTGGCAATCAGCACGATGATTGGTAGGTACAAAAACAAGTACACCAAGCTCATAAAGCTAAATCTAACTGCTTTTCCCATTAGTCCAGCTCCACTTTCTTGTTCAATAGTTTACCTGCGCGGTAGTACGCATACAGCATGATTGCCATCGCAATCGTCAGCGCAATACTGGTTGCTGCGCCAAACGGCCAATCACGAGCGTTGAGAACCTGGCTCTTAATCACGTTACCAATCAGCAGGTTCTTCGCACCGCCCAGAAGGTCAGCGATATAGAACATCCCCAGAGCAGGAAGCAGAACCAACAGACAACCGCCGATGATGCCAGGCATCGTCAGAGGCAGAATCACTTTCGTCAGCGTTTGCAGCTTGTTTGCACCCAGGTCACGAGCGGCTTCGATGTAAGTGCCATCGAGCTTCTCGATTGCCGAGTAGAGGGGCAGAATCATAAACGGCAGCAGAATGTACACCAGACCGATCATAACCGCCGTTTCGGTGTACATCAGTCGCAGCGGTGAATCGATCAGACCCATGCCCATCAGAGCTTGGTTAAGAATGCCTTGCGTACCCAGAACAATCTTCAAACCGTAAGTACGGATCAGAGAGTTAGTCCAGAACGGCACAATCACCAGAAACAGCATGATAGGGCGCCATTTCACCGGCATTTTCGCCACGATATATGCAAACGGGTAACCGATGATCAGACACAGAATCGTCGCGACAATGGCCATGTAGAACGAGTGCATCATCACTTTGGCGTACAGCGGATCCAGCAAGCGAGCGTAGTTTTCAAACGTGAACGTCAAATCAATCAGATTCGCTTCGTCACGAGTCAGAAAACTGGTACCGATAATCATCAGGTTAGGAAGCAGTACGAACAGCACCAACCAACCGACGATAAGGGTAATAATCGCGTTCTGAAGACTAAGCTTTTTGCTCATCATTGAGGACTACCTCCCAGCTTTCAACCCAAGTGATAGCGACTTTCTGGCCGATAGAGTGATCCACATCCGGATCATCTTCGTTAAAGAATTCGCTGACCAATACGCGCATACCAGAATCTTCCAGCTCGATAATCGATTCCAGAGTCATACCTTTGTAAGTACGGTCGGTCACGTGACCCACGATACCGTTGGTTTCAGACTCTTTGATTTCTTCAATGCGTAAGTCTTCAGGACGAAGGAGGACTTGCAGCTTTTCACCGGCGTTAACAGCGTTGTCGTAGTAAACAATCGCGTCTACACCATCAATATCGACACGTACGCGCTTCTCATCCAGACGCTCTTGAGCGACGGCGTTGAACACGTTGATTTCGCCGATAAAGCGAGCCACAAACAGGTTTTTAGGATCTTCGTAAATTTCACGCGGAGAGCCATCTTGCTCGATCACACCGTCGCGCATAACAATGATGCGATCAGACATCGACAGGGCTTCTTCCTGATCGTGTGTTACGAAGATAAAGGTAATGCCTAGTTGGCGTTGCAGCTGTTTCAGCTCGATTTGCATCTGCTTACGCAGTTTGTAATCCAGAGCAGACAGAGACTCATCCAGTAGCAGTACTTTAGGTTTGTTGACCACAGCACGCGCAATCGCGATACGTTGTTGCTGACCGCCAGAAAGCTGGTGAGGTTTACGCTGGGCCATTTGTTCCAGTCGCACCATCTTCAGTGCTTCCAGAACACGAGGTTCGATTTCTTCGGTAGGTACTTTCTGCATACGCAGACCAAACGCAACGTTTTCGAACACCGTCATATGTGGGAATAGCGCATAGCTTTGGAAGACAGTGTTGACGTGTCTTTGTTCAGCAGGAACTGAAGTTACATCTTGACTATCCAGCAGAATCTGACCTTCATCTGCCGTCTCAAAACCAGCAATCATTCTCAGTACGGTTGTTTTACCACAACCAGAGGGACCTAATATGGTTAAGAATTCACCGTGGTTTACATCAAGATCTAAGCGACTGATGATTTCCTTACCATCAAAACTTTTGCTAATGCCAGAAAGACGAATAACTGGCTTTCCTACTGAATTTTGTTCGTTCAACGTCTGTTTTTCTCCCACCTTGGTCCGTAGAGTAACTCTACTGATTAGACCTGTTGCAATACACCAAGTAAGGCGCGAATCATAATCATCAAAAGTACGAATTCAAAGTTTTTTCTTATTCTGAAACAGAAAAAATTTTGCACCTAAAAGGAAAGATTACTTACCATAGGCGCTTCGCCTAACTCTCAATGGTTTCAAGTGGTTAATTATCAACCATACTTTTCAGAAAGCAAGATGAGTTTGGCACGCAGATTTTAGACTCGGTAGCATTTCAGTATAATGACCGAATATTTTTATCTGTCATATTTAGATCGCGTTTTTGACAAGCCAAATTAGGGCACATTATGAACAACGATATGGAAAGAGATTTCAATTTAGGTGGGACGGTTGAGCAAGCGCTGTCGGGCCAGTATCAACTGAAAATAGGCGAGGTTTTTAAAGAAGCCTGGGACTCGACCATCAAGCATTTTCTTTCTTTTTCTCCAGCTATTGTCATGCTGATTATTGTACAGCTGGCGATTTTCTTCATCGCATTGAAACTGCAACTGGGTGATCCTTCCGTCATCATCACTGCAATTAATCAGGATGGCGCTTTCCCGGAAGGGCTGGTTCAGGCTATTTTTATTGCCAACTTCAGCTATGAAGTCGTCAGCGCACCGATTTATGCGGGTGTCAGCCTTATGGCGATGAGCCACGCTGCTGGCCTGACGACGAAAACCCGTCATATCAGCAAGGGGCTGCAATTTACCGTTCCGGTTATCATCGCAACGTTGTGCGGTTTAGTGCTGCAGGGGATTGGTGGCATGCTGTTTCCTCTGTTGTCCATGTACTTCTCGTTGGCATTCAGCAACTCCGTTTTATTGATCTGTGAAAAGCACGTTTCTCCGCTGCAATCACTGTTGCTGTCACTGCGAGCAGTGAACAAGAAACTTCTGCAACTTGCCGTCATCTATATGGTGATGATGATGCTGTTTGTCGCCGCAGCATTATTTTATGGCATTGGCCTGATTTTTGTCCTTCCGTTTTTCTTCCACGTGAAAGGCATTATCTACCGTAACATGTTCGGTATCCGTTTGAAGATCGTCGCCGCGCCACCGTCTGATGATGACAATAACCACAACCAAGATCCGCAGGTGTTTGATGCGTAAATATCTCGCTCTGTCTGCCGTTGCTGTCATAGCCAGCTGCAGCGTTTACTATGTAAAACAACACAATACAGAAACGGTTTCTGTCGAGCTTAAAGGTAAGGCCATTTCCGAAGCCCCTGATTTTTCGGCGATTGCCGATGTCTCTGAGAAAAAACACGCCTTTTTCTCTTACCTTAAGCCCGGAATTGCACTCGAGAACGAACGAGTGATGAAAGAGCGCAAAACGCTAAAACGCATTCAGGAACACTTTGATCAGGGGAGAACCTCTGAAAAGGATCTCGAAGACGCGAAACGTCTGGCTAAGCTCTACAAAGTCGAATTAACAGAAAGTAAAGTCACGTCCAAGTGGCTGAGCGTGATGCAACATCGTGTTGATGTGTTACCTGAAGCGTTGGTATTAACTCAGGCGGCGAACGAATCCGCTTGGGGTACGTCACGCTTTGCTCGTGAAGCCAACAATTACTTTGGCCAGTGGTGTTACACTCAGGGCTGCGGTTTGGTGCCTTTGGCCCGAGCAGAAGGTATGACACACGAAGTAGCGAAGTTCAAATCCGTGCAGGAATCTATCCATCGTTACTTTATGAATGTAAACCGCAACGCCGCATACTACGATTTGCGCAAAATTCGTTACGATTTGCGTAAAGAACAAAGCGATCTACTCAGCGTTGAAACGGCGGTCGCTCTGACCAACGGCCTGCTGAAATATTCAGAGCGTGGCGAAGATTACGTGTCGGATTTACAGACCATGATTCGTCATAACGAAAAATACTGGCTCAACTAAGCATGAAAAAACCATTTTCAACCTTAATGCTCGCCGCATGTTGCGCGGGCATCTCTGCGCCAACGTGGGCGCAAGAGTACATGTTTACCTATTCAAAACTGTACTCACAAATGAAAAACAACGTGAAGGAAAACCACGAGGACGTCAAAGTCGGCTTCTTCTTTGTTGACGCAGACAGCAAACAGTTATGCCGCATTGAAAAGGCCTGGATGGAAAAAGAGGAGCATTACGAGGAGCTCACACCGTCCTCCGGCAACGAGCTAGTGGTGCCGCTCGACAACAATCTTCGTCAGGCCAATCCTTTGGTGTTTGTAGACACACCAAACGACAGACGTTGTGACTTTTCGATGGTCGTTATGACCAAACAACCACTGGAAGGTAAGGTGAGTTACGCTCAAATTGAGAAACTTCTACCGCAGATGCAAAGCATGCTGGAGGATCTGGGCGGTATGTTTGCCAGCTGGTTTACACCAGCCGTCACTGGCGTAACACTGGAATTTGCTCACGATGTGAATTCACCCATCGAGCTTAGCAACGGTTCAACCATTCCAGTGATCAACGGAAAGGCTCAGGTTGAACTTTCGCAAATCGGGCCAGACGGTTGGATGTCATTGCCACAGGCAACCACACGCGTACTGCCATATCTACCGAAAGCCAAGAATTAAGCGACAAAACAAACACAAAAAAGGCTGCGAATGCAGCCTTTTATTTTTCTATCAGATATTCGTGACATCAAGCTTCAGGCTTGGATCAAATTCCATCACCATATCTTCGTCTTCAAGCTGTTGCACCGGCATCTCTTCTTTATCGAAACCAATATCGCCGCCGTTAATTACACCGGAATCACGGTTGATGGATTTAAAATCAAACAGTTCGAAGTCCGCTAGGTGGCTGGGTACCACGTTCTGCATCGCACGGAACATTGTCTCGATACGTCCTGGGAATTGCTTATCCCAAGCATTCAACATTTGCTTAATGTTCTGACGCTGCATGTTTGGCTGAGAGCCACACAGGTTACACGGAATGATAGGGTAACCACGCAGATCCGAGTACTTAATGATGTCTTTCTCACGGCAGTAGGCCAGTGGACGAATCACTACGTGCTCTCCGTTATCAGAAACCAGTTTAGGTGGCATGCCTTTCATCTTGCCGCCGTAGAACATGTTCAGGAACAGCGTTTCGATGATGTCATCGCGATGGTGTCCTAAAGCAATCTTGGTCGCCCCCAGCTCTTTTGCGGTGCGGTACAAAATGCCACGACGCAGACGAGAGCAAAGTGAACACGTTGTTTTGCCTTCTGGAATCTTATCCTGAACGATAGAGTATGTATCTTCTTCCACGATCTTGTATTCAACACCGAGGCTCTTTAAGTACTCAGGCAGAATGTGTTCAGGGAAACCAGGCTGCTTCTGATCAAGGTTTACCGCAATTAGAGAAAATGAGATAGGTGCGCTTTTCTGCAAGCTCATCAGAATGTCCAGCATGGTAAAACTGTCTTTACCGCCGGACAGACACACCATGATACGATCGCCATCTTCAATCATGTTGAAGTCAGCAATAGCCTGACCAGTATTGCGACGAATGCGCTTTTGCAATTTATTGAAATTGTAGTGTTGAGCTTTGGTCAACTCTTGAGTTTGCTCTGTCATCAGCCTGCAGTCTTTATTCTTCAAAACAAAATGAAGTGCGTATGATACGGATAAATTGAACAGATGCTAGTGCTAGAAAAGAAAAAATCCCCGGCTGAACAGCCGAGGATTGATGATGGTAACAGATGGCGTTATACCGCCGTTTTCGGATCAAGAGGACTAATGTAGCCGGGCGGTTTCAGCGCGAGTACATCACAATTAATCTTATCAATCACATGCTCAGCGGTATTGCCGATAAACACCGCTGACAAACCCGTACGGCCTGTCGTACCGAGAATCACCATGGCTGCACTCAATTTTTCGGCGGCTTCTGGGATAACATCCTCAGGCAAACCTTGCTGAACGATCGTCTGCGCTTCATCAATACCATGTTTTTGGCGCAGCGCTTTCATCGATGTTAGATGATGGCCACGTACCGCATCCGTGTAAGTCGTTGGGTCGAATTCGGGCAATTCTATGGTGATATTCGCTGGCGTCACAGGGTAGGCATTCACCAAATAGGGTGTCGCTCCCAGACGAGACGTCAAACTCAACAGTTGATCCACCATGATGTCATTGAGCTGCAGATGTGTTTCTACTTCCGAGCCAGCGTGTACCGAAGCGATGATGTTGGCATCCTCGGGCCAGGTGGCATTCTTAACCAATAACACAGGTGTCGGACATTTACGCAGAAGATGCCAGTCAGTCGGAGTAAAAATCACTGACTCCAGGACATCGTGCTTACGAGTACCTTTAATTAGGATGTCATGCTCACCCGCAAATACTTCGCCGATGATCGCTTCGTAGGGGCGGTTATGCCATACAACTTTGACATCAAACATCACCGATTCATCAACGTATGGTTCAGCAACCTTTTTCATCCACTGCTCACGTTGATGAATCACACCTCTGCGCATCGCGTCGCGTTCATCGACTGAAAGCATCGACGTCATATCGTAAGAAAAATCATAGATAGACAAAAAAAAGGTAATGCGACTGGTTGATTTGCTCTTTGCCGCCAGCTGCATCGCACGGGCTAGGGCAGGTTGTTCATCATGGTTGATGTCAGCAACAACTAAGATTTTGCTATAAATGCTCATAACAAACTCCTTGTTAGTGGAGGAGGTTTCTTAGATTTACTTTAGCGCAGTTAATGGAAGAGTTTTAGCTATTTAGAGAGGAAAATCAGAGAAGTATGAAGTAGCTCATTAATGAGCTACTTCATTGAAGTTACTTGCTTTCTTGTGAAACGCCAGCCAGTTCCATCAGTGAGTCATGATCAAGGATAGTAATGTATTTACCCTTAACACTCAGAATTTCAGACTTCTGGAAACGACCCAGTAGGCGACTGATCGTTTCTACGGTGAGCCCCAGATAGTTACCGATGTCACCGCGTGTCATTGTCAGACGGAACTCTCGCGGGCTGAAACCACGTTGAGAGAAACGTGTAGAAAGGTTGTACAGGAACGCCGCCAGACGTTCTTCCGCATTCTTCTTCGACAGCAACAGAATCATTTCTTGATCGCCTTTGATTTCGTTACTCATCAAACGCATGATTTGCTGACGCAGTTTAGGCATTTTACCTGACAGGTCGTCCAGAATTTCGTAAGGAATTTCACACACCATCGAGGTTTCCAGCGCCTGAGCGAAACTCGGGTGAGAATCACCAGTAATCGCATCAAAGCCAACTAAGTCGCCAGCCAGATGGAAAGCAGTGATCTGCTCATCACCTTGTTCAGTAATGGTGTAGCTTTTGATTGTGCCAGAACGGATTGCGTACAGAGAACGCAGATCATCACCAGCTTTAAACAGTTCCTGACCTTTTTGAATCGGTTTTTTACGCTCGATAATCTGATCAAGCTGATCCAACTCCGATTCATTCAGAGTAAACGGGATGCAAAGCTGACTAATACTGCAGTCTTGACAATGAATTGCACAACCACCGGATTGAATGCGTTTTGCAGCAGGCTTTTCAGAAATCATAACAACCTTTCACTATTTGATATACATCAATATTTTAGCATCCCTTAACCCCAAAGGATAGCGAAAATAATTGTGCAAAAAATCAACTACCTAAACTAAGGTAATCAGCATATTTATGGCTCCGACACCGGTATATACGCCATAAACGATAATAAACATTGCCGCTATATGACGAAATATTTTCGATTGTTGCAACTCTTTTATTTTTGTTGCACCAAAACCAACCAAAAGCATCGCAGGCAATGTCCCTAAACCAAACGCGCCCATAACAAGAGCGCCTTGTAAAAAACCGCCCGAAACCGCGGCCCAAGTCAAAATTGAATACACCAATCCACATGGCAACCAGCCCCAGATAAAACCAAACGGCAGGGCATACCAGCTTTTTTTTAGCGGCAGAAGCGCTTTCCCTGCGGGCGAAATGTGTTTCCATAGTCGTTGGCCCAAAGCCTCGAGTTTAAGCACACCAAACCACCATCGGCCAACGTAAAGTCCAAGACCAATCATCAACACAGCGGCCAACAGTCGTAACCAGACCAAGAAATGATTGATATCAGCCACAGCTGAAAGAGAAGCCGTTAAACCGCCAACAATCGCGCCAAACAGCATGTAGCTGCCAATCCGGCCAAAATTGTAAAAGAACAGCGGCGCAGAAGGGTTAGATTGATGGTTTAGAGTGAGGAGGGCGCCAAGACCGCCGCACATACCCATGCAGTGTCCAGCGCCCAGCAAACCAATCACAAACGCTCCGATAAAATCGGGGGTCATTGTTTGTCCTTGGTCGATTTTTCAACTTGCTCGTCATCTTCAAACAGAATGTTGTGCCCCTGACGTTCAAGATCCTCAAACTGTTCGCTTTTCACTGCCCACAGAAAAATAGCGACGGCAACGCAGACAAGCACAATAGCGATAGGAATCAGAATATAGAGGCTTTCCATTTACTTACCTTGCTCTTTCAACAAACGAAGAGAGTTGGATACTACTATAATTGAGCTGGCAGACATACCCACCACTGCCACATATGGCGCAACTAAGCCAGCCACTGCAAGTGGCAAAATCAGCACGTTGTATCCCAACGACCAGGCCAGATTTTCACGAATAATACGGCGGGTTTTGAGTGCTAACGCGCGAGCCTCCAGCAGTTTATCCAGTTTATCGCCGAGCAAAACCATGTCTGCTGACGCTTTCGCAACATCTGTCCCACCACCCATCGCAACTGAAATATGCGCCCCAGCAAGTGTAGGGGCATCGTTAATCCCATCACCAACCATCATCGTGATATCTTGTGCATTGATCTTATTCAGATACGCCAGTTTATCTTCCGGTTTGGCCTGAGCGACAACATGATCAATCCCCATCTGACGCGCGACGGTTTGCGCGTTTGCTTCGGAATCACCGGTCAACAAAGTGATTCGGATACCGGCATCATGAAACTTGTCGATGAATGTCTTCGCTTCTTTGCGCACTGGATCTTGGTAAAAAAACGTCGCAACGTGTTCACCACCAATCGCGAGATAAATGGCATTCACTTCACCTTGGCTGGCGTTACTTAAAACAAATTCCGCGCTACCGATTTTCACATCATGCGTGCCATATTGGCCCACAACGCCAGAGCCGATCACGTTCTGTACTTGTTCAACAACAAACTCAGCGTCAGCATACATTCTGAATGCCTTGGCAATGGGATGGTTCGCGTGTTGTTCCAGTGATGCGGCCAGCGCCAGACATTGCTCTTCTGTCCAAGAAGAGTGAAGCGCAACCCGACAGATTTCGATATTGCCGTGCGTCAGGGTGCCCGTCTTATCGATCACCAAATGGTTCACTCTGCACAGAGTTTCGAAAACGTGGCTCTTGCGGAGCAAAATACCGAAACCGCCCATGCGAGAGGTCGCACAAGTAAGCGCGGTAGGCGTTGCCAGAGACAAGGCACAAGGGCAAGTGGCCACCAATACAGACAACATTATCCAGAACGCGTCATCCGGCTTTGCTTGATGCCAATAGAACCATGTCCCAGCGGCAATGATCAAAATCACGGCGACGAAGTAACGCGCCACAACATCCGCAATTTCAGCAATGCGCGGTTTGGAAGACTGTGCATCATCCTGCAGACGCACAATATTGGAGATGACCGAATCCGCCTTAGAGGCTGTGACCTCAAGCTCGAATGCTTCCTCGCCATTCAGCGTTCCGGCAAAGACCGCATCGCCTTTATTTTTCACGACCGGCAGTGACTCACCAGTGAGCATAGATTCATCCACATGGACTCGGCCCCGTATGATTTTGCCGTCAGCGGGAATGTGTTCACCCGGCAAAACTCGAATTTGATCGCCCAGTTGCAGCGTTTTCACCGGCACCTGTTGCCCATCCAACGTGGTGGCAATCGCAGGAATCAATTTGAGCAGGTTACCACTCGCCGCCGCCGCTTTGCGGCGTGCGCGCATCTCAAGAAAGCGTCCGACTAACAGAAAGAATGTGAACATGGAGATGGACTCAAAAAAGACTTCGCCTTTTTGCGTCACGGTTGCGACAAGACTGGCCACATAAGCAAAAATTAACGCAATCGACACAGGGACATCCATGCCAAGCGTTCGACCTTTAATACTGCGCCACGCGTTAAAATAAAATGGTAGCGCAGAGTAGAGCAGTACAGGAGTCGCGAAAATCAGGCTAACCCAGCGAAAGTAGTTTTTAAACTCAGCATCCAAATCACCAAACGCTTCAAGGTACAGTGCCACCGCCAGCATCATAACCTGCATGGTGGCAAGCCCCGCGATCCCCAGGCGATAGAGGTACTGCTTCATCGTCTGGTGATAAAACGCTTCATGCTGATCCGCTTCAAACGGAGCGGCCTTGTAGCCCAGTTTATGGATTTGACTGAGAATCTCACTCAATTTTGCTTTGGATTTGTCCCAACTCAGCAACGCCCGGTTAGTTGTGGTATTAACACGAATCGACAACACACCCGGTTCATTCGCCAGTTGCTTTTCAATGAGCCAAGCACAAGCCGCGCAAGAGACCCCATCAAGTGACAACGTCACTTCACCACAATCACCGTTATTTCGGACAAACTCGGCCTGTACATCGGAATTATCATAATGAATCAGTGACTTAAGCTGTTCTGGTACCAATTCCACTTTTTCGGCTGGTGCTGTGCGGAACTGATAATAGGACACTAGACCGTTATCGACGATGGTTTGCGCCACCGTCTCACATCCCGGGCAACACATCTCCCGTTCTTCACCGAGAATCTCTACCTTGAAATCCGTGTTGGCTGGGACATCTTCACCGCAGTGATAACACGCTTTACTCATGATATTAATAATTCATCAGTTGAGTCGGAGACTCAGTAGGGAAAGTGACTCTGCCTTGAACCAGCCATTCGCTATTGTGGGGAGTGAGTTCAATAAACCAAGGGCCCTGAAGCTCGCTATCTCGATTAATTCGATAGCGACCTTTAGCGTCAGCCGTCAGCAGCATTGAGAAATCACGATCTGGTAGGGTTCGGTGGGCAAACATCGCCTGAATCGCTGGAAAATGATCTAGATTCCCTTTGTTCAGTTCAATCACAATATCGTTGCCTTCAGAGTAGACAGCGGCATTCAAACCGAGCTCCTTAGCAACATGAATCTTAGACAAATCGATATTGATGCCTTTGCCTTTTTTATAGTAATCCTCAGTCACCAGGGATACCGAATTATTGGAAAACACGATGACAGTAGCAATTGTCCAGACAACGACCGTAAGCGGAAGAATAATCAGAAACCACGGCCAGAATTGTTTATACCAAGGCTTTACCATAAAAAAGTTCTCTACAACAAAAAAGAAGGCTCTAACTTAAAAGAAAGACAGCCCCTTTGAAAGGGGCTGTTATTGGACTGTTACTTATTTGTCTGAATTGCTCAGGCTCCAGACATAAGCAGCAACCAGTTGCACTTTGTCTTCACCTAG
Organism: Vibrio fluvialis; assembly: GCF_900460245.1. Taxonomy (NCBI): domain Bacteria; kingdom Pseudomonadati; phylum Pseudomonadota; class Gammaproteobacteria; order Vibrionales; family Vibrionaceae; genus Vibrio; species Vibrio fluvialis. Next base: position 1,510,669 of record NZ_UHIP01000001.1, read on the forward strand.
AATATCAATCCAAGCAGGCATCACACCTGAGCGGCCGTTAGATACGGTTTCAGTTACCGCTGCGCGCGAATCGCCAAACAGCCAGTCTTGGTCTGTCAGGTCTGGGGCACCCACTGCTGGGTTACCTTTACCATCTGTACCGTGACATGCTGCACACACGACAAAGCGTGCTTTACCAGCTTCTGCCTCACGAGCGTTAACCGAACGACCAGATAAGCTTAGAGCGTAGCTCACGACTTCCTGAACGCCTTGTTCACCCAGTGCATCCTTCCATGCCGGCATTTGGCCGATACGGCCGTGACGGATTGTTGTCACGATAGCATCAGGTTCACCGCCATACAGCCACGCATTGTCAGTCAGGTTAGGGAAACCTTTCTGGCCACGCGCATCTGAGCCGTGACACTGAGAACAGTTTTGCAGGAACAAACGCTGTCCTACTTTCAGTGCATCGGAATCTGCCGCGATTTCAGGAATAGGGCGTAGATCTGAGCCACCATCTTTGTATGCCAGACGTTTGAATGCTTCACCAAAGTAGGTGTCTGCGTCGTCCAGTTCTTTCGCATACTGCACCAGAGTTTTATTTTCCTGAGCAGCCGCAATTGAGGCTTTTGATTCTTCCAGTGAGCGAACTCGCTGGTCTGAACTTTGCCAACCTAACACACCTTTAAAGTTACCCAGACCTGGGTAAAGAGTCAGGTAGACAGCAGCAAAAACGAAGGTACTTACAAACAGGTAAGTCCACCATTTTGGCAGCGGGTTGTTAATTTCGCGAATACCATCGTACTCGTGCCCCATGTCTACGCCTTCTTCCACACCCATTTTGTCTTTAAGACACCAAACGAGCAGGAAAGCACAGCCCAACAGGGTTCCCAGTGTGATGACGGTAATCCATAGACTCCAGAATGTTGTCATTACTTAGTCACTCCTTGTTTTTTTGAGGGCGTTTGCGGTTCGTCTGCAAAAATCAGATTGGCAGCCTCATCAAAGCGAGCTTTACGTTTTTTACCGTAGGCCCACCAAACGACGCCAATAAAGCAGACGAAAAGCACTATGGTCCAAATACTGTGAATAGTACCGATATCCATAATTACCCCTGTTATTTCATTGCGTGACCAATAGACTGAAGATAAGCGATGATGGCATCCATCTCGGTTTTACCTTCTACATCTTTTGCCGCATTCGCGATTTGTTCATCTGTGTATGGCACGCCAAATTTGTCACGGAACAACTCAAGTTTCTGTTGAGTGTATTTACCGTCAAGGACATTTTCAGCTAACCATGGGAAACCAGGCATGTTTGATTCAGGTACCAGTTCGCGAGGGTTAGTCAGGTGAACACGGTGCCATTCATCAGAATAACGACCGCCAACACGTGCTAAGTCAGGACCAGTACGCTTAGAACCCCACAGGAATGGATGTTCCCACACGCTTTCACCCGCAACTGAGTAATGGCCGTAACGTTCCGTTTCAGAACGGAATGGACGAACCATCTGGCTGTGACAGACGTTACAACCTTCACGGATGTAGATATCACGGCCTTCCAATTGCAGAGCAGTGTAAGGTTTCAGATTCTCTACAGGCTCAGTCGTTTGCTTTTGGAAAATCAACGGTGTGATTTCAACCAGAGCACCCCAACTGATTGCGAAAACGATAAAAATAGCCAACAGACCGACATTGCGCTCAATGATTTCGTGGCGATTATTAGAATTAGAACTCATTCTTTCAATCTCCTTAAGCCGGTTGCTGGATAGCTTTTAAGCTATGCTTTGGTGCAGAAATCGTCTTATACGCGTTAAACGCCATCAGGAACATACCCGATAGGAAGATGAAACCACCGATGAAACGTACGGTATAGAACGGGTAAGATGCCTGAACCGACTCAACAAAGCTGTAAGTCAACGTACCGTCGGAGTTAACCGCACGCCACATCAGACCTTGCATAACACCAGAGATCCACATCGCAACGATGTACAGAACAGTACCGATGGTTGCCAACCAGAAATGGGCATTCACCAGACTCATTGAGTACATGCGCTCTTGACCAAAGAGGCGAGGGATTAGGTGGTAAACCGAACCGATAGACACCATAGCAACCCAACCCAGAGCACCAGAGTGAACGTGACCAATCGTCCAGTCGGTGTAGTGAGAGAGTGCGTTGACTGTCTTGATCGACATCATCGGGCCTTCAAAGGTAGACATACCGTAGAAAGACAGAGAAACGATCAGGAATCGAAGAATTGGGTCGTAGCGCAGTTTATGCCACGCACCTGATAACGTCATGATACCGTTGATCATGCCACCCCAAGATGGAGCGAACAGAACCAGAGACATCACCATACCCAGAGACTGAGTCCAGTCAGGTAGCGCCGTATAGTGAAGGTGGTGAGGACCCGCCCAAATATACAGAGAGATAAGTGCCCAGAAGTGAACGATTGACAGACGGTAAGAGTAAACAGGACGTTCAGCTTGCTTAGGAACGAAGTAGTACATCATACCCAGGAAGCCGGCTGTCAGTAGGAAACCTACTGCGTTGTGGCCGTACCACCACTGAACCATCGCATCCACTGCACCAGAATAAATCGAGTACGATTTACCCATAGATACTGGGATTGCCATGCTGTTCACGATATGAAGAACTGCTACGGTGATAATAAACGCACCGAAGAACCAGTTTGCTACGTAGATATGTGATGTCTTACGCTTCACTAGCGTTCCGAAGAACACCACGGCGTATGAAACCCAAACCAGAGCAATCGCGATATCAATCGGCCATTCAAGTTCTGCGTATTCTTTACCTGAGGTATAACCCAGAGGCAGAGAAATAGCGGCAGAAACGATGATCGCTTGCCATCCCCAAAATGTGAATGGGACAAGCGGGCCACCAAAGAGACGAGTTTGACAAGTACGCTGCACAACATAATAGGATGTTGCAAACAGTGCACTGGTACCAAACGCGAAAATTACCGCATTAGTATGCAGGGGACGTAAGCGACTATACGTCAGCCACGGCGTATCAAAGTTTAGCTGTGGCCATACTAATTGAGCGGCAATCAAAACACCAACACCCATACCGACAATACCCCAGAGAATAGTTACTAAGGTAAATTGACGGACGACTGTATAGTTATAGTTTTGTTCAAGCTGCTTTTCTTGGCTCATTTGCATGCTTCCAATGTCTAATTAACTACACTTTACTTCCAACACGACACATGTCGTAATGCCACCCAAGTTCACAATAAAAATTAATGTCTTTTCAGAACCTTAATACCTATTGCTGACTTTATAAAAAAGTGGCATTTTCAGCCGACAACTATACTGCAATTAACAATTCAATGACAGTGTAGTAACCTTACTATCCATCCGGATTTGGCCTTTTATTTCAAAACTTTGAAGTTTGTTACACGAGGAACTCACAGACATGGCGGCTGAAAAGCTTACTAAACACCGACTTGCTCAAATTATCATCACGCTGGCAATACTCGTTGGTGCTTTTTTTTGGCGCACGATCACATATCGTGATGTACCAACTCAAGAGTGCATTCCAGAGCCAAAATGTTCTTTATTTGTGAACGGACAAAAAATAACTGTAACAAAAAGTGAAGAGTTCCCAGGTGTGTATATTATTCGTCCAATCCCCGTGGACTGGAGCCTGGAATCAAATGATGAATTGGTTCGAGATGGTGAAGAAGTGCAGTTAAAGGTGATTCGCAACAACTCAAAAACAAATAGCGCGATTAATATTAATGACTCGGTAAACATTAATATTATTAATTAATAATGACGCATAATTTGCGAGATAGGCTTCATTAAGTTAAGAGAAAGAATTTAATATCGCTTAAAGTTAATGTATAAAGATTGAAGAATTTTTTAACTTTATTCGCATATGCGATTGATAACGACTTTTACTCAAATCTCTGATCCTATAAATGCCGTTAGTAATCTGAAAGAGTCCCTTATATTTGAGGGGCTTTCCAGTTTGGTATTCTATTATACCGATGAGTATCCTGCCGATATATTATTCCGCTCGCTTAAGCAAGCATTTCCTAATATTCCTTTTGTTGGGTGTTCGTCCTGCAAAGGCGTGATGACGGAAAAAGGTTACCATTCCGGACCTGTGATCGCGGCGTTGGCAATCTATGATGCAGCGAGCAGTGCCTATGGTACAGGGCTAATCGGATTGGAAGACGATAAAGACCTCAGGAAATCAACGCGTAAGGCGATTCAGCAAGCGTTGAGGTCAGCTGATCGGATTGGAGAAGTACCCAGCCTAATTATCCTTCATGCCACGCCAGGCCATGAAGAGCTTTTTATCGATGAGATTGACGATACTTTTGGTACTCAAATTCCCATTATCGGGGGCAGCGCTGCAGACAATTACATTCAGCAGCAATGGTCAAGCATGACCGAGCAGGGATGGGTTAAAAACGGTCTGGCCGTCCAGCTGATTTTTCCATCCAAACCTCTCACAACCGGATTTAGCGCAGGCTATTCACCCACTGAGTTTGTTGGCACCGTAACCAAAGCCTCCGGACGATTTATCCATGAAATCGATGGTGAGCCTGCTAAACAAATCTACAAAGAGTGGATCAGTGACCACTCCAGCGTTCAGATTTCAGAACACTACCTTTTTCACCATGTCACTCGTTTTCCACTCGGCCGTGTCGCTGGCCATATTCACCAACAGCCTTATTACAAGTTGTCACATCCCGTTCGTATGACGCGAAGCGGCGCTATGGAGATGTTCACCGCCGTCGTCGAAGGGGAAACGGTAACATTGATGACTGGTTCCAGAGAACAGCTGATCAACCGTGCGTCCCGGGTAGTCAAAGAGGCCAATACGCCAAACTATCATGAGTCTCAATTACTAGGGTCTATCATTATTTATTGTGCAGGCTCCATGCTGCGGCTGGGAGACGATATTCTCGGAGTTCAGCGTCAATTGAAGTCTCAAATGAACGGCCGGCCTTTTATTTGCCCGTTTACCTTTGGCGAACAAGGGCGTTTCATCGGTGGCGAGAATGCACACGGTAACCTGATGATCTCGTCAGTCCTTTTCTATGAGTCTGAGTAACCACCTGATGGAACAAGAAAAGATAGAACAGCTTAATGAGGCGTTAGTGGAGCTTGAGCGCAGCAAAGAACGCGAGCAGCGATTAGCAGAGGAAAATCGCGTTATTCTGGCTGCCTTATCGGCACTCAGCCACGCGGACAACAAGTATCAGATCTTTGAAGAGTTGAAAAAAGTTCTCAGTCGTTATATTCGATTTGATGACTTCATCGTGATTTCAAAACAAAAGGAGAGCCGAACTTTCTCGACTTATCTGGCGTCTAACCTCGCATTTCAAGGCAAAGACTGGTTCAACGGTGACAAGTTTCAGCGTGTATTGGATGGTGAATGCATCATTCTTTTTGAGCCAAGTAAACTCGAAGAATTTCGCAATCTGAACCACTTTCTTAAAGACCAAATCAATTCCGCATTGGTCACTGGTATACGAGCGCAGACCAGTGATTCGGTACTGCTGCTGCTTGGTACGAGAAAAGGGCAGTTTAGTCTTGAAACCAAATCGACTCTTTCACGTTTTCGACCTCTGTTGGAGCGTGCGATTAACGACATCGAACATAAAGAAGCGCTGCAAAAATTGGTCGATTTGAAAACCCGTGAACTGAAAATCGCGCAGCAACAAGCAGAGCAAGCAAATCAGTCTAAATCCCAGTTCCTTGCGATGATGAGTCATGAGCTACGAACACCACTCAATGCGGTATTGGGTCTGATTGATTTATTGCGTGATGACTCTGATGCCTATCAGCAAGAAATGCTGGAGCAAATGGAAAATTCTGCCGAACTTCTATTAGTCATCATTAATGACATTCTGGATCTCAGTCGCATTGAATCCGGGCATTTTGAGTTACAACGTCACTGGATAAGTTTAAGTAAAAAGCTGCAACACGCGCTCGAGTACCATAGTCAAGTGGCCCAGGCCAAAGATATTAAGTTCAATGTCAAAGCTTCAATTTGCGAGCAGTTTGAGTATTGGGTTGATTCTGTTCGCCTCACACAGATCTTGTTCAATATCATTGGCAATGCCATCAAATTTACTCATCAGGGGTTTGTCGATGTATCGTTGGTTACCGCCCGGGATCGTCTTGAAATCGAAGTCCGTGATTCCGGTATTGGTATCGACAACGAGCGTATTGAACATCTGTTTTCACCGTTCATTCAGGCTGATACGTCCATAACGCGCAACTATGGGGGAACAGGCTTGGGTCTGGCGATTACTAAACATCTGGTTGAACTCATGGGTGGCACCATAAAAGTAAACAGCAAACTAGGCGAGGGAAGTTTGTTTACAATCTCGATTCCGTTGGAATCGAGAAGCACTGCAGCCGCCAATGAGAATGCGGGCCAACTGAGTGATACCAAAACATACGACGCTCTTGATAACAGCAAACACATTCTGGTTGTAGAAGACACAAAAACGAACCAGATGGTTATACAGTTACTGTTAAATCGAATGGGTTACAACGTAACAATTGCTAACAACGGACAACATGCTATAGAGCTCATTGAAAGAAATAGAAGTTTTGATCTTATTTTTATGGACATTTCGATGCCCATTATGGATGGAATTCAAGCAACCAGAATCTTGCGTTCTCAAAGACTGACCACTCCAATCATTGCGCTGACCGCACACTCAATGAATAGTGACCATCAAAACTGTTTGGCCGCTGGTATGAACGATATTGTGTTAAAGCCCATTCGTAGCAAGGAACTACAACGAATCTCAGATCGCTACCTCAATCGCCGCTGATAGAAGATACCCATCCCGGTTATGTCGCCATTTTGATGCTCAACAAGAAAGAGCAGAAGCCATTAGATATGACCATTGGAGGATTGCTTCTGTTGGTTGCGATTGTCTATGTCGCGGAACTGCTATTTGCTCATCCATCAGGAGCACAACTTACGGCTGGCATTTTGGTTCCAACACTCAACAACAGTCATCAGAACTATTTGGCAGCGGGCATCTTAGGCGCGACTGTCATACCTCACGTGATCTATCTGCATTCTGCGTTGTTCAAAAACACCTACAATCAAACTGTAGACAAGCGTCTGCGTTCAACCAAGTTTGATGTTTCAATCGCGATGGTCATCGCAGGTTTCGTCAATATTGCGATTGTTGCTATGGCAGCAGCAGCGTTTCACGCCAGCGGTAACCAACATGTAGCCGAAATTGAAACCGCATATAGGACATTAGAGCCACTAGTAGGAAAAGCCGCTTCAATATTATTCGGCGTGTCACTGATCGCGTCAGGCTTGTCATCAACCGTCGTCGGAACAATGGCAGGTCAGGTCGTAATGCAAGGTTTTGTCCGAATGACAATCCCGATGTGGCTGCGAAGAAGTATTACCATGGCGCCATCATTTTTTGTGATTGGTTTAGGTATCAATACAACTCAAATTCTGGTGATGAGCCAGGTTACATTGAGTTTTGGCATCGCATTGGCGATCATCCCATTGGTCCTGTTTACCGCAAGCTCAGACATTATGGGCCGACATACCAACAGTAAAACGGTTACAACCGCAGGCAGTGTGATAATCGGATTGGTGTTACTACTAAACGCGTATCTATTAACAACACTGATCTAAGTTATTAGTTACGTGTAATCATAATTACTGTATTGATTACACGTATTTTACGTTAATCAATATAGTAATTATATACTTTATGGTAAATTGATTATGTTCAATGAGTTAGAGCATTATCAAGTAAGATAGGGGCAAACGTAATGTATGTATTTATTCTTATGTACATTATTTAACATAATACACATAATGCGCACTGAAGTAGTAGCTCTTTAAGCTGTACCGCGTACAACATTAGTCCGCCCAAAGCCATTGATATACTTGAAATTCCTAGCCCGTTAAACTTTTTTCCGATGCTTTGCCATAGTGCTTGGGCTTCGTAGGTTTTCGCTTTATCCATCGCTAAACCGATTAGAGCCTTTTCTTTGTCTTCGCCTACAGCTTCCGCCAACATAAGTATTTGATTTTCTTTCAAGTATGTTCTGCCTTTACGCACATCAGTCAGCATTTGAGGACTTATCCCTAAATCTGGCGCGATTTGCTTGTATTGAACATAGTTCATCTGCTCTTTATAGGCATCAATGAGCTTGTTTGTATACATTTTCCAATCCTGCGTTTCGGTCGTTTTCACCTGATTCTAGCTCATTTGTACGAAACTTATCGTATTTACAGTACGGAGAATTTCGTATTTACTCTACGAAAATTATCGTACTTGGCCGCCTTGGATGCTCGACCTTAACTCGACTCCTTGGTGGCCTCCCAACTAGTTAAGGTGGTTGCTATGTCTATTCACGCTTTACCTCTATCAGATGCTGTCATTCTCGACACGGAAACTACGGGCTTAGATTCGAGTGCTCGTATTGTTGAAATTTCACTGATTGATGCTGAGTCCGGTCTAACTCTCTACAGCGGTCTGGTGAATCCCATGATTCAGATTCCCGCTGAGGCTACGGCTATTCACGGCATCACTAATGAAGATGTTGCAGACAAGCCCACGTTTGATGTGGTTTGGAATGAAATCAAAGACTTCCTTTTTGAACAACACGTCATCGTTTACAACTTCGATTACGACTACCGACTCATCAAACAATCGCTCTCAGACTTCGATTACCCATTGGCAAATTTAATTCATTTTTTTGGTGGCGGTCTGTGTGCAATGGCCTGGTATGCGGAGTTTTATGGCGATTGGAATGATTACCATGAATGCTACAAATGGCAACGTTTGACCGCTGCCTGTGCACAACAAAATATCGATGTGTCTGATCTAACCGCTCACCGCGCTTTGGCCGATTGCGAAATGACTCGCCGCCTTATTCATGCTGTTAACGCAAAGATTAAGGGCTGAATCATGACTGGCGATTTCATCCTATTGACCACTGAGGACATTGAAAGCATCGCGTTCATTCTGGCCGTGTATGTCTCGATGTTCTGTTTCGCTGGGTTCATGGGCGCACGCATCGTCAGTTTTATCCTAGATGCAATAGAACGTTACACCGTGACATTTGAAGTGAAGCGTTTGATTGTGCGTCGTAACCAGTTAGCCCGTGAAGTTTTTCAGCTTGAACAGCAACGTCACGCGCTTAAACGTCAAAGTCTGGATGCGTGATTATGGATACCATCTACTTCGACAACGAACCCAACATCGGACTCAACGTCTATTTCCCTTGGGGACATCGCTTCTTCAAATCTCAGTTTGAGTTTGACCTGTATCTGTCGACGCATTACGGCACCGACCCATATCAACTGGTCGAAATCACTGATGAAAACTACCAGGAGCTGCTGCTCAAGGGGGTTTTCCATGCCATCTAAAAAAACGCATCCGTTCCACGATTCGATTCGTCCGGTCAAGGTTGATCACCTGGCGTTTACCTTTGCGTATTCCGACCTGCGTCACTTAGACCGCTCGAATGACCAAGACTTCGTGAACCTCCAGTTCCCTGAATATCGAGAGCCGCCACTCTCTACACCAGAGCAGTTGGAGCACGCCATCACTAAATACAAGAACAAGGTGCGCAAAGTCTTAGCGCATCGCCTGGAGGAATTCATGCAAAAAGTCATGGGTTTCCGTCTGTCACCGATGCGTGGTCGCGGCCTGCATGGTTACAACGATTCCGCGGTGATTCTTGACCCAACGGGCACCCAAGAATGTGGCCTGATAGGTATCGGCGGCAATAACGACACCGTATTCGTGCAAATCAACGGCACGGGCTGCACTCGTCTATTTGAACGTATTTCCCACACCAAACTGCATTGGTGGTTGGCCACGATTTTGGGTGTCACTCGCCTAGCCCGTCTTGACCTGGCGGTGGATGACTACACCGGAATTTTCAACGCTCAGTACGCTGAGAAGTGTTTTTATGAAGGCGCATTTCGCACGGCCAATCGTGGTCGTGGTCCGTCAATGGTTCCTCATAAACGCATTACCGAAAGCGGTGAACTGATGGAAGAAGCCACCATTGTGGGCTCTCGTTCGTCGTCGGTGTACTGGCGTATCTACAACAAAAAGCTGGAGCAGAAAATCTCTGACCCTGAGCTGGTTTGGTATCGCAACGAAGTCGAGCTGAAGAAGTGCGACATTGATTTGCTGGCCACGCCCGCCTCGGCCTTTGCTGGCCTGTGTGATTTTTGCCGCCTCAATTGAGCCAGCGGCACCAGTGAAATTCAGCAAGAACAAGAAAGCGCAAGGTCTGGAATTCTTCGCGCGTATCGCCTGGGTGCGTCGTCAATGTGGCGTTGCCCTGGCTGAAGTGATTGCAATGACGGAGGGTGACCTGGGCGAAGCCTTTGGGATGCTCATTCCTCATAAACATCGACGGGACGACTTCGACGAACTCGGCGTTCCCGACTCTTACACCCAACTGAAACACACCATAACGGAGTTAAGGCAATGGCAACCATTACAGGTATCGCAATAAAGACGTTCCCGAAATCGGGCACAAAAATCGCTGAACTGTGCGTATTACGTCCGGTGGAAACCGTGAACGCTGAGAAGTTTGAGCAATACGGCATCGGCTTTAACACCGATATTCCTTACAACAAACAACCGCTGCGCGTGAACCTGGAGTACGCCCAAAAGCTTATCCAGTCCCGCGCCTTTGTCCCGAACCGTGACTACGACATCAAGTTTGGCAGCAATCCGGAAGACCCGCTTGAAGTCGTGGTGACTGACCTGGTTCCGGTCGACGAAGACATTAAGAAATACTTTGCTGAACAGCTCAAGAAATAAGGGGCTGTCATGAGCAAGTGCGTAATCGACTACAACGGCTATGTGATGACGTCATCGACGGCCTGCGATTACGTGGTGTTAACGTCAGACGAAGCCAACAACCTACTCAATAACACTTCGTCTGATTCGTTAAATATCGACCCTGCTTTGTACTCCACCGTGTCGGGCTATCTGCTGTTGTCCCTCATTGGTGGCCACATCCTTGGTCGAATCGTTAAAGCCCTCGGTAGAGGGTGACACTGTCACTAACAACGGAGATACACCCATGAAATACATGAACCTTCTGAAACAACACTCTGCAAAAATCGCGGCGGGTACTGGTGCCCTAGTCCTGTCTGGTGCGGCTCGTGCTGACGTTGCTGAATCCATCACCACAGCAGTGTCGACTGGCCAGGCTAACTACACGCTGGTTGTGGTTGGTCTGATTGGTTTGGCGGCCATCGGTTTTGGTCTGCGTGCCATCATCGGCGCGATGCGTTAAGCCATGACCGAGCTGATATCTAACGTCATCACCATACTCTTAGCCCTGGCTAATGGTGGGGCGTTTATATACGGCTTCTACACTGGAATCAACGCCTCCTAACGGGGGCGTTTTACTTCATGGGGTGGCTTATGCAAGCGGCAATCAATACCTGTCTGACTCTCCTACTTTTACTCTCCGTCTTTCTGTCAGCGTCTTCTCATGCCGAGGATGACACTCTGTGCCCGATAGGATTTCAGCGGACTTTTCAGTGGAAATACACCGAGTTTGGCGTCTATCCCAAGGAAGGGTTTTGCTCATCTCTGGACAACTGCCGCTATCGTTTCAACACATCGACCTGTGACGACGGCAATGTCCTGTGTAGCGGTATCGGGTTTGGGGATGGCTTTTACTGTGGCGACGATAATTCACTTCCTACGTGTGACGATAACAACAACTGTGAAGCACCGACCCCAGACCCATCCGACCCACTTGATCCGAAACTGGTCTCTTACGATGTGGCGTGTGGCTCTTACTTCTATGACCAGGGCAACACTAAAGGCTGGAGCGGAAAATGTGACGGCTCCTTGCATGTGCCGGACTACACCGAACCTCTGAACTATCTCAAAGGCGTGATGCAAGACGCTCGGCGCTTAACCTTTGGTAACGCTCAGGCACTCGAACACCTCAAGAAAACCGTCGATACCTTGCCAAGTGATATCAACAATGCGATGGAGATGTCTGAAAACCGACTGATTGAGCGTATGGATGACACGATGAGTAGCGCCAACAGCACGATTGTGACTAGGCTCGATACCATGATTTCCGGTGGTGTGTCGCTCATCCCTGAGACCAACACCAAACTTGAAGAGATTTATGTCGAAGCCAGGCTCGCCAACCTTAACGCGTTCTCGGCCATGAGCAGTAATAGCCGGATACTCGGTATCGAACAACTGCTGTTTATGGAAGTGATGCCTTCCCTGAATACGCTGAAATCCGACACGACCGACCTGCGCAAGTCCAGCGCCAAACTCTCTAAGGACACGGCCGAAAATTTCACGACCACCAATGGCAAGATTGACTCACTGGAAAGCACCACGTCCGGCAACTTTGACGCCACCAACACCAAGATTGATGGGCTGGCCGATGGTTTAAAAGCCTTGTCTGAACAAATCAGCGCGGGCTCTGGTACTGGCTCTGGTGACGTCGACCTGTCTGGCATCGAGTCCAGGCTCAAGGGCATTCAGGACACGCTCAACGGTGTCGGCCTGTCCGGTCGGGCTTTCGAGGGGCAAGTCGATTTTGAAGGCAATGGCCTTTACGGTTCGGACGCGATTGACAAGCTCCAGGGCGAAATCGAACAGCTTCAGGAGCAATACCAAGAGCAGATGGGACAGTTTAAGTCCCTGTTCACGTTCGACGAATCTCAGCTTAACTCTGGCGAATACGTCAAACACGAATGGACGTTCACCTTTGCCAATGGTCGCACCAACTCATTCAGTTCAGGTGTGTTCCCTGCACTGCTCCAGAACGCCAACTTTATCGCCGCCGTGTTGTTGTTCCTGGCGGTACTGCTTGGCATCAAAGCCCTGACGGATTAGGAGGACGTATGCAATTTTTCGTTGATCTCATTAGCTCACTCGGCGACTTCGGCCAGACCATCGTCGACTTCCTGGACTTCGTCCCGACCTACTTTCAGCAGCTCGTTGCCTACATCAACGTGTGGTACATCAAACTCAAACTCGTGGGTCTGATTTGGACAATGCAGGTCTACTACGCCACCGCCAAGATACTGCTTGAAGAAATCGGATTCACTCAGGCGATTGCGTCAGCCTTTAACGCGCTGCCGGATGAACTGCGCTACTACGCGCACGCCTTTGGCCTGCCTCGTGCTATCAGTGTCTATTTCAACTTCGTCGCCACGGGCTTCGTCATGAAAATGCTGAGGTAACACCGATGGCCATCACCATTCGCACGGGCGCGAACGGCGCCTACAAATCTTCCTATGTCGCCTACTTTGTTATCCTGGAAGCGCTCAAAGCGGGTCGAGTGGTCGTGACCAACATTGAAGGCATGCAACCACTGGAAGAAATCGCGCGCCGGTTCGATATCGAGTTCCCCAGTACGACCCGTTTGATCCGCATCTTCAGCCGTGACAAAAACGGCATCGACCTGTGGCAGCACTTCTTTTGCTGGTGCCCGCTTGGGGCACTCATTGTCATCGACGAATGCCAGGATATTTTCTCTAAGAACATCGGCTTTCGTATGGAGAAAATCACTCACCGTCCTTTGGCCGAGTTCCTGCCGCATCTGCCGAAAGACTATGAGAACTTCTTCAACTCGCGCCACGTCCCTGTCGATATGTCCAAGCTCGACGCCTCGGAGATAGACGACCGCGGCCAGGCAGAATTCGACGAAAACGGGCGCATCATCTACCCGCTCACGTTTAACGAAGGCTTCACTCGCCATCGCAAATACAACTGGGATATAGAGCTGCTCTCACCGGATTGGGCGCAGATTGATACCGTCATGCGCGCCTGTTCGGAGCAGTGCTTCTTTCACAAAGGCAATGACGGTATGTTCTGGGCGAAGCGCAAGCCGCTTATCTACAAACACGCGAAGAACACCTCAACGCCTGTTATCCCCAAAGGCAAAGACCCCAACGTCATGTCGGTCAAAATCCCGCTTGATGCGTTCCTGCTGTACAAGTCCACGGCCACCGGAAAAGCGCAACAGTCCGGCGCCGTGAACGTCCTTTATAAAAGCCCGAAATTCCTGACGGCCTTGGCCGCGGGTATCGGCTGCATAGGATACTTTCTCTATGGTTTATCCGGTCTGGTTCTTGGTACTTCTGAGGAAGTATCGGACGCGCCCACGGCGCACACTCAATCTCAGGTTTCTCAATCGACCCAAGGCGCTGGTCAAAAAGATGCTGAAGGTGCTGGCGTTCTACCTGCTCGTGGGGCTGGCCATCCGGCTAACAGCGGTGCCGCTGATTCAGTTGCTCTTGCATCAAGCCGGGTTGAACTGATGCGTCAAATGTTGGGGCTCTATGAAATACAGAGCCTCTACTACACTGGCCACACAACCAGGCAAACCAACAAGGGCTTTAAGTTCATGGTCACGCTGGAAGCCAGGACACCGGAAGGCACCTATTACTTTGATGACACCTTCCTCAAGGCCAATCACATCAGCTTCGTGCACTACGACGATTGCCTGTTGCAGCTGACCAAGGAAGCGGTCAATCTGAACGTGTTCTGCAAGCCTCGCCAGGAGCAACAACGCGAACCCGAACGCGCTGAAATCAAGCTGAACTCGATATTCTAGGACTGCTATCATTTTTCGAACCGGTGAGGTGTTTTCCAGGCGAACAATGCAATCAAAACAGCGATTTTGCCTGGAACAATCGAGTTATTTTGCTATCATATTTCGACCAGGCAAAATCTGCAGAAAGGAAAAGTGATGGCGATAACCATACGAGATACAGAGCAGCATGAGAAAATGCTGTCAGACCTGAAAGACCTGACCAACATCCCCACCATGTCCAAGAGTCTTATCCAGGGCGGCTACCTCGCGCTGCGCTACCATAACCTGTACGAGCAAGAACGCCGAGAGAACGAGAGACTGAAAGCGGAGCTGCGAAGCCTGCGCGGTAAGGTCGATGTGTTCGTGACGGCCTTTGATGCGCTCAAAGCCAAATAACACGCCCTGAGCTGCTGCGAAGGGATAAGCGCCCTACTCAGAACGCCAAGAAACCCGCCAGGCCACTGGCGCGAGACAAGCCCACTTCGGTGGGCTTTGCTGTATCCTGGGAGAACAAAAACAGCCGCCTCCCTGCCAGGCCATTGCTGATGGCCAGCGAAGAAGGATCTTCAATGATCTCTATTCTTAAAGCACCTGGTGTTTTGGTGTTGGCGAAGGCCGCGGACGACGACGAAGACTGAGGAGGAGGAGCAGACGCAGCCAACCCCCGTTCTGTATCACGGGGGTAAATTCCACGCAACCTCATGGCGTTAACGGGACTCAGACAAAAGAAAACCGCCCTTTCGGGCGGTTAGCTTAAAGCAAGCAAAGGTTTTTCGATTGTGAGCTCACACAGTATCCGGCTTACTGTTCCTGGTCTACGTGTCTGAAATCACTTTGCGATTCATTTCAATCGGATAACTGAAATTCACTGATTACTCAGTATTAGTAGTTAGGTCTGAACTACAAAGCCGTGCTCGTATAACACCCCATTGGGTAATACGGGGTGAAAGTCTGACCTCGTTCCTGCCTATGGAGCTAATCACCCTATGGAATTTGAAACTGTTTTTTCTTTTCTTGATTGAATTCTAATATTAAGTCCCCATGTTCTAATATGTGACTAATTGTTTATGTTTGTCACTTTTGAAATAACCATAAGGATGAAACAAAATGGGTTTATTAGAAGATAAGAAACTTGCAGATTTAGAGCAAAAAATAGAAAAACTTAGACAACCAAGAAACGATTTTTTCATGAAGGTCAAGGCCGAAGTGTTACAACATCAGAAGACTAAGTTTCATGATTTTTTGAAAGAACATGGATTCCAAGTCTCTGAAGATCAACATAGACAAGCTATTGAAGGTAATTATCAGGGGACTATTAAAATCAAGCTCTCCTATCCAAAACTGGAAGACAGCTTTTTTGGGGCTGACTCGGTTTTTGACTTAAGCTATTTTAAAAATGCTTCGAATAAACCCGTTAGAACTTGCAAAGTGGGGATGAACATCAATCGTACTAGTACTCCTAGTTTTGGTGGTGTTTTCATTGGTGGAACTATGGACGCTAAGAAGATGGAGTTCTATGAACAAACATTAATTCCTTTTTTAGAAAATGTTGGTACAGCAGACATTACTGGTGATTATACTTTGACTATTCTTGAGCCCGTTGCTCCGATGAGTGGAAAATACACTGATTTTTCAGATCTTCTGAATGACTTCGTTTCTTGACCCTTCTCACCGAATAGATTTTTAAGCAGCTGAAATAGCTGCTTTTTTTGTGGTGCGTTTTGGAAGCCACATCTCCACTCTAAGCGACTTACGTTATATCTTACTTCTGCACATATTTATAATGTATACTGTCTAAAAAGTCATATTGACATTTTAAGTTTTACAGTGAGGCCGTATGCAATCTCAAACTATGAAAGGCAAAGGTATGCCTGATGTTATTAGCCCCTTGGCTGGTATCGTCTCGGCTGTTCGTTTCTTGTTTCATAGTGATTCTGAACAGCATTCCATGACTCGGCTAAACCAAGGCTTTACCCAAATGGTTAACGGTCTTAGTCTGATTCTTGGTGCGTCAGAACAAATCTTGAACGATAAAATTGACAGCGTGATAGATACCGAGCTGTCTGTTTTGACAGAGTCACAACTTGAAGAATTTGAAGAATTTGAACAGCTTGTTGAGATGCTGAGACCTTTGGTTCTTGATAGAGAATCAGGCTTTCCGGAAGACTTTAGACGAAGCATTGCTCGGGTTATAGAAAGAGCTCAAATTCTGAAAGATTTAGAACGGCAAATGCGTGATCAAGAAACCGTCTCTCCTAGCTTAACTCATATCAATTCGCTGAAAGGCAAAACAGAGGTTTTTATGACTGTACCGGGTTGGAAGGAAGCATGACAGCTAGAGTTTTTCTATCAGAAGGTATTGATTGGACTACACCCGGTAACGAACAGTTAGTTGATGACTTTAAAAAATATGTTATTGATAAAAAATTGCCGACCTCTTTTGGGCGGGACGCACCGCTAAATAGGCCAAAGGATGCACTATTTGCTGGCTTGTTCCATTTACATCTAGGTGATTTTAATCGACATACTTTTCAGTATCATAGAACCTCTGACGACTGGTTGATATATGCCAAAGGTTTATATGATTCTAATATGTATCTACTTATCGACGTATTAAGCCCAGATGCGCATAAGCAATCAAATAATATTGACCTTGTAAAATCTTATATTGCTATAGCTGATAAATTCAGAGACACCTTTTAAAGCAGCCGATAGGCTGCTTTTTACTACCGTTTAACTTCTTTGTTTTAGTCTGCTTAGCGCTCTTGCGATTTTAAGTAGTTTTGTACTTATTTTTATTTCTAGTTCGGACTGGATTGATAACAGTGCTATACCCGTTAGAATTTCTTGAGGTGTAACACATTGCCCTGTTGGAAGCTCAAGCTTATCTCTAACCATGCGGAAATTTTCCCAGTTAGTGAGGTGGCTAAATTCCCTACACTTAGCCATTCTCATTAATCTTCTGCACTCTGGTGGTATCTCTTTTCCACAATCCCACCCCGTGACCGTCCTCACAGATTTAAAACATAGTTTTGCGGTTTCTTCCTTGCTCAACTCGCATTCAAACTTACGAAATATGTAGTTCTTTGTCATTTTCCGATAGTGAATCATACAACCTTTGGTAATCCAAAGGCTCTATATGAAGGTTATATGAAACTTGATTCAACATAATCGGACATAATGCGCACTAAGGTATAGCTCCAAATAACATCGGGGATCTGACCTAAAGATCGTCTGCATTGATGTGGATTCTTATAAATCGCTCTGGTATTTGATACTTGTACTTTGTTCCAGTCTTGATCACTTTCTTGATTCGCATGCACAACTGACCATCGCCTAATGTTGAGACTTTGACTATCTGTGTTTGCTTGTCGTTGTTGTGTTTCATCTCGATAAATACATCACAAAAACCCTTTGTATCGATGTTCTGCTTGGAAAGCACTTTGATTATTTGAGATTTTATTTGTCTGGCTACAGCGTTAGTTTCCGAATCATCAGCAAATGCAAACTGGGAATTCAATACGATCAGCGCGGTTAGTAACTTTACTTTCATTTGTCGCTCCATAAAAAACGGCTGAATACTACATTGAGCATTCAACCGTTTCAGTCTGAAGTTTCTTTGTTCCGTAACACTTAACGCACTACTGAAAATTCGATGTATACAGAAACCTATATTCAGCGACTCTTTTTGGTTTTATCGCCATTCGTCTTGAAACCTTGATGTGGGAAGACATTTCGAATTCTTTGCTGTACTTTTTTCGGTACCTGATTCGAGAACACCAACTTTATGCCACTTCTTCGATGATAGACTTTAAGCTCGCCATCAAACGGTGCATGTTCACCAATTTCAGCCACATTGTGCTTAAACGATGGCGGGAAATGCCCTTTTGCATCGGTTACTGCTCCGTCTTTAAACTTAACTCTCAGAACAGGCCTGTCGACCGCAACCAACCAGAAAATGACGATTGCAGCAATCAAAATCACATACAGCATCTTGCTAACTCCTAATCAGACAGCAATTTACTCAAATCTTCTTTCAAACTTGAAACCGTTCGACTCGCTTTCTCGCTGCGAGATGCCTCACTCAAGAGATATTCAATGGCATCAGATAGCGTACATCCGAGTTCATTGGCTCGCACAGACAATTTTTCCCAAACCCGATAGTCAAGATCAATCGACTTCTTACGTGTATGAAGCTGTTCAGCATTAAAATGGCGCTTTCGCTTGGCGCGGATTGCCTGTTTGAGCTTATTTTCCAGCTCAGGTGCCATGTGCTGCTCAATCCATTCAAGTACCAATGTCGGCTCATGTTCAATGGATTTTAGCTCACGGACAGCGTTATCGGCTTCACTGCGATCAATATGATTGGTGATCGCTTCGCCATCTTTCCATTTTTTGATTAAGTACTGCCACTTCCAACCGCATTCCAAGTTTTCGAGTTGTTGATATTTCATGTCTGGCAAACCTGTTAAAAATTAGGGTGACAGCGTAACCCAAATCGTGCTTTGTTTTCAATTCAATCCGTTAAAAACAAGACTAAGATCATCCCAAATATCAAAGCTATTCGCGCTTTAGGTTTTTCTATATAATTTACGTCCTTTTCACCATTTCGATGATTCAATGACACAAGATATCTGGCGTTTAGTCACGCCCCAGTATGATCAATTCAATGCTGAGTTTTCTCAATACCCTAGCCTGCCTCCTGTTTCTCTGTTTGGTACTCAAACTAGGCTTTCACAAGCGATTGAAAGATTCATACACATCAATGGATTTAGTCGTGTTCTGTTGATTAATGCTCCAGACAATTCCATTTATCGCTCTCTGATAAAGGAACAAATGGATAGCCTCGTCACAACGGCTCCGGTTGTCGTCACTGAAACATTGAATATGGTGACTATTTTTGGCCAGGTTAAAGCCGAAAATGGCCAAGTCGTCAATGAGACAAGCGGATTACTGGACCAAGCAAATAATGGTTATCTTATTGTTTCAGCGAACCTTTTACTGGCCAACCCTGCCACTTGGCCAATGCTGAAATCAGCCATTCTTGGTGATCCCGTTTCGCCACTCAACTGTGACCCTAAGTCACCAATCCAAACACCATTAAACAAGCGCTATAACATTAAGTTAGTGGTGGTTGGCGATAGAAATCAATTGGGTGATGTGGACTTCCTTGATGCCGATATACACGCAGGACTTTGTTTGTTCAGTGAACTCGAAATGGATATCAAGATTGAGCCAGAAACGATTACAACCTATCTTGGCTATTTACGATGGATCGCTAATCGATACCAGCTGCCGGATCTTAGTCAGAATGCCATCGAAGCCGTGATGACTGCCGGAGCACGTTATACAGAAGATCAGCACTACGCTCCGTTGTGTGTCATGTGGCTACGCGCTTTACTCGAAGAAGCATCACTCATCAGCAGTGGACAGCGCATTGAGGAAGACCATGTCGAGCTAGCGCTTAACCAACGTTATTATCGTGAGTCTTATCTGCCTGAAAGAGCGCTCGATGACATTCTTGACGGTCAAGTAATCATTGAAACTCAAGGTGAACAGATAGGACAGGTAAACGGCCTGACAGTCATTGATATTGCTGGACACCCTGTTTCTTACGGCGAACCTGCACGTATTTCGTGTGTTATCCACTTTGGTGATGGCGACATCTCAGATGTTGAGCGAAAAGTTGAACTGGGCGGCAACTTACACGCCAAGGGTATGATGATTATGCAAGCGTTTGTAAGCAGCGCCCTGAACCTTGACGTACCACTTCCTTTTTCAGCATCCGTTGTGTTCGAACAGTCGTATAGCGAAGTCGATGGTGACAGCGCATCGTTAGCTGAACTGTGTTCTTTAGTCAGTGCTCTGTCCGAGTACCCTATTGATCAGCAAATTGCGGTAACTGGCGCTGTTGATCAATTTGGCCGTGTTCAGGCCGTAGGAGGACTGAATGAAAAAATTGAAGGCTTCTACCGTGTTTGCCAACATCAAGGTTTTACAGGGGAACAAGGTGTGATTTTGCCAAAAAGTAACCTTAAACACCTTGCGCTTCATAAATCTGTCGTCGAAAGTATTAAAAATGGTGAATTCAACATCTGGCCAGTATCCAATGTTGATGAAGCTGTACCGGTGCTCATGAACAAGCCGTTCCGTGGTGATGATGAAGATAGCGTGATCAGCCGGATCGCAGAAAGAATTGAAAACTTTGAAAAACACGTTCAGCCACAAGGATTTGTGGAACGCGTCAAAAACTGGTTTGTCTAGTACTGATCGGAGTTGTTTGGCGTACACGTGTTCACTAACATGCACCCTATCAAAAATTGGAGTAATTGATAATGCAGAACAAACGCGACTCTTATAACCGTGAAGATCTTTTAGCTTCTAGCCGTGGCAAACTTTTTGGCCCTGGTTACCCTCAACTACCAGCACCAAACATGCTGATGATGGACCGAGTGACTAAGATGTCTGAAACTGAGGGTGAATTCGGTAAAGGACTTATCCTTGCTGAACTAGATATCACTCCGGATCTATGGTTCTTCGATTGTCACTTCCCTGGTGACCCAGTCATGCCTGGTTGTCTTGGTTTGGATGCCATGTGGCAGCTGGTTGGTTTCTTCCTTGGCTGGGTTGGCGGTAAAGGTAAAGGCCGCGCTCTGGGCGTTGGTGAAGTAAAATTCACAGGGCAAATTCTGCCAACAGCCAAAAAAGTCACTTACGAAATTCATATGAAACGTGTTGTGAACCGTAAACTGGTTATGGGTCTTGCTGATGGCCGCGTACTGGTGGATGGAAAAGAAATCTACGTTGCTAAAGATCTGAAAGTTGGCCTTTTCCAAGACACTTCAGCATTCTAAAACGCTGCGATTGAATCTAGCCGCTCAGTTGAGCGGCTTTTTATTAGTGCAACATTTAGTTATAGTGCGTCAGGGTGTGTGTCTATATAAAAAGCCCCTTTCGGGGCTTAGATCCTGTGTTGTATGTGGAGGTTATTTATAGAGACCAGTCTGTTTGTCTTCTCTCGCTTCACGCCAACCACCTAGCCAGAAGGAACGAGCTTCCATTTGCTGATAGGGACACTCTTCTTGCGATCGACCATTCAGGCCAGCTTTGTATCCCTGAGATTGTGCTCTTTCCAGGCGATCACGCTTTTGTCTCTTCATAGTGAAGTCCTCATACAGTAGCTTGTGTCTAACTTACAACTATTAAAATGGCGTGGCATTTTTATTACCACACCATTAAGAATTGCTCAAAAAACCACCTTCATCAAGGCAAAAAAAAGCACAAGTCCAGATCTGTGAACTTGTGCTTCGTTTGACAAAAATTTGCTATTTTCTACGGAACCCTAGAAAACCTAGTACAGCAAGCATCCATAAGCCTACGCCAGCACCTTTTCGTTCAGCTGCGGTTTCATCTGTGCCTCGCGATGAAATATCGTCACTACTCGCCCCTGGTATAGGAACCAACTTAACCGCAACAGTCGTTTCATCTTGGTTGCCATTACCACACGTTGCATTGTACGCAGTTGTATCGTATCCACCATCACACTTGAGCGCAGTCGCAGAAATCACACCAGCGTCATTGATGTCCGTTGCATCAATGATACGGTATTGGTTGTTGTGGCTTGAGTAAGTGCCACCGTTCGTCAGATTATCCAACCACCAACCTTGATTATTAAACACCTCTCGGCGATCAGAATCGGTCCCAGTGCCGTTGTATGGATAGATGAAACCACGTTTACGGCGAGGCTTACCACTCGCTTCACGTGTCGATTCGGCATCAATCTGACCGACGATTTCGTTGTAGTTGTTAATCGCACCGGCTTTACCACCAGCGCCATCAAAGAAAATACCACCAGACAGGAATGTGGCAGATGGTGAAGAAGCCGAAACATCTGAAACGACAAACAAACGGTTTGCTGCTGCACCGTTTGATGGAGCGCCACCTTGACGTTTTGCTTCGCCGATTGCAATTAAGTTACTGTTAACCGATGTTAAACGAGTGTTTGAATAGATGTGATCACCACTGGTTCCGCCATCCGAATAAACTTTTGCATTGGTTACCCCTACCGTACTCCAGTTAGACGGCGTAGCAAAATCAGCTTTAGCAACCTTAGATATGCTGGCTTCCATATAGTTACGATTGCTATAAAAACTATTGTAGCCCACAGCATAAATGGTCTCATCGGCATCATCATCGATGACAAAATCACGGAAGCTGCCCTGAGCAATAGTACTATTGTTGTAAACTTGTGTATTGCTCGGCCATGCCACCTGAACTAAACCATCACTGCTCCACATTGCCGCTTTTGATGAATAATAGGTACCATTCGTATTCGATACAGAAGTAGAGACACTACCTACGGTATAAGTACCATCCGTTTTCCAAGCACGAGATTGCAGATAGCTGCTAGTTGTAATGTTATCCGCTAAAGCATCTACAGTATTACGGCGATAACTAGAAACATCACCTTGAGCCAGTTTTATACCAATCGGATCACCTGAATCATCGAGACTGTTTACTACCACGTTGTAACTTTCGTCTACAGAAGAACCAGTAGTCGAAGAGCCAGTGAAGGCAATTGAGTTGGTAGTCGAAACACCTGAGATCTCATTACTCCAAAGATTCCAACGTATCGAAGCCCACGTCTCACATGTGGCATAAAGTAACTGAGCATCACAATAATTTTCGAAATCATCCGAATCCTGAATATAGATGAAGGCGTTATCCATTCCGAAAGGCGCTTCTTCACGAAAACTCAAACCATCTACAGCCTCACCTGCATTCGTTTCTTTTAGCCGGGTCTCACCAGCGAGCGTAAAATCATCTTCACTACAGTTGGTCGCACCAGAATCAAAACAACCTTTTGACAAATCACTGCTACCATCAGTAGCAGTGCCTGGTTGAATCGCTACACCATATGCGCTTACATAACTGCTTGTCGTTGCTGGGGTAACTTCCACCACCTGATATAAAGCTGCTGACGCGGAAGTCGACGATAAGATCGCGGCGGTAATAAAGGTCAGTTTAAAAGTGTTACTACTCATTGGTTTCATTAACTTTCCTGTTGCATTGCTTCAAGCTCTTCCCAGCGCTCGAATGCAATTTCAAGCTCCTGCTCTGTTGCAGCTAACTTGTCTAAAATGGGTTGTGTTGCTTCTACAGGCTGACCAAAAAAGTCCGGGCTATTCACCTGTTCCTGCAGAGCTTCAATCTCAGCTTCTAATTCTTCGAGTTTGACAGGCAGAGTTTCCAGCTCGCGCTGAAGTTTATAAGATAACTTCTTAGACTTAGCCTTAGAAGACGCGGTTTTGGGAGATTCCTCAACCACTTTCTCTGCTTTGACTACTTTTTCGGCATTACGGGACTGCAGAACCTGCTGACGCTGTTGCTGGGCATCGTGATAGCCTCCAACAAACTCTTCAATGACACCGTCGCCTTCAAATATCCAACTCGATGTTACGGTATTATCAACAAACTCACGGTCGTGGCTTACCAACAATAACGTGCCTTGGTAATTGGCAAGCAAATCTTCCAAAAGTTCCAAGGTTTCGATATCTAAATCGTTAGTTGGTTCATCGAGCACCAATAGGTTGTTCGATTTCAGGAAAATACGCGCTAAAAGCAGACGGTTTTTCTCACCACCAGACAGAGCCTTAACTGGCGTACGAGCACGTTTGGGAGCAAAAAGGAAATCCTGCAGGTAACTCAGCGCATGACGCTGACGACCTCCAATCGTAACCTCTTGCTTACCATCTGCCAGGTTATCAATGACCGATTTTTCCGGATCCAGCATTTCACGATACTGGTCAAAGTACGCCACTTCCAGTTTGGTTCCGCAATGCAGACGGCCCGAATCCGGTTGAAGCTCACCAAGCAGCAGTTTCAGCAATGTACTCTTACCACAGCCGTTAGGGCCAACCAGCGCGATACGATCGCCACGCATGATGTTAAAGCTGAAATCTTTAACAATAGATTTACCATCGATGGAATACTGCAGATTCTCCGCCTCAAAGACGATCTTGCCTGAACGAGCCGCGTCATCGATTTGCAGATTCACTTTACCTTGCACTTCACGACGCTCGCTACGCTCTTCACGCAGCTTTTTAAGCGCTCGTACGCGGCCTTCATTGCGAGTACGTCGAGCTTTGATTCCCTGACGGATCCAAACCTCTTCCTGAGCCAGTTTCTTATCAAACTCGGCATTCTGCATGTCTTCAACGCGAAGCTGCTCCTCTTTCTCGACCAGATATTTATCGTAGTTGCCCGGGAACGAGTTCAGCTTGCCGCGATCCAAATCAACAATACGCGTCGCCATTGATTTGATAAAGGCACGGTCGTGGGAAATAAAGATGATAGAACCACGGAAATCTTTCAGAAAACCTTCCAGCCACTCAATGGTCGTAACGTCCAGGTGGTTGGTTGGTTCATCCAGCAGCAATACGTCCGGATCACAGACCAAGGCGCGCGCCAGAGCCGCTTTACGCTGCCAGCCACCTGATAAATCCGTCAGTTTCGTATGGCCATCAAGCTTCAGAGCACTCAGAACATTCTTGATTCTGTCTTCGAAACGCCACGCGCCAGCATGCTCAAGTTGTTCTTGAATCGCAGATAAACGCTTTATATTGGCTTCTGTCGGCTCTACCGCCACCAGATCCAACAGATCCTGATAGATCTTCAGTTGCTGACCGACTTCTTTTAGGCCACCAGCGACATAGTCGTAAACGTTACCTTCCTGATCGCGAGGCGGGTCCTGCTCCAGGCGCGAAACGACAACATCCTGCATAACCTGCATTTTGCCATCGTCCATGATGGTTTCACCCGCCAGCACTTTCATCAATGTCGATTTGCCCGCGCCATTGCGGCCAACAAGACAGACGCGTTCATTTTCCTGCAGCGCAAAATCTGCATGGTCCAGCAATGGGTGATCACCAAATGCCAGTAACCCGTTATGGATGGTAATTAATGCCATTATTTTCTAACCATTGAGTTAATTCGTTGATATCAAAAGGCCAATTCAGTTCAGAGTTCTGATAGGAAAGTACAGGGATTGTGACCCCGTAACGAGAAAACAGTTGGTCGTCGAACGCAATGTCGACGACGTTAACCTGTTGAACTAATTTAACTTGTTTAAGCAAGTCATAGGCCATTTCACATAAATGACAGCCTTCCGTGCTGTAGAGAGTTATCACATCCGTGCCCTATTAGTTTTTGTGCGTCACGATCCAGCAGTTGTGAATGTGTTTGTTACGCTCGAAATCGAGAGGCAGTGTCTGAGATGAAATATTCTGAGCCTGAAGACCCAGCGCCTCCATCTGATCCATATCCATCTTGAAGTGACGTTTGTTATTTGAGAACACAATCGTGCCCTCTGGACGCAAAATACGCTTCAGGTTCGTCATCAACTGGATATGGTCGCGCTGAACATCAAAAGACTGTTCCATGCGCTTTGAATTCGAGAACGTCGGTGGGTCAATAAAGATCAAATCATACTGACCAGTCGCCTTCTCTAGCCACTGAAGACAGTCTGCTTGCACGTACTGGTGCTGACGACCCACCTGAGCATTGAGTGCCATATTCTCTTTTGCCCAATCCAGATAGGTTTTAGACATATCCACGGTAGTCGTCGATTTTGCACCGCCACAAGCTGCGTGCACGGTGGCAGAACCTGTGTAAGCAAACAAGTTCAGGAAATCCTGGCCTTTCGCCATTTGGCCCAAGCGGCGACGAGTCAACTTGTGATCTAAAAACAGGCCGGTATCAAGATAATCAAAAAGGTTAACAATCAGTTTTACACCGTATTCTTGGGCATACATGGTTTCTGATTGTTGGCCAAGCTTCTGATATTGAGAGGCCCCTTTCTTCTTCTCACGAACTTTCAGCACGACTTTGTTAGCATCAACACCCGTCACCTGAATTGCAGCACGAATGATGTCAGTCAGGCGGCGTTTTGCCGTCTCTTCAGGAATACTTTTCGGAGCTGCATATTCCTGAATTACCAGATGATCGAGATAAATGTCGATGGCAACATTGTATTCCGGTAAATCGGCATCATAAATGCGGTAACAATCCAATCCTTCGCGTTTAGCCCATTTACCGATCTTGCCCATGTTTTTCTTAAGACGGTTAGAGAAATCAGGAGCAACTAACGATTCCTGGCGGTCTCCTGCTAGCTCCGATTCTGCTCGAACGGCAATACTGTAGTTCTTTTGGTGACACGGTAACGCACCGTTGTTCAATTTGAACTGCTTTTCAGCACGCATGCGTAAACACGCAAGCAGCTCATCAGAGCTGGAGAAGATAGAAGCTTGGCAACCACCAAACTGCGCCTTCAACTGGGCGCCAAAAGCGGTGTATAGCGCGATGAGACCAGGATGCGTACCTAAACGCTCACCGTATGGCGGGTTACAGATGATCACGCCGTTCTCAAAGCCTGTAGGACGCACCAGTTTTGCTGCATCACCGACTGTGAACTCAATCAAATCACTTACACCAGCACGACGCGCGTTATCTTTAGCAACCTGAACCACTCGAGAATCGTTGTCAAAGCCATAAAACTTAGCGTCAACTTTTTTGGCGCCTCTTCTGGCCTGTACATTCGCCTCAGATTTAATGGTCGCCCACAGCTCTTCATCGAAGTCTTCCAGCGCTTGGAAGCCCCACTTCTCGCGCTTCAAACCAGGGGCAATATTAGCCGCCATCATGGCAGCTTCAATCAATAGCGTACCGGAGCCACACATTGGATCGAGCAGAGATTTAGACTCATTCCAACCACTGCGCATAACAATCGCAGCAGCCAGTGTTTCACGCAGTGGCGCTTTGCCCGACTCTGGGCGATAGCCGCGCATGTGTAGGCCACCACCAACCATATCGATGCCTAGAAGTGCTTTGTCATTGTGTAGACGCACATGGATACGAAGATCTGGATGATCTTTACTGATCGACGGGCGTGGTAGATTTTTCTTTTCAAAACAGTCCACTACCGCATCTTTAACTTTCATTGCGCCATATTGGCTATTGCGAATTTCGCGGTTGGTACCATTAAAGTCGACCACAAACTTTTTAGTACTGTGGAAATGATTTACCCAATTGATGGCTGTCGCTGACAGGTACAAATCCATGTCGTTCTGACAGTTAAACTCGGCAACCACACGTACGAATCGAGAAGCAAGGCGGCTCCACAAGCAACAACGGTAAATCTGCTCGTTGGTTGCTTTAAATTTCACCCCTGCCTGTACAGGCTTGGCATCGACAATCCCTAAATTTGTTAATTCTTCGACTAATAGGTTCTCAAGACCGTTTGAGGTAACCGCTAGATACTGATTCATAGTGTTCTTTGACTGGTAAAAATGGCCTCAGATTATAACTGACAATGCGGACCATTCCTAAATCTAAACGAATCATTTCACTAAAAATCCCTACAAATGGCGATTAGTCCAACAGACGTAACTGACGAGCTTCCTCAGTGAGAGTTTCCGAATCACCTCACCTATTTACAGCCCCCAGAGACGAAGTGAGTATTTATTCACCTCAATTCTGGACTATACCAGATTAACTTTTACACTGTAAATTAGTTACAAATGACGTAAAACGGGAATAAATAGGTGGAAAGATACGCAACAAGCACCAGAAAGCCTGTCACTTTTGCGCTAAAAAATATTCGATTGTTGATTAAATCTCAGACGTAAGACGCCACTATTCCATCGAAGATGAGAACTTGGACCTAGATTGAAGGCAAAAAAAATCGGCTTACGCCGATGGGAAATGAAAAAAGGAACGAAAATAACTTAGGGAAAAGATTAACCGACCAAAGCCATTGGCTCTGATACCAGAATATGATTAGCGTTGGCCATGCGATCATGCATCACCTTAATCACCTGACCAAAATCGAGTGACTTAGATCCATTCAGCACAAATGCCTCGAGATCAACCAAAGCGCACAAGCTAGCGTTATCGCCCACTTCAAGCACAATAAAGTATCCTTGGTTGAAACTATTCACGAGACTGACAATGTCACCCTCTTCCGGAGCGACATCCCCGCCCTGATAATCAAAGAACCAACTCTTGGGCTGAACTGGTTTGTGAAAGCGTTTTGCCGCTACACAATACAGCGCCAGCTCAACTCTGCGCGGCTCACTCATATCCAGGCAGCTGATTCGTTCTTTGTAGGTTTGGTAGTCAGACGCATCGTCAACAGTGAAGTGATTGTCAGAAAAGGCGCAATCGACTAAAAGGTTGCGGCTGAGATTCGTGCGAAACACCATCTCCTCGCCCAGGTCTAGCATCAAATAGCCTTCGCTATCTGAGTAGTACCAACTCCATTTGTCACTTGGTTTAAGCATTGTTCCGACTCTCAATTTACTTATTATCAAACGATTAGGTAAAACGCTTAAATTACCTTTGCCAACGAATATCTGTAATTCTAAGAACGGAAAATCAAAAAAAAAGAGGAAATGATTATCTCATTCCCTCTGTTTGTCACCTTGTCACTTTTTCTAAATGATCATGAAACTCAATATATTGCGATCATTTATAGATTTTTGACGATATCACTGACCAGTTTCGGACCGTGGTAGATAAAACCGCTGTATACCTGTACTAACTTCGCGCCAGCCATCAGTTTCTCTTTCGCCGCAACATAAGAGTCAATACCACCGACACCAATGATTGGGATCTCATCACCCAGCTCCTGATACAGACACTTGATCACTTCAGTACTGCGAGATTGTAACGGACGACCACTCAGCCCACCCGCTTCGTTGGCATTTTTCATACCTTCCACCAAAGAGCGATCCAGTGTGGTGTTCGTTGCGATAACACCATCAATCTTATTCTTCAGTAGTGACTGGCAGATCTGTTTGATCTCATCATCGCTAAGATCCGGTGCGATCTTCAGAGCCAACGGTACA
This sequence comes from Vibrio fluvialis, assembly GCF_900460245.1. Lineage (NCBI taxonomy): Bacteria > Pseudomonadati > Pseudomonadota > Gammaproteobacteria > Vibrionales > Vibrionaceae > Vibrio > Vibrio fluvialis. The sequence continues at coordinate 1,540,148 of NZ_UHIP01000001.1, forward strand.
TACTTGTTATGTTTTTCAGTCAGTTCCGCTTGTCTTTCTTTCAGCGCAGCCAGAAGCTCATCCAGTGCCTCACCGTATTGCAGCGTTCTCAGCCCTGGGGTGTTTGGTGATGAAATATTCACCGCAATGTAACCGGCATATGGATATACCTTATCCATACAAATCAGGTAATCATCCGCACCTTTTTCAATCGGTGTATCTTTGTTCTTACCGATGTTAATCCCGATGATACCGTCGTAGTTCGCCTTCTTAACATTCTCAATCAGGTGATCAACACCTTCATTGTTGAATCCCATGCGGTTGATAATACCTTCTGCTGGGATAAGACGGAAAAGACGCGGTTTGTCATTGCCCGGTTGTGGACGAGGAGTCACCGTCCCTACTTCTACGAAGCCAAAACCCATTGCGCCAAACGCATCGATACATTCACCATTTTTGTCCAGACCAGCGGCCAAACCAACAGGGTTTTTGAATGTGAGTCCCATGCATTCTACAGGACGGTTTGGAAGGTGTTGACGATAGAAGAGATCGAGAGGAGTACCAGTGAAACGTTTGAAGTTTTGAATGGCGAGTTCATGCGCCTTTTCAGCATCCAGTTGAAAAAAGCCAGCTCTGGCTAAGCGGTAAAGCATTGTGCCTCCGAAAGAAAAAAGCCCCGAATAAACGGGGCGTTATTATTGACGTATTTGTCTAACAATTCAATGCTTATTCCGCCGCCTGGCAGTTTAAGTTGAGGAGCATCAATTCCCGCATGGCAACTGAGAACTTCGCGAACTCATGAACCGTACCAACTTTGAACTCGTTCAGAATGTTTTCCCAACGATGCAGAGAGGTTTCGTTGTTTTCGATCCACTCTTCCAGCGCTTTCATGACGTCCAGTTTTTCTGGCTCACATGCACAGTTAAGCACTTGCGCAGTCAGCTGGCGTTGCTGCCAATCCAGATCTTCACGGAATGCCGCACGGGCCAGAGCTTGCCAGTTGTTATCCACAGCCTGGCCATTGATCTGTTTCAGGAACCAGTGCAGTGACAAACGGTCGCCCAAGTTGAAGTACAGCTTCGCTGTTTGTTCAACGGTTTTGCCTTTTTCACGAGATACTGTAGAAATATCCAGTACTGAGTACAAGCTAGACAAACGAGCAACATAGTTGGCCAGTTCAGCATCGATACCCTGCTCGGTCCATACTTGAGCCATGGCTTTGTGTTCTGCGACTTCATCAGAAACCAACAGTTGATCCAGCTCTTTCGCTATCGCTTTCACATCTGACTGGTAGCAATCGATCAACGTTTGCACTGACTGTTTACCCGGACGGTTGCGCAGGAACCAACGAGACAGACGACGCAGCGTACGGCGCACATGGAACATGACGTCATATTGTGCGTTCGCGGTAGCTTTGTTGTCGTGCGTGCGAACTTGTTCCAGAACTGCGCCCAAACCGTAGATCTCGCGAGCTGCTGCATAGGCATTAACGATATCCACTGGGTTTGCGCCCGTTTCTTCTTGCAGACGAGTCACGAAGTTACAGCCCATTTCGTTAACCATCTGATTTGCAAGCGCTGTTGCGATGATTTCTTTACGCAGAGGGTGATTCTTCATTTGATCTGAGAAGTTACAACGTAACTCAGACGGGAAGTATTTCACCAGTTGAGTCGCATGGAATTCATCATTTGCGATGTCATCACACGCCAACTCTTCTTTCAGCACCATCTTGCCGTAGGCAACCAGAACAGCCAGTTCAGGACGAGTCAGACCCATGCCTTGTTTTTCGCGTTCCAGCAGCGTTTCGTCATCTGGGATATACTCCAGTGCACGATCCAGGTGACCTGCTTTTTCCATGTGGTGGATAAAGCGAATCTGCTCTTTCACCACATCAACACCTTGTTGCTCGGTTACAGAAATCGACTCAGACTGGGTGTAAGCGTCTTCAATAACGATTTCGCCGACTTCGTCTTCCATCGATTCCAGGATAAGGTTGCGTTGTTTAATGGTCATATCACCATTTGCAACCAGGCCATTCAGGAAGATCTTGATGTTCACTTCGTTGTCCGAACAGTCTACGCCACCCACGTTATCGACGAAGTCGGTGTTGACTCGGCCACCAGTCAGTGCGTATTCCACACGACCTAGCTGAGTCATACCTAAGTTACCGCCTTCACCGACAATCTTAGCGTTCAACTCACGGCCATCAATACGTAACGCATCGTTTGCACGGTCACCAACGTCAGTATGGGTTTCAGCCGACGATTTCACATAAGTACCGATACCGCCGTTCCAAAGCAGATCCACTTCCATTTTCAGGATCATTTTAATCAGATCGTTTGGCGCTGCAGATGTCTTCTTCGTGCCAAGCATCTTCTGGATCTCAGGGCTCAAAGTGATCGACTTCGACTTACGAGAGAAGATGCCGCCGCCTTTAGAAATCAGTTTCGCGTTGTAATCTTCCCAGCTTGAACGAGGCAGATTGAACAGACGGTTACGCTCTTCCCAACCGCTTGCTGCATCTGGTGTCGGGTCAATAAAGATGTGCAGGTGGTTAAATGCGGCCTGCAGACGAATGTGTTTCGACAGCAGCATACCGTTACCAAATACGTCACCAGCCATATCACCGATACCAATCGCGGTGAAATCTGTGGTTTGGCAGTCAATACCGATTTCACGGAAGTGACGCTTCACTGATTCCCAACCACCTTTCGCCGTGATACCCATCGCTTTGTGGTCGTAGCCGTTTGAACCGCCTGATGCAAACGCATCCCCCAACCAGAAGTTGTATTCAGCAGAAACCGAGTTAGCCAGATCCGAGAACGTTGCTGTACCTTTATCCGCTGCAACAACCAAGTACGGATCATCTTCATCGTGACGAACGACGCTTTTCGGTGCGATCAGTTCACCTTCAATGATGTTGTCAGTCACATCCAGCAGCGCACGGATAAAGCGTTTGTAACAACGTTGGCCTTCGGCAAAGATCTCATCGCGCGTTGTAAACATGTACTGTTTCTTGCACACAAAGCCACCTTTCGCACCCACAGGTACGATAACGGTGTTTTTCACTTGTTGCGCTTTAACCAGACCTAAAATCTCTGTACGGAAGTCTTCCTGACGATCCGACCAACGCAAACCACCACGTGCAACTTTACCACCACGCAGGTGCACACCTTCGATATCCGGTGCGTACACAAAGATCTCAAACGCAGGCACTGGTGCTGGAATATCCGGAATCTCGCTCGGCTTCATTTTCAGAGCCAGCCAAGGCTTAGGTTGCTTGTTTTCGTCCAATTGGAAGTAGTTGGTACGCAGGGTTGCTGCGATCATTTCCATGTAACGACGCAGAATACGATCGTCATCCAGGCTTTCCACATGATCCAACTGCTCAGTCAGTTTCGCGACTAGATCAGCCTGACCTTTCTGTGCGCCTTTGAATTTAGGATCAAAGCGACGAACAAACAGTTCCACCAGCCCTTTCGCCAGATCAGGATAATGGTTCAGTGTCTCTTCGATGTACTGCTGACTGAATGGGAAACCAACCTGACGCATGTAACGAGCATATGCACGCAGAATAGAGACTTCACGACCAGTCAGAGATGCGCCCAGTACCAGACGGTTGAATCCGTCATTCTCCAGACCACCATTCCAGATTGCGGCAAACGCTTGTTGGAAACGATCGCGCGCTTCGCGAAGATCCACTTCTTTGTCGCTCTTATGCAGCATTGAGAAATCCAGGATCCAGTATGTCTGGCCGTTAGATTTCACTACTTCGTATGGTGATTCACCAATGACGCGCAGGCCGAGGTTTTCCAGCATCGGCATAACATCCGACAAATGGATAGGCTCATCGCGGTGATACAGTTTCAAGCGAACCGCTTTAGAATCTTTCTTCTCTTCCTGTGGGCGGTAGAACAACATGCCAAGCTTGTTGTTTTCGTTCAGCGCTTCCAGGCTTTCGATATCAGAAACCGCAGAACCCGGCATCACATCTTCTTTGTAAGAACGAGGGAATGCGTGCAGATACTCTTTAGAAAGCGGTAGACCTTTGCTCTCGCCAAAGTTTGCCACGATCGCTTCAGATAGGCGATCATCCCAAGTTGTTGATGCTTCCATTAGGTTTTGCTCTATTTTCTTAACATCGACGTTCATGTTGTTGTTATCAACACGAACAATGTAATGCGTTCTGGCAAGTGGGCTTTCTGAGAAGTAAGTGGTGAACTCCACTTCTTGCTGACAGCCAAAGTAGTGTTTCAGAATTCGTTGTGTATGGCGGCGCAGTTCGGTGTTGTAACGCTCTTTGGTGACATACACCATGCAGCTGAAGAAGCGACCAAACGGGTCTTTGCGCACAAACAGACGGATCAAATCACGATCCTGCATTTGTACCACGCCCATACCGACTTCCAGCAACTCTTCTTCACGCGCTTGAAGCAGTTCATCACGCGGGTAGTTTTCCAAAATATTATGCAGCGCTTTATAAGCGTATGAGCCAACACGGTAACCGCTGGCTGCCAGAATACGCTCAACTTTCTCGCGGATCAGTGGAATGCTTTCCACTGCCTGGTTGTACACCGCCGAGGTGTAAAGGCCAGTAAAGCGATGCTCACCAATGACCTTACCTGTTTCATCAAACTTCTTAATGCCGATGTAATCGGTGTATGCCGGACGGTGAATACGTGACTGCTTATTGCCTTTTGTCAGGATCAGCAGGAACGGTTTTTTCGCTTCCAGGCGTGCAGAATCCGGGAAGTGGGATAGCTTAACCGTACGAACACGTTTCGCATCGGAAAACAGGCCAAGGCCCGATTCTTCTGTTGGACGCAGCTCGGTATCGCCTTCGACATTCACCAGGTCAAATTCTTTGTAGCCCATGAACGTAAAGTTGTGGTTACCCAACCAGCGCAAGAACTTCAACGTTTCTTCGCAACGATCCGCTTCTACCGGAATACGATCTTTTTGCTTTTCCAGTTGCGCGATCACTTGATCCAACTTGCTCGCCATTGGTTTCCAATCCTGAACCACCAGCGAGGTATCATTCAAAATATCCAGCAACTCATCCTTAAGTGCGGTCATCTCTTCTTTGCTGCTCAGGCGGTCAACTTCCAGATGGAACAGTGACTGCAGCGGACCTTCGCCGTCGTTGATGCTTTTAATTGTGCCATCGGCGTTTCGCGCGATTTGAGTCGGGCCATTGAGCATCAGGTGAGAAGTCAGATCCAAACGGCTCAGAGCCATTTTGATGGAGTCAACAAGGAAAGGACTATCCGGGATAACGATTTCGACGATGGTATGGGTTGATTGCCAACCTTGTTTACTCACCGTTGGGTTAAACACTCGAACTGAGCGCTCTTCCGGTTTCTTCTCGTTGATATGGTGCCACAGGCTGACGACCGCTCCGTATAAGTCGGATTCATTTCGTTCGATCAGATCGTCTTGTGCAACATTACTAAAAAGGTGTTGTGCGAGTTGAGTGACTAGGGGTTGATGAGCAAGCTCAAGTTTGTCTTGAATTAGCTGATACACTTTTTCAAGCAGAACCGGCATTAAACTTTCACGCGCGGTCATAGGCGACTCCAGAGATTAGAATTATGGCTTTGTAGGGTATGGCGTAAGCAAAGAACTTACACTTGGTAATGCAGGACTATTGTAAAAGCTTTATTGACAAAAAGTTAATGATTTTACGGCTGGTAGGAGGTGAAATGTCTGAGAATGTGACTAATGTACCTATTTAAATTACTGCAAAAAACCGAACTCACAGAACTTCTAACTTTAGGAACTTATTGTTTTGGTCAGTAGTTAGGCGAAATCGACCTTTTACTCCAATTTGGCTAAGAAATGGCCGAAATTTTGCTGCCGGCAATTGGAGGCGCAGGCCACATTCTGTTAACACTAATACCGTGCTGGCGGCACCAGAATAGTGTGACAAAAATGCCTGATAAGAAATGTTGAGAGAAAAGAAATAACGGTTCATCGTTTGAAAATGGTGGCACCGAAGTGCCACCTCATCATTTGTTAGTCTTCGAGCGCTTTGGTAACTTTCTCGTACAGATCACGAGCCAGATTATCCATCGCTTTCAACCCTTCCAGTTCTGCTTTGATCATAGCTTGACGCTCTTCATCGTACAGACGGAATTTTAGCAGTGGATCAATCAAGCGTGATGCGACTTGCGGGTTGCTGCTGTTCATCTCACGCAGAATCTCACCGGCAAAACGGTAACCTTCACCACTCTTCGCGTGGAATCGAACCGGGTTCGCACTCAAGAATGAACCAATCAGGCTGCGCGTACGGTTCGGGTTTTTCAGGCTGAACGCTTCATGATTCATTGTCTGCTTGATCACTTCCAACGCATTTTCCGCTGGGTTAGAACCTTGCAGCACAAACCATTTATCCATAACCAAACCATCGTGTTTCCACTTATCGCTGTAATCCGCCATTAGTGATTCACGACATACCAGGCCAGCAGAGTTCGCTGCAGACATTGCCGCGATAGTATCAGTCATGTTGTTGGCTTGCGCATACTGAGTTTTCACCAACTCGTTGCCTTGCTCAGTGTAAGCCAAATAGGCCAGACAAGTGTTGCGCAGTGCACGACGTCCAATCGCCGCATGTTCAATGGTGTACTCTGCTTGCTTTAATGTATGGTAAGTGGCGCTCAACTCATCTTCCAGCTCCGTTGCCAGAATCACTTTGATCGCTTTCAGCACTTGAGCAATTGCATCAACGTCGACACGTTTGTACCAACCCGACACTTCATTGTGGCTTGGAAGCGACAGCATCTCCGCCACAAACGCAGGTTCCAGAACATCGCTCAGCAACACACCGCGGAATGCATCCACTACCGCTTCAGACAATTCCACGGACTTGCCCTGCTGCACGTTGTTGACGTTCGCGCGAATGTATTTCGCCAGCAACATCTGTCCTGCATCCCAACGGGCAAACTCGTTAGTCGCATGCACCATCAGGAAAGTCAGCTCTTCATCACTGTAGTCGTATTCCAGTTTAACTGGCGCAGAGAACTCACGCAGCAGTGAAGGAATTGGTTGCTCAGGAACATTTTCAAACACAAACGTTTGTTTCGCTTCCTTCACGTCCAGTACATTCGCCACCACCTTACCGTGACATTGTAACGGAATGATTTCACCACTCTTTGTATACAGTTCGACATCGAATGGGATGTGCAACGGCTGTTTCTCTTTCTGCTCGTGCGTCGCCTCTGTGTGTTGTTCAATGGTCAGTGCATAAGTTTTCGCTGACGCATCGTACTCACTGCTCACTTTCACCGTTGGTGTGCCCGATTGACTGTACCATAGACGGAATTGTTCCAGTGAAACGCCGGACGCATCTTCCATTGCAGAAACGAAATCTTCACACGTCGCCGCCGTGCCATCGTGACGTTCGAAGTACAGCTTCATGCCCTTCTGGAAGCCCTCTTCACCCAACAAAGTATGCATCATGCGAATCACTTCACTGCCTTTCTCGTAAACGGTCAGGGTGTAGAAGTTATTCATCTCGATCACTTTATCCGGACGGATCGGATGCGACATCGGGCTCGCATCTTCCGCAAACTGCGGACCGCGAATAATGCGTACATTGTTGATTCGGTTTACCGCGCGAGAACCCAGATCCGATGAGAATTCCTGATCACGGAATACGGTTAAACCTTCTTTCAGGCTCAGTTGGAACCAATCACGACAGGTTACTCGGTTACCCGTCCAGTTGTGGAAATATTCGTGTCCGATCACCGCTTCGATACCCAGATAATCGGTATCGGTCGCCGTTTTCTCGTTGGCCAGCACATACTTGGAGTTAAAGATGTTAAGACCTTTATTTTCCATTGCGCCCATGTTGAAGAAATCGACCGCCACAACCATGTAGATATCGAGGTCGTATTCCAGATCGAAACGCTCTTCATCCCACTTCATCGCATTGATCAGCGACGCCATCGCGTGATGCGCACGATCCAGATTGCCTTTGTCGACAAAAATTTCCAGATCAACATTGCGGCCGGATTGGGTTACAAACTTGTCGCGCAGTACATCAAAATCGCCAGCCACTAAGGCAAACAGATACGCTGGTTTTGGATGTGGATCCTGCCATTTTACCCAGTGGCGACCATTTTCCGCTTCGCCCTGTTCAACTTTGTTGCCGTTGCTGAGCAGGAATGGGTATTGTGCTTTATCAGCAATGACTGTGGTGGTGTATTTCGCCAGCACGTCTGGTCTGTCGAGATAATAAGTAATGCGGCGGAAGCCTTCTGCTTCACACTGAGTACAGAATGCACCACCCGACTTGTACAAACCTTCCAGCGCGGTGTTCGCTTCCGGATTGGTTAAAGTAACGATGGTGAGTTCAAAAACTGCCGGTAATGCGCGAATCTCAATGCCCGCTTCCAACAGTGTGTAATCTTGCCAGTCTGCGCCGTTAACTTGCAGCGCTTTTAATTCCAGTCCTTCGCCATCCAAAACTAACGTTGTACTGTCACCTTGCTGCTTAACTTGAGAAACAGCGGTCACTGTTGTCGCTGTGTCATGAAGATCGAAGGTCAGTTCAATGTCGGAAATGGTATGTGAAGGCTCTTTATAATCTTTACGATACTTGGCCTGTGGAGTTTGAGCCATTGTCGGAATCCTTTTGACGTAATGATATGTGACTATTCCCAATTACTTGGTGATACAGATCTTAGGCTTGTTGGCGCTAATAACAACCCCTGAAAAGAAAAAACGAGGTATTTGCATTAAATACCTCGTTATCTTGCTAGCGAGTAAGAACGGAATAACAGATTTCTCTAATCATCAACGACTAGGCAGTGGTTCAGAAAACTTCTGGCGTTGCTGTTAACGGATACGATCCATCACCGCATACATCGAGCCATCTTCCACTTCCAACGTCAGCTGGTCCTGATTTAGGGTGTAGCGTGTGTCCTGTTCACCATCTTCATACATCAGTACAAGATGATTCCCCTCTGTGTAATAGACTCCACGGTGAATGGCTTCGATACCATTGCTCCCACTGGCCCGGAACAGAAACACAAAATCGGGTTGGAGAATCAGGTCAACACTCTGAATGTTTCCTGAAGAGAGATCATCACCAGACAGCGACGTACTGGACCAAATTCCTGCCAACGCATTCGATAAAGCTTTAGTGAACGTAACGCCATTGAGATGCAACAAATTATGATTGCCTTTATAGGCATAAACCTGAGGTTCGTCGGAGTTCAGCCCAAGAATAATGGTGTCATTGTTGGCTGCGTACATACCTTCCCAATGATCCACACTGTAGTCTTTCTTTTGTATATCAATAGCAAAGGTATAGTCAGACTCTAAGTTGAGCTTAATCGCCAGAAAATTCTCCCGCGATTCTTCCGGATTAGGATTAATCAGATACCAGTCACCCAATAAAAAAGGCTGGTCAAACTGTGTTAAATCTCTGTTATCAGAATCATTTACGCTAAACGCTGGGCCGGTGGAAACCAAGCTCAGACAAGCGAAAATCATCATTACCCATTTCATCGCGCTTCCCCTCACTTTTTTCTTTAAGCTTAGGCTGACCGTACACATAACGCTAAATTATTTGATATAAATCACAATAACCATTCTTTTCAACGACTTTTTACTGATCGTTCTGTTGATAAATGGGCCTATCTAAGTGGATATAAAACTTGGTTTTCTTCTCCGTTTTAAACAAAAGATAACGGCCGAACTATTGTTAAAAAAGTGTAACCGTCAATTTTGTCTTATTGAGAACGGCTGAACTATAGTCAGAAAACCAAATCCTCAAGGAGACAACAAACATGAGTCAGGTGGCACTAATTTCTCGTTTAAACGAACTTCCCCGCATTCAAAGTCTGCTGCACGAATTACTTGAAATGGTGAATCAGGACGATGTCGATTTTCACCAACTCGCCCATAAAATTGAAATGGATCAGGTACTCAGCGCTCGCTTGTTACGTATGGCGAACTCTGCACATTTTGGCGGCAACAAAACCATTGCAACCGTCAATGATGCCTTGATTCGAGTGGGAACGGGGCCAGTCAGAACTCTGGTCGTAGCGTCCGTGCTGTCGAGCGCTTTCCCGCATATCACGACACTGGATATGGAAAAGTATTGGACAGACACCTTTGAAGTATCGGTGATTTCAAGCAAGCTTGCAGCGGAAGTCGGTATGGACACGAACGAAGTATTCACCACTGGCATTCTGCACAACATCGGCGAGCTGATGATTCATACGCTGGTTCCGGAACAGGCCATGGTTATTAATCAAAGAATTGAGTTAGGAGAAGAGCCTTTCTCTGTTCAGGAAGAGTTATTGGATGTCTCCTCTCCGACCTTGGGTGCACGGCTTGCACGCAGTTGGAAATTTCCGGAAGAGATGGCCGATGCCATTGAACATTTCAACGAACCGAGAGAGGCCGAGGTATCACCCAAACTGGCAACGATTCTGCACTTTGCGCGATCCATCAACGAACGTTGGGATTTGTTTCAGCAAGAGTTGGATAAAGCAAACTTTCTTGCCGAACATCCGGATTCACGACTACTCAGAGTATCGGCCAGTTTCGCGGCAACGATTGATCGTATTCGCGGCAATGGCCGCGATATCGCGATGCAAATGGTGCATGTCTAATAAAACTCAACGGACAAAAAAAGCGGGCTTAAAGCCCGCTTTTCATCATTTGCATCTTACGATTGCTTGATCATGTCCACCATGATGGCGACCGATTCATCCAGATAAGCATCTGGTGCTTCGTAATCTTTTGGCACATCTTGCAACGTCTTAAACTCTTTCTTGCCCATCGCTTTCTGACGAGTATTGATACGATCTAAGCGTTCCTGATCAGATTTCTCACTCTGAGCTTTACGTACTTTCTCATTTAAAGACAGGTAGTTATCGTCTTTCTCTGCTTTGTACTTCGCAATATCCTGCTGGATAAAGCTAAACTCCATATCCTTAGCGATGCGCGTCTGATGTTCCGCACTCAGTGCCGTGATCATCTTGTGAAAATCATGCAGCTTTTCATACTTCGCTTTATCGATACTGTCCCAAGGCAGCGCATTCGATTCCATACTTTCACCCGTTTCAGCAGCATCAACCGCTGTCGGGAAAGCAATATCCGGAATGACACCTTTGTTCTGAGTACTGCCGCCATCAATACGGTAGAACTTTTGAATGGTGTACTGTACGTAACCCAGCTCTTTATCAAACAGATCGTAAATATGATTTAACGAGCGATGTTGTTGAACCGTACCTTTACCAAATGAGTTTTCACCCAAAATGATCGCACGGCCATAATCTTGCATTGCTGCGGCAAAAATTTCAGACGCTGAAGCACTGTAGCGGTTGATCAGAACGGTCATCGGGCCGCTGTAACTCACCTTGCCGTCCGTATCGCTGTTCACATTCACTCGGCCGTAGCTGTCTCGAACCTGAACTACCGGACCACTGGTAATAAACAGACCAGATAACGCTGTTGCTTCTGTCAGCGCGCCGCCACCGTTATTACGCAGATCCACGATGATGCCATCTACATTCTTTGCTTTCAGCTCAGTGATCAGCTTGTCAGTATCTTGAGACAGACCAACATAGAAACTCGGGACTTCAAGCACGCCGATTTTCTTGCCATCTTTTTCAATGATCTCTGACTTAACTGCGCGGTCTTCCAGACGAATCTTGTCACGTACAATTGTGACAACGTGACTTTTTGCATCTTTGCCGTCAGGCAGAACCTGCAGCTTCACTTTGGTCCCTTTCGGTCCCTTAATCAGCTGTACAACATCGTCCAAACGCCAGCCAATGACATCGACAATATCTTCACCGTCTTGGCCCACACCGATAATGCGGTCACCCTCACCCAACTGTTTGCTGTTCGAAGCCGGACCACCGGCTACCAGTGAACGAATTACGGTGTAGTCGTCCGTCATCTGCAGCACAGCACCAATACCTTCCAGTGAAAGATTCATCTCAGACTGGAACTGCTCGGCATTGCGAGGTGATAAGTAGCTGGTGTGCGGGTCAATCTGACGTGCAAACGCATTCATGTAAAGTTGGAATACATCTTCACTGTGCGTTTGAGTTAGGCGTTTAATCGCATTGTTGTAACGTTTCGCCAGCGTTTCTTTGATTTCCGGCCACTCTTTACCCGCCAGCTTGAGGTTCAGCGCGTCGTATTTAACGCGTTTACGCCACAACTCATCGACTTCAGCCTGATCTTTTGGCCACGCCGCTTTTGAACGGTCAAGCTCAATCGATTCATCGGTATCAAAGGTGATTTCGTGGTCCAATAAAGACAGCGCATATTGAAAACGGTCAAAACGCTTTTCCATCGACAGGTTATACAAATCAAAGGCGATTTGGTTATTGCCTACCTTGAGTTGGTCATCAAGTTGAACTGACCAGTCTTTGAAAGAATCGATGTCAGCCTGAGTAAACAGGTTGCGATTGTAGTCCAGCATTTCGATATAACGTTCAAAAATCGCTTGGGAAAACTGATCGTCGAGATTGAAATGTTTGTAATGAGAACGAGTAAAACGAGACGTAACGCGTTTGCTCGCGGTTTCATGCTGAACTTCAGGGGAAAGAAGAGGAAGATCCTCTTTGTGGATATTGGCTTCGAGAGCCTGAACTGAAAAGGCTGCTAGCCAAAGGCTAGCAGCAATCAGAGATAATTTTGAACGGCATTTCATGCGTAGGAATTTCTCCTTTATGCGCGCAAGTGCTCCGCTTTCACAACCATTTGCAGGCCGTTGCCGAGTTGAACACGCACATCTTCCTTATTGATTTCAACGATGGTCGCAGCCATGTTGCCTTTGCCCATGTTCACGTTCACTTCTTTGCCAACATTCAGTTCATCAGCTGTCAGAGCACGTGTTTCTACAGGCTTTTTATCCGCTTTTGGTGCCGCTTTTTGCTGAGGACGGCGAGCTTGAGGCTTTTTCGCTGCCTTCGGCTTCGCTTTTGCGTCTTCACGCACCTTTTTTCCTTGCTCTTTACGACGGGCGTCTACACGAGCTTTGCTCTCTGCCAACGCCGCTTTTGCGTGTTCTACATGTTGCTCTTCCAATACACCACATGCATTACCATCTAGATCGACACGAACCGCACCAGCTTTAACACCGTGCAGGTAACGCCAAGACGAAGTGTACTGTCTTAGTGCTGCACGAAGTTGAGTTTTGCTTACTTTAGAGTCTTCACTTAGGCGCTCAGCAAGATCTTGAAAGATACCAATTTTTAGAGGCTTAGCCTCACCTTCTAAAGTAAAGCAGTTAGGGAAACATTCAGCAATGTACGCAATCACTTCTTTGCTGTTTTTTAACTTTTCAGTGTTTTCCATGAGGATTCCTGGTTGATGCGGCTGGTCCGCGAAGCATTAAGTATAAATATGTTCGGTATTATAGTGACCTGACTACGAAAAACCACAGGCAAAGACCAATTTATGCCTTGTTCGCGTGTGAATTAAGCAGCTTTTCTACTTCAGTCATCAAAAACGTGAGTCCTTCTTCGTCAGTTTCTGAAAAACGGCCAACACTTGGGCTGTCAATATCTAACACGCCTGCAACTTCACCGTTGATAGAAAACGGAATCACGATCTCAGAGTTACTTGCCGCATCACAGGCAATATGACCTTCGAACTCATGGACGTCATAAACACGTTGAACAGAATTGGTGGCAACCGCAGTACCACATACACCACGTCCGACAGGAATGCGCACACACGCAGGTTTACCCTGGAACGGACCAAGTACCAACTCACCATCACGCATCAGATAGAAACCTACCCAGTTCAGGTCTTCTAACTCCATGTTGAGCAGTGCGCTTAAGTTCGACAAGTTTGCGATCATATCCGGTTCAGACTCTAATAACGCAACAGCTTGCTTGGTTAAGCGGTGGTAATGTTCTATTTTCATATTAACTTCCAATTGAAAAATAACGACTTCACTAAAGGTTCTACGTACAATGGCACCCAGAAGTTAAATAGGATGCATTCTCATTATAATGACGTATACCAGTGACACTATTAGCCGTTCTTGGCTCATAACTCAAGTTAAAAAACATAAGTCTAAGTTGTTGTACGCTAATGCGATTGCGATCGCTGCAACTTTAATCAGTGTACCCATCCCGCTACTTATGCCACTGATGGTTGATGAGGTTCTTCTCAATAAGCCAGGCACAGGTCTGGCGGTCATGAACAAGTGGCTCCCATCCGACTGGCAAACGCCAACCGGTTACATCATGTTTACCCTGCTGCTGGTGGTACTGATGCGTGCGGCCAGCCAACTACTCAATATCGTGCAGAACCGGCAGTTTACTCTGGTTTCCAAAACCATCACTTTCCAAATGCGCAGCAAGATGATTGATAAATTGGGGCGCATCAGCATAAAGCAATATGAAACCCGAGGAAGCGGCGGGATTAACGCCCATTTAATTACCGATATCGAGACGATCGATCAATTCATCGGCACGACATTAAGTAAGTTCCTCATCAGTTTCCTCACCGTCATTGGCACCGCGATCGTTTTGCTGTGGCTCGAATGGCGGTTAGGTATGTTTATTTTGCTGGTCAACCCGATTGTGATTTATTTTTCTCGCAAGCTCGGTAGCAAGGTCAAACACCTCAAGAAACGAGAGAATCAGGCCTTTGAACGTTTCCAAAATCGTCTGGTCGAAACGCTGGATGGCATTTATCAGTTGCGCGCGGCGAACAAAGAGCGGGAATTTCTCGCCCAACTGACCTCGCATGCAGACGAAGTTCGCAACCACGCTGACAAATATGCCTGGCAATCGGAGGCCGCTGGCCGTCTGTCCTTCTTATTATTTCTGCTGGGCTTTGAACTCTTTCGCGCCGTCGCGATGCTGATGGTAGTTTTCAGCGACTTAACTATTGGCCAGATATTCGCAGTGTTCGGATACTTATGGTTTATGCTCAGTCCGGTTCAGGAACTGCTCGGCATTCAGTTTTCCTGGTACAGCGCCAAAGCGGCCCTCACCCGCATCAACGAGTTGCTTCAGCTAGAAGAAGAACATCGTCCGCCCAGTAAGGTCAATCCGTTTACCGATGATCGCGAAGTGGAAGTGTCAATTTCGCACGTTAACTTCTCTTACGACGGCGAACACAAAGTGTTAGATGATCTGTCACTTGAGATCCCGGCTGGTAAAAAGGTCGCATTAGTGGGTGCCAGTGGCGGCGGCAAATCCACCCTGATTCAATTGCTGATTGGCGTATACCGGGCAAATTCCGGAGAGATTCGCTACAACGGAGAGACCTGCGATGACATCAGCTTTGATGTGATTCGAAGCCAGATAGCCGTGGTATTACAACAACCTGTACTTTTCAATGACACTTTAAGGCATAATCTCACCCTCGGAAGCGATTATGACGAGCTGTCATTGTGGCGTGCGTTAGATATCGCGCAGATGCAGGACGTGATCACTAAACTGAATCTGGGCCTCGACACCCAGATCGGACGCAACGGCATTCGTTTATCGGGCGGCCAGCGACAACGCTTAGCGATTGCGCGTATGATTTTGAGCAATCCGAAATTTGTGATTTTGGATGAAGCGACCTCAGCGCTCGACACCGCCACCGAAGCGGCATTACATAAAGCGTTAACAGAGTTTCTGCACGGAAGAACAACACTGATCGTGGCGCATCGTCTGTCAGCAGTAAAACAAGCCGATTTGATTTACGTGCTGGAAGATGGTCATGTCAGTCAATCCGGCACTCACGGAGAGCTGGTTGAACAAGAAGGTTTGTATCAAACATTGTATGGTTCAATACAATCGCACGCATAACGGTGACAACGTCACCATGTATAATAAGGAAACGCTGCGATGAAAATCAAAGCGTTAAAGCAACATTTAACTGACAGCGGCTCTGTTCGCTTGTGTCAGGGATGCGAGCTGCCCGTTGATGTCATCTCGGTCGAACGAGGGAAAAGTGCTTATTGTCCGCGTTGCGGCACTCAGCTGTACCGCGGCGGCAGCCCTTCGTTATCCGGCAACTTAGCCGTTGCGATTACTTGTTTGTTACTGTTTATTCCGTCGCAGTTTTTCGATTTCATCAGTATTCGCCTGGTCGGTGTTATGATCCCGGCCTCATTGCCTGCCGGCATCATCGCATTAAGTAATGAAGGTTACTTCGCCCTCGCCTTATTGGTTTTCTTCTGCAGTACGCTGGCGCCGTTTCTCGTCTGTGGTTCGGTCGTGGTAGCCCATATATCGCTTCACCATCGTTGGTTTACCGGGCTTCGTTACTCGCTGACCCTGATACAGAAACTCAAATCATGGGCGATGATGGATGTGTTCCTGGTCAGCGTGGCTGTTTCTTGTTTCAAACTCAAAGACTATTCCGATGTGTTTATCGGCCCAGCCCTGTATAGCCTGGTGCTGTTGCAGCTGTTTACGGTGCTGCTCATCAGCCGCATCAGCGTGCGCCGCTACTGGGAAGCTTGGAAACCGGAGCGTGATTACGACGCGCACAATAAACAGGTTCACTGCCATAACTGCCATTTATCTCAGGAAGAAGGGGCTCGTTGCACTCGTTGCCATCACAAACTTTACCATCGCAAGCCACAGTCGATTGAACGTACTTGGGCGTATGTGATAGCGGCCAGCGTGGCCATTTTCCCCGCCAATATCATCCCGATTTCAATCCTGATCACCAATGGCCAGCGTTTGGAAGACACCATTTTTTCCGGTGTTGCCTCATTGGTGAACAGCGGCATGATCGGCATTGCTATTATTATTTTCGTTGCCAGTATTGTCGTCCCGGTAGCGAAAATTCTCGGCCTCATCTATTTATTGCTGGCGATACGCTTTAAGCGGCAGGTTTACCACCGCCAGAGAATGTTCATTTTTTATGTGATTAAATGGATTGGCAAATGGTCCGTCATGGATCTGTTTGTCATCTCCATCATGCTGACTTTGGTCGATCGCGGCCAGATTCTTGATTTTACGCCCGGGTATGGCGCCGTTGCTTTTGGTATGGTCGTCGTATTGACGATGCTCGCCGCAGAAAGCCTCGACCCTCGTCTGATATGGGATAACTATCCGGGTGCCGTTTCGAAGAACGAGTCTGATAATGAGTAACGAACCAACAAAACAAAAAGCCTACTCGCCGGACGTAAGGCGTAATAAGGGCATTTCACCGTTATGGATTTTGCCGATTCTGACCATGATTCTGGCCGGATGGCTGGTGGTTAAAGCCATTCACGACGCAGGCGATCGCATACAGATCTACTTCTCCGATGCGCAAGGCCTGGTCGCGGGCCGTACCACCATTCGCTATCAAGGTCTGGAAGTGGGTATGGTCAGAGACATTAAACTCTCCTCCGATCTTAACAGCATCTATGTGGAAGCCGATGTCTACCCCGAAGCTACTCGCCTGCTCTCTGCCGATACGCGATTCTGGCTGGTCAAACCGACCGCCAGTCTGTCCGGAGTTTCCGGTCTTGATGCGCTGGTGTCAGGTAACTACATCGCAATTCAACCTGGCAGCAACATTGATGGACAAAGTGATCATCCCGATGAATATCATGCTTTAGACTCTGCACCCTCGGATCTGCTGGCCAACAGCGGGCTGACCATTTCCCTGAAAGCCAGCGATCTCGGCGGTATTTCTATCGGCTCTCAAATCGTCTACAAGAAAATCCCGATTGGTGAAGTCTACAGTTATCAGCTCGATGAAAGTGCAAAATCCGTCATCATTCAAGCCTCCATCAAGAACGAATATCGCCACATCATTACCAGCGAAAGCCGCTTCTGGAACGTCAGTGGCGTTGGAACCACGGTTGGTTTTGATGGCATCGATGTACGTCTGGAAAGCCTGAGCGCTCTGATTGGTGGCTCAATTGCGGTCGATTCCCCCGATGGTGGTGAACCCGTCGAACAGAATACCCAGTTCCGGCTCTATCGCGATTTAAAAACTGCAGGCCGCGGTATTCCGGTCAAAATTGATCTGCCGGATAACAACAACATTAATCCGTCAGGTGCGCCGATCATTTATCGCGGAATTGAAATCGGTCAAATCACTAACCTTCAACTCAACAACGACAAAATTGTCGCATCAGCGGCAGTTCAGCCTGCGTTCAGTGATTTGCTGAATTCAGGCAGCCATTTTGTCCTCGAAGAAGCTAAAGTATCGCTGACTGGCGTAGAAAACCTCGCTAATTTGGTGAAAGGCAATTTTCTTACTCTGGTGCCAGGCGAAGGCGACCGTGCGCGTCATTTTACCGCCGTGCGCAAAGCTGAATTTAGCCAGGAGCAGTCACGCTCAGTCGCGCTAAAACTGATTGCTGAAAGTTCATTTGGCTTGGAAAAAGACGCACAGATCCTCTATCGCGGTGTCGCCGTCGGCTCGGTAACCGCCGTGAAGCTTGCCGCTGATAAGGTGGAATTTGATGTGCTGATTGACAAGCAGTACGCCTCGCTTGTTCGATCGCAAAGCCGTTTTTACGTGACAGGTTCCGCCAGTGCTGCATTGACAGAATCTGGCCTGAGCGTTTCGATTCCACCGGCCAAACAGTTGTTAACCGGCTCAATCAGTTTTGTCAGCGAAGGCAGTGAGAAGACGCAGCAATCTTACCGCCTGTATCAGAATCAATCTTTGGCTGAAATCGCCAAGTACAATCAGTCTGGTTCACAAACCCTGCAATTATTCGCGCCAGAACTGCCCCCGGTGAACGCTGGCAGCCCGTTGTTGTACCGCAATCTTAAAGTCGGCACGGTATCCAGCTTCAAGCTGACACAAAGCGGTGTTGTGATTGAGGCAAAAATTGAGAATCAGTACAAGCACTTGATTACATCACAAACCGTGTTTTGGAGCCGATCCGGCGTTGAAGTGAACGCATCTTTGTCCGGCGTCAGTATCAAAGCTGCTCCCCTGCAAACCCTGATTCAGGGCGGCATAGAGTTCGACAACATCAACGGCGTCGAAAACAAACAGGGTGAACTATGGAAGCTCTACCCGGATTATCAACAAGCGCAAAAATATGGTGAAGAGATCATGCTGGTCGCCCAAGGCAATACTGGCATTACCATCGGAACACCAATCAAATACAACGGTGTTCAGGTGGGCGAAATCACCGACGTGCTGCCGGATTTTTCCTCACCACAAGTGCGCTTCAAAGCCCGGATTCAACCGACCTACGCGCCCTATATCACTAAAGCGGGATCCGTATTCTGGCTAGCGGAAGCGAAGGTAGGACTCAAAGGCGTCTCCAACTTGCAGAATCTGATTTCAAAGGCGATTGAAGTGAAACCGGGCAGCGGCAAAGCGACCAAACAGTTTACGCTGTCTGCTATGCCCTATCAGGCAAAAGGCATCACCTTTAGCCTGCAAAGCGAGACCCGAGGTTCAATTGATGTGGGTACGCCTGTACTTTACCGCGACATCGAAGTCGGCCGCGTAACGGATGTTCGCCTGGGCAACTTTGCGGATCGCGTCATCTCCACTATCGAAATTGAGTCGAAGTACGCTTATCTGGTGCGTGAGAATAGCCTGTTCTGGAATACTTCCGGCTTAGACGTTTCTATCGGCCTGAGTGGTGCCAATGTCAAAGCCGGCACGCTAGACAGTATTGTGCGCGGCGGGATTACCTTTGCCACCCCAGAGCAAAAACAGCTGACTGCTGCCGCCAAAGCGGGTCAATCGTTCTACCTCTATCCGACCCCTCAGGAAGAGTGGAAAAAATGGCGAACTGCCATTCCTAAGCCCTGACGATATGAGCTAAAAAAGGCAGCCTGATGGCTGCCTTTTTATATCCAGCGTCTCTGTAACTTCAAGTACGGCAATGATAGGTATATAATTCCGCCCCAAAATCCAAGACTGAGACACCATTTTGCATTCGAATATCTCTCTCCCAGAAGAATTTCTTACTACGATCGCTGATATCCTTCCGGCATCCCTCAACATGGAAGATTTTATCGCAGCTTGCCAGCGACCACTGCGCAAAAGTGTTCGCGTCAACACGTTAAAAATCAGTGTGGAAGAGTTTCAGCAACGCGCCAGTGAGAAAGGATGGGCATTGGAGCCTGTGCCGTGGTGCGAAACCGGATTCTGGATCGAAGCCGATGAAAGCGAAGTGCCACTTGGCAACACCGCCGAACACATGGCTGGTCTGTTCTACATTCAGGAAGCCAGTTCCATGATGCCAGTTTCAGCACTGTTTATGGATGAAGCAGACGCTTTCCACTCAGTACTGGATATGGCGGCAGCACCGGGGTCCAAAACTACTCAGATGGCTGCGCTAATGCACAACCAGGGGGTTCTGGTCGCGAACGAATTCTCAGCCAGTCGCGTAAAAGTGCTGCATGCCAACATCGAACGCTGTGGTATTCGCAATGCAGCGCTGAGTAATTTTGATGGCCGAGTCTTCGGCGGATGGTTACCGGAACAGTTCGATGCCGTATTGATTGACGCGCCCTGCTCTGGCGAAGGCACGATCCGTAAGGATCCGGATGCCATGAAAAACTGGAGCAAAGAGTCTGTATTATCGATTGCAGATACGCAGAAAGACTTGATTGAAAGTGCTTTTCAGGCACTGAAGGTCGGCGGTGTCTTGGTGTATTCAACCTGTACATTGAGTTGTGAAGAGAACCAGCAAGTGTGCTGGCACTTGAAAAACACCTACGGCGATGCGGTGAGTTTTGAGCGCCTCGACTCTCTGTTCACCGATGCCGACAAAGCCATTACTGAAGAAGGTTTCCTGCACATTTTCCCTCAGGTTTATGACTGTGAAGGCTTCTTTGTGGCACGTATGCGTAAACTTGCCGCCGTTGCGGCTCCACCAGTCAAAAAACGTTTGGGCAAGTTCCCGTTCGAGAAAGCGAGCAACAAGATCCAAGCCGATGTGGAGAAACAGCTGCAAACCACTCTGGGTATCTCCCTACCTGCTGACAGCAGCATCTGGCTTCGAGACGGCGATGTGTGGCTGTTCCCTAATGCGTTGGAACCGATGTTGGGCGAACTGCGCTTTTCCCGAATGGGGATCAAAATCGCCGAAACGCACAAGAAAGGATACCGCTGGCAGCATCAGGTGGCGACCGCGCTAGCTACCGGGCAAGAAACCCGTTGCGTTGAACTTTCGGTTGAAGATGCACGCGAATGGTACATGGGACGAGATGTCCGTCCACAAGGTCAAAGTGGCCAAGGCGAAGTAATTGTTCGTTATGGTAACGATGTGATTGGACTGGGGAAATGGGTGGGCAATCGCGTCAAAAACGGTCTGCCTCGTGAACTGGTCAGAGATAAAAACTTATTCTGAACCGCTAAACGCCAGCATGAAATGCTGGCTGCTTGTCGCGAAAAAATGAGTCTGTACTACACTTAACGTTAAGCAGTCTCAGACTCAGTTCTATTAGCGCAGGCTCTTTGGAGCCATTCCCCTAGGCCCGAAACGCCTTACGTTTCTGGCCTTTTTTTTTGTGGATTATTCAGCCAGGCGAATGCCGTCTTTTTCAATCAGGATTTTGCCCTGTTTGAACAGACCGCCAATGGTCTTCTTAAACGTGCCTTTACTGGTACGGAAAGTTGCGAAAATTGCTTCCGGAGTCGATTTGTCACTCAGTGGCAGGAAGCCACCTTTCTTCTGCAACGTTTCCAGAATTTTCTCGCTCAGATCATCCATCTTCGCTACGCCCACTTTCTGCAGCGCCAGATCGATTTTGCCATCTTCACGAATATTCTTGATGTAACCTTTCAGCTTCTTACCGATGAAGAGCTTACCAAATACATCGGATGGGAAAATCATGCCCCAATGCTGGCCATTGATGATCGCTTTGTAGCCAAGGTCCGAGCGTTCAGCGATGATCAAATCAACCTGTTCATTTTGCGCGTACTTCGCTGGCGTTTTATCCAGCAGTTTGTTGAACTTCGTTGTTCCCACAATACGGCCCGACGCTTTATCGGTGTACACGTAAACCAGAATGTTCTGACCCGCAGCAAAACGCGCACGTTGTTCACTGTAAGGCACAAGCAAATCTTTGTCTTTGATTCCCCAGTTGACGAAAGCACCCGTGGTGTTAACGCCTTCAATTTTCATCAGGCCCCATTCACCCACTTTGGCGATTGGCGTTTCTGTCGTTGCCGCCAGTTGGTTTTCTGAATCAAAGTACAGGAACACATCAACAAAGTGTCCCAGTTCCACACCTTCTGGTGCAAATCGTTTTGGCAGTAACGTCGTACCAAACTCCCCGGCGTCCAGGAAGACACCAAAATCGGTAATTTTTACGACTTCTAGATTGTTAATCTGACCAACGTTAATCATTTAAAACTGTCTCACATCAAATTTGCAGAGATTATACGTGATCTCTGTTATGCTTTCCCCCATTCAACAGAGAAAATTAAGCAATTTTTTCAGGAGTTTTCGTTGATCACTGTCGATAAGCAAGATGCCGTCACCCTAAAGATTTCGTCGGAGATGTCCGACAGTAAAAAGCTCGATCTTGATATGTATCTGTTTATCCCCGGGGAGTTGGGACTGACACCGGAAGTGATATCAGAGTCTGAGTTTTTTTACAGTTCTATCCATCAAAAGCGTTCCTATTACAGTGACCAGATTCTGTTGCCACTGGTGCACAGCCGACTGGCGCAGCGCGGCCGACTCTCTTCTACCCAATACCGGGTCAGCTTAAGTTTGTTTGCTTATCAATACGTTATTGCACTCGACAAGGCCGTCAATCAGCTCAACAACACGAGTGACAGCGTCACCTCTGAAGAAGTGGATACGGTTATAGAGTTGGCTTTGGATATTCTCAAGCGCCTGCGCAGAACAATCCCTTATGAAGAAACGCTTAAACGTTACTACGCCAACATCGACAACTACCTTTCGTGGTACACCGAGCAGAAGTTCCTTTCGATGGTGTCGAACCTCACACGCGATAACGAATATAAAACCATCAAAGAACGCTTGATCACGCTGGTGGAAAAAGAACAGGCACATCGTGCCTTGAACCACTATAACTCAGATAAAGCCGATAACGACATCACCAGACTCAGCAACAAAATGCGTCTGCTGCGCCGTCTGATTGAGCACCCAATCATTCTCAACGAGAAAATCACCTCCCTCGGCAAAAATATGAAACGGGCCGTGAAAGGGATTGCGACCGGTTTGGTCATGGTGGTGGTGACCATCACGGCAATTTCCGCACGTGACTACTGGGGCGAGATCACCGCTTCTTTCATCATCGCGATGTCATTTATTTATGCATTGCGGGAAATTTTTAAAGATGACCTGCGCGACATGTTGTGGCGCTGGATCCGCAAGGGCAAACCAAAGTGGCGCCGTCGCTATTTCGATCCCAGTACGGGTAAGCAAGTCGGTCAGAAAGATGAATGGTTGGATTATAAAAGCCTGAGCAATTTACCCGACAGCATTCAGAACATTCGAAAGAAGCGTGTTGTGCAGCGCGAAGAGCAGATTCTCCATTACCGCTCAGAAACCGAGATGACCACATCGCGATTTATGAGTGGCTATGAAGCCACTCGCGAAAGCATGTTGATTGATCTTCGGACTTTAACCCGCTTGATGGATAAAGGCTCAAACCGGATTTATCAGCTCAATAACGGACAAGTCAGCCGCGAATCGGTAGAAAAGCGTCACTTGATTAATCTGATCGTTAAAGAGAAAAATCACAAAAGTAAACCACGCTATTACCGTTGGAAAATCGTGCTAAACCGAAGCAAGATCGTGGATATCGAATCCATCGACCTGAGTTAACGCTTCGAGCATTTCAGCGACAGCGTGAGCCAGAATTCCGCCATCGGTTCATCACCATGCAGTGATGGGCAAGTGGCGGTAATTTTTACCGCTTTGTTTACCCGCTCCCCGGTTTGAATGGTTTCATCGAGCATCGCATCGATGGCCTCACCTTCATCACAATGAAAATACACATCCGCTTCCGGACGTTTTAGAAATTCACCTTTCACCGCTTTGAATGCCAGTGAGACTCGCTCGCCACGCTGTTGCGCTTTCTGCATCGCCATAAAACCACCGGCAACGTCTGCACCGACCGCGAGAACACCAAAATACATGCTATTGAGGTGATTCTTGTTACGACGCTTCAGCGGTATACGGACCACCACCGATTGGTCATTGAGCGTGATGAGTTTTGGCCGGCAATACCAGATGAGTGGAACTTTCATTAAGCCAAAGTAATTAAGGTAAAAATTCGCTTTTGTGAGTGCGGAGAGCATAGGCCAGACCTTATTTTATAGTTGTCAGACCAGTTGACTAGACCGCATTTGAATTGTCAATGAGATGTTACAGAAAACAAGAAGCCAGCCTTCTTATTGGCTGGCTTTTGCATTGCTTAACTTCAGAAGTTGAAGATGGCTTCCGCCTGAGCGTTTTCCAATAAGTAGTTTTGCAGTTTCGGGTACTGTTCAAGTGATTGTGTGACCACTAATACCGGCTTCTTAGCTTGTTGCGCAGCTTTAATCGCAATATCCGCCAGTTGAGTTATCGATTCGCTGTCCGGGTTGTAGAGGTATTCCAGCGACGGGTTCAGCTTGTCGATGCCAAGCGTAAACTGCGCCAACGATTCCCAATCTAAAACAACACCGTCGAAATAGTGCAGCAGGCGATCCGCGACCATAACGCTGGACGGCACATTACAAACGTAAAGTACCTTCAGGCCGTTCAAGCCACGCGGTAAGCCCTGGACTGCCAACCGGTCAATAATCGTGGCTGCATCACTCAGTGTGCGGACAAACGGCACCACAATTTCAATATCCAACCCTTTCGACCGAAGTTGTTTAATCACTTCACACTCAAGTGCAAATGCTGCAGCGTAAGACTCAGAAGCATAACGCGAAACCCCTCTCAACCCCATTGCCGGGTTGACTTCATCAGCCTCCAGAGAGCCGCCCAGCAGAGTCTGATAGCCGTAACTATCGGCACAACTCAAACACACGCGAACCGATTGATGATGCGGTTCAATGGCCTGTTCGATTTGCGTAACCAAGGTTGCAACAAAGTGCTGCTCCAGCGGAATGCCACCTAACATGGCATCCAGTGAACTTTTTTCCAATTCTGACAGTTGGTCTGTGCCACTCACCAAAGCCGGATGATAAAACACACTTTCCGCAATGAGCTCAGAAAGAGAGACAAACAAATAAGAACTCGGTGCTTGTGCCATCGCCTTTGGCAAGGTGTTTCCGAGAGCCAACTGTTCATGAATGGTGGCGTTATGTTCTAAACTCATTACTGCTCCGATTATCATTATGATGTTTATGTCGAAAATACCGAGAGAACTCCAGAAAAACAAGCCAAAAATCAATATTTATGAATTTATTTTGCATAAATTTTCACTTTACACTTTACGAAAAATTCCTTTTTTGCTTAACAGTTTATTCTAGTAGGTAAATTCGTTATCTTTAGGGCCTCGCAATAAAAGGACAGGCTATCCTATGCCATTAAAAACAGATGAATTAAGAACCCAAGCATTGGGCCCAATGCCTACACCGGCAGAACTTAGCCACGCCCATCCCATCACGGATGAAGTTGCAGAACGTATTGCTAACTCTCGACGTCAAATCGAGCGCATTCTGACCGGAGAAGATGACCGCCTGTTGGTGATCGTCGGCCCATGTTCTGTACACGATACCATCGCTGCGATGGATTACGCGCGCCGCTTAAGTGCCATTCAGGATCAATACGCGAACGAGCTGTTTATCGTTATGCGTACTTACTTCGAAAAACCACGTACGGTTGTCGGCTGGAAAGGCCTGATCACAGACCCGAACCTAGACGGTTCTTATGCACTGGAAACGGGCCTGAATAAAGCTCGTCAACTGCTGCTTGATATCAACAAGCTTGGTCTGGCTACCGCGACAGAATTTTTAGATATGATTACGGGTCAGTACATCGCTGACCTGATCACCTGGGGCGCAATTGGTGCACGAACAACCGAATCTCAGATTCACCGCGAAATGGCCTCCGCGCTTTCTTGCCCGGTTGGTTTCAAAAACGGTACCAACGGCAATGTTAAAATCGCCATTGATGCAATTCGCGCATCCAAAGCTTCACACTACTTCTATTCACCAGATAAAAATGGCCGTATGACGGTGTACCGCACCAGCGGAAACCCATTCGGGCACGTCATTCTGCGTGGCGGCGATACCGGACCAAACTTTGATGCCGCGTCGGTTGATGCGGCCTGTGCTAAACTGGCAGAGTTTGATCTTCCAGAGCGTTTGGTGGTGGATTTCAGCCACGCCAACTGCGAAAAGCAACACCGCAAGCAATTGGATGTCGCCAAAGACATTTGTCAGCAGATTGAATCTGGCAGTCACAAAGTGGCGGGCGTCATGGCAGAAAGCTTCATTCTTGAAGGTAATCAGCCGATGCATGATCTGAACAACCTGACTTATGGTCAATCGATCACCGATCCGTGCCTGAGTTGGGAAGATACAGCAACAATGCTTGATATGCTGGCTCAATCGATTAAAGTACGCCGCGCAAGTTAACCATAAGGAAAACATTAAGATGCCTTCTTTTGATATTGTTTCTGAAATCGACGTTGTAGAAGTCCGTAACGCGGTTGATAACTCCAACCGTGAGTTGGCCACTCGTTTCGATTTTCGCAACGTAGAAGCCAGCTTCGAGCTGAAAGAAGAAACAGTAAAATTGGCTGCTGAAGGTGACTTCCAACTGCAACAGCTGATGGACATTCTGCGGAACAACCTGGCGAAACGTGGTGTGGATCCTCGTTCTATGGACGTGAAAGCTTCCGTTCATTCAGGTAAAAACTGGTACAAAGATGTCGTTTTCGTTCAGGGTATCGAAACCGATCTGGCGAAAAAAGTCGTGAAAATGATCAAAGATGCCAAGCTGAAAGTTCAGGCGTCGATTCAAGGCGACAAAGTGCGTGTAACTGGTAAAAAACGCGATGATCTACAAACAGTCATCGCTCTGCTACGTGACAGTGACTTGGAACAACCATTCCAATACAATAACTTCCGCGACTGATTACATCGCCACGAAGTAAAGAAAATCCAGCCCTTGGGCTGGATTTTTTACATTTGAAAGAATGCGATTAATCTCGCTGCTTGTCTATCGCAATCGAGTTAACACAATAACGCAGCCCGCTTGGTGGTGGACCATCAGGAAAGACATGGCCAAGATGTGCGTCACAACTGTTGCAGCGCACCTCGACTCTAGGCGTCGCCAGTTTAGTGTCGATATGATACGAAATCGCGTTGCTTTTCACGGGTTGAGAGAATGAAGGCCAGCCTGTATGCGAATCGTACTTGGTATTCGAATCAAACAGCACGGTTTTACAGCACACACATTGATAAATGCCCGGCTCAAACAAGCTGCACATTTCTGAAGAAAATGGTCGTTCCGTTCCGTGTTCACGCGTGACGTAATATTGCTCTTCGGTCAGTTCTTTTTGCCACTCCTGCGCCGTTTTTTCAACGCGACGCGTTGGTTGCAAATTCCCATGATTTGCAAATTCAAGAATGTCTTTCCAACTCAGCATAGCTGCCCTCTCTTACTGATTGCCTCTTGTCTGCCTTAGACCTTAGTACGAGACAAAAACTTTCACCGCCTTACGTCGCTTATAAAAAAATAGCTCATCAACGATGAGCTATTTTTGCTTTTTACAGGCCGATTTCTTCGGACAACGATTTTATCTGTTCCAGATCCATCTGATGGACCCGAATCATCTGGTCCAGCTGACTGATACGTGAGTTCGCTTCATCTTGTTTATCACAAGCATCCGATTTAGCGTCCCAAGATTTGCCTTCCAGATAGATATCACACTCTTTCTTAAGCGATTTGACTTGAGGAACCAGCGCATCACGCTCCTTCTGCATCGCTTCCATCTCTTGCTTAATTTTCAGCTCTTTCTGGAATAGTTCACGAGAGCGCTCAAACATGGTCGCTTGCATATCAGCCTGACGATTCAGCTTGCTATTCTTGGCATCAGCCTCTGCCAGCGCATCTTTCTGTTCGGATAACTCGCTCTCCAGCGTCGCATTCACTTTTTCCAGCTCAGTGATCTGCTTTTCCAATTTACTCAGGTTGGTTTTGTGTTGTTCCGTCTGTTCATTAAGCGCTGCTTGAAGCTTATTTTCCCACTCGCTGTTCATAGCGATGGTTTGCTGCTCAGCGTCGGCCTGCTGAGCCGAATCATCACTCTTCGATTGCTGATATTGTGTTTCCAACGTCTGATAGGCTTTTTCCCATTTCGACGCGGTGACCGATGAGCCAATCAAGCCACCAAGAGCCAAACCCAACACGGCTGCGATACCAATATAGAGATAACTGCGCTTATCGCGCTCTTCAATGACAACTACATCTTCGTTATCGTCTAACTGTTTCTGGTTCAAGTTTTACTCCTAAATCAACATCAGCGAAATAATTCAGCAACGACCACAGAGACAATGTAAATCACAAACGCTGCCCCCAGAGTCATCACCACACCTTTCTGAACTTTCTCACTGGTTCGATAACGGATCAGAAAGTATGCCAGCACAATCAATAATCCAATGGTTATCAGTCTGATCATGGCTCGCTCCCTTTATAACGCTCTATTTTATACCACTTATACCGTATGAAAGGTCAGAGAAAAGTTTATTCCTCCACATCTTAGGGAAGATTTCTGACTTCGATTGATTTTGTAGATGACATCACACTTTGTTTTGGTTAGTATCGCAAAGCAAATTACCTGATTATACAGGTAATTGTTCCGTTGAAGACTGCAGGAGAGAGGTTGTTAACCTATTTTTAACAAAATAGGCAAACATACCCGCCGAAGAAGTAAATCTTTCAGGTGCTTTATTCTTCCCCAAGAAGAATTAGCGAGGACTGTAGTTGGAGGAACCTCTGGAGAGAACCGTTCAATCGGTCGCCGAAGGAGCAAGTTCTGCTTATCCACTAAGCGGAGTGAAACTCTCAGGCAAAAGGACAGAGGAGTGAAAGGTAACCCGTATTGTAAATAGCTTTTGGCTATTTACTGTTTGATCCGCCCTTTCCCTCTTCTCCTTAGATGTTGTTTATTAAGGGGAAAACATGACCAACCTTCTTTCATTTTTACAAACTATTGATAGCTTCGTTTGGGGCCCACCACTACTCATTCTGCTCGTCGGCACTGGCGTGTATTTCACTTTTCGTTTGGGTCTGCTGCAATTCCGTCACCTGCCAACAGCACTGAAAATGGTATTCAGCCGCGATAAATCTGCCGACAAACAAGGTGACGTATCGAGCTTTGCGGCGCTGTGTACCGCACTATCGGCAACGATCGGTACCGGCAACATTGTCGGCGTGGCAACCGCCATCAAACTGGGAGGTCCAGGTGCGCTCTTCTGGATGTGGCTGGCAGCGCTGTTTGGTATGGCAACCAAATACGCCGAATGTCTGCTGGCGGTGAAATACCGTAAAGTCGATGATAAAGGCCAGATGGTCGGCGGCCCGATGTACTACCTGCAATACGGTGTCGGATCTAAAGCGCTGGCTATCATGTTTGCTGTTTTCGCTCTGGGTGTTGCCTGCTTTGGTATCGGTACCTTCCCACAAGTTAACGCCATCATTGATGCGACAGAGATTTCATTCGGTGTCTCTCGCGAAGTCTCCGCTGTCGTACTGACACTGCTGGTTGCCTTCGTCACCATCGGCGGAATTCAGTCAATTGCAAAAGTTGCTGGTAAAGTGGTACCAGCTATGGCGCTGTTCTACATCGTGGCTTGTTTAAGTGTGATCGTGACAAACGCTGACCAACTAATGAATGCAGTGGAGTTGGTTCTGACTTCCGCCTTTAGTTCCTCTGCAGCGACGGGTGGTTTCCTAGGTGCGAGCATTATGTTGGCGATCCAATCTGGTATTGCACGCGGTGTGTTTTCCAACGAGTCTGGCCTCGGCAGCGCCCCAATGGCCGCCGCCGCAGCAAAAACCGATTCTTGTGTGAAGCAAGGCCTGATCTCGATGACAGGTACATTCTTCGATACCATCATCATCTGCACGATGACTGGCCTGGCATTAATTCTGACCGGCGCATGGCAAAGTGATTTCTCCGGCGCGGCCATGACAACATATGCTTTTGCCGTTGGTCTGAACGCAGAAACAATTGGTCCAATGCTAGTCTCTATCGGCCTGATGTTCTTTGCTTTTACCACCATTCTTGGCTGGAACTACTACGGCGAACGTTGCATCGTGTTCCTGTTCGGCACTAAAGCCGTATTGCCATACAAACTGGTATTTATTGTTCTGGTTGCTTCAGGTGCATTCCTGAAACTGGATATGATCTGGGTCATTGCGGATATTGTGAATGGTTTGATGGCAATTCCGAACCTGATTGGTCTGATAGCGCTGCGTCACATCGTGGTAGAAGAGACTAAACAGTTCTTTGCTAATACCGTGAAGGAAGTTCAACCCGCGTTCCATGCACAGCAATCAAGATAAGAAAAAAGCGCCCAATGGGCGCTTTTTTCTTAAACAGTTTCTTTTTCGAGCAACAGCTTTAAACCCAGCGCGACTAAAACAAAGCCCGTTGTCCCTTCCATCCAACGCATAAAAGATGCGTTCTTCAAAAGATTCTTGGCTGAGCTTAGCGCGCCAGCAAGGCCACATTGCCAAACCATCGCGATCACAAAATGAATTCCTGCCATGAGCAAAGACTGCATTAAAGGAGAATGCTCAGGATTAATAAACTGTGGCAAAAACGCGAGGTAGAAGACCGCAGTTTTAGGGTTAAGAACATTAGACAGGAAACCTTCACGCAGAGAACGCTTAACGCTGAGCTGTGAATGAGACAAAGTCGCCACATTCATACCCTGCCCAGTTTTCAACAAGGTACGTAAACTAGAGATACCCAGCCAAATCAGATACGCCGCACCAATCATTTTCATAAAGTGGAACAGCTCAGCCGACTGAGTCAGAATCGCAGAAATACCAATCGCGGAAAAAGTTGCGTGCACGAATAAGCCAGCACAAATACCAAGGCTAGTCACACAGCCATCCACCATCCCCGCTCGGGAGGTGTTGCGAATTACCAGCGCAGTATCAAGGCCGGGCGTTAAAGTGAGAATAGTAATGGCGATAAGAAACGCTTCAATGTTCTGTATGTACATATCAATCCCTGAAAAATCACAAGTGGTTAACTTATACCGTAAAGTGTGATTTGTGTCTCTAACAGATTATCGTCAGATAAGAAAACGCCCAGCTGTGGGCTGGGCGTTTTCGGTAGCTTTTTATTGATGGCTAGCACTCAGAGCTTCATCTAAAGTCTTTACTTTTTCTAAAGTATAAACTTTGTTCACTTTGTCCCATGGAATCGGGTCAATAGAAACGCCTTCGATCTCTGCTCTTTCTTTAACCTCAGCCAATAAGGAACTATTTTTATAGTCATCAGCTCTCATCCCATTACTATCATGTTCAAGAACTCTGTCTGGTGGTAGCTCTTTAACATAAATCATTTCATCACATCCTTTGAGCCAAATTTTTGCATTTCCATTAGGCAGTAAGCCAAAAACTAATTCCTTACGAAAACAATCATGAATAACAAAGCCACTTTCAAGCGTATAACTAAGATTGATAGACATCAGCCGTTTAACTGACTCGTCAAGTTCATATTTTGTTACGTAAAATTTAGTATTTACCAAAGATGCCCAATAAATATAAATGTAGTCTGGTAAATGGGTTGTACCACCAATTTGGTCGCGTCGTACTATGCTTATTGAATGCAACGGTAGTCCGTATCCGTCATAGTCTGGTAGTTTTTCACGCGCATTACTTAATTCGCTTCTCGTCATAAACTGCGTAAAATTATGCAGCATTACAGTCCAATCTTCTTCTTCATTCACACCATAAGCCTGAGTGACATTTACTGGATAGAATGAAGGCATAACAACGCCAACTTGCCACTGTTTTCCAGGTACTGGCGAAGCATCCGAAGCACAAGCAATCAATAAAAGTGATAGTACAGATGTAATTATATTTTTATAATTCAAATTATTTCCCTTTTTCACATTCATAACTGGCCCGTTTGTAACAATTCTGTTTTTCATCCCAAAGAGGTGCCATACCAATATCGCCGCCCGATGAATGATGGTACAAGTTCATTTTCATGAATGCATCTTTAAGTTTTTTGTCACTCAGTTTTTTGGACAAAAAGTCATAATCTCCACATTTAGCAGATTCTAATATTTCGTCATTCAACATCCTGAAACTAATCACATCAATATCTTGTACTGTATATTGGTTCTCATTTCGTACTGAATCAGACCAAACCTTTCCATCCCTATCATTAAATGGAACACCATGAAATTCTGACAATCCGTACATTAAGCGAAGATAAAGCCTAGACAGATCACCTGAAACAAAGCGTTTGATATAAAGACGACCAATTACCGTTCCACTATCCTTGTCATTTCCTCTATTTATTACCTCAAATTCTGGTTCAGAATAGTCGCTCTCATTCCATCCGGTTAACAGATCTCTTTCCTTATATTCCATCAACTTAGAACTTATATATTTCTTAACTCTATCTTTCTCCCAGTCACCAGAAAAAGATCTGCTGATTTTCTTTACCAACTTATTCTCAAACATTGGGAGCAAAAAATCTCTTCGAATAAAACTTTGTCGCGAATGATAGCCACCACCAATATCTGAGTGTGCACCTGGCAACACAAATTCATAAAAGTGTTGTTCATCTCTCGAGTTGAGATGATTCAAACTAAAGTTGTCACGGCATTCAATAGTTGGGTCAGCGGTTAGGTGTACGACACGTCTTACGCGCTCAGGATCGAGCCAGAGTCGCACATCACCATTGTCAGTATGCGTTGAGAAATCAAACGACAAAAGATCAACAACAGAAGCAACAGTATCAAATAGCCCAGCAAAGCTGATTTCACAACTTGCCTTGCGCTCATCTTTTTCGTTCCAATCAAATCCAAACTTCAATGCTAACCCTGATTTATCACATGCTTTTGAAAAAGCAGGTGCAAACTCTCCATGTTTACCATCCAAAACGACATTTACGAAATGCCTAGCAGCAGCAGCCCCTCGGCTGAAACCAAAAACATCGAATTGTAACTTACTAATTCCATCTATATCAGGACCAGCTTGGCTACGAATGTCGGAAGCCACGTCTTCCATACTTTTTGAAAGTTGATCAATACCTGTGGAGACTTTAGCCGTTACACCATACTTGCCTGTTCCAAGTCCTTGCCCAATCAGAGATTCATCCGCTGGAGATATATTTGTGCTGTTGCCTGTTCCAATTCCTGTTACGTATTGCGCATGAGAAAACGTCCTGATTTCTTTAAAATATGTATTATATGCATACAAATCATATAACTTCTGAACATTAGTGAGCTCATTGGTGGCACTGCCTTCCACGGTTTCGATTTCCCCGTCATCGTTTTTAAACAATGAAATAAAGAAGTTATCTTTCTTAGGATACGCAAAACAGTCATCAGAAAGCAGTACTTCTGGTATAGCATTTTTGGGGTAACCGGTTTTTCTGGAAAGAATGTCGCAGTCTGCTTCGTATTTTGCCTTCCAAGTGGAATAGTATTTTTCCAGTTCCTGCTTACCCCATTTCGCACCATAGGTATTGTTGGCAGTGCCATCAAAGAACATGCCGACACGCAAAGTGATGAACTTGTACGCTCTGACCTGAAGAACATACGTTTTATCAACAACCAATTTGACTGCGTCACCTTGCCCTTTTTGGTGGTAAGGCGGCAGCGTTACTTTCTCGGGTAACAGCGTGAGATCGCCAGTGGTGATTTCTGCATATTTCACAGGGCCACCATTGTGACCGCTATAACCATCGGCAAAGTCTTTGGTCGGTTTATCCGTGTTATTTCGCGGATGAGTCTCTGCTTGAGCTTCGAGAATCCATGGCTCTGCGTCTAAAACCAGTTGTACCGGGCCGGGCGGTAGCTGCTCAATCAAAATGGGCGCATCACTCAGTTCGACAGGATGTTCAACTTGATTGGAGTCAACCACTACACCAGTCACCCCCGAGAATGGTTGATTATTTTCATCTCGAACAAGAATTTCAATCCAGTGAGTTAACTGTTGGCATGGTAAGCAATAAGCGTTGGTTCCTGTACTGCTCATACAAATTTCTCCTGAATATTCAATAACTGTTCTTGTTCTGGATTAGATAAGTGAAAAGCGAGGCATACTTCCGCCATCGACACCGGAGTACGTTGAACCAGCATGTTCAACACTGCCAGTTCCCCTTGTTCTGGGTTAAATCCTTGCGATTGAGCCTGTACCAATGTCTGTTTGATGATCTCCACGGGTTGGTCAAGCGCTTCCATCGATTCAGGCAACACTTCCCAGAATCGCTTTTCTAAAATAACGGCATGAGTTTGAGTGGAGTACAGTGGCTTAAGATGTGCCTCTTTCATTCGCCACCAAGGCGCTGGTTGCAATTCGAACGGCGTCACTCGGGTTGACGACCAGGTTTGCAATTGGTCTGTTTCGGTATGAAAAGTAGTCAATTCCTTGATGTTGCCGAATAGCGCGTTGAGATCGCTCTCGTCCATTACCGTGAGCATTGGTAGTAACACTTTCGGATCGTAAAAGCGAAATACTACTTCTTCACCATCCAACCCTGCGGTCAACAAGCTACGCAAATGGTCAGTGAGATCCCGTAGATCTGCCGACGATGTGAAGAACAACCCCTGCTGCAACGTATCTTGAGAAACCGCAGCCAAGGAATCATCGGCAGGCACCAACCAAGGTGACAATGGCATCGCATTAGCAAACATATCCCCATGAAAAAGTGGGGTGGAATGCTCGAACGAAAAACCGCCATTTTCGCTTACGGCCTGTTTAAAAGGGTCTGCTTTGGCAAGCCAAAAGACGGGCAAGCTTTGTGTGTCTAGCCACTCAGAAATCATGAATTACCCTCCGCTAGTGGACAAGGTTTCACTGCAGGCACATTGGCTTCCTCTGCCTGCAACAAAGCTTGGTAAGAAACCGTTTTCGGAGCATCCAGTGGCGGCGCATCGTCCAAATTGCCCGGTAGTGTGGCAGCTTGGCCACTGAAACCACTGCCACTGCCCGGGCTACCGCCCGAGTTCAGGTTCACGCCTGCACCAGATAGATGAACCCCTGCTGGGTCGACTTTCACAAAGCTGCCGCCCGCTTTCACGGTGATTTCGGAGCCAGCTTCAATGACGACCTTTTGGCCCGCTTTAATATGGACTTCAGTACCCGATTCATTCACCCAAACACTGCCGGTTTTCACATGCAATGAGCCTTCAACCATCAGAGTTCGGTTCCCGGTCACTGATTCACGGCTTTCCCCACCCACCGTCAGATGCTGATTGTTTTTGATTTGACTGAAGCGGTCGTTCTCCACCGTAAGGTGTTTATCGTGCTTAATCACGCTGGTGTGGTCGTTTTCAATCAGGCCGTCAAAGTCTTTCTGTGCGTGCAGGTAAATTTGCTCACTGCCTGCTTGGTCGTCAAAACTGAGTTCGTTATAACCCTGCCCCTGATGGGTTTCGGTGCGCAGCACGGTTTTGGTTTTGTTGTCTGGCAGCGTATACGGCGCAGTGTTGGTGGCATGATAGGTACGACCGGTGACTATCGGTTGGTCCGGGTCACCATTGAGAAACGACACAATCACTTCATGACCGATGCGCGGAATGGCGATCATGCCATATTGACTGCCCGCCCAGCCTTGCGAGACGCGCACCCAGCAGGAGCTGTGCTCATCACCGTTGGAATAGCGATCCCATGGGAAATGCAGTTTTACGCGGCCGTGTTCATCGCAGAAGATCTCTTCGCCTTGCGGGCCTACGACAGTGGCGATCATCGGGCCATCGACCTGAGGTTTAGTTTGCGGCGTGGCGCGCCAAGTGCGATGCGCTGGGATGAGCGAAAATTGGTTCGCGTAGGTGGTCGCGCCATTACCTCCGGCTTCTTCTAGCGCCTGAGGCTGCGTGCCTTGGCTGGTGACACTCACCACCAACCAATCTCGGTTTAGGGTGTCGTCGAGGTGCTCTTGCAGGTCAAACTTCACCCCCGGACGCAGCAACGGTTGGTTGCTTTTTCCCGTTGCGGTGTGCGCGTTGCGGCGCAAATAATCAAGGCGGATCTGGCTGAATGCTTTGCCGCTGACATCGTCTTTATACCGCCCCGGCGCATCGAAATGTTCGTAATCTGGCTGCTGATAGTCCATTTCTGTCCCGACCGCTTGCTGGGCAAAGGAGTATGTCGGCTTTTTAAAACTGTAGTCTTGCAGCGCCGTTTGGCTCACCTCCGATTGGGTGTGCACGCTCAGCGCCGAGATGTACGGTGATTCAATCATACCGCCCGCCAGCGTGTTGTACGGAATTGGCTCACCGAGTTTCGGCAGGCTCTCTGAGGCGTCGCTGAATATCAGCGTATGTTTACCTTCTTCATGAATGAAGCTGTACACCAACCCTTCTTCGGCAGCTAAACGATGGAGAAAATCCAAGTCGGTTTCACGGTACTGAACGCAGAATTCACGCTGCGCGCAGTCGCGAGTCAGCGCAAAGGCGTAGTCGTTGATGCCCATTTCCTGCAACAGAATGGAGAGGATTTCCGGCACGGTGTTGAGTTGGAAGATGCGGCTGTTGTGGCGCAGAGACAAACGCTCTAAAGCAGGCACCAACGTGAGTGAATAGAAGGTGTGGTGATGGCCGGTATCGCCCTGCGTAAAGCGGCGCACGATGCCGTTCACGCGCTGAACCAGCATATCGTCGCGATAGAGCGTCAGCTCCGCGGCTTTATCCACCACCATCTCCGGCGTTAAATTGGCAAGCCGACTGGCGAGCTCCAGTTCATAACGAAAACCGTGGCACGGTTGCCCATTGATGCGTTCGCTGGAAAGCGTTTCTTGCCCGTCGAACCCACGCACCACCAGCGTGTCGTCCTCCAGACCTTCCACATGAAACTGATACTTTAACGTCGCCATCCTGCCATTCCTTCATACTCAGTAAAAATGGTGAAACCTTAAGCGCAAAACACCCGAAACCAAGCGGATGCCAGGGTGCGGGTTGGATGCTTTGTGCTTAAGGTTCACAAGGTTGCCCGCCTATAGACGGGCAACACAGCTCGAGCGTAAATTACGCTTCGATTGGTTTACGCCAATCGTCTGAGCCTGAAGTACCCGCATTCACGTGATCCCACGTTATTTTGCGGTAAGACATCGAAACGGTCAGGTTCTGAGTGAAATCAGATTTTGCTGGATCTTGGCAGTGTGGCATTTCACATTGGATATCCACGATAGACGCGTTTTCCAGCTTGGTGGTGAAGAAGTTTTCTTGTTTGCCTTCGATAGACGTGCGGTACCATTTCAGTTCAACCGTCGTCATCTTCTCGCCTGATGCCAGTGCGTTGTACAGCAGAGGAACAGCTTTGTTCAGAGACACGGTGAATTTGAATGGTTTGTGCACACGCTGACCTGAAGGCTGGCCCGATTGTGGGTCAGTCGGAACAGTAACGATGTGGTCGAACTGCTGAACCAGCATCTCGTCTTCGTGACCTTCAACGAATGAATCGCCGATAGAATCCGCAGTACAAGCGCCTGCAGTGATTAGACCCTGAGTTTGACCTTCGATAGAGATATAACATGGAGTTGGCATTGCTCATTCCTTTCTAACTGGTTGTTTATCAGGCAACGGGTTAAGACAACCTTTGCCATTCGATAAAACGTTCGTGATGTAAGTGCGCTCAGCGCGAATTCAGTGAGTAAGGGAGCAAAGTCGATGCCACTTTGGCATTCATTTAAAATCAATTAGTTATATTTAAAACCTTGCCATTAGAGCAACAAACTGCCTTTGAACAAGCAAGATCTTGCTTGTCGGGCAAGGTTCACGTCGCTGGTTCAGGCCACTTGTTAATCTGTAGCACGTTGGTACACTTCTCTCTCATTTTTCGTCAAGGAAGGCTATTCTCATGAGCGTATTCGATAAATTAGTTAAACACTCTAAAAAGGTTTCTCACTTCAATCATTTGTCTGCCATCTGCGGCTGGGATCAAGCAGCGGTGATGCCAACGGGCGGCGCTCAGGCACGTTCAGAAGCGATGGCTGAGCTCTCTGTTCATATTCATGGTTTGATGACACAGCCGCAACTCAGTGACTGGTTTGCCGAAGCAGAAGCGGAAAGTCTCAATAGCGAACAAACCGCTGTCCTGCGCGAGATGAAACGCCATTGGCAACAAGCCAATGTATTGCCTGAATCGTTGGTCGAAGCCAAATCATTGGCAGGTTCAAAGTGTGAGCATGCTTGGCGCTCTCAGCGAAAAGCAAACGACTGGGCCGGTTTTGAAAAGAACTGGGCTGAAGTGGTGAAGTTATCTCAAGAAGAAGCACAAATCCGCGCTGAAGCGACGGGCACCACGCCTTACGATGCGATGCTGGAGCTCTATGAACCCGGCACGACGACTGAATCTCTGAACCGCGTGTTCAGCGACGTAAAAAGCTGGCTACCAGAGATGATCGATCAAGCGATTGAGAAACAGCGTTCTGAAGCGGTGTTAGAGCCTAAAGGTTACTACCCAGCACAGAATCAGAAAGCGCTCGGCCTTGATGTCATGAAGCTGCTTCAATTCGATTTCGACCATGGTCGTTTAGATGAAAGTGTCCATCCATTCTGTGGTGGCGTGCCAAGCGACGTACGTATTACCACTCGCTACAATGAAACTGAATTTGTGCAGTCACTGATGGGTATCGTGCATGAAACGGGTCACGCTCGTTACGAGCAAGGATTGCCAAAACATCTGGCAGGAACTCCGGCAGGTGAAGCGCGTTCGATGGGTATCCATGAATCACAATCCCTGTTCTTTGAAATGCAGTTGGGTCGCAGCCCGGCGTTTATCGATCACTTGGCGCGTCTTGCTGCTGATCACTTTGGCGCTCACAATGACAAAGTGTTTCAAATCGACAACATTCAAAAGCTGTATACACGAGTGAAGAAAGACTTTATTCGTGTCGATGCCGATGAACTAACCTACCCTGCACACGTTATTCTGCGTTATGAAATTGAGCGCGATCTGATGAACGGCGTGATCAAGCATACCGATGTGCCTGAACTGTGGGACGAGAAAATGCGCGCGTCTTTAGGCCTCAGCACCAAAGGCAACTATCAGAACGGATGTATGCAGGACATTCATTGGACAGACGGCAGCTTCGGCTACTTCCCAAGCTACACCTTGGGTGCGATGTACGCCGCTCAGTTTATGGCAACCATGAAGCAGAGTGTTGATGTGGACGCGGCAATTCGCAGCGGCGACCTGTCTCCTATCTTCGCTTGGCTACAAAGCAACATTTGGAGCAAAGGCAGTCTGTTAACAACAGACGAGCTCGTTAAACAAGCGACAGGTGAGACGCTCAACGCCAAGCATTTCAAAGCTCACCTCGTACAACGTTACATTGCTTAAATCTGTCTTAGGCCACAACGATCACCACCTTCACAGAAGGTGTTTAGGGATAGAAAATAAAAAACCAGCCAAAAGGCTGGTTTTTTCATTGAGTTTTAACGTCGACTTATAGGAAGTGGAACGTTGCGTTCAGGCTGAACGTATCGATGCTGTCTTTGTCCAGCTCGTATTTGTGGTAGCTGGCGCCAACAGAGAATGGGCCCATGATGAAGTATTCAGCGCCAACACCGTACATGATATCGATGTCGTCATCTTTGTTACCGTTTACTTCCGTTTTCCATGAGTGCAGACCACCACGTGCATAGACGTGCAGAGGACCAAAGTCGATGCTTGGCTTCAGTGCAAAGTAAACGGTTGATGCAGAGATGTCTGAACCGTTGTCTTTGAAGTCACCAAAATCGGTATAACCTGCTTCAACACCGATGAATGGCAGAATACCAGTACCAGCGTGAATGGTGTAAGAAGTGCTAGTGTCGCCTTTGTAATCCGCCTGACCAACAGACGCACCACCGTAAATCCAAGAGTCAGCCAGCGCTGTTGAAGATACACCGATCAGAGCCAGTGCCAGTAAAGTCTTTTTCATGATTAACCTTCTCATCGTTATGAGGCAATGCTCCCTGCGGCCATTCATTGCCATGTTGCGCCAAATTATAGTGATATTGATAAGCTATGCAAATACTGTACCCGGGTTAGCGTCAGAAACCCGGGCCAGGGTTAACAGGCATCGATGGCGTTTTTCACACGCTTATCGGATACCGGATACGGCGTACCCAGCTGCTGAGCAAAGAAGCTCACGCGCAGCTCTTCCAACATCCAGCGGATCTCCTTCACGTTCTCCGGCACGACCATGCCTTTCGGGATCTTGTTCAGCAGTTCCTGATAGTCTTTCGCCACCGACTCGATCTTCAACATGTGCAAACGGTCTTTGTTCGGGTCAATCGGCAGTTTTTCCATGCGGCGTTCTATGGCCTTCATGTAACGCAGAATGTCCGGCAGACGTTTCCAGCCACACTCTGTCGCGAATCCTTTGAAGATAAGCCCTTCAATTTGCGCTTTGATGTCAGAGAGCGCAAACGCCATGGTGAAATCGATTTTCCCTTTCAGGCGTTTGTTGATGTTATAAGCGGTGGTCAGAATGGTTTCCACTTGCTTGGCGATATCCACCACAGTGTCACCCAGTTCTGCGCGCACAAACTCTTTCAACGCTTCAAACGCTTCCGGTTGCCACGCCATACCACCATGCTGCTCGATCAGTTTGTCGATGCCACACGCAATGCAGTCATCAATCAGATCCATCACTTTGCCATACGGGTTGAAGTACAGACCCAGTTTGGACTTGTTCGGCAAGTTACTGTGCAGATATTTAATAGGCGACGGCACGTTGAGCAGAATTAAGCGGCGCTGGCCTTCACGCATGGCATTATTCTGCTCCTGCTCGGTTTCGAACAGTTTGATTTCTACACTATCTTTGTTGTCCACCAGCGCAGGGAACGCTTTGACTTCAAAGCCACCACGTTTTTGCTGATAGACGCGTGGCAGTTCGCCAAACGACCAGGTGTGCAGGTTTTTCTGCTCGATATCATCGTCAGCGACCTGCGAAAGTGTTTCCTGAACTTTCTCTTTCAGACCTTCTTTCAGTTCGTGCAGATCTTTATTTTCATTCAGCTTGCGATTGCGATGATCAACGGCGCGGAACGTGACTTTCAGATGGTCAGGCACTTGTTCCCATTTCCAGTCGTCGCGCAATACTTCCACTCCTGTCATCCGGCGCAGCTCTTTTTCGAGCGCATCCAATAGCGGCGCTTCCATTGGCTTAACACGTGCGAGGAAGGCATCGGCGTAATTTGGCGCTGGCACAAAGTTTTTGCGCAGCGTTTTTGGCAGCGACTTAATCAGGCTCACCACCAATTCATGACGCAGGCCCGGGATCTGCCAGTCAAAGCCTTGCGGTTCAATCTGGTTCAGGATTGGCAACGGAATATGAACGGTGACACCGTCACTGTCATCGCCCGGCTCAAACTGGTAGCTCAGCTTGAGTTTAATACCGTTCTGATGCCAGAAGTTCGGGTAATCCAGATCCGTGATGTGGCTGGCGTCGCCCTTAAACAGCATCTCTTTTTCAAAGTTAAGCAGCTCTGGATTTGCTTTACTTGCCCCTTTCCACCAACTGTCAAAATGACGGCCTGAAACCACGTCCGTCCCGACACGTTGATC
Organism: Vibrio fluvialis; assembly: GCF_900460245.1. NCBI lineage: Bacteria > Pseudomonadati > Pseudomonadota > Gammaproteobacteria > Vibrionales > Vibrionaceae > Vibrio > Vibrio fluvialis. The sequence continues at coordinate 1,581,714 of NZ_UHIP01000001.1, forward strand.
GTAAAACTGGAACAGCTCTTCATCGTCGACCAGAATATCGCGGCGACGAGATTTATGTTCAAGCTCTTCCACTTCCTGCAGCAATGCACGGTTTTGTTTGAAGAAAGCGTGTTTGGTTTCCCATTCGCCTTCCACCAGAGCGCTGCGGATAAAGATTTCACGGCTGAGCGGCGCGTCGATATTGCCATAATTCACCAGACGTTTCGGAACAATCGGCACTCCGTACAGCATCACTTTTTCATACGCCATGACTGCCGCACGTTTTTTCGACCAATGCGGTTCGCTGTAGCTACGTTTGATAAGGTGCTTAGCCAGCGGTTCAATCCATTCCGGTTGAATCTTAGCAACCATGCGCGCCCAGAGCTTAGAGGTTTCGACCAGTTCAGCCGCCATGACCCACTTCGGCTGTTTCTTGAACAGACCTGATGCCGGGAAGATATTAAAGCGCGCGTTGCGAGCACCGTGATACTCGTTTTTCTCTTGATCTTTCGCGCCAATGTGCGACAGCAGGCCAACCAGAATCGCGCTGTGCACGCCTTCGTAGCTACCAGGTTCATCGTTCAGTTTGTATTCCATTTCGCGCATCGACTGATGCAATTGGAAATACACATCCTGCCATTCGCGAACACGAAGATAGTTTAGGTAATCCTGCTTACACTGGCGGCGGAAATGGTTGCTGCTCAATGCCTTTTGCTGCTGCTTGAGGTAATCCCACAAATTCACCAGCGTAAGGAAATCCGACTCTTCGTGGTGGAAGCGGCGATGTTTGTCATCCGCAGATTGCTGTTTGTCGCTCGGGCGCTCACGCGGATCCTGAATCGACAAACCCGAAGCAATCACCATCACTTCTTTCAGACAGCCAAAACGCGGTGCTTCGAGAACCATGCGCGCTAAACGCGGGTCAATTGGCAGGCGAGCCAGTTTGCGGCCGACTTCAGTCAGACGTTTCTTCGGATCGTTGGCATCAGCATTGATGGCGCCCAGCTCTTCAAGCAGGCGCACGCCATCCTGAATGTTGCGCTTATCCGGCGCTTCCACAAACGGGAATGCTTCAATGTCGCCCAGTCCCAGCGCAGTCATTTGCAGGATAACTGACGCTAAGTTGGTCCGCAGAATCTCAGGATCGGTAAACTCCGGACGAGAAACAAAATCGTCCTCGGAATAAAGGCGGATACAGATGCCTTCTTCCACACGACCACAGCGACCTTTACGCTGGTTGGCACTTGCTTGTGAAATCGGTTCGATCGGCAAACGCTGCACCTTGGTGCGGTAGCTGTAGCGGCTGATACGCGCCGTACCCGGGTCAATCACGTATTTAATGCCCGGTACGGTCAGCGACGTTTCTGCTACGTTGGTGGCCAGAACAATGCGTCGGCCCGAGTGAGGCTGGAAGATCTTATTCTGCTCACCCGCCGACAAACGGGCGTACAGTGGCACAATTTCCGTGTCACGCAGTTTTCGTTTGGCCAGCGCGTCCGCGGTATCACGGATTTCACGCTCACCGTTCATGAAGATCAGAATATCGCCCAGACCTTCATCGCACAGTTCATCAACCGCTTCGAAAATGCCTTCCAGCTGGTCGCGATCACTTTCATCTTCGCCTGCAAGCGGACGATAGCGAGTCTCCACCGGGTAAGTACGACCGGATACTTCAATGATCGGTGCGCCATTGAAATGGTTAGAAAAGCGCTCTGGATCAATGGTCGCAGAGGTAATGATGATTTTCAGATCCGGACGACGCGGCAGCAGTTCTTTCAGGTAACCCAGAATGAAGTCGATGTTAAGGCTGCGCTCGTGCGCTTCATCGATAATGATGGTGTCGTACTGATTAAGAAAACGGTCGTGCTGAATCTCCGCCAGCAGAATACCGTCGGTCATCAGTTTGATTTGAGTCTGGTCAGAAATCTGGTCGTTAAAACGTACCTTATAGCCGACAAAGCCACCCAGCTCAGTTTCCATCTCTTCCGCAATGCGGTTGGCCACCGAGCGCGCTGCCAGACGACGAGGCTGAGTATGACCAATCAGGCCAAATTTTCCGCGCCCAAGCTCGGCACAGATTTTCGGTAGCTGCGTAGTTTTACCTGAGCCGGTTTCACCTGCGACAATCACCACCTGATGCTCTTCAATCGCCTTAGCAATGTCGTCACGTTTTTGGCTGACTGGCAGCAGTTCCGGGTATTCGATTTTGATTTTTTGAGCCATACGCTGCTCAACAGTCATCATCGACTGCGCAATCTCGAGCGCGATTTCGTCAAACACAGCGTGGCGCGCTTGTTCATTTTTGATTTTGCTTGCGCCAGTGATTCGCTTGTTAAAACGAAAGCGGTCTTTAATCAGGCACTGTTTCAATGCCTTTTTCAGCGATTCCGCGCTGTTCGCTTTCGCAACCGCTGACTTTTCTGTATTGGGCTGTGACTGAGTCAAAGCGTTTCCTATTCTTTTCATTCAACAAAACTGCGCGGATTGTATCACAGTCTTTAGGCCGCGTAGGAACTTGCGCTTATTCAAATTTTTTGAATGAGTCCAGCAAATCTTCCTACTTATCTTGTGGGCGGGGTCTCACTAAGATGACACCATCAACGTGATAACCACAGTTAAGGAACAAAACATGTCTCGTGTACTCGCTCTTAAATCAAGCATCCTGGGTGACTATTCTCAATCAAGCAAACTGCTTGATGCTTATCTGACCAAGTTCAACCAAGACGAACTGAACGTGCGTGACCTGGCTGCTGAGCCACTGCCAGTACTGGACTTCTCTGTTGCCACTGCACTGCGCGCAACGGAAGATCTGTCTGAAGAGCAGCAAAAAGTCGTTGCTCTGTCTGACGAACTGATCGCTGAAGTGAAAGCAGCAGATACTCTGGTTATCGCAGCGCCAATGTACAACTTCACGATTCCGACTCAGCTGAAAAACTGGTTCGATTTGATTGCTCGTGCCGGCGTAACGTTCAAATACACTGAAGCAGGCGTACAAGGCCTGATTGAAGGTAAGAAAGCGGTTGTGATCACCACTCGCGGTGGCATTCACAAAGATTCAGCAACAGATAACGTGACACCTTACCTGAAAACCATTCTGGGTTTCGTTGGTATCACTGAAGTTGAGTTCGTGTACGCAGAAGCGCTGAACATGGGCGAAGAGCCTGCAGCGAAAGGCATCGAGTCTGCGAAATCTCAACTAGAAGCGATCGCTCTGTAATTCTCAAGGGTGCGATGCATCCTTTTGATTAAGAGAAACTGAAGGAATCGTTTCTCTTACTATCTCTAAATAAAAGTCCTAAGCCAAAGCAGCTCCTTGAAAGAGCTGCTTTTTTTTGCTTCCTCACAATAACTCCTCCACCATCCAGACTACTACTTAAGTGGTAATTTACGGATATAGGTTACATTTTAACCACAACTTTTTTGTGGGAACTACATGCATATATACACTTAACTTCGGAAGTAGAGCAGTCGTCATACACAACAATTATGCAGCAATGTCCTGCATTCCTAACAGTGAACGAGGTTCATTATGGAAAACGAACGGTTGACTAGACGGCCAACTGCGTGGCTCCTTTGCGCGTTAATGGCTTTGTTTACCCTCACTCTGTCCCTCCCCCTTTCTGCACAACCCAAAGCCTTGGTGATGAAACCTTTTGAGCAGCTCAGTGAAGAGAGCAAGGCCTGCGCCGCCTGTCATAAGGATGAAAACCCGTCAATTTACGCCCAGTGGGGGCGCTCCAAACATTACGGCGCCAACGTGGGGTGCTATGAGTGTCACCAGGCATCACCGGACGATCCGGATGCGATCAAACACGAAGGCTACAACATCGCGGTGATTGTTTCGCCCAAAGATTGTGGCAACTGTCATACTCAGGAAGTACAGGAATTCTCTGCCAGTCACCACGCCAAAGCCGGGCAAATCATCGGCTCATTGGATAACTTCCTCGCGGAGGTGGTGGAAGGCGCCAACGTGCTGAACGGCGCCTCTCCGGCTGCGGTCAACGGTTGTTGGCAGTGCCATGGCTCAGAAGTCAAAGTGCTGGAGAACGGTGATCTGGATCCTGCAACCTGGCCAAATACCGGGATCGGCCGAATCAATCCGGACGGCTCTGTCGGTGCTTGTTCTGCATGTCACCAACGCCACGAGTTTGAAATGGTTCAGGCGCGCCGTCCTGAAGCGTGCGGCAAATGTCACTTGGGTCCGGATCACCCCCAAAAAGAAATTTACGAAGAGTCCAAACACGGCATCAACTTCTTTGCGCATGTGGATCGCATGAATCTCGATTCTTCCAAATGGATTGTCGGTGAAGACTACGATTCCGCTCCAACCTGCGCCACTTGTCATATGTCAGCCACCCGCGAATTGCCCGTCACACACGATGTCGGCAACCGTATTTCCTGGACCTTGCGCCCTGCCGTCTCGGAAAAAATCGATGCCAAAGACAAAGCGTTGGGTAAAGAGACCAAGTCTTGGCAAGATCGCCGCGCCGATATGCAGAACGTGTGTGAATCGTGCCATACCAAATCGATGGTGGATAACTTCTATCAGCAGTTTGACTCTCTGGTAAATCTGTACAACGACAAGTTTGCCAAACCCGGCAAAGCCTTGATGGATACATTGATGAAGGAAGGCATGCTGACCGAAACTGGTTTTGACGAAGAGATCGAATGGACCTGGTTCTATCTGTGGCACCACGAAGGACGTCGCGCTCGTCACGGCGCCGCAATGCAGGCACCGGACTATGTGCAGTGGCACGGCCTGTTTGAAGTCGCGGAACGGTTCTACAGTCAGATGGTTCCTCAGTATCTCGAGGTGGTTGAAAAAGCGGAACACAAAGGCAATGTGGAAGGTGCGAAACGAGCACGCAGCGTGCTGGACGATATTCTGTCGCGTCCTGAACACGCTTGGTTCACGGGCAACGAACCCGAAGAAGTGAAACGTGCGCGCAAAGCAGCTCAGGACGCCTTTAAAGCGCGTTACCTCGACGAAAGCAAATAACTCAGCGCCGACGGTTCGGGCACAAGCCGTGCCCGAACCTCTCTGGAGGAATTATGGGAGAGACATTCCCCGCTAAAACGTCGAGGCTTAAACGGCTTTGGCAATGGCTGAAAAAGCCATTATTGCTTGGCATTCCGATTGGTGTGTTCGTGTTATTGGCGGGTGCCGCCAGCTTTCAGGGCGTGATGGTGGCATCGAATCAGAACGCGTTCTGCTTTAGTTGTCACCTGAGCATGGACACTATCGTGCAGGAGTATCAAGCCTCGCCGCACTACGTGGATGAAAACACTATTCACGCCACTTGCGCTGACTGCCACGTGCCGCACGAGTTTATCGACAAAATGAAAGTGAAAATTGTCGCCACTGCCGATATCTACCACATGTTGGTCGGAACCATTACCAAGGAAAACTTCGAGCAACACCGGCCACGGCTGGCACAAATGGTGTGGGACGATATGGTCGCCAACGATTCGGCCAATTGCCGTCATTGTCATGTCGGCGATAACTTTGATCTGAGCAAACAACCGCAACGCGCTCGGCTCAATCACGAGCAAATGACCAAGCGCGGCGAAACCTGCATCGATTGCCATACTGGCATCGCGCACAAACGTATCACCATTGAATAATTGTCTGGATTACAAAGCTTCTCTATCAAGCCACCTGAACGGTGGCTTTTCTTTGCGACAACACGCGATGTTGGCTCGATCACTCATTTATTGAGCAATCAACAAAAATAACCTTTAGTTTTCAATCGAATTGGCCGCTAAAATACAGACATACTCCGATTTGACTGATTGAACTGTGAAAGCATCCGAACTCAAAGCACTTTTAAATTCTCTGCCCGATGATTGCGACCCTGATGTTGTGATGGGCGAAGTGTGGCTTCCCGAACAACTGGTCAATGTCCAGTTGGACGATAAGCTGCTGTTTCTCGAGTTCGATAACGCACCTGAAGAGGGCGAAGGCGAAGAGGAAGGTCGCGGTTTTGTCGAACACGAAGTGGAGCTTATTCGTGAACAAGTAATGCACATTTTACAAGACGATTGCGCAACCCGAGCCAAAGCTGAGGCATTATTAGCGCTGATGTTAGTTGCCCATGAGCGAACCAGTTCAGAATTCATCGAAATGCTGGGCTCTATGGAAGAGGAAAACTAGGAGCCATTTTGACGCATTATCAAACCACATCACTGCCCTTTTTACTGGCGGGACCTATCGTTCGAAAGAGTTCTGCAAACGAGCTGGTGATCTGGTTTGCCACTTCAGAGGCACCTCAAGGCCAGCTTGAGTTATTCACTCCCGATTCTACTGCTCCGCTGGTAAGTCATCCATTTGCCGACACGCAAAGCTACCAAATTGGCGAACACGCTTGGGTATGCCAAGTTCAGATTAAACACCATTTCACACTTGAAACGCTTTATCAGTACGAACTGGTGACCCAGTATGGCGCGGTAAGTGAGCTTTATCCTGACCTGCGTTACAAGGGAGAAACTCGTTTTTCGCTGTGGCTTTCTGGCAAAGCCGATCATGTACTGCATGGTTCGTGTCGCAATCCACATCATTTTGCTAAAGACGCATTGGTGACCGCCGACGAGCACATCGAACGCTTGCCTGCCAACGAACGTCCGGACCTTTTGATGATGAGCGGCGATCAGATCTACGCCGACCACGTTGCCGGGCCAACACTTTACGCGATTCACAGTGTGATTGAACGTTTGGGGCTGTATACCGAAACCTTTGAGCAATCGCCCGTCGCCAACAGTGAGGCCTTGTACCAACATGCGCACTGTTTTTACGGCCGAGACCAACTTTTGCCGCACTCCATCGGCGAACAACGCTTTTTTGATCGCCTGCTGCCGCGCAAACCCACGCCGATATTCAGTTCTACCGACAATGACAACCATCTGATCTCACTGGCGGAATTCTTTGCCATGTATCTGCTGATGTGGTCGCCAGCCTTGTGGCAGGACATTCACTTTGATGACAGCGATAGCTTGCAACTGGCAAACGCAACCCATCGTATTCCGGCCGACAAGCTCACCGAATGGCAAAATGAGCTGAAGAACATTCGCGAGTTTGCTTCTGGGTTGGGCCAGGTTCAACGGCTGATGGCCCACCTGCCGACCTATATGATCTTTGATGATCACGATGTCACCGATGACTGGAATCTCACCGTTGGTTGGGAACAAGCCGCCTACAGTAATGCTTTTTCCAAGCGCATCATCGGCAACGCCCTGATCAGCTACTGGTTGTTTCAAGGCTGGGGGAATGAGCCGGACAACTTCGACACCGCGTTCCATCAACTTGCAGAGGCTTATTGTCGGTCTCCGCAACCCTCAACTCAGGATGCGTGGATTGCACACCTCTACCCGTTCGAAAAGTGGCACTACACTACAGACACCTCACCAAAGATGGTGGTGCTGGATACCCGCACGCGGCGCTGGCGCTCTGAATCACGCATGAATAAACCCTCAGGGCTGATGGACTGGGAAGCGATGATGGAGTTTCAGCAAGCGTTGATGAACGAAGATAAAGTGATCATTGTGTCAGCAGCGCCGATGTTCGGCGTCAAATTCATTGAAGCGCTGCAACGCATGATGACATGGCTCGGCAAACCGCTGATCATAGACGCCGAAAACTGGATGGCGCACCCCGGCAGTGCCAACACGCTGGTGAGTATTTTTACTCACACCAAAACGCCGTCCAACTATGTAATTTTGTCGGGCGATGTGCACTATTCGTTCGCCTACGACATTCAACTGCGCTCAAGAAAATCGAGCCCGAATATTTTCCAGATTACCTGTAGCGGTATCAAAAACCAGTTTCCAGAACCCCTGCTCTCATTCTGCGATACCATGGACCGCCTGCTCTACAGCCCACGTTCTCCTTTGAACTTGCTCACCAAACGCAAGCGGTTAAAAATCCGCAAACGCGCGCCGAGCTCAGAAAAAATCAAACGATTAGTGAACTGTGCAGCGATTGGAGAACTCAAACTAGATAAGAGTGGCAAACCGAGTTCGGTGGCAATCCTCACCAGTGATGGCCAACGTATTACTTTTGCGCCGACTCAGCAACGTTCAAAGACTCACGATTAGGCCATTTGGGTTGTGAAATGGAACGCTCGTCGCCATCTATACTTAAACCAACGATTTTTGAAAAGGCATCACTTATGTTCAATGCGATTACTTCACTGTTTAAACAATTGCTCGACGGTCAGGATCTGAGTCGACAGAAGCAGAGCCCGAACCTCGCCATTGCATGCTTACTGAGTGAAGTGGCAGGTGCCGACCATCAGATTGATGACAAAGAGCAGCAAGCGAAACTCACGCTGCTTCAGCGTCTGCTCGGTCTTGACGAGAGTGAAGCTAATGTACTTATCGACAGTGCGGACGAACAGATTCGCCAGTCGGCTTCACTGTATGATTTTACTTCACAGCTGCGTGAACTGACTCAGGAAACCCGCTTTGAACTTATCAAAGCGATGTGGGAAGTCGCGCACGCCGACGGCGAGATCGATCCACTGGAAGATGCTGTGATTCGCAAAGCCGCTGAGCTGCTCTATGTCGATCACAGTCAGTTTATTCGCGCCAAACTGATGGTTACAGACGGTAAATAACGGCTTTGGATGGAAAAAGAAAAAGCGCAGTCAACACTGCGCTTTTTAATTGGTCGTATTTCTAATACCGTCTAGCCTAAGACGTTGTTAGCATCATTTTCCCGATTTGCTGATGGAGAAGATTAACGATCTTGCATGACAGAAAGATTACCGCTTTTTGAGCAAGCAGTTACAGCATCGTCAACGCGAGCCTGGCCAGATTATAAGCATCCACATAGCCGGAGTGCTGACGCCCTTCCCACTCAATGCCTTTCGCTTCCTGAGCGGCACGATGGCCAATTCGCTTGTCCTTCAGCCGATTCTGGATCCGGTAAAGTGTGGCCAGATTAACAAACTCTTGAAACGGTACGTCGATACCTTTAGCACGACACTCGTTAATCAGGATCAGATCATCGCGTCCCCAAGATGCATAAATCTTCTGTGAGCCGCCAAAATTTTTCACCATCGATTGAATCACAGCCGCCAAAGGTCGGCCCTGCTTTTCAATCTTACGCGGCGTGATACCCGTTAACTCGGCGCAAAACAGCGACACTTCGTCCTGTTCTGGTTTCACGTAATATTGAGCACGCTTGACGATTTCACCTGCAGTTAAATCAATCTCAGCCAGACCCACTTCAATGATCTCACCTGTGGTGCCCACTCCGTTTTCATTCCAACAGCACATTTCCAAATCGAAGCACACGACCCGGTTATAGTTCATTGCCAAATCCAGTCCTCTGTCGAAAAATTCAAAGCGCGCTATGTTACCCAACTCTGTGAAAAAACTCGACGCCCAATCGGCAATTTAGTCAGCAATTGAGACCTGATTTCGCCCTTTTGCTTTACTTTCGTACAACATAGTGTCGGCGCGTTGCAACAGTTCCTGCTCGGAATACCCTTCATTGATGGCCGCCCCGATACTCAGCGAAACCGAAAGCTGGTGATAATCGGTGTCAAAGCGGCTTAACTCCACTGTGCGCCGAATCGTTTCCAGATAGCTCTTCAATTGCTCTGGCTCCGTCACATGACAGAGTATCGAAAACTCATCACCACCAGTGCGGACAAAAATATCCTCCGGATCAAGCAGAGTTTCGATGGTTTTCGTCACAGCAACCAGCACCTGATCCCCGGCCAGATGGCTGTAGCGGTCGTTAATCGATTTGAAGTTGTCAATGTCAAAACTGACCAGAGTAAATGGCTTCTGGTCGCGCACATACACATCGAGAATCCGGTTAAACGCGCGGCGGTTGAAAATACCCGTCAAGCTGTCGTGTTCTACCATAAAACGCAGCTCTTTGGTCCGTTCTTCCAATTTGGAATTGAGCGTCTCTTTTTCACGGATCAGCAAATGGCTCACAAAACCCAACAGCAACGCAATCATGCTGCCACCAATACCAAGCCCAATCAGTACCCATTTATCATTCTGAGTCAACGGCTGAGGGAGGCGAAAATCCACCAACCATTCGCGATTCGGCAATTCAACTCTACGAGTCACCTGAAGGCCTTCACCGTGAATCCAGTTGTTGCTCTGATAGAGCACCGGATCATCTTCAGAATCAAAACCAGTATCGACCACACGCAGTGCCATCTGGTGCTCTGCGGCCGTTTTGAGAACCAATTCATCAAAGTAGACCGACAGACGAATTACACCCACCATCACACCCAGTAAATGATGACGATACTGATCAAACACCGGATGATAAATCAGTAATCCATCTTTGGGGGTTGACGAGTCTCGGCCATCCTGAAGGAGCCGAATTTTGTCAGAGACACTGGGATTGGTAGTGGTTGAAATATAGTCCAACACGAATTCAAAGCGTTTACGTGATGAATAAAAGCCCAGCAGGTCGATGTTTACTGGCGTCCGGGGAAAAATATCGGTCACCGCAAAGATAGGCTCACCTTTCAGTTGATAACCATATACGATTTTACCGCCTTCAAGCACCGTATAAATCGTAAAGCCTGGATAACGTTTTGCCATCTTGGCTTCATAGGCTGGTATATCTTGGACTTCGATTCGCTGTAACCACTGCAAACCGATTAAACTTTTTGAACCAGAGAGAACGTCACTGGCGTAAATGCGAAAACGACTCCAATTCATCGGACTGACGCTGTGAAAGAAATTGGCACCTGAACCGATGAAATGAATATCACTGTTCACAAACTGCTGCAGTGATTGCACCTGTCGATCCGCCAAGTTCTCAAACATCGTTTTGGTATAACGCTGCTGCACCAGATAAGCCACAGAGACAACACCAACGGTAAACAATAAAGTGAGCAAAGTAATGCTAAATGGCAGGAAATTTTTGAATTTTTTAGTCATAAAGCCTGAAACTTAACGGTAGATAGGTTGTGTTTACCTTTAACTCTCTAGCACGTCAACAACCCATTTAACAATCTATTGATATGACTCAAATTACATAAAAATTCTAACTATCAGATGACACATGATGCGTAATAAACTGCGCTCATTTATGTTAGCACTGACATTTTGTTTAAAAGATCGGCTATCAAACCAGTTAGAAAGTGAGAATCTGCCTTTTCTGCAAGCCTTGAGCCTTGAATATGGTAATATCCGCCCTTATTTTTTGCTAAATTCTGACTATTCTGTGCAATGGATTTTACAACCGTTCATTGCCTACCTACATCTACAGAGATTTCATCATGAACTTCGATTTACATTTGATTCCAACAACCTTCGATATGCTTCATGCCGGTTTAGCTGCATCCAGCGTCCTTTTGCTGATCCTTGCGGTATCACGCAAGTCGAAAATCATCGAGAAAGTCGTAGAGAAGCCGGTTGAAAAAATCGTCGAAGTGGAAAAACCCGTCGAGAAGATCGTCGAAGTCGAAAAAATCGTTGAAGTCGAAAAAGTGATCGAAAAAGTGGTGGAAGTTGAATCCAAACTGGCCACGGCTTCTACTGACTCTGCGATGCAACTACTTTCCCTATTCCAACAGGAAGCACGCCTGATCGACTTCCTGAAAGAAGACGTCACTAGCTTCTCTGATGAAGAAGTGGGCGCAGCGGCACGCGTTATCCACGCTGGCGGCCAAAAAGTACTGAAAGAGTATGTGGCGCTGACTCCGGTTCGCAGCGAAGACGAAGAGTCTCGCATTACTATCGCGGAAGGCTTCAACCCACAAGAAGTTCGCCTGACAGGTAACGTTACTGGCAACGCACCGTTTACCGGCACACTGATCCACAAAGGCTGGAAAGCTGAATCAATGACACTGCCAAAACTGGCGGAAAACTACGATGCTTCGATTATTGCCCCTGCTGAGGTAGAGCTGTAATGGAACACAACACCACTCAAGCAACTTCTGAAACCACAGCGAAATACAGCGTAGGTATCGACTTGGGTACCACGCACTGCGTGTTGTCGTATGTCGATACACAAACCGAAGACGCACGTGTTGAAGTGATGGCGATTCCTCAAATGACGGCGCCGGGCACGGTCGAAGATCGCATGCAACTGGGCTCTTTCTTGTATCAGCCGCACGAACATGAAATGTCTACCAGTTCTCGTCGTCTGCCTTGGACTGACGAACCCAAAGCGCTGGTGGGTGCGATTGCACGTAATCTGGGTTCTAAAACGCCGATTCGTCTGATTGCCAGCGCAAAATCATGGCTGTGCCATGCTGGCGTGAACCGCCGCGACGCATTCCTGCCACAAGGCAGCCCGGAAGATGTTGAGAAAGTCTCTCCCCTGCGCGCGACCGAATTGTATCTGGAACATTTAAAAGATGCGTGGAATCACGCACACCCGCAGCATCCGCTGGCCGAACAAGAAGTCACCATCACGGTTCCGGCTTCATTTGACCCGGCTGCGCGCGATCTGACGGCAGAAGCGGCACGTAATGTGGGCTTTGTTCACCTGACGCTGCTGGAAGAACCTCAAGCGGCACTTTACAGCTGGATCGATAACAGCAACGACGAATGGCGCAACGAAGTCAATGTCGGTGATATTGTATTGGTGGTCGATATCGGCGGTGGTACCACTGACTTGTCTCTGGTGGAAGTCACCGAAGACGACGGCAACCTGACGCTCAATCGCATTGCCGTGGGCGAGCACATTCTGCTGGGCGGCGACAACATGGATTTGGCGCTGGCGTACCGTTTGAAGATGAAACTGGCACAGGAAGGCAAAGAGCTGCAACCTTGGCAAGTTCAAGCCATGACTCACGCTTGCCGTGACGCCAAAGAAGCGCTGCTGAGCGATTCGGAACTGCAATCGGTGCCGATCGTGGTGCCAAGTCGTGGCTCTAAACTGCTGGGCGCAACGCTGAAAACGGAACTGACCAAGCAGGAAGTTCAGCAAACACTGGTAGACGGTTTCTTCCCACAAGTGACCATCTCTGAGCATCCGGTCCAAAAACCGCGTGGTGCCCTGACTCAAATGGGTCTGCCTTATGCACAAGATGCGGGTATTACCCGTCACATTGCCGCGTTTTTGGCCAAACAAGCCAATGCACAAGGCCAAGCGGAAGCCGCACCATTTAATATGGCTGGCATTCCGGGTATGCCAGCACCAAGCATCGAATTCATCAAGCCTACCGCGATTTTGTTTAACGGTGGCGTACTCAAATCTGACCTGCTGGCGAATCGCCTGTTCACCACGATTAACCAATGGCTGACCAACTCAGACAGTCCGGTTGCGAAACGACTGACTGGTCTGGATTTGGATCTGGCAGTGGCCAGCGGTGCGGCTTACTACGGATCCGTTCGTCGTGGCCAAGGCGTGCGTATCCGCGGCGGTATCGCGTCGGCTTACTACGTGGGTATCGAAAGCGCAATGCCAGCGATTCCGGGTATGGCTCCTCCAATGGAAGCCCTGTGTGTGGCACCGTTTGGGATGGAAGAAGGCTCAAGCGTCAATGTCCCAAGTCAGGAGTTTGGCCTGATCATCGGCCAGCCAGTGCACTTCCAGTTCTTTGGTTCAACAGTTCGTCGTGACGATGTTGCCGGAACACACCTTGATTACTGGGCTCCAGAAGAGCTGGAAGAACTGCCAGAAATTCAGGTTACGCTACCAGTCTCAGAAGGTCGCCGTGAAGGCGAAGTGGTGCCGGTCACTCTGGCGTCACGTGTTACTGAACTAGGCACGTTGTATCTTGAAGCGATAGCCTCGGATAACGGTCAGAAATGGCACGTAGAATTTGATGTGCGCGAAGGCAGCAACGAGCAGCTTGCTCAGGAACACCATCACTAATTAAAACGGCACCTTTCGGGGTGCCGTTCCTCTATCCGCGAAGTCGAGGTTTATTATGACAACACCGCGCTTTCTGGTCGGGATCGATTTAGGGACGACCAACACCGTCGTCGCATTCTGTGAACTTAACGATGATCTCGAAAACGCTCCGGTTGAGCTGTTTCCTATTGACCAACTGATTGGTCCTGGTGAAGTGGTTCGTAAGCCGCTGCTGCCCTCTTTCCGTTACCATCCTGCGGCGGGACAGATCGCCGACAGCGACCTGACCTTACCGTGGGAACACCAACCAGTCGAAGGCGACCTGCCACAGGTGATCGTCGGACAGTGGGCGCGTGATTTGGGCGCGAAAGTGGAAGGCCGTCAGGTATCGAGTGCCAAAAGCTGGCTCTCGCACCAAGGCGTCGATCGCGAACAACCGATTCTGCCTTGGGCAGGTGCGGCCGACGTAGAGAAAGTCTCGCCAGTCATCGCCAGCGCCAGTTATCTCAATCACATCCGTCAGGCATGGAACCACCGCCATCCTGGCAACCGATTGGAAGATCAGGACGTGGTCGTGACGGTACCGGCATCGTTTGACGAAACGGCTCGAAAACTCACACTGGAAGCGGCACGTCTTGCAGGTTTGAACCGGATTGTGTTACTCGAAGAACCACAGGCAGTCTGCTATGACTGGTACGCCCGCCACAAAGAGAGCGCTTCTGAACAACTGGCCAGCTTGCCGTTGATTCTGGTGTGTGATGTCGGCGGCGGGACCACTGACCTGAGCTTGATTGAGGCTAAGTTCGAAAACGATCAACTGGCGCTGAACCGCATCGGAGTTGGCGAACATTTGATGCTCGGTGGTGATAACCTTGACCTCGCATTGGCTCACTTGGCGGAATCGCGCTTTAATCAGGGCAAAAAACTGACCGCTTCCGGCCTGACCAAATTGATCCAGCAAACTCGTCAGGCAAAAGAAAGCCTGCTATCCGGCGAGGCCCCGGAGACGGTGAAGATCACCATGCTAGGCAGTGGCTCTAAGCTACTGGGCGGCACCAAAAGTATTAGCCTCAGCAAAGAAGAAGTCCACCAAATCGCCTTGGATGGCTTTTTCCCGATTTCCGATTTCGGCCAATTGCCCGATAAACGCCGAAGCGCCGTAGTTGAATTTGGCCTGCCTTATGTGGCCGACCCTGCCGTGAGTAAACACGTGGCCGAGTTTTTGACTCAGCACCAGCAAGTCTCGCACGCCGCACTGCACTCGGAAGATTCAACCCAGCCTGCGATTCCTGTCGGCATTTTGTTGAACGGCGGTGTATTCAACAGTGATCTCATCACAGATCGTATGTTGTCTTTGTTAGGGCACTGGCGCGGTGACGCGGTCACTCAACTGGATAACCCACATCCGGACTGGTCGGTGGCGTTGGGCGCGGTTGCCTTTGGCAAAGCACGCCGTGGGGCTCAGCTCAAAATTGGCGGTGGCGCTGCCCGCTCCTATTTCCTGCATCTGCAGGAGAAAAATCGCATAGGCAAAGCACTGTGTCTGCTGGCGAAAGGAACAGAAGAAGGCCAGGAAATTCGCCTCACCAGTCGCCGTTTCTCCCTCACATTGGGTGAGCCGGTTCGCTTCAATCTGCTCACTTCGACGCACGATTCGCTCGCTGACAATATCGCGGTACAAAATGGTGTGTTGGTTGCCATTGATGCCGATAAGTTTCAGCCGTTGCCGCCATACATCACCACACTGCAAGGCGATGACACGGTGCAGTTGCACGCCAACCAAAAGCAGCGCGTTGAAGTTCTGCTCGCTTGCCAGTTAACGGAAGTCGGTACACTGAAAATAGAATGCGTGTCGGTGGAAGAGGAAAACAAACGCTGGTTGATGGAGTTTGAAGTCCGCCACGATGCACCCTCGCAAGGTAGCGCTGATTCAACTGAAAGCAAAGCCGATCCACGCTTAGAACAGGCGAAAGAGCTGATCATAAAAACCTACAGCGGCAACAAAGCCAGTGCCGAGTCTGGCGCTGTCAAAACCCTGAGTAAAGATCTCGACAAACTGTTAGGCAAACGTGATGAGTGGGATTTCTTCACGCTGCGTAGCCTGTTTGATTGCTTCGCGCAGGGACGTAAACGCCGCCGCCGCTCTGAACAACACGAGAAAAACTGGTTGCGCTTAGCAGGCTATACGCTACGCCCGGGCTTCGGTGATGCCACAGACTCTTGGCGCATTGAACAGATCTGGAGCCTCTATCAACAAGGGATCCAGTTTCAGAATCATCAAAGCTGGACTGACTGGTGGGTATTCTGGCGCCGTGTGGCGGGAGGATTGAACCAAGAACAGCAAGAAGCGATTCTGGCGGACATCGCCAAGTATCTGCATCCGGGCGCGTCACGCAACCCGAAATCCGCGAAAGAGGCCCAAGACAAAGGTTACGAAGCCATGGTGCGTTTGGCCGCTTCGCTGGAACATCTGGAAGTGGAAGATAAAATACTGTTGACCAGCTGGTTCATCAGTAAAGCCATTAACCACAACCAGTTTGAGCAGGCCCACTGGTGGGCCGTGGGTCGTCTTGCGGCTCGCACACCACTCTACGGTAGCGCGCATAATGTGATTGCTCGTGAACAAGCTCAACAGTGGCTGCCGAAACTGCTGGCGGAGAACTGGGCGAAGGAACCGATGATCGCTTTTGCCGCAGTGATGATCTGCCGTAAAACCGGTGACCGCGCGTTGGATATCTCCGACGATTGGCGCGATCAAGTTCTCGACAAACTCAAGCAGAGCAAAGTGCCGGAATCTTGGATTACTCTGGTGGCCGAAGTGTCCGAGCTGACCGAGAGTGAATCTAAGCGCGTGTTTGGGGACGCACTGCCAAGCGGCCTGACTCTTCTGCCGCACTAAACGCGAAAGAGCCAGCGATGCTGGCTCTTATTCTTTCTGCTGTCGACACGATATGCCACGAGCTGAGTCATTCACACCAACGAAACCAGGCGATTCCGCCCTTTGCCTTTCGCATCATACAAGGCAACGTCTGCCTGCTTGAGCGCCTGCTGAAGATGTTGGTCAGATTGTACTGACGCCATACCGATACTGACCGTCAGGTCGACATGTTGCCCACTGATCTCCATAGCGTGATTCGCCACTTCGTGATTAAAGCGCTCCAACTTAAAGCGCGTCTCTTCAACACTTCCGGCCAGCAGAACGACAAACTCTTCACCACCATAACGGGCAACGAGATCACGTCTGAAATGACGAAACATCAACTGTGCTATCGCCGTCAATGCGCGATCCCCTACGTCATGACCAAAGGTGTCATTCACCTGCTTAAAATGGTCAACGTCGATGATCGCAACCGTGTAGGCTTCTTTAGCATTGTTGAGCCGGTTCGCGGCCTGCTCCATAAAATGGCGGCGGTTGAAAATGCCGGTTAGTTCGTCATGTATCGAACGGTGGTAATGCCATTCAATTTCATCGTAAAAGAACAACGACAACATCGCACCCAGGCTCACAACCGTCAGCAAGTTTTGCCCCACGACCACCCCACTGAGGAAATAAACCGCTGATTGGAACTGGTGGAACAAAAACATCGGTAAGAAAACACAAACGCTGGACAGTAATAAACTGGTGGTCAGCAGCTTTTCACCACTGCTGGACTTTTTCATATGGCGGAATGCATACCAGGCACTGGTCAGATGCACCGCAGAATAGCTGACTGCCGCCAGATTAATCCGCCAATCAAAGTGCTCTGGGTACTGACGTAATAACCAAAGCTGAATGCAGGTGTAAGCAATAGTATGCGTAGCGGCGAAAGCCATTAATTTATTGGTGATGGGACGTCGAAACCAACTGATGACGCCAAACAGCAGCATATAAGTGACGGTTTGATAAAGGAAATTATTGCTCAATACCACAATTTCGATCGGTACCCAGCCTCGCATGGTGGTAGTCACAAATGCCAATGAAAACAACAAGAAATAAGCGGCAAACCAACCAGCTGCAGAAACCTTGTGGTGAGTCAGTTTACCTCTCAATAGCCAGAGGAAAATACAGGCAACCAAACTACAAATAATGTTGTTGAGTATGGTTGCAAACTTTAGAACATCAATATCCAGCAAGGTCTTTAAATTCCACTCATGACGGGATGTGCACTCCCGTTTATCTGTTTTGTTACATTTTATTGGTTGTTATACCGCATCCATCTGCGAGTTGACAACTAAGTTCCACCCTACTCAGGGCTTGCTCAAAGTGCGTAACTTTTACTTATCAACACGTTAATCATTAGGATTAAAAATCATCCAATTCTGACTCGCATTGAACCATAAAGGAAGTGTAGAATACGCGCCCTCGCTCAATTATTAATAACAATGATGACAGCAACATCAACAGAGCGAAAGTATATAAATAACGACTGCAACGTCTGTGCTGGGAAAAATAAACAACGGCTTTGTCTTAGCTCAAAATACTTGGGCTAAAAACGTTTTAATTTTTTAACTAGATTTTAGATTCACGTGTTGGGTTATTGCAGTCAATGAATCAAGACAAATTCATGCACATCTATCGTTTGCCGGGTTCCATTCAGATTCGTATTGCCAAATGGCAGGCGACATTTCGAGGAACGTCGGATCTCGTTCTGCACAACGCGCTATTAGTGCGTAATAAACAGTATCAGACGCCCGACTTTTTGCCTCGTGGATGGTGTTTAACGCCCTTCTCGGAAGATGAGATTTCGATTACCCATCATGGAAGTTATATTCAGACCACTATATTGACCATGCTGGATCGTAAAGTGGCGTATAAACGTGTCTATCTTTCGCGCTTAGCGCAGGAAAAAGCAGAACCTGCCCTACACGCATTCAAAGTAGAATGGATGCGCAAGTACAATCGTGTTGTAAAGAAATACAATCAGATCAAAAAGAAAGAGTTTCTGCGTCTGGCTCGCGAAGAAGAAGAAACGCTCTACCCGTCTATTCCTAAGGGCGAATTTGATAAGGTGCTGTGGAATCGCTTAGTTGTGACAGAGCTGGGGCCTGAGAAAAAGTTCAACAACCCTTATTTCGTCAGCAAAGCGGACTTTTAACTAGCCCAGCAGCGAGCTGTCGTTATTGCAGCTCGCCGGAAGAAGTGGACAAAAAAAACGATTGCCCCCCTCGAGCTTGGCCTTGTACATCGCTTCGTCAGCCAAGCTCAATAACGTCGCCATATCCTGGCTCTGGTCAGGATAGAGGCTGATACCGATACTCACGCCAACCGCTATCGGTTCTCCACTAATGGATATTGGCTGACTCAATCGCTCGATGAGCCGATCGGCTTTTGCGCCGATACCTTCAAAATCCTTAATCAGATTAAGACAGACGACGAATTCATCACCGCCAAGGCGACCACAAAAATCGGATTCACGAATATTCTGCTCCAACCGAGCAGCAAAGTTCATTAACACTTCATCCCCGGCATCGTGGCCTTTGGTATCGTTGATCTCTTTGAATTTATCCAAGTCGATAAACAGTACCGCCAGTTTCACCTCTGTACGGTTGGCGTGAACAATCGCATCATGCAGATGTTCTTTAAAAGCACGTCGATTCAACATTCCCGTTAATGGATCTTTCTCTGACAAGAAGCGCAATTGTTCTTTTTGCTGCTCAAGCTTCGCTGTTTGTCGTGAGACTTCCTGTTGCAGCTGTTCTCTCGTCACGATGGAACTTTGCAATGACTCTTTCATCTGATTGAAAAATTGAGCCAATGCGACGAACTCAGAATCTTGCTGATGGAGGGACAAGCGGCTATTGAGGTCGCCTTGCGCCAACTCGGCAATTCCTTGTTTCATGGTTGCGAACCCTGAGCGCACCCGTTTCAGGATCATAAACGCAATAGCCGCCACAATAATCGAGAAAAACAGCAGATGCAGAGCGCTGGTCATCAGGGACAAACGCTGACTCTCAGCACTTTTTTCCAACACCATTTTCTGCAGGTACAGCAGCTCTTCCGTCATATTTTGCACCAACATGTTGTAGCGTGAGTGCAGCAACTCGTTGGCTCCGACAAAGTCGCTGGACACCTTGCGGTGATCGTTCAACCCCAGCATACGTTCTTGCCGCAGCAACGCGGCCAGGCTACCGTTCATTCTGGCAAGGTTCTGAATAATGGGTTTAAATTCTGGTTTACTGGACAGTTTGGCCGACAAGTTTTGCTGCGCGATATAAACCTGCTCTAGACTATTTGCGTCATCATACTGGAGGAAAATCCAAAGCTGGCTGCGCAACATGTCTACACTACGCTGAATCTGCATGATCTGCGTTAATTCACGTTGGGTACTTTTCTGCTCCTGAGACAAGTTCCACAACGAATAGGCAATCAAAATCACCAACATTGAAGTGGCGACAAACAGTAATGTGAGCTTACGAGAAACAGAGTGAATCACTTGAATGAGACCTCCGTTTGCAATACCTGCTCCAGAGGCTCTGAGGCAAAGTAGCGCCGATAGTCAGGCAATTCACCTTTTACTAGTTTATTTTCGAGCGCCCAACGTGCCTGAAGCTGAATATTGGACAGCAACGCATTACCCAGAGACAGCCTGAACACATAATCCTGCCACGACCATTCCAACTGGTGTTCACGAATATTCAGAGAAGTGGCGACCCAATGGCGGGCTTGTTCCGGATTCGCATTCATCCACGCAATGGCTTGCTTGAGCGCTTCCAGAACTCTTATAGACTCCCCTTCATTCGAATCAATACGCTCTTTCATTGCCATCAGGTTAAACGACAAATTGTAGATGCCATGAATGCCGAGATTTTTGACTTTTGACGCAGAGGTCATCTCTGTGCGGTATCCCCAAGGTTCCCAAACAGAGATAGCATCGACACTAAAGCCATACAGGGCTTGATTAAGCTGATCAGGACTAAGGTACACTTTCTCCAGATTCAGATTTTTCAGGTTATGCGCCAGCAAAACGGAATCGAGATAGAACTCGCTTGAACTCGCTTTGACCACACCGACCCGCTTGCCACCCAAGTCTTCAATGCTTTTGATATTGCGATTATCCAAAGTCAGTAATTTCAGATCGTTGTCTGAACTGACAAAACTGGCCAACAGAACGAAATCATGCCGTTCAAAGCTCTTGAACATCACAACAGATTCAGACGCGGTAGCGAAGTCCACTGAACCATTAAATAATGAATCAGCGCACGCGACACCACCGCTGCAAGGCACCAGTGTCACATCGAGTCCCTGTTGCTGGAAGAATTTAAGTTTTGATGCAATAAAGAACGGAGACGAAAGCGGAGTTTGTGATACGGCAATGCGAATCGGTTTGGCTCCGATGACAGGCTGGGCTTCGTTTCCGCGCCAGATAAAAAGCGCAGACGCCAAAACAGCGAGCATCAATACTGCGCCCACCACTGCCAATCGAGTAAAGCCTCTCTGTTGGCTTCCCATCCACACCCTGCCGTTGTTGTTATCTGTCTAAATAGCAGTTTAGTTGGTTATTTTTGCTCTGGATGCAACAATAAACAACTATTCATCTAAGTGCTTAAAATCATTGATCTTAAAGCGGTGAAAATTATTCATCTTGTTGAATTAAAAACGAAAAAAGCCCCATATACCGAATGGGGCTCCATAATTTTAGTGTTGAGTATCTGACGGATTGTGTCCGAAATCGGCCTGTTTATAGATATCGGCCAGCGATTTGGGTTTGGATGAATGAGATTTACGATAGCGTTTGGGTTCGAACTCTTGTTCGACATGCTTTAACGTCTCTTCATGCTCTCTTGCTGATTGAACGAACTCAGGGTTAGACATCGCCTCTTGGCGCAGGCGGTTAACGCGTTCTAGTGTATCCCACAACATAGAAGACCTCCTTTACCACTGTTCATGCATACAGCATAGTTGTCTGATAAAGGAAGTCAAGAAAAACACTGTATACTCAAACAGTATTTTAAAGGATCTTGAGAAGGATCAACGACAGAGGAAAAAGAAGCGGCGAAATAAAATATCTGCTGCTACAATTACTTAGATCACTATACCGCGACTTCGTCATACAGTGGAATAGTCGTTAACGCAGTGATTTCATCCAGATACTGCCTTACTCGTTCAGGAAACTGAATACCTTTCACCACCGTCAGGTTGCGTAGCGTCGGGTACAGATTCACGTCATCGTAGCTGAGCTGGTTGCTTCGCTCTGAAGGCAATCGCAACCAATTTAGCTTGCTCAGCAAAACATTCATCGGTTCGAGAAAATCAGTCGTATTGGCGTAAGCTTGTTCAAAACTCATTCCAATCATGGCCGATTTATTCTTGGTGTACCACGCTTTCGCCTCTGGCAATTGAAACTCAGGTAAGTCGATCATCATCCAACGGGGATGCACTAACGGTCCGTTAAAAGGGGCGATTTGACGCTGCCAGTCCGAGATCTCATCGCCAAACTCGGCAACGGTTAAGCCTGGTTGTCCGTCCAACGCATCGAAGTATGCAGCGATATCAAGACTCTCAGCCATGTAACTGCCATCCGGCTTTTGTAAAATCGGGACCATATTGGCTCCCACCTTTGCAATACGTGCGTCGACATCGTGATTTTGCAGGTAGACCCATTCCACATCGATCTTTTTATATGCGGCAACCATCATCGCCTTAATGCAGTACGGGCAATGTTGAAAAACAAACAGTTTCATAACCTATCCTTAGCCAGTTGAATGGTTTCCAGTCTAGCAAGTCAATGGTAAAACTCAAATTAACCTTATGATTTATAATTAGAATCAATAATTAGACTTGAAATAGATAAGGCGTTGTTGTTGCGATCAGCTCAAATCCATATTTTTCGACAATCGGTCGGCTCATCGCTGAAGCATCAATAATCAAGTATTGTTTCCCAGCCAGCTTGGCGTCCCGAATCCGTTGTTTGAGCAGTGCCTGATAACAGCCGCGCCCCCGATACTCCGGCAACGTGCTTCCACCCCAAATTCCGGCAAACGGGCTGTCAGCATTAAACGTGATCCACGCAGAAGAGACCGGTTTACCATCCTGATACACAACATAAATTCTGATGGAAGCCGGATCTTGTCGTTTGGTTTCAATCAGGTGCAGCAACTGAGCCTGGCACGCTTCTCCGCGCAGTTCCTGTTTGACCCGCATCGCATCACGAATGCCCTCTTCATCGGTTACTTCCTCGCACAACATTTGGGGC
This sequence comes from Vibrio fluvialis, assembly GCF_900460245.1. Classification (NCBI taxonomy): domain Bacteria; kingdom Pseudomonadati; phylum Pseudomonadota; class Gammaproteobacteria; order Vibrionales; family Vibrionaceae; genus Vibrio; species Vibrio fluvialis. The sequence continues at coordinate 1,604,649 of NZ_UHIP01000001.1, forward strand.
TCCGGCAATTCACAACCTGCCAGATCGAGCGCCATGAAAGACTCTGGTTCTTCAGCAACAAACCCTTTCTGCAGTAGCATCACTCCGATATTCTCAGGCTGATCGCTATCGTAAGTTTTCCACTCGAAGCTTTTGCCAAGCCGGGTGAAAAATGCCACTTCTTTATCAATAGCTATGTTTGCCTGCTCTTCACTCAGCTCAAAGTACGCAATAAAACTGCCATCCATATCCGGCGACACCACTTTCACTACCTGAGTCGTGGCAAACTTCTCCCACCCCGGGATTTCATACTCTTTGCGCTCATATTGGTTGTATAGCGCCATCACTTCCTGTGTTTTCACGAAAAGTCCCTTTATTCCGTTGATTTGATAAGCAGCGCGACGTGGCGCAAAGATTGTCTCGCTGCCTGGCTGACACCCGCTAGCTGGAAAAATCCGTGGATGACGCCCAGATAGCGCTGGCAATGCGCTTCAACGCCCTGCTTGGTCAGCAAAGCATAGAGCTTTTCCCCCTCGTCGCGCAAAGGATCGCACTCAGCAGTCAGGATATGAGTCACAGGTAGGCCTGCTAAATCACCTCTTTGCAACAGATTGAGTTCGGGTAGATGCAATTTTCCTGATGAGTAGAGTTCAAAACCAGAGAGCAGCATTTGCCGCGTGATTACATAGTCGTCACCAAAGATTTGATAGCTCTCAGAGCAGCCAAACGGGTCCAGCATTGGATAAATCAGTATCTGCTGTTTCGGAAGCCATTCTGCTTGCTGTTTGAGTCTCAAGCAGGTCGCCAGAGCCAAATGGCCACCTGCGCTGTCACCGATAAGGGTAATGTTCGACGCGTCACCACCCAATACGTGAGCGTTTTCATAAATCCACTGAGTGGCATCGAACGCATCATTGTGAGCTGTCGGATAGAGGAATTCCGGTGCCAATCGATAACTGACCGCCACCACCATGGCATTGCTCAGTTGGGCTAACGTGGCCAATTGTTGATGATGCGTTGTAAAGCTTCCGCTCACAAAACATCCACCATGAAAATACACCGCCATCGGTTGGTTTGAACGCTGATCACGACGATAAATACGCAAGCGAATATGACCGATTGCCCGCTCCTCAAACGTGACCGATTGAGGAGATTCTCCGGCAAGGGCCACACTTGCTTCATAGCCTTCGCGACGCTGAGCAATCGAAGGTAGTGGCAAGTCTTCCGCTTTCTGAGCAACAAATTCATCCACCAAAGCCGCTATGCCGGCTTCAAGTGTGGGTTCAAACGGTGAGCTGTGTTGTGAGGTTGGCATGATAACTCTTGTTCTGTGTCTCAATTTGGTGGTCATTGTATGAGATAGAGAACAACTGTATAAATATACAGATCACACTTTTTGCAGAGAAATTCAGGCTGGATGTAAAAAACGGGCCCCCATTCAGAATAGCCCGTCGATTACGCAAAAATAGTGGCGTGGCCTTATGGCTTCGCTCGCAGATCCAGATTATCGATCACATACAGGGTATTACCATCCACACGGCGGCGATCCGCATCGAGATATTTTTGCTCAAGTTTGCCATCGCTGGACCAGGTTGCAAAATCATCGTCATTGATCACGGCGATTTGCGTTGGACTCACCACCCACAAGCCTTCCAGTTTGTCATGAGGATAGTGAAGCTGCTTGGCCACATCCACCAGCAGAGTTTTCTGCACGGGCTTAATACCGTAAGCGTCAAGCGCATCCCAGCCCTGTTCCACCACCACTTGCTCAATGGTCTTTCCGCCAAGCATCAGGCCTAGCTTTTCGTCCTGCTGCACATCGCCAGCCGATGGCAGCGTTTCCAGGTCCGTCGCCCCACGCAAATCAATACGGTAAAGGTGTTTCATCGCTTTCGGTTTGTCGCGTAAAAATGCGCCGTCACGTTCAATCACCACAAACTCATTTGCAGACAAAGCGGAGATCCCGGAGTTTGAGTTCTGCTTTTTCTCCTGACGATAGAGATACTGATGCACGTTGCCATCGTTCAGATCCACCGTCACGATGCGAACCACGTCGCCATCTTTAGTCGATTTGTTCGGGTTCATCATGGTTGACTGCATTATCCCCACCAGCGTGGTTTCGTCTGGCGTAATCGCTAAGCCTTCCATACCGCGGTTCGCGCGGCGATGAGCAAATTCTTGTGGCAAGTGCCAGGTATCACGACTGTCTTGCGTAAAGGCATTGATACGGCCAATTTCGACACCATTCTGATCAAAATGCACTAGGTGTGGGCCATATTCATCACTGACCCAAAACGTACCATTGCGCAGCGCCACCAACCCTTCAGGGTCCAGACCATAATCGTCGAGTTTAAGTGGGTTCTTGGATTGTTCAAACGGCTGCTGGCTGTTGACCACAATCGGATCGCCGCTGGCATCGTAAGGTGTTTCACCAGTACCGCCTAGCGCCGAGGTGTTAGGCAGACCAGTAATGGGAGTGCCATCCGGACGTTTAAGCAGAATCGTTTTCAACTGTTTCACTGTGCCCTTTGAGGTCACTTCAAACAAGCCGATACGCGGAGTGTAATCAGGCACAGGGAACATTTTGCCTTTACCGAGACTGCCATGAGGATAGTCGGCATTCGGACCACGGTCAGTGATGGCATAAAACTGATTCGGATTGCTCGGATGTGCACACATATCCGACCCGTATCCGCCATTACGAATCTCGATAGCGTGACCTGAGGTGCCCTTCAGATCCGAACGCAGCACTTGATAAGGCAGGCTGGCCCCTTGCTGCTTATCAATGCTACCTATCGAACTTGTTTGCGCAGCCTGCGCTGAACCGACCAACACGCTTAACAGTAATGCAGCGGGCAGGTATTTTCCCTTACTCATAAAATTCCCCATACAAGTGGTTGTTTAATAGAACAATGCCGAGATGGGAAACTAATCTACGCCGTGATTATGACGTTTTGGGTAATTTGATATGACAAACAAAAGCGGAAAAGAATGGAGTGAATACGCTCAGCAAACGCAGTTTCTGCCGTTTTCTTTGCCTTGATAGAGAGCGCGGTCAGCCTGTTTAAGCAGTGCAAACGGATTACACCTTCCCTTCTGAGTGGAGGCAACGCCAATTGTGACAGTCAACATGATATCTTGTTGCTGATAGTGCATTTTGTGGACTTCCACCAGGCGACGCAATTTATCCGCGATCGCAAACGCCGTCTGGTAGTCAGTGTGAGGCAACAGCACCGTAAACTCCTCTCCGCCCATGCGGGCGAGCGTGTCGTATTCCCGCAAGTGAGACTGCAAGCTCTGGCTGATTTGTTGCAGCACGTAGTCACCGGCATCATGGCCGAAGCGATCATTGATCTGCTTAAAGAAGTCGAAATCGATAGCAAGAATTGAAAGCTCCTGCTTGTCTCTGCTGCTGCGCAGCAGTTCTTCATGCAACTCCTGTAAGAAATAGCGGCGGTTGTAGGCTCCCGTCAGTGGGTCGGTTGTCGATTCTTTTTGCAACCGCAGCTCCAGCTCTTTCTTCTCAGAGATATCGATCAATTGCCCTGACCAAATCATCTTTCCTTCATTAGACAGCGACGGAATAGAGTGACCATACAACCAGCGTAATTTCCCCCCAGCTTTGACCCGAAACTCACACTTCCACTCTTCGAGTGTCTGAGCCGCTTGTTCAATGCTCTGACGCACTTTGCTGACGTCTTCAGGATAAATGGCATCAAACACGGGCGCTGCATCCCGAGCCGCATCTTCCGGTGACACGCCGAAAATATCCTTCAGTTTCTGACTGGCGTAAGGGAAACGGCACGAACCATCGTCGAGATACTCGAACTGATAAAGAACAGCCGGTGAAACTTTGGCTAATGACTGAAGATGATTATTGAGCGAGACCAGTTCGCTGATGTCGATAATCGAGCCGACATAGTACTGACTTCGCCCGTCTTCAGAGGTGACCGTTCTGGCCCGGTCTGCCAGCCAGATATATTGACCGTCTGCGCGGCGAAAACGGTATTCGCAATCCAGAATGGCGTTTTCACCCTGCGCGCGCCATTTGGCCACCCGCTCATCGTATTCACTCAAATCCTGAGGATGAATATGCCGACGCCACCAATTGACCTGGTTGATCACGTCCCCATCTTTGTACATCAGCAACGCTTCAACGCCGCGGGTAATAAACTGAACACGTTGGTCTTTGTCAGTCGAAATCTTGTAGATCACCGTCGGGCATAAATCCATGATCATATTGAGATCTTTACTGAGTAACTCGTTCTGTGCCTGAATATGTTTATAAGCGGAAATGTCGATGTGCGTGCCCAGCATCCATTCAGGATTGCCGCTTTGATCCCAGGACACAATGCGACCGTAATCGCGCACCCAGACCCAGTGGCCATCTTTATGTCGCATACGAGCTTCGCACTCGTAGTACGGCTTCTCACCATTAAAATGGGCGTTAAGAGCCACTTCAGACAGCGCCAGATCGTCGGGATGAGCCAAATTTAACCAGGTATTAATGTCGGTTGGCGCCAACTCCTGTAAGTTGTAACCAACAATACCTGCCCAGCGCTCATTGAATTTGGTTTCACCGGTTTGAACATTCCATTCCCAAGTCGCAATTTGAGCGCAATCGAGAATCTGTTTCATACGCTGGATATGCAGAATCGACGGATGCGACGCATCTTCAATCTGCACAAGATACTGAAGCTGACCCGTTTTATCCTGAATACTGGAGATTTGCCCGGAGTAGAGCGTGCCGCTAACCACAGTAGTAATGTGCAAAGCATCGGAGGATGGGAAATGGTGCTGAATGTCGGCGAAAGACAGCTCCCCCTCTCCATCAGTTGAGGTCAGGAGCAGCTGATTTAAGTGGGTAACGTGCTGAAATGTTTGCGCCGAATGAGATAACAGCTCTCCCGTCGATGCAAACAACAAAGTGATCGTTCCTTTCACTACAAGATCCCTAACGCACTAATTTATTGTTATTTTTATTCATAGTAGTTGAGCAACCGGCAATTACCACACAATATGTGTATGTTTATCACAAAATATTAGCGCTCCGTTGCTCAGTTTTGCCAGCGATCACAAATTCCAGCTCAGAAGTTCAAACCCAATGAAACCAAGGTATTACGTGCTTCCTGAGCCGTCACAAACTGGAACGAATGAAACCCCTGATTGATCGCACCCTGAACATTGGCTGGCATGTCATCCATAAATACCGATTCATGTGGCAAGATGTTTTGGCTGTGAGCCAGATGTTGATAAATGCGCGGATCCGGTTTGAGTAACCCACACTCACTTGACACGACGGCACCAGAAAACTTTGGCCAGAAATCATAGGTTGCTTTCAGATGGGCGACGATTTCATTGACGTTGTCCGTCAATGCATAAAGGGTGTAACCCGCGTTCAGCAAGTCATCCATCAACGTTTGCGTACCGTCGATCAGTTGCTGAGTGGCTTTGATGTAGTGAAACAGTGTCTCCAGTTCTGCGGGTTCAATACCCAGCGTAGTATGAAACTGCAACTGTGCCTGTTGTTCTGTGTAGTGTCCTTTATTGAGATCACGCCAAATCTCACTTTGGAACAGCAGCTTCGCGCGCTGTTTTGCCTGCTCGGTTTCCCCAAAAGTGAGCGCGGAAATTTCCGCAGGTGCCCACTTAACGATCACATTACCAATATCAAACACCACATTTTTTATCGCCATAAACGCCTCCTGATTATGGTTCGAGTCTAGCTCAGGTTTACGACAAGGTGTTGAAAGCTGACTCGCATTGATACTAATTCAACGATAAAAAAACCGCTCCGAAGAGCGGTTTAGTCGTCAATATTTACGCCTAAGCGCCTTTTGGTGGCGTAAACGCCGTCAGTGGAAGCGCTTCACCCTGCCATTTTTCAATCTTGACCAGTGACGAGTTACCCGCGCAACCGTTAGCCAAGCGTGATGACGGAATGTCCGCGGTCAATACGTTACAGCCGCCGTTTTTACAGATGCCATGTGGTTTGTCGAAATCTGGCCACGCTCCTTCATGAATACACACCGAACCTTGTTTGATGCCATCCGTAATAAGGGCTCCCACCAGAACCTGGCCGCGATCGTTAAACGCTCGCACCAAGTCTCCATCGGCAATACCACGCGCTTTTGCATCTTCCGGATGAATCCAGATAGGCTCTCGGTTGGCAATCGCATACAGCTCACGCAGTTTGGCGTAGTTCAACTGGCTGTGCAGACGATGGGCCGCGTGCGACGTCATCAGTTGCAACTCACCATCTTTGGCATTGCCCACCCACTCCGTTGGCGGCAGCCAGGTCGGATGCGGAGGACAATCTTTATAACCAAAACTCTCAATGGTTTTAGAGTAAATTTCGATCTTGCCACTTGGCGTACCCAATGGATTCAGAATCGGATCTTCACGGAAATCTTTATAGCGCACGAATTTCGCGTTCTCTTCATTCCACTTCATCTCAATCAGTTGATTCTGTTTCCAGAAGTAGCTGAAGTTTGGCATCGCAATGCGGTTAGCTCGGCCAATTTTCTGAGCGTCTTTGTAGAAACCCGCCAGCCATTCCATTTCGGTTTTGCCATCCATATAGACGTCACGACCGCCTGGTTTGAGTAGCTCAGCCATATCCGCAAACACATCCAGGTCGTTGCGCGCTTCAAACTGTGGTTCGATCACCTGCTTCATCGGCACCAAGTGCTGGTTACTGTAGTCCCCGGTCATGGTCATGTCGTTGCGTTCAAACGAGGTCGTGATTGGCAGAACCACATCCGCGTGTTTTGCCGCGGCGGTCCAGTATGGTTCAGAGATCACAATCAGTTCTGGTTTTTGCCACGCTTTGATCAGACGGTTGGTGTCCTGATGGTGAGTAAAGTTTGCACCGCCCGCCCACCAGATCATTTTGACATCAGGGAAGACTCGTTCATGACCGTTGTGTTGGTATTTACCACCAGGATTTTCCAGTGCTTCGACAATACGAGCCACTGGGAACGCATTAACAGCGCCCGAGACCGCCCAGTCGTTACCCGCAGAAGAAGCTCCCGCAATCTCCGCAGAAATTGCCGGTAAAACGCCAGCATTGCGCGTTGGGTTACCACCGTTGGAATAGTGGTAAGAGAAACCAAAACCGCCACCCGGTAAACCAATCTGGCCCAACATAGCGGCCAGTGTAACCAGCATCCAGTGTTTCTGTTCGCCATACTGCTGACGCTGAATTCCCCAGCCCGACATGATCATCGTGCGGTTCTGACTGAAAATATCCCCCAGCAGTTCCAACTGTTTAGCGGGTACGCCACAGATGCCTTCCGCCCATTGCGGAGTTTTCTCGACACCGTCCGACTTACCTAACAGGTAGTCTTCAAATTTGTCGTAACCTGATGTGTACTTATTCAGAAATTCCACATCGTGCTGTTTCTTTGTTACCAGCGAGTGCGCGACCCCCAGCAGCATCGCCACGTCCGTTCCCGGATGCGGTGCAATCCACTGTGCTTTGTCACCAAAAAACTCGATGGTTTCGGAGCGCATTGGGTCGACAGCAATGATGGTTTTGTTGGACTTTTGCAGTTGATGGAAGAACTCCAGACCCGCGCCATCGGTACTCGACCAGGCAATTTTCAGCGTGTTCAGTGGGTTTAAACCCCACAGTACGACGACGTCCGAATTCTCCATAATCATCGGGTATGTCGTTTGCTGTTCATACACTTCGATTGACCCTACCACGTGTGGCATGATCACTTGCGCTGCACCGGTTGAGTAGTCGCCAAGGTGGCCGGAATAACCGCCCGCCATGCTCATGTAACGTTGCAGCAATGTCTGCGCTTTGTGCAGGATACCACTGGATCGCCAACCATATGAGCCAGCAAAGACGGACTCGGCACCGTACTGCTTACGAATACGCATATGCTGTTCATGAATGAGCTTGTACGCTTGGTCCCAACTAACACGGACGAACTCATCGTCTCCGCGTGTGCCCTGAGGTTTAGATGGGTTGGCCAGATAGCCTTTGCGTACCATCGGATATTTAACGCGTGCTTGAGTATGCGCCTGATCCGGCGCAGAACTTTGCAGGCTGTTTTCCACGGTTTGTGGCAGCGCATTGGTCGATGACACGATTTTGCCATCTTTCACTTCAACCAACATCGCGCCCCAGCGGCCAGCAGTCAACACTGCTGAGCCACTGCGTTCGTTGGCAAATACAGGCATAGGTGCAACAGATGAAATGGCAAACGCGCCCGCTGTCATACCTGCACCTTTCAGAAAACTTCGACGTGTGAGAGTGGTCATCACTGAATCCTTATACTGGTTATTGAGCGGCATCTTTTGCGTTGTATTGGAAGAACTTAGTCAGAATCTCTAAATCTTCTTTGCTGATGGATGTACGATCACCCATGCTTTTTGCCACCGCAGGCCATGCGTTGACCGTAAAGTGCTCGCTTGGAATCTTGGCGTGACAGGTTGAACAGTAAACGTTGTCCAACTGCTCGGCGTAAGACCACAACGAATCGATTTTCGCCAGCACAGGCGTTTCGATGTCACCCTGTAGCTCAACACTGCGCCATTTATTACCGTAATCGTCTTCAGTGTATTCGCCCGTAGTCAGCGCGTTCTGGCCCGCTTCAGTCAGGATGGCCACCACCGCACGCTTGCCTTGCCCCATGTAAAGCACTTGCTCCGCGCCTTGCATCTGGTAAGCCGTCAGAGAAACCGTGCGCTTGCCATCTTTATCGCTCATCACTGCCAGTTTGGTTGCCGGATTAATGGTGCCCAACTCACCGATTGGAGTCGCTTGCATGGTGAACACTTCTTTTGCCGTTGCCGGGGTCAGTTTGGCTTCATCCACCAGATGAGCCAGCGCCTGACTATCCATTTTCACTTCAGGCAGGATATGCGCGACGCCTTTGTGACAGTCGATACAAGTTTGGTTGTTCTCAATACCGTACTGGTGCATCTTTTGCGCTTCAGGAGTCTGGTCGTAGGTTTCCATCGCGTCTTCTGAGTGACAAGAGCGACAAGTCACCGAATCATTCGCCTTCAACTGCGCCCAGACCGTTTCGGCCATTTCGGCACGATGCGCTTCGTACTTCTCATCCGTGCTGATCTTTTTGGTAATGAACTCGTGGTAGATGTCTTTAGACGCACGAATCTTAGTGATCAGGTAATCGATGGTATCGGTGGGGATATGACAGTCCGCACATTCAGCACGAATGCCTTTTGCATTCGTAAAGTGCACGGAACCCTGATACTCCTTGTAAGGGGTTTCCATGGTGTGGCAAGAGACGCAGAACTCGGTGCTCGAGGTCTTTTCCAAAATGGCATGCGTTCCGCCGAGTGTCAGCCAACCTATGACTACACCAATGACGAGAAGCAGCACGATCGCGCTTTTTTTAATACTCATTTGTCCTCACAAATCTGTGGGTTTGATAACGAAATGTCGCAGCTCAACTGGGTGAACTGAAGTTAATTACGTATGCAATCCTACCCCTAAAGGGCTAAGACTATTTGACAATAGTCAACGGAATCCCAAATTGGGCGTGAGACAGATCACTTTTTGTACCGGAATCAAATTCTGATATTGCGATTCACCACAAATTCTCACAATTTGTATGGATATTGTGATTTTGAGCTTAGTGTAATGCAGGGGAAAACGGCAGGTAGGCAGAATGAAAAACAAAAAAAGCCGCGAAATTGAACACTCTAATGAGCTTCAATGACGCAGCTTCTTTGTGAAGGTATGCAGTATTATTGGGCTTGTTTGGCAACCAGAGCGGCCATGACAGCTTCACGGTTTTCCAGATAATCGTTCAAGCCCGCTTTACGCAGGTGACACGATGGGCAGTCTCCACAACCATCGCCGATGATACCGTTGTAACAAGTCAGTGTTTCATTACGAACTAACTCCAGCGCGTCATTTTGATCCGCCATTGCCCAGGTTTCCGCTTTGTTCAGCCACATCAGCGGCGTACGAATTTCCAGCTCGCGATCCATTCCTTGAACCAATGCGCTGTTCATCGCTTTAACGAAGTCGTTGCGACAATCCGGATAGCCGGAAAAATCTGTCTCACACACGCCGGTAATGACGGTCTGCGCGCCAATTTGGTAAGCATAAATGCCCGCCAGAGTCAGAAACAGAATATTGCGCCCCGGAACAAATGAGTTTGGCAGGCCATTTTCTTGGAGTTCGTGCGACACCGGAATGTCGTCTCGAGTCAGTGAGCTGATTGCCAACTCATTCAACAGACCGACATCCATCACTTTGTGCGCTTTTACACCCAGTTTTTTCGCCAGCGTCTGTGCTACTTCAATCTCCAGCTTGTGACGCTGACCATAGTCGAACGTAATGGCATGCACTTCATCAAACTCTTTCAAAGCCTGAACCAAACAGGTCGTTGAATCCTGACCGCCGCTGAACACGACAACTGCTTTTTTCATTCCGCTACTCCTTTAAGCAATGCTGAGATATTTGTGAGTCTGAATCGACAAGCGCCAGTTTCGCGCAATACAAGTCTCAATGCATAGCTGGGTTGCACGTGGTTTCTGGCTGATCGGCTGTAGCGCGATCACAGTCGTTTCCGGCACCTTGGCACGAGCAAGTAGCTGATCCAGATTGTCGATGTCTTTGTCAGTCGCAACCGGGTGCTTAATTTCATTTGCTCTGCGCAGCGCAGAATCGATTACTGGCAATTTGCCTTTCATCGCCACTTTTGGTGACACTGTCACCCAAGTATTTTCGGTTGCCTGAACGTCAAAGGTACCGCTGGTCTCTATTTGACAGCGGCAGCCAATCGCTTCAAATGCCTGCGTCAGAGGCACTAAATCATAGATACAAGGTTCGCCACCTGTAATCACGATATGTTTAGCACTGTAGCCCTGAGCACGATATCGCTCGATGATCTGTTGCGCTGATGCGGAGCACCAGTTCGGATTGTCTTCCGTTTTCACCAGAATTTCATCAAATGAGCGCTCATCAGCGGGCTCGGCATCCCAGGTCTGTTTCGTATCACACCAGGCACAGCCAACAGGACATTCTTGCAGACGAACAAACACCGCAGGCACGCCAGTAAACACGCCCTCGCCCTGAATCGTCTCAAACATTTCGTTTACTTTATACAAGGTAAAATTGCCTAACTTGTTATCCAAAAATTGCAGGTCGCTGACCTTAAAGGATGCGTTGGTGAAGGTCAATTTAAAACCGCCGTTCAACACACAAAAAGCCGCAACTTAACTCCACCTATTGCATAAGCAGAATTCGCACACTCAGATCAAAGCTACGCATAAATATTCGACACCATTTTCATCAAAAACGCGCATCCTGTCATATTTTAGGTATAATCTGACCTTTCGTTTCGCGCAGACTTTTTAGGTAAGACATGTACAAACTGATCGCTCTCGATATGGATGGCACCCTGTTAAACAGCCAAAAGCAAATTTCACCACGCACCAAACTGGCGATTGCTGAGGCTCGCGAACAAGGGATTAAAGTGGTTCTGGCGTCCGGTCGTCCGATTGACGGCATGCGCAACAAGCTCGAAGAACTGAACATTCAATCGAAAGACGATTACGTGCTCTACTACAACGGCTCGATGGTTGCCAACGTCGGTACTGGCGAGATCATCTACCAGCAGATTCTTGATGGCCGCAGCGCGAAAATGGTGGCCCGTCTGGCCAACGAAATGGGCGTTAATACCCATGCATTTAGCCAAATTCATGGTTTGATTACTCCGAAAACCAGCAAGTACACCGAAGTTGAAGCGCAAATTAATGGCCTTTCTATTACCGAGATGGATTTTGAACAACTGGAAGATGATCACCCAATCATCAAAGCCATGATTGTGGCCGAACCTGAGCTGCTCACCCGCACTATCGCCAGTCTGCCAGCGGATCTGCATCAGCAATATACGATCGTACAAAGCGCGCCATTCTTCCTTGAGTTCCTTAATACTCAAAGCAACAAAGGCGTGGGTGTCAAAGCGATTGCCGACCACCTGAATATTCCGGCCAGCCAGGTCATCTGTATGGGTGATGCCGAAAACGATCATCACATGCTGCAATACGCAGGGATGGGCATTGCCATGGCTAACGCGATGGAAGAAACGAAGCGCATCGCCGATTACATCACGCTAAGCAATGACGAAGATGGTGTGGCTGCGGCGATTGAAAAGTTTGCCCTCAACAAAGAGCGTTGCGACGCGTAAGTGCTCCCAGGACACAAAAAGGCGGCCAACAGCCGCCTTTTTGTTTTGCCCGATTCTATTTTTCAAAGCCCTGACCCAGCACTCGCTGATGTGCTTGCAACAAAGTGTATTCCTGCATGCCGTGTGGGATCAGAACACACACTCTCAATTGCTCCGCTTTAGCTTTCTTGAGGCGTTCGCTCAGTTCTGCCGCACTGGTAAAGCGCTCACGTTCAGCATCGCGACGACACAAATCGATAAAATCAAACGTGCATGACTTGGCAAACAGCACCAACTCAGCCTGTTGCATGTAGCGCAGTGCTTTGAGAGGCAATAACTCCACATCTTTGCCAAATTCTACCCAGGTCACTTCACCATCATCATCCAGCGGTTTATCGAGTGCCTTGATGTACATTTTTTCCAGGCTTTCGCGATCTTTGGCATTTTTTACTTCGGTATCCGCAAAAAACATCTCCCAGAATTTGCGACGGAGATCAACTGTTGGCAAAAATTCTTTGATGGAGTTTCGTTTCGACGCACCAAAATCCGCCAGTAGTCCAAGGTTCTGAGGCAAAACGGCTTCGAGAGTTTCCCGTACGTTGCGAATCAGCACCGGCGACGCGCCACCGCTAGAGATAGCAAGCTGTACACGGCCACGTTCGATCATCGAAGGGGTAATAAAATCGCAGTAAGGTTGATCATCAACCACATTGACTAAAATACCCATGTTTTTTGCATCTTTATGCACCTGATGATTTAAGTCCGGGTTATCGGTTGTCGCCCAAACCTGCAGATATTCTTTGGTGAGAATCTGAGACGTGTAAAAATTTTGAATCCACTGACACTTACCGTCATCCACTAAGGATTGCAGAGTTGAGGCAATTTGTGGAGAAACAATAGTCACTTTGGCTCCGGCGCGAAGGAGCGCATCTATTTTGCGGCACGCAACCTCCCCTCCGCCTACGACGAGCACCGGTTTGTTAGTTAAATCCAGGAACAGAGGAAAATATCGCATTTTATTTTGGTCACAATCTAAATAACTATGCGTTTCATGCTACCAAAAAAGGTGCAAGGAAATCACTAGCTAAGGTGGATGAAATAATTAATCACCGAATTTTAGCCGGGGATCAGCATTTTATATTGAAATCTCACACAAACTATAAGTGTTAATATTAAGTTAACAGTTAATTGTCCTTCTACCATTCTGTTGCACTAATCGTGTGCCCAGTTGCACTATTTACAACCGCGTAACATTTCGCCATTCTAACTACAGCTTAGGTTTGTGTTCTCAAACGAAAATCTTTTTAAATTATATATTTGAGAATCCTTTATTCCTTACCTACGCTTATAAACGGTTGATTTGTAAATGTGCGATTGAGCCCAAATACAGCCGAAACTAATAATAAAACACAACATTTTCTGAACCTTGTATCAGGTGTCACCTGGTCAACGATGGATCATACAGGAAGGATACAAATGGCAAATAAACTAACAGTTCTTGCTTCCGTTGTAGCGGCATCTACTGCCCTGATGGCTAACTCAGCCTCAGCTGCGGACAGCACCCTAGACAAAGTATTGTCTCAAGGTTTTCTGACTTGTGGCGTGAGTACTGGTCTTCCGGGCTTCTCGAACCCTAACGCAAAAGGCGAATGGGAAGGGATCGATGTGGAATATTGTCAAGCGCTTGCAGCTGCAGTTCTTGGTGACAAAACTAAGGTCAAATACGTACCTCTGACCGCAAAAGAACGCTTCACTGCCCTGCAGTCTGGCGAAATCGACGTTCTGTCTCGTAACACCACTTGGACTCTACACCGCGATTCAGCGCTGGGTCTGAACTTTGTTGGTGTGAACTACTACGACGGTCAGGGCTTCATGGTTAAGAAAGATCTTGGCATTTCAAGTGCTAAAGAGCTGGATGGCGCATCTGTCTGTGTTCAATCAGGTACAACTACCGAGCTAAACCTTGCAGACTACTTCCGTAATAACGGTATGAGCTACAAGCCAGTCGTATTCGATACAGCAGCGCAAACTTCAAAAGGTTTCGATGCCGGTCGTTGTGACGTACTGACTACTGACCAATCTGGTCTGTACGCTCTGCGCCTGAACCTGGAAAAACCAGATTCAGCTGTTGTACTACCTGAAATCATTTCTAAAGAGCCTCTGGGTCCAGTTGTTCGTCAGGACGACGACAAGTGGTTCAACGTAGCGAAATGGACTCTGTTCGCGATGGTTAACGCGGAAGAATACGGCATCACTTCTAAGAACGCAGACGAAATGCTGAAGTCTGACAACCCAGAAGTTAAACGCATTCTGGGCGTCGACGGTCCTAAAGGTTCAGGTCTGGGCATCCGTGACGACTGGGGTTACCAAATCGTGAAACAAGTGGGTAACTACGGTGAAAGCTTCGAGCGCACAGTAGGTAAAGGTTCGCCTCTACAAATTTCTCGTGGCGTGAACGCGCTGTGGAATGCGGGCGGCTTTATGTACGCTCCACCTATCCGTTAATAAAGATTGATAAAAATGGGCGGTTTCGGCCGCCCTTTGTCAAAAATGGATAAGAGGTTATCGCTGTATGAAACCTACGAATACTGCTGTGCAAAAAGCAGCGAGCTCGGCTCCCGCTAAAAGCACAAATTTATTTTACAATCCCACTTTTCGTTCAGTTGTTTTTCAGCTGATCGCTATTGCCGCTCTGGTTTTCTTCTTTTACACCATCATTAATAATGCCCTGACGAACCTGGAATCGCGTGGTATCGCGACTGGTTTTAAATTCCTTGATCAACCTGCTGGCTTCGGGATTGGCCTGACTTTGATCGACTACAACGAGACGTACTCCTATGGACGTACCTTCGTGGTGGGTCTGCTGAACACCGCACTGGTGTCAGTTTTGGGTATTATTTTCGCAACTCTGATCGGTTTTGTGCTCGGTATTGCACGCCTGTCGTCCAACTGGCTGGTGAGTCGTTTGGCCGCGGTGTATATCGAAACGTTCCGTAACATCCCTCTTCTATTACAGATCTTCTTCTGGTACTTCGCGGTACTGCAAGCTCTGCCATCTCCACGTGAGAGTATGAGCCTGGGAGAAGCGGTGTTTCTGAACGTTCGTGGCTTGTTCTTCCCTGCACCTGTGTTTGAGAAAGGCTCCAGCGTGGTGTTGATCACTCTGGTAGCAGGCATTATCGCCTCCGCCGTGATCAATATCTGGGCGAACAACAAGCAACGTTTAACTGGTCAGCAAACACCGATGGGGCGCATCATCCTGACACTGTGTGTCGGTCTGCCTCTGCTGGTGTATTTCATTATGGGTATGCCAATTTCTGCGCAATATCCGGAACTGAAAGGGTTTAACTTCCGTGGTGGTATCAGCATCATTCCGGAATTGGCAGCTTTGCTTGTCGCGCTGAGTGTTTACACCGCCGCGTTCATTGCCGAGATCGTCCGTTCTGGTATTAATGCCGTAAGCCATGGTCAGACAGAAGCGGCAATGTCGCTGGGTCTGCCACGCTCTAAGACTCTGAAACTGGTCATTATTCCTCAGGCTCTGCGTATTATCATCCCGCCACTCACCAGCCAATATCTGAACCTGACCAAAAACTCATCGCTTGCGATGGCAATTGGTTACCCGGATTTGGTGTCGGTATTTGCGGGCACAACGCTGAACCAGACCGGTCAGGCAATTGAAATCATTGCAATGACCATGGGTGTCTACCTGACACTAAGTCTGATTACGTCAGCGTTGATGAACTTGTATAACCGTAAAGTTGCTTTGGTGGAGAGATAAGATGAAGACACATCAGTTTCAACCTAGTCTGCCGCCACCATCCAACACCACTGGCGTTGTCGGCTGGCTGCGTAAAAACCTGTTTAACAGTCCGCTGAATTCCGTTGTCACTATTGTGTTGGCGTATATTGCCTTCTCAGCAATCTGGCATGTTCTGGACTGGGCCATTATCAAAGCAGACTGGGTCGGCACGACCCGCGATGCCTGTACTCGTGATGGCGCCTGTTGGGTTTTCATCAGCGTGCGCTGGGAACAGTTCATGTATGGCTTCTACCCGCAAGCAGAGCTGTGGCGCCCTCGCCTGTTCTTTGCAACGCTGGCGATTTTCATCGCTCTTCTGGCGTATGAAAAGACACCTAAACGTACCTGGATTTGGCTGTTCTTTGTCAACATCTACCCATTCCTGATGGCAGGCCTGCTGTATGGCGGTGTGTTCGGACTGGACGTGGTTTCCACCCATAAGTGGGGTGGTTTGTTGGTAACGTTGATCATTGCGTTGGTCGGTATTGTTGTATCACTGCCTATCGGTGTCGCACTGGCCCTAGGTCGCCGCTCTGACATGCCTGTTATCCGCAGTCTGTGTACGGTGTACATCGAAGTGTGGCGTGGTGTTCCACTGATCACGGTTCTGTTCATGGCGTCAGTTATGTTGCCACTGTTCCTATCCCAAGGTTCAGAGACGGATAAACTGCTGCGCGCCCTGATTGGTGTGGTGATGTTCAGTGCCGCGTATATGGCTGAGGTTATTCGTGGTGGTTTACAGGCGATTCCTAAAGGTCAGTACGAAGCCGCGGACGCTCTGGGTCTGAGCTACTGGAAAAAGATGGGACTGATTATTCTGCCTCAGGCACTGAAAATCACCATTCCATCGATCGTAAACACCTTCATTGGTCTGTTTAAAGACACCAGCTTGGTACTTATCATCGGTATGTTTGATGTACTGGGCATCGGTCAGGCTGCAAACACCGACCCGGAATGGTTGGGTTTTGCAACTGAGAGTTATGTATTTGTCGCGTTAGTGTTCTGGGTGTTCTGTTTCGGCATGTCGAGATACTCGATTTGGCTCGAACGTAAACTCCATACCGGCCACAAACGATAAGCAATCTTTCAAGGAACGTATTATGACGCAACAAAATTCTGGCGATCTCATGATTCAGATTAAGGACATGAATAAGTGGTACGGTGAGTTTCACGTACTGAAAAACATCAACCTGGACGTAAAAAAAGGTGAGCGTATTGTTATCTGTGGACCTTCCGGCTCCGGTAAATCCACCATGATTCGCTGCATCAACCGCCTGGAAGAGCATCAGAAAGGACAGATTGTCGTGTCTGGCAATGAACTGACTGAAGATCTGAAAAACATTGAAGCCGTTCGGCGTGAAGTGGGTATGTGTTTCCAACACTTTAACCTCTTCCCTCACCTGACGGTTTTGGAAAACTGTACGCTGGCACCTATTTGGGTGAAAAAGATGCCGAAAGAGGAAGCTGAAGCGATTGCGATGAAATATCTCAAGCGCGTTAAGATTCCGGATCAGGCAGATAAGTACCCTGGCCAGTTGTCCGGTGGTCAGCAGCAACGTGTGGCGATTGCGCGTTCACTGTGCATGAATCCTCAGGTAATGCTGTTTGATGAGCCGACCTCGGCACTCGACCCAGAGATGGTGCGCGAAGTACTCGACGTTATGGTTGAGTTGGCAGAAGAAGGCATGACCATGTTGTGTGTAACGCACGAAATGGGCTTTGCCAAAGAAGTGGCTGACCGCGTGATCTTTATGGATGCAGGTGAAATTATCGAGGAAAACAACCCGAAAGATTTCTTCGAAAATCCACAATCCGACCGTACTCAGGCTTTCCTGGCGCAGATTCTGCACCACTAACAGGCCCAAACTCACAATCTAAAGAGGCGAATTATCGCCTCTTTTCTTTTGGCATTTATGCTATCCGCTTGGTGAGATTGAACATCAACAACACGATTCATCGGACTCGATCACCACAAAACATTTCAGCCAAACCATAAAAAACACATAGTATTCAAATAAATACTTCAAAAATCTTTCGTTGATTGGAAATATTGTGTTACAACTTGTTCACACCTATCCGCCCATTTTTTGATTATTATTTCCAGTAATTGTTAGTGGCAGAGGCTTGAAATATGGAACTTTTGGCCTCATAAATGTCCATATAAATATCAACACCTTTCTATGAGGAAGAGTATGAACAGTCCTATGTATTCACGCACCTCGTCTTATGACAGTGCTCTACAAACAAACAAAGTGCTGCGTAACACGTATGCACTGCTTTCAATGACACTGCTTTGGTCTGCGGTTGTGGCTGGTATCTCGATGGCGATGAACCTTCCTCGCCCGGGTCTGATCATCATGCTGGTTGGTTTCTACGGCCTGCTGTTCCTGACTGAAAAGAACCGTAACAACAGCATGGGTCTTGTATTTACGTTCCTGTTTACCGGATTCCTGGGCTACACCATCGGTCCAATCCTGAACATGTATGTGGGTGCAGGTATGGGCGACGTCGTGCTGACAGCGCTGGGCGGCACAGCTCTGGCGTTCATGGGTGCTTCAGCATACGCACTGACCACAAAACGTGACCTGTCTTTCCTGGGTGGTCTGTTGATGGCGGGCTTCGTGGTACTGCTAATTGGTATGGTAGCGAACATCTTCCTGCAAATGCCAATGCTTTACTTGGCGATGAGCGGCATGTTTGTTCTGTTCTCAACGGGTGCAATTCTGCTGACAACACAGCAAATTGTTCGCGGTGGTGAAACCAACTACATCTCAGCGACCATTACTCTGTATGTGTCTATCTACAACCTGTTCATCAGCCTGCTAAGCATTCTTGGCGTGATGCGCGACGATTAATTCGCTCGCTTAAGGTAGAGATTCTAAGCCCGAAAGCTTTGCTTTCGGGCTTTTTACTTTTTGGAACAATCACCAATACCCCTTGAGCAAATGCACGGGCTTCGCTACCCTTAGCGCAAACTGACGATTGGACAATAAAGATGTTTGAATACAACGGCAAATCGATTGAAACCGACGCACAAGGTTATCTGCTGGACTACACCTTGTGGGAAGAAGGAATGATTGACATGCTTGCCAAGGATGAAGGCCTGACTTTGACGGATGCTCACTTAGAAGTGGTGCACTTCGTGCGTAATTTCTATGAAGAATTTAAAACCTCGCCAGCCATTCGTATGCTGGTTAAGGCGATGGAAAAAGAGCACGGTCCGGAAAAAGGCAACAGCAAATACCTATTCAAACTGTTTCCGAAAGGCCCGGCTAAACAAGCAACCAAACTGGCAGGCTTGCCAAAACCAGCCAAATGCTTATAACGCCATGAGTAACGAAATCCTGTGAGCGAGCCTCTTACAGGATTTCAAATCCTCTATAGTGCTTGTTGGTAATGCATTCTGACCGCTCAACGCACTCAACCGACGCCGTTCTTGGCCCTTCTTTCAACCATTCATGTAATGCGTCCACTTGTTGCGGATCACCACAGGCAATCACTTCAACATCTCCGCTGAATAAGTTTTTGGCATACCCGGTTAAACCCAGTGTTAGCCCCTGATGAGCGGTGTGATATCGAAAGCCGACTCCCTGCACTACACCCGACACAATAAACTTATCGCACTTTATCGACATCTGATTCCCTTCTTGTTCAGTGGTTGAGTCCTCTTCCTTATTGGACAATAACCATTTCCTTAGTTTCGTAAACATTCGCGCACCTCTTGATCGCCTCCCCCAAGGATAGACAATTTTCACTCGGGCCACTGTGAGGTCATCGAAAAGACTATTTTCCTACGGAGTTTGCTTTTCTGGCTGAGTTCCATGAAAATACCCGCCCATTTCTATTAATCATTTGAGTAACGCAATGACTCCTGCAATCTATCTGGTCAAAGGTCGTGAGAAATCTTTACGCCGCAAACACCCTTGGGTGTTTTCTCGTGGTATCAGCAAAATCGAAGGTGAACCGGGTTTAGGTGACACCGTTGATGTGTATACCCACGAAGGCCAATGGCTTGCGAAAGCGGCATACTCACCGCATTCTCAAATTCGTGCTCGCGTTTGGAGCTTTGAAAAAGAAGCCATTGATACCGCGTTTTTTGTTAAACGTATCCAGCAGGCACAGTTGTTGCGCGATGATCTGATTGAGCGTGATGGTCTCACGGGTTACCGCCTGATCGCCGCAGAGTCTGATGGCTTGCCAGGCATCACCATCGACAAATATCAGGATTTTCTGGTGTGCCAGCTGCTCAGTGCAGGTGCAGAGAGCCAGAAAGACGCGCTGGTTGAAGCGCTGAAACAGTGTTTCCCGACATGCAGCATCTACGAACGCTCTGATGTCGCGGTACGCAAGAAAGAAGGTTTGGAAGAACGTGTCGGCGTTCTGCATGGCGAACTGCCGCCAAAATCAGTTGTAATTGAAGAAAATGGCGTGAAAATCAGCGTCGACATCGTCGGTGGCCACAAAACCGGTTTCTATCTGGACCAACGTGACAGCCGTTTCCAGTCGATGAAATATGTGAAGAACAAAGATGTCCTTAACTGTTTCTCTTACACTGGCGGTTTTGGCCTGTACGCGCTGAAAGGCGGAGCAAAGCGCGTGATCAACGCTGATGTATCTCAACCAGCGCTGGATACCGCGAAGTTCAACGCTGAACTGAATGAGTTTGATATTTCGAAAAAACGTGCGGTTTTCCTCAATGCAGACGTGTTCAAACTGCTGCGCGAATACCGCGACCAAGGCACCAAATTTGATGTTGTCATCATGGATCCGCCAAAGTTTGCGGAATCTAAAGCGCAGCTTAATGGTGCATGTCGTGGTTACAAAGACATCAACATGCTGGCGATGCAAATCCTTAATCCGGGCGGCACCCTGCTGACCTATTCGTGCTCAGGATTGATGGATCAGGTGCTGTTCCAAAAAATCATCGCCGATGCTGCACTGGATGCCGGCCGCAACGTGAAATTCATTGAACGCTTTGAACAGGCGGCGGATCACCCAACGGATACCGCTTATCCGGAAGGGTTCTACCTTAAAGGATTTGCCTGTAAGGTGTTGTAATCTGTGTTCTCAAGGCTTCCCATCCGGAAGCCTTTTTCTTACCTTCAGTCTCTCCAGAGTCATGTGCAATCAAGCGCACTTTTAGTGCATATACTCCAAAATAGTGCGTTGAAAGCAGACATTTTTGAGCATGACTAGGCCCGCGACATCGTAAAGTGACACTTTTATTACAACCCAAATCTCATGCCAGACCAGATGTAACAAGGTGTTTCCCCACTCGTTATTAACAAATTAGAAACCACTGATAAACATGGCATAAACATTGCGATTTGAATGATGATTTCTTAAAACGAAAAGGATCATTCAATGAGAAAAACAGTACTAGGCGCTTTATTTATCAGCGGCTTAATCTTCCTTCCAACCACATATGCAGCCACTCAGTTCAAACCCGAACACGTCTCTGTAGAGAAAGAAATTAAACCCGGACCGAACGTCTTCATCATCGATCAAAGCTGGGCAGGTTCAAGCATGATCACCGTGATCGGCGCGGACAACCTCGAAGCGAAGGGCAACATCTCCACGGGTTTGATCGCACAGTTTGGTTTATCGAAAGACAAAAAATCGCTCTACACCGCCTCGGTATACCCAAAACGCATTGTTTGGGGTGACATCGACGCTGTGGTGCAAAAGTTCGCGGTCAATTCTCTTAGCTTGGATAAAGAGATCGAATCTTCTCCCAAAATGGCGCAAGCCGCAGCTTACGTGAACACTTTCCAAACTTCCGCAACCGACAAATACGCGTTCGTACAAAACGCCACACCCGCTGCATCGGTATCTGTGGTGGATATTGCCAGCGGCAAAGCGCTGTTAGAAATCCCGACACCGGGCTGCTGGGGTATTTACGCATCACAGGATGACAACAAGTTCAGCTCCGCTTGCGGCGACGGCACCTTCTCAACCTACGTCATAGCTAAAGATGCGAAGAACTATACCGCGCATAAAAGTGAAAAGATTTTCGACACTGACGACGATGCGCTATTCATCACCGCACAGCGCGACGGCAGCAAACTGATGTTCACTTCGTTCAAAGGCAACATGTATGTCCTGAATGACACTGGCGAAACCGTGACGTTGGCAGACAAGTTCAACTACACCAAAGACATCGAAGGCAACTGGCTACCTGGTGGTTACGAAGTCATTGGCTACAACCAGCCTAACAAACTGATGTTCGTCACCATGCATCCGGATGGCAAGGAAGGCAGCCACAAAGACGGTGCTCAAGAAATCTGGGGCGTGAGCATGGATTCGCATAAGGTTGTGACGCGCATTGAAGCAGAAGAACCGATTTCTCTGGCCGTGTCTCAAACCAAAGCGCCGGATGTGTACACCCTGACCGACTTCGGCACCGTGGTGAAATACACCTTTAATGGCGGCAAGTTTGAAGGCACCAAAGTACATGAAGCGGAAGAGATGGGCAGTTTCACTCAAATGTTGATGGTGGATTACTGATATGAGCACATCCTGGATAACCCAATATCACCTGACCATCATGACTTTTTTCGTGTTGGTGTTTATTCAGGCCGCGCTGCATAAAGGAGCGGATCTACGTCGTTTTTCAGGCTACATCAGTCACTACTCACGCCACTTTGAACAACATGCCTACCCGCTTGCGGTGTTGTTATTGGTTGGCGAAATTGCGGCAGTGGTTCTGAGCATAACGCCGATAACCAATGTGGCCGGGGAACTGCTGATGCTACTGCTGCTCATCGGCTATACGCTCGCCATGAGCATGCAACTGAAAAGTGGCAACCGAGAAATTGACTGTGGATGTGGTGGAACACCGATCGTGGTATCGCGCCGCACGCTGTTACGCAATGCCATTCTGATAACGCTGGCAGGGTCGATGCTGATGACCGCTAACCAGCCCATCACCAGTTTGAGTCTGCTGATGGCTATCGCAGGCGGAGTGATTCTCTGGTTTGGGTATTACCTACTAGAGCAACTGATGCACAACCACGATTTGATTCTGAAGCTCGCTCAACACGAGCAGGAAAAGGACATCTAATGAATACTGTATTACTGTTTGCAGTCGGCTTTTTAGCTGTACTCGTCGCACTGCTGTTTATCGCTTTTATTGCGCTTTCCCGTCAGGTCGGGATTCTGTTTGAACGCATCTCTCCAGTGGGAGCCATGATCAACAACAATGGCCCTCAGTTGGGTGAGACGCCCAAACCGATGACGTTGATGTCTCTCAATCAGGGGGAAATCACGCTGGGTGGCGCGCAAGCAAAAAGTACCTTGGTGCTGTTCGTTGCACCATCATGCCCTATCTGTAAGGTGCTGCTTCCTCTCATCAATAGTTTGCAAAAAGCCGAATCGAGCTGGCTGAATGTGGTGCTGGCAAGTGACGGTGACGAACCCGCTCAACGCGCGTTGATTGCTCAGCATAAACTGGAAAACATTCCGTATGTGCTGTCTCAGGAGCTGGGCATGGCCTACCGCGTGGCAAAACTGCCGTTCTCTGTCCTCATGGATGAGCAGGGACAGATCGTGTCAAAAGGTCTGATCAATAGCCGCGAACAGCTCGAAAGCTTGTTCAACGCGAAAGAGAGCGGCTTTGAATCACTACAAGATTTCTCACACAAACAGACCGTGACGGTTAATCACTAAGCAGGAGACAGTGACAATGAAAAAATTCAGCGAAATGTTATTGAATGCCATGGACAGGCTCTCAGAGAAAACCGTCCGTCATTCCGCACGCCAGATTGGCCGCCGCAACTTTCTCGCCAAAGCAGGTGTGTTTATCGTCGGTACGGGCATGATGCCGCTGCTGCCATTTGACCGCTCAGCAGGCAAAGTGTTTGCAGCCGAAGGCCCGGGGGATGATATCAACAGCTGTGACTACTGGCGCTATTGCGCGCTCGACGGAAACTTGTGTTCCACATCCGGTGGCAGCGAAACCACCTGCCCTCCGGGTTCTGAAGCGTCCAAAGTGGCTTGGGTGGGCACATGTCTCAACCCGAACGACAATAAGAACTATCTGGTGTCGTATAACGACTGCTGTGGTAAAGCGATCGTGAACAGCTCAGTCGCGTGTCTCAACAGTGAACGTGAACGTCCGGGATACCGCATGGGTCTGCACAACGACATCAACTGGTGTATGGCGAACACCAACAAAGGCTACCATTGCACCGTAGCCGCACTGGTGGGGCTGGCGAATGAATAAACGCGCCGTTTCCCTATTGTTTGCTTTAGTGGCGCTTGGCACTCACTACCCAGTGAGTGCTGAATCCGACCAGGATAAATTCGTCACCAACTGCTCTGGCTGCCATGGAATGGACGCCAAAGGCATTATCGGTCTGGCTCCCTCGTTGGAAAACCCGCAGCTCTGGAACCGCCTTGGCGACAAGCGCGATCAGTACATTGCGGGTGTGGTAACAGGGGGGATGAGCGGTAAGATCGAGTCTTTGGGCAACAGCTATCAAGGATTTGCTATGCCTCCACAAAGTTTTCTTGAGACCGCGGATCTGGTGGAAATTACTCACTACATCCTGAGTGACATTAACCACCTTACTGGTGGGCCTGATGCCAATCTGATCGACAAATACAAGGAGAACCCACTCTCTCATCAGGAACTGCATCAACTGCGTGACGGAGACTAAGGTATGAAAACAACGCTTTACCGTCGTTGGGTACGAAGCGTCTTGATTACCTTCGCACTGTGTAACGGAGCGGCTTATGCCGCTTCCAACACGCCCCAGCAAAACTACATCCTCAAATGTTCCGGCTGCCATGACATAGATGGGTCCGGCTCAGTCGCCGGAGGTATCCCGCCTCTTCCCGGCTATCTGGGCGCATTTATGGACGATGAACAGGGACGGGTCTATCTGATGAACGTGCCTGGCGTGGTTGCATCCGGACTCAACAACCACGAGCTCGCCGTACTAATGAATTATCTCAATGACAAATGGGGCGATAAAGCCAATGCCAAACCCTATTCGCCTGAAGAGATCGCGCAGATTCGCTCCGCGCCATTGGAAGATGTAGTGAAATATCGCCGAGAAATCGTTAAACGCTTCAACGAACAAGGCATTGCCACAGGGTCGTATCCTTGGCCATAAAACACAAAGCCCGCATTATGCGGGCTTTCATTTAGCCTTCAAACAAGTAGGAAACATGTTCAATAACCTTGTTCCAAGAAGACAAAAATGGTTCGAACGGCTGTTCGGGAATAAATTTCTTCGCCGCCTGATTACCATGGAGATAGACAGCCTCTAGAGCCCATATGTGATGATCGGCGAAAATTGCCCAAGCATTTGCCCCATCTCGTAACCGCGCTAGACTCAGCACTGAAATGGATAGATAGCCCTCTATAAACGCTTTTGTTTTTGATAAGTCCAGACGAAACATGTACCAACATGCTCTAGCAATCTCATAACCTACAGGCATTCTCTGCGCCAAATCCCAGTCGATGACTTCGCTGACCTGCCCATCTTTGCCAAAAAACAGGTTGTAATGATGAAAATCACCGTGAATCACTTGCTCTTCTGTCGTACAAACATAGTGGTGCCAACTATCTGGTCGATTTAAATAGTCATACTGCACCCTAATGCGTTCAATCGCCCAGCGATCAACATTATCAGGTGATTCCACTTCCAGAACCGACGCCAAAATACGTTGAAGCCTTTCACACCATTCTTTTCCGTTCCAACACAATTTCATTTTGGGGAAGTCAGTAACATTGATAGCTCGTAATGCGTGGTGTAAGCGAGCCAAATAGATCCCCGCTTCACGCGCATGAGTACAAGAGAGCTGGAAGCTTTCTAACATCTCTCCCTTAGCTTCAGGGAACAACGCATAAAAGTGCCCTTCCCAGCATACAAGATCACCATTCAGGTGAGTTTTAATCGGCTTAAGAACTTGTGGAAGCTCAGTACTCAACGTATTTAGTAAATGATGTTCTCGATTGAGAGCAGATTGCAGGTTGCGACGATAAGATTTGAGGTAGTAACACTTCTTACCATCGTCAATACGATAAACCTGATTGGTTGCCCCGACTAAGATTGGTGTAATTTCAACTGGAAAGTTAACCCTAGGCCAGTGCTTAAGCACACAGCTAAGTAAGCATTCTTTATTCGTCACTGTAATGGAATCTCCAATTGCCAATAACCGACAGAAAGCCAACGCTCAAATTTATATCCGACCTGACTGAACTCGCCCACTTTGCGAAAGCCAAGGCTTTCATGCAGACCGATACTCGCCTCATTGGGTAAAGCGATAACGCCCAACACATTGCGGATCCCGAGGTCTTTGAGCTTGCTGAGCAACATCTGATAAATCGCTCGTCCCCACCCTTGCCCCTTGGCGTGTGGTGAAAGATAGATGGAAGGTTCGACGGTAAAGCGATAAGCGCTGCGGGCGTTCCATTGTCCGGCATAAGCGTATCCCACTACCGTACCTTCGTGTGCAACGACCAACCATGGCAATCCGGCCGCGCGAATTTTGTTCACCCTTTCGCCCATCTCACTCACGCTGATCGGCACTTCTTCAAAGGTAATTGTCGTCTGTTCGATGTAACGATTATAAATCTCGGTAATTGTTACGATATCAACGTCCTGAATGTCGCGTATTTCCATCACCTTTCCTTTGCTTTATCAGTGCAATCTGTTGACTACTTTTGCCAATCTAACGTAACCGTGCGCAAAGAGTAAACGATACAGCGTTGAACTGATAAAAAAATCCCCCGGCGATGCCGAGGGATTCAATTGCAATGCTACCTGGGTTAGACGAGGTCAAAACGGTCCGCGTTCATCACCTTGGTCCAAGCGGCTACGAAGTCTTTCACGAACTTCTCTTGGTTGTCGTCCTGAGCGTACACTTCCGCGTAAGAGCGCAGGATAGAGTTCGAACCAAACACGAGGTCAGCACGGGTTGCCGTCCACTTCGTGGCACCTGACTTACGGTCAACGATATCGTATTTGTTGCGACCCGTTGGTTTCCAGGTATACGCCATGTCGGTTAGGTTGACGAAGAAATCGTTCGTCAGCGCACCCATTCGATCAGTGAAGACACCGTGCGCACTGCCACCGTAGTTGGTGCCAAGGACACGCAGACCACCAACTAGAACCGTCATTTCTGGTGCAGTCAGGCCGAGCAGTTGCGCGCGGTCTAGCAACATCTCTTCTGGATTCACCACGTAGTCTTTCTTCTGCCAGTTACGGAAACCGTCTGCAAGTGGCTCCAGCACATCGAATGATTCTACATCGGTCATGTCTGCCGCTGCGTCACCACGGCCTGGACTGAATGGAACAGCGACATTGAAACCAGCCGCTTTAATCGCCTGTTCAATACCCACGTTACCAGCCAGAACGATCGTATCAGCAACGCTGATACCCGCTTCAGCTGCGATGTTTTCCAACACTGCCAGTACTTTCGCCAATTTGGCAGGTTCGTTGCCTTCCCAATCCTTTTGCGGAGCCAGACGAATACGCGCGCCGTTTGCGCCACCACGGTTATCTGAACCTCGGAACGTACGAGCACTGTCCCAAGCGGTAGACACCATTTCCCCAGTGCTCAGACCGCTCGCCGCAATCTTTGCTTTCACCGCGTTGACATCATAATCGGTGCGACCTGCTGGTACTGGATCTTGCCAAATCAAATCTTCAGCTGGCACATCCGGGCCCAGGTAGCGCGATTTCGGCCCCAAATCACGGTGGGTCAGTTTGAACCATGCACGGGCAAACACTTCTTCGAAGTACGCTTGATCTTTGTAGAAGCGCTCCGAAATTTTGCGGTATTCAGGGTCGACTTTCAGCGCCATGTCCGCATCGGTCATCATTGGATTGTAACGGCTTTTGCCGTCTTCAACATCCACCGGTTTGTCTTCTTCTGCGATGTCCACAGGCTCCCACTGCCAAGCGCCTGCCGGGCTCTTCGCTAACTGCCACTCATGTTCCAGCAGCATTTTGAAGAAGCCGTTATCCCATTGCGTCGGATGTGTTGTCCACGCGCCTTCCAGACCGCTCGTTACCGTGTTTCTGCCGATACCACGTGATTTGTGGTTCATCCAGCCCAAGCCTTGTTCTTCAAGATCCGCGCCTTCTGGATCCGGACCAAGTTCTGCTGCATTTCCGTTGCCGTGCGTTTTACCAACAGTGTGGCCACCAGCGGTTAACGCCACGGTCTCTTCATCATTCATGGCCATACGGGCGAACGTGACGCGCATATCTTGCGCCGTTTTCAGTGGATCCGGGTTACCATCGACACCTTCTGGGTTTACGTAAATCAAACCCATCATTACGGCTGCCAGTGGGTTTTCCAGATCGCGTTCACCAGAGTAACGGGTACCTTCACCGCCACTTGGTGCCAGCCATTCTTTCTCTGAACCCCAGTAAATGTCCTTCTCCGGATGCCAGATATCTTCGCGACCGAAACCGAAACCAAAGGTTTTCAGACCCATTGATTCGTAAGCCATGTTACCCGCCAGCAGGATCAAGTCCGCCCAGCTGATTTTGTTGCCATATTTTTTCTTCAGAGGCCAAAGCAGACGACGAGCTTTGTCCAGGTTGGCGTTATCAGGCCACGAGTTGAGTGGAGCGAAACGTTGGTTGCCAGTTGCACCACCCCCGCGACCATCCGCTGTACGGTAGCTGCCTGCTGCGTGCCAAGCCATACGAATCATCAGACCGCCGTAGTGCCCCCAGTCCGCTGGCCACCATTCCTGGCTATCGGTCATGAGCGCTTTCAAATCTTTCTTGAGTGCATCAACGTCGAGCTTTTTCAGCTCTTCACGATAATTGAAATCGACGCCATAAGGATTTGTCTTGGTGTCATGTTGATGAAGGATGTCGAGGTTTAGTGCCTTAGGCCACCAATCCATGTTTGACGTACCCGTGGATGTCATGCAGCCATGCATGACCGGGCATTTACCGGAAGAACTACTTTCATGATTTGCCATAAGATGTCCCTTTACCTGTTTGGTTCAAGTTCGTTGATTCAGATTCAAAAGCGCTGAGTCAGTTAATTAAAATTAGTCAGAATTATTGTCTACGAAAGTGAGTCTAGTCCCGATGTTTCAAATATTCACATTATTTATGGCAATTATTTCAATAGAGAAAACCTATCAAAGAATTTTTCACCAATAGAATATGTAAACATTTTCAACAGAAAATAATAACCCATCCATCGATTCAGATTTTTTATTCTTACCAATCGTAAACATTCGCTTTAGAAAATATAAACAAAAATGAAACTCACTTATATACAAAACCAATTGCATCAAATGAATCAATGAAATGAAGTCAACGATAAAACTGGAAACAGAGAAGTTAAGAAAATCCTTACAAAACATGAAAAAGACAAAGATGAGCAAAGAAACCAATAGGTACAACATATAGCAATACGACGAATGGCAACATGCTAAACATGTCGATCTAACGCTATTATTAAATCTTCGCAAAGAAACAGATTGGACTAACAAAGAATAGATTGTGAATATTAACGATCTAAATCACAAATTGGAAAATATATAACTTTGGCATGATAAGAATGTGGATAGAAAGAATAAAAGTTTAAACACCCATCAATTAAAACGTCATATTGTTTAAACTTTTTCGTTAAAGCCAATCCCCAAAGAAAGAGATACTGGAACCTAGATCATATTTATAATAACGACGATGGTCATATGTGATGTTGCTTGTTCATTCTCTCGCTACCATCATCGCTACATTATGCTGACTTCTCACACATTGTGATGCTGAAGCAACGGAACCTCTTTGGGAATAGCGATATTGACCGTCAAGGTCATGGTATCTGGTTGAATAAAGCTCAATGTATATCCTTGTTGACGACAGATATTACTGATGATCGATAACCCCAGACCAAAACGCTCATTGCTGGTTCGCGCCGCATCTATCTGAAACAGGGGTAGCGTCAGCTTTGCAAGCTGCTCCTCGGTAATCGACTGCACCAACGCGTTACTGATGGATAATTGATAGTCATCATCCACTTCACTCCAGCCCAGCGTCACGAGGCTTTCATGCGGGCTGTAATACAAGGCATTATCGATTAGGTTTTTTAAGATGGTTTCAATGCTGAAGCGATCGGCAGAGAAAAATTCGTCCGCACAACTGCTGGCTACCAGCCTCTGATCGATATCCGGATATTTGAACATCAAATCATGCTTCACCTGGCCAAATACGTTTTTGATCGACAGCAGTTGCCATTCGGTGTTCATCGCAATCGAAGACGTTTTTTGCAACAACAACAGGTTCTCCACAATCGCTTTCATACGTTTAGCGATCGCCAGCATGTCATGCTGGTAGGTTTTACTGATGCGTTCATCCTGCGGATAGCGAATGTAGACCTCACTCAGCGTTATCATTTCTGCCAGAGGCGTTTTTAGCTCATGAGCAATATCTGCCGTAATACGTTTTTCATTGTTGATCAGCGTTCGGTTGCTGCGAATGTAACGATTAAGTTCCTTGCGGATCGGCTCGATCTCTTCCACCACTTGCTCAGGTAACTCCAGCTCTCCGGCCGCGGGCTGTTCGCTGCTGTGCAGTGTTTTCAAATCCTGATTGAGTTTTTCAAGTGGCTCCAGGCCACGGCGAATCACATTCTTGGTAACATAACGCATCAGCATCATCGCCAGAATGAAGCTGCCGATCAGCAGCCCGTCAACCACCCAAACCAGCCTTTCCAAGCCAGTCGAGGATTCGTATATCGTCAGTGCAACCGGGAGAATTTCGTCATCACTGCTTTCAGGGACAAAATAGGACAGCGTCGCGCGGCCCATGTCACCATTGGGCATAACGATATCTACGATGCGATCACGACCCAGCTGCACATCCGGTTTAAGCAGATCAACATGTGGATACTGAGCCAATGACTCTGAACGTTTGATTGTGGTTTCATCGCGCCACAGCTGGAAGAAATGCGGGTCGTCGCTTTCAGCATACTCTGGCATAAAACGTTCATCAGCCAAAAACTCAACGTGATGGTCAGCCACTCTTATCTGAGATTTCAGATAGTTGGCTTTGTTGAGCATCGCCTGATCAAATTGGTCTTCAACCCAATCGTCCAGCCCCAAGTCCACGGACAAAAAAACCATAAACAAGAAAGCCCCGAAAATCAGGGTGACGGAATTAATCAGGTTGCGTTCAATGGAAGCAAACTGATTCGCTTTTGACAGTGAGCCGAACAAAGATTTCATCGCCACTTTCTACCTTAACTGCACTTTTGCGCCACATAGCCAAAGCCACGTTTGTTCTTCACTGGCAGATTGCCACCAGCATCACGCACCTTTTTACGAATGGAGGAAAGGTGCGCTTCAATCGTGTTTTTGGCGACATAATCAAAATGCCCCACCACGGATTCACTGATCTGTTCCACGCTCATCACCCGGTTTGGTGCACTGAACAAGCACTGTACGATTTTGAATTCGTTCGGGGTAAGATCAATGACCTGTCCCTGATAAAGAAAGGTTTTATCCGCTAAATTGACACAGAATTCATCGATGGACAGTGTCTGGTCCACCTGCTCAAGACTACCTCGACGCATGATTGTCAGAATACGGGCATGCAGCTCTTCAAATGAAAAAGGTTTGGTCAGGTAATCATCAGCGCCTTGCAGCAAGCCTTCCACCCGATCCTGAGTGTCGGTTTTGGCGGAAAGAATCAACACGCGAGTCTGTTTCTTCTGTTTGCGCAGTGCTTTGAGTATTTCCAGGCCACTTAAGCCGGGCAGCATTAAATCGAGAATGATGACATCGTACTGGTTGTTAAGCGCCATACTCAGCGCTTCCTGACCATCACCCGTGTCATCAGTGGCAAACCCAAGATGGTTAAGACCCACAAT
The DNA here is from genome assembly GCF_900460245.1 of Vibrio fluvialis. NCBI lineage: Bacteria > Pseudomonadati > Pseudomonadota > Gammaproteobacteria > Vibrionales > Vibrionaceae > Vibrio > Vibrio fluvialis. Next base: position 1,636,446 of record NZ_UHIP01000001.1, read on the forward strand.
CAAACTGCGGCGGAGCGTTTCGGAGTCTTCGATAATTAATAGTTTCACGGCAGGTTCTGTTATCGCGGAGGAATAGCTCAAGCATACGTGAAAACGCCGACAATGTGGACCCAAACGCTATGCAGAACTGGTAGAAAGCCCTACTCACAAACATAAAAAAACTCCCACCGAGGTGGGAGTTTTCAGCAATTCATTAGCCAATCATGCGTTCACTGTTTTCGGCCATTTCATTGAAAACGACAGTTTGCGCACGTTTGAAGAAGTTGAAGTCGGTTGCCGTCGCACTGGTGTAAGCCCCCATCATGCGGCCGATAATCAAATCACCGTTATCCAGTTTTGGCAGCAGAATGTTTTCTGCAATCACGTCAATACTGTCACAAGTCGGGCCAGCCAGCACACTTGGTGCGTACTCGCCTTCTTGCTTCAGCGTCACCAATGGGTATTGTGCGTCGTCAAAAATCAAACCGCTGAACGAACCGTAAACACCGTCATCCAAGTAGTACCAAGTCTGACCATCGCGCTCAGCTTGACCCATTACCGACGCCACGCTCATCATAGATTGCGCGACAATAAAACGACCAGGTTCAGCAATCACCTGAACGGTTTCAGGTAGCTCTGCCAGTGCTTCGTTGATCGGCACGCAGAACTGATCAATCGGCATCACTTGTTTGGTGTAGTTCACAGGGAAACCACCACCGATGTCCAGCGTGCTCAGGGCAGGCAAACCACGTTCTACCACTTGTTTCATCACTTCTTTACACGTGTGGATCGCTTCCACGTATTTTTGTGGATTGGTGGTCTGAGAACCAACGTGGAATGACAAGCCTTTGATACGAATGTTCCACTCTTTTGCCATTTCAATGATGGTCAGTGCTTGTTCTGCTGAACAGCCGAATTTTTTCGACAAGTCAGCAAACGCTTCAGAGTTTCGAAAGCTCAGGCGAACCAGAAGCTCTACATCATCGCGGTAAGCTTTGAACTTCGCCAGTTCGTTCAGGTTGTCGACCACAAACACGTTGCAACCGTAAGCAAGAGCGTCACGGATGTCGGCATCACGTTTGATTGGGTGAGTATGAATCGTACGTTCTGCAGGTACACCTTCCTGAGCAACCAGTTCAACTTCGCCGGTTGTCGCCAAGTCAAAGCTTGCGCCTTCTTGCAGCAACGTTCTTACCACCACCGGATGTGGCAGTGGTTTCAGTGCAAAGTGCAAAGTGACGTTTGGCAGTGCCGCGCTCAATGCACGGTATTGCTGACGGATGATGTCACAGTCAAGCATCAGTAATGGCGCACCAAACTGTTCGACCGATGATTCGATCAAATGAATTTCGTCAGCAGAAAGCGCTTGAGAAGTGAAAGATTGAAAATTCAGAACTGAACGAGCAGTCGCCATGGCAAACCTCCAAAATAATGAGCACTTTTCATATGCGTTGTGATGAAAAGTGGAGCGTCAATAAAAGCGCGGTTGCGCTGTCAAAGTCACTCTTGGATAGTTGCTCTATCGCCTTGCCACAAAACCAGCTGTGATGTACTCGGATTGGCTATCATCAAGAAGCGAGGCGATAGTAAGGTCATAAGTTGGTCAGCGCAATAAAAAATTCGGTGTTTAAAACTAAAACTTTTTTGTGGTAAAGATTGCATTATGTAATGGTTTTTCTGGGTCCCGAAACACGGTTGATCTCCTTGTCGGCAAAGGAAAATCTGGCCCGATTTCGATGAGTTTTTCAACCAAGATAGACGATCATTTTTCAACGGAGTAAAGTGAACATTGCACTCACACTCAATAATCACAAAGAGGCATTCTATGTTAATGACTTTTCGCTGCAAGGCGTCGGCAAACGTCACCATGTTTGGCAGCATCGGCCTGCAAATGTTGACGATGATGGGTCACAGTGAAACCGTCCCAGGAGCCATTCTCGCCAAGGATGTGCCAGAGGCACTTCGTTTGTTGCAAGCTGCGATAGAGCTCGAAAAGAAGAAGGCCCAGCCTGAAACGGATGATGATGAAGACAATGAGTCCGCGATTGAACTGCCGGTCAGCATTGCGAATCGCGCTTTACCACTGATTGCGCTGCTTAAGGCAGCAACGCAGGAAGAGTGCGATGTGATGTGGGAAGAAGGATACTGATTTTCTTCCTCAGCTTGTCACAATCACTAAGATCAAAAAGCCCCGCAATGGCGGGGCTTAGTTTTATTTGATGAGCTCTTGCGGCGCCATTGTAATGTGCAGGTCGCGCTGCGGGAATGGAATCGACAAACCCGCCTCTTCAATTTTGCCTTTAAGCTGGCGTTGAATGCTCCAGTATGTTTCCCAGTATTTGTCTGTCGGACACCAGGCGCGCAGTTGCAGATTCACCGAGCTGTCTGCCAGCATCTGTACCATCACCTGAGGCTGCGGATCGCGCATGATTGCTTCGTGACTCAGAGCCAACTCTTTCAGAACCTCTAACCCCACATCAACCGAATCTTTGTATGAAATACCCACCGTGACTTCCATACGACGACGATTGTTGCGGCTGAAATTTTTGATGGTCGCGCCCCAAACGGTGCGGTTTGGGCTGGAAATATACAGACCATCTGATGTTTCAAACACCGAAGTGAACAAGCCAATGTCTCTCACGCTGCCGGTATAACCCGCAAACTCGACAAACTCACCTTTTTTAATCGGTTTTAAGAACAGGATCATGATACCTGCGGCAATGTTGCTCAGCGTATCTTTCAATGCCAGACCAATAGCCAGACCAGCGGCACCGACCAGAGCAACTAAGCTCGCTGTATTCACGCCAAACAGATCAAGAATGATCACCAGCGCCAGCAAGTAAACAGAATAAGAAGCGATTTTCGATAGCAAACGCGCCACGATTTCATCACTGCTACCGACTTTCATCACGCCTTTAAAAACGGCTTTGCGAACAAGTTTCGAGATAATTGACGCAGCCACGAGAATAAGAATGGTCAGTAGCGTATTTTTCGCTACGTCCAACAGGAATGCCTGATGCGTGTTATAGAAGTCGACTAATGAATCCATGAATATCTCCGCAATGGTTATATGGATGGGTTTAAAGGCTAAGAAGGTGGGTGACTAACCTACACTTCCCTGAATCAAATACAGGTTATAACTCAGATAACACAAAACAAAAACCGCACCTTCAACACGGGTTATGGTTTTGGCCTTGCCAAATTTCAGTGCCATGATGAGCAGCAATGCAGTGATAAACAGCATTGCGGTCCAGTCGCGCCAGAAAATTTCAGCGCCGATGTTGTTGATGGGCTCGATGACTCCGGCAATACCTACCACCGCCAATGAGTTAAACATGTTTGAGCCGACCACGTTGCCAACCGCAATGTCATGTTCCCCTTTGCGCGCTGCCGTAATGGATGCCGCAAGTTCCGGTAAAGACGTACCAAGTGCAACGATGGTCAGACCGATCAGCAGATCACTGACACCCAGTTGCTGGGCTATCGTGACCGCACCCCAAACCAGAATGCGGGAACTGACAACCAGCAGCAGCAAACCGGCTGCCAGCCAGAACATAGCCTTACCTTTTGAGAGCTCAGGACGCTGCATTTCTTGTTCAAATTCAGTCTGCAGAGAATCACGTTTGGCTTTGAGAGCACTCCAGATGGACCAACCGATGATCGTCAGAAAACCCACCAGCAGCACCCATGCTTCTGCCGAACTGATATCGTGATTCCAAAGCATGCCACCAAGCACCAAGGTGATGATCAGCAAAATAGGCAGTTCTTTGCGGATAATATTGGAGTGAACGGCAATCGGAGCAATGAGCGCGGTGACACCCAGGATCAGGCTGATATTAACGATGTTGGAGCCCAGCGCATTACCCAGCGCCAACGCAGGGTTACCATCCAGCGCGGCCATTGCAGAGACGACCATTTCAGGCGCCGAAGTGCCAAAACCCACCACCAGCATACCAATCAGTAAAGGCGGCATGCCTGCGTAGTTTGCACTCGCCGCAGCCCCTTCAACAAATTTATCTGCACTCCAGACCAAAAGGCCAAATCCGGCAATAATTGCCACAATCGCTAACAACATAGCTCGTTTCCCACTTTCAAACACGCTTAAAAAGGAGTCGCAACCTGGCGGCGCTACAAAAAGCTGTTGTGTCTGTTGGTCAGTGTTACCAGAAACAAAGATGTGTTGGTGCATTCAGTATAACGTTCAATTCTCACAGTGGTTGTGCAAGGTAATATTTTACTCAACATGGATTACATCAGAACGTTTGCGCTGAGACTTTCAGCAAGTGATGGAATAGCTGATCATAAAACTCCGAATATCGACAGGCAAATTTACGTAAGCAAAGCAGCGGGACCTGTCGTTACCCCTACCTTGCTTAAGTCTTGCCAGAACATCAGGAACGTGAATACCACAAGCATGAGGCTTGGAGACTGTTGATATTCACTCTTCAATGAATTGAAGAAGGCTACTCCCTTAAACGCGCGCATTTAACTACGTCATTCCTGACAATGCAAGCGATTGTTTATTGGTCAATGATTCATCGGAGTAAATAAGCACCAGAATGAATATTTCTCTGACACCAAAAACAACGCTGATATTTGCCGGAATTCACTTCTGGGACTGCTGCTTCGCGCCATTCAGACTCTGCGAATATAGGGTCCAGAAATAAACAGAGGCCGCAGATACGGCCTCTTGTAAATTGTAACAATCATTGTTGCGGTTTGGCGTATCTCATGCTGCCACGATGAGCGAGAAATTCTTGTTCATCGATTAAGCCATTGCCATCAGCATCGATCTGCTCAAACATGCCATCGCTATTTGCGGCATTTTTCATCATGCGACCATCCGCGGCACGCTCCGCTTGTCTGGCTTGTTGAAATGCCACAAACTCTTGCTGAGTAATTGCACCGTCGTGATCGACATCGATCTCAGTAAAGGTCGGCATCTGCGTGGGCCCCATTCCGCCATTGCCTTTCCCCACACCATTCCCAGTGGCGTTTCCTGCAGCATAAGCGGGCAGAGACACGACAAAACATCCGATCAATAGCCATGAAGCTTTACGAATCATACATCCCTCCTTCCCTGTAAACACAACTCAGAGTGTAGACCTCGATAACCATAAATTTTGTGAGGTTGTTTACAGATAGAGTAATGACGACTTTTTCACTCATGAGACAGGCCGAATTGATTGCACCTCAGCTTTCTCCACCTCCGTGTTCCACATAACGCGCAAAGCTAGCCAGAATGGCTTGCCAACCCTCTCGTTGTTGCTCGATTGAATGCGTCGTCTCCGCATCAAAGGTGACACGCACCAGCACGCCATCAATATGGACAGTAAAGGTGACTTCTGCTTTCCTATCTCCGAATTCATAGACAATAAGAGATTCCGGTTCGACATGGGTATAGACACCAGCAAAATCAAATCCCATGCTGCCATCTTTCGCTTCCATTCGAGAGCAGAATTCTCCACCGACTTGTAAATCCACGGTCGCCTTGGTGGTGTGCCAATCATCAGACGCCGCATTCCAATGCACAATATCTTCCGGTGTTGTATAGGCATGCCACACCCGAGCAAGCGGGGCGGCGACTTTCTGTTCCACGGTGATTTTCATCTTTTATCCTTTTGCCACTGACTGTGTGAGCGAATCGCCTATAAACCATAGTTAAAATTAACGAAGTTACCAATCAGCGGCATTCAGGATAAATAAGCATCGCTATGAGTGTGAAGCGCATTTATGGCTCATATACATTGCCTGACAGGAAGCATTACAGTTGCTGATTAAACTGACTGACAGCATCAACCACTTTCTGCGCTCCGCGCTGAATATCACCCATGACCTGACCTGCCTCCGTCGATAGCTCCAATGCTTCACCAGCCTGATTCTGGCAACGCGCGATCAACTCAACAGCATCTTTGGTTCGTTTGAGGTTTTCACTCACCACCGCCACAATTTCTTCGGTGGTTTTATTGGTGCGAGAGGCTAACTGGCGCACTTCATCAGCCACCACGGCAAACCCGCGCCCCTGTTCCCCCGCTCGCGCAGCCTCAATCGCTGCATTCAGCGCCAGCAAGTTGGTTTGATCAGCAATGCCGCTGATGCTGCTGACCAGTTCACTGATCTTTTTCGAGTGCTCACTTAACGCTTCAATCCCCTGACTCGCCTGCTGCATTTGTTGCGCCAGCGCTTCCATTTTGTCAATCGTGGTACTTACGACCTGCTGACCTTGAGAGGTTTGTTGCCCTGTCACTTCAGAAACATCAAAGGCGATTTTCGCCGCTTCGGCCACCGCCAGTTCCTGATTCACCTGGTCGGTGATCACCGTGGCAAACTTCACGACCTTATACAGTTCACCTAAATCGTTATGAATGGGGTTATAAGACGCTTCCAGCCAAACAATTTGCCCATGACTGTCCACTCGCTTAAAGCGTTCGGAAACGAACTGACCACTGGCCAGTTTTCTCCAGAATTCTTTATAAGCAGGCGAGTTAACCTCATCTGCTTCGCAAAAGATGCGATGATGTTTTCCTGCAATCTGATCATTGTTGGAATACCCCATGGTTCGCAGAAAATTGTCGTTAGCGCGGATGATGGTACCGTCCAATGTAAATTCAATCACCGCTGTGGAGCGATTGAGCGCTTTGAGCATATCTTCGTGTTCACGCGACGTTTTGATGGTTCGAGTCAGCTCTGCCGCATAGACAGCGATGCGCAGCACCTGATTTTTGCTGTTTTTTATCGGCTGAATAATGGTACGCAGCCAAGCCTCTTCGCTGGTCCCCTTCTTCAACTGCACTGCACCGTTCCAATGCTCAGAACGCACCAACGCTTCTTTCATCCGGTGAAAATGCTCAGTATCCCGCGCTTTCTCCGGCACGAGTTCCGTGATGTGTTTACCGGATACTGCCGTTTGCTTCAGGCCCAGCTCGTCCTCAAAACGCGCATTGACCGAAACAACAACACCTTTGGGATCCAACGTAATGCGCAGCATATCTTCATCAAGACTTTCACGTATTTGAACCCAAGAGTGAAGATCTTCTTTAAGCTGCTGATTTTCCTTTTGAAGTGACTTATTGAAAAACATAGTGGCCCTGTCTGGTAATAAGGTGTTTGAACTCGAATGCAAAAAGCATCCAGGTTGCTTTTATAAACTGACTTAGTAGGTTATCTGCCGAAACGGCGTTTGTTTGAATAGTATTTAAACTTTCGTTCTAAACCAAAAGTTTGTCTATTTATTATTGTCGAATTCAGCACCATTTGCCGATGTGAATTTATGAACGAAGATCTAACTGTTGAATGGACAGCCGCCGCTCTCCGAGACTGCGGACCATGATGGGTTTAAATCCAACCAGATAGTAGATGTGCCAGCGGAGTCATTACCAGCAAAGTTGCGAGAGCTTTTTTTGCAGATAATTGTATTCAGGCTTTACCTGAAAGCATTGGGCAATGCTCTGACTTGCAAAAACTGATATTAGCTGGAAATCAGCTTACTAACTTGCCTGATTCACTGGCCCGATATCACCGCTTAGAACTCGCCCGTATCGCAGCGAACCAACTCAAAGCCCCACCCGCATGGCTAATATCTTTGCCTAGATTACTCTGGTTAGCGATAGGAAGTTTTCTACATCAGTACTATTTCAAATTGCCGGCACAATAGCGGATGCCGTACGTCATCTTCACCAACAGGGGGTGATGCATGGTGATTTGTACGCACACAATATACTGATTACATCATCAGGAGATGCACTACTAAGTGATTATGGTGCTGCATCATTTTTTGATGTTACAGATCCTAATCAATCAGCGAAATTACAACGTTTGGAAGTTAGAGCGTTTGGGTGTTTGTTGGAAGAACTGACAGAACGTTGTGATGATTTAAATGATCAAGTTCGAGTAGAGTTGGAGGCACTAGCTTTTGACTGTCAACATCGCGACATTATAGCTCGACCTACATTTGATAAAATCTGCAATATTTTATCTCAGGTTCAATCAGGTACTGAATCATCCATAAAAAGGCAATACTGATAAACTTAAGTTGATATGTGCAATCTACAAGTCGTTATCACATTCAGTGATTACCTTGTAGAAACGGGACAAAGGTACTCGAATGTTTTGCTGGCCTAAACGGGTACCCATTCGGTCCTCTGATGATGCATGAAGTCACACATCTCAGTTGACGACGCAGCTATAACGTTACCCGGAGGCTTTGGTGGTGTAGCTGGAGACATTGAGAACCAGTACCATGGCACCACCATAGTCGTTCCTAAAAGGAAGTGATAATTCAGTGTACGAGTGCTACACACATGTGACACTTAGAAAAATATAATGGGGGTATTGCTTTTAGGCTACTGATGTTGCTTGAAAAAACGCTCAGCGCTAGCGAACAGAGAGTTACAGTGTTTTTCATGTTGCAAGTATTCTGGTGTCCCTTTTTCCATCGTTTCGAGCTCAGCCTTAGCTTTATGGTACTCACCAACCATTTGCTCGAATTTTGCTTCATAACCGCCTTTCCACGCTTTCTTTTGCGCTTTTTCGTGTCGACTTTTTCTCATTAACTGTTCCTTATTGCTAAGTGCAAAACGTCAATAACATTAAATATATCACCTCAAATAAATAATTAATTAATTACAATAACTAATACATTTACGAGCTAAATTAATATTATCTCTGTTAGTGTTTATTAAGCACAAAAAAATAAAGATACGATATTCAGTTACACTCACTTAAATTAGAGTGTAATTCACATCGCACCTTTATAATAATTTATTCTTATTGCTGCCAATGGCTTCAACAAAAACACACATTATCATCCAGGAAGGAATAGACAGTGTGTTTCCGGAGCTAGATTATGCAGTTTGAACGTTTGCAGCTTGAGGACCTTTCGCGCCCTGCTCTACGTTGAACGTTACTTTTTGGCCTTCAGTCAAGGTTCTGAAACCTTCTGAAGCGATAGCATTGAAGTGTACGAACACGTCCGCGCCACCGTTGTCTGGAGTAATGAAACCGAAACCTTTAGTTTCGTTAAACCATTTTACTGAACCTGTAGTCTTATTAGACATAAATACCTCGTTATTAATTAAAGATTCGAAAGCGAGACTATTTGATGGAAGATGAAGCATAAGTTACTGCAGGAGTAATATAACGAAATAACTCGAAAGAAAACTAAGAAGAGACTTGAACTAAACATTTCATAAATAGCTCTCGTTTAAGAGCTTCGGGTACTATACACGGATGTACTCAAATAGATAGGAATATTTTGATTTATTTTCTCTAACAACCAATTTTTGTATCAAAAATATTTCCATGATTTCGTTCGTGAATCTAATGATACCAGTGCCTAAGCGTTAGTAGTCAGCAGGACGTTTTGAGAAACGGCAGATCCAGTTTTGGGGATGCGAACTAGGGGATGGAACGAGGCAGCGATGAAATATTGAACACTATTGAATGAAAAACTTACCCAGGCTTTCACCTTGGCCGTTCAAGATTTCTCCGCAGCTCGATTGCTCGCAGTACGAAAAGCTCACGTTCCTATCGAAAACAGGCAGCTTTTGAAAAATGTGTCGTCTCAAAATATCGCTATTCAGTTGGTGAATAAATTCCGACCAACTCAGTTCATTGTGGTTTAGGTAAAATTCTATTTTGAACATTCTTGTTTCTTTCCTTGTACGGATTCTTGGTTACGATTGGTGTGATACCAATAGATTTGTCGGCTGGTTCGTCTAGCCATAATAAATTTAACTTCTGTTTAGTTTACGGAAAGGCAAGCATGGCATGAGAGAGTTTCAGCCGTGCGAACCTAAAAATACTTCGATAAAAAATGTATAGGGATACTTAAGCTATTTGATGGAATATAAAGAGGAAGTAATCGCAGGTATGTGACGAAAGAATTCGAAAAGATACAGGGAAGAGACTTGAACTTGATGTTACATGAATAGCTCATATTTTATGAGCAAGGCACACTATACACGCAACAAACTAAATAGATAGCTTTTTCGTTTGCATTGCAAAAACTGATTCATTGCTCACCAGCTCTAAATGAAACGTGAGAAGGCAAATCAATGATGTCGATTTATAGAGCTATAGCGCTTCATTGTGACGAAAACTGGTGTGAGCGTTGGGAATGTGCCACGCTGTTACACGCTGCCTGCAGTTTCAACGACTAAAACTCTTGCTTCACCTTGTGGATGAGCGACATGCTCAGTACCCATTGACGCATAGAAAATATCGCCGGCCTGCAAGGTTGTCGTTTTTTCTTGTCCATCAATGCGATATAGCATTTCAACAACACCATCTAGTACAACAAAAACTTCTTCACCATCGTTGATATGCCATTTATAGGGTTGATCTGTCCAATGTAAGCTCGTAGTGATGCCATTCATGTTCGCTATTTCTTTAGCTCCCCAAGCTCGCGATGCTTTAAACTCCCTGCTTCTTATGATTTCCAAAATTATCATCCTTTTTAAGTGTATAACGCCACGTGAGGCGTTTGTTATGCACGTGCTTCCGACCAAACTGCAAACTCATTGCCACTTGGCTCTACAAAATGGAAACGACAACCACCGGGAAATTCAAAGATGGGGCGGATAATATGGCCGCCATTGTTCGCGACTTTATCCAAAGTAGATTCAATGTCCGCACTGTAGAAAATTAAAAGCGCACCACCATTTTCAGTCCGACTAGAAAGCTCAGCCTTAAAAAAGCCACCGTCTAAACCTTCATTTGAAAATGCAGTATAGTCAGGTCCATAGTCAACAAAACGCCAGCCAAAAACCTTTGAAAAAAACGCTTTCGTTGACTCCAAGTCTTTAGCTGCAAACTCTACATAATTGATCTTTTCATGCTGGTTCATTGTTAACTCCTGTCATTTTTTCATTGGCGCACGACGCAACGTTAATTAAGTCGCGATCTACACTTCCACCTAAACTGCCAAACGTTACGAATCACTCTTGAACGCTTTGTATGCCTTCATTTTCTACTGCTTGTTTGAGCCCTTTCATCGTCGCAGGTAAGGCTCTTTTCATCTGTTTACCTATTAACCTGCCGAACAGTGGAGCCAAGAAGCCCGAAAATTTCACAGCGTGAATCACTTCCGTTTGCTTACCTTTTCCCCGCAGTTCATGTTCAAAACTAATTTGGCAAAGTGGTAAGCGACTAATTGTTGTAAAGGACTTATTTATAGTTACTTCCGTAAACTCTATTTTTGCTTCCGGTCCTTTCATAGGTTTGAGCCTACCTTTTGTACCTTGAACAAAATCGCCATCTATTGAAGATGAGGTAACATCGGGGTCCCACGCAGCCCAATCATTAACATTAGAATAAAATGGATAAATTTTTTCAGGTACAGCATTGATAAAGATTTTTTCTTTGAATTCCATAGACCGATTTCCTCGAAGAAAGCTAACGCTCGCTTACGTGGTGAGCAACACACAACAGTACTCAACCATTGCACAGTAAAGTAAACACAACGCTAAATCTAACCATAACCGTCGAGCGTTACGAATCCGTCTTGAGGCATTTGTTGGGCTAAACTTGTCTACAGCAAACTTATCCCAAAGTGCTTCACTACTGCTTGTGTAATTGCGAAGCAAACAATCGAAACTACACAACTTATTAGCAACGTGATCCAAAATGAATATTTAGCCAGTAAATAAGGAAAGAGCAAAAACATTGGTAATGTTGGTAACACATACCAAAAAGTATAAAAAGCATGATTTGAAAGTTTGCTGTTTCCCTGCCCTTCTATGTACATCCAAACCAACGCCAATATGGTTACTGTCGGTAAAGCTGCGACCAAAGCCCCCATTTTGTCACTTCTTTTTGCAACTTCAGAAACCAACACAACGATAGCAGCAGTGGTAAGGTACTTAATGACAATCCAAAGCATTATCAGATCTCCTTTCCCATAACTTTTGGATTAAACTTGTTTAGCCTAACATTTTATTGGTACGCTTGCGTGTTTTTATATACAACTAGTTTTACAAAAAACCAAATAACTTATTGATAGTTAATAAAATAAACAAGAATAAAAGAATTGTTTGGCTGACAAAAATCACACTGAAGCGATCAGCTACCATGCTCCAAGCTCACATACTCATTCAATTTAAGCTGCTCATTCTCCACAAACTCGTTCAGTTCGCCCAGTGAATAAATCTGTGCCAGCACATCATTCAAGATCTGGTTCTTCGCGTCTTTGAACGAGTCTTCGCTTCCATAAGGCCAATAGGTTTGAGTTCCGGCGCTGTGGTATCTTTACCCTTGGCATTTACAAACAGGTTTTTAAACGCCATCCCCTCCTTTGTCATGCTCAGATCGTCCATATACCGCGGGCAACAAAGCCGCAGATTGGCGCTAACAGCAGCCTTAAAATCCCTATCAGCTAATTAAGAGCCAGACGTCGAAGAGCCGATCCGAAGTCGCACTGACGAATAAGTCAGTTAGACCGGTGACGGTGGGCAAAGTAAGAAGCGAGAAAGGAACCGAACTTAATCTGGATGTCGGGAACTTAGGTTGGAGCGATTAAAACCACACCTGAAGACAAATGTGGATACTCATTCTAGGAAAGCCAAGTATTTTAATCGCTTAAGAAACGACAAAACCCGCTAAAAAGCGGGTTCTGTGTGAATTTATGGTGCGTCCGAGTGGACTCGAACCACCGACCCCCGCCATGTCAAGGCGATACTCTAACCAGCTGAGCTACGGACGCACACCGCATGTTTATACACTTGCTGAGTGTTTTCTCATGGTGCGTCCGAGTGGACTCGAACCACCGACCCCCGCCATGTCAAGGCGATACTCTAACCAGCTGAGCTACGGACGCTTTACCTGAGAACGGGGAGGATATTAACGACAGATTTTCAGACGCGCAAGTCAAATTTCTTTGTTTTTGAATCGATTGGCTTTTACATCGACAGTTTGCTGTTTTTTTATCCCATTTCATAACAATTAACTGAGTTACATCACAATTAATTTTCCGGCACTAATTAGAACTATCTCTCCTTTTGTGATTCGTATTCAAAAATAATATTGATTGCTTAAACTAAAGGGGTAGTATAGCGCCTTATTGGCTAGGAACTATGCAATTGAGACGTTAGAACATGGATGCAAGGTTGTTTGACAATTCGCATACTTTGAGAGCGTCAGTACTGGCGGGTCTCAGCCTGTTCCTGACTGGGATTGCCCTGTTCTTCACCATCTTCAACATCTCCTACAACGAAGCCTATGTGCTGGCAGGACTGGAGTTTTTATTCGCTTTCTACTCTGGTTATATTTATCGACTGGCGACCGCTCATAAACATACCCATCGTCATATTCAGTACTATGTCTACTTCCTCATTACCATTATCGGTGTGGGCAGTTTCATGCAACCGCTGGGTAACGGTTTATTCCTATGGACGATATTCTGCCCGATTCTGCTTTATGTCTTGCTCGGACAATCGCATGGACGACTGATGACGGGCGTGGTGCTGATCATTCAGATTTTTAACGTCTACCACAATGCTACCAAAGTCGACGCGTTTGATACGGTAGCGACGTTAGTCAATTTGATCCTGTGTTATGTGGGCGTTTGGACGGTTTCCCACATTTATGAGACCAACCGTCACAACATTGAAAATTCCCTCACCTATCTGGCGTCCCGGGATTCATTAACCGGAGCACACAACCGCTTATCGCTGACCTCTGCCTTCAACCACTTCGAGAAGAACAAAGACGACGCCTCCTCACTGTGCCTGCTCATCATCGATTTGGACTACTTCAAACAGGTTAATGATGAATTCGGCCACGATACCGGCGACAAAGTGTTGATCGAAACCACGCAATTGCTGAGCCAGATCGTGGGAGACAACAACTTATTCAGGATCGGCGGAGAAGAGTTTTGTGTCACTCTGTTTGACCAAGGGTTGGAACAGGCAGAACGCGTCGGCGAGCGCCTGCGTTACGTGATTGGGCAGCACCTCTACAACTATCGTAATCAACGCATTCAACTGACCTTGAGTGTCGGTATTTGCGAATACCGGGATGGCGATAACCTCAGCGATTTGTTGAAACTGGCAGACGTAGAACTGTATCGAGCGAAGAAAAACGGTCGTAATCAGGTGCGTTTATGCCAAATTTCCGACAAGCGCGAACACACCATGCAAACCGAATCAGTTTAACGGCTCGATATCATTCGACTCGTTGTCATCATCCAGTTCAAACACCACGTTATAGTTTTCTGTATAAGTACAGTGCGGCTGTCGGCTGCAGGTAAAAAAGCGGCGGCCTTTAAATTCGCCTTGGCTGGCAACTTTTATTACCATCGGGCTGCCACAACGCTTACAAAAGCGAACTTCTTTATCGGTTTCGATCAGATCAATATGTGCGGCCAACAACCGGCGCAGCTTTCCGACCTGATAACTGTATTTGATATTGGCGCCGATGAGTGGAATGTTGGCAGTTTTGCACACGTGCATCAGCAGTTTTTCACGTTCAATCTTTGACTTGTTCAGTTCCTTGCCATCGTCAAGCTCTACCACCACGCGTGGTTCTAAGGTGCGGGCATCACACACCACAAAATTGAAATAGCTGCGTGCAATGCGGTTACTGGCAATAAACCACTGCTTTTTGTTCTGCAACTTAGTGGGCGTCACCACGTGCGCCATGCTGACTTTGGTCAGTACGACACCGTGCTCCCCTACTGCCGTTTTCAATGCGTTATAAAAGGTGCTTTCGGCCATATTGAGCACCGGCCCTTTGCGCTTATAGGCGTAATCCTTGGTATCGTCGTGACGGATGACGTACTTTTGAATCACAACGAAAAATACCACCAGCAATGCAACAATGATGAAAATGTTAGTCATGGTGCTCCATCAGCTTTTATTCATAGCGCTTTGAACTGCCAGTAGTGGCAAGTAACTAAATGAGACGTAACGCTTTTATAGATAACCGAAGTTTTGCGGAAAGGCCAGTTTATTCCTTCAGTTTTGAGGATTGGGCATTTCGAGAAACAAAAAGCCCACCGAAGCGGGCTTTCACTTTATACAAAGAATGCTTACTCAACCAGTAACAAACGTCCGGTCAGGGCGGGGATCGAAACCGTTGTCGTGGTCTCGGTCGTTGCGATCGCTTCATTCGTCAGCAAATCACGCAGTTGTGTGGTTGGCTTGAGTTTGCTCATGTCAATCGCCAGGCTTTGCGCCGACGTCGACGTGTTGAGCGCAAACACTATCTGCTCTTCACCACTGACTTTAAGATCCGCATAGACATTATCGTCAATCCACAGGTTCCGACGCTCACCGTTATACAATGCCGGATGCTGTGCCCGTATCGCCATCAGCTCGGACACCGTGGCTTTGAATGCTTGCTGCTCAGCCGTCAGGGTCACATCGGTCACGCCATCAACTTTCCCGCTGGAGCGTGAGACATGGTCATCACACAGCCCTTGCTCGGCGCAGTTATCTGTCACTTTTGCCGCAAAATCTGCCACTTCATCGCCAATTTCCTCACCGTAATAGAGTGTGATGGGTCCGGAATAAGCCGTCAGGAATGTCATGGCTGCCTGATAGCGTGCGTAGAAATCGCCCAGGTTGCCACGTTGAATCAAATCACCAAAGCGCACCAAATCGTGGTTGCCCAACATCAGGTTTGGCATGGCGTGATACGGTGACAGGCTACGCGTATTCCAAGACGCATCGAGCGCTCGTGCGTTAGCTGACGCCCCCGACTCCTCAACCGCTAAAGCTTGTACCAGGCCATAGCGCAGCGGGAAGTTGAAGGCTGAAGCCAGAGCGGGCGCATCATCACTGCCATAAGCTTGTTCGGTAATGGAGTTGGCATCACTCCACACTTCACCGACCATATAACCCAGCGTACCCCACTGCGCGCCAGCTGCTTTGTTGGCCGCCGCTGCACTTTCAACCGCCGAACGCAGGTTACGCCAGGTTGCCAGCGGTACCTGATATGCTTGGTCCAGACGCCAGCCATCAATGTGATACTGACTGATCCAGTACGTCGCCACTTCCTGGAAGAAGGCTTCACTGTCCGCGCTCGGGTACACCACCAATTGCCCCGGATAACCGCTTTCACCCGCTTTGAGTTGCGGCAGTTTCCCGGTTGGTGAAGCTTTGACGGTGTTGACATGAGTGTGACCGAAAACGCCGTCAAGGAACACGTACAAGCCCTTAGCATGCGCTGTATCAATCAGCGTTTTCAGTTGTGCATTGGTCCCAAAATTCGGATCGACATTGAAGTAATCACACGCAAAATAACCAGTCGCATCGAGTTTGTTGTCTGTACCTGTTCCTGCACACGAATCAAACACAGGGGTCAGCCAGATGGCGTTGACATTCAAGCTGGCGATGTAATCGAGGCTATCAATGATGCCTTGTAAGTCGCCTTTGTGATGCGAACTGCCATAGCCGACGCCGTAGTCTGCACCGCTGTCGCCATCAACAAAAGACTCCACCATCACCTGATAAATACGCAGGTTACAGGCCGGATCGTCATCCTGATAACAGGCATAATCCGTTTGACTGAGCGAGAGACTCGGATGCGCAGTATCCGAAGCATTCAGTACAAAGTGCCAGAGCCCTGCTTCGCTCAGCGTGAGTTTGAAGTTGCCACCAGCGTCCTGCAACAGTCCGCTGTTGTCTGTCACTGAGCCAAACCCGAGGTTCACGGTTGCCCAATCGTCGCTGGCAAACTTGAACTCGTACTCACCCGGTTGAAGGTAGGCACTGACCTGATAAACCCCTTCTTTGACATACTCAAAAGCGGTGCTGGTTGCCCAGCCATTCATCGAACCACGCAGATACACAGTGGTTGACCCGTAAGGGGCCTGGTCGGCTTGTTGTGACGCAACCTGAATACCCGTGCCCTGCTCGCCTTGTTGCGGCAGAACAAACACCGCGGCAGTGAGCCCGGGGACGGAGAAAGTATGACCGCTGACACTGGCACTGCGCACCACCGAATCGGACGCATTGGCCAGCAGCGGATGCAAACTGAATCCAGACGCTTCATCCATCGTGATACTTTGTGCTGCCGTGTTGGCGTTGATGATCACCACAATCGCGTCGTAGTTGGCATCAAGATCCGCGCCGGAGGTAATACCGTCGTCCACCGACATCGCAATCAGGCCCGGCAGAGCATCCGACCCCGTGTTGTGGAAATGTACGCGTGTAACAATTTCATCCTGCGTCAGCAAACGCAGCAGCGGTGTACCAGAGCGAATTTTCAGCAGCGTCTTAAATGCTTCATCACTCCAGGCAATGTCTTTCGGTGAGGCCACCGTATTCGGATTGCTAATGATGGACTGAATCGCACTCCAGTTCGCCTGATCTTTATCAGCGCGTGGCAGACCGACGTTCCAGTTGTTGGTCTGTTTACTGAAATCAACCCGGTTGACCCAGTCACCACTGTCGTAACTGTCACGAGCCATGGATTTGGAACGCAGCAGCTCTGATCCCATATGCAGGAACGGCACGCCTTGCCCCAACAGCACAGGCGCGAGCCCGACAATCTGCATTCGCGCGCGATCAGCCGACGAGACTGACGCATCCGTTTTATACTGGTTAAAATCCCACAGCGTCTGGTTATCATGCTTGGAGACATAGTTTACCGACTCTTGCGGATCCAACGTATACGCGGCTCCTTGGTCGCCATAGAGGTAATCCTTACCCAATACCACCATCCCGCTGTAGGTTTTCAGCGGATAATTTTGCAGATTTCCCGCCATGCCGTAGCGAATCAGATCCATACGTGATTTCAGATCATCACTGAATCGGTCACCAGCATTGGCAAAACCAGGGTTATTAAGCAAATCTGCGCCACTGTCGAATGGGCCGCCACCACGCACACCATCACGCAGACGATCGTTGTAAGTCCCGATTCCGGTTCCGGCCATCTGCCATTGCGTGGCGTTTTCACCGCGTGCGCCGTTGACCACTTCACCAAAGTTCCAGCCTTCACCGTAGAACCAGGTATCCTCGTCGACCGCTTTCACCTGTTCATACACTTTGAGCATGCTGGACTTCATCAGATGACCCATCAAGTCAAAACGGAAGCCATCGATTTTGTACTCTTTGGCCCACATACTCACACTGTCAGCCACCAGCTTTTCGAACATACGATGCTCAGAAGCCGTGTTATCACAACAGGTTGAGTTTTCCACCGCCCCTGTCACCGGGTTCAAACGGTGGTAATAACCCGGAACCGTTTTATCGAGGACCGATTTATCGTACAGCCCCGATGAATAGGTATGGTTGTACACCACATCCTGCACGACTCTGAAACCAAACTCGTGCAGCTTCTGTACCATCTGACGGTACTCTTTGATGCGCGCCAATCCTTCACTGTTTACGGCGTAGCTGCCTTCCGGCGCCGAGTAATGGTATGGATCGTAACCCCAGTTGAAACTGTCGAGCGGACGAATGTCGGCCATCAGTGCCTGCGCTTGTTCGGTGGCAGGATCCGCCTGCTCCAGCAGAGACAAAATTGTCGCGCCGCGATCCGTTCCATTGCTGCACAATGTCGCACTTGGATTGAGATCGCACAGCTTAGCGACTGTGTCATTCAGATCGACCCGGCGGCGACTCTCTTCAGGAATGGACGCCAGATCATAGCTTGGCAGCAGATGCACAGTGGTTAGGCCGGCGTCGCGCAAGCTTTTCAGGTGCGCGACACTGTCACGTTGTTCTTCCAAAAATGCCAGGTATTTACCATTGAGTTCCGGTGTACCTTTGGTATCGCTGGCGCTGAAATCACGAATGTGCACTTCATAAATAATGTTGTCTTCCGGCGCACTCAGCTCGGGAACCATCTGGTTGTCCCACCCTGACGGTTTACTCTGCGGCGATTCCAGATCGACCAGTTGTGAGTAAAGGCTGGAGGTGCTGAGAGAGAGTGAGTAAGGATCGGTGGTCATCATCCATTCTACCTGACGGGTTTTCGAATGATAAGCACGCAGGCGATAACGATAGTAGACCTGATTCAAGGTGGCTTCATCGCCCTGATAATGCCAAATACCCGTCGCCGGATCTTCGCTCATCATAACAGGCGACGCCTGACGCAGCGTTTTATCCGCATCATAAAGATACAGCTCCACGCTTTGTGCGGTGGGCGCCCAAAGAGCAAAATGTGCTTTGCCGTCAGCCAGCCAGGAACCCAGCTTCGCTTCATCCGCATCGTTCTCTCCGCCGGTGTACAACGCATCCACGGCGCCAGGGATTTGCAACTGCGTGGCTGCCAACACTTGCCCTTCACTGTTGAGCGCCACGGCCAGCAGTTCGGTTTTCAACAGTGCTTTAGCCTGTTCAGCCGTCACGTCCAGTTGAAAATTTACCATGCCACTCAAATGCGGATAGTGAGTGCTGCTGACCACTCCCGCTTGCGCCAGCGGATAAGCAACGAACTGCGATGGCTCGTTGATATCGCCATTGCCCTCAGCACGGTTCCACAACTGATAACTGCTGGCACCGTCGGTGGTTTGCCAGGCGATAGAATCAGCTGCCATCCAGTGCGCTGATGCCCCTTCAATCGTGACCGCCGTTTGTTCATTCGGCGAGTATTTTAGAACACTACTGCCATGCTCAGTGTAGAGCGTGTTACCTTTGGAAAAATCCAGCTGCAGGTCATCACCACCCAGCGCTTTGTCATCGCCGTTATGAATGATGAAGTTCATACAATTACCATGCTCTGCTTTGAGCGGAATATGGAACTCAGCACCATAGTCACCGTCGATAGTCGTGTAGCTTAGTGGCGCGCCCCAGCTCACGCTGCTCAAGGTGTCGTCGGCAACCGAATCGCAGCTGCCGCCATTCCAAAGATGCAATCCCCATCCAGCGTAGTTGGCATCCGAGCGATGGTAATACACGACCGCTTCGCTGTATGTCGGGGTCGGCGTCTCTGTCGCGTTGTCAGGATTTTTTGGCTGAGGATCAATGCTGTCCGGAATACCATCGGCATCATCATCGCTGGACGCGAAGTCGCCCAAGCCATCGCCATTGGTATCAGTACTTTCAAAACGATCACGCGGAAACGCATCATCGCTGTTCAACGCGCCATCGTTATCCATATCAGTGTCGTCAACGTCAGCGATACCATCATTGTCCAGATCCGCAGGCACACTGCTGGCATCATAGGGATCGCTGCCCAGACGGCGTTCATCTGCGTCTGACCAACCATCGTTGTCATCGTCGCTATCGGCGAAATCACCAATGCCGTCGTTGTCACTGTCTACGGATTCATTCGGATCATGCGGAAACGCATCCACGTTATCGGCAACGCCATCTTTGTCGCTATCGACCATGATGACAGGACGGCCATTTTCATCGAAAGTCAGCGTTTTATTGCCAAGATCAACTTCACCACCATTTTCGCGCGCGTTTTTGATTTCCTCGCCAATCGCTTTGGCTCCTTGCGCCATTTGTTCGGCATGCTGACCAATCAGATTGGCATCGAACTGCTCCGGCATCATTTGCGCCATAGCTTTCGCGGACTGTGCCACCAGTGTATTGCCATCAGCGATGTAGTTCGCTTTCGGGTCCAGATCCGGTTGATTGAGATCCTCGCGCAGCGCGGCCAGAGCTTGCGCTTCACTCAGGCCATCTTCCATTTTGGCATGCAGCATAGTGGTGAGCGGTGTGATCTGACGATAGCCTTTCGGTGCCGACATCATGTAGCCGCGTGACACAGTCACTCCGGGCAGATCTTCGTCAATGGTTTGTCCCTGTATGATTTCTGTCATCAAGGTGTAACTGTCGGGGTCACCATTGAAGGCGGAAAGATCAATCTCCGCACGCCCCTGCTCGCCGGTAATGGCTTGCGGTTCATCACTGTCACGTTCAAAGTTGCCGTTGACGTCAAGCCACACCACAGCCTGATTCAAATAGCCATCCATCGCCTGAACGCTCATCGTCTGGCTATCGCTGGAACTGCCATCATTACAGGCGGCCAAGAATCCCAGTGAAGCAAACGCGATGGTTATTCTCGTTAGCTTTGTATTCATCGTTCTGTCCATAAGGTTTACGTTATTGGGTGCTGCTCGAAAACGAAATGGCAGCAAACCCTGACATGCGCCGTCATATGCACCTGACTACGCACAATAACGTTATAATTGGACAGCATTTGATGACCTCCCCCTTGCAATTCCCTGGTATGGGCGTAGATGAAAAGGATGAGAAATCAAAATATTGGGAGAGTTCACATTCGGCAGGGATATAAGTGGTGATGAGTTTCATATCACTGGCCATTTCAGTGAAGCGGGTAACACTCGGTAGGTTGAAGCGCGGCTGGAACTGAAAGAAAGTTACATTTGCGTGAGTGCCGGAATTTATGATCCTAATCCCAAGCTGCGCAGCGGGCGGATTTCGAATTTTGCACATAAAAAACGGAACCCTTGGCTCCGTTTTTACTACTAATTCGCGCTTAACCGAAAATATAGTTATCCATCATACTCACCAGTTTGCCGATTTCAGGCTTGGTGATGGTGTCATTGGCACCAAGCGTCATGGCTTTGTGACGGTTATCTTCACTCATCAGGGAGGAGAACATTACGATAGGTGTCTTGGTATAGACTTCGCTGTCACGCAGGCGTTTGACCAAGTGCATCCCGTCCATGCGCGGCATTTCCACGTCGGTCACGATGGCGTCGATCAGCTCGCTCACTGGCAGGTTCTCTTCTTTGGCAATACGCTGAATATCCATCAGCTTTTCGTACGCTTCGCCACCATCTTTGCACGCAATCACGTTATAACCTGCGGTGCTCAGGGTGTCCTGAATCAGGCTGCGAATAAAGGCGGAATCGTCCACCACCATGACTGTTTTGGCGTTACGTTTGCCGACCATTTTCTGGTTAAGATCCACTGAACGGTCTACCTTCACATCGTATTTTTCCATACTCAGTTCCGGGTTGATGTCGGCAATGATCTTTTCAAAATCGAGAATCATGATCAGCTTGCCTTCTTTGCGCACGACCGCAACGACGCAGTCCTGCTCACCAGATTCTAAGAACTGGCTTGGCGATTCCACATCGTTCCAGGAAATACGATGAATGCGGCTGATGCTGTCAATCAGAAAGCCGTTGGTCATGCGGTTGAAATCGGTCACGATGACGAACTTGTTGTCGATCTCTTTGCGAGTCGGTACACCGAGCCAGCCTGCCAGATCCACCAGTGGCGTGAGAATCTCCCGTGATGAAAACACCCCTATCATGTGCGGCTGCGCATTCGGATAGTCCGTGGTTTCCGGCACGCGAATCACTTCACGCACTTTGGCCACGTTGATGCCGTAATAACAGGTTTTGGTTTGACCGCTCGGCAGCAGCTTCTCCAGGTGGAATTCGATAATCTCTAATTCGTTGGTGCCGCTTTCTAATAAGATTGTACTGCTTGGGTTGCTCATAATGGTCACATCTTTAAGGCCAGTCATCGATATTTGTTCAAGATCGCCTGATACAGGTTCACGCCATCTTTACCGGTGGTATTTTTAATTGTATCAATACCTTTTTGTAAGTCGTTCAACAAGCTTTGATCGACGTTTTTGTTAAACGCATAGTACAACAATCCTTCTTTGAGGACATAAACAGTTTCAAAATCTTCGACATTATAGCCCGCTTGTTTGATCCACCACTGTGCTGAACGTTCATCATAAGCAATTAAATCAATGCGTTTCTTGAGCAACTGCTCAGCCAGTACGCTGACATACGCCGCTTCTTGCATCGATTCTCGTGGCACACCAAACTGCAGCAGCATCTGCTCACCCACGTCATCACGAATGATACCAATGCGGTAAGACGCCATGTCCAGCGGACTATCCACCTCAATACCACTGCCTTTGCGGGCAATGATGACGACTTTGATGTCGTCAATCGGGCCGACCCAGTGAAACAGATCTTCCCGATGTTGAGTACGAGTAGTGGAAAACAGCACGGAACCCGGACGCAAAATAGTCGAACGATAAGAGCGCGCCCAAGGCTGCAAAACAATGTGATCGCGCGGCAAAGTAATGCCTGCGACTTGAGCAGCCTGAAGAAGCAGGTCGACCGAAATACCCGTCACCTGACCATTTTGATGGAAATTAAAAGGCGGATACTCTTCCGTGTAATAGGTCAGAGAATCCAGAGTGGCGCCAAAGGCACCGGAGAACGAACATACCCAAACAAAAATCACTTTAACGAACGTGTTACCTATCTTCATAACACCCTACCTGATTGTTCAGACGACGTCTGAATTTAACTGTAGATAGGGATAGAAGGTTCGTCTAGACGATACGTTCGTTCAATGGCGTAGGACTTTCTTATAGCTGCGCTCCGGACGCCCTACGCTGCCATAACGCACGTCGGCTTCCAGCTCTCCAGAACCAATCAAATATTCGAGATAGCGCCGCGCCGTAGTGCGACTGGCTCCAATGCGTTCCCCCGCTTCATCAGCGGTCAGGCTGACAGGTTGGCGAAACAGATGGCGGATTTTGTCCAGCGTGACCGAATCAATCCCTTTCGGCAGTCGCTGCTGACCGGGCTCGGATTGAGTGTGTGCGGTGAGCATTTTGTCCACCATTCCCTGATCAAGATCGGCGACCCGGCCAAGCTCAACCTGACGGGCCTGATACTTGTTCAGCGCCGCTTCAAGACGCGGAAACATGACCGGTTTAAGCAGGTAATCCACTACGCCTCCGCGCATAGCCTGCTGCAGCGTTTCCACATCACGGGCGGCAGTGATTAAGATGATGTCGCAACACTCATTGCGGCCACGCACCCACTGCAATATATCGAGGCCCGTACCATCCGGAAGATAGACGTCCAACAACACCAAATCCGGCTTTAGAACGTCGAGCTGCAACTCTGCTTCTGCCTGACTTGTGGCAATCCCTACCACTTCAAAGCCGCCGATCTGGTTGAGATATTTGTGATGCAATTGAGCAATCGCGACATCATCTTCAATGATCAATACCCGGGTACTCATTGCATTTCTTCCTTCGGCAAATAAACCGTCATACGTGTTCCAAATTCCTTATCACTGACCATTTCTAATTGTCCCTGATATCTATCCGACAGCTGTTTGACCAAGAACAGGCCGACGCCGCGGTTCTGTTTGGCTTTGCTGGAAATCCCTTTTTGCAACAGCACTTCCGGATCGACATCAGTGGGAAGTCCACAACCCTGGTCTTCAACTTCCAATATAATTTCATTGCCGTAATCACTGATAGATACGTCAATTATACGTCGCTCTTGCGGGATAGGCTGCTCGCTGCGAATGACACTCAGCGTGGCATCAAAGGCGTTATCGATCAGGTTTCCCAAAATGGTCACGATATCTTCTGCGTTAATACGCTGAGGCAGCGCCGCAAGATGAGATCCCTCATCCACGCGCAGCTCTAAACCAATTTCACGCGCACGTTCCGTTTTACCCAGCAACATGCCGGCAATCAGCGGATCTTTCACCGTCTCGCGCAAGAACTCAATCAAGCTCTGATAATGCGCGGTTTCCTGCCCAATCAACTGCTGTACCGCTTCCAGTTCGCCCATTTGTACCAAGCCACTGATGGTATTGAGCTTGTTACGGTGTTCATGGGTTTGTGAACGCAGCATTTCTGCGTACTCTTTGGTTTGCGACAGCTGCTCAGTCAAATCATTAATTTCATCGCGTAAACGGAAACTCGATACCGCCCCCACAACTTTACCATCCACAATCAGCGGGCTGCGGTTGGCAATCAAACGCTGCTTATTCAGATAAAGTTCAATGTCGTGGTCTATCTCGCCTGACTCCAGCACCGTATACAGATCACTGTCCGGCAGCGAATCGGTGAGTAAACGGTTGAGGGCTTTATCACGATCAATACCGAGAATTTCACAGGCACTTTTGTTTATCGAGCGTAGTATTCCTTTGTCGTCGATACTGAGAATGCCCTCTTTGATGGTGCTCATCGTTACGTCAAGTTCGACATACAAGCGGCCAATCTCTTCCGGCTCAAAACCCAGTATCGCTTTCTGAAAGCGGCGAGAGACATAGCTCGACACCACTCCGTTCGCGGCTACCACCAGAAAAGTAATGCCGATCAGGTAAATGAGATACGGCTCAATGCGATCTTGCAGACGCTCCAGCAAATAACCGACCGAGACCACACCGATGATATTGCCATTAGCGTCAAGCACCGCCGATTTACCGCGCACCGACTTACCGAGGGATCCTTGTGCAAACGAGACGTAAGCTTCACCGTTATTCAGTGCGCGTTCGTTATCGCCACCTACCATCGGTTTGCCGATACGGCGGTCAAGCGGATGAACAAGTCGAATACCTTTCTCGTCACCAATCACGATAAACGCGGCACCGATGAGCTGAGTCAGATCGCGAAAACGCTCTTGTTGAGCATCAGAAGCATCGCCTTTTTGGATCAGATCGATGACCGCTGGCGAACTGGCCAGAAACGAAGCCACGCCCAGCGCCTTTAGCCCCATTTCTTCTTCTTGTGCATGTTTTATGTAAACAAAACCCGCCGCCACCAGCACCAGCAGTTCAATCAAACCGGATAAAGTCATAATGATCAGCATTCGTTTTCGGAAGCTGATGCTGTTCCATGTCATCGATTTCTCCTTGTTGCGCACAAAGCTAACACTTATTTAACAACAGGGCGAAAAGTGCGGCTGAGAACTGTGAGCCCTGTGATAGTCCCCAACCTATTCATTTCGATAAGGAAATTTAGCGACTAAAAAAACGCCTCAGAGTGAGCAATAAATCATCAACAAACTAAAATTTTTTGCACCCATAAAACGTGGCATGGATCACACCACATTTAGGTTATTTTTAGTTCGTTTGAGTGATTAGCCGATATACTCAATGGGCAGTGAGGACTGAAGCGTTGTAAAAACAATCACAACTTATACATAACTATTCAAATCGTGATTGCGGCTTAACCACTACATTGTCAGAAGGAAACTCACCATGGAAAGAGATGCTTTCGGGATATGCTTGTCTCACGACATGCTGTTCGAGAATCTGCACTCAACATTTACTCATGTGCGTGCTTATGAACTCGAAACCGAAGACGACGATCAACTGCGCGTACTGCTCGCATTTCCTCAAATGTCCGGCAGAGACGTGTTGATCACGATGCAAGGAACCAAAAAGCTTATTTGGCGTGCTGATTTCTTGTGCCCTTCTTATCCCCGCATTTAACATCGCGCTGACTTCGCAAACCGGGTCAGCGCGTTATTACATCTGTTGCACTTTCTTATATACTGCTGATGGCTTTTTAAAATTCTGTCACGTCAGGCAGAAAATCTATAATATAGAGCATTAACTCTAAAACCCTATTCTGAGCTAAAGCATGAAAGTGAAATCCATCAGTATTCTGATGTGTTCGCTGTTGGGGACCTCGTCAGTATTCGCTGCGCCTATCTCTTTCCAGCAAGCCTGGGAAATATTGCAGCAAAACAATAATTCATTAGCTGCTGAACGAGCCAACGTCGAACACTTTGAACACCTGCAAGACTCGACATCGAATCTGAATTTGCCTTCCGTGACGGTTGGTGCCAATTACACGCGTCTTGATCAGGATGTGACTGTATCAGCAAAGCAAATCGTCAACAGCGCCGGGGGGATTCCTGCTTCCCTCGCGGCCTATGCCCCTTTATTCGCTTCTCTGGGCTCGCTGACCTCTACCATTACTGAGCGCGACGTGTTCAGTTCTTCCATTCGCGCCGTGTGGCCCATTTTCACAGGTGGTCGTATTACTGCGGCGCAAGATGCAGCGGAAGGAAAAAAAGAAGAAGCGCAAAGCAAGCTGGCGATGGAAACCCAAGCTCGCTATGAAGATCTCGCCAAATACTATTTCAGTGTTGTCCTCGCCAGAGAAGTGTTGCAAACCCGCATCGCCGTAGAGCAAGGTCTGACCAAACATCGCGACAATGCCATTAAACTTGAGCAGCAAGGCCAGATCGCACATGTCGAACGCCTGCAGGCGGATGCCTCGTTGGACAAAGCCACCGTCGAGCGTAAAAAAGCACAAAAGGATCTCGATATCGCGCAGAGCGCACTGACACAAATCCTCAGCCAGAATCAAACCGTTGAACCAAGTGGCGGCCTGTTTATTAATAACAGCCTGCCGCCAATGAGCGCTTTCATTGATCAAACACTGGCTACTTATCCGGGACTGGATATGCTGGCAGCCAAAGAGAAGCAGGCCTCCAGCCTCATCAAAGCGGAAAAAGGCAAATACTATCCTGAGGTCTATCTTTACGGAACCTACAACCTCTACGAAGATGACTCGCTTGCCAGCCAAATCGCGCCAGACTGGATGGTTGGAGTGGGCGTCAACGTGCCGCTGATTGAAAACACAGGCCGCAGCTCGCAAGTGAAAGCCGCCAGCAGCACCGTGACGCAGGTGAAATATCTGCGCGCGCAAGCCAAGCAAGATCTCAGTGTGTTGGTTGAGAAAACCTACAAAGAGGCCGAGCAGGCACTGGAAGAAGTTCAGGGGCTCAATTCAAGCCTGAAATTGGCAGAGGAGAACCTCTCTCTGCGCCAGAAAGCGTTCAGCCAAGGGCTATCGACCTCTCTGGATGTGGTGGATGCCGAACTCTATCTAGCCAGCATTCGTACCCAACAAGCGGCGGCCGGATTTAATTATCTGATTTCGCTCACCAAACTTCTGGCGATCTCCAGCGAAATGACCACCTTCCCGCAATACACCCAGAGTGCGATTCCTCTGGTCACTCAGCATTCTAATAACCAGTTCAACACGCAAAAGGATCCTTCATGAAAGCGGCAAAATCCTCTCTTCTTGCAGTCACTGTCTTAGCAGCCGCGGGCTGGATTGGTTACAGCTTTTATCAGGCCTACCAACCAGAGCCTGTGCGCTTGCAAGGCCAGATTGAATCTCAGCAATACAGCATCTCGTCCAAAGTACCGGGGCGAATCGATCAGGTTTACGTGCGTAAAGGCGATGAAGTGAAAAAAGGTCAGCTGATTTTCACCCTGCACAGCCCGGAAATTGAAGCCAAACTGGAACAAGCCATCGCGGGTCAGAAAGCTGCTGGCGCGCTGGCACAAGAAGCCGAAAATGGCGCTCGCGAGCAACAGATTCGCGCCGCGAAAGACCAATGGATGAAAGCCAAAGCCGCGGCTGAACTGGCAGAGAAAACCTACCTGCGCGTGAACAACCTGTATAAAGATGGCGTGGTTGCCGAACAGAAACGTGATGAGGCCAATACTCAGTGGCAAGCGGCGAAATACACCGAAAGCGCGGCATTCCAGATGTATGAAATGGCCAAAGAAGGCGCTCGCGCAGAAACCAAACAAGCCGCGCAGGAGAAAGCGCGTATGGCCGCAGGTGCCGTAGCGGAAGTAGAAGCTTATGCCGCAGACACAAAAATCGAAAGCTGGTTCGATGGTGAAGTGTCGCAGGTGTTAATGCAAAGCGGCGAACTGGCTCCTCAGGGTTTTCCTGTGGTGACGGTGGTTGATCGCGAAGATTCGTGGGCAGTGCTGAACGTGCGTGAGGATCTGTTGAGTCATTTCCAGAAAGGCACCACGTTTAATGCCTATCTGCCTGCGCTGAACAAGTCGTTGGAGTTTAAAGTGACCCATGTCGCCGTGATGGGTGATTTCGCGACTTGGCGCTCAACTGATGCTGCGCAAGGTTTTGACCTGCGTACCTTTGAAGTAGAAGCTCGCCCGACTGCGCCAGAAACGAATCTGCGCATGGGCATGAGCGTGGTGGTTGAGTTGTAAGTGATGCGCCGCGCTATCCCCTCGCAATGGCAACTGCTGCGTCATGATCACTGGTTACTGGCCTGCCTGACCTGGGTACCCATTCTGCTGGCCGGTTCCATCTGGTGGATCTTTTCTGCGGGTGTGGTTCAGAATCTGCCGATTGGTGTGGTCGATTTGTCACACAGCCAGCTTTCACGTCAGTTAGTCAGAGAGCTGGATGCCACGTCAACGCTGTCAGTCACGCGCCAATATCAGAACGTGGCTCAAGCTAAAGATGACATGGTAACCAGCGACATTTATGCGTATGTGGTGATTCCCTATCAGTTTGATAAAGCCATTTATCGTGGCGAACAGCCGAGAGTCACTACTTTTTACAACAGTCAGTACATTCTGGTTGGTCGTTTAATTAACTCAGCGGTAGTGCAAGCGCAGGGAACACTCAACGCTCAGATTGACGTGGTGAAAACACTCGCTTCCGGTGAACAAACCACACTGAGCGCCATGGGCCGTTCCGTTCCGGTACGCACGCAAATTACGGCGCTGTTTAACAAAAACACCAACTACGCCCAGTTTCTGGTGTCTGCGATTGTGCCGGCATTGTGGCAGATTGTGGTTGTAGTCAGTACCATTTTGATTCTGACTGCCAACTATCGCGAATACGGACTGAAAGCCTGGTTGGGTGACAAACCGCTGTTGAATCTGATTCGTACGTTATTGCCTTACTACCCGATGTTTGTGCTGCAAGGCGCAGCGTTTCTCATCTGGTTTTACTCACTGCTGCAGTGGCCAATGCATGGGAGTTTCGCGGTACTGATTGGCGCACAAATGCTGACAGCCGTTGCCTGCATGATCATGGGCGCCGCGTTCTACTTCCTCACGCTCGATCCAGCGCGCGCAATGAGTTTTGCTGGTGCGTTCACCGCGCCCAGCTTTGCCTTCATGGGCATCACCTTTCCGACCTCCGATATGGGTTCTCTGGCTCAGGCATGGCGCAGCCTACTGCCCATCAGTCACTATATTGAAGTCCAGGTCAGTCAGGTCAGTTACGGACTGAGCGCAGCAAAATCGCTGTCCCATTTATGGCCAATGGTGGGCTATGTGCTGCCACTGCTGCTGACGTTAGCGTTAATTCGCAAGCATCAAAGCAAAGAGCAAACCGTAAGGAGTACTCATGACCCTGTTTGAACTGTTTAAAGCCGAGCTCAAAGCCCTGCTGACCAATCCGGTGGTCATGCTCACCATGATTGGCGGCGTGGTGTTCTATTCGTTCCTGTATCCGCTTCCCTACAGCCATCAAACGCCGCGCGAGCAAAAAATCACGGTGGTCAATCTCGACAAAAGCCAGGCCAGCTATCAGTTAGAGCGAATGGTGGATGCCACACCTCAGGTGCAGGTGGTTCAACGGGACCATTCGATTGAAGACGCGAAACACGCTTTTCTCGATGGCAAAGTCAGCGGAATTCTGGTGATCCCGGAACATTTTTATAAAGACTTGCTGCTGGGTAAAAGCCCGACACTGGCGTATGCCGGTGATGCGTCCTATTTTCTGGTCTACGGCACGATTGTTGAGGGCCTGGCGCAGGCGGGCGGCACACTGTCGGCCAAAGCCAAAGTTTCGCGTCTGGTGATCGACGGTGAGCCGATGGCACTGGCTGCCCATCACTATTCAGCCATGCAGTCCAATCTCAAACCGACTTTCAACCCACGTATGGGCTACGTCGATTATGTCGTTCCGGCCGTCTTCGTACTGATTTTGCAACAAACGCTGGCGATGTCTTCAGGTTTGATGGTGGGAACGCAGAAGCAAGGCCGGGGTTATTGGAGCCGCGTGTCACCGCTGCGTTTGATTCTGGTGCGTAGCGCGATCATCGTTGCGATCTATTATCTGCTCAGCATGTACTATTTCGGAGCGAGTTTTACCAGCCACGGAGTGAACACCCTCGCCAGTGGCGGACAGCTCCTCACCCTCTTGCTGCCCTTCTTGCTCAGTGCGTGTTTTATCGGCATCTGGCTTGGCGCATTAACGCCACGCCGGGAACTGGTGACACTGGTAGTACTGATCAGCTCAATGCCATTGGTATTTTCAGCTGGCTTTATCTGGCCTGTTGAGGCAATTCCAGCCCCGCTGGTTTGGATATCAAAACTGTTTCCGAGTACGCCGGGGATTCAGGGCTTTTTGGCGTTAAACCAGATGGGCGCAGAATGGCGTCAGATAGCGCCTCAATGGACACTGTTGTGGCTGCAAACGTTCGTCTGGGGCACGCTGGCTTGGTGGCAGTTTACGCGCACTGGTCAAGGTGAGTTGGCACATCGCGATTAATCGCTTCAGTCCTGCCACTTTTGGCGCATACGCTCGATAGTGGCGGAGTCGACACCGTGAACATTCGGGAAATCCCCCCGACAGACTTTGGTAACTAATCTGGCGCGATATTTTCGCGCCAGATTTTTATACGCAGTCATTTCCCAATGACGCACAAACGTGTTCGCCACCACCACGCTATTCCCCTGCGCCAATGCGCGTTCACATTCCCGCTGACACCACTCGTGCGCCTTGGAAATTAATTCCGGGCGGTAATGATATTCGCCCTGTGCGTTCTCAAAAAACATGTCCGCTTCCAGATGCACTCCGGGCAAGGTTTTCGCAAGGGTGGATTTGCCGGAGCCTGGCAGGCCGCGAATCAGGGTCAGAGTGAGTGGCATAGTGGGTTTGGAGTAGGAAAATCGTGGCTTTCATACTAACTTAAATTCGAGCCGGCTGCATTTTGCTATCGACAACTTTAGGGAGTTGGGTTATAAGTCTAGATGTATAGACGTCCAAACGTAACGCTTAGGGAGAAAGCTGTGCCAATTAAGATCCCCGATCAATTGCCTGCAACTGATGTTCTACGCAATGAAAATATCTTCGTGATGCCAGAATCGCGTGCCTCTACGCAAGAAATTCGTCCGCTTAAAGTTTTGATTTTGAACCTGATGCCGAAAAAGATTGAGACAGAGACACAGTTCCTGCGCCTGTTGTCCAACTCGCCACTTCAGGTGGACATTGAATTGTTGCGCATTGATGATCGCCCAAGCAAAAACACTCCAGAAGAGCACCTGAATGAGTTCTACCGTCAGTTTGAAATCGTTAGCCACCGTAACTTCGATGGCCTGATCATTACTGGCGCGCCTTTAGGTTTGGTGCAATTTGAGGATGTGGTGTATTGGGACCACCTACAACGGATCATGAAATGGGCCAAACAGCATGTCACCTCCACACTGTATGTGTGCTGGGCGGCGCAAGCTGGCCTGAAACTGTTGTACAACCTACCGAAACGCACCCGTGACGAGAAGCTCTCCGGCGTGTATCACCATGAAACCCTGCAGCCTTATCATCCGCTGACCCGAGGTTTTGATGATACGTTCCTTGCGCCTCATTCACGCTACGCGGATTTTGAGCCGGGTTTTTTAGAAACTCACACCGATCTGGATATTCTGGCCACCTCGGATGTGGCGGGGGTATATCTGGCCTCGACCAAAGACAAACGCAATGTGTTCGTCACTGGTCATCCAGAATACGATTCCCTGACTCTGCACCATGAGTATATTCGCGACTTGGGTGAAGGTCTGGAACCGGCAATTCCGGTCAACTACTACCTGAATGACGATCCGGACAACAAACCGCGCGCCAGCTGGCGTAGCCATGGTCATCTGCTGTTTGCGAACTGGCTCAACTACTGCGTGTACCAACAAACGCCGTACGATCTGGAGCACTTCAGCGAAGACAAATTCACCAAAGACGATTAAGTCTATCTCTCAGGCCGCTTTAGCGGCCTTTTCTTTATCCGCACGTTACGTTTTTACTCGCCTCGCATCCTTTGCGATTGACTCTCGTATGTTTGCCAACTGACTCGCAATGTTATTGCCGTTACCTAGGTTAACTTGCTGATGTGCTTATGATTGTGCATTGAAAAGGAGTGAGCGAATGAAACATGTATGGATACTGGCGTGCGTATTGAGTTTAACTGGCTGTATTACGGTGAAGGAGTCAGACAACAGCGATCTGAAAAGCGATCCGGTTGAGATGGCCGAATCACGTATCGCACTCGGGCTGGGTTACTTAGAAAACGGCAGCATGATCAAAGCGCGTGAAAATCTAGAAAGAGCGATGCAGCACGCGCCGCACTATTACCGCTCACAACTGTCGATGGCGCATTACTTTGAAACCGTTGGCGAAACCGACTCAGCCCGAGACACCTACCGCGCGGCACTGCGCGATCATCCCAAAAACGGCAATGTGCTCAACAATTACGGCACCTTTCTATGCAAACACGGCGAATATCAGCAGGCCGATAAGTACTTCAACCGCGCTGTCGAACAGCCTTACTACTACCTGATTTCCGCCAGCTATGAGAACGCCGCGTTTTGTTCACTCAAATCCGGCGACCCAGAAAAAGCCGCCTACTACTTCAAACGTGCTGTCGACCACGATCCGACACGGGTTCGGTCTTTACTGCAACTGGCGAAGCTGGAAATAGAACGGGGAGATTACACAGAAGCGAGAATCAAACTGCTGGCGTTTCATCAGCGTTACGGTTACCAAAAGGCATCTCTACAACTCTTGATTGAACTGGAAGAAAAGGCGGGTAATAAAGCACTGGAGAAAAAGTATCAGCAAGCGCTGGATGCTCTTTCTCCATCATAATTAGCGACGTTTACCAATGTTGGTTGGGCGGCCATCTTTGCCGCCTTTGCGATCGCGATAGTGCGTGCGGCGCAAACGGCGAACTTTAGTAGAGCGTTGAATTTTTTGGTATTCGCGATACAAGATACGAATAAACAGCACGAGACCAATCAACAAAATGACCGAAAACACGGAAAGAAACGGTACACATAGCCAATCAGGCTGACAGGGGGTATAGATTTCAAAGTCCATGACCAACCTCCTCTGCTGTTTATCCTGTTATTTACCTTAGCATTTTTTGCTCAACCACAGCTTGCGCTGCTCAGCATTTTGAAAACTCCATGCCACAAAGCGACTCACTTTCTGTCCTTGCTGCATCTCTACTACCTTTATCGACTGCACGCCAACTTTCTCCAGTTGTTTTTTCAACCAACGGACGTTGTCGCTCTTAGAAATCAGTGTCGTGAACCACAGCACTTGTTCTGCGAACTTCTGACTTTCCAACGCCATGTCTTTCACAAACGCCGCTTCGCCCCCCGGGCACCACAGTTCAGCTTTCTGCCCGCCGAAGTTCAGTGTCGGAGACACAGGCGCTGTTTTGGCCTGCTGAGTCTGAGCGACCCCTTTCTTAAGCTGGTTGTCGCGCAGATTGCGGATTTTACGCTCAGTGCCCTGCTGAGCCTCAGCCAGAGAAGCATGAAACGGAGGATTGCAGGTGGTGACATCATAACGCTCATCTTTGCCAATGATGCCACTGAACATTGCTTTGCTGTTTTTCTGCAATCGGCATTCAATGCGCCCTTTCAGCACTGGGTTGCCTTGCGCAATCAAATTTGCCTGTTTGACCGACGCCGGATCCACATCGCTGCCCGTGTAATTCCAGCCATATTCCGTTACACCAACTATCGGGTAAATGCAGTTCGCACCCACGCCAATATCCAACGCTTTCACCCTATTTTGCTTAAGTGCGGGGCACTCTTCAGTGAGCAAATCCGCTACACGGTGAATGTAATCCGCGCGCCCCGGAATTGGCGGGCAAAGATAGCCGGCAGGGATATCCCAGAACGTGACACCGTAATGATGAGCCAGCAATGCTTTGTTGAGCAGCTTCACCGCCACTGGGTCAGAAAACGGAATACTCCATTCCCCTTTCTGATTCTTAATCAGAAAACGTTCAAGCTCTGGCAGAGTTTTGCACAGCGCAGGGAAATCGTAATTGCCTTTGTGCTGGTTACGCGGATGCAAGCCCGCTTTACCTTTTAGAGGAGCCTGAGTATTTTTCTTCGTCATGGGCTTGCCCGTCGGCTTGTTACCTGATTGAGCTTTAGCCATCGGCTTAGCGCTGCGCTCCGATTTGCGCGTGAACGGACGTGTTGGTTTAGACATCGATTTTCTTTCCCGCCTTCAGTTCAAGCACCATCATATATAACCGTGCATCCAGTTCTAGCTGATGATAGTCCGGCTCCATATGACAGCACAGTTGATAGAAGGCTTTGTTGTGTTCTTTTTCGCGTAGATGCGCCAGTTCGTGCACCACCAGCATACGCAGCAAGGGTTCTGGTGCGTTTTTGAATGCGCTGGCTATACGGATTTCGTTCTTGGCTTTAATTTTGTTGCCGTGCACTCGGGACACATAAGTGTGTAATCCGAGCGCATTGTTAATGAGGTGAATCTTGCCGTCATACACCACTTTGCTCAGCGGCGCGGTTTTTTTCATGTACTGATTTTTGATATCCATCGTGTAGTTAAACAGCGCTTTTTCACTCTGAATATCGTGACGCTGCGGATAACGCTGCTCAAACCAAGACACCAACTTTCCAGATTCAACCATTCGCTGAACCGGTTCGAGAATGTGGGCAGGATAACCCTGAATGTATTTCAGTACAGGATGCATAACGGAAACGCTTTAACAGGCCAAAAATTTAGGGTCGCAAAGTGTAACCGAAACCCGGCTATGAATCATCCCGCCAATTTGCATCAACTGGCGTTCGCCGTTAAACTCTGCGCCTTTCTACTTTGCGAGCACCACCATGAAACGAGTTGTCCTTTACATTAAAGATAAATGCCCACACTGCAAAGATGCCCAGCGCTATCTGGATTCTAAAGGGGTGAAGTACCGTCTGTGTAACGCCAAAATGGAACGCGGCCGCAAAGAACTCGATGCGCTGGGTGTGCGCAGTGTACCGGTGCTGAAAATCGGTGACCGCGTGATGATTGGCTGGAATCCGACCAACTTCGATCGTATTTACAACAGCAAATAAACCCTAAACATATTGCTTCACGAACTCGATAAAAGTTCGGTCGGCATTAGACAAGTAGCCATCTTTGCGCCAGGCCAGCGCTAAATCGAGCCAGACTGGCGGGTGAAACGGAATCGCTTTCACCTCCGGTTCGTTATCCGTGACCAATTCCAGCAGCGCCGTGATCGCGTATTCATGTTTAACGATACTCAAAATCATTGGCAACAAATTGGTTTCAAAAGAAAAATTGGCGCTGAGTTTGTGTTCTTTACACACCTTATCGATAAATTCGCGGTGAAAGTAACCGGGCTTGAACATCACCAGTTCATGTTCAAAAAACTCTTTAAACTCTATCTGCTTACGCTGCGCCAGTTCGTGCTCTTTGCCCACCACGGCCACCATTTGTGACGACAACAACGGATCGACCTCCAGATCGGGTGGTAGATCGTGATTGAGAATTACGCCGATATCCAGCTCACCCGACAACAACATTTTCCGAATCGATTGAGTACCCGCTTCAATCACAGTCATTTTAAGATTGGGAAAATGACTCTTAAACGCCATCACGATTTCCGGAAAAAAGTACGATCCCATCATGCTCGGCGCGCCAAGACGTACTTCCCCTTTTACCAGCCCTTTGAGTTCATCCATTGCCAGTTGTGCATCTTCAATTTGCTGCAGAATGCGCGTGGCATGTTCCAGCAACACCGAACCCTCATGAGTGAGCGTCACTTTGCGTTCATCGCGTTTAAACAATACCACCCCGAGTTGTTGCTCAAACTTCTTAATCGAGATACTCAACGCAG
Source organism: Vibrio fluvialis (assembly GCF_900460245.1). Lineage (NCBI taxonomy): Bacteria > Pseudomonadati > Pseudomonadota > Gammaproteobacteria > Vibrionales > Vibrionaceae > Vibrio > Vibrio fluvialis. The sequence continues at coordinate 1,672,810 of NZ_UHIP01000001.1, forward strand.
GCTGCGCAATGTGCAGTTCCTGTGCGGCTTGGGTAAAGCTTTCATTGCGCGCTACCGTAACAAAATGTTTGAGATGACGGGTTTCCATAAGGCTCCAAGCTGTGGTGATAACCAAAACATTTGAGTCTGGCTTCTCCATATACAGAATATATGACAACAATAATTTTAATATATTTTATTAATTCGCATTGCACTGATACTTTGATCACATCGTCGTATGAGCCTAGTTTGAGTTGTCGCCATGATTGAATTGAGCAGCCCCCAGTATCGAAAAGTAACCTTCGCCCTCGCCTTTGGGTCATTTTTGGTTTTCTGTAACCTTTACCTGTTTCAACCGATGCTGCCTTATATGGCCAAACATTTCGCTGTTTCTGAAACGCAGATCAACTGGCTGTTCGCAGCGTCTACTTTAGCTCTTTCTGTCAGTTTAGTACCCTGGGCAATCAGCTCTGAGGCCATTGGTCGCCGCCGTGTGATGCTGCTTGGCCTGTTTGCGATGCCGATGATCGGAGCCGTGATGCTAATCAGCAGCGACTTCTGGGTTTTAGTTTTGGCGCGCGCACTAATGGGCGTGGCGCTGGCGGCGTTTGCGTCTGTTGCGGTTGCGTACATGGTCGAAGAGCTGTCACCACAAGCGTTCAGCAAAGCCATTGGCGGCTATATCGCTGCGAACTCATTGGGCGGCATCAGCGGACGTATTTTTGGTGGCCTGCTTACCGACGCACTGGGCTGGCAACAAGCGGTGATCGCAATGGCTGGCTTCACCTTTATCGGCGCGTTGATTGTACTGGCCTGCCTGCCCGTTCAAGTGAACTTCAAACCACAGCGCGGCATGTTTTTCCATCACAATCGCGCTCTGGTCAAACACCTTTCCAACCGCACTATTTGGCTGGCGATGCTGATTGGCGGCACCAATTTTGCGCTGTTTGTTAACCTTTATTCGGTCATGGGTTTTCGCTTGGTAGCCGAACCTTACTCAATGCCAATTGGCCTGGCTTCTCTGATTTTCCTCTGCTATCTGGCGGGTACGCTGAGTTCAAAACTCACCGCCAACTGGACCAAACGTTACCCGCCAATTACAGGTATGGTGGTGGGCGCCGCGCTGAGTATGTCCGGTATGTTGATTGCGCTGGTCGAATCGATTCCATTCATGATGCTGGGCCTCATGCTGATTAGCTTTGGTGCATTTTTCACCCATACATTGGCTTACGCCTGGGTCAGCCAGAAGGCGACCGAAGCCAAAGCGACCGCGACCGCGCTCTACTTGGTGCACTATTATGTGGGCGGCAGTCTGGGCGGGTTCTATCTGCTGTATTGCTGGCAACATGGCGGCTGGGAGATGGTGACCGCTGGCGGCATGGTGTTGTATGCCGTGTTGTTTACCCTGTGTTGGCGTCTGAGCCTGCGTCACAAAAGCAATGCAGCGACCAGCGCAACCACAGTGTTGAAATCTTCTCACTAAGTTGTGTTATTCTTGCCGCGAAATTTAAAACAACGACGACAAGAATATGAGCTCAACTACCGATAATCAGGCCGTCGCCGCCAGCGTAAACCAATGGTTAGACGATGTGGTGATTGGCCTGAACCTGTGCCCGTTTGCGGCCAAACCTCAGCGCAACCAACAAATTAAGATTTGTGTCAGCAACGCAACCCGCGAAGAGGATCTGCTGCAGGACATTCTTGATCAACTGCTGGAACTAGACACCAAAGAGCCGCAGGAGCTGGAAACCACTCTGGTCGTCGTGCCAGATATGCTGCAAGATTTCACCGACTACAACTTCTTTATCGACTGGGTGGAAGCTCTGATTCGCCAGCAAGATTGGGAAGGCGTTTTTCAGGTCGCCACATTCCATCCGAATTACTACTTTGCTGGTACTGAGCCGGAAGATGCGGAAAATCTCACCAACCGCGCGCCCTATCCGATCTTTCATCTGATCCGCGAAGAGAGTATGGAAAAAGTACTCAAACATTATCCGAATCCGGAAGCCATTCCCGATACCAATATTGAACGCGTGTCAAACCTCACCGAAGCAGAACGTAAGGCCTTGTTCCCTTATCTGTTCCGCTAGTGAAATGAACGGATTCGACGGTAGAAAAGTGGGACATCCACCAAATCTTAATGGGATTTAACCGTTGAAAATGCTACTCTTACGCCATCATTCTTAGTGAGAGAATAAAATGAGCAAATTAACGACAGATATTCAAGCCAACCTTGAATTGTTCATCAAAGAATCCCAAGAGAACAACCTTGTTTGGGGTCTGCGTAATGAAGAAGGCTGGTTGTCTTGTGAATCGACCGAGTTTGAAGACAGCGAAGTGATGCCCTTCTGGTCATCAAAAGAAGACGCGCAACTTCATAACGTCGAAGAGTGGGCCGATTTCGAAGTACTGGAAATCCCGCTGGATATCTTCGTTGAAGATTGGCTGATCACTCTGGGCGAAGATGGCGTGCTGGTTGGTACCAACTGGAACGCGAATCTGGATGGCAAAGAAGTTGAGCCTTCAGAACTCGCCAAGATGTATCTGTAATCTCTTCTGTTAAGGCGCTCACTGCAGCGCCTTAATTATTTCTGAACAACACGTTTTCTCTACATAGCCGCTAATGGCAAGCTCTGCTACCATTGGCGCTTTATTTCAAGCAATCGGACTGAAAGCATGCATTTATCTAAGCTGACGCAAGACATTTACGATCACCTTTACCGCGACATCACTGAGTTTCGTAGCACGTTTGACCTGCCAGTCGCCACTCCAGCCAGCCTGGATGACAAAGCAGATACGCTGCACACCTCTCTGGCGATTGAAGAACTGACCGAACTTGCCGAAGCGGACAACAAAACTGAGCAAGCGGATGCGATCGTCGATAGCGTTTATGTACTGATGGGACGTCTGGTGCACCTGGGTGATGCCAAAGTCAGCGATAACCTGGCGATCAGCTACCTGATTGACCTGCTGCTGAACGTTGCTGCGAACCGTGGTATCGACTTCCTTCCTTGCTGGGACGAAGTTCACAGCTCAAACATGAGTAAAGTGTGCCGCAACGAACAAGAATACTCAGAAACTGAAGCTTTCTACGCAGAACAAGGCATCAAACTGATGGCCGTGCAGAAAGGCGATTACATCATCGCAAAATGTGCGCAGGATTTTGTCTCTGAAGGTAAAACCATTCGTCAGGGCAAAGTACTGAAATCGGTTTACTACCGCCCTGCTGATCTGGCGAAGCTGACTCAATAAGCTCAGCATGCGAATAAAAAAAGCCAGAGTACTCTCTGGCTTCTTTTGATCAGGTGGAACTAGTCTTCGATCGTTTTATGACCGCAGTTTTCACAGATAAGGTGGCGAGAAAATTCGTCCATTGACGCAACAAAGCTTCCGAGCGCCCAACCTTTAACGGCACCCGCAATAAACTCTTTCCATTTTCTATGGGGATCATCCTGATAAGGGCTCGGCTTCCTCACCAGAATCACGATGTGATGCGTTTCCACGCCACACGGATGACACAAGTGAACTTCCGTCTGTCTCAACATCATCTGCTGTCCTTTACTCCACCTACCAGCCATTAAGCTTCCCGCAAAGCAATATACACGCTCACGGTATTCGCATTTTCATAATGCTCAAAATCGGTAGTGTATGCACGAGTGTGTTCGCACTCTTCGGCACTGAAATAACGCCATACTGACTGCCACGCTTCAATTACCGCGGCAGGGAAATCACCTTGGGCAGTAAATTTCAGATAACTTCCCGGTTCGATAGTGACAGACTGCAGGGGGGCTTTTGCTTCTGCTACCTGATCTGATCCCATCAGCACATCGAACTCGCCGTTAACGTCCGATGCATAGTTGAAGTACACACTGTATGCACGGGCGCCAGCCGCATAGTCAATATGGACATTGGCGTCGACGTACGCGACATGAGCGGGTATTTTCGCCCGTTGAGGATTCATTTCATCCGCATTGCACGTTCGCAGCGTCAGTCCCCGAATCTCTTTTTGTGCCACCTTAACCTGTTCCAAACCCTGCTCCTGATTTTGAATGTTGTTGTCCTGCGCGATAACTCCGTTTACCCGCTTGGGTGAACTCGCTGTTTTTCATGATAAATCACTCTACGCGCATCTTAAGCCATTCACTCTAACAATCATATGAAACCTATTGATTTAGCTGGGTCACACTATGAAAATTTGACTTGTCAGTGAGCTTCACTATCATACCCAACGACATATCCGTACGCGTTAACGTCAATCAACGCACTCGTTCTCATGTATATGAGCGCTGTGTGTTGATGTGTCTGCAAAGTACGCAGTGCGGAGATCTGTTTATGAATCACAAACCCTCCTTTCTTGTCATCCTGTCGCTGATCTTTATTGCGGGGTTTTCCCTGCGACCCGGCATCACCTCCATCGCTCCGGCTCTATCCGAGATTCAAACGCATTTTCAAGTGCCTGAGAGTTTATTGGGATTACTGACCGCTATTCCGGTCATGTGTATGGGGCTGCTCTCTCCCCTTGCCCATTGGGTGGCACAACGCGCAGGAATAAAGATGACGTTGTTGATCGGTTTTATGTTGGTAGCCGTTGGTGAAACGCTTCGTGTGCAGACATACTGGTTCAGCGTTCTGCTGTTCACATCTCTGTTGGTGGGGATTGGTGATGCGCTGATTAGGCCAGTGCTGTCTGGCTTTATCAAGCAGCACTCAGGGCGATATACGCCACTTGCAATTGGTTGGTATGCTGCATCCATGGGCATCGGTTCTGGCTGTGCGGCGATTCTGACCACGCCTGTTGGCTCCGCTTTGGGCGGTTTTGAGTTTGGCCTTGCGATTTGGGCCCTGCCAACGCTGCTGAGTCTGATTGCCTTTTCAACAGGCATGCCATCCCGTGAACAAGATTCTTACTCTGTAGTCAACGTTGTACTGGTGGTTAAACGATCTCTGATCATCGCGTTAACGCTATTGTTTGGCCTTCAATCAGGATTGAATTACGCCATCGCGGCGTGGTTGCCGCAATGGTTGATCGCTCAGGGCGAAAGCGCAACTGCTGCCAATCAGTGCACCTTTGTGTTTATCATCATCGGTACACTTACCAGCCTTAGCTATCCGCTGTTTGTTGCTTCACTGCGTCATAGCGAAAGCAGAACCGTTTTGTTGGCCACGGCGCTGTTGACCCTCGCTCCAATCTGCTATGTAGCCAACGGTCCTGTTTGGTTGTTGATAGGATTACTCAGCATGAGCATTGGTATTTTCTTCCCGTTGGTACTGCAACTGCCGTTGGCAGTAACGCATACACCAACCGACGCTATTCGTCTGTCCGGCATCGTTCAAAGCTTAGGATATTTGCTTGGCGGTCTCGCGCCTGCGGCTGTCGGGGTGATGGCCAAGCAGTATGGCGTCATAGACGCTTTGGATGGAATCGTCCTGATCATCACCTTGAGTATGACAGTGACCGCGGGGTGCCTGGCTTATTGGCTGAAGCGATAACGCTCCTTTCGTGAGGCTCAGCACTGCTTAGTCTTGGTACTAAGCAGTGCTTTTACTTCAACCATTTATACATCACCAGGCTATCCACATAACCTAAACGGCCATGCCGGTAGGCTTTAGGCAATCTGCCGATAATCGTAAACCCCAGTTTCTGCCATAAGCTCACTGCGATTTCGTTAGTCGAAACCACACTGTTGAACTGCATCGCTTCAAAGCCAAGCGCCAAGGCTTGTTGCTGTGAATCTTCACACATTTGGCGCGCGATCCCTTTTCCCCGGGCCTCATCTGCGACCATATAGCCGCAATTACAAATGTGATTGCTCGGCCCCATCGCGTTGGGTTTGATGTAATACGTTCCCAGAACTGCATCACCGTCAACATAGACGTAAGTCTTCAGCGGCGCTTCACACCACAATTGATACGCTTGGTCTTGGGTCATGTGCGGATCATAGGCATACGTTTCTTGAGCCTGAATGATGCGTGAAAATGTTGGCCAGAAGGATGCAAAATCCGCTCGGTTGATTTCCCTTAACACTTAACGTCTCCCTGATGACATAGTTTGGTGAGTTGGGTTACTTTCAGCGTTGTTTTTTAACTCAACCCTCAAATAAGCCGCGTTTCACAGTACCATATCTTGTGAATCGTTTTTGAATGTTTTGTTGTGTGACTGTGACGTGCGATTTTTCTTGGCTAAGCGGATAGAATTCATATGCACTCCGTGCAATAGAATAAAAAGGGAGTTACATGAAAACGCTTATCTATGAAACTTTGATTAGCCTTGCTAGCCAAGAACCTGAACAACACGCCCAGATCCGACAAAATCTTTACGAGCAGTTAGATTTGCCGTTCGATAAGCAACTGGCGTTGTATTCTTGTGCGCTTGGTCCTGCCAGCTCCGGAAAACTTGAGAGTTCTGAAGGCATTCATAATGCTGTGGATTGCGCGGTTAAACTACTGGAAACCCCAGAGCATTAATCAAGTCCACCTCTCACTCACGGCCCAATCCCCCAGGGCCGTTTTTGTTTCTCACTTCCCTTGTATCCCGAATGCCCTAGGTATCAGTTCATACACATTGGTACTATGCTTTGCTTTTGCTTAGAAAACGAACAAAAAAAGGCCACCTTGGGAGCAAGGTGGCTAAGGAGACTATAAAAAGCCTAACAAGAACGAGAATGTATCGATCTTACTAATGCCATTTGCGTGCCAACTTTTTAAAACTTATTAAGCCATTGATTTTAAATAAAAATAAGAATATGTCGTAAAAATGAGTGATTACTCCAAAGTGGTAGCCGACCCAAAATTGTGCTCTGTGCACCAAAATTAGTCGAAAACTAAGTAAGGTTTCCCTTCCACTTCGACGCGCTTCACAGAAGTTTCAAACACTTGAGCCAGATTTTGCTCCGTGAGAACGTTTTGTGGAGTGTCAACACAGTGCACAACCCCCTGACTGAGGAGCAACACCTTGTCAGCATGGCGTAGCGAACGATTGAGGTCGTGGTTAGCCATGATTACCGTGATGCCTTTAGCGGCAACCTGCTGAATCAGTGAATACAGCAATCCTTCCTGAGCGATGTCCAGCGGTGCCGCCGGCTCATCCAAAATGAGCAACTTGGCGTAAGGATTCAGTGACGGCCAAATTTGCAGGCAACTGCCTGCAAGACGCACTCGTTGCCATTCTCCCCCGGATAAACGGTGGATCGAGCGATGCAGCTTATCGTTGATGTTCAGCAGCCCAGTGATGAAAGTAATGACCTGATTGACATCATCCCCTTTCTCAGCAGCGCACGCTGGCAGTGACAAAGCCAGATATTGAAATACGTCGAGATTGAACGCAGGCTTTTCACTCTGGGAGAGATACGCGCGATGCAGCGCCAGTTCACTCAGGGATGCCGCGCGCACATCCATATTCGCGATATGAATGTCACCAACACTGTCCAACACGCCGGACAGCGCAGCCAGCAAAGTGCTTTTTCCGCTACCGTTCGGGCCGACAACATGTAGAATTTCGCCTGGCTGACAGTCAAACGACAACGGCAGCAGGCGTGATTCCACGTGTAAGCTCTTAATGCGAATCATGACTTTTCACCAACATCCAGATGAAAACAGGCGCGCCGAGTGTGGTTGTCACAACACCGAGCGGTAGCTCTGCCGAATCCAAGGCCAAACGGGCGATGGTGTCAGCAAAAACCAGCAACAGAGCACCACAGATAGCGGAGAGTGGCAGCAGCATGCGGTTTTCGGTACCGAATGCCAAGCGCAACAAATGTGGCACCACCAATCCGACAAAACCGATCACGCCACCAAGTGCGACTGCCGCACCAACAAGTACCGACACCGCGAGGATCAGTTTCCAGCGCAGCGTTATCACATCTACTCCGAGTTGCTTGGCGTGGGTTTCGCCCAGCATCAGTTTATCGAGTGTTTTACCCTGTAAAACCAGCCAGACGATGACTGGCACAGCGACTAAGGATAACGTGTGTTGGTACCAACTGGCACCACCGATACTGCCCATCAGCCAGTACATCAGTTGGCGCAGACTCAAATCATCACTGAAATAAAAAGCCCAGGTGACCACCGCACCCGATAAGATCCCCAGTGCGACTCCAACCAGCAACAACCGAGTGGTTGTCAGGCGCATCGCCTTCGCAATCGAGACCAGCAACAGAGTAAACAACAGCGAACCGGCAATCGCCGAGAGCATAAAGCCGATAGGAGTGGCGGCTGCGGGAAAGAAAAACAGCAAAATCACCATCGCCACACTGGCACCGCCTGAGATACCAATAATCCCCGGCTCAGCGAGGACATTGCCCAGCAAGACCTGAAGCGTTGCCCCGGAAACGGCCAGGGCGGCACCGATCACCATCGCTGCAACCAGACGTGGAAGACGCAGTTCAACCACCAGCTGTTGCTCCAACGGCGACATCGCAGAAAAAGGAGAAATGAAGATTTCGCCGACCATCACATAGGCGGCACTGGCAACCAGAAGCAAGACCAGCATGATGAGCGCAGCGCGCTGCCAGCGACGCTGTTTTTGTTGTAGAAGCTGACTAAAATCCATGCAGTACTCAGGTAAATGGTCGGCGCCAGAAAGAAGATTGGCTTAACCATAACGTTAAGCCAATCAAATAGAAAGTGTTAGTTGTCCACCCTCAACGGGGTTGCTCAGCCCTTAATCGTAGACCAGTTGATCTTCTTCGTAGCGGGTATCCACTTTGCATACCATCAACGCCGCACGCTGGCCGATGTCAACATATCGGTTCGGGAAAACAATCGCTTCCCCTTCGTTTTTAGCCATCAGCGGTTTGTCGCCATCATGGCCAAACACTTCTCCATGCATAAAGGAGGTGAAGTTTTCAACGTTGTCGTCAAAACGAAAATCAAAGTCGTCATGTAAGCGAACAATCGTGCGACTGACCCGATACATAATGGTCTTTTTCGGCAGATGCTCGGATTTCTCCCGGGCAACCAAATCACGCAGCGCCAAATCAAACGCGACCAGACGTCGCAGATCGTTTTCACCAATACGCGCTACCTGCCCCAGTTCCATCGTCAGAGCCTGAGCACCAAAATGTTCCGCGCTGTACCAACTGAATGTACTGGCTGGCGCGTTCGACAGCATTACCGCTTCCACATGGGCAGACTCAACAAAATCCATCAAGGCGTGGCTGCGTACCGCATGGCGTGCTTTCGGACTGACGGCAAAAGAGTAATGTTTGGATTGGCGGATCGCACAATGCAGATCAAGGTGCCAGCGAGAGGACATCTCAGTTCCGGCGAAGAAATCTTGCAGATGAATTTTCAGATTGTCGGCGATCACCAGCTCTTCACTGGAATCATGCGGCTTATCGTCAAACAGGCGATTCAGATTCACCTCGATGAAGCGTGTGTGCTGGTTGGTCGCTTTCGGATGCGCAATGATCAGCAGCAGGCGCTCTTTAACCGGTTGAAAACCAGAAATAATGTCATCGACCAGTTTATCCATCAGCTCCATCGGCGCGGTTTCATCACCGTGAATACCACTGGAAATCACAATGTGTCGGGTGGATTCGTCCTGCTCTGCTGGCAGCACTTCTAACACACCGCGCTCATGCAGTTTCAGCGTCACACCAGCTGCGGTTTGCATTTCTCCGCTGGCGACAGACTGCTCGAGATCTAAACTGTCAAAAAGAAAAGATTGGCGAAAGAGGGACTTCGTCATGCGCTACTCCTTTATTGCACAGCGGTTATGTTAAAGAATTGTACAGTCGAATTATGTTGGAGCGATCTCACTTATCAAGACCGGCCCCAAGGGGACTGAATGCCGTACTGCACACTTTTTAACACACGCGCCCAGCCATCATGTATCAATTACTGACGGATGAATCGATTACTAACGGCGGATTCTACCACTAACCACTTGAGATACTCTATATTCAATTAGTTCAGTGGCTTATCTTTGAGTTCAATTCCGATGTTCCTCACAGTCACCATCGGTGGCTGTGTAGAGAAAACATCCAGCTGAGTCAGGGTCTGATTGCCTATTGCCAGCGATGAATACCACACCGGATTGCGCCAATCGGTTTGCAGTACGTGCGCCAGCAATAAACGTATAGTCCCGCCATGAGCAATCACCAAGGTGTTGTCTTGTAAGGTGGGAAGCCAGCGCTGCCAAGCGTTACTCACTCGTTGATGACAAGCCTGAAGTGTTTCTGCTCCGGGTAGCGGGTTGTCTGTCGGTGATTGCCAGAACGCCTCTAATTCCGACCAATGCGCACTCAAGTCATCAAAGGTCTGCCCGTCATACTTGCCAAAATGCATTTCCTGGAAATCTGCTTCGACGCTCAGTGTTATCGATGGATTGAGCGCTTTGAGCTTGTACGCTAAATCAGCGCAACGACGCAAGGGGGAGGTAATGATGTGGGTAAAACCGTGTTTGCTGAGCAATAGGGCAAGTTCATTCTGCACCGCGTCTGCCACTGCGACATCGGTAGAGCCGTTAAGTGCAGGTGGGCCGAGTGTTTTAGCATGACGCAACAAGAAAACACGGTTCATAGCGTTCCCTTCAGCGCCAGCGGCAAGCCCGCAGCAATCAACGTCACACTATCGGCTTGTCGGGCAATCGCCTGATTCATCCAGCCTGCATGATCGACAAATAGACGCGACACCTCACCCAGCGGCACCACACCAAGACCCACTTCGTTTGACACCAAAATCACCGTTGCCTCGATCCGGCCGAGCGTTTCGGTAAGCTCAGTGACTCGCAGTGAAATGGCCTCAGCGCTCAGCGTTTCGCCCTGATTGTAAATCACGTTGTTCAGCCACAGCGTGAGACAATCCACCAGCACCACATCGCGGCGGGTAAATTGAGACAATGTCTCGGCTAACGCCGTTGGCGCTTCATGTTCACACCATTCATCGCCGCGCTGCGCCTGATGATGCAAAATACGCTGCTGCATTTCACTGTCAAAAGCAATCGCCGTCGCGACGTAATTAAGCTGCCCGGCGCCGAGCGCCGCTATCTGTTTCGCTTTTTGTTCCGCAAAACTCGACTTGCCGCTGCGCGCGCCACCAAGAATCAGATGGACACTCATAACAGGCCTCCGCTCACCGCGATGCCAACGTGCAAATAGGCCAGCAGCAATAAGTAGAGGCTCAGTTCCACAATCTGTTGGGTACCACCGAGACAATCTCCGGTAAAGCCGCCAAGGCGTTTCATCAGCCAATGTTTGAGCGCACAGCGAATCGCCACACTCAGTACCACCGCTCCGCCAAACACTTGCGGACTAAACCACAGACAAGGAATAAGCCCACTAACCAGCAGCAATGCCAGCTCTTTACGGCTCTGTCGGTTCGCCAAAGGTTTAGATTTGCTGCTGTCAGGGTCGGACACATACGGCATGTCGTAGATGAGCGAGGCTGCCACCGCGCGGCTTAAGGTGTAGCCCAACAGCCACACGCTAAAGAGCGACATCTGTTCAGCCAGCGAACTTAAAAACAAGAATTTACCCAGTAGCGCCATCACCAACGCCGAAGCGCCATAAGTGCCGATGCGGCTGTCTTTCATAATGGTCAGACGGCGCTCCACGGTCATGCCACCGCCAATGCCATCGGCCATATCAGTCAGGCCATCTTCATGGAATGCGCCAGTCAGAAGTAAACTGACCACCATGGACAGAAACACGCTGATGGCAGGCGAAAACAGATGGCTGAATAGCGTAAAGACTCCCGCGCACAACGCGCCCAATAACAATCCGACCAGTGCAAAATAGCGCCCGGCCTGATTCATACGTTCACTGCTATAAGGCAAAGACGCCGGAACCGGCAAGCGGGAAAAAAAACTCACGGCCAGCAAAAACAGCTCCCATTGATACTTGAGCACCGTTGGCATTACACCGTCACTCCCGCTTCAGCGAAGCTGGCCATGGTGTTGTAAAACTCCGCCGCCGCGCGCAGCAACGGAACTGCCAATACAGCGCCAGTCCCTTCACCAAGGCGTAGGCCCAAATCCAATAGCGGCTGCGCATCCAACAACTCCAGCACCGCGCGATGGCCGGACTCATGTGAGCGATGAGCAAAAATCATCACATCACGCGCATTCGGATCAAGCAGCGTGGCAACATAAGCGGCCACGGTCACGATGAAGCCATCGACCACCACTGGCGTGTTGCGGCGTGACGCGCCCAAAAACGCGCCGACCATTTGCACGATTTCAAAGCCGCCCACTTCAGCCAAGACAGCTTTCACATCCAAGCCTTGGCAGCGAGCGACAGCCTGCCCTACCAACTGACGCTTTTTCTGATACTGCTGCTCGGAGATGCCAGTGCCCATGCCCACACACCGCTCCGCCGACAAACCACTCAGTGCAGAAAGCAGCGCAGCTGCACTGCTGGTATTGGCAATCCCCATCTCACCAAACATCACCAGATTGGATCCGCCATCAATGACTTGTTCGGTCAACGCCTGACCAAGTGCCAGACCTTTCTCTACTTGTTCGTGGCTCATTGCCGCATGATGGGCAAAGTTTTCAGTTCTATCGCCCAAACGCTGCACAATAAAGTCCGGATGCTGAGATTCCACTGGCAACAAAATACCCGTATCCACCACTTTCATCGCCACTTGGTTGGCACGGCAGAAGCAGTTGATCGCGGCTCCGCCCGCGAGAAAATTCAACACCATTTGTTGTGTTACCGCGCTCGGCGCAATGCTCACGCCTTCATCAGCAATCCCATGATCGCCGGCAAACACCAACACGGTTGGTTGCTCAATACAGATTTGCGTCGCAGCACTGCTTTGCCCTTGGCTTTGAATCAACGCCAACTGATACGCCACCTGCTCCAGTTGCCCTAGTGCGCCCAGCGGCTTCGTTTTTTGGTCAATGCGCTGGGTAATGGCGGCGTGGAATGAAAGATCTAACATGTGTAATTCCTGGTTATTGTGGGCGTTGAATAGTGAATGTTTTTTCGAGCGTGGCGTATTCGCCACCGCCAAGACGTGACAGCGGGTCGAGCGTCAGTGCGTCGACATTCAGGCGCTCACCCTGCATCTTGATGATGCGCTCATCAAGATAAACCTGTTCGACTTTGGCAAACAAAAGCGTTTGCGGTGTAGCGCCAATCTCCTGCATTTCGTAAAGCGTGCAGCCAAATGCCACCGGGCATGCTTTTACGCGAGGCAATGCAAAGCCTTCAAATTCACTCAGCTCAATATCGCTTGCGGTCACTTCTGATTCGCCGTGTTCAAGTGTTGCGGCCGTCTTGGTAACCGCTTCAGCCAATCCCACATCGGCAATATGGATCACCAGTTTGCCTTTCTCTTTGGCATTGCGGGCGGTGTCTTTGATTTCACCGGAAGGCTTTTTGCCAATCGAAATCATCAGCAAAGGAGGCTGACTCGACACTGCAGTAAAATAGGAAAATGGTGCCAGATTGAAGTTTTCGTCCGTCGATTCCGTCAGCACCCAGGCGATCGGACGTGGCACGACAGTTTGCGTCATCAAATGGTAGATAGCGGAAGGGTCCCACTGGCTGAAATCAATATACATGAGCTAATCCGTAAGCTGACAAAGAGAGGAAAATGACATCGTTTTGCAGTCTACCCGCAATCGATGACGGATACCAAACTTTGCCCCTCTCTTCGGTTTGTTTGCCGAAAGGGTGATCGATTTGTAAACCACCGCCTATAAGCCATTGATCAATTTATACACTATACTCTTGGTACAGATGATGCAGGTATGCACTGTCGTCAGCGATAACTCACAGCAAGGAGATGTTATGTTTGCTAATCAACGATCGCAGAAACAGAAACCGGCAAAATCGTCGGGCAACAAAAAGCACAATCAAGTCCCACTGTCACTGACCTGACGGATCATTCACCCGATAAGACCTCGCCTCGCGGGGTCTTTTTATGACTTTAAGCGATTATTCTTATGGCTACCTCTTCCACCACTCAGGTGATCATCGCTGGCGCAACTGGCCTTGTCGGCTCCTGTGTATTAAAACAACTGCTCGCGGAACCAGTCATTGACGGCGTGTATGCTCTCACCCGCAAACCGCTTAAAGCCCATACAAAATTAACCGAGTTGCTGAGTGCCGAACTTACAGTCAAAAACTGGGACAACCACCACGTAGTTCCTGAATTTGGCGTCATAGCCCTGGGCACCACACACAAACAGGCGGGTTCTCAGCAAGAGTTGGAAGCGGTGGATTATCATTTAGTCTGTCAGGTCGCACGGACGATGAAAGCGATCGGTGTGCAACGTCTGGCCGTGGTGTCGAGTTACGGCGTGCATCCGCGCTCACGATCTCATTACCTGCGCTGCAAAGGCAAAATGGAGGAAGCGATTCGCCAAATGGGATTCGAGCACGTCACTTTTGTGCGCCCCGGCCCGTTAGTCGGCAATCGCAACACGGTAAGGCCTGATGAAGTCTGGCTGCAACGCATCATGAAGGTGGGACAATACCTGTTGTGGGGCAAGCTGAAAAACCTGATTCCGATTCGCGCCGAAGTGGTCGCTCAGGCCCTGCTTTACAGTTTGTTTGACCGCAACGCTCCAGCGGTTTCCGTTCTGTACACCACCGATATGAAGCGAATGCTGTAGAAATATCACTGAAACGAATATTTCACCGTCTGATCGCTAATTATTTGTACAACCCCCTACATTCATAACGTTTCGTTCTAAATAATGCTGTTTTTATATTTTCTATTCCGCATATGAAACGTTATGGTGCGCGCTAGATACGTTCCTACTTTTCAATATCGCTGAGGATTTCTCTTCAGGTCGGTATACACCCGTTTTAAGGATTCTAAATTATGTCAGTTGCAGCTATCGCGTCGATCGCGGTATTTGTCGGCATTCTGTTCTTCTTGTTTGGACAACAGAAAAAAGCCTACACCCTTTCTCGTCTTGTTCTGCTTGGCCTGGTGCTGGGTAGCGCGTTTGGTCTGGCCCTTCAACTGATCTTTGGTGAAGGCAGCAGTGTGATCAAAGAAACGCTGTCATGGGTTGCCATTGTAGGTAACGGTTACGTTGGCCTGTTGAAAATGGTCATCATGCCACTAGTGCTGGTATCTATGATTTCTGCAGTGGTGAAACTGGATAAAAACGGTTCACTGGGCAAAATCTCTGGTCTGACAATTTTCATTCTGCTGTTTACTACCGCGATTGCCGCACTGATCGGTATTCTGATCACGCAGGCATTTGGCCTTACGGCTGCTGGCCTGACTGAAGGCGCTCGTGAAACGGCACGTATTGCTGTACTTGAGAGCCGCGCTTCAACCGTAGCAGATTTGACTATTCCACAAATGTTGCTGAGCTTTATTCCAACCAACCCGTTTGCTGATCTGACTGGCGCACGTTCAACGTCAATCATCGCCGTGGTTATCTTCGGTGTATTGGTCGGTATTGCGGCTCGTAAAGTGATGATCGAAAAGGAACAACTGGAAGCGCCAATCCGCACTTTCGTGGAAGCAATTCAATCTATCGTGATGCGCCTGGTTAAAATGATCATGGCGCTGACTCCTTACGGTATCGCAGCACTGATGGCAAAAGTTGTCGCAACATCAAGCGCCGCTGATATTCTGAACTTGCTGGGCTTCATCGTTGCTTCCTACATCGCGATTGCACTGATGTTTGTCGTACACGGCGTACTGGTGTCATTTGTGGGTGTGAATCCAAAAACTTACTTCCAGAAAGTATGGCCAGTGCTGACATTCGCATTCACTTCACGCAGCTCTGCGGCCACTATTCCACTGAACGTGGAAGCGCAAATTACCAAACTGAACGTGTCACCAGCGATCGCGAACCTGTCCGCATCCTTTGGTGCAACGATTGGTCAGAACGGTTGTGCAGGTATCTATCCTGCCATGTTGGCAGTGATGGTAGCTCCAACCATGGGCATTAACCCGCTGGATATTCAGTTCATTCTGTCGCTGATTGCGATCATCACCATCAGCTCATTCGGCATTGCTGGTGTGGGTGGCGGTGCAACCTTCGCAGCACTGATTGTTCTGCCTGCCATGGGCCTGCCAGTGACCATCGCGGCGCTGCTGATCTCTATCGAGCCATTGATCGATATGGCGCGTACCGCACTGAATGTATCCGGCGCGATGACCGCGGGCACGATCACCAGTCGTCTGCTCAATGAAACAGCAGACAACACTGCTGAAGCAGCTCAGGAAGCGACTGCGTAAGTACCAACACTTAGTCACGAAAAGCCGACGCTCAGACGTCGGCTTTTTTGATTTTCGGCTCCGCATTCCCACTATGCTTCAGGCTAAATGTTCGATCAGTTCCGGCTGAATGGCCGCCAGTATTGAGCGCGCATGTTCGGATTCAATATCGAGCTCACACCAACCGTCGGTCCCCATAAACTCAGCAGTGCGATATTCCAGCGTCACCCTGTCACCCGAGGTGCACACATAACCAGAAAGCCTGAATATTCCGGCTGACGTATGTATTCGACTAATTTCAAATGTTTTCATGTAAGTCATCCTGTCAGGCTCATAAACCATGGAATAACATAAAGTGCGGCGGGTTTAAATTTGTTCCTGACCATGGCTAACATCCATGCAGACCAAAACGGTGCTTCTGCTCAAGCATTATTTGCTGAATCACTGAGCGAACATGGCCTGCGGCGAGGTTTCGAGATTGCCATGTCCGATACGGGATGTTCTAATAACCGTTCAACAATTTTTAAATCAGCGACTTGGTAAAGAGACATGCAGCAGCAACACCAGCCAACTTATTTCTTCTTTGACTACGAGACGTGGGGCACCAGCCCGGCCAAAGATCGTCCGAGTCAGTTTGCTGGTGTACGCACAGACATGGATTTCAACATCATTGGCGAGCCTTTGGTGATCTATTGCCAACTGCCAGCGGATTATCTGCCAGCGCCAGAAGCCGCGCTGATTACCGGCATCATTCCACAAAAAGCGATGGCACAAGGGCTTTCAGAGCCGGAGTTTATTGCCAAAATTCACGCAGAACTGTCGACACCCAACACCACCAGCCTGGGTTATAACAGCATTCGTTTCGACGATGAAGTGACACGTTATACCTGCTACCGCAACTTTCTCGACCCGTATGCCTGGAGCTGGCAGAACGGCAACTCACGTTGGGATCTGCTCGATGTGATGCGTGCGTGTCATGCGCTGCGCCCAGAAGGCATTGTGTGGCCGGAAAACGACGAAGGTTTTACCAGCTTCAAACTAGAGCATTTGTCAAAAGCCAACGGCATTGAGCACGAAAATGCGCACGATGCGATGGCCGATGTGATTGCGACGATTGAACTGGCGAAAAAAGTCAAAGCGGCGCAGCCCAAACTGTTCGATTATTTCTTCTCTATGCGCCATAAGCGCAAACTGAATGAACTGATTGATATCGTCAACATGACGCCGCTGATGCACGTGTCCGGCATGCTGGGTCGCGAGTGTCAATACACCAGTTGGATTGTGCCGATAGCCTGGCACCCTACCAATCAGAACGCCGTGATTGTGGCTGATTTGGCCAAAGATCCACAGCCGCTGATCGACTTAGATGTGGACGCTCTGCATGCACGTCTATATACCCGTCACGATGATTTAGCACCGGATGAACTGCCTGTGCCCGTCAAACTGGTTCATCTCAATAAATGCCCGATTCTGGCACCGGCGAAAACGCTGACCGCAGAAAATGCCGCTACCATCGGTATTGATCGCGAATTGTGTCTAGCGAATCTGGCTCGCATTCGTCAGCATCCGGAAATTCGAGAGAAGCTGGCAGCCCTCTTTGGCATTGAACGAGAATTTGAAGCATCGAACGATGTTGATACACAGCTCTATGATGGATTCTTCTCACCTGCGGATAAAGCGGCGATGGAGATCATCCGTTCAACCAAACCTGAGCTGCTTGGCGAGCTGGATATTACCTTCAGCGATAAACGCATCGAACCGCTGCTGTTTCGCTATCGCGCACGTAACTTCCCTTGGACGCTGGATGAAAATGACCAGCGCCGCTGGGCGAACCATTGCCGCGACTACTACGAAACACACCTGCCAGATTACATGCTGAATCTGGAAAACTTAGTTCATGAACATGAAAGTGACGAAAAGAAAATCGCCATTTTAAAATCCGTTTACCAATACGTAGAGAAGCTAGCCTCTTAGTTTCTGAGTTTATTTGATTGCAATTACGGCTGACATTCTCATGGTAAAAACCATCGCACAATATGTGGTCTCAATGGGGTTGATTTTTCTGTGCCTGCTGGCAGGGATCAATCTACAAAGCTGGCTGGAAGTTTCCATTCCTGGCAGTATCATCGGCATGCTTATTCTGTTCTCCCTGATGGCAGGAGGACTGATTCCTGTCGAGTGGGTAAAACCCGGCGCCAACCTGTTCATTCGTTATATGGTGTTGCTTTTTGTTCCGGTCAGCGTTGGACTGATGGCGCATTTTGATATGCTGGTTGCCAATGCCTGGACCATTATTGCCAGCGCGATTGGTGGCACCACACTGGTGATCGTGACACTCGGCGTGAGTCTGGATCGCTTTCTGAAGCGAGGTAAAAAATCATGTGGTTGATTGTCACCATTGTGGTGTTTTTCTTTGCGCGCTGGGTAGCGAAGAAAGGTAATTCCCCCTTCCTGAACCCACTGTTGATTTGTATTGGCATCATTATTCCGCTGCTAATGTATCTGAAAGTACCGTTTGAAACTTACTATGCCGATAACAAGTGGCTGAGCGATTTACTGCAACCCGCAGTCGTTGCTCTGGCTTACCCGCTCTATGAACAGTTACCGCAAATCCGCGCCAACTGGCGCATCATCATGCTCGCTTGCGGTGTAGGCAGTGTGATGTCGATGCTTACAGCCAGCCTGATTGCGGTGGGAATGAAAGCGGATATAACCTTGATTGCGGCCCTGATGGGTAAATCGGTCACCACACCGATTGCAATGGAAGTCGCCAGCAACCTCGGTGGAGAACCGGCTGTCGCTGCCATTCTGGTGTTAATGGTCGGGCTGTTTGGCGCGATTCTCGCTTATCCAATCTACAAGCTGCTGAACGTGACCCACCCTATCGCCCGAGGGCTGACTATGGGGACGGTATCGCACGCACTTGGCACCGCTACCTGTGCGGAGAAAGACCCACGCGACGCGGCATTCAGTTCTCTGGCCTTAGTGGTTTGCGGTGTGATCACCTCCATCCTTGCTCCTAGCTTATTCGCTTTCGCGGTTTGGCTCTCTGCCCTCTAGACTAACAACGTCTTGCTGTCGATGGTCGTACCGCGATCGTCGACAGAGTTCACTCTTTGTCTTTGTGCAATCGATGACATGTGTGACATCACTCTAATTATGAAAACTGAAATATCGTTACATTTATTTATGTGACAAAAATCTCAGTAAAGATGTGATAGTGACCTAAAATGGAGTTCGATACATTAATAAGGATTCTTTATGAAAAGCCGTATTGAACAGGCGCTAGCGGGCATGCCGAAGCCAATCGCAGAGTTTCTGACTCCGATTACCCTGGCTGATGACTTTGACGCTACCCTTTCTCCCGACCAGTTCAACCAACTGCTTTCCATTTCGGAAATGAGTGATGCTGACCTGCGTGTTGCTTTGCTTCCCTTGGCAGCGGCCTACGCCTATGTGCCAATCTCTAAATTTTACGTCGGTGCCATCGTACGCGGCCTGTCTGGTCGTTTGTACTTTGGCGGCAATATGGAGTTTGCTGGTGTGCAGTTGGGTCAAACCATTCATGCCGAGCAAGCGGCTATCAGCCATGCCTGGATGAAAGGTGAAGAAGGTCTGGCAGATATCACCGTCAACTACAGTCCTTGCGGTCACTGCCGTCAGTTCATGAATGAGCTGAACACATCACAGACGCTGTCCATTCAGTTGCCGCAACGTGAAGAAAAATCACTGCAATACTATCTGCCAGAGTCATTTGGCCCATCGGATCTGGGTATTGAATCTGCGCTTATGGCAAAAGTCGATCACGGCAAAACCAGCGATGATGATGAAGCGCTAGTGCAGCAAGCTCTGCAAGCATTGAACCGCAGCTACGCACCTTATACGGCTAATCTGAGCGGTGTGGCACTGCAAACCAGCGGCGGCAATCAGTATCTCGGTGCTTACGCTGAAAACGCGGCGTTCAACCCGAGCCTGCCGCCACTGCAAGTGGCTTTGATTCAGGTACGCATGGCGGGTGAAGAGTTCGAGACCATTGAAAGCGCTGCGCTGGCAGAAATGACCGAAGGCAGCATCAGTCATCTGGCGGATACGCAAGCGACGTTAGAAGCCATCAATCCGGATATTCCGCTCTCATATCTCTCGCTATAACCAGCAAAAAAGCCAGACAACGTCTGGCTTTTTTTTTTTGCTGGAACCTTATCCGCGTTGGAACGTTTCCAGCGCCAGTGCGGCATCCATCGGTTTATAGAAGTAATAACCCTGGATTTCGTCCACATTCCACACATTGAGTTTTCTGAGTTGCGAGGCGTTCTCAACTCCTTCTGCTACCGTCGTCAGGCCGAGTTCCTGTGACATACTGATAATATTTCGAATCAGCGATTTCGCCTTTTCGTTGGTATCCAGGCCATCAATGTACGATTTATCCAGTTTCACAATATCCAGTGGGAAGTTGCACAGCGAGCTGAACGAAGAGTAACCAGTACCGAAGTCATCCAGTGCCAGTTGCACTCCTAATGCTTTAATGGCATCCATGCGTTGCAGCGTCTCCTCTTCAACCCCCATCAGAATACTCTCCGTCAGTTCCAGAACCAGTTGGCCGGCTGCCAGTTGATACTGATCGATCACTTTACGCAGCGTGTCGACCAGACTGCTGTGGTAGAAATGAGGGCTGGAAATATTAACGTGAATACTCACCATTTGTTTGTTGTGAGCCTGCGCCTGCTGAAAGGTTTGCAGAAATTCACACGCCTGATCGAGAATCTGCTCGCCGAGCTCAACAATCAATTTTCGTTGCTCTGCCAGTGGCACAAACACGGCAGGCGACACCATACCAAATTGAGGATGTTTCCAGCGCGCTAACGCTTCAAAGCCCACCAACTGACCGGACGCCGCTTTCACAATCGGCTGATAATGCGCGATGATTTCGCGATTTTTCAAGGCCGCGACGATATCCCGGTTGAGGATTTGCGCCTCCTGCGTTCGTTCAAACTGCTCAGGTGTAACGACCGTTAACTGGTTCGCTACCGATGGGTTGCGGTTCATGACCGTGTAGTATCCACAGTGAGCGATGTTTTCGAAGTTCTCGAAGTCAATGGATGATGGCAGTAAGGCGCCTTTCAAGCCGAGATCGAGTTCCATATCAGCCAAGCTGATTTTCGCTCGATAGGCGGCCAGAATGTGGTTGCCCATTCGCTCAACCCGGCCAATTGGACCAGTACAACAAACGACAAATTCACTCTCACTGATTCGCCCGACTTCTTCACGGCTGAAATAACGTTTAAGGCTGTCAGCAATATGGCGCACACAAGCGTCATAGAGTTCATGGCCATAAACTTCATCAATTTCTTTCAGGCGAGTCGCATTGAAGTACATGATTGAAAACTCGTGACCATCCGACTGATTGCGGAACAAGCTTCGAACCGATTCAATTAAAGTTGGACGGTTCAGCAAACCAGAGATCGGATCGTATTGAGTTAACGTTTGAATCAGTTCAGCCTGTTGTTTCTGTTCGCTGATGTCCTGCACTGCCAACATCACTGAGGACGTGTCGCTGTCCTGGAGCAGCGTCGCTTCCACTGAACACGCGATCTCAGACAAATCAGAGCGCTGCATAAAGGTATCAAACTTGTTCTGGCCATTTGCCAACATCACAAAGAATTGATCAACGGCACACTCCGCATTACTGGTACCACAAATCGCATCCAGTGTTTTGCCGATCAGTTCTTCACGTTGATATCCGAGCAGTTCCAACGTTGCCGGGTTTACATCGGCAATGACTCTATCGCTGAGAAGAATCATGCCCACCGACTGGCCGTGATACAGCGCCTCAAATTTCTGTAGGGTCGCTTTCAGTTGGTCCTGCGCTTGGTTGGAAGACTGCGCTAATGACTCAACCAGTTGAGTAATACGTTCAAATTCATCTTGTTTATTGTCCGAATGTTGCGGCATGCCGCCCAACAAATCCTGAATATTCTGTTCGAAACTGATAAAACGTTTGCCGACCTTGTCCCGGAACAACCAGAACACCACCATCGAGATGAAGGACGTGACCACCAGCATACTGATGATCAGGTAATAAAAGACATGCTCGCCTTTTTGATAGTACAAACGAGGTTCCCAGGTTTTGAGAATCGCGACTTCACTGCCAGTCATATCCCGAATCGAGGCGTAATGAACCAGCTCTTGATTACTTCTGAAAATCGAATGCGGGTTGTCGTCAACACCAAAAGCTTCGTGGACGCCGGACATCGCATTGGGATCAGTCAGCAACTGACTCTGCGCCATCAGCAAATCCTGATAAAGCGATGGGAAAGTTCGAGTCAGTTGTTGCCCCCACAGCATCCAACCGACGGTTTCCGATTCACCACTGCTGTCACGGACCGGCGTCATACTGATGATCCACACTTGGTCTCCTATCTTGACCAGACCAGCGTCACTGCTTTTTTGGCTGTCCAAACGTTTCGACATCGTGTGCAAAAATGCGCTTAAGCTTGGTGTCGCGAGTATGCTCTGCACGTCAATATGTGCATCTTCGCTTCGGCCCAGGCTGGCGACAAGGTTGTAATTGGGGCGCAAAAACGCCATCAAATCGATCGTTAAGGCGTCAAGCGACTCCTCCGTTAAATTTCGTTCGATGTAGTCTGGGTTTTCATCATTAAGCAAGCTATAGGTTTCATCCCAGTAAGCCCAGTCAAAAGAGTTCTTTTCCTGACGATTCACCAGAGATTTAATCACCGCCTGAGCCTGATTGCTGGCCCGGTGGATCTCCATGTCTTCGAGTTCATTGATACTGAAGAGAAAAAAGTAGCGAGTGACAAACAGGCAACTAAAAATCACTGCCATGAGTCCCAGTGAGAACAACAAGGCCGTTTTAGTGTGCAGTTTGACGGAGCGAAAGCGAGACATCTCAGCCCTCAGAATGTTAGTAATGGCTAAAATTTTAAACGCTAATGTGTCGAATTAAAATAATACACTGCGCTTTTCTATTCGTTGATCATAAAAAAGCCCTGAGATCGTTCCCATCCTAGAATGGGCGAGATTATTCACTGAAAATATGGAATTGGACGAACTAGCCCGCCGTAAATGACGGGCTACACAGATTAAAATCCGTACAAAAAGTTAAGGTTGATGGAACGGAGTTCCATGTCGATGCCGTCAAAAGAATCGTCATACAACATACGATACTCAACATCCAATATGAAGGGGGTACGGTTTTTGATTCGCATACCGATGCCGTAAGTGAAATCTGTGCCATGCTCATCAAAGCCATCTTTGGCGATCAGACTTAGCCCTGCAACAGCGTAAAAATTAAAATATTCATGAATGGGTAAGATGCCTCGCGCGAGCAATGACGCTTGAGTGTCGTAGACCTCGTCATGTCTGGAGACCCGGAACAGCTCTCGCCCTTCTACCGCGAAATACTTAATCGGTTGATAACCAAACACGATGCCCATCGCTGTCACGTCCGATTTGTTGTCAGAAACAATCGCGTAACTATCACTGTCTAGCTCGGTAAAACTCGTGCCAACGCCTATATAAAAACGGTCAAAATTATCGGTGCTGGCCACACTCGCACTGCTTACTACTAAAAGCCCTAATCCAAATCCCAGCAAGGACGATTTCATAAGATGACTCCTTATTGTTGTAGTAATCAAAAGCTTAGCTGAGCGACACCGTTAATCGAATTTTTATCCCTGTCTTTGATTGCACTTTTTGGCGATATCCCGTACTTCAAGACAGCATCTGTGCACAACACTTGCCGCACGAAACGCAACTTGAAGCCGTGACGCTGACTAAAAACCCTGCTAATTTGAACATCTTATGTTCCGTCAACTCAGGTAAGGACACCGATGTTTGAACAGGTTGTCAGTATACTCTTTCCCGTCATGGCACTGGTGTGCGTAGGTTATGCTATCGGCCGCTGGCTTAAACCCGATTTCCGCCCAATCAATCGCATCAACATGGATACGTTTTTGCCTGCGCTGGTATTCTCATCTTTGGCAACCATGCCACTGGACACCGCGCAATTACCGCTGATCTATGCCTCTTTGATCGCAGTGTTGATTCCCGGAATACTGATGATCCCGATTTGTAAACTGGGCGGCTGGAACTTTAAAGCCTGGGCACCACTGCATATGTTTCGCAATAGCGGTAACCTGGCGATTCCGCTGTTTACCTACACATTTGGTGAGACCGCGCTCTCTTCGGCGGTATTGCTGTTTGTGGTCTCCGCTTGTCTGCATATCAGCCTGGGATTGGCACTGCTGAGCAAAGGCGGCTCGTTTCGTCAGATCTTTACCGCGCCGGTCTTCATCGCCACTGTTGTTGCCATGCTGTTTAACTTATCCGGAACCCCTGTCTGGAAACCGCTCTATGAAGCGACCGCACTACTCGGTCAGGCCGCAGTGCCTGTCATGCTGCTGTCGTTAGGTTCACAAATGACCAATATGCGTCTTGCGGGCTTGCGGGTTGGGTTAATCTCCACCGCCCAATCACTCACTACTGGCGCCGTGGCCTTTGCTCTCATCTACTTCTTCATTCCACTGCCCACCATGCAGCTGCAAATGATGGTGCTGTTTACTATGCTTCCTCCGGCAGTGATGAACTATCTGTTTGCAGAGCGTTTTCACATTGAGCCCACCAATGTGGCTTCGATGGTTCTGTTCGGCAATTTTCTCTGCCTGTTTACCCTGCCGCTATTGCTGATTTTTGCCCTGTCGCTGAAAGGGGGCGGAATGTAAAGATAGGTCAACCCAGGTAAAACAAGATAAAGTCGATTTCGTCTTTTCATTGACAGATCTAAGCTATACCCATAGTTAATGAAAGGAATTAGATCATGAAAAAAATTGCCTTAATTGTCAGTTTGTTATGGTTGCCGAATGTATTGTTTACCTGGGAGCCGGACGCGAATTTCTTCTACTGGCGTCATCAGCTCACACTACTGACTGGCGCGATCGGCTTTGCCTATATGGCCGTGTCGATTGTGCTGGCGATGCGTTTACCAAAAGTGGAAGAGTACGTAAACGGGCTTGATAAGGGCTACGCGATCCACAAGCAGATGGGGATCGGGGCGTTAGTTGCGCTGGTGTCACACTGGGTGATCATTGAATCCCCTAAATGGTTGGTCAGCCTTGGATTACTGGACCCGCCTCAACGCCGTGCCCGTCTGGGGCAGGCTGCCGACGGCATCAACTGGATGCACTGGGGAAAAATGGTCGGTGAGTACACCTTTTATGTGTTCGTCGCTTTCGTTGCCATCAGCCTGATTCAGGCGATCAGCTACCGCAAATTCCGTTTCACGCACAAGCTTGCTGGCGCGATTTTCCTTGCTGGTGCATTCCACTCCGTAACCGTTCTGGACTATCAGCTGAGTGCGTCAGCGCTGAACATCATCGTATGGATTTGCGCTGTGATCGGTTCACTGTGCGCAGTGCTCTCTCTCAGCGGACAAATTGGTCGTCGTCGTAAAGTCACAGGTCAAGTGACCATGGTGAAACAGGTAACGGACGAAAGCAGCAACTATCGCGTGCTGCACATCGGCATCACACTGGATGAACCGCTCGATTACAAAGCGGGTCAGTTTGCGTATCTGGATTTTCATGATGGCGAAGCGCCCCACCCGTTTTCCGTGTTGAAGTATGACCCATTTACTCAACAAGCTGACTTTGCGATCAAGGATCTCGGTGATTACACCCACCAACTGTTTAATCAATTGAACGAGGGACGTCAGGTGACATTGGAAGGTGGTTACGGCCGTTTCCAAATTCCATCGGACGCTCAGCAAGTGTGGATTGGTGCCGGAATCGGGATTGTGCCTTTTGTCGCCTGGTTACAACACCTGACACAACTGCCGCATTCATCTGGTCGTCATATTGAACTGTTTTACTGCCGTGATAATGACAAACAGCAATATTTCGTCAAGCTGCTGGAACTGTTCGTCAGCAAACTGCCTAATGTCAATCTGCATGTTTTCACGGCCAGCCATAACGAATTTTTGTGTGCAGAACGGGTGGCTGAACGCCTCAATCTCGCGGAGGCCAGTGTCAGCTTCTGTGGTCCGGTCGGATTTGGATCAAGCCTGAAAAATCATCTGATTAACATGGGGTTATCGCAACAGAACTTCCATTCCGAACGTTTTGCCATGCGCTGAATCCGAGTGTAAGCCAACCTTGCGCAAACGTTTGCTTTTCTGGGTAATTCCAGTATGATTGCCGCTGTTTTTACTAAGGTTATTCCCAGTATTTCACTGATGCTGGGAATCGATGCATAACTATAAGGATTTTCGCTCTATGTTGGGGACTGCTACTCGAGACAGTGCTAAACGTGTACTGTTACTTGGCTCTGGTGAACTCGGTAAAGAAGTGGCGATTGAATGTCAGCGCCTCGGTCTGGAAGTTATTGCCTGTGACCGCTACGCAAATGCACCTGCCATGCAGGTTGCGCATCGCAGCCATGTATTCGATATGCTGGATGCCGAAGCACTGCAACAGGTAATTGATCTAGAAAAACCGCACTATGTCGTGCCGGAAATTGAAGCGATTGCGACCAGCAAACTGGTGGAACTGGAAGCTCAGGGACTAAATGTGGTACCCACCGCCAACGCTACCCGTCTGACCATGAACCGTGAAGGCATTCGTCGTCTCGCGTCAGAAGAGCTCTCACTCCCAACTTCCCCTTATCGGTTTGCTGATAACTACCAAGATTTTGTCGCAGCGGTCGAGTTCGTCGGCATTCCTTGCGTATGTAAACCGGTTATGAGCTCTTCGGGCAAAGGTCAGAGCGTCATTAAAACCGAACAGGATATTGAAAAAGCATGGCAGTACGCGCAAGAAGGTGGCCGCACTGGCGCTGGTCGTGTGATTGTCGAAGGCTTTATCGATTTTGACTACGAAATTACGCTACTTACCGTTCGTGCAGTGGATGGCGTACACTTCTGCGCGCCAATCGGTCACCGTCAGGAAGATGGTGATTACCGCGAATCATGGCAGCCACAAGTGATGTCTGAAAATGCACTTAAAGCTGCAGAATACGTGGCCGAACAAATCGTCAACGCGCTCGGCGGCTATGGTCTGTTTGGTGTTGAGTTGTTTGTTAAAGGCGATCAAGTCATCTTCAACGAAGTCTCTCCTCGCCCACACGACACGGGTATGGTGACGCTGATTTCTCAGGACATCTCTGAATTTGCTCTGCACGTACGTGCCTTTACTGGCTTACCCATCGGCGAAATCACGCAGTATGGTCCTTCTGCCTCCGCCGCAATTCTGGGCCAGGGTACGTCAACGGATATTCAATTCTCAGGTTTAGACGATGCACTGAGCGTTCCGCACTCGCAAATCCGCCTGTTCGGTAAACCTGAAATCAACGGTCGCCGTCGTCTTGGTGTCGCGCTGTCGCGCGGAAAAACCACGACAGAAGCAACGGATCGCGCGATTGAATGCGCCAAGGCCGTTAAGATTCACTACTGATTGAATCTTACCAAGATACAAAAAGCGCGCCGTTGAGCGCGCTTTTTTTAATCGTTAACCAGTTGGCTCACCGTATCGGCGACGTTTTGCGCACCATGACGAATCTCGTCAATCAGGGCCTGGGTCGATTGCAATTGCTGATTGCACTCAATCACTTTGCGCTGAATTTCCGTCATGGTTTGTTCAGAAACCTGAGTCAATTCGCTGTTACGTTTAACGATGTTTCCAATTTCATCTGTCGCGTGAGAGGTATTCGCCGCCAGTTTACGCACTTCATCAGCCACGACCGCAAAACCACGCCCATATTCGCCGGCTCTCGCGGCTTCAATCGCCGCATTCAGCGCCAGCAGATTGGTTTGGTCGGCAATGGTTGAAATCGTAGTCACAATCTGTGCGATTTGCTGCGACTGCGCGGTCAGTTTCTCCATCAGAGACGACGCCTGATCCACCGAGCTGTCTATCTGATTTGCCACATCAGCTGCGAGATCGAGTGTTTTTGCTCCATCGTTCGCGATATCCAGCGTGTCCAACGAGGTACGCTGCGCCACCTTGGACGCTTGTTGAATCGCCTGCAAATGGTGAATTCGCGCGGTAATCTCGCTGGCAAATTTCACGACGCGAACAACTTTGCCATTCTGATCTCGGATTGGATTATAAGTTGCTTCCAACCAGATAACGTCGCCATTACGATTGCGGCGTTCAAATAACCCCGACTTGAATTCACCGCGGGCCAATGACGGCCAAAAATCAGCATGGCTCCGTAAAAACTCCTCGCTGCAAAACATACGGTGATGTTGCCCCTGAATCTCGCGCAGCTTATAGCCCACGCAACGACAGAAATTGTCATTGGCGTTAATGATTTGCCCTTGTGGTGTGAACTCAATGTACGCCAGTGAGGTTTTCAGGGCTTCAAAAATGGCGGCTTGACTATCGAGCTGTAGCTTCTCTTCCGTGACATCACTGGCCACTTTCACAACTTTGGATACTTTACCCAGCTCATCGACGACCGGAACGTATGTGGCTTCGATCCAAATGTCACGGCCATCTTTGCACACTCGACGAAACGTCCCATGTTGTGGTTTACCCTGTGCAAGATCGCGCCAAAAGTTCTGATATGAGGTGGATGACGTCAACTGTTTATCGCAAAACATGCGATGATGCTGGCCCTGCACTTCTTCGAGCGTATAACCCATCGCGCTGAGAAATTGTTCATTTGCGGTCAGAATTCGGCCATCACTGGAAAATTCAATGTACGGCACATTATGTTTGATGGCATTGAGTACCATGCTGGCAGAGCGCATAGCCTCGAGTTGAGCGTTATTGTCTTGTTCTTGTTTACGGCGGCTAAAAAGAAACATACTAGGACCTCATGGTATTACTGGCCGGCTCGATAAAATCGGAATGTTTGAGATAATGCGCAGCATTCTTGGCGTGCCGCTTATTTTTCAACCTAGCGAAAAGGTGCCGTATCGTACAGCAAATCGGCACCTTTGCAATCCCTGATTAGACCATTTACTCCATTGGCAACAGAATGGATCAGCTCTCAATCAACCACACTTCTTCTGCAAAGCGACTGAGCCCTTTTTGAGCGCGTTTGGGATGCTGTGCATTCGCTTCGTCGCGCACCAAGCGGCGAACCGAAAATCCGTGAAACAGACGCTGGATCTCCGCTTCTCCAACACTAAATGGAGGACCACTTAACTCTTGCTGATCGTAATCAAGTGTCACCAGAAGAATGCGGGCACCTGGGTTAAGCAACTGCTTCAAGCGCTCCACATAATCAGCCCGCATCTCTTCAGGCAATGCAATCAGTGCCGCACGATCGTACACAATATCGACGGTCTGCAGTGGCGCGGTAAAATAATCCCCGGTGTAAATTGACAGCTCATCAAACTGATACAGCTCATGCAAACTACTAATCTGCGTTACTGTTGGAGTATAGAAGTGTTCAGCAAAAAAGGCGCGCACGGCAATCGGACTGAGCTCAACTCCCTGAACATCATTGTGTTTCTCTGCTAACCAAACGAGATCTTCGCTTTTACCACACAGCGGCACAAATACTCTGTCTTCGCGTTTTGGCTGAGTTGCGTGCCAGTGGTCAATCAATAATGTATTCACATCGGTCAGGTGGAAACCAATCTGGTTGGAGGCCCATTTGGCGTGCCAAAATTCTGGATCTTTCATTGTTCATCTCTGAAGTCATGTGAGCGCGCTAGGGTACCGAATTCTGCTTAAAATCGGTAGCCAGTTTTTATCACTCGGTCAGAGTTTTGTGAAATACACACTTGGTTACACTCGCAAAAGGAACTGTTTATCCTGCTAACAGTCTGAATAGTCGAGCATTGTAATGTGATGGAATACACACTCTGCACATTTGATGTTGGGATGCGATTGAGTTTTACGATTTCAACCCAACCTCTTTATTGAAGAGATTTCTTTGTTTGCACTCTGTTATGGGCCTTCTGATTGCCACTTTTGACCTAACAACGCAAGCTAAGGAGAGTGAATGAGCCTATTCCTACGAACAACGGCACTGATGCTTCTGGTTCTGAGCCGAGCGCCTGCTTTTGCGGCTGCTCTGCCATTAGACACGTCACCAAGAGAAGATCGGGGCGAGTCACAAAATCAAGTCAGTTCAAAGCTTTTCAAACACAGCCTCAGCGGCCTTTACGGCATTCAAACCACGCAAAATAGCGTTCTCCAGCCTTATCAGGATTTTGATGTACTCTACAGTAAAGCCCACCAAGCGCAGTGCGAACTGGAAACACTGTGTAAAAGTACGGCCCTGCTAACGTCCACCCAAGCCTACTTTGCCGGCGTTAAATCACAGCATCGCGCGGCAGAAAAAATTGAACTGGAGCTTAACGGTCAGCCAGAGCGCATTACCGACCTGGCCCGCGCGACCATCATTGCCAACGACGTCCCGAGTCTGGTTGATGCGTATGAGGCGCTGAGCCGCGAAGCGACCGTTCTTAAGGTGAAAAACCGCTTCAAATCTCCCGCAGACTCAGGCTATCGTGATCTGAACGTACTGGTCCAACTGCCTAAAACAGGCATCATCGCAGAAGTGCAGTTTCACCTTAAAGCGATTGCCGATGTGAAAAGCGGCCCGGAACATGATCTTTATGAGCAGATTCAGAAGATTGAGCGCAACGCAGGACGCGAACAGCGAGCACTCAATGATTGGGAAGTCGCGAAGATTAAGCAGATTCGTCGCGAGTCGCAAAACCTTTACCAGCAGGCTTGGCAGCCTTACATCACCACACACATCCAGGCAGCATAAGCCAAATATGAAAAGACCACGCGAAAGCGTGGTCTAATGCTCGGTCTTTTTACGACTTTTTAATGTTCTCGACTCGGGCTTTTAGTTTTTGCCCTGGGCGGAACGTTACGACACGTCGAGCGGTGATAGGAATATCTTCACCCGTTTTTGGATTTCGACCCGGACGCTCGTTTTTGTCTCGCAGATCAAAATTACCAAAACCGGAGAGTTTTACCTGTTCGCCACCTTCGAGTGCTTTACGAATTTCTTCAAAAAACACTTCAACCGTTTCCTTGGCATCCCGTTTACTAAACCCTAGTTTTTCAAACAGGTTCTCAGCCAAATCGGCCTTTGTGAGCGCCATAAAACTTCCCTCAAAGCTATGTTAAACCTTGCTGCGCAGTGACAGCACCAAAGCAATTTTTGCTTAGCCAATCAACGACATATCGGCTTTACCTGAAAAGTGTATGCCAAGCTTATGATTTTCGCCAACTTTTTTATTGAGACTAAACAAAGTCTAACGGTAAAAAGAGGCGCATATCCCGCGCTTAGAAGCAAAATTTGTCTTCATATTAAAAGAAAAACTACTGACATTTTAGTTACTTATACCACTTTCTTTAAAATACTCAGAGGTTCTCTCTAATTACAGCGTAGGAAAAATTTTTCGTTACGCCAAAAAAATTTTTTAAATTTATCTGTAAATCAGGCGGTTGCTCAGGATACATGCCAAACTTGTCACTTCATAGCAAAATTGCAGGCGTAAAAAAAGCAGGCTCTCAAGCCTGCTTTTTCACACTCAATGACAACAATCAGTCGCGCAGTGTTGCGCCAAATTTCGCTGATACGTGAGCAACAATCGCTTCAACCGCACCGGCGATATCGGCATCTTCCAGCGTGCGTTCTGCGGATTGCAGAGTCAGGGCAATTGCCAGGCTCTTCTTACCATCTTCAACGCCTTTACCAACGTAAACGTCGAACAGTTTAGCGTCTTTCAGGAACTCGCCGCCCTGCTCCAGACACGCGTTAACGATGTCACCAGACGCCACTGCGTCGTCCACTACAACCGCGATATCACGACGGTTTGAAGGGAACTTAGACAGCGCGACCGCTTCAGGAATCACTTTGGTATTGATTGCCGACCATTCGATTTCAAACACGATAGTACGACCGTTCAGACCAAATTTACGTTCAAGCTCAGGGTGAACCGTACCGATCACACCAATCTCTTTGCCGTCCAGAACAATCGCTGCTGACTGGCCAGGGTGTAGCGCTGGATGTTTCGCCGCCGCGAAGCTGTACGCTTTGCCGTTGGCCGTCAGTTCCAGAATCGCTTCGACATCACCTTTCAGGTCGAAGAAATCCACCGTTGCTGTTTCCAGGTTCCAGTGCTCTTCACCGCGAGTACCAGAAATCACACCCGCCAGGATTGGCTCTTGACGCATGCCGTTTTCAGCCGCTTGATCCGGAATGAAACGCAGACCTTGTTCGAACAGACGAACTCGTGGTTGCTGACGTTTTTGGTTATGAACCACCGTGTTCAGCAGACCTTGAATCAGGCTCAAACGCATAGCAGACATATCTGCAGAGATTGGGTTTGGCAGAATCAAAGGCTCAACATCTGGCACGATCAGTTTTTGCTGCTCTGGTTCAACGAAGCTGTATGTAATCGCTTCGTGGTAACCACGGTCAACCAGCAGATCACGAACGCGTTTCAGAGGCAGGTTCGCTTCTTTGTGCAGGTTCATGTTCAGCGCAGCCGCTGGCGCCTGGTTTGGAATGTTGTCGTAACCGTAGATACGGCCCACTTCTTCCACCAGATCCTGCTCGATTGCGATGTCAAAACGCCAGGTTGGCGCTGTCGCTGTCCAGCCTTCCGCAGTGGTTTCAACGGTCATACCCAGACGTTGCAGGATTTCAACCACGTCCGCATCCGCGATGTGGTGACCCAGCAGGTTGTCCAGTTTAGTGCGACGCAAAGCCACGGTGTTCGGTTTTGGCAGATCGGCATCAGATTCAGCCGCAACCACTGGCGCAACTTCACCACCACAGATGTCGATCAGAAGCTGAGTTGCACGTTCCATCGCAGCAAATTGCAGTGCGTAGTCCACACCACGTTCAAAACGCATTGAAGAATCGGTGTGCAGACCGTAGCTGCGTGCGCGGCCACGGATATGATCCGGAGCGAAGAATGCACATTCTAGCAGCACATCTTTGGTTTCAGTGCTCACGCCCGAGTGCTCGCCACCAAAGATACCCGCAATCGCCAGCGCTTTGTTGTGGTCTGCAATGATCAGTGTGTCGGCGTTCAGTTCTGCTTCGCTGCCATCCAACAGGGTCAATTTCTCGCCCTGCTCTGCCAGGCGCACCACAATACCACCGTCGATCTTCGCCAGATCAAACGCGTGCATTGGTTGGCCTTGTTCCAGCATCACATAGTTCGTGATGTCGACAACCGGGTCGATAGAACGAATACCACAGCGACGCAGCTTCTCTTGCATCCAAAGTGGAGTTTGTGCCTGAACGTTCACGTTCTTAACAATACGACCCAAGTAGCGAGGACACGCCGCTGGCGCTTTGACTTCAATAGAAAGGGTGGCATCGATTGCCGGTGCAACTGGTGCAACCGAAGGCTCAGCCACATCGGCACGGTTAAGTACGCCCACTTCACGAGCCATACCACGCAGGCTGAAACAGTCCGCGCGGTTTGACGTCAGGTCTACATCAATAGTGACGTCATCCAGAGCCAGGAATTCACGGAAATCCGTACCGATAACGGCATCTTCCGCCAGCTCCATGATGCCGCTTGATTCAACATCAATACCCAGTTCAGAGAATGAACACAGCATGCCGTGAGAAGGCTGGCCACGTAGCTTCGCTTTCTTGATTTTGAAATCGCCTGGCAAAACAGCGCCAACCGTCGCAACCGCGACTTTCAGGCCCTGACGGCAGTTTGGCGCGCCACACACGATGTCGAGCAGTTCTTCTTCGCCCACATCCACTTTTGTCACACGCAGTTTGTCTGCATCTGGGTGCTGACCACATTCCACAACGTGACCAACTTTAACGCCAGTAAAAGTACCCGCTACAGGAAGGACATCGTCAACTTCCAGGCCGGCCATAGTAATTTGGTGAGTAAGCTCGCCAGTGGTAACCGCTGGGTTAACCCACTCACGAAGCCAAGATTCGCTGAATTTCATTGTGATTAAACCTCTGGATTACTTGAACTGTTTTAGGAAACGAAGATCGTTTTCGAAGAACGCACGCAGGTCGTTCACACCGTAACGAAGCATGGTAAGACGCTCTACGCCCATACCGAATGCGAAACCAGAGTATTTTTCAGGGTCGATACCAACACTGCGCAGCACATTTGGATGCACCATACCGCAGCCCAGTACTTCCAGCCATTTACCATTCTTACCTTTCACGTCCACTTCGGCTGAAGGCTCAGTGAATGGGAAGTAAGACGGACGGAAACGCACTTCCAGATCTTCTTCAAAGAAGTTGCACAGGAAGTCGTGCAGAATGCCTTTCAGCTGCGCAAAGTTCACGTTTTCGTCAACCAGCATGCCTTCCACCTGATGGAACATTGGCGTGTGCGTTTGGTCGTAGTCGTTACGATAAACACGGCCAGGAGCGATGAAACGCAGCGGTGGCTGGTTCTCTTCCATGGTACGAATCTGTACGCCAGACGTGTGAGTACGCAGCATCAACTTTGGATTAAAGAAGAAGGTATCGTGGTCAGTACGCGCTGGGTGATCATCTGCGATGTTCAGAGCATCGAAGTTATGGAAATCGTCTTCGATTTCAGGACCAGACTCAACGGTAAAGCCCAGTTCACCAAAGAAGCTTTCAATACGCTCGATTGTGCGGGTTACTGGGTGCAGACCACCGTTCTCGATACGACGACCAGGTAGGGTCACGTCGATAGTTTCTGCCGCCAGCTTCGCTTCCAGCTCTGCACGTTGTAGGCTGTCCTTACGCGCAGCAATGGCTTTTTGAACCGTTTCTTTTGCGACGTTAATTTCCTGACCAGCGGTACGGCGCTCTTCTGGTGGAAGCTTGCCCAGGCTTTGTAGTTGAGCGGTCAGCTCACCTTTTTTGCCCAGGTACTGAACACGCACTTCATCCAGTGCGACTAACGACTCTGCAGCGTTGATGGCTGCGGTCGCGTTAGCAATAATCTCTTGTAGATGTTGCATCGTTTCCTCGTCTGCTGATGAGCAGTTTCCTTAAGGAGCCCGAAAGGGTTACCTTGGTGCCCTTTTGGGGGCCGATAAGGCTGACCGTAAGGGATTCTTGGGGTTTTTCAAATAGCTGTACATAGTAACTAAAGCTGCTGTCAAAGCCAAATTGAAATCGGCCTGAATCACACTTTCAGCACGAGGAAAATGCGCTTTCGTTTAATTGTTAAACAGCCAGATTTATTGCTGAGAACTATTTTCATCGATCATCACTTTTGGTTATACCTGTTCGTGCGAATTTTGATTTCTGTTTATACTTATCACCACGTATGGTAAAGACTCATTCTCAACCATTTATCGAGGTCGACATGCAACCCCACATCCTGCCCATCAGCGCGGAATATGACCAAACCATCTGCGATATCATTAAAAAAGTGGGCGCCGAATTTGGCGCAATTGGTGACGGCTTTGGCCCGTCGGACGCTGAAGTACTGGCGATGAGCGAGCATTACCTACCACAAGATCGCAGTGGTTATTGGCTGGCGACATTGAATGGCAAAGTCGTCGGTGGCGGTGGCATCGCACCATTCAATGGCAGCGATTCAGTGTGTGAGCTGAAGAAGCTGTTCCTGCTGCCTGAAAGTCGCGGACACGGCCTCGGTAAAGCGCTGGCGCAACAGTGTCTCGTCTTTGCCAAGCAACAAGGTTTTGCTCAGTGTTACCTCGATACGCTGTCCAACATGAGCACTGCGGTGCGCTTGTATGAAAACCTGGGCTTTGAACATTTACCTGCGCCCATGCCGGGTACCGAGCACAACGGCTGTGATGTGTGGATGCTCAAACAGCTCTGAGGAATCGATGAACAATTACAAACTGCTGCCTGCGCTCATGGCGCTGCTCGAAACCCGTAACCTGACGGATGCCGCGCGCAGGCTGAACGTGACTCAGCCCGCAATGAGTAAAGCACTGCGCCTGATACGCGAAGAGTTCCAGGATCCCATTTTGATCCGCGATGGTCAGCAGTTTACCCTGACACAACGTGGCGAGCAGTTGAAAGAACGTCTGCCAGCATTGTTGTTTCAACTTGACCAACTCTACCTACCTCCGCAGGTAAACATTCAGCACTGCGAACGGTCATTTCGTCTTGCTTTCAATAGCTTTGTCTCAATGGATATTCTGCCTGCGCTCTGCTCAGAACTGTATGAGAAGGCACCTCAGGCAGGTATTCAGACCTCGTTGTGGCAGAACGCATCCCTGAGTGAATTGGGAGAAACCGACGTCGATCTGCTGGGCACACTGGCCGTGAACGTACCGGAAAACCTGTATGGAAAAAAACTCGCCAGTGATCACTACGTGATCTGCTGCTGTGAGCAAAACGATATCGCGATTAAGGGGGTTTCACTGGAGCATTACTTTGCGGCCAGGCACATTCTGGTCAGCGGATTACATGAAGAGAGCCGCCAGGTGGATAATCTGTTCCGCCAGCACAAAAAACAAAGGCGCGTTTTCGCCACCTTGCCGTCGCTGCGTCTGGCATTGGAAACGGTGATTGGTACGGAATGTCTGGTGACGGTACCGCTGCATATCGCGGCACAATACGCCAAACATTACCCGCTAGCGGTACTAAGCGCGCCATTTGAGCTCACAACCCATAATTACTACCTGCTGTGGCATGCCAAATTTCAGAATGACGATGAGCATCGCTGGTTTCGCGAACTCTGCTTTACTCATCTGCAACGGGATTTTCAGGCTAAGTTGGCGTTAGGTTCCGCGCTGATTTCCTCATCAAACTGAGCGATACAAACGCGGTTTTTGCCTGCTTTTTTGGCGCGATAAACCGCAGTGTCGGCCAGTTTGATCAGCTCATGGTGGTCATTCATAAAACCGTGAGATTCCGCGACCCCCACACTGATACTACCGCGCCAAGGTTCCATGCCTGTCGGGACTAACAGATTATTGACCTGCTGACGGGTGAGCTCTGCAATGTGCAACCCACCTTCCAAATCTGTATTGGGACAAATCACCAGAAATTCGTCACCGCCGAGGCGGCACACCAAATCGTCGCTGCGAAACGCATGTTGTAGCGTATGCGCCAGTTCCACCAGCACTCTATCACCCGCATCATGCCCGCAACTGTCGTTAACTTGCTTGAAATAGTCTGCATCGATCATGATACATACCAATGGTGCCCCTAACTGCATTGACTCTTTCCAATATGCTTCAAGCTGACACAAAGCTTTACGCCGGTTTGGCAAGGTAGTCAGGCTATCGGTCATCGATAATGCTTCCAGCTTCTGATTGGCCTTCATTAACTGTTGGGTACGTTCATGGACTTTCTCTTCCAGCGACTGATTAAGCTTGACCAGTTCACGGTTACGCTCAGAGACTTGTTCAAACAAACCATTCAGCGCATTCAGTAATGGTTCTGTAGCACTGTCGCGTTCGCGCTCCTCGCGCTCATAGGCCTGCTGAGGAGACAGACCGTTTTCAATCGCTTTGACCTGACGGGCCATATTCTGATCAATGCCGAGAATATGGTATGCAAGCCAATGGATCAGGAATTCCAGTAATTGTACTGCCGGCCTGTCATCAGTATCACTGAGAAAAGCTTGCATGCTGAAAATTTCCGCCATGAATGTACGATGGACTTTGATGTGTTCGCTCAAGTGCGCTTCTGCGATACCCGCATTACGCATCAGTTGCTCTTCTTCCTTGAAATGAAATTCCGCATAGCGTGACAATTCAAACAGCGCCAAGCGCACATCCTGCAATGACATGCTGTTTTCTGCCAGCAGCTCACCGTACTTGTTGATAAACCCCACCAAATACTGGTGCTGCTCATCAACATCGTCGATGCCCGTTTCAAAATAGCGATCCCATAGGAACGATTTCATATCGAGAAAAGTCCACGCTGAATATTCTGATGTTATATGTGCATAAACCACACTAAATACATGGACTATGACATACACAAGATCAATAGGTTGTGAACCAAAGCAGAGTTTATCAAGCTCAACTTGACCCATTGGCAGCCAGATATTGTGAGAATAGAAAGAAAATCAGCCAATTTTTCCTGCAAAACATGAAGATACATCAGCATCACAATTAGAGATCTTTATTCCAAAAAAATACAGTAACTAGACCAAAGTATAAGGACAGGAATCGAGTACCCCATCGTTCAAACTGACGATTTTATAAACACTGCTAAACTGTCTTTATTATTCAGTGAGTAAGTAAGGATGCCATCATGACCCGCTTATTGTGTTGCCTGTTGTGGCTTTTCAGTTTTAACGCCGCTTCATATGAGGCAGAAAAAGTCATGAGTGGTTTACTCGTTCCCTGGGGAATGGCATTTGTTTCTGCCACTCAACTGCTCGTCACGGAGCGCAACGGCGACATCGTGCTGGTCGACTTGGGCACACAGTCTAAAAAGTCCGTATTGAAAGTCGATTCTGTTTCGGCAAACGGGCAAGGCGGTCTGCTCGATATCGCGCTCTCCCCTATCGACCCTACCGTATTTTACTTTACCTACAGTAAGAGAAATGGCGCAGAAACAGATACCACGCTTGCCATGGCTCACTGGGATGGAAAAGTCATCACCAAATGGCAAGATCTGCTGGTCACCGTGTCGAACTCCAACACCACCCGTCACTTTGGCAGCCGAATAACATTTGATGCGACGCATCTTTATTTCACTGTCGGCGATCGCGGAATACGACCAAACGGGCAGAATCTCCAAACCCACGCCGGCAGCGTGTTGCGTTTAAATCTCGACGGCACGACTCCAGACGATAACCCGTTTGCGGGAAGAGCCAACGCACAGGCGCAAATCTGGAGTTTTGGCCACCGCAACCCACAAGGGTTGTTCTACGACACGCCAACCAAAACATTGTGGGAAATCGAACATGGCCCGCGAGGCGGAGATGAAATTAACCTGATTCGAAAAGGGGCCAACTACGGCTGGCCAAATACATCTTATGGCAAGGAGTATTGGGGGCCTGTGTCCGTTGGCGATAGTGAAGAGGCGGATGGGATAGAATCGCCAAGGAAAGTCTACATTCCCTCAATTGCACCAAGCGGGTTGTTGCTCTATCGAGGCAAGCGTTATCCCGAGCTCAACGGTAAGTTACTGACTGGTGCACTCAAACTCACGCACATTAATGTGATTACCTTAGATGAGAATCAGAGCGCCAGTGATGAAACCCGCTTACTGGAGTCCTTGGGAGAACGCATTCGCGATATTCGCCGTTCACCCGATGACTGGATCTACTTCTCCACCGACAGCGGCAATATTTATCGCCTAAAGCCGTAAGGTTGCCGTGAGTAGAAAGCCCTATGACAAACGTCAGATGACAAATTTTTGGTAGCAAAAAGCCCGACCATTTCTGATCGGGCTTCTTTTATTTGGAGCGACGCGACCAGCTTGGGCACGAGGTTCGCCCTCTTCGCATGTGCCAGATAGCAAAAAACCCGACCATATTTGATCGGGTTTTTCTTGTTTGGAGCGACACACGAGGTTCGAACTCGTGACCTCAACCTTGGCAAGGTTGCGCTCTACCAACTGAGCTAGTGTCGCATGTTCTACGTAGAGTAGATATATGGTGCCCCGGGCCGGACTTGAACCGGCACGACTCGAAAGTCGAGGGATTTTAAATCCCTTGTGTCTACCGATTTCACCACCAGGGCACGCTAATTTGTTGCGATGGTTTTACCATCTAAGCGTCGATATCGGATACTTGAATTTTTAGTAACACGACCAACTCTGGCCACATCACTTTAATTTGGAGCGACACACGAGGTTCGAACTCGTGACCTCAACCTTGGCAAGGTTGCGCTCTACCAACTGAGCTAGTGTCGCAAATGGAGGCGCGTCCCGGAGTCGAACCGAGGTCCACGGATTTGCAATCCGCTGCATGGCCACTCTGCCAACGCGCCTCTGACACTCATTTGGACTGCACTAACTGCGCATTCCTCTTGAGTACGGGATGCATTCTACGGAATCGGCAAAATGAGTCAACACAATTTTTTTGATTTTAAATCGTTTGTCTATTTTACATTCAAAAAGCTTTGCTTTGGTCAATTTAGTCGCAAAAAAGCTCATATTTTCCGCAAGATAACTAAAGTCAGACAGCGAGTTTACCATCCCTGCTCCGTCTCACTTTATCACTCTGTCGACCAACATAAAAAAACGGGCTGTCGCCCGTTTCTTCATTGATGTTCTTCGCTGAGTAAGTCGTCTTTCGCCGCCGCCAGATATTGCACCATCGACCAGTAAGTCAGGATCGTCGCAACATAAATCGAAGCGTAGCCAAGCCAAATCATCCAATCATCGTAGCGCCAAATCAGCACCCACAGAGCGAACATCTGCGTCAGCGTTTTTACTTTGCCAATCCAGGACACGGCCACACTGGCTCGTTTACCAATTTCGGCCATCCACTCACGCAGCGCTGAGATAATAATTTCGCGCGCAATCATGGTCACCGCCGGAATGGTGATCCAGATGTTGTGGTAGTACTCGGTGATCAGAATGAGCGCGGTGGCAACCAGCACTTTATCTGCAACCGGATCGATAAACGCACCAAAACGCGATGTTTGACCAAGCTTGCGAGCTAACATCCCATCCAGCCAGTCAGTAAAGCCAGCTACCCAGAACACCATCGCTGCTGCGAACGGAGCCCAGTTGTATGGTAGATAGAAACATACGACAAAGACCGGAATCAGGAAAAGTCGTAGTAAAGACAGAATATTGGGAATGTTAAAACGCATATTTTTAGGCTCTTATCGACTGCGCGTTTATGGTGCGGTATTTTTCTTATTGTTTCAATGTTTGATAAATGATTTCTGCCAAAGAATGACTGATGCCCGGCACTTTGGCGATTTCTTCTACAGTCGCCCGCTTGAGCTCTTGCAAACCACCCATGTATTTGAGTAACGCCTGACGACGTTTTGGCCCGACCCCTTCAATACCTTCCAACGCGCTGGTACGGCGCGTTTTACCGCGTTTTGCTCGGTGGCCAGCAATCGCATGGTTATGGCTTTCATCACGAATATGCTGAATCAGGTGCAGTGCAGGCGCATCACTTGGCAAATGGAACTCATCTCCGTCAGTGGTGATCAGTGTTTCCAGACCAGGCTTACGTGTCACCCCTTTGGCAATACCAATTAATCGTGGGCGTTTTGGCCAATCCTGCCAACATTGTGTCATGATTTCATGGGCACGATTGAGCTGACCTTTACCGCCATCGATGAAGATAATGTCCGGAATTTTGTCGACATCAAGCTGTTTACCGTAACGTCTTTCCAACACCTGCCCCATCGCTGCATAGTCATCACCACCAGTAATCCCCGTAATGTTATAACGGCGATATTCCTGTTTGA
Organism: Vibrio fluvialis; assembly: GCF_900460245.1. Lineage (NCBI taxonomy): Bacteria > Pseudomonadati > Pseudomonadota > Gammaproteobacteria > Vibrionales > Vibrionaceae > Vibrio > Vibrio fluvialis. The sequence goes on from NZ_UHIP01000001.1 coordinate 1,714,212, forward strand.
CCGGGCCTTCTTGATTAAACACCACACAGGATGCGATCGTACTCTCACCCATGGTGTGCGAAATATCGAAACACTCCATACGCAGGATGTTTTCAATACTCAACTCATCCTGCAACGCTTTGAAACGTTGGTTGATGGTCATCTTATGATTAATCTTAGTTGTGATGGCAGTCAAAGCGTTGGTATTCGACAGTTTGAGATAACGTCCGCGCGTACCCGTCGGATTGACATGGAAGGTGACTTTTCTGCCTGCCAGCTGAGCCAGCGCATCCTGCATCGGTTTCGCATCCACCAGCAAACCTTCATTCAAAATAATGCGGCTTGGAATCGTGCGCGCTTCATTGTGGCTGAGATAATACTGGCTGAGGAAACTCTCAAACACTTCCTCCTGAGAAGTGTTTTGCGGAATTTTAGGAAAATGGCTGCGACTGCCGAGCACTTTGCCCTGACGAATCATCAGGATGTGGATACAAGCGATGCCCTTTTCCTGCGCGAAACCTAACACATCCATGTCATCCATGCTGTCTTCAGAAACGAACTGCTGCTCCTGAACGCGGCGAATGGCCTGAATCTGATCACGGAACTTCGCCGCATCTTCAAATCGCAGCGTCATACTGGCTTTTTCCATCTTTTCGATGAGAATTTCCAGCACTTGCTTATCTTTGCCCTGTAAGAACAGGCGCACATAATTCACCAACTCGGCGTAATCGTCATCGGAAATGATGGTACTGACGCAAGGGCCTGCACAGCGACCAATCTGATACATCAGGCACGGACGAGTCCGGTTACTGTATACCGTATCTTCACATTGACGAACCGGAAAAATTTTCTGAATCAGATGCAGCGTTTCACGCACCGCCCCAGAATCCGGATACGGGCCAAAATATTCGCCTTTGCGTTTCTTCGCCCCTCGATGCATAGACAATCTTGGATGGCGATGTCCACTGATGAAAATGTACGGATAGGATTTGTCATCACGCAGCAGCACGTTGTATTTCGGCAAATACTGCTTGATGTAGTTGTGCTCAAGGATCAGTGCTTCAGTTTCGGTGTGCGTGACCGTCACATCGATCTTATCAATGTGACTGACCAAAGCGCGTGTCTTCTCGCTGTCTATCTTCTTACGAAAATAACTGGAGAGGCGCTTCTTGAGATCTTTGGCTTTACCGACGTAAATAACCTCAGCCTCGGTATTGTACATGCGGTACACACCGGGCTGATTAGTTACTGTTTTCAGAAAGGAGATTGAATCAAACGAGGACACTATAACTTCTCAGTGTCGAGCATCCCGTGTCGAATCGCCAGATGCGTCAGTTCCACATCACCACTGATGTCTAGCTTAGCAAACAGTCGATAACGGTAACTGTTGACCGTTTTAGGACTCAAATTCAATTGCTCTGAAATATCGGTTACTTTCTGTCCTTTGGTGATCATCAGCATGATCTGGAGCTCACGCTCGGACAAGTCAGCAAATGGATTTTCTGAGGCTGGCGAAAATTGGCTTAACGCCATTTGCTGGGCAATTTCCGGAGAAATATAGCGTTGACCACTGTGCACGACGCGAATGGCGTTCACCATTTCATCTGGCGCAGCACCTTTGGTCAAATAGCCTGCCGCTCCGGCCTGCATAACTTTGGTCGGGAACGGGTTCTCTGTATGAACGGTTAACACGATGATTTTCACGTCAGGATTGAAACGAAGAATCTTCTTCGTCGCTTCCAGGCCACCAATGCCCGGCATGTTCATATCCATCAGTACGACGTCAGCATGATGGTTGCGACACCATTTTACTGCTTCTTCACCGCTATCAGCTTCCCCTGCTACGTTCATTCCACGGACGTCTTCAATAATACGTCGTATCCCTGTGCGAACCAGCTCGTGATCATCTACAAGGAAAACACTTATCAAACTTGTATCTCCACACTTATTTATTGGCTCTGCACCCACCGAGGTAGTGGATAGCAGCATGGCTGCCTAGTCTAACTAAAATTCAGAATAATTTCTTATCCTGAATATGTGCTCAAACGGAAACTTTAGCAAGCACTTATTTTCGCTTGCTGTCACGCATTGAGAATCGATTAATAAATCAACAGGTTAAGAATTATATCAAACCCTTTTCGAGTGGTTTATCTCAAGCTGCCATTATTTTGAACGGGATCAGATACTGAATAGAAATTATATTAATTTCAATGAATTGGTAAAATTCACCAGTGAATAATAAGCGAGCAACATGACTAATAATCATGCATGTACAACAGATATTCCCCGCTTTAATCAACGGAGTTTCAGAATTTTGATATAGTCTGCGCTCAGCACAACAGTGTGTTTTAAATATCAGTAACGGATCGGCGATTTGAGTATTCAGCAAGGCTTTTTATTAACCAGACAAGCTCGGGATATCCAGGGGCAGACACAGATTGAACTCTGGTTAGCCACGGATGAAGGCCCGGCGCAGCTGATCGTTCGCGGCGAGCACCCCGTGTTCTTTATTCTTAAGCAGGATATCGAAGCCGCGCAATCCATCGCCAAGCAACATCAGTTGAACGTTGACATTCGCCCGCTAGAGCTAAAGTCTTTCGATCAGGAACCGCTGGCGGCCTGTTACTGCACGCTGATTCAACATGCACAAGCATTGGCTGGCCATTTGGAACAAGCGCAACTGCTGACGCTGGAAGCGGATATTCGTCTCGCTGATCGCTACCTGATGGAGCGTTTTGTCAAAGGCAGCGTCGAATTTACTGGTCAGGTCACCACTCGCACGGACTATCACCAGGTGCGTCAAGCTAAATGCCGTCAGGGGGATTATCTGCCGTCATTGAAAGTGGTATCGCTGGATCTCGAGTGTTCGGAAAAAGGCATTCTCTACTCCATCGGCTTAGACAGCCCGATGGACAGCCGCGTGATCATGATTGGCGATCCGCAGCAAGCCGACACCCCAATGCAATGGGTGGAAGATGAGTATGCGCTGCTCAATGCTATGGTTGACTGGTTTGAACGTTTCGATCCCGATGTAATTATCGGTTGGAACGTCATCGATTTTGACTTCCGCCTGCTGCACAAACGCGCTGAATGGCACAAGATGAAGCTCATGCTCGGGCGAGGAAAACAACCAAGCTTTTTCCGCAGTGCCAGTCAGACTCAGCAGGGGTTCATCACCATTCCAGGTCGTGTGGTGCTTGATGGCATCGATACGCTCAAAACGGCGACCTACCATTTCCGCTCCTGGTCGCTGGAGTCTGTATCTCGTGAACTATTGGGTGAAGGCAAAGAGATTCACAACGTGCATGACCGGATGGACGAAATCAACCGCATGTACCGTCACGATAAACCGTCGCTGGCGAAATACAACCTGCAGGACTGTGTGCTGGTGAATAAGATTTTCACTCACACGCATCTGTTGGATTTCGCCATTGAACGTTCGCGCCTGACTGGCGTTGAACTCGATCGCGTCGGAGGCTCGGTGGCGGCTTTCACGAACCTTTACCTGCCGCAACTGCATCGCGCAGGTTACATCGCGCCGAATCTGCATTCGGAAGATTGGCTCGCCAGCCCCGGCGGCTATGTGATGGATTCCGTTCCCGGCTTATATGATTCCGTACTGGTGCTCGATTTCAAAAGCCTGTATCCATCGATTATCCGCTCATTTCTGATTGACCCAATGGGGTTGATTGAAGGTTTGCAAATCCCGATTGGCAACGCGCCCGACCAAGCGGTGCCGGGTTTTCGCGGCGGTCAGTTCCACCGCAGCAGACATTTCCTGCCTCAGATGATCGAAACCTTGTGGGCGGCGCGCGATGTAGCGAAAAAGAACAATGAGAAAGCCTTTTCTCAGGCGATCAAAATCATCATGAACTCGTTTTATGGCGTGCTCGGTTCATCGGGGTGCCGCTTCTTTGATACCCGTTTGGCTTCGAGTATTACCATGCGCGGGCATGAGATCATGAAACAAACCAAACAACTGATTGAAGTGCAGGGCTATCAAGTCATATACGGCGACACCGACTCGACGTTTGTTTCGCTCGGACGCGAACATTCCCAGCAAGATGCTGACACGATAGGGCGCGCGCTGGTTCAGCATATCAACCAGTGGTGGACCGATCATCTCCAGCAGCAATACGCGCTGACCTCCATTCTGGAGCTTGAGTACGAGACCCATTATCGCAAGTTTCTGATGCCGACCATTCGCGGCGCGGAAACCGGTTCGAAAAAGCGCTACGCAGGTTTGATCGGAGAAGGCGACAAAGAGCGCATGGTGTTCAAAGGATTGGAAAGCGCCCGGACAGACTGGACACCACTCGCGCAACGTTTTCAGCATCAGTTGTACTGGATGATTTTCCACGGCGAGAATCCGGACGACTACATTCGTACCACGGTGGAAGCCACGCTGACTGGGGAATACGATAGCGAGTTGGTGTATCAGAAGCGCCTGCGCCGCAAACTCCACGAATACCAGAAAAATGTACCACCGCAGGTGCGAGCGGCACGCATGGCGGACGATATCAATGCCCGTCTTGGCCGTCCGCTGCAATACCAGAACCGCGGCCTAATTGAGTACTGTATTACCGTCAACGGCCCAGAGCCGAAAGAGTACATGAAAAGCCCGATCGATTATCAGCACTATATCGATAAACAGCTTAAACCGGTCGCCGATGCGATTTTGCCGTTCATTGGCCGACAGTTTGAACAGATCAGCGCCCCTCAGCTCGGCTTGTTCTGACTGGATTTCACCGGACTGGCGTTGATGAAATCAATAAAACGCTCGGCAGGCAATGACTTGGCGTAGTACCACCCCTGAATAGAGAGTACGCCGTTGGCCTTAATCGCATCCAACTGCTGCTTGGTTTCCACCCCTTCAACGATAACCGCCAGATCGAGTGCATGCGCGACCGACTGCAAACTGGCAAACACCTTGCGCCCTTTGGGATTGTCTAAAGCCAGCACAAATGAACGGTCAATCTTGATGGTGTCAATGTCGAAGCGGTTAAGATAGCTCAATGACGAATAGCCGGTGCCGAAATCGTCGATATGGATTTTCACCCCGAGCTGATGCAGTTGGTTAAACGCCATCATCAGCGACTGCTCGTCCGCCAGCAGTGACGCCTCGGTGATCTCGATATCGATTTGACCGCTCAGAGGCTCGATGAGTGAAGCGATGGTTTCCATACACGCCTCATCCATCAAGGTTTCCGGCGTAATATTGATGCTCACTGGCACCATCACGCCTAGACGATTCCAACGTTCTATGTCTCTTGCTGCCCGGCGAAACACCCACAGATCCATCTCTTTCATCAGCCCCGCCTTTTCTAACCAGGGTAAAAAGGCGCCGGGATACTGCATCTGGCCACTTTCATCCATCGCACGAATCAGCGCTTCGCAGCCCGTCACCCGCCCGGATATCGGCTCGACCTGCGGCTGGTATTCCAGGCAGAACTCTTTGCTACTGATACCCAGCAGTTGCTGTTCGACGGTTTCCAGTTCACGCTCCTTTTGCTGCGCCATCAGAATCGGATCGTCTTTGAGAACCTGCGCCTCTTCCTGACGACGCATATACGTGGTGTTGAGTGAAGAGATTTTGATTTCGCTCGCGCTGTAAATCTGGTTCATGCGCCGCACGGCCGGAAAATAAATTGCGCAGCCCACCAGCACATTGAACAACTGGAGCAGCACCGCATTCCAGTCACCATCAGTAGCAACCCAGGCATTAAACAAAATTGGACTGTTAAACGGCACGGAGACACTCGGCGCGGTCACCCACCCCATCTGCACGGCTCCGAGTCCCAGCAATACATTCACTAATGGGGTGAGGACAAATGGCAGCAGCAGACGCGGGTTGTAAATGATCGGCAGGCCAAACAGCAGAATCTCATTCACGTTGATCAGAGCAATCGGTACGCTCGCCATTGCAATCAGACGCAAGGTGCGCTGTTTAGCAAACAGCAGCAACGCCAACACTAGTGACAGTGTCGAACCACTACCGCCAATAAACACAAACGACCCCATAAACGACAGGTTCATCGGATAAGGTGCAATCCCGCCTGCCATCATAGTGGAGTAGCTGAGATTGCTCGCTTCCTGCAACATGTCGACCATCGGCAACAAGGCGTAATAACCATGGATGCCGAAAAACCACAGTAGAGAATTGAGCGAAGCGAACGTCAGCCCGAAGACATAAGGATCATTGGCATAATCCATCAGCATCAGCTTGTCCAACGAGATATCCGATACCGCCGTAAGGAACAGACTGTTAAACGCCATGACCACGAATGCCACCACAATGGCAGGAATCACCATATTCAGTGATTCACGGACAATCGAACCAGCGCTGTCGGATGAAGTCATTTTCAAGGCATTGATTGCCATCAGTTTCGCCATCAACGGGGTGATATAGAGCGGAGTAATAATAGCCAGAATAATATGGAAGGTGATCAGGGTGGTGCCAGAATGGGTCATAGCGGACGCCATCACCAGATAAACGATCGCCAGCAACGCCATCGGCGGACGCGGCAAACGCCACTGCATCGCCAGCACATACGCAATCGTCGCCGTCATCAAGTAAGGGAAAAAGTCCGCGACCACTTGGTTGGTTTGATAGAGGACTTCAACCCAAGTCGGTCGATTACCTAGCAACAACTCGCCCATACTGGCGAGCAAAAGCGCAAACGAAGAGAGCATTAAACACGGAATGAGCCACACCATGCTTTCCCGAATGGCATGCATTGAGCTGAGCACGTAACGAGAGCTGGTATCCAGCACCCGCTCCCACCGAATCGTAAAGTGCTTTGACAATGCAGGCATGGCGCAATTCCGTTTGCAGAGATACTACTAACCTTAGCACATCTATTGATAAGTCTATTAAATAACTACACTTTCTCGTGATTTTGTGGATAAAGTCGAGCGTCAATCAGCCAATACGAAATTCAGTTTTTTCGTACTGTTTCACCAGCCATGGGCCAAAGCTGTCGAGCAGCCCAATCACCGACCGTTTAGGAATCACGCGCCCGCTGAGCAGGATAGCCAGCCGATCAATATCGAGCTGTTTTTCAGGGTGGTAACGTAAAAATTGGGTGCCACATTCCAGTGGGTCTTCCAGCCACTGTTTATCGCGATACATGATCAACGAATAACTGGCGCGCAGCAGTTTTTTCGCAATGGTCTTTTGCGCAGCGCTCTGCTCGGCGGCACTGCCCGCTTTGGCAATTTTGTCACGATAGAAGGTCAGCCAGTCGCCAACATCCTGATTCCAGTGCTTGGCGATTTCCCAGCTCGGTTCATAATGGCCAAAACACTCAGCCAGATCGTCGCCATACACACACACGCAGCAGTGACGCAGCATAAATCCCCATGAAAAAATGCTGTCGAGCGTCGCAACGTCACTCACCAATGCCGTTTTGACCGAGACATCAGTAATCAGCGGAAAACTTTTTTGAAAGCGCCAGCGGATAGTATTGAGCAACGTCGCCTTCGTGTCCTCAAAAGGCTGCTTGGTTACTACCACCACATCCAGATTTGACTCACCCGGTTTGGCGGTTTTGCGCGCCACACTGCCGTACAGATAAATGCTGTGCAGGCGCTCGCCAAGCCCGGCGCGCAGAAATTTCACCAAATCCGCAACGGCGGGCTGGTATTCTGGCTGAAAAGGCTGTTTAGGATCGATAACCGGCAGTGTCATAGTTGAAGGCAGTTTCCGTGGGTATGGGTTGGCGTTATGTTCGCCCAAGGCTACCGTTGAATCAATACCTTGCCGAATCCGTTGCTGAAGAAATACACATTGGAGTCACGAACATAGGGTTAAGTCGCATCTCAGATATTCCTTTTCCCCCACAGCTTTAGTTATAATGCGCCGAATTTAAGAACCAAGGAACTTATTCCATGCCAAAGGCAAGTGAACTGAAAAAAGGTTTTGCGATCGTTTCTAACGGCAAAACGCTACTGATCAAAGATATCGAAGTGACCACTCCGGGTGGCCGCGGCGGCTCAAAAATCTACAAACTGCGTTGTACTGACCTGACAACAGGTGCACGCGTTGATGAGCGCTACAAGTCTGACGATTTCCTAGATACCGTAGACATGAACAAACGCAACATCTCGTTCTCTTACGTAGACGGTGATGAGTACATCTTCATGGATAACGAAGACTACTCACAATTCGTATTCAAGAAAGACGATATCGAAGACGAACTACTGTTCATCACTGAAGAAATTCAGGGCATGCAGATCGTTCTGGTTGACGGCAAAGCGGTTGCTATCGAACTACCATCTTCAGTTGAAATGGTTATCGAAGAAACTGACCCATCAATTAAAGGCGCTTCAGCGTCTGCGCGTTCTAAACCAGCTCGTTTCGCAACTGGCCTTGTTGTTCAGGTTCCTGAATACATCGCAACTGGCGAACGCGTAATCGTGAATACGGCTGAACGCAAATTCATGAGCCGAGCGTAATTGCATGTCTGATTTAATTTCTTACGACGACGCAATCGAAGCCGCATACGATATTTTCCTCGAAATGGCACCCGACAACCTAGAGCCGGCAGATGTGATTCTGTTCACCGCGCAATTTGATGACCGCGGCGCAGCAGAAATCGTTGAAGTTGGTGATGACTGGGATGAACAGGTTGGTTTCGAAGTCGATAAGGAAGTGTTCACGGAAGTACGTATCGGCCTTGTCAATGAAGAGAACGATGTACTGGATGACGTGTTCGCACGAATGCTAATCAGCCGCGATCCGGATCAGAAAGCTTGCCACATGATGTGGAAGCGCGATTAATCAGCTTCAAAAACGCCAGCCTTTCGCTGGCGTTTTCATTTTCGGTAGGTCACTGAACCAAGGCCATTACACCAACTGGTACGTAATCACATACAACTCTTCGATGCCCGGATAAATATCGCTGATCACGTGTTTCAGTTCATCCAGCGTCATGTTCTCCTGCTCAGCGTGATATTCCGTCAACGCCGAAAACTGAACCGGTTCCACACTCTCAATATGCAGGCGGCAGAACCAGCGCCCCTCTTCCAACGTACTGACATCCACAACCGTACCCGGCTGATAATCTTTTTCGCTGGCGTCACGAATCGTGATCACTTTCTTGCCCGCCAGAATGTCGCTCTCAAATCGGGCGAAAAACGTCATGGTAGTAGGAGCTGTCATAACAAACCTTTTTTATTCAAATCAATCACACACTGTGACCGCCACAGCGTTACCCCCTGAATTTGCGCAGAAGCAAGCTTCGGATGCCGCGGCGATTATGCGAGATCGCAAGGGGAAAATCACCAGATTAAACGGTGATATTTCACGATCGTGCCTGATTTATCCTGTCGGCATGATTATTTCATCGCACTTTGACGGAACTGCGCCCTCAAAAATCAGACCTTGCTAACACCCTGAAGCAAAAACCCCCGCCATCAATTGCAATTTGTCTTGCAGTTATAGATTATTTGTATATTCAATTAAATTATTCGTAGCGCTATGTCAGAGTCACCCCTTTATTTACAGATCAAACACTTCATTCTGGATAACATCGAATCCGGTCGCTGGCCTGTCGGCCATCGCATCGCGACGGAAATGGAGCTGACGGAGCAGTTCAATGTCAGCCGAATGACGGTCAATAAAGCGATTCGCGATCTGGTGACTGAAGGCAAACTGCAGCGCCGCCCTCGTTTGGGTACTTTCGTTTGCGCGCCGGAAGAGAAAGCCGAGTCACCGCTGCTCGATATTCGTAACATCGCCGATGAAGTGGTCAGCAGGGGTAAGCGCTACCACAGCAAAGTGATTCAGCAGCAACAGATTATTGCCGATGAAAGCGTCGCAACCAAGTTGGGGGTAATGCTCGGCACGCCGGTGTTTTACAGCGAAATCCTTCATTACGCCAACGACGCACCGCTGCAACTGGAAGTACGCTGGGTCAATGCCCGTTATGCGCCTAACTATCTCCAGCAAGATTTCTCGCGCATTACGCCCAACCAATATCTCTCAGAAAACTGCCCGCTGAGCGCGATTGAACACACTGTTGAAGCCATCGTGCCGGATAGCCACATCAAAACCACGTTGTCGCTCAACCCAAGCGAGCCTTGCCTGTTGCTCAACCGCCGCACGTGGAGCGGCGACAAGCTGGTCAGCTCTGCCCTGCTCTATCACCCGGGGTCCAAATACAAGCTCACCTCGAAAGTGTTGCTAACTGAAAATTAAACCTTAAGACTGAAACTTGATCACATTTTTGCAACATCAGTCTTGCCGACTTCCTTCGTTTCCACTATTAATTGTATATACATTTAAACATACAAATAAACTTCACTCCGAAGTGCTCATTTGGTCATGACCGACGCATGACTTACCGAGGGAAACATGGAACTGATTCTGACCAACGCACGAATTGTCAGCATGCAAAACGGAAGCGCTGGCTACCAGCCAAGCGAGCCGATGAACGTGTTGATCCAAAACGGTCAAATTACTGCCTTCAGCGCAAAGGTCATCGACGCCGATGCTCAGCGCATTGATTGCAGTGGCAAACTAGTCACGCCTGGACTGATTGATTGCCACACCCATCTGATTTATGCCGGTAACCGTGCAAATGAGTTTGAAATGCGCTTGCAAGGCGTACCGTATCAAACCATCGCGGCGCAAGGGGGCGGCATTATCTCTACGGTAAAAGCGACGCGTGGTGCCAGCTTGGATGAACTGGTTGAATTGGCCTTGCCGCGTCTCGATGGCCTGCTTAAAAGCGGCGTGACGTCGGTCGAAGTCAAATCCGGTTACGGCCTGACGCTCAATGACGAAGTGAAAATGCTGCGCGCAGCGAAAGCGCTGGAAAATCACCGCCGGGTAAAAATCACCACGACGCTGCTGGCCGCCCATGCTCTGCCACCGGAATACATCGGCCGCGCGGACGACTACATCGAGCATGTCTGCCAAACCATCATTCCGCAAGTTGCGGAAGAAAAACTGGCCACCAGTGTGGACGTATTCTGCGAATCGGTTGGTTTTAATCTCGCGCAAACTGAGCGTGTCTTTCAGTGCGCCAAAGAACATGGTTTGCAGATCAAAGGCCATACCGAGCAACTGTCTAATCTGGGTGGCACGGCCTTAACCGCCCGTTATCAAGGCTTGTCAGCGGATCATATTGAATACCTCGACGAAGACGGCGTCAAAGCGCTGGCTGAGTCCGGAACCGTCGCCACTCTGCTACCGGGTGCGTTTTATTTCCTGCGTGAAACGCAAAAGCCACCGGTTGCGGCATTGCGCGAGTATCAGGTTCCGATGGCACTGGCGACCGACATTAACCCGGGCACATCGCCGTTTGCCGACCTAACCTTAATGATGAACATGGGCTGCACACTGTTCGGCCTGACCCCAGAAGAAACTCTGCGTGGTGTTACCGTTCACGCAGCCAAAGCACTGGGCTTTGCAGAAACACGAGGTCAAGTTGCAACAGGCTTTGATGCCGACCTTGCGATCTGGAACATCGACCACCCGGCGGATCTCAGCTATCAGGTTGGCGTTCCTCGTTTACATGCACGAATTGTGGATGGAGCTTTCTGCCATGACTGATTTTCCTCAAACTTCCCATCACTACCAATGGCTTGGCCGTCACGACGCTGAAGATGGCCAACTGGGCACACGGGTTCACCATGTGATGCAATGCCTGCAAGCCAGTGAACTCAACGGCGAGCAACATGCCGTCTCTCTGGTCGGTTTTGAATGCGATGCTGGTGTAGCGCGCAATAAAGGACGTGTAGGCGCCAGCCAGTCGCCAAACCTGATTAAACAGGCGCTGGCCAACATGGCATGGCATCGCAGCTCAGCGCTGTATGATCTGGGCAACATCCGTTGTGATGATGACGCATTGGAACACGCTCAATCGCGCTGCGCACACGTGGTGGCGAAAGCGCTGTCTCATACGCCAGTGATCGTGTTAGGCGGTGGTCACGAAGTCGCATGGGCAACATTTCAAGGCTTGGCTCAGCATCTGCATGCGCAAGGCATCAAGCAGCCACGCATCGGCATCATCAACTTCGATGCGCACTTTGACCTGCGAGCCTTTGAATCGGAGCTGGCCCCGGTCAAACCGAGTTCAGGCACACCATTTAATCAGATTCAGCACTACTGCGCCGAGCACAACTGGTGTTTTCACTATGCCTGTCTGGGTGTCAGCCGTGCGAGCAATACCGCCGCACTGTTTGAACGCGCCGATGAACTGGGCGTGTGGTATGTGGAAGATCGCGCGCTGTCGCAAGCCAACCACATCTATCACATGACGCAGCTGCAACACTTCATCGATGACTGCGATTATCTCTATCTCACCATCGATTTGGACGTGTTCCCCGCCGCGACTGCGCCGGGCGTGAGTGCGCCAGCGGCGCGCGGAGTCAGTCTGGAAACGCTGACGCCGTATCTCGACAGGATTCTGCACTACAAAAACAAACTCATGATTGCCGATATCGCGGAATACAACCCGACTTACGATATCGACAATCAGACTGCCCGCCTCGCGGCCAGATTGTGTTGGGATATCGCCAACACCATGGCCGAGAAAAATGTGCGCTGAATGTCAGCCACGGGCAAAGCAACACTAAAAAATAAACCCTAAAACGCTCAACGGAAAACGAGCGAAGCAAATGAAACACGGCGAATCCTTACCCTACACAACGGGGTTCGCCAACCCAAACATAAAGGAGTCGTAACATGACGCAGCACCAAGCTCAAGGTACCCGTCTGGACACAAGCCGCACCATTCGTGCACCCCACGGAACCACACTACGCGCCAAATCTTGGCTGACTGAAGCACCACTACGTATGCTGATGAACAACCTTGACCCGGACGTTGCTGAACACCCGCATTCACTGGTGGTGTATGGCGGTATCGGCCGCGCAGCGCGTAACTGGGAATGTTACGACAAAATCGTCGAAGTGCTGGAGCGTCTGGAAGACGACCAAACTCTGGTGGTTCAATCTGGTAAGCCAGTCGGCGTGTTCCCAACACACAAAAACGCACCCCGCGTGCTGATTGCTAACTCCAACCTGGTTCCACACTGGGCAAACTGGGAACACTTTAACGAGCTGGATAAACAAGGCCTGATGATGTACGGCCAGATGACGGCGGGCTCTTGGATCTACATCGGCTCTCAGGGCATCGTTCAGGGTACTTACGAAACGTTCGTTGCAGTCGCGAAGAAGCATTTCGACGGCAACGCGAAAGGTCGCTGGGTACTGACTGGCGGTTTGGGCGGCATGGGTGGCGCACAGCCTCTGGCCGCGACCATGGCCGGTTTCTCTATGATTGCGGTGGAATGTGACGAGTCACGTATCGACTACCGTCTGCGTACTGGTTACGTGGATAAGAAAGCCACCAGCCTGGACGAAGCACTGGCGATCATTTACGAATCGGATGAGCCGGTCTCAGTTGGCCTGCTGGGCAACGCCGCGGACATTTTCCCGCAGCTGCTTGAGCGCAACATCACGCCTGATGTGGTCACTGACCAAACTTCGGCGCACGATCCGCTCAACGGTTACCTGCCACTGGGCTGGAGCATGGAACACGCAGCAGAAATGCGTAAAATCGACGAAGCGAAAGTCGTCAAAGCAGCGAAAGAGTCGATGGCGATTCAGGTTCGCGCCATGCTGGAACTGCAAAACCGCGGCGCTGCAACCCTCGACTACGGCAACAACATTCGTCAGATGGCACTGGAAGAAGGCGTTGAGAATGCCTTTGATTTCCCAGGCTTTGTACCGGCGTACATTCGTCCACTGTTCTGTGAAGGCATCGGTCCTTTCCGCTGGGCTGCCCTATCCGGCGATCCAGAGGATATCTACAAAACGGATCAAAAAGTGAAAGAACTGATCCCGGATAACCCGCATCTGCACAACTGGCTGGACATGGCGCGTGAGCGCATCCACTTCCAAGGTCTGCCAGCACGCATCTGTTGGGTCGGTCTGAAAGATCGTGAACGTCTGGGTCAGGCATTCAACGAAATGGTGAAAAATGGCGAACTGAAAGCGCCAGTCGTCATCGGTCGTGATCACTTGGATTCAGGTTCAGTCGCCAGCCCGAACCGTGAAACCGAAGGCATGATGGACGGCTCAGACGCTGTGTCTGACTGGCCACTACTGAATGCGTTGCTCAATACGGCTGGCGGCGCGACGTGGGTGTCTTTGCATCACGGTGGCGGCGTCGGCATGGGCTTCTCCCAACACTCCGGTATGGTGATTTGCTGTGACGGTAGTGATGACGCTTCACAACGTATTGCTCGCGTCTTGCATAACGATCCGGCAACGGGTGTGATGCGTCACGCTGATGCAGGCTACGATATCGCGAAACGCTGTGCAAAAGAACAAAAGCTCGATCTGCCAATGCTGAACGACGAGCTGGCTCAACTGAAGTAAGGACAATGGACATGTTGAATTTAGTCATTAAACCGGGTTCGCTCACGCTGAACCAACTGCGTCAAATCAGCCGCTCACCAGTGACACTGTCACTCGATTCAGCAGCAATTCCTGCCATTGAACAGAGCACGCAGGTTGTCGAGCAAGTGATCGCGGAAGGTCGTACCGTTTACGGCATCAACACCGGTTTTGGATTGTTGGCTAATACCAAGATTGCACCGGAAGATCTGGAAATCCTGCAAAGAAGTATCGTGCTTTCGCATGCAGCGGGTATTGGTGAATTTATGTCAGACGAAACTGTTCGTCTGATGATGGTGCTGAAAATCAACAGCCTGGCACGTGGTTTCTCGGGCATTCGCTTGAAAGTGCTGGAAGCGCTGATGGCACTGGTTAACAGCGAAGTGTACCCATGCGTACCACAAAAAGGGTCTGTGGGCGCATCAGGTGACCTGGCTCCGCTGGCTCACATGAGTACCGTACTGCTGGGCGAAGGTCAGGCACGTCACAAAGGTGAAATCGTTTCGGGTCTGCAAGCGCTGAAAATCGCAGGTCTAGAGCCTGTCACGCTGGCGCCGAAAGAAGGTTTGGCACTACTGAACGGAACTCAGGCATCGACGGCGTTTGCACTCGAAGGTCTGTTCATGGCGGAAGACCTGTTTGCGTCGGCGACCGTCTGCGGCGCCATGTCCGTAGAAGCAGCTCTGGGTAGCCGTCGTCCGTTCGATGCTCGTATTCACGCCGTTCGTGGCCACCGCTGCCAGATGGATGCCGCTGCCGCGTATCGTCATATGCTGGATAACCAGAGTGACATCGGTGATTCGCACCAAGGTTGTGAAAAAGTGCAGGATCCGTATTCACTGCGTTGCCAGCCACAGGTGATGGGTGCGTGTCTGCAGCAAATCCGCAACGCCGCTGACACATTGGTGGTCGAAGCGAACTCTGTTTCCGACAACCCACTGGTATTCGCTGAAGACGGCGACATCATCTCCGGCGGTAACTTCCATGCTGAACCGGTTGCCATGGCGGCGGACAATCTGGCACTGGCGATTGCAGAAATCGGCAGCCTGTCTGAGCGTCGTATGGCCCTGCTTATCGACAGCGCGCTGAGCAAACTGCCACCGTTCTTGGTTGACAACGGCGGCGTGAACTCAGGCTTTATGATTGCGCAGGTAACCTCGGCGGCACTGGCCAGCGAAAACAAATCGTTGGCTCATCCAGCATCGGTGGATAGCCTGCCAACATCTGCCAACCAGGAAGACCACGTTTCAATGGCCACCTTCGCAGGTCGTCGCCTACGTGAAATGAGCGAAAATACCCGTGGTATTCTGGCCGTAGAATACCTCGCGTCTGCTCAGGGTCTGGACTTCCGTGCGCCAAACAAGTCGTCAGCACGTGTGGAAGAAGCGAAGCAGATCCTGCGCAACAAAGTACCGTTCTACGACAAAGACCGTTACTTCGCGCCAGATATCGCTGACGCGAATGAGCTACTGAAACAGGCGGTCCACAACCACCTGATGCCCGAGCAGATTCTGCCAAGCTTCCAGTAAGCATCGTAAAAGCCAAAAGAGCCCTGCGGGGCTCTTTTATTTTGCTGGCTTATTGCGGCGGCAGCGCTGCGAGCAATATTTCACGTCATCCCAGCACTGCGCCCACTTTTTCCGCCAACTGAACGATCGCTCGCATACGATACAAATCTTGTGAGGCAGATGAGGTTTCTGATGGCCTGTCATCATCGTCTCCGACTTTGTAGAACAGAGAAAAATACGCAGCCTCGCCTCTCAAGATCACTGCAAATTGTCTCTCTTTTGCTCTCAAAGCTAAGATTTCACAATAAGTTGGCACTGATTGGACCATTAAAACTTTTCAGACGGCTATAATCCGACACAGTTTAGACGAAATAGCGTAAATTATGTTTCTAGCTCCTTACTTCTCATCTCAAGAACACCAGTTCCAGTTTACCCGCGAGCAGGCAAGTCACTTTGCCAAAAAAGTGGCGGGCGACTTTAACCCTATCCACGACGAAGACAGCAAACGCTTCTGTGTGCCAGGCGATCTTCTGTTTGCGGTGCTGCTGCAAAAAGAAGGCATTAGCCAAAAGATGCACTTCAACTTCTCGGGTATGGTGAGTGACGGAACGGCACTTCACATTGAGAACAAGTGCAGCAAAGAAAGCGCCGTGGTTGACGCGTCAGGTAAAGAGTACCTGCACATGAACCGCGAAGGTGATGTTAGCCACAACGCCGCATTCATTGAACACGTGGTGACGAACTACGTACAGTTTTCAGGCATGAACTTCCCGCACATCATGGTGCCGCTGATGGAAGAGAAGCAAATGATGATCAACTGCCAGCGTCCGCTTGTCATATACGAAAGCATGGAAGTGGAATTCGATCACCTGAATCTGACTCACCCGGAAGTTGCGTTTACTGGCGCGACCTTTGATGTCGATGGCAAGCGTGGTCTCGTGACCCTGAACTTCGCGTTTAAAGAAGAAGGCCAAGTGGTCGGTAAAGGCGTGAAGCGCATGGTGGCCAGCGGCCTGAAACCCTACAGCCAAGAAGAGATTGACGATCTGGTGAATCGCTTCAACGAGCGAAAGGATGCCTTCCTGGCAAAGTTCGCTAAAGCGGCATAAAGAGAAAAAGCTCCCGAGGGAGCTTTTTTCATATCCAGCGACGCACGCGCGCTTTGTAATCCGTATAAGCCCGGCCGAACAAACGCTCGAGCACCCTCTCTTCCGGTTGAATCTGGAATCGGTTCATATAAATCACAAACAGCGCCACCACCAGTAGGCTGGCGACATTCTGATGCCAGTAAGCAAACCCGAGCAGAAGCAGCAACAGTGCCAGATACATCGGGTTGCGGCTGTAATGAAAAATTCCACTATCCACTACGGTTGATGCTTCATGCGGTTTGGTCGGATTCACCGTGGTCTTCGCGCGGCGAAACTGTACCACTCCCGCAATCCCGATCACACCGGACAACACAAAGCACGCCGCGAATACCAGGTATTTGAAAGGCAACGCCACATCCGCAAACATAAAGGCCTGAGCAAGGCGATTGACCATCACCAGCGCAATCAGAAACAGCGCCACAGGCGGGATTTTTAACTCAAGAAATCGCATAACCACTCCCATCATCTCTGCATTCAGTATATGCAAAGCGCGCCAGAAAGAACAAAGCCCGGCAAAGCCGGGCTTTCGATTACAGCAGAGCCAACAGCGCCTGCAACGGATGCTTCGGCTTAACCTGCTCAAAGCGTTTCACCTGACTGCGGCACGAGTAGCCGGTAATCAGGCAACGATCTTTTGGCAGCTTGTCTAAGCTTGGCTTCCAGCTCAGGCCATAAATGTCTTTCGACATTTGCAGCTTATCCACTTCGTGACCAAACGTACCCGCCATACCACAACAGCCGACCGGTACGGTTTGCAGCTTGGCTCCAAAGTGAGCAAAGATAGCGCCCCACTCTTTCTCGGCGTTTGGCATTTTGGTTTTCTCAGTACAGTGTGCCAGCAGATACCAAGGCTCGTCCGTAGCCGCTTCATGCGCGTCGAACTCACGCAGACGAGGTTGCAACCATTCGTGCACGGTCAGTACCTGATAGTCACCACGTTCAGCGCCCAACACTTCGACGTATTCGTCGCGGTAACACAGCACCAACGCCGGATCGACACCCACCATTGGAATATTCAGGTCCGCGACCTGTGACAGGAAGGCCGAGGTATTGGCCGCCGTGGTGCGAAACTGTTGCAGGAATCCTTTGATGTGCTGCGCTTTACCGTTTGGCTTGAACGGCAGCAGAATCGGCTTCTTACCCAACTTGATCGCCAGTGCGATGAAGTCTTCCACCACATCCGCATCGTAGTAGCTGGTGAACGGATCTTGCACAATGATCACGTGCTGATCGCGATCCGCCTGCGACAGCGACGCAAGACGCTGCAGGTCGAATTGCGCAACCGGGTGACGACGTGTGCGCTGAGCCAGCGTCGGCACTGACAACAGCGGTGCATCCACATACCCAACCGTCGACGCCGTCAGGCTTTGTACCCATTTCTGCGACATCACACCATTGACCAGCTTCGGTGCTTTACCCATCATCGGTAACATGGTTTCAATATTCGCCACCAAGTAATCCTTCACCGGACGTTGGTAACGGGAGTGATAAATGTTCAGGAAGCGCGAACGGAAACTCGGCACGTCCACTTTAATCGGACACTGACTGGCACACGCTTTACACGCCAAACAGCCATTCATCGCTTCATACACTTCATGTGAGAAGTCGTACTCGTGGCGTTTGTTCATGCGGTTACGCACGCGCTCAATCATGGTCTTGATGGTTGGTGCGGTTTCCAGCGTCTGTTTTTCCAGATCGAGAATATCGATGCCCTGCTCGGTCAGTTGGCGCAGCCATTCACGCACCAGACCAGCGCGGCCTTTTGGTGAATGACGGCGATCTGCGGTGACCTTCATCGACGGGCACATCGGCGAGCTGGTGTCGTAGTTAAAGCACAAGCCGTTACCATTACACTCCATCGCTTGCTTGAAGCTGTCGCGCACTTGCACGTCAATTTGACGGTCAAAGTAGCCGCGTTTGGTGTCAGACACTTTGACCAATTCAAAATTGGTGTCGAGTGGCGTACAAATTTTGCCCGGGTTCATCTTGTTATGCGGGTCAAACGCCGCTTTGACGCGACGTAACTCGGTAAACAGTTCGTCGCCGAAAAACTCAGGGCCGTATTCAGAGCGGTAACCTTTACCGTGCTCACCCCACATCAAACCGCCGTATTTCGCGACCAGTTTGACCACCTCATCCGAGACTTCATGCATCATCAGTTCTTGCTTAGGATCGCACATATCCAGCGCCGGACGCACATGCAGTACGCCTGCATCCACGTGACCGAACATGCCGTAAGCTAGGCCTTTTGAATCGAGTAACTGGCGGAATTCTGCGATGAAGTCTGCCAGATTTTCCGGCGGCACACAGGTATCTTCAGTAAACGGAACCGGCTTAGCACGACCTTTCGCCGCACCGAGCAGGCCAACCGCTTTTTTACGCATGTTGTAGATGCGGTTGATGCTTGGCAGATCGTCACACACCTGGAAGCCGATAATGCCCGCTTCCTGATTCTCAACCATCTTTTCTAAGCGTTCGGTCAGTTTTTCCACCTGCGATTTCACCAACGCTTCATCCTGGTCAGCAAACTCGACGATGTTGATGCCCTGCATCACTTTACCCGGGACGTCGGTGATCAAATCGCTCACGCTGTGCCAGACGATGTCTTCTTTAGCAAGGTTAAGCACTTTCGAATCGACCGTTTCCACCGACAGCGCGTTCGCTTCCACCATCACGGGCGCGTTGCGCAGTGCGGAGTCAAAGCTGTCATATTTAATGTTCACCAACGTACGGGCTTTCGGAATCGGAGTCAGGTTCAGTTTGGCTTCGGTAATAAACGCCAGTGACCCTTCCGCGCCACACAGCACACGGGTAATGTTGAACTGGTCCGTCTGCTCATCTATTGCATTTTTCAGATCGTAACCCGTCAGGAAACGGTTGAGCGGCGGGAATTTTTCCACAATCTGCGCACGTTTTTCACGGCATACCGCTTCGGTCACCTGCATAGCGACCGCCGCGTATTCACCTTCACTCGGCAAACCACGTGATAAATCGGTTTCCAGCACAGAGCCATCGGCAAATACCGCTTGCAGCGATAACACGTGATCCGATGTTTTACCGTATTTGAGTGAGCCTTGGCCGGACGCATCGGTATTGATCATGCCGCCCAGCGTGGCTCGGTTACTGGTCGAAAGATCGGGAGAAAAGAAGAAACCATAAGGGCGAACGGCATCGTTGAGCTGATCTTTAATCACGCCGGCCTGAACTCGAACCCAGCCTTCTTCCGGATTCACTTCCAGGATCTGGTTCATGTGACGCGACAGATCAACCACCACACCCTTAGTCAGCGACTGACCATTGGTGCCGGTACCGCCGCCACGGGCCGAAAACGTCACACGTTCAAATTCAGGTTTGGTGCTCAATTTACCGATCAGGGACACATCGTAGGTCGATTTCGGATGAATAACCGCTTGCGGCAGTTGCTGATACACACTGTTGTCGGTTGAAACAGCCAGACGGCTTGAATACTGAGTTTCAATGTCGCCGCTAAAGCCTGCTGCTTCCAGTTCATGCAAAAAGGTCAAAACAACTGGGTCGACATCGGATTGGAGGTGAAGTCTAGGTAACATTTGCTTCCTGCCCGTACTGCGCTGATCCTATCAGCTCTGGGTTGTGAGTTAATTTTGGAATTAATCTTTGAATCAGGTCACTTTACAACATTTAAAAAGGTGATCAAATCAGAATCTCAATGACAGAATGAAATGAAACGGAATTTTTTATCAACCTGCCCCAACAAGCACCAAACCGGGGTCATTTGGTACAAAAATGCGACACAAAACCGTGACGCAAACGTTTAGGTGGTCATTTTAGTCGAATTCGAAAAGTCAGATTTATTGAATGGTTTTACGATTTGGGCTGCCACTTGGTTGATGAAGGGTATATTCTTCTTATTCCGCTTTCGTCTTATCAGCATTTACGGACAAACACATGAAAAAAAACAAAATCGTCACCACTGAAGATATTTTGTTGAAACTTTGCCAATCAGTTTCAACCGTTCTGACTTCAGCCACAGGTTCTAACATCTCCTATTCTGCGATGGTGCAGAAGATCAACAAAACCTCATTGAAACCTGATTTCGGCTGCTTCGTTCTGTTTGACGGTGGCTTTACCGGTCTGGTGGTCATCAACTTTACCGCCAAAGCGGCGCTGGAAGTGTATACCAATTACATGCGCAACATGGGCATGCCAGAGGACGAACTGGCGGTGCTGCACACCTCGGACGAAGTGGGCGACGTGTTGGGCGAGCTGATGAACCAGCTGGTTGGTGACTTCACCAATAAAGTGCGCAAAGAGCTGCAAACCAACATCACTCAGAACCAACCGAAAATGCTGTCGTTGAACAAACAGGTGATTCTGTCGGTCGATACCAACCTCGATCGCCCGCAAGCGCGCCGCGTGACTTTCTCCACAGCAAACAACAACATCTTCTACCTTGAGCTAGCGATGGACAAAACGGAGTTCATCCAGTTGGAAGAGTTTGAAGTCCAAGAAGATGAAAGCCCGGATTCCATTCTTGAAGCGACCCAACAGAAAATGGCATCGAATAAAGAGTCTACCAAAAACAACGACATCGACCCTTCTGACCTGCTAGACGAGCTCGGTCTGTAATCTCTCAGGGCGTCAATCTTTCACGAGATTGGCGCCCTCGCTTTAATTTCCATGACAGAAACGTTAAAATGGCGGACTTTTCTTAATGCCGTAGAAACGTTTTTTGCATGTCGATGGATAAACAAAAAGCCCTCAAAAAAATCGCAAAATGCCTGGAATTGGGCAATTCAGCCAACGTGAACGAAGCCGCGAACGCCATCAAAATGGCCCATCGCCTAATGCTCAAGTATGGTCTGGATAAAGATGACATTGAGTTCATCAAAATGGGGAAGACTCAGTCGACGCACCTGCTGCCGGCTTCGATCTCTTCGGCCATTTTACGTGTCATTCGCGGTATCAACACCAAATTTGGTGTTGAAGCAGTGCTGCTTAATCACAAAGGCCTCAAACGCGTTGAATTTATCGGCGAAGCGGATCGCGCTATCTTTGCGGCGTTTGCATTCGACATCGTTTACCGCGAAATGAACGAACAAACGGGCCAGTTCCGCAACAGCTTTGCTGGCAGCGGCACGTCAAATCTGGAAGTTCAACGTCGCGTAAACTCCTTCCTCTCCGGTTGGGTCGAAGGCGCCCTGGAAAAACTGCCTGTCATCACACCAGATGAAGATTCCGCGAACAAGATCAACAGCTACATCGATAAAGAATTTAAAAATATCGACCGCGAAACCTTTAAGCAGCAATTGCGCGAAGCAATGAAGAACCTGACGGCCGACTATGAAGTCGGGCTGAAAAAGGGGCGTCGAATCTCGGTCAACCGTCCCATCGACGGCGGACAAGCTCCGAAGTTGTTAAAGTAAATCTTGCGTCAAACCTAGGTAAAATCGTCTAAGCTTGCATTGACGTGAACGCGCTTTTCTCGTTTATTGCGAGCGTAAAAAATAATGACTCACGGAGATGATGTTTTGAAAAAAATGACCCTGGCTCTAGCAGTGTTGATCGCGCTTTCTGGTTGTGCTGCCACACAACGCCAAAATGCCACAACGGGCGAAACGGAAACGAACTCAGCAACCAAAGGCGCTCTGATTGGTGCCCTTGCGGGCGCGGCGGTGGGCCTTGCCAGCGGCGATGATGCCAAAGAGCGACGTCAACGTGCGCTGATTGGTGCCGCAGGTGGCGCCGCTGTCGGCGGCGGCATTGGTTACTACTTCGACCAGCAAGAAGCCGCACTACGCCAAGAATTGCTGAACTCAGGCGTTCAGGTACAACGTGTCGGTGAAAACCAACTGCTGCTACGTATGCAAAACGGCATCGGTTTCCAGACCAACTCTTATCAGCTTGACTCTTCTATTCACAACACTTTGCGTGGCGTAGCAAAAATTCTGGTGGAATACCCGGATACCAGTCTGGTTATCGACGGTCATACGGACAGTACCGGTAGCGACACCACCAACCAGATTTTGTCAGAGCGTCGCGCTGAATCCGTTCGTTCATTCCTGCTTTCACAAGGTGTCGCCGCTGGCCGTGCTGTTGCTCGTGGCAATGGTGAACGTTACCCACTATGTTCAAACAGCACAGCGGAAGGCCGTTCATGTAACCGCCGTGTTGAGATTCAAATTCTACCGCTAAAATGATTTAATGCCCCGGCCACCTTTATGGGATGTGTCTGAACTTCAATGACTTAAAGCCTGGCCCTGTGCCGGGCTTTTTTATAGGGATCGATAAAAAGAATGAAGCGTGTTGTCCGAGGTTTGATGATTATCGCCAGTGTCATGCTACCGCTGAGTGCGCATGCCGATTTGTCGGAGCTGATCGCGCAAGCGAATCAGGGCGATCGCAACGCGCAATATCAACTCGCGATTGACTACCAAAGTGGTCAAACCACACCAGTAAGTCAGGACGATGCGTTTTATTGGTTCCAGCAAGCCGCGGAGTCCGGGCACCCTGCTGCCATGATTCAGCTCGCCAACACTTACCTCAGCGGCAGTGGTACAGAAAAAGATATCGACAAAGCGCTGCTCTGGCTGACCAAAGCGTTTGCCACGGGTAATCAGGATGCGGCAATCCAAATTGGCCAATTGTACGAGTCGCTCAATCGCTCTCCCGCGCCGCAAACGATGGCCGAGATTTGGTATCACACCGTTGCTGGCAGCAACCCCAAAGCAGAGCAGCTCTATACCCAATTGCTGGAACAGAAATTCAACCAGCAGCGCGCTCGCCAGGTTTCCTCCATCGAGCAACTGGAATCCACCATTGACCAGTCGGCAACTTCACAAGAGCCTACCGCGACCACCACCAACCACACCCAGAACCAGACCGAGAGTCTGATGAGCGATTACCTGTTCATTATTCTGTTTGTGCTGGTTATCGTTGCCCTGCTGTCGGTATACCGTTACGTCAAGCAAGCAAGGCAGCAGCAGTCGACCCAGGAGCAGGAAAAGCTGACGACTCAACTCAACGAGCAGTCGGGTGTGGTTAAGCAGCAGAAGCGACAACTGGATAAACTCTATCGTGAGTTGAAAAAGCTGCAATCGACGCAGGCAACGCAGAACCAGGATCATAAACTCGCCCTCGCCTGTGCCATGTTTGGCTTCCACCCTAGCCAACTGCCCGATGAGCGCAACGTCAAAATACGATACAAACAATTATCAAAAATTTACCACCCCGACATGAAGGGCAGTGAAGAAGAAATGAAGCGTTTGAACGGCGCATTAAAGATTATTATTAGTTACGTTAATAAATAGTTACAAATTCTTAATTCTGGCTTATAACGCCAGTCATCAATAGCTCCCAGCCCTTATAGCGCAATCGATTACCATCTCAAACAACATAACAAATACTTAACTTCCCCTCGGCGGATATGCGATAATCCGCCGCGAATTGAGCACCTGATCCAGGTGGGGAGAAAACATGTTCACAATCGAAGGCATTTGCGATTGGTGTAAACAACCAAGACTGCTGACCAAACACGAATATATCGACGGAAAATCACATCACTCTTGTGCAAACTGCAATGAGTTTGCTCGTATGGATGTACGACAATTTAATATTGCCGAACAAGCGTTCCGAGAGCGACAGGCCCAGCAGCCGCATTAAGACCTTAATCCGATGAAAAAGCGCCAGGACGGCGCTTTTTTGATCTCCGTTATTCTGCACTTTTCCCTTTCCGCAGCATTCCGACATCCCTCTGCTTGGTAAGCTGATAACAACGCCATTCCTGCGCAATACCGTCGTTTTACAGGCTATACAGGTATGCATCCAGTAGTAAACTACCGCTTTGATCACAAAACACCACACTAACAGAACAAAAAACAATCAGATCTAATTTTAAAAATAATTATAAATATCAGACAGATAAGCTAAATCCCCACTTAATCGAGCCGCAATTCGTGCAATCCATAAGCAAATTACTACTTGATCAGTACCGCATTTAATAATACTGTATACACATACAGCATGTATGAAAGGACAGTATTATGCTTCACGCAGATTTCAATACCACACGTTTTGTAAACCACACTTACAACACCACTCGTTACACCACACAAGGTGCTAACACCGGCATGATGTCTCGCCTGGCTAATTTATCGCAGCAGCAACAGTGGATTCTTTACACTGCTCAGTGCCCGCGTCCTCAATACGATGAGCTTGCCGCTCATCACGTACAGTGCAGAAAAATTATTCATATGAAGCCTTCTCAGTCTCAATCTGAAATCGAAATCGTGATGAAAGCGATTCAGTCCGGCAATGCCAGCGCGATTGTGGCCTCCGGTGAAATCGACATCGTCAGCCAGAAGCTACTGACTCAATTGGCTACGGAACATCACTGCGAAGTGTTCTTTCTGAGCAGCATGCAAACCGCTTTCCATTAATCTTTATTTTCACTGTCTTTTCCCCTCAGTTCCGGCTGAGGGGCTTTTCTATTTCTCTTCGTCATTCACACGTCTAGGAACCTTTGTCGCTGTACACACCTCTGGCCAGACAGTGTGCTGAGTTATTTAGGCAAACGTTTGCTTTTTCTCTGGCGACAGAAAATAGTTCTGGTATGATGCGCTCAGTATTTGATATCTCATCCCGTTTTTACGCTACGGATATCTTCTCTCAACGACGTTTGAAATAAGATAGGAATGTCTAAATGAGCCTTGCTGACCAAGTTCTTGCCGTCAATGACGACCTCCCAATCCGCACTAACCAACCTGTTCACAGCGGAAAAGTCCGCTCGGTATACTGGCTGACTGAAGAAGACAGCCGTCGCCTGATCAAAGAAAAAGGCTACAACGTGGCCGAAGATGCGCCGTTGGCCATCATGGTGATCAGTGACCGAATTTCTGCTTTTGACTGTATCTGGCACGCCGAAGGCGGCGTAAAAGGCGTTCCGGGCAAAGGTGCGGCACTGAACGCGATTTCAAACCACTGGTTTAAGCTATTTCAAGAAAATGGTCTGGCCGACAGCCATATTCTGGACATCCCTCACCCGTTTGTGTGGATCGTACAAAAAGCCAAACCAATCAAGATTGAAGCGATTTGCCGCAAGTACATTACCGGTTCTATGTGGCGTGCGTACTCAAAAGGCGAACGTGAATTCTGTGGTATTGAGCTGCCAGAAGGTCTGGAGAAAGATAAAGCGCTGCCAGAACTGCTGATGACGCCATCGACCAAAGGTATTCTGAAAGGCATTCCAGGCGTGCCGGAAGCGGACGACGTCAACATCACACGTCAGAACATTGAAGATAACTTTGCGGCATTCAATTTCAGCAAAGCGTCGGACATCGCACTGTACGAAAAACTGCTGAAAGAAGGCTTTGGCGTGATCAGCGATGCACTGAAAGCGATTGGTCAGATTTTCGTCGACACCAAGTTTGAATTTGGCTACGTGACCGATGCCAATGGCGTTGAAAAGCTGATCTATATGGATGAAGTGGGTACGCCAGACTCTTCTCGCATTTGGGATGAGCAGGAATACCAAGCGGGTAAGATTGTCGAAAACTCAAAAGAAGGGTTCCGTCAGTTCCTGCTGAACTACTTCCCGGATCCAGACATTCTGCTCAACAAAGAGCGCATGTCTGAGCGTGAAGCACTCGCACGTGACAACGCGCTGCCTCTGGAATCACTGATGGATATCTCGCGCACTTACCTTGGTATTGCCGAGAAAATCGTCGGCCATAAGATTGAGCTGAGCACGAATCCAAAACAGGAAATCATCGACGTACTGGCAAAAGAGTACGGTTTGATCGATTAAGTGTTTCATCCCGCATGAAATAGAAAAACGGTCCCGCTAATTCAGCCGGACCGTTTTTGTTTGTGTCGATTTGAAGCAAGCGCGATTGAAAACCACCCATCGCGCTCGCTTTTATCGACAGGCCATACCTTCGATCTGCCTCAATGAGATCAGCATCAGTTAGATTAGCGTGCTCAGTGCTTGCTTCACTTTGTCTAAGCCTTCACGCAGTACGTCTGCCTCAATCGTCAGTGGTGGCAGGAAGCGAATCACGTTGCCTTTCACGCCACACGAAAGCAGGACAACGCCCTGATCGCGCGCCGCAGCCACCAACGATCTCGTCAGTTCGGCCATCGGTTTGCCGTCGTTCGGGTCAATAAACTCCATCGCGATCATTGCGCCCAAATTGCGCACATCCCCGATTTGTGGCCAGCGTTGCTGCCACGATTTCAGTTCGGTTGTCATCACTTCACCGATATCCAGCGCTTTTTCACACAAACGCTCTTCTTCGATGATCTTGAGCACTTCCAGACCCGCCACACAGCCCAGCGGAGAACCCGCATACGTGCCGCCCAAACCACCCGGCGCTGCCGAATCCATCACTTGTGCTTTCCCCACCACGGCTGAAATCGGGAATCCGCCCGCAATGCCTTTGGCCATGGTCATCAGATCTGGTTCAATACCCAGATATTCGGTGGCAAACAGTTTGCCGGTACGAGCAAAACCCGTCTGAATTTCGTCGGCGATCAGCATGATGCCGTGACGATTACACAGCTCGCGCAGTGCATGAGCAAACGCTGGGGGAGCGGCGTAGAAGCCGCCCTCTCCCTGCACAGGTTCAAAGATGATCGCGGCCACACGTGAGGGCTCGATATCACACGCGAACAGATCATCCAGCGCCTGTAAACTTTGCTCAATAGAAATGCCGTGTACGTCATTCGGGTACGGCACGTGGAAGATTTCGCCCGGGAACGGACCAAAGCTGCTCTTGTAGGGCGCCACTTTGCCCGTCAGTCCCATGGTCATGTTAGTGCGGCCGTGGAAGCCGCCTTTAAAAGCAATGACGCCCGGCCGACCGGTGTGGGCACGTGCGACTTTCACGGCGTTTTCTACCGCTTCAGCGCCAGTGGTCAGAAAGATCGCTTTCTTCTCCGAAGGGCCCGGCGCGCGGCGCGTCAGCTCTTCAGCCAGCTCGATGAATGACGCATACGGCGTCACCATCGAACAGGTGTGGGAGAAACGCTGTAATTGCGCGGTCACGGCGGCCACAATGCGCGGGTGCGAATGACCCGTGTTGTTGACCGCAATCCCCGCAGCGAAATCGATGTAACGATTGCCTTCGATGTCCCACAGCTGCGCGTTGTTCGCTTTTTCCACGTAAATCGGACTCTGGTTCGCCATACCATTGGCGATCACCTGCTGCTTTCTTTCCTGCCATTGAGAGTTATTCATCGCTATGTTCCTTATCCTTTGAGTCCGCCAAAGCAGAGGTATTTGATGTCCAGGTATTCGTCGATGCCTTGTTTGGCACCTTCCCGGCCGATGCCGGATTGTTTGACGCCGCCAAATGGAGCGACTTCAGTTGAAATCATGCCGTCGTTGATGCCGACCATGCCGTATTCAAGTGCTTCCGCGACCTGCCAAATGCGGGCAATGTTCTGGCTGTAGAAGTACGCCGCCAAGCCGTAAATGGTGTCGTTGGCCATCTCAATCAATTCAGCGTCGCTGTGGAAACGAATCACTGGCGCAACCGGGCCGAAGATCTCTTCCTGCACGATGTCCATATCGTGGCGAACATCAGTCAGAATGCAAGGCTGAATAAACAGACCATCCAGCGACGCTTTGCCCGTCAATTGAGTCGCGCCCTGCTCAACCGCAGTTTCGATCAGCGCCAAAATGTTCTCTTTGGCCTTTTGCTCAATGACCGGACCGACCGTCACGCCGTCATCCAAGCCATTGCCCACGACGAGTTTTTCCACTTCTTGTTTGAAACGATTGACGAACGTGTCGTAGACGGAGTCATGCACGTAGAAACGGTTTGCGCACACGCAGGTCTGCCCGGCATTACGAAACTTTGATGCCATCGCGCCTTTGACCGCCAGTTCAATGTCCGCATCGTCAAACACGATGAATGGCGCGTTGCCGCCAAGTTCCATCGACATGCGTTTCACACTGCCCGCGCACTGCGCCATCAGCAGACGTCCAACCTGAGTTGAACCGGTAAACGACAACTTGCGAATCAGCGGGCTGGCGGTAAACACCTCACCAATCATGGACGACGATTCATTGACCACCAGCTGCAACACATCGCGCGGTACACCCGCCTGATACGCCAGCTCTGCAACCGCATAGGCCGACAGCGGCGTCTGGTTGGCCGGTTTGCAGATGAACGCGCAGCCGGCCGCCAGTGCTGGCGCCGCTTTGCGTGTGATCATCGCAATCGGAAAGTTCCAAGGCGTGATTGCACAAGCCACACCGATCGGCTGTTTGATGGTGACGATGCGCTTGTCACTGGCTGGCGCAGGGATGGACTCGCCATACGTACGCTTGCCCTCTTCGGCAAACCACTGAATGAAACTGGCGCCGTACGCCACTTCACCCTTGGCTTCCGCCAGCGGTTTACCCTGCTCCATCGTCATCAGGCGACCGAGATCCTCCTGATTGGCCATGATCAAGTCATACCAACGCTCAAGAATGGCACCGCGCTCTTTCGCGGTGCGCGTTTGCCACGATTTTTGTGCCAAATGTGCACGTTCAATCGCATCCAGAATTTCGCCTTCACTTTGAGTCGGAAGGTAGCCTAAAACGTCGCCGGTCGCCGGATTTGAGACGGCCAACTCCATGCCGCAGGGTTCACCAAGGAACGCCAGCAGCGCTTTATTTTTTATCTGTTCCATTTTGTTTACCTGAGTGACGTATTAACGAGCGGCGGGAATCTGCTGGGTAATACAGTGTATGTTGCCGCCACCAAGCAGGATTTCTCGCGTGGCGACGCCAATGATCTCGTAATCGGGCAGCGCCGTTTGCAGTACCGCGATCGCTTTGCTATCCATCGTGTCATCCAGCAGCGGCAGAAAAATGCTCTGGTTACACATCAGAAAATTCGCGTATGAGCCGCCGAGTCGTTCACCCGCCGCGCGCTTCATTCCTTGTGAAGCCGCAATGCCCGCAGCTTCATGTTCATCAAGATAGAGCGGCCCGGGAATCGGCAGCTTGTGCACCACAATGCGCCGGCCCTGTGCGTCGGTTTCACGCTTGAGCACATCGTACGCTTGGCGCGAAATCGCATACTGCGGATCCGATGCATCGTCGCACCAACTGAGCACTACTTCGCCCGGCGCAATCACGTGCATCAGGTTGTCGACGTGGCCGTCAGTTTCGTCGTTAAACAGACCGCGAGGCAGCCAAATCACTTTGCGAATGCCAAGATATTGCGCCAGTTGTGCTTCAATCTCTTCACGGCTGAGGTGCGGGTTACGCCCCGGAGAGAGTAAACACTCTTCCGTGGTATACAACGTGCCTTCGCCATCGGTGTGAATCGCGCCGCCTTCCAGCACAAACGGCGCTTGGTAGTGATCGACGTTCAGCTGATTGCAGATCTGTCCCGCCACTTGATCGTCCTCGCTCCAGTGCGCATACAATCCATTGTATTCACCGCCCCAGGCGTTGAACTGCCAGCTGATGCCACGACGTTCGCCGTCGGAGTTCACTACCATCGTCGGGCCGATATCGCGCATCCAGGCATCGTTGTATGCCATTTCCACCACCGAAATCGGCTCAGGTAGCAACGCACGCGCCGCCTCAAGATAATCCGCGATGACCGCGACGGTGACTTTGGCTTTGCGGCTGATCGCCGTCGCGACATCCGCAAAAGCGCGCTGCGCATGCTCGCCGTTGTCGCGCCAGTTGTCCGGGCGAGACGGCCACGCCATCCAAACTTGCTCCTGCGGCGCAAATTCGGCCGGGAAGTAAAATCCGTTCTCTTTAGGTGTGCCGGTAAGTTCCATATCCGACCTCCGCGTTATTTTCCGGTCAGCGACTGAATCGCGCCGTAAAGGTCCGGACGACGGTCGCGGAACAAGCCCCAGCTATGACGCGCCTGAGCAGTTTGCTCAAGGTCGATGGTCGCATAGAGGATGGTCTCTTCATGGCGCTCCGCTTCCGCCAATTTCTTGCCGGTGTGGTCGGTGATAAATGACGAGCCGTAGAAGGTGGTTTCGATGCCATCATCGGTTTCAACGCCAGTGCGGTTAGACGCAATCACCGGCACCAAATTCGCCGCCGAGTGGCCTTGCATGGTGCGCTGCCAATGGTCGCGTGAATCCAACGTGGGATCTTGTGGCTCCGAGCCGATGGCAGTGGGGTAAAAAATGGCTTCCGCGCCCGCCAGTGCTAGGCTGCGCGCCAACTCGGGGAACCATTGATCCCAGCAGATGCCGACACCAAAACGACCAAAACGGGTATCCCACACTTTGAAGCCGGTATCGCCGGGGCTGAAGTAGAATTTTTCGCTGTAGCCCGGCCCATCAGGAATGTGCGATTTGCGGTAGTTGTCCAGCACCGTGCCGTCCGCATCCACCATCACCAGTGAGTTGAAAAAGCTGTTGCCCGCTTTTTCAAAGTAAGACACCGGAATCACCACGTTGAACTCTTTCGCCAGCAGGCTCATCTCTTTAATCAGGCGGCACTGGTCAGTTTCCTCGGCCAGCGAGAAATATTTCGCTTCCTGCTTTTTGCAGAAATACGGCGCGGCAATCAGCTCCTGCAGGACTACCACATTCGCGCCATGTGACGCGGCTTCAGCCACCGCCAGACGGATTTTGTTCAGGTTCTCTTCCATATTCCAGGAGATCGCCAACTGAACGGAAGCAAACGTTACGTTTCTAGACATTGGATTTTTCCTTTTACCCGCAGGCTGGTTAGATAGCTAATTTATCGCGAAGGTTGTAGTAAGCAGCGCCGAGCGCAGTGAACGGCACCTGGAAGTGGCGTCCGCCCGGGAAGGCGTAATGTTTGAGCGATGCAAAGGCATCGAAACGCTCAGCGTGTCCGGTCAGTGCTTCTGCCAGCAATTTGCCCGCCAGATGCGTGCACGTCACGCCGTGGCCGCTGTAGCCTTGCAGGTAATAGATGTTATCGGCAAAGGCACCGAACTGCGGCATACGCGAGTAAGTCAGCAGGAAGTTACCCGTCCAGGCAAAGTCTATTTTCTTGCCTTTGAGCTGTGGAAACACGGTTTCCATCTTCGGACGAATCAGTTTTTCGATGTCGTTTGGATCGCGCGCGCCGTACACCACACCACCCCCAAACAGCATGCGGTTGTCGGCCGTGAGGCGGAAATAATCCAGCAGATAGTTACAATCTTCGACACAGTAACGCTGTGGCAGCAGCTCGCTTGCCAATTCATCACTCAGCACTTCGGTAGTCACAATCTGAGTGCCGCACGGAATCGCCTTGTTGCTGATATTGGGAGCTAAACCGCCAAGATACGCGTTGCCAGCCAACACCAGATATTTGGCTTTGACCGACCCGTTCGCCGTGTGTGCGATAGGGTTCGTCCCTTTTTCGATGCGCGTGACTGCCGACTGTTCAAAGATCTGGCCGCCGAGAGATAAAATCACTTCGGCTTCGCCCAGCGCCAGTTTCAGCGGATGAATGTGACCGCCACGCATGTCAAGCAAGCCGCCTTCGTAGGCATCGGTGCCGACCATAGTTTGCAGCTCTTGTTTGTCCAGCAGCGTCAGATCGTGGTTGCCGTAGCGTTCCCAGTGATGTTTGTGCGCGGCGAGCCCGGCTTGCTGCTTCTTGTTGACCGAGGTAAACAGGCCGCCCTGACGGTAATCACAATCGATGTTGTGGTCTTTGATCAGGCCGCGAATGATGTCGCCGCCTTCAAAAATCATGCTACACAGTGATTGCGCTACATCCGGTGAGTAACGTTTTTCGATCACTTCCACGTCACGACTGTAGCTATTCACAATTTGGCCGCCGTTGCGACCGGTGGCACCAAAGCCCACTTTGGCACTTTCCAGCACCACGACTTTGAAACCTTTCTGCGCCAGATGCAGCGCTGAAGAGAGGCCACTGAATCCAGCGCCAACAATACAGATATCGCACTCCATGTCGCCTTCAAGCACAGGGAAATCACGATGGTAATTCGCCGTTGCGGCGTAATATGAACTGGTATGATTAATCACAGCTAACTCCTTTTAGTACGAGCCCAGACGTAGCCAGGTCGTCTTCACTTCCGTAAATTTTTCCAATGCGTGCAGCGATTTGTCGCGTCCGTTGCCACTCTGTTTGAACCCACCGAAAGGCACAGTCATGTCGCCTTCGTTGTAGTTGTTGATCCACACCGAACCCGCTTCCAGTTTGCGCGCCACGCGGTGAGCGCGGTCGAGATCGGAGGTCCACAATGCCGCGCCCAATCCGTATGGGGAGTCATTGGCAATCTGAATCGCTTCTTCTTCGGTCGAGAATGGGATCACACACAATACCGGGCCAAAAATCTCTTCCTGCGCCACGGTCATGTCGTTGGTGATGTTATCGAGAATGACCGGTGACACAAACGCGCCTTTGCATTGCACACTGCCACCGCATAATTGGGTTGCGCCCTCTTCCACGCCCTGACGAATGTAGCTCAGCACCTTGTTCTTGTGCTCTTGGTCAATCAGCGCGCCCATGCTGCTGCTTGGGTCGAGTGGATCTTTCGGAGTGAAGGCTTCGCTCGCGGCAATCACTTTACGCACAAACTCTTCTTTGATGCTCTCGTGCACCAGCAAGCGGGTCGCCGCGACACAGACTTCGCCTTGGTTGTAGAAGCAGCCGGCCGCCGTTTCTTGCGCTGCTTTATCTAAGTTTTTATAGTCAGCGAACACGATGTTGGCGTTCTTGCCGCCCGCTTCCGCCCATACGCGCTTCATATTGGACTCGCCAGAGCAGATCATCAGTTGGCGAGCGACACGCGTGGAACCGGTGAACGCAATACAATCGACGTCATGATGACGCGCCAGCGCATCGCCCACTTCGTGGCCAAAACCAGGCAGAACTTGAAAAACACCATTGGGCAGCCCGGCTTGTTGCGCCAGTTGACCAAGGAAGATAGCGGTGAGGGGCGATTTCTCTGACGGTTTGAGGATCACGCTGTTGCCTGCCGCCAATGCCGGACCAATTTTCCAGCACGCGAGCCACAACGGGAAGTTCCAAGGAACGATGGCGGCCACTACGCCGACCGCCTGATGAGTAATGTAGGCGTGAACATTGTGTTCGGTGGTCGCGACCTCGCCGTAAATCTTGTCGATGGCCTCCGCATACCAACGGAGGCAGGACGCCGCGCCGGGAATGTCAGTCTGATAGCTGTGACTGATGGGTTTTCCTGTATCTAAGGTCTCCAGCAGAGCCAGAGTCTCTTTCTCCTGTTCAATCAGATCCGCCAGTTTGAGCAGAACCTGTTTTCTCGCTGCCGGTGACTGACCGGTCCATTCTCCGCTTCGGAAAGCGCCCTTTGCATACTCAACTGCGGCTATTGCATCCTGATCACTGCATCGCGCCACATAGGCGATGACTTCTTCAGTGGCGGGGTTGATGACTTCAAACGTCTCGCCGCTGAGTGAATCCTGATATTGACCATTGATGAAGGCTCGTCCTTCAATATTGTGTTGCTGCCGCAAATCCATCCATTGCTGTTGAGTTCTCATCACGCTTCCTTAACAAAGAAAACGTCTAGAAGCTTGGCGGCGTATGAGCACTAATTATCCGGCAAACTCTATCCGTTTTATTGGTAAATTTATGAGGCACGTTGGTATCGAAGAGGTAACACTCACCCTCGCGAATGACATAAGTTTTATCGCCCAGGGTCAGCTCGATTTCACCTTCGAGTACCGTTCCGCTTTCCTCGCCTTCGTGTTTAATACTGATCACACCGGTATCGGTATGAGGTTGAAAACACTCAATCAAGAAGCCCATCCGGCGTTTATCACGACCATCACACACCAATCGCATCGATACACGTTCGTTACCGATTTCAATCAGCTGATCCGGAGCAATCACCACCGGGCGCTCTTCAATTGTCTGGTCCTGAGTGAAGAACTCGGACAGAGACAGATTGAATACTTTCACAATCTTGTGCAGCGAACTGACAGAAGGACTCACTTTGTTATTCTCAATCGACGAGATAGCGCTGTGAGTTATATTGGCTTTCTCCGCCAGTTCACGTTGAGATAATTTGTGTTCCTTACGCAGTTGCGCAATTTTTTGACCAATTGAATCTGTTTCCATTTAAAAGACTCCGACGTTCCGAAGCCGCTATGATAAACCGATCGAATAGAATTCTGGAAAAGATCCTTTTACGAGATTGCCATTCTGGGTGCCATTGCACACCAATGAAGTACGGATGACCCTTGAGACTAAAGGCTTCAACCAACCCATCCGGCGCTTCGGCCTCTTTCGTCAGTC
Source organism: Vibrio fluvialis (assembly GCF_900460245.1). Lineage (NCBI taxonomy): Bacteria > Pseudomonadati > Pseudomonadota > Gammaproteobacteria > Vibrionales > Vibrionaceae > Vibrio > Vibrio fluvialis. The sequence goes on from NZ_UHIP01000001.1 coordinate 1,749,474, forward strand.
GCGGTGCAAGTTGGTTGACACCCTGGCCATGCAGAGAATTGACCTCAATGTCTTCCTGAGAACCGAGCCAGTGAGCAAAGCTGCCGTTGGACGATATTTTTACCGTATGCACGTAGGCATACTTCTCGTTGAAGTCCGGACTCTGGCTTTCACGGTGATCCATAAAGCCGTCGGTCTCGTGCACTTTCGGGTGCAGTGTTCCACCCAAAGCCACATTCATTTCCTGAAAACCGCGGCAGATACCCAGCAGCGGAATGTTCTGTTCGATGCAGTGATCAATCAGAGTAAAAGAGAGCGCATCGCGGGACTCGTCCGTTTTCGGTTCATCGTGCGTAGCTGCATAACGATGTGGAGCGACGTTTGAGTGACTCCCGGTGAGCAACACGCCATCAAGCATGGTTAGCAATTGCTTGAGCTCTTGTGCATCGGCACCGGCTGGCAGCAACAATGGCGAGGCTCCGGCATCGCGAACCGCATTCAGATACAGCTCATTCACACTTTGTACGTCATAGCCTTCTACCTGCTTACGACAACAAATCACGCCAATCACGGGCTTGGTCATTCCGTTCTCTTTACTCATCGCGACGTCCTACCCGCTTGTTCAATATATTTACCAACCTAAAACTCAAAAACCAAAAACACAACCCAAAATTAACAAAAAAGACACAAAACATGATCTTCGTTAAAAATTTCTACCAATTCGTCATTAATTATTGCCAAAAACACAAAGCTTGTTAAATATAAGTTACATGTCAGCCATACGGAGTGTCTGAAAATGGACGGATTCATACAAGAAGTTAAAAATTTTAAACAAGAATGGCCCGAGATACGCTTCATCGATCTCATTTTTCCTGATATCAATGCGCGACCTCGCGGCAAACGCATCCCCATTGAAGCGCTCGATAAAGTGTACAAAGGGGTCTATCTGCCGCTGTCGACGCTGTCATTGAGTGTACACGGCAAGGTGGTAGAAGAAGCGGGACTGGGCGAAGCCATCGGCGAACCAGATCATATTTGTTATCCGATTCTGGGCACCTTAACCCCGACCTTTAACCCTGAAGTCGGCCAGATCATGCTCAACATGATGGACCGCAAAGGAGAAAAAGAGACACTGATGTCACCGCGCGTGGTTCTGGCGCAGATGATGGAACGCTTACACGCCAACAATCTTTTTCCAGTCACCGCGATTGAGCTTGAATTTTATCTGATCGACAAAAACCGCAACGACAAAGGCGAAATCCAACCCCCCGTCAACCCGATTCATCAGGGACGCGAATTCAAATCGGATGTGTACAACATCGAAAACCTGGATGACTACGCCGACTTCCTCAGCGATCTCAACTTCGCCGCGCAAGCCCAGGGCCTCAATACGTCCGGCGCATTGTCTGAGTCCGCACCGGGCCAGTTCGAAATCAACTTCAACCATCAAGCCGATGTCATCAATGCCTGCGATCAGGTCATTTATGCCAAACGTCTGATCCGCCAGGTGGCGCTCAAACACGGGTTTGATGTGACCTTTATGGCGAAGCCATTCGCTGACGAAGCGGGTAACGGCATGCATATTCACCTGAGTGTATTAGACGAACACGGTCATAACCGCTTCTCAGACAGCCAAGGTGATTGCAGCCCATTTTTTTACAAAACTTTAACAGCAATGCTTGCCATGATGCCGGAATCTATGGCACTACTCTGCCCCAACGTGAACTCCTATCGACGCTTCTGTCCGATGATGTACACCCCAACCCGTGCAGACTGGGCTGAAAACCACCGCGGTGTTGCCCTTCGTATCCCGATGAGTGACAGCAAAAACCGCCGCATCGAGCACCGAATTGCCGGCGCAGACGTGAACCCATATTTGCTGGCGGTCGTGGTACTGAGCGGCCTGCTCGCCAGCCAACAATTCGGGCCGGAGCAATGTCCTCCCGCTCTGGATGAACACGCAGCCTCATTGCCAACGCGCATGGCGGATGCACTCAGAACACTGAGCTCCAGTGAGCTGATTGGCATGTACTTGCCACAGGAATTTGTTTCGCTTTATACCGCATGTAAAGACAAAGAGCTGAGGGAGTTTGAACAAGCAGTAACGCCACTTGAAGTGGAATGGATGCTTCATTCAGCCTAATTGAGAAAGGATCTCTATTTATGACGACTAAAAACCCAGCAATAAAGATGCAACCCGCATTCGACTTTAAAAGTCTGATTGCGGTCCTTGGTATCGCGGTGCTCATTGGCATTTTCGCCACCATCGGGACCAGCCACCAGCCAGATACGGAATACGGTTGGTACAGCATACTGCCAACAGTCTTCGTTCTTGCCTTCGCCCTGCTGACCCACCGTACGGTGGAAGCGCTGTTCAGCGGCGCGATTGTCGGCTTGATCATGCTTAACCCGACCGAAGTGGTTGGCGGCGTGGTCGACATGTCAATGTCGGTCATGATGGATGAAACCATCGCCTGGCTGATTCTGGTGTGTGGCCTGATGGGCGGTCTGATCACGATTCTTGAGAAAGGCGGCAGCATCCTCAGTTTCAGTGAAGCGCTGGTGACGAAAGTAAAAAGTAAGCGTCAGTCGATGCTGCTGACTTTCGTGCTGGGTATTTTGCGATTATCTCAACGCTATCGCGATTTCATCGTCAATGAAGCGCATCACCGACAGCTACCAGATCTCACGCGAAAAGTTGGCGTATTTGGTCGATTCAACGGCTGCGCCAGTGTGTATCCTGATCCCCATTTCAACCTGGGCGATTTTCTTCGGTTCACTGCTGGAAGCCAACAATGTGGCAGACGCAGGGAAAGGCATTCAGGCTTACATCGAAGCGATTCCTTACATGGCCTACGGTTGGGTGACGCTGCTGGTAGTATTCCTAGTTGCGATGGACAAAATTCCAGACCTCGGCCAGATGAAGATTGCCGAGCAGCGCGCGCAAGCCGGTCAGGTTCAGCCTGATGGTGGCGTGGATATTTCGATGGGCGAAGAAGTCACGGCGCATCCAAACTCAACCATGGGCGTGCTGAACTTCGCGCTGCCGATGGTGGTGTTGGTCGGCGCAAGCTGGTACTTCGATATCGACCTGCTGGCCGGTGTGTTTGTGGCGATTATTTTCACCATTTTCCTGTACGGCGTACAGCGCCTGATGCCAGTAAACTCTATGTTCGAAGCGATTTACGACGGTATCAAAATCATGATGCTGCCGCTGGCGACGGTGATTGGTGGTTTCATGCTCAAGAACGTGAACGACCAACTGGGCCTGACTTCCTACGTAATTGAAGCGGTTACGCCTTGGCTGTCACCCGCTCTGTTCCCAGCGATCATCTTCCTGGTAATGACCGGTCTGGTCTTTGCGACGGCGTCATCCTGGGGTCTGTTTGCAGTTGCGATGCCGATTGTATTCCCGCTGGGCGAGCAAATGGGCGTGCCAGTGTCGCTGACTATCGGTGCTCTGCTCTCTGCATCAGCGGCAGGCAGCCACTCGTGTTTCTTCAGTGACTCCACGGTACTATCAGCGCAAGGTAGTGGCTGTACTTCAATGCAACACGCCATCACGCAGTTCCCTTATGCTCTGATTGGTATCGTTGCTACAACGCTGTTCTTTCTGTTTATTTAGAATTTGACCGATAAAAAAACGGGGCAATCAGCCCCGTTTTTCTTTAAAAGGTAATAATAAATTCTTCCGGTGCACACACTTTTATTTGCGCTTCACCTCGGGTCTGAATCGCAGCGATCTGGTCTGCATCCAATGAATAGGGCATTACCAGTTTGAGCTCTTCAATCCCTTCCAGCTTGGCGAGCTTCACCAGCGTCACCAGATTGGATTCATCGCTTCTGCGGCTGGACAGTCGCTGCAGCGCCATGTCCCACAGCCTCTCTTCATGACTTTTGCCATCTTTCACTGTGTCATGCCACACCGTTCCGAAAACAGGGGCAAATGAAACGAGCGCATCTGAAAAAGTCCATTTTTTTGTACAAGAGGTGCCTAAGAAGCTGGTGTAATCAAACACGACAGAGATTCGATCGGTTTTTTCCATGTTGTCCCCCGACATCAGTGGTCTCGTTTGAGATCAATATTATTCAGGATTTCTTATATAGCAATACGATATATAAAAACATTCTTTTATGCCCCACCTTCAAACCAATGGGCTATATAAAAATCAATCTGGTAACAAAAATTGATCAAAGACAACAAAATAGGTGTGTGGTTGATTAATATTTCGGGCTACAAACAATTTATTCAACAATTATTCACGCCCGAACATCATTACTGAATATCAATCACCCGGCTCGCCTTCCTGAACTGGACTTTGTATCCGCTCCAGCGCGGGAGCTCCCAGCGTTTAGGGACCGTTTTGCGCAGGCCACTTTTGTACACCACCTGTACCAATTTACGTTTGACGAAATATTCAACCGTGAGCTGTAAATCACCCAGACTAAGTTCAAACGGATAGGCCTCAGCAAAATCGCTCAGTTCCCAATAAGGGATTCCCGCGAACGGTATATCATCAGCGTCAAACATCGCCAGATCTTCCGGCGACTCTACCCCTAACGCCTGAAGTTGCTGTTCAAACCAGCTTTCGAAGGTGATCTCGCCATGTTGTTGCGCATTAGCATCCAACCCCAGCTCGACGTAAAGTTTCCACAACTCGATTTCATAATGGCGTCGCTCAGCAAAACCGGGCAGACATTCGTTTGCTTTCACGGCTTCCACCAAAGGTTTGAGCGCCAATTCACCGCTCGCCTGCACCGTTTTGCTCGCGACCACGCGGCCAGCATAGTGAAGATTGAGAACGGTGCTCAGTACGCCATCTTGCTGCACCGTTTCGCCCTGCTGCCACTGCCCCAATTCCAGCGTTTCAATCAGTGACAGCGGTACCGGCATCATGACCGTTGCCAGCGTCAATGTCTGCTTGACGCCTTTGCCCGGCAAACTGTGTTGATCCAACACCAGCGCAGCTTCAGAACGCACCGGGAAACGACTGTTGCGCCCCGTCAGCACTTCCATTCGCCCGTTGCCGAGCGCTTCTCGACGCCGTTCGCGGCGTACAAACAGCAGCTCAGGATGCAAACGGCCGATCGCTTCTGCCAAAGCCGCATGCTGATAGCGCGAAGCCACCTCCAGCTCAGGCAACTCATAGATATCACGCATCTGCTCGGATAAACCGCGCGCTTCCCGCAGCGCTTCTTCATCGGTTGTAACAGCGGAAAAAGCCTGGCCACGAACAAGCTGAATCACCAATTGTGCGTCACAGCCCAGCGGCTCTTCCTGCTGCAATTTTTCCAGCAGCTCGTCGTTTGAAGAGAGTGAATAGAGACTCGCCGGCACGGCCAATGCCGCCGTGAGATCAATCATGGCTTCTTTCAGCGCTTTCGGTTCGATGCGGGCCACCAAATCGGCGTAGAGCGCATCAACCGGCAAGGGTGCAATGCGGCGGCCGTGCTCGGTAATAGCCAAATGCTCATCCAGCGCACCAATGCCCTTGAGCATCTCCGCAGCTTGGGTCAGCGTCTTTTCCGGCAAAGTCTCAAGGAACGTCAGTGATTGCAGTGGCGAACCACAGCTGCCAGCGGCCAGCATCGGCTCAGTCAGATCTTCACGTTGCAATTGCGGCGGCGTGACGGCATCCAGCGCGGCGTGTTGGCCATATAAACGCACGGCTACGCCGTGCATCACGCGACCAGCCCGACCTGCACGCTGCTTGGCACTCGCTTTGGAAATGTGTTTTAAGACAAGCGCCGTGCGGCCATTGCGCTGTTCGTTGCGGCGCTCTAAGCCGCTGTCGATCACCCAGGCAATATTGGGAATGGTGAGCGAGGTCTCCGCCACATTGGTTGCCAGCACCACTTTTTGCTGGCGCTGCGGATTCAAAGCTAACGAGCGCTCATGTTCACTGACTGAAGCATGCAGCGGCACCACCAGCAGTGAGTCGATCCCGCTGAGCATCTGTTGGCACTGCTGAATCTCTTTGCGCCCGGGCAGAAAGACCAAAATATCGCCCTCGGTAGCTGACATCGCTTCTGTCACTTCGGCTTTTACCCGCTCGGCAAGATAGCGCCCATCGGGTAACTGCCGACTGTCAGACGCACGGTACTCAATACTGACGTCATAAATGCGCCCACTCGCTTGCAGCCGCTGAGCTTGTAAATATGCCGCGAGGCGCTCCCCTTCCAGTGTTGCAGAGGTCACGACTAAACGATGACTCTGACGCTCTTTCAGCAGTGCCACCAGCAAATCGGTATCCCAGCGACGCTCGTGAAACTCATCCACCATGATGACATCAAACTGCTTAAGTCCATCTTCTGCAAACCAGCGCAGCGCGACACCCGGGGTGACAAACACCACTTGCGACTGTTCTGAATAACGGTTTTCGAGTTTGATGGCGTAACCAATGTGCTGGCCGATCGCTTCGTCGCGCTGCTGAGCGAGAAACTCAGCCAGAGAAGTACAGGCAATTCGGCGCGGTTCGATGACCAAAACCCGCCCTTGCTGCGCTGCCCAAAGTGGCAGACAAGTCGACTTGCCGGAACCGGTTTCCGCTTCGACAATCACATGATCTTGTTGCAAAGCCTGCAAAAAGGTCTCTTTTAGGGGCTGAATAGGAAGTAACTGCATATTTTATAAAAGAAAATTCTAAGGATGATTTCGATAAATAGTAAGCCGTTTGGGTATTGATTTGGCCAATTTTAACTAGGTTTAGGAAATGTTACTGACTTTAGGCAGAATAATCTCCTGAAGGTTACGGGTTGTCTATTTACAACCTAGCAGATAAGCCGTTATCATTTTTGCGTTTCCCGTCCACCCTACAAAGGCCGAAAATGAATAACGACAAACGTCCGCTTTATATTCCCTACGCTGGTCCAGCTCTGCTCAGTACCCCTCTTCTTAACAAAGGCAGTGCATTCTCCGCTGAAGAGCGTGCATCATTCAACCTGGAAGGTTTGTTACCAGAAGCCACGGAAACAATACAGGAACAAGTAGTTCGTGCCTACCAACAATATCGCAGCTTTGAAAGCGATATGGACAAGCACATTTACCTGCGCAACATGCAAGACACCAACGAGACACTGTTCTACCGTCTGGTGCAAAACCATATTTCTGAGATGATGCCAATCATCTACACGCCGACCGTTGGTGCGGCGTGTGAAAACTTCTCTAACATTTACCGCCGTGGTCGCGGTCTGTTCATCTCGTACGCGAACCGCGATCGCATCGACGATCTGCTGAACAACGCAGCGAACCACAACGTCAAAGTTATCGTCATCACCGACGGCGAACGTATTCTTGGTCTGGGTGACCAGGGCATCGGCGGCATGGGTATTCCAATCGGTAAACTGTCACTGTACACCGCGTGTGGCGGTATCAGCCCGGCTTATACTCTGCCTATCGTGCTGGATGTCGGTACCAACAACCCACAACGTCTGGCGGACCCAATGTACATGGGCTGGCGTCATCCACGTATTACCGGCGTTGAGTACGATGCGTTTGTTGAAGAAGTGATTCAGGCGATTCAACGCCGCTGGCCAGAAGCACTGGTGCAGTTCGAAGACTTCGCACAGAAAAACGCGATGCCGCTTCTTGAGCGTTACAAAAACCGTATCTGTTGTTTCAACGATGACATCCAAGGCACTGCAGCGGTTACCGTGGGTTCTCTGCTGGCCGCGTGTAAAGCGGCAGGCAGCAAACTGTCTGAACAACGCATCACCTTCCTGGGCGCAGGCTCTGCGGGTTGTGGTATCGCCGAAGCGATCATCGCGCAAATGGTCTCGGAAGGCATTTCCGACGAACAAGCACGCTCTCAGGTTTACATGGTAGACCGTTGGGGTCTGCTGGAAGAAGGCATGCCAAACCTGCTGGACTTCCAACAACGTTTGGTTCAGAAAAAAGCCAACACCAAAGAGTGGACAACCGAAGGCAATGGTTACTCGCTGCATGACGTAGTTCGTCAGGCGAAACCAACCGTTCTGATCGGTGTATCTGGTGCACCGGGTCTGTTCAGTGAAGAAGTGATCAAAGAGATGCACCTGCACTGCCCTCGCCCAATCGTGTTCCCGCTGTCGAACCCAACCAGCCGTGTGGAAGCAACGCCAAGCGACATCATTCGTTGGACCAACGGTGAAGCACTGGTTGCAACAGGCAGCCCGTTCGATCCAGTGATCAACGAAGGCAAGACTTACCCAATCGCACAATGTAACAACAGCTACATCTTCCCGGGTATTGGCCTGGGCGTTCTGGCCGTTGGCGCAAAACGCGTGACTGACGATATGCTGATGGAATCAAGCCGTGCGCTGGCTGAGTGTTCTCCGCTGGCGATCAACGGCCACGGCCCACTGCTGCCGCCATTGGAATCGATTCACTCGGTATCGAAGAAAATTGCCTTTGCTGTGGCGAAGAAAGCCATTGAACAAGGCGTTGCTCTGGAGATCACCGATGAGGCACTGGAAGTGGCAATTGAACAGCACTTCTGGCAACCGGTATACCGTCGCTACAAACGCACTTCTTTCTAAGAGATTGAATTGATAAAGCCCCTGTAAAGGGGCTTTTTTGTTTTTTGGCAGGAGGAAAGACGCCACCATGTTTATCTGCTAACACTTGGCGCGTTTACTTCATCCAATAGTTCAATACCACGACGCAAGTGTCATCCGCCGCGACGGTCATCTCCAGACTAGGCTGGTTATTTTCACTCGTACAAATAGGAAGGATATAGACGGCAGAATTTTTGGCTGGATATTGCGATTGGCCATCTTTCACTACGTGCCCGCCAAGGGCGTTGTGTGGGCACATTGCGCCAGTCGCACTAAGTTTACCGGGGTCTGTTCCGCATTTATCTCGATATATCGCGATCCAAGAGTTGTGATCTATTTTCGGATCATCCGTTGACCCTATGACATTCCAGAATTTTTGCCCGCTGTTCCAAACGGTCGTATTTTTAAACGTTGACTTTGGCACTATGGAATTAGGGGATTCACTTGTTGCTGATGAGCTACATCCACTAATTATAAAAAAGCTGACGAACAACATAATGAGCGTTTTCATTGTCATATCTAACCTCCTATCAGATTCCGGGGTTCATAGTTCAGAGAGTTCTTCATTTACATATAAGGTAGTGAATATCCTGAACATAAACATAAGCCCGCAGCTGCGGGCTTGGTTATTACGTCAGTACAACAACGTTTCTATCAGCGTTATCTTTCTTCCAGACAAAGCGCTTTAACCGTACTGCCCGCTTTCGCTGGCGTCGTCATATCATTGATCCAATCGTCAACCGTCACTTTGTATTGTTGAGCGAAGGCTTCTTTCACGGTCTCCCAGTTCGCCGGAGACAACGAATACATCGCTTGAGAAAGTTCGTATTCAGAATGGAATGTAATAATACCTTTCTTTTCAGTCGCTGAAATTTGGAAAGTGCTGCTGTACAAACTGAACTGCACGTTGCCCGAAGAATCAACCTGCAGTAGGTTCTGAGCAAAGTTAGAGAGTTTCTCAGTTTGATTTGCATAAGATAAAGCCGCCGAAACCAGCCCCTGAACGGACGTGACGATCTGGTCTTTATCGCCTTTCTCAATCCCCCAAAAGCCGTCGACAAAGGAGTTGATCAGTACATCGGCATTTCTGCTCTGCTGTTTGATCTGAGTGGTTGTCGCCCAGTCCAATGTGACAAAAGGCATTGAGCTGATATATTGCGTGAACTGGATAAAGTGCGCCTTATCACCATTTCCTTCTGGATCTAGTGGGTTATATTCAGCTTTAGTTCGGCACATGTTTACAGCGGTCTGCATACCATCAAACACGCTTTGTGGAGCGGTACCCGGTGTAGAAGCCTTAGCTGCCTGCGCTTTATAGTCGCCAACAGCAGCGGCTCGGGACGGGTTTTCTGTCAAGCTGTCGGTGTCTAACATCTTCAACAACGACTGGCTTGCAAAGACGGATTGCGGTAACAAAATCTTCTCTGCGCCAGTGATATGTCCCAGCCATGCATTCGTTCTTTCTAGTAGATTACTCATTTATCTATTCCCTATATTTAGATGAATATCAGTACTACTTAAGTCAGAGAACCAATACCGCTGACTGCGTCTCCAACTGTTTCCATATAAAACTAGGTTTATATCAGATTTGTGATAAATCCATGACGCACGCCGTTTGGTCGAACAATTTCCAATTTAATTAGATATGCATCCAAATTTATATTTGAAGAGTGCATTTTTGCTCACGAACACAGTGAACCAGCACACAGATCACTGTGTTCAAGGCATGTTGATGTCTGCCGAGGCGATTGGGGACAATAAGAACCGCCCACGTTATTTCATCGCGGCCGTCAAAATCTCATAGGCGGCTTTTACACGTTCGGTGTTCGGATAACTCTTGTTAGCCAGAATGACCACGCCCGCTTTCTCACTGGGAATAAAAGGATGACTGATTCGCCGCCTAATTTATGGATTTCATTCATGTTACGCGTGAAGTCTGTGTCAAATCATTCACCCCCACGGGCCACATACCCCACTGCGTAAATATCACCTTGTATCGGGCTACGGTTATCAATCTGGCTGAGCCACGTTACGCCAAGTGATTGCCAGGTCGTCACGTTGACGCCGCGAACATCAGCGCCCAGCTGCGCAGTGTGTTCGATACAGGCAAACACCACGTTTTCATCTGGAGCGGTTGGGACTTCGTCAACAAACCAGACCTGCACTGCCGGGCGACCAAATTGCTCGCACAAGCCTTTAAATCCATCGCTGTTTAAGAACGCACGCATTGAGCCGTGATCGCGCCAAACGTAAAACGGCGCGTAGCTGTTCACGTCATTGTGGTACGTCGTGGCATCTTTACGCGAATAGAGATACGCCTTAAACAGCAAACCGGGATAATCATCCAACAGATGTCCTTTCTCGCGGATTCGGTTTTCAATGCTCTCCATTGGGTAATCTGCGGGTAAAACCATTTTGTATTGCATCGCGATCATTGTGTTGCCTCCATTTCGTCTTTGGAGTCAGCATAAGTTGATCTTTTGATACAAAAAATCAAAACTATTGGAACTAACAATTTTGATTTTCAGGATCATTGATGATGCGAACTCTGGATTTGGATGCACTGCGATGTTTTGTGTTGGGCATTGAACTCGGCAGTTTCGCGCTGGCCGCCGAGCGACTTAATCGCTCCCCTTCGGCCGCCAGTGCCCAATTGAAAAAGCTTGAGCAGCAATGTCATACGGCGTTAGTGACCAAATCAGGCCGCCATCTGCAACCAACCGAGGCAGGTGAAATGGTCCTGTCTTATGCCCGGCGGCTATTGCAGCTCAACGATGAGGCCTTGCAGCGGCTACAAGGCAATACACTGGAAGGCAAAGTCATTTTCGGTATGCAGGAGGATTTTAGTGAAGCGTTGCTACCCCAGGTGCTCGGCTCTTTTTCGCGCGCTCACCCGCAATTGCAGTTGCAATCGGTGGTCGGCCGCCATAAAGAGCTGCTTGAGGGGATTCATTCTGGCGACATTGATTTTTCCTTGGGTTGGGAAGGCCCCAAAGCCGCCCCTTACAGTGAACGTTTGGCAGAACTTCCCTTGCACTGGTTTGGTCCTGCCAACCCGCACTTAAGCGACACTATTCAAGCTACGCAGCCTCTCCCTTTGGTGATGTTGGATGGCGCCTGTGCGATTCGCCAGCAAGCCACCGAAGCGTTAGATGCTGCGGGTATTCCGTGGAAAATTAACTTTATCGGTCGCAGCCTGAGCAGCCTGTGGAAAGCGGTGGAAGCCGGACTTGGCGTCACCGTGCGCTCGGCCTTTGGCCAGCCCGATTGTGTGACAAAATTAACCGGGCTGCCCGCTTTAGGCAGCCTGACCGTTTGCCTGGATCGTAGTCAGAATCAACTGGATGAGGTACAACAGCAACTGTATAACGCGCTAAAACAGCAGCTTCAACAGCATCTTGGCCAATAACCCTGCCGCGCACGGCGCTTAAGCTGGCTGTGCGCGCCGCCACTCACGCTGCGTGTTAAACGATCCTTCCTTCACATTTCGCTGCGCAGCGAAGTATCCGTTTTTCAACCGATTATGATGGGTTTCATCCATGAGTCACATGCCAAAAGGAAACATCATGATCGCGGTTCTATTTGAAGCTCACGCAGCCTCAGACAAAAAAGAGCGTTACTTCGAACTGGCAGCCATCCTCAAGCCGCTGCTCAGTGAGATTGAAGGCTTTATTTCCATTGAACGTTTTCAAAGTACCACTGATCCCGACAAATTTATCTCCTTGTCGTGGTGGGAAAATGAAGCGGCCATTCAGCACTGGAAGCACAACGTCCACCACCAAATGGCGCAAGATGAAGGGAAACGCGACCTTTTCTCTTCCTACACAATCAACGTACTTACCTCGGTTCGCGAATACCGTTCCCTCTAAAGCAAGGAAAAGCAGATGCAAAACATTCACGTTATTTTCGCTCACACACCCGGCGAGCTCGCCCGTTTTGGCCAAGTGTTAGGCGCTAATGGTGTCGGACTGGAAGGAGGCGGCGTATTTACGATCGGTGACTGCGCACACGCCCACTTTCTGGTTGAGGACGGCGAGAAAGCTCAAGCAGTACTGATGGAACATGGCTTTGACGTCCAAAGTGTCATCCGGCCATTGATCCGCAAACTGAAACAAGAGCAGCCGGGCGAACTCGGCGCCATTGCCCAAGCGCTTGCAGCTGAAGGCATCAACATTCTCGTCCAATACAGTGATCACGCTAACCATTTGATACTGGTGACCGATAACGATACATTGGCGAAAGACGCAACGCGAAACTGGGCAACTTAAACGTGAGCACACACCATTCGTCTGCCGAGCAGAGTGCAGATTTCAATCAGGAAGTGGATATGGCAGCCTTGGCGGCTGCTCTGTCTGATGCTTCGCGCATGAAAATTCTCTGTGCGCTGATGGATGGACGCGCCTGGACGGCCACGGAACTGAGTGCGGTGGCCGATGTTTCCGCGTCCACCACCAGCGCTCACCTTTCACGCTTGCTTAACGCCAAGCTGGTGACGTGTTTATCACAAGGACGCCACCGCTACTTTCGTCTTTACAGTACCCACATCGCAGCGCTGCTTGAACAGATGATGGGCATTACGTATCAGGCCAATCACACGGTTCGCGCCACGGTGCCAAAAAACTTGCGCAAAGCCCGCACCTGCTACGACCATTTGGCCGGAGAAATGGCGGTCAAGCTCTACGACTCACTCATTGCACACGATTGGCTTACGCAAGATGGTTCTGGCCTGACACCACAAGGGAAAGAGAAGTTTTTGCAGTTGGGTATCGACATCGATGCCAGAACCAAGCGCAAGGCGTGTTGTCCGTGTCTGGACTGGAGTGAGCGTCAATTTCATCTTGGCGGACAGGCAGGCGCGGCGCTGCTCCGCTTTTTTGAGCAGCAGCGTTGGATTGAACGTGTGATCGGTTATCGCGAAGTCACCATCACCGCCAAGGGTGACCACGCGCTGAAAACGCATTTTTATGTCGAATAACGATGAATGTTTACCGCACGGCGCGACAATCATCGCAAGACAATCCCCCAACCGAATCAGTCGCGGCTTACCTTAGCAAAAAACGTTTCATGTTTTCGGTAAGGTCCGGTGTTGTTCTCGGGCTCAAACGCTTTCAAGCCGTCAGCGTCATGCAACGCATCCACCATTTGGCGATTAAAGTGGGCATTGTTGTCATCACCTAAAAACGCTGGCACATCAAGCCACTTCGCCTCGGCAATTTCGTCGGTATCGTGAATGTTGATCGCTTCCGACAACGCCGTGAGCTTACACACCAAGTACATGTTGGTCTTGCCGAACTGAAACGGATGACGCGTGGTGAACCCCAGAATGGAATCAAATTCAGTCTCAACGCCCGTTTCTTCCAATACCTCGCGAATGATGGCCGTTTCGATCTTCTCTCCTAACTCGATATGGCCGCCCGGCAATTTGTAGCCTTTCATACCATGCTCTTTGATCACCAACAGTTGTCCGAGACTGTTTTTGACTATCGCGCCAGCACCCAACGTATGCGTGGGGATAAACGGAATAAACGTGGTCGACGGCGCTTTGTGAATCAGAGTGACTTCGTCCTCAAGGCAATTGTGAAACACAAACCCGAGTTCGGTGGCAATCGGCACCAAGTGTGATAAACCAATCGGCAGCGTCAGCCAAATGATGTTCTTTGCTTCAGCGTGGGCCAACGCCACAATGTCTGCCAGTTGTGCGTGAAATGTATCAACATCAGCCGGCACATCTTCCCGGCCGATAATGATGCCGTTGAACTTATCCAACTCGAACTTCAAGGTGATCTCCTAAGTGGTGCTTAATTAGGCCGTCTTAGCCACAAGACAACGAAGCAACCATCTTAACCATCTTTTCTCGCTCAGTGACAGAACAAATTCACCTTCTCTTTAGCGAACAAGATATTACGCGGCGGTGACCGCCAGATCCGGGGTTTTGTTTAAACGCATCATGGTCAAGACTGCCAACACCATGACCGCCGCGGCGAAGAAAAATCCCCACTGAGTCAGGCCATAGTGACTCAGCAACGCAATCGACACATAGCTGAGACTCTGCACCAAAGTTGCGAACATTTGCAGTCCACCGTCTGCGCGCCCACGTTGGTGGATACTGATGCTATGATGCATCCAGTTAGTTCGAGCGATACGATTCAAGGCGTTAAACGTGCCAAAGAAGAAGGTAAACACCAGTAACCAGAGTGGCGTCGGCGAAACGCTCATGCCCACCAACATGATGGCCGCCAGCCCCATGGCTCCGATCATCATATTGGGATGAGAACTCAGCCCCAGCAGACGGCTCACGAGCAGTCCGGTGACCAATGACCCCGTGCCAAAAGCGATGTTGTAGCCGGCAAACCAATCACCCGACACCCCCGTTTCGGAAAACCAAATCGGCACCAGCTTGGTCAAAAACGTCAGGATGGGATAGCTCAGCGCCGAGAGCATTAAAAACGCATAAAACTGGGGTCTTAACGTAAATATCTCCCGGCTCTCTTTCATCTGGTCAAGAAACGATACCGGCGTCGAGTGGCGCAACTGGCGACGGTACGGTGTCATCAGATAGCTGACACACGCAATCGCCGAGGCGATGGCCGCAAAGCTGGAGAATTCAAACATGCCCCACA
Organism: Vibrio fluvialis; assembly: GCF_900460245.1. Taxonomy (NCBI): domain Bacteria; kingdom Pseudomonadati; phylum Pseudomonadota; class Gammaproteobacteria; order Vibrionales; family Vibrionaceae; genus Vibrio; species Vibrio fluvialis. Next base: position 1,764,608 of record NZ_UHIP01000001.1, read on the forward strand.
TTTCCAGCAGCACCACACCGAGCGCGCCAGAACCCAGCGTCGTGCCCTGCATGATCACTTCCTGCTTACCGGATATCGCCGCATATTCGTGCTGATGAAAATTCTCCTGCGTAAAGGCGTTGTTGGTCGCCCAAGCCAAATTACTGGAGGTCCAGAACAGCAATTGCGCCACCGCCAGCAACCAATTCGACTCATACCCGGCCCAATAAACCAAAGCCACCACCCCTGCGGTACTGGCCTGAAGCCATTGCACCAAGACCAATAAGCGTTTGCGCGAAAATCGGTCGATCAAGGTCGAGAAAAACGGCGTCAGCACAAAAGACACGGCGGTACATGCCAGCGCCACCATCGCCACAAACGCGCCCATATTGGGCGTCGACAGCATGGCCCACGGCAGGGCCATCATAAACAGCCCGGAAGAGATACCGTCAAAGAAGCGTCCGGTCAGATAGGAGCGCGTGCGGGTTTTATTATTCCATTCCATATTTGTATTCCATATCAAGCCAACTTGGTGTTACGGTAATACCTCAAGTTAACTTAAGGTAAAGCACTTTTTTATTGATGATCAGAAAAGAGTAGCTGAGCAGGAGTCCGGACGATGGAGATGACCGTCGGTGAAGTTGCCCAACGCGCAGGAGTGAAGGTATCCACCCTACACTTTTACGAACAGAAAGGATTGATTCATAGTTGGCGTAATGCTGGTAATCAGCGCCGTTACCATCGCAACGTGTTGCGTCGGATTGCGGTGATCAAAGCCGCGCAAATGGTCGGGCTCACCTTAGAAGAGGTGGCCGAATCGTTGGCGGATTTGCCCAAACATCAAGCGCCAAGCCGACAGGAATGGGAGCAGATGGCGTCAAACTGGAACGCCATGCTGGAGCATCGTATTGCGCAGCTAAAAGCACTGCAGAACGATCTCGGCGGCTGTATTGGCTGCGGCTGCTTGTCGATGGAGTCCTGCGCCATTTACAACCCGCAAGATATTCGAGCGCAGACCTTTAGCGAAAAAACACGCCTGACGCATCCGGAAGAATGGTGAAGTTGAACCATTGCGCTCTGCAATAGGGGGAGTACAAGCCCCCTCAGAAAATTGGAGCTCACCCAAACGGTAACTCGCCTGCCGCGCACTGAACCTCATGAAGACTGAACCGCCTTAAAACATTGTTAACCCTTACAAGTTAAGAGCTTGATAGTTCACCGCAATATCCCTTATCATTTTTGCCACTGAAACGTTCACGCCTATGTAGGCGTTCTACTGATAGATCACGGATATGATGAGCTTTTTTGCCCCGGCGGGACATTACATCGCCCCTTATCTCAGCGAAATTTCTACCGCGCTGATCGCCTGTTTGCTGGTTATGCTGGGCGGAGAAATCAACGCACTGCTGCGTCGCGTGATGCGCAATCAACATTTCATTCTGCGCACCGTCGCTTTTATCTTGATTAACGCGTTTGGTTACGGATTAATCATAATTAAAGCAAGCCCTTACCTGACTCGGACACTCTCTCATTTAGAGCAAGGCATGATGTTTGGCATCATTTTCATCAGCTTTGTTGTGATTGGCCTATGGGCTCAAAGAAACCGTCAAATCTAAATCTCAGAGTGTTGTTCACTCGTCTGAAATCCCGGCTTCGACGTATGAGGCTGGGACTCTGGCTGCGCCGAATTTCGCTGACTCTGCTTGGCTGCGCCGTCGTCATTTATGGCATCGACCGCTGGGTGAGCTGGCAAACTCAAGACAGCATCATCAGCGACATTAATAACGTCCCCAAGTTTCAGGTTGCCGTGGTGCTGGGCACCAGTAAGTACCTCGGTCGCACACTGAATGACTACTATGTGCACCGCATCAATGCGGCCATTGAGCTGTTCGAACAGGGCAAAGTGAATGGCTTTCTGCTCAGCGGCGACAATGCGCATCGCTCCTACAATGAACCTTGGACGATGAAGCGCGATCTGCTGAAAGCGGGCGTTCCGGATGAGCATATTTATCTCGACTACGCCGGATTTCGCACTCTGGACTCGATTGTGCGCGCGAAACGCATTTTCGATACCGATAATTTTCTGATCATTACCCAGCGGTTCCATTGCGAGCGCGCGTTGTTTATCGCTAATCATCACGACATCAACGCCACGTGTCTGGCCGTGCCCGGGCCGACCAACCATTCCGGTTTTCAGGTCAGATTGCGCGAAGTGTTTGCCCGCACGAAGGCATTTTTCGATCTGTATATCTTCGATACTCAGCCGAAATTCCTCGGCCCGAAAGAGCCCATTGTTCTCGATGACACGCAACTGGCTGAAATCGCCGATGATAGCGTCAGCGAGGCCGATGCTTTGCCACTGCCCGAATCTGCCGCTCCACCAGCGAACGAATAACCGACAAACAGCGCCTTCCATTCGGCTTGGCGCCCTTTCTGCTTTTCTTTTCTGATAGACTAACGTCAAACACTAAAACTATAGAGTAATGTCATGTCGATAATCGCAACGGGCGTGCTGGATAAAATGCGCGCCAATCTAGACGGTACCGTCGCTTACCGACTGCCGGTGGGTGAGGCAGAGATCGATCTCAATCCGCTGATGGGCCACACCATCACCCTCAAACACACGGGCAATATCTACTGCTGCTCATGCGGTAAGAAAACCAAGAAAAGTTATTCGCAGGGTCACTGTTTTGTGTGCATGAAGAAACTCGCCAGCTGCGATATGTGCATCATGAAGCCGGAAACCTGCCACTTTGATCAGGGCACCTGCCGTGAACCAGATTGGGCAGAAACGCACTGTATGGTCGATCATTACGTGTATCTGTCTAACACATCGAGCCTGAAAGTGGGCATTACCCGCCACACACAAATCCCGACACGCTGGATTGATCAGGGCGCGACCCAAGGCCTGCCTATCTACAAAGTAAAGACTCGTCAGATCTCAGGATTGGTTGAAGTTGAGCTCGCCAAACACATTGCCGACAAGACCAACTGGCGTGAACTCCTGAAAGGTGATGGCGAACCCCTGTCACTGGAAGAACGCGCAGCAGAGCTTAAACCTCTGCTGGCCGACAAAATTGCAGAAATCAAACAGCAATTTGGTGAAGATGCGGTTGTTGAAGTCAGTGAGCAAACTACGCAGCTTGCCTATCCGGTTGATGTGCATCCGAAGAAAATCACCTCGCACAACTTTGATAAGAATCCGGAAGTCACGGGCGTTCTGCAAGGTATCAAAGGCCAGTATCTGATCTTAGATAGCGGCGTGATCAACATTCGCAAGTTCACCTCATACGAAGTGGAAGTCAGCGCAGACTGAGTGTTGCTGTTTTCACACAGGCCCGATATTTGGGCCTGTGTTTTATCACATCCAGCGCCTGCAACTCTGGCGCCACTCCTCAGAGCCGATATACTGGCTCTCAACACATCATCCTTCCGAAATGAGTGAGCATGGAAAGCAAAGCAAACGCTGTCAGCCGAATTGTTGAAATCATCGGTGAAAGCACCAAACGTGAGCAGCCTGTGGCCGTTTCAGAGCTGATTTATCACTCCGACATCGCCAAACCGACCTATCACCGCTTGGTTCAGCAACTGGATGAGGAAGGTTTTCTGACCACCGATCAGCGTGGCAATCTCTACCCTGGCGCAGCGCTGCGCAACATCGCGTTGAACCTTGCGAGCAACAATACCCAGCGAGCGCAGTTGCAAGCCATTTTGCATGGACTTTCGCGCCGAATTGACGAAACCTGTGGGATTGCGGTCCCCGATGGCGACGCGATGGTCTATCAGGAACGGATTGAAACCAACTGGCCGCTGCGCATTGTGCTGCCTGTTGGCATGAGAACGCCAGTCTGGGCCACAGCCAGTGGTAAACTGCTGCTCAGCACTCTGAGTAAAGCGCAGCGCGATCGGCTGTTTGAGCGCACACCCATTGAACAGTTAGCAAAAAATACCCACCGCGATCGGGAATCTCTGGAGGCCGAACTGCGCCAAATTCGTAGCCAGCAAGTGAGCGTGGATAATGAAGAGTTCATTGATGGTTTGGTTGCCGTCGCGATTCCCCTGTTTTCACCACAGGGCAAGTTACTCGCTTCACTCTTCTGCCATTGCCCGAAAACCCGCAAATCTCTCCCAACGTTACTGAGCTATCTGCCGGATTTAGAACGTGCACGTGAACAGTTACTCAACCTTTATCAACTCAACGACGACAACAACTAGCTGTTCATTATCACTGCATCAATGCACCAATCTCTGCAGCGGCTCGGCGCAACTGAGGTAAATAGACTTCCAGTGCTTCGAGTGAATGACGCACTTGAGGACAGTGACAGAACAGATAACCGAACAGATGTTCGCCACAATGAATCGGCACCGACACCGCCACCATGCCATCAATAAATTCACCATTGTCTCGTCCGTAACCCAGTTGTGCGATCGCATCAAGTTCCTGCGCCAGCGCCGTTTTGTCGACCAAGGTTTGCTGAGTAAACACTTCCAGCGCCAGATTATCCATAATCACCCGGCGCGCGCTTTGCGGTAAGGTCGCCAGATAAAGCTTGCCTGATGCTGTGGCTGCCAGCGGAACCCGGCTCCCTTCCGGCAGGTTAATCTGCAGTGGCCAGTTGGTTTGCACTTTTTCCAGATAAAGCATGTCGATACCGCTGGGGATAGAAATTCCGCAGGTTTCACCGATCTCGTTCGCGAGGGCTTCCAGCACGCTCAGGCGCTGCCGGGCGAAAACGTCGTTGCGTAATACCGCCAGCGCCACTTGCTGCAACTGAGGACCCGCCACCACCTTGCGCAGCAGATTTTCACTGATCATGCCGAGCTCATTCAATTGAGTGAGCAGTTTGCCTGTTGCCAATTCAGGTAAGCCCATCGCCGATGCCAACTGCTGGCGATCATACTGCCCATCATGCTGAGCAATAAACGCGAGCATTTGAAGCACACGCTCAATCGTTGAGCCTTTTTCTCTTCTGACCACACTGATCCTTTTCAATCTTGTTTTCATGCCGAGCCCAGAGTAACCACTTCGTACAGCGCGTTCAACGTAATGCCTGATAAGACAAAGCGTTTTATTGCGAGTCTCACACACAAACGCTTCATCGCGTCTGTCACAAGGCCGCCTGCAAGCAGAACAGCAGCCCTGTGAAAGGAGGGTTATTTCATGGTTGGCATAACAAAATCCGCCGCCTGATGCTGATGTTTTGGCCAGCGAGTGGTGATGGTTTTCATTCGGGTGAAGAAACGGACGCCATCACTGCCGTGCATGTGCAGCGGTCCGAACAGAGAGCGTTTCCAACCGCCGAACGAGTGAAAGGCCATGGGAACCGGGATGGGTACGTTGACACCCACCATACCCACCTCAACCTGATCGCTGAAACGGCGCGCGGCTTCGCCATCCGAAGTAAAAATGGCGCAGCCGTTACCAAATTCATGAGCATTGATCAGCTCCAGCGCGTCGTTAAGGGAAGCAACACGCATCATCGACAGCACGGGTCCGAAGATTTCCTCGCGGTAAATGGTCATCTCTGGCGTTACATGATCAAACAGCGTTCCACCGACGTAGAAGCCCTCTTCATAACCGGGTACCTGATAATGACGGCCATCCACCAATAGCGTTGCACCTTCACTCTCTCCCCGGTCGATATACGCACTGACTTTTTGTTGATGCTCTTTGGTAATGAGCGGCCCCATTTCGCTTTCAACGTCCTGACCATACCCAGGCCCGACACGCAGTTGACTCAGTCGGGCGCTCAATGCCTGGGCCAGACGATCGCCAACCTCATCGCCCACCGCGACCGCCACTGAAATAGCCATACAGCGTTCACCAGCAGCGCCAAACGCCGCCCCCATTAAGGCGTTAACCGCTTGTTCAATATCGGCATCTGGCATCACCACCATATGGTTTTTCGCGCCGCCCAGCGCTTGTACTCGCTTACCGAAAGCCGAACCTTTGGCATAGATATACTCCGCAATCGGTGTGGATCCGACAAAGCTCACCGCTTTCACCCGCGGGTCCGTCAGCAGTGTATCCACCGCTTCTTTATCCCCTTGAACCACGTTAAATACACCGGGCGGTAATCCTGCTTGTTGCAGCAGTTCGGCCAGTTTCAGCGCCGCAGAAGGATTTTTCTCTGACGGTTTGAGAATGAAGGTGTTGCCCGTTGCCAATGCGATCGGGAACATCCACATCGGCACCATGGCCGGGAAATTGAACGGCGTGATCCCGACGCACACGCCAAGCGGCATCATCATCGAATGAGAATCGACCTCACTACCGACGTTGCGACTGTGCTCCCCTTTTTGCAGATGTGGAATACCGCAAGCAAACTCCACCACTTCAAGCCCGCGAGTCAGTTCGCCCAACGCATCGCTGTGCACTTTGCCATGCTCACGACTGATGAGGCTGGCCAATACATCCATATTCTGCTCTAACAGTGCTTTAAAGCGAAACAGGATCCGCGCGCGATTCAGCGGCGTTGTCTGCGCCCAGGATGGCCAGGCAGCGTCGGCTACCGCGATCGCCTGCTCGGTATCATGAACACTGGATAAACCGACTTCGCCGATGAGCTTACCGTTAGCCGGATCGCTAACCTTGGCTGAACGGCCGGACGTCGCCACTGAATGTTCGTTGTTAATGAAATTTCCAATCATTGTTCGCTCCATACTGTTTTATAAAGGTCGATCACTTCTTCCTTGCTTGGGACTCTTGGGTTGTTGCCCGGCGAACCCGATGCCAGAGCCTGCTCGGCCATGATGTCGAGCACACTGAAATAGTGGGATTTTTCAACGCCGAATTCGGCTAAGGTCGGCACATTAAGGTCGGCATTCAGCTGTTTCAGTTCGGTCAGTAAGCATTGCACGGCTTGCTCATCGCTGGTTTGAATATCCGCTAGCCCCATCGCACGGGCACACGCTGCATAGCGCTCTGGGCTTGCGGCCACGGAATACTCTGTAATTGCTGGCAGAAGCATCGCATTGCTCATGCCGTGCGGAACATGAAAGTGCGCGCCAATCGGGCGACTCATGCCGTGAACCAGAGCCACAGAAGCATTGGAAAAGGCCATGCCTGCCAATGTGGCACCGAGCATCAATTGCTCTTTGGCGTCGATGTTGTCCGGCCGCGTGACGGCTGTGCGCAGATTAGGCGCGATAAGGCGCATCGCCGCGAGCGCCTGCTGGTCGGTAAAACCGCTCGCTTTTACGCTAACGTAAGCTTCAATCGCATGCGTCAGCGCATCAATGCCAGTATCGGCGGCAATGCGCGCCGGAACGGAAAGCGTCAGCTCAAAGTCGATGATTGCCGCACGAGCTATCAACCCCGGCCCCATGCAGAGCATTTTCTCGTCACTGTTTTGATCGGTAATGATGGTTACGCGCGTGACTTCAGAGCCCGTGCCCGCCGTGGTCGGTATAGCAATCACTGGCAAAATGGCTTGGTTAACCACGTAAGGCACTTTGTAGTCACGCATGCGTCCGCCATGTTTGGCCAGTAGTCCAATCGCCTTGGCGCTGTCGATGGCGCTGCCACCACCAAGCGCAATCAAGCTGTCAAACTGTCCGCTGAGAACCTGATCAACAGCTGGCAGAATCGACGCTTCCGTGGGCTCGGGCTCAGTATCAAGAAATACGCCGCACTGAATGCCCTGACTACTTAACAGGGTTTCGACCTTTGGCACATAACCTAATTGCGCCATCACCCGGTCAGTGATGATAAGCGGCTTTTGGCAACCAATAAGTGTGAGTAATTCCGCCACTTTATTCAGCGCTCCGGCACCCACTTCCATCAATCCCGGCATAACGATTCGTTGTGTCATTCCTTTAACCTTCTCATTTGCGTTCTTGATTAAAAATTAGACCATAATGAGACAAAATAAATCATTATAATTAAATAATGCGATCTCAAGCAGAATTGGCGCGCGATAGCAGAAGTGACGTTGGCAAGGCGGAACAGAGATAACGGAAGAGGTAAAAACGCACAAGGCCCGCATAAAGCGAGCCTTGTATTCAACATCTGAGGAAACGTTATAAGCGCTGCAAAGCGTCAAACAGAGAATCGATTTCCTCGGTGGTGTTGTAGTGCATGCAACCGATACGCACTACGCCGCCTTTGTCTTCCAAATCCAGTTGGCGAACCAACCCCAAGGCATAGAAGTGACCATTCCATACGCAGATGTTCTGCTCGCCCAGTGCTCTGGCGACCAATTCGGGATGGAAATCATCCAAACGAATGGCAAACGTCGGCGTGCGATTTTCGCTCTGATAATCGTCACGACCATAGAGTGTGGCGCCTTTTAACTCCGCCAGTCTGGCAAGGAAATGCTTGCTCAGCGTCTGCTCGTGTTCGTTGAACTGGGCAAAGCTCTGCTCAAGACGTTCGCGCAGACTCAGCCCCGCCTGTCCCCACTGCGCCAGATAGTCAATGGCCGCAATGACGCCAGCCAGCCCTTCGAAACTCTGTGTGCCGGTTTCAAAACGGCCCGGGCCAATATTGGTCGCCGGTTCGACTTTATAAGGCTTGAGGGCATGCAGCCATTGCGACGAAACGTACGCAATCCCCACATGTGGGCCAAAGAATTTGTACGCCGAACAAGCGAGGAAATCACACCCCAATTCCTGCACATCAATGAGATGATGTGGCGCGTAATGCACCGCATCCACGTAAACCATCGCACCCGCTTGATGCGCCGCTTCGACGATGCGCTTCACATTGACGATAGAGCCTGTGGTGTTGGAGGCGTAAGTGAGCGCCACCAGCTTAGTGTTCGGATTGATGAGCGAAATCAGATGCTCTTCATCCAGCGTGCAGTCTACAGGATTGATGCGCGCCTGATGCACAATCGCCCCTTTGTCTTCGGCAGCTTGCTGCCAGCTGGACACATTGGAATAGTGGTCGAGCGCTGTGACGATCACTTCATCGCCCACCTGCCAATCTCGGCTTATTGCGCGGCTGAGCGAAAACGTCAGCGATGTCATGTTCGCACCGAAGATAATGTTGCCGGAAGATTCTGCATTCAGCAGTGCCTGAGCATGTTCGCGCGCCTGCTGCATCAAATCCGTGGTGATCTGACTGGAAAAATAGTGTCCGCCGAGATTGGAGTTGTAATGGCCCAAATAGGCGGTCATTTTCTCCAGCACGGATTGGGGCACTTGCGATCCACCCGGGCCATCGAGGAACACCACAGGTTTGTCGTGAATACGTTGATTGAGCGCGGAAAACTGAACGCGCGCTTGATCAGGAGTGAAGCTCATGATTACTGCCTTTTGCTGTCAGGACAAACAGATCCATATAACCTTGTTCATTGCCGCTCAATGAGCGAATCGGACGGGCGTTATGCCACAACTTGTTGTCCGCCAGCATCGCAACTTCACCATTGCCCAGCACTTTGCGGAAAAACGGGTCGTCGTGACAATCCTGATACAGCAGAATTTCGCCGCCTTCGATATTGTGACGACCAATACCCACGATGGCGATGTGATCGAAACCATCCTGATGCACCCCTTCCGGAGCGACTTGTGTTTCATCGAACACGGTAGCGATGCGAATCTGATGAATCTCGATTTCCTGACCATTTGGCAGGCGGTTGGTTTCTACGAATAGCTTGCACATTTCGCGCATACCATCGCTTTGCAGCGTCGATTTTAAAATCGGCTCGAACTGACGGACGATGTTGCCCTGAAAATGGTTGAAGTGATCGGTTTGCATAAATTCGTTTTTGCCCGTTTCCAGCACAATCCCATCCTGGAATTGAACCACCGAATAACGGCGCAAACGATACTGGCCATCCGCGTGTTCAGTATGCGGCAGATCGACAAACGACGGCGCAAGCTGGTTGATCGCCTGATGACTCAGTTGAGTGATATGTAGGGTATTTTGGTGCGAGTGTAACATCATCGACTCCTTAATGAAGACACATTAATTATCAGTTTTGTTAACAAATAATTTACACACAGAATACGCAATTATTTTGTCAGATCAATTTTTCACCACAAATAAATCCAACATAATTAAATAAATAACATATAAAACCAAAAAACATCAAATAACCAGAACTAACAACCAGTTTTAACATTACAGACTTCAAAAAATTGAACGGTTTCACTAAAAAATAATTTTACCATTTAATATCAATAATTTAGTTATAAATACAACTGAACTCAGCACAAGAAAACCAGACCAAACCTTCGTCAAGCCTGACAGTGAATCATGCTATTTATGTCACAAGTATCCGCTATCTTCGGAGATAATCGTCGGTTCGGATTGCAGATAAACAAAACCCGGCAAGATAGCCGGGCGAGATGAGGAGAAGAGAGACTGCCGGACGGCGTTTCATGGTTGCTGATCATTACTCATTGGATAAAGCCTTCAGCGCGTTGAGCGCATCATTGGCGCGCTGAGTCGGGACAAAAATATGGTCGTGATAATAAGCGGCGATGACATTGGCACTGATCTCTTGCCGCGTCAGCGCGGCAGAGACTGCGGCCGTCAGGCCAACCGCTTCAAGACTTGAATGGACATTCAGCGTGATCTGCTGAAAACTGCCATCAAATGCCAAGCCGTGGGTTTGCGCTGTGACTTTCGATAGTACCAATGTCAGCCCTTCCCGTTCGTGAAACATCGCCAGTGGCTTCAGCTTGAGATAATCTTGCAGGTCGCCGCTGACACTGCAAAACACCACCTCTTCATCGTTCAGTTCCGGCTGCATACTTTGCAGCAAAACTTGTAACTCTGTAATGCCTGCCATCGGATTTCCTCTCCTTTCTACGCAATGTCCTTTTTAGCGGATGAAGATTAAAACGCCATTGCCCTGACCGCCTGCTCGACCGTCGGGAAGTAAATTTTCGTCACACAAACCTGCGCCGCGGCAAATTCATGCGCCTGAATCAGTTGGCAAACTTCTTCAGCGCTGTAACATTTATCATCAGCCACCAAGGTCAGCCTGTTCTCTGCGCTACGAATGTGATGACTCTGTCCTTGACAGTCGATAAGATGATCGCCCGTTCCCAAAATCATTTCGTCACACTCTTGATGAAATTGCACTTCGGAAGCGAGATAGACAAGTTCATCATCTCCGTCGAGTTTCAGTAGTGCGGGCCAGTTCACCATGGTTGATCCTTTGTCGCTATGCAAAGCGCTACCTTACGCCTGAAGCAAAAACGTGCGCAACCCCAAACTTTATGTGGTCGGGACCAAAGGCAAATCCGCCCATTATTTACACACCATTGATTACGCTTTGCTCGAATCCATCCGCTTCTTGTCAAATCCTTTGTATTTAAAGGGATTTAGTGAGACTCGAAGTTCTAACTAATAACGAATAATTACAGTTTCTCCACGCGTTTAGGCTTTAATTGGTCGCTTATATTCCCTACAATCGATCAAATTTACTGAGCACATTGAACGTGGAGCAATCATGAGCGACGTTAAACATTGCAAACTTCTTATTCTGGGCTCGGGCCCGGCTGGCTACACTGCCGCAGTGTACGCAGCGCGCGCGAACCTTAACCCTGTTCTGGTAACAGGTATGCAGCAAGGTGGTCAACTGACCACAACAACTGAAGTAGAAAACTGGCCGGGCGATGCTGAAGGCCTGACTGGTCCTGCGCTGATGGAGCGTATGAAAGAGCACGCTGAACGTTTTGAAACGGAAATCGTGTTTGATCACATCAACCAAGTTGATTTTTCTCAACGCCCTTACCGCCTGAAAGGCGACAGCGGCGAATACACCTGTGATGCCCTGATCATCTCAACCGGTGCATCAGCGAAATACTTAGGCCTGGACTCGGAAGAAGCGTTCAAAGGTCGCGGCGTATCGGCGTGTGCGACGTGTGATGGTTTCTTCTACCGCAACCAGAAAGTTGCGGTGGTAGGTGGCGGTAACACTGCGGTTGAAGAAGCACTGTACCTCTCGAACATTGCCGCCGAAGTTCACCTGATCCACCGTCGTAACAGCTTCCGTGCCGAGAAGATTCTGATCAACCGTCTGATGGACAAAGTTGAAAACGGCAACATCGTCCTGCACACCGATCGTACTCTGGACGAAGTGCTGGGCGACGATATGGGTGTGACTGGCGTGCGTCTGAAAGACACACAATCCGGTGACACGGAAGAGTTCGACGTGATGGGCGTGTTTATTGCCATCGGCCACCAGCCAAACACCGCGATTTTCGAAGGTCAGTTGGACATGAAAGATGGCTACATCATCGTGAAATCTGGTCTGGAAGGTAACGCAACACAAACCAGTATCGAAGGCATCTTCGCAGCCGGTGATGTGATGGATCATAACTACCGTCAGGCGATTACCTCTGCGGGAACAGGCTGTATGGCCGCGCTTGACGCAGAACGCTTCCTTGATGGGCTGAATGATAAATAACTCACGCCCTACCGCTTCAAGGTGCAAGCAACACGCTGGCAACGTTAAGTGGATATGACGTACAAGTTTATTTTTCATTTTTGACAAGACAGCAACAAACCCGGCGGTATATCCGCCGGGTTTTCTTTTGTATACTAACGCCCTTCCAAAAACATAATAATTCTCAATAAGCCTTCAAAATGGATAAGAAAAAGCAACGTAGCTTGAATATTTGGCTCAAGCAGCAAAGCAAACTCGCCAAACGCTGGCTGATGCTTGCTGTGGGGCTTGGCGTGTTATCAAGTGTGTTCCTACTCGCCCAGGCCGCCCTTCTCGCCTCGATTCTGCATCAGCTCATTATTGAGCATGTCGACAAACACGAACTGATCCCTTATTTCGTCGGATTGGCCGTCACCATCGCCATTCGCGCCGGCTGTTCCTGGGCCCGAGAATTGGCTGGTTTTCGCGCTGGTCAGCAAATTCGAATCTATATCCGCCAGTTAATTTTCGACAAACTGCGCGCACTAGGCCCAGCCTACATCAAAGGCAAACCAGCAGGTGCATGGGCCACATTGACGTTAGAGCAAGTCGAGAACATGCACGACTTCTTCGCGCGTTACCTGCCGCAAATGTCGCTTTCTGTGCTGATCCCGTTTGTCATTCTTATTGTCGTTTTCCCGGTCAACTGGGCCGCTGGTTTGATTTTTCTCATCACCGCACCACTGGTTCCGCTTTTCATGGCATTGGTGGGCATCAAAGCCGCTGACGCCGGACGCAAAAACTTCAAAGCACTTCAACGCCTTTCGGGTCACTTTTACGACCGTCTGCAATCGATGACCACCATTCGTCTGTTTGACCGCACCAGTGCAGAAACGGAGCAGATGAAAGGCGCATCCGAAGTCTTTCGTAAACGCACCATGGATGTCTTGCGCATTGCGTTCTTGTCATCTGCCGTACTGGAATTTTTCACCTCGATCTCAATTGCGATCACCGCGGTGTATTTTGGCTTTAGCTTTATCGGCGAACTGAATTTCGGCGGCTATGGCGCCAGTGTCACACTGTTTGCCGGTATTTTTGTGTTGGTGCTTGCGCCTGAGTTTTATCAACCACTGCGCGATCTGGGCACCTTCTACCATGCGAAACAGCAAGCGGTCGGCGCAGCAGAAAGCATTGTTGAGTTTTTGAATATCGATGTCAGCCAGGTGCAGTCGGGGTCACAAACTCTGCCTGAGATGCAGGGCGTCGAAATTGTTGCGCGCGATCTGGAAGTGTTCAGCCCAGAAGGCAAACGCCTTGTCGGCCCACTGACCTTTACGCTCAATAGCCAACAGACGACCGCACTGGTCGGCCCAAGCGGCGCAGGCAAAACCAGTTTGATCAATGCCATTCTGGGTTTCATGCCCTACCGCGGTAGCTTGAGCATTAACGGCATCGAACTGAGTGAACTGGATCATGCGCACTGGCGCAAACAGATCAGTTGGGTGGGACAAAACCCGTTGTTGGTGCACGGCACCATTCATGACAACGTCACTCTAGGTAAATCCAATATCGCGGATGCGCAAGTGCAAGCGGTCCTGGACAGCTCCTTTGCAGCTGAGTTTGTCAGCAAACATGGCCTGGATTACCCAATCAGCGATCGCTCCGGCGGTTTGTCGGTGGGTCAGGCGCAGCGCCTTGCGCTGGCGCGCGCTATGCTGCAAAACGGCCAGTTCTGGCTGTTGGATGAACCGACCGCCAGTTTGGATGCACGCAGCGAACAGCTGGTGATGCAAGGCCTCAATCAACAAATCACGCACAAGACGGCGCTGCTGGTGACGCACCAACTGCTGCCACTCAAGTCAGTGAATCAAATCCTGGTGATGCAGGATGGTCAGTTGGTTCAAGCGGGTGACTATGCCACGCTCAGCCAGCAAGATGGCTTGTTTGCCACCATGTTAGCGTCTAACCAAGCCCTTCAAGAAGCGAATAAGGGGAACCTCGATGCGTGATTTACTGCCTTATCTGAAACTGTATAAAAAGCATTGGTTCGGCCTGACACTGGGCATGCTGCTGGCGTTTGTCACGCTGTGCGCTTCGATTGGTTTGTTAACGTTGTCCGGCTGGTTCCTGTCTGCCGCAGCGGTTGCCGGCCTGACCATCGCCCGTGAAACGTTCAACTACATGTTGCCGGGCGCGTTTGTGCGTGGCTTTGCGATGGGTCGTACCGCTGGTCGTTGGGGCGAGCGTGTGGTGAGCCACAACGCAACGTTCAAACTCCTGACCGACCTGCGTATCTTCTTCTTTGAAAAACTGGCACCGATGATTCCGGGCCGCGTGTCGAACCTGCGCGATGCAGACCTGCTCAACCGTTTGGTGGCAGACATCGATGCGATGGACCACGTTTACCTGCGCCTCATTAGCCCGGTGACGGTGGGCGTCTTAGGTATTGCAGCGCTTACGGCATTGCTGTGCTGGTTTGACATGGCATTGGGTTTAACACTCGGTAGCGTACTACTGGTTCTGCTACTGGTGTGGCCAGTGATGTTCTACAAGCTGGGGAAACGCAACGGCGCTGAGCTGACACAACACAAAGCCGAAATGCGCGTTGCCACGCTCGACTGGCTGCAAGGCTACAGCGAACTGACCATTTTTGGCGCGGAGTCTCGCTACCGTGACGCGATTTACGCGGCGCAGGAAAAACTTCTGGCGAACCAGAAAGTCAACGCAAGTTTTACCGGCCTTGCCTCTGCCCTGCTTCTGTTAGCGAACGGCTGGACCTTGGTTCTGATGCTGTGGCTGGCAGCAGACGGCGTGAATGGTCAAGCACCGGATCCGATGATTGCTCTGGTGGTGTTTGCGACCATGGCCAGTGTTGAACTGCTGATGCCAATCGCGGGCGCGTTCCAACACCTCGGCCAAACGCTAACGTCAGCACGCCGCCTGAATGAGATCATTCTCTCCGAGCCGGACGTGAAATTCCCAAGCGAAGAGACACGTCATTCGGGTCAGTTCGACATCTCCTTTGAGAACCTGACGTTCAACTACAGCGGCGGCGAACAGCCGGCATTGAAAGACGTGAGCCTGACTATTCCAGCGGGCAACAAAGTCGCGATTGTCGGCCAAACCGGTTCAGGAAAATCGACGCTGATTCAATTGCTGTGTCGCTATTGGGATGCACAACAAGGCGACATCCGCATTGCGGGTACGCGCCTGCAAGAGTGGAAAGAGAGCGATCTGCGTGCAGCAATCAGTGTGGTGAGCCAGCGCGTCGACATTCTCAACGGCAGCCTGCGTGACAACCTGATCATGGCCAAACCAACTGCGAATGATAACGAACTGAGCGCGATGCTGGAACGTGTCGGTCTGGGTAAACTGCTCGAAGCACCGGGGCTGGATGCCTGGCTAGGTGACGGTGGACGTCAGCTATCCGGCGGTGAAAAGCGCCGCATCGGGATTGCCCGTGCCCTGCTGCACAATGGCCCTATCCTGCTACTGGACGAACCAACTGAAGGTTTGGATAAACAAACTGAACAACAAATCATGGCGCTGTTTAAGTCCCATTTCGAGAACAAGACGGTCATCTTCATCACCCACCGCCTAGTCGAATTGGAAACGATGGACGCGGTTTGCCTGATTGAACAAGGTGAAATCGTCGAGCACGGCAGCCACCAAGCACTGTTGGCACAGCAAGGTCGCTACTTCCAGCTCAATCAAACACTATGATTTGATGATCATTAAATAGCAAAAAGCCCCGTCGCCGATTGGCCCGGGGCTTTTCTTTTTCTGCTGTGGGAGAGGAATCAAGTTTCAGATGGGTTGTCTTGATCATTTAATGAAATTAGTTTCTGGACAGAAATGGCTTAGAATTGATGCTCTAAGCACCGTTCGGATAAGTATGGTTGGGGAAAACAAAAGCTAAAATCTGCCTAATGAGTCAATTGCTGTTCCCCCTAGCCTTAGCACTTATTAACCCAATCCAAATGGTTTTCTTCAAAGACCTCAACACCTTTCTGGCGAATACGATCTATCCAATCTTCTGCTTTATTCACACCAACACCAAAATGACTAATTGCTGCTTCTTTTACAACTCTGTGTTCATTACGAATCGTCGTCGGCATCAACGCGCTGTCATCAGTATTTATACATACGGGGACTGAACCATTACGCAGGCCAAATTTATTGAACTTGCCCCCCTTATCTAACCACGACTCTTCTGGTGGATGCCAACGATAAATAGGATGTTCGTGATAATGCTTAAAGCGGCCAATATAAATATTTGATGTTGGACAGGCTTCAAGAATGATTCCTTTGTTAGCATAAGTTTCAATGCATAAATCTTGAATTGCTTCATAGAGCTCTAGCTCTACAGATGATATTGAATCAAATGCCAAATTCCGTTCAATTCCAAAAGCTGTATTGCGATTATTGCTGGAGCAAGCGATTGTCACAATTTTCTCTCGGCGTTTGAAGAAAGTTTCGTCACTCTGTGCATAGAGATATTTCTTCCACAAATCTACGTGTTTAGCTTTTTTGTGAGTATCGTAGTCATCCCTAAAATCAACTATCCACCCTTTAAATGCAGAGTCATGCTCAGGAACTGCTGTCTCTTTACCATATGTGGCAATAAAACTAGCAACTTTATTGGGACAATTTCGTCTCAATTTCCATGCGTCATATAAACGCTTAGGGGTATGAGGCTCTTGGTAAAGAAAATCGCTCCAAAATGAAATTTTATCAACTAACAATTGGAGGGTCCCTACCATCTCAGGAACGGATTGCACAACAAGTAGTGCCTTTTGATAACTCCAGACTAAGTTGTCTAAATGTTCTCCAACCGTTACATATGCAGTCTCTTGCTTCTTGGCCCAATTTGATGGCGAAGTACCAAGAGCAAGACCATGCCCGATACGATCACCAGAGCCAAAATTACAGAACATAATACTTTCGTCGATAGCTCGTATTCCTGAAATTAGATGGCTGTAATCTTCTCCTGCGTGAACGGTTATAAATGGCTTAAATATGCGATTAAACTTTATACCCTGTGCCGGGAATCGACTCTCACGTAAGACTCTTAAAGCAGGAGCAAACACCTCGATAGGTAATTCATTCTCATTGCCCGCAACATCATATCCGCGCACAGCTTTACGTAAATCAAATCCAATCGCGAAGCAAGATTTCAACGAACTACACTCAACAATATCATGCTCAGAGAACGTAATTGAGTGAGAAAAATCTTGCAAGTGCTCTACCTGTTTAATAAGGCTATTTCTCTTGCTTTGCTGCAGCTTATCGCTACGTTTACCACTACGAGTAAAATGAAGAACAAAGTGGCTGTTTTCAGAGATAGAGTTAAGGTATAGGTGTTTTAGCCCTTCAGCAAATTGCGTAGGGTCAAGCGAACCTCCTTTACCTGCTAGTATTGCATTTGGCGTCACCCTAAACTCTCTAGCAGTATTCGACTCTATATCAAATTCCAATCCATCAACAAGAGAGCTTTGTTGCTGCCTTGCCCGTGTATCTCTCATTCTGAATCGAGATGTCGTAACAAACTCACTTAATCCGACTCCAGATACAACCATATAGTTTCGAAGAATATTGCATAAGCGAATTAGATTAATAGTCGCTATTTTATCAACTGAACCGAGCAGAATACCTGTTGTATAAAGCAACCATCTTTTCATCGATGATAACTCCATTTTTGCCGATCTAATCACCAGCAACTGCGCAGGGTTATCAATCATATCGCGTTTAGTTGCTGAGAGAACTTCAAAGTTAAACTGTGGGGTATTCAATTTTTTCTCACTAAAAATACCGTACCCAACGTTCTCTGCATGCTGTGAACAACTAGCTACCAAATCGAGCTTTGAATACACACCACTTTCAACAAGAGAGTATTCCACTCGCTTTGGCCATTGAAATTGTTCATCTATCGACTCGCCATATAGGCAAAAACTCAACAAGGATGGTGTAAGCATTCCATGACCACCAAGATGAACATGATTATCGGCAAACTTGGACTGAATAGAATTCATCGGCAACGCAAAAGGACATTGATACTCTTCAATACAATGCGAGATTTCATGAACACTAAAGTGGTAACTTTCCGCTAGCTCTCTGTATGCTTGAGCAATTATCCAGCTACTATCTAATACACTTAGTAACTCCAACCAACTAGAAAGCATTTCTGGCTTCACTTCAAAACAATTACCCTGCCAATGTAAATATTCATCAACAATAGTGGAAAGAACTTCTACAAACTGTTCATCCAATGCATCTGAACCGAAAGCGATTAAACCATGAGTAGAGATGATTGCATCTACGTCATCTTGCCGAAGCTTGCGCTGGACATACGGCTCATAATCAAAGATTGCTAGCCTTAAAGAGTGGTTATTATGCTCCAAATGATGAAACTGAGACTTGACGTTACGTACTAATCTGTCGGATGACAAATAGGCAGCCCGAATAGCGGTTGCATCACTAATTTTCAGCATCTTGGTTACCGTAAATACTTATCGCCTTAATAAAGTTTTGAAGTCTTTCATCTAGATTTTTATAAAACTCCTGCTGCTCAAAATCCGGAGGTAAATTATCCTTTACTGCAACAATAGCCTTTGTAGCATCTTCAGAGACTGAGGCGTCTTCTAGTTTATCTGTAAAGGTAGACAGTGTTTTCACTCTATTACTAACGATATTATTAAGAATATGATTTGCATCATCGATAGCGGGTCCGAGCAATGCCTTCAAATCTTGGTTAGTTTTATCTTGACGATATCTCTTAGATATTCCTCCAAGCTTCAAAGTAGGAGAATAAAGCCCATCTTCACTGCGTAAGATGGAAAAAATAGGGTGCTGATCAATCGCATCATGTAACTTCATAACTTCTTGTAGCCGTTGCGACTTTTCCACATCAACAGCTTTAGTAAAACGATCTATTTCACTTTCAAGGCGAGCTTTATTTCGAGTATACGTTTTCTCTCTACTTACAACTTCACCAAAATCTCTAACTGTTTCAGACTTAGCACCAATTAGTACGTTAGCATACACAGCCTCTCCATATATTCCAGCGCGTAGGACCGCATTTAATAGATTATACTTAAAACGTAGCACTATATCTGACAAGTGTTCGTCTTTATAGTCATCTGTATTATTCTTACTAGATTTGCTTAAAGAATAATTAGCTTTGATAACATTCATCGCTGTGAAAACACTATTAAAAATATATGTAAATATCGGAATCAGTTTAAATGAACCCATTGCATTTATCTTAGGCGAATATTCTCTCTTCCATCGAACAATCTCTCCGAATAATGCAAGTGATGACCGACCTTTATCAAGCTCATCGATAATTTCTTCGTTGTCACCGTCAATTGAAATTTTAGTTTCCGAAAAACTTACTATGCTATAAAATGGTTTTTTCTTTATGATCTCATCAACAACATCATAAGATAATTCGCTTTCATTTTTTACAAACGAATAGAAAAGCAACTCAAACGCACGACTAAATAAAACAAACCTCTTGGTATTATTTAGCGTTGAATAAATCTCACCTTCCGTGTATATGTCTAGTAGAGCACTTTCTACCGAATATTTAACATCTATTTTCCTTTCTGTTGCCCCCGAATCTTTTGATTTTATGTCACTGACTAACATATCAGGGTGATTTACATTCTCAGGCAAGACATCATCAGAGATTAAAACTGAGTAACTTTTATTTTCCTCATTAACTTTCTTGCTAATAAATAAATCAGAAACCAAAAACTCTAATGGTGGCATAGATTTTAATATTCTAGACTTATCGTCAAATATATTATCAAGCAACTGCTTATTTTTTACGTCTTTACCTCCAAGACTTGGAAGTAGCTCTAAAGCTTCTAACTGGCTTTCATATACTGGGTAACTAGCCCACGGGTAAACGACTAAGTCTGATTGAGCCTTGATATTAAATGCTAGTAATCGATGGATATTAAAGCTTTTGTCCCGATTATAATTAAGTGTAATTGCTGATTCAGCGTTTGAAAATGCATCTCCCTGCTTCTGTTGAGCAGCCCATCCCTTGTTTTTTATATACAAAGTCATTAATTCAGTATCAGTCTGTTCTACGTCTTTAAGCTCAGATGGCTTTATAGTACGAACTAACTGAGTTAGTTCTCGAGCAGATTTAGGTGTAAATTGTTCCTTTCTTGAATCTCGGTTATGGCATAAATAGTTAAATTTATTGAATAGATCCTCTCTATAAATGGAATATGGAATTATCTTGTTCGAATCCTTTATTCCATTATCAGATTCAATTATTTCCATTTGAGACAATAAATTTTCAATGGAAAATAATGTAATACGTGTGTGACTTGGAAATACCTTTGTTAGATATGCAGTTGTGAGTTCAGAACTTAACTGAATCCCATCATTTCTTAACGCTACATCTCTACAATCATTACTGTAAGCACGCTCATCAAAGCGAACTTGCGTCATGTGCTCATATAGCTTTAAATCACCACTTACAATCGGAATAATATAAGGACATCCTAAGTACCGTCGAACCTCATCAACAACTTCAAATGCATTTTCAAGAGCCATATCTACATCATCAATTAAAACAACAATCGCTGAACAACCTAGAACCTTTATTGCCGATTCTACAAAATGATGGAATTTGTTTTCTACTTGTATACCAGAGCTATATTTTAAAATCTTATCGATACCTATCGAACCATCAAACTCACTGGATTTTCCCATAGAATCTGACAGCCTCTTCAGGCTATGATGGAATTCATCCCGTGCGTTGGAACAAATATTTGATTTTTTATTAAAGTGGTCACTCACGGATTGATAAATCTGAGCAATAATTACATTTGCGAAAGAATCGTTGTCCATCAACATAGTGGGGTCAATGACATCTAAGAAAAATAACTTCCCACGCCCTTCTTTTCCCTGCTGAGAACTATTCCACATATGTTTGCTATTTCTTAAAAAAACAGTTTTTCCAGAACCTCTAGGGCTAGTTACAAGAATTGAATTATGTGACAACCACGTTTCTTTACGATCACCTTCAGATCGTGTCAACTTGTACTTTTCTGCATCTTTAAGAATAGAAGAAAGATTCGAAACGAGTTGGTTCTTTGCATAAATCTGCCATAGTTCTCCTGATTCTTTCTCCTTTGCATAATCATCACGATATTCTTCTCTTGAAACATCTAACTTATAAACCATAACTAACCTACTTTTTCAAACCTTTAATCCAACTTAATGTTGCGTCACCAACTGAAAAATGGTCGCCAACAATATCTTTTTGCTGTTGTTCAATATTCTTTTCTACTAACGCGTAGAACTTTTTTTTCAGTGCTTGCTCTTCAATTTCCACCATAAATGGTGCTTTGTCTAAGATGTTTAATTCATACTCAGACATCATTTTTTCTAAATGGAAGCGGACAGCACGGTTCCGAACCCAAGATCTCGTGTAACCAAAGTATCGATTAGATCCATAATACAAAACGAATAAGGTTACACCAGCAGTACACATAGCCATGAAGAATAACGATGATGCACAAAAAATCACAATCAACACAATGAAAAATAAAAAAATACAGAATATTATTTTATGTTTTACCCCAGGATTATTCGATTTATCTTTATAAAAATAAAATACACTAAAGTACAAAAAAAAAGGCATCATAATAACAATAAACATAGACAAAAAACTAGTTGTTATTAAATTAATTCCTAGTGTTTTTATTAACAAACATTCATCAAAAATAATGTTATTACTATAAAAATTATTAATAATGATAGCGAAAAAGCTAATAAAAAAACCAACTAAGGCTATTAATGACATTCTTCTTGTCGCCACGTGTTTCTTATAGTTTTTTATCTCGACACCTTCGATAGCGTCTCTGTATTTGTTTATCCGTTCGATTAGTAGTGAACTGTCACTGCTCATTAACTTGTACCTTTCTTATTTATTCTTGACGTGCTCTTGCACGCCTTTGTATGCATCATCACTAGTTACTGGTCGGAAGCCGTACTTATACAGATACAGGCTTTAGTCGGATATCGAAGTCAGTAACTTGACGCGAACCACCCCTTAGCTTATCGCACACAGCATGCCATTAAGGTGTGAATTTTCATCTGGAATATACCATAAGGAGCATAAAAAGGTCGTAATTTTGGTCTCATTAGAGAATTACGATTATTAATTATAAAATAGACAAAGGTGAGGCACCCTAGACGAATCAATCACGCTGGAAAGATTATGTTTTCTTTGGTGAAATCTTGACCTACTCCCCTTAATCTAGTCCAGTCTACACTTAGTAATGTTCATCCAACCAAGGAGATGATGAACATGAAAAAGCGATTCAATGAACAACAAATCATTGCCATTTTAAAGGAAGCGGAAGCAGGTATCCCCGCCAGAGAGCTTTGCCGCAAGCATGGGATATCGGATGCGACGTTTTACACATGGCGCAAAAAATACGCAGGACTAGATGTCTCTGAAGCCCGTCGCCTTAAGGCACTGGAAGACGAGAACACTCGGCTCAAAAAGCTGCTGGCTGAGACACTGCTGGATGCAGAAGCACTTAAAATCGCTCTTAGCCAAAAGTACTGACCGTCGAGGACAAGCGCAAGGCTGTTAAAGTCATTCAGAAAAGCACCCAGCTTTCAGAACGCAGAGCCTGTCTACTCGTCGGTATTCAACGCGCGTCACTGCGATATCAACCTCAAGCTAATCGCGAGGATGATAAGCTTCTGGCTCGTATAAAAGAGCTGGCATTGGAACGACGTCGATTCGGTTATCGTCGGATCCATCGCCTTCTGAGGCGAGAAGGTTTTGATGTTAACCATAAGCGAGTTTATCGCTTGTACTGCGAATTAGGCTTAACGGTCAGCAAACGGAGACGTAGAAAATCACAGTGTGTTGAGCGAGAGCCTCTCTTGCTTCCTTCAGTACCAAATCACACTTGGTCTATGGACTTTGTGATGGATGCGCTCAGTGACGGCAGACGGATTAAATGCCTGACGATTGTGGATGATTACACAAAGGAGTGCCTAGATATTCCTGTTGCTACGGGGATCTCGGGAGATGAAGTCGTGATCACGCTGGAGTCTATCGCTGCGTTTCGCGGTTATCCAGCATCGATACGAACGGATCAAGGCCCAGAATTTACAGGGAAAGCGCTCGACCAATGGGATTATCAGCATGGTGTGATTTTAAAATTAATCCAGGCAGGAAAACCGACACAAAATGCTTATATTGAAAGTTTTAATGGTAAGTTCAGAGATGAATGTTTAAACGAGCACTGGTTTAGGGATTTGAGTCATGCTCGTGACCTAATCAGCCTCTGGCGAATGGATTACAATGAAAATCGCCCCCACTCAGCTCTGGGTTACTTAACTCCTTCTGAGTTTGCAGCGACAACAAGAACGGCACGAAACAGTGGTAATTTAACAAGCATTACTAATGAAGTTTTGGATTAGTTCTCGGGGGCAGGTCAATCTACCTAACTACAACCGAGCAAAAACTAGCGAAACTCACTTCGGGGCATAAACGTTTTTGAAAGACAGCGTACCAATGTGATCGCGGCTTTTTTAGTATGAGACGTTATGACTGACTCTCACCTGCTGCTTCTCTTTTGCTATTTAATGTTTGGATTTGCGATTTCACGCTGTTTTCCGGGCATAAAAAATCCCGGGACAAGCCCGGGATTTTTATACGTTCTGACGGCGAAAGATTAACGACCTTTACGCGGCGAGCTGTTATTGCCCGCTTTTTGGCGAGATGCTGCGTCTTTGCGACGAGAGCTACCACTGCGGCCTGCCGGAGCCGTGACACGTTCTTCGTGACGGCGCACTGCACGACGGATTTTCTGGCTGCGTGAACGCTCACGTTTACGTGATGTGTTGTCTTTAGACACGTCCAGCATGGTGGTTTTCTCTGGCTTCAGTTCAACCAACTCACGCAGGTAGTTCACATCTTTCAGGTCCAGTTCCATCCAACCGCCACGAGGCAGTTTCTTATCGAGGAAGATGTCACCGTAACGCACACGTTTCAGACGGCTTACTGTGGTTTCTTGCGATTCCCACAGACGACGAACTTCACGGTTACGACCTTCGTTGATCACTACGTAGAAAGTATGGTTCATACCTTCACCGCCCGCGTAGACCACGTCTTCAAAGCGAGCCAGACCATCTTCCAGTTGCACACCGCGAACTAGGTTGCGGATTTTATCTTCGGTCACATCGCCGAATACACGCACCAGATATTCACGTTCAACCTGACGGCTTGGGTGCATCAGGCGGTTCGCCAGTTCACCATCAGTTGTGAACAGCAATAGACCGGATGTGTTGGCATCCAGACGACCCACCGAAATCCAGCGAGAACCACGAATTTTTGGTAGACGGTCAAATACTGTACGACGGCCTTCTGGGTCGTGACGAGTACACAGTTCACCTTCTGGCTTGTAGTACGCCAGTACGCGGCAAATGACTTCTTCTTGCGCTTTTGCAGACACAGCATGTCCGTCAATACGCACTACGGCGTTTTCATCTTCCAGGCGCTCGCCCAGTACAGCTACCTTGCCATTAACACTTACGCGCCCAGCTCGAATCAGAGCTTCCAGCTCACGACGAGAACCATGACCAGCACGTGCTAAAACCTTTTGTAACTTTTCGCTCATTTATCTACCTAATTGTGTCGTCTTCTCAGACGTCGAATAACAAGATGCGACCTCAAAATCGCGGTCGCGTAGTATCGCAAATTCTCTCGCAAAAAGCACCCGTTTTATCAGGGGCTTTAACCCTCTCGGCTTTCTGGGCCCGAGGATTATTGGAATGGGGTGGGATCCCCGGCGCCAAAACGCACAACCTGCATGTCATCTTCGCTGAAATCGATCACGGTCGTTGGCTGCTCGCCCAGATAACCGCCGTTCAAAATGACATCAACCGCGTGCTCAAGACGATCGCGGATCTCTTCCGGATCTGACTCAGTCGTTTCGTTACCCGGTAAGATCAGTGAGGTCGACATCAGCGGCTCACCCATCGCTTCTAATAAATCCAGTGCGATTTTGTTGTCAGGCACACGAATACCGATGGTTTTACGTTTCGCATTCATAAGACGACGTGGCACTTCTTTGGTTCCTTTAAAAATAAAGGTGTAAGGCCCCGGCGTGTTGTTCTTTAACAGGCGAAACGCTGCGTTATCGACACGGGCATAAAGAGACAGCTCAGACAGATCGCGACACATCAGAGTGAAGTTGTGCTTGTCGTCTAAACGTCGAATTTGGCAAATACGCTCCAGCGCGTGTTTGTTTTCTAACTGACAGCCCAGTGCGTAGCCGGAATCGGTCGGGTAAACCACCACACCGCCGTTACGAATGATAGCCACCGCTTGGTTGATCAGGCGCGCCTGCGGATTTTCAGGATGCACATAAAAAAACTGGCTCATTGTCATTCCTCATCATTGAGTCTCTCGACTCGCTTATCGGGGAGATTGGTCCAATCTCTCCAAACAGGTTCTACTCCGGAAGGCAACCAAAGATTACGGCCCAATTCCATCCACGGAGACGGGTAATGAAAGTCGCTGCCTTGAGAAGCTAATAGGTTGTATTGTATCGCATAATCGGCCAGATTGCGTTTTTCTTGTGGCGCTTGTTGCGGCTGCGCAACTTCCATTGCATCACCGCCTGCTTCCACAAACGCTGCAATTAAGCGCTTCAGCCATTTGGTCGTCAAGTCATATCGACCCGGATGAGCCAGCACCGCCTGTCCACCGGAAGCATGAATAGCGGCGATCGCCTCCTGCATTGTGCACCAGTTTGGCGGCACGTAGCCCGGATTGTTGCGCGTCAGATATTTCTTAAACACTTGCTGCATATTCTTCACATACCCAGCATCCACCAACCATTTCGCAAAATGCGCTCGGGTAATCGGTGCATCGCCGGCAATCGCTTTGACTTCGTCCAGCACGCCTTCGCGCGTTGCCTTTTGCAAACGCTCAGCAATCATCTCGGCGCGTACGATGCGGTGCTGCTTTTGTTTGTCAATCAGCGCATTCAGCTCCGGATGATTCGGGTCGATATTCAGGCCGACAATGTGAATGTCCTTGTTCTGCCATACCGTAGAGAACTCAATACCATTGATCAGTGTCAGTGGATAGCCGCGCTCAGCAATATAAGCACGCGCAGGCGCCAGCCCATCTACCGTATCGTGATCGGTAATGGCAAGCACATCGAGCTCAAATTCAACAGCTCTTTCAATCAGTTGGTCGAAGCTCAGACGGCCGTCTGATGCAGTTGTGTGACTATGTAGGTCAATTTTCATCATTTTTTTGAATTTGCCTGTTTTTAAGGCTTGACTTTCGAACGTCGCACTAGTTTACTAGTACACAAATACGAGAGCACATGAATAAGGCTTCCTATGTTACAAGAATTTAACTCAAACCATAATCCAAATTTAAGCACAGCGTCTGCTGAGCTTAACTGGTGGCGCACTTGGGCAAGTTCTTGGTGGGCTCACGTGTACTTTTAAGAAAGGATACGCATGAAAAAAGCCCGCCAACTCAGCGGGCTTTTTTTCACCCATTTTTATACGAAATTCACCGGCTCTGTTCATCATACAAACTATGCATTCAACAGCGATACTTAGATAGAGCCGCGACGTAAACCGTTTAAAACAGATAAGGAGGTCTTGTGAACAAGGCCATTGAAATCAAAAATCTGGCAAAGCTTGAAGTACTCAACGCAACGCTACCTTACACGCAAGATCCAACGGCGCTGTTTCACGCACTGTGCGAAGGGAAAACGGATTGCTTGTTACTGGAATCAGCGGAGATCGACTCCAAACAGAACCTGAAGAGCCTGCTGCTGATTGATGCTGCCGTACGCATTATCTGCTTCGGTCATGAAGTGACATTTCAGGCGCTAAGCGATAACGGTCTTGCCCTGATTGATGTTCTGGCGCAAAACGTTGTGGCAGATATCCCGGCCAAACGCACCGATGACTCTCTGACGCTGACTTTCACCACGCCATGCGATACGTTGGATGAAGACTCTCGCCTGCGTGAAGCTTCATCGTTTGACGCATTGCGCCTGGTGCAGCACAGCTTTGATTTGTCGGGTCACGACAAACACGCGATTTTCCTTGGTGGTCTGTTCGCTTACGACTTGGTGGCCAACTTCGAACCGCTTGGCGACGCAAAAGCGACCAATCAGTGCCCGGATTACGTATTTTATGTCTCCGAGAACCTGATGATCGTTGATCACCAGAGTGCAAGCTGTCAGTTGCAGGCCACTGCATTTACGACCGACAGCAATGTGAAAGCGACACTGCGTCAGCGTCAGGAAGCCATTCGTGCTCAGGCGTCGCAGGCTCTGTCTCAGCCAGAGGCACAAAAACTGGCTGAAGTGAACGTGGACACCAGCATCAGCGATGAAGATTTCTGCGATATCGTACGCGATTTAAAACAGTATGTGGTGAAAGGCGATATCTTCCAGGTCGTGCCTTCACGCCGCTTCACGCTGCCTTGCCCTTCTCCACTTGCGGCTTATCAGCGCCTGAAAGAAAGCAACCCAAGCCCTTACATGTTCTACATGCAGGATGAGCGCTTTACCCTGTTTGGTGCCTCTCCGGAAAGCGCGTTGAAATACGCCACTGATACCAACCAAATCGAGATTTACCCAATTGCCGGCACGCGTCGCCGCGGAAAAAATGCTGATGGTTCGATTAACTTTGACCTCGACAGCCGCATTGAACTGGAGCTGCGCTGCGATAAAAAAGAGAACGCCGAACACATGATGCTGGTCGATCTAGCGCGTAACGATGTAGCACGTATCGCCAAAGCTGGCAGCCGCCATGTGGCGGATCTGCTCAAAGTTGACCGCTACAGCCATGTGATGCATCTGGTGTCACGCGTGGTGGGCCAACTACGTGAAGATTTGGATGCGCTGCATGCTTATCAAGCGTGTATGAATATGGGTACCCTGACTGGCGCACCGAAAATTCGCGCCATGCAACTGATTCGTGAAGTGGAACAGGAACGCCGCGGTAGCTACGGCGGCGCGGTCGGTTACCTGACCGGTGAAGGCGACTTGGACACCTGTATTGTGATTCGCTCTGCGTTTGTCGAAAACGGCATTGCTCAGGTTCAGGCTGGCGCTGGCGTTGTTTACGACTCCGATCCACAGGCCGAAGCCGATGAAACTCGCGGCAAAGCACAAGCGGTTATTTCCGCCATTCAATTTGCCCATCAGGCGTAAGGAATTTCATCATGGCGAACACAACCCAACCAGCAAACATTGTCTTTATCGATAACTTTGATTCCTTTACTTACAACTTGGTGGATCAGTTCCGTTCTCTTGGCCACCACGTCACGATTTACCGCAACAACATTGCCGCGGACGTGATTGAAAATGCCGTCTCACAACTGGAAAACCCGGTAGTGGTTTTATCTCCTGGCCCGGGCGCACCTTCTGAAGCCGGTTCTATGCCGGAAATCCTGCAGCGCCTGAAAGGCAAAGTGCCGATGATTGGCATCTGTCTCGGTCATCAGGCGATGGTTGAAGCCTATGGCGGCACCGTTGCTGGCGCAGGTGAAATCGTGCACGGTAAAGTCTCCATGATGGAGCATGACAACCACCCGATTTATCAAGGCCTTCCTTCTCCACTGGCGATTGCGCGCTATCACTCGCTGGTCGCAACGTCTGTGCCGGACAGCCTGACGGTGACTGCGGAAGTCGATGGTCTGGTGATGTCGATTGTCAACGAACAGGACAAGTTGTGTGGCTTCCAGTTTCACCCGGAATCCATCATGACCACCCACGGCGCAACCCTGCTGGCCAATGCGATTAACTGGGCTCTGGCACGATAAGCCCCTCAGGCCGCACAGACACAACCAAGAATAAACAAGATTCGCAAACACAACGATTACAGCGGGTCTTCAGGGATACGGAGAAAGAATTATGCAACAGATCATCAATAAACTTTATGACCAGCAATCACTGACGCAAGCCGAAAGCCAACAGCTGTTTGACTACATCATTCGCGGTGAGTGTGAGCAACCACTAATGGCCGCTGCGCTGACAGCATTGAAGATCAAAGGCGAAACCCCGGATGAAATCGTTGGTGCCGTACGTGCACTGCTGGAAAACGCGAGCCCGTTCCCGCGCCCGGATTATGACTTTGCCGATATCGTAGGCACAGGTGGCGACGGCGCCAACACCATCAACATCTCAACCACATCGGCCTTTGTCGCAGCCGCGTGCGGCGTCAAAGTCGCCAAGCACGGTAACCGTAGCGTCTCGAGCAAATCAGGCTCTTCCGATCTACTTGATGCCTTTGGCATCAACATGACCATGAGCGCAGAAAACTCTCGCCAGGCTCTCGATGAACTGGGCGTTGCTTTCCTGTTCGCGCCTCAGTACCACGGCGGCGTTCGTCACGCGATGCCAGTGCGCCAGAGCATGAAAACCCGTACAATTTTCAACATTCTTGGCCCACTGATTAACCCAGCGCGCCCTAATATCGAATTAATGGGCGTTTACAGTCTAGATTTGGTTCGTCCTATCGCAGAAACCATGGTACAAATGGGTATGAAACGAGCCGCTGTGGTTCATGGTTCAGGATTGGACGAAGTGGCAATTCATGGAGTCACTCATGTTGCCGAAATCAAAGATGGCGAAATTTTCGAATACACCTTAACGCCGCAGGACTTTGGTTTAGAAACCTACCCGCTGGAAGCGATTAAAGGTGGCGAGCCTCAGGAAAATCGCGCCATCATCGAAAATATTCTGACTGGCAAGGGAACGCCTGCTCAAGTCTCCGCTGTTGCGGTTAACGTTGCCCTGTTGCTGCGCCTGTTCGGCTTTGAAGATTTGAAAGCCAACGCACAACGCGCCATTGATGTCATGAACTCAGGCAAAGCGTTTGATCTGGTAAAACAACTAGCAGAGCGAGGTTAAGCCCCCTGATGTCTGAAATTAACGTGTCTGAACAAAACGTCCAGCTGTCTGAACATATTTCGCTAAAGAATGCCCAGATGGCTGAAGTGCTGGCCAAAATCGTCAACGACAAAATTACCTGGGTTGCGGAACGTAAAGCCGTGCAGCCTGTAGAAACGTTTAAACCTCTGCTGACAGCATCGGATCGCGACTTCTACGCAGCACTGGATAACGGCCAGACAGCCTTTATCCTCGAATGTAAAAAAGCTTCGCCATCAAAAGGCCTGATTCGCCAACAGTTTGATTTGGATTACATTGCATCGGTTTACAACCAATACGCCAGTGCCATCTCTGTGCTGACTGATGAGAAATACTTTCAGGGCAATTTCGATTTCCTGCCGCGCGTACGCGCTCAGGTCACTCAGCCGGTACTGTGTAAAGACTTCATGATCGACACCTATCAGGTGTACCTCGCCCGACACTACGGTGCTGATGCGATTTTGCTGATGCTGTCGGTGCTGAATGATGAACAATACCGCGAACTGGCCAACGTAGCGCACGAGCTGGGTATGGGCATACTGACTGAAGTCAGCAACGAAGAAGAGCTGGAACGTGCCGTGGCTTTGCAAGCGCGAGTGATTGGTATCAATAACCGCAATCTGCGCGATCTCAGCACTGACCTTAACCGCACCAAGCAGTTGGCGCCGAAACTGCCGCAAGGCACCATCGTGATTTCTGAATCCGGCATTTACACCCACCAACAAGTACGTGACTTGTCTCGCTTTGCCAACGGTTTCCTGATTGGCAGCTCACTGATGAGCCAGGAAAATCTGGAGCTGGCGGTCCGCAAAGTCGTACTGGGTGAAAACAAAGTCTGTGGTCTGACGCATGCCGATGACGCCGTCAAAGCTTATCAGGCTGGCGCGGTGTTTGGCGGGCTGATTTTTGTTCAGCAATCCAAGCGCTGCGTGGATATCGAAACGGCACGTCTGACAATGAGTGGTGCACCACTGCAATATGTGGGTGTGTTTCAAAATCACAGCATTGAAACGATTGCCGACACGGTTACCGAACTTGGTCTGTTTGCGGTGCAACTGCACGGCGACGAAGATCAGGCTTACATTGATGCACTCAAAGCCGCTTTACCTGAATCGGTCGAAATCTGGAAAGCCTACGGCGTGACCGATCACATGCCCGTTCTGTTGAATCAGGTCGATCGCCATCTGCTGGATGCCAAAGTCGGCAATCAGAGTGGCGGCACAGGAACCGTGTTCGACTGGTCACTGATTGAAGCTCCAGAGCGCATCATGCTGGCCGGAGGTCTGAATCCGGACAATGTCCAGCAAGCCGCGAAACTCGGCTGCCTCGGGTTGGATCTCAACTCCGGCGTAGAAAGTGAACCCGGTAAAAAAGACATCGCCAAACTGCGTCAGGCATTCAGCGAAATTCGTAATTATTAATGACAGGTAACCCGACCCCTTCTCTTCGCTAACGCGAACGATATGAAGCCCAAAGGGGCCAAACAGGTTACGTAAGGAAGAAGATCATGGCTAAACTCAACGCCTACTTTGGCGAATACGGTGGTCAGTATGTACCACAGATTCTGGTTCCGGCATTGGATCAACTGGAACAAGCATTTATCGATGCTCAGGAAGATCCCGAATTTCGCAGCGAGTTCATGAGCCTGCTGCAGGAATACGCGGGTCGTCCGACAGCGCTGACGCTGACACGCAATATCGTAAAAGGCACCAAAACCAAACTCTATCTCAAGCGTGAAGATCTGCTGCACGGCGGCGCGCACAAAACCAACCAAGTATTGGGTCAGGCGCTGCTAGCCAAACGCATGGGCAAACACGAAATCATTGCCGAAACCGGTGCGGGTCAACATGGCGTGGCCACGGCTCTGGCCTGTGCACTACTGGGGCTGAAATGTCGCGTCTATATGGGTGCTAAAGACGTTGAGCGTCAAAGCCCGAACGTATTCCGCATGCGCCTGATGGGCGCTGAAGTGATTCCGGTTCACTCCGGTTCAGCCACACTGAAAGATGCGTGTAACGAAGCGCTGCGTGACTGGTCTGGCAGCTACGAAACCGCACACTACCTGCTCGGCACAGCGGCAGGCCCTCACCCATTCCCGACGATCGTGCGTGAATTCCAGCGCATCATCGGTGAAGAAACCAAGAACCAGATTCTGGCTCGTGAAGGTCGTCTTCCGGATGCAGTGATCGCTTGTGTGGGCGGTGGTTCTAACGCGATTGGTATGTTTGCCGACTTTATTGAAGAACAATCTGTACGTCTGATTGGTGTGGAGCCAGCTGGCAAAGGCATTGATACCGACATGCACGGCGCACCGCTGAAACACGGTAAAACGGGTATCTACTTCGGGATGAAATCGCCGATGATGCAAGATGAGCACGGTCAGATTGAAGAGTCTTACTCCATCTCTGCGGGTCTTGATTTTCCATCGGTAGGTCCGCAGCACGCCCATCTGCATGCAACCGGCCGCGCTGAATACGAAAGCATCACCGACGATGAAGCACTGGATGCATTCCAGCAACTTGCGCGTACCGAAGGCATCATTCCTGCGCTGGAATCTTCACATGCACTGGCTCATGCCGTGAAAATGGCTTACGCCGAGCCTGAAAAAGAGCAGCTACTGGTTGTGAACCTGTCTGGTCGAGGTGACAAAGACATCTTTACCGTGCATAAGATTTTAGAAGAGAAAGGAGTGCTGTAATGGACCGCTATCAATCGCTTTTTCAGCGTCTGGCTGACAACAACCAAGGTGCGTTCGTTCCGTTTGTCACCATTGGCGATCCAAACCCCGAGCAGTCGCTACGCATTATGCAGACACTGGTTGAATCAGGAGCCGATGCACTGGAACTGGGTATTCCTTTCTCCGATCCGCTGGCCGATGGCCCAACCATCCAGGGTGCAAACCTACGCGCCCTGAAAGCGAAAACCACACCGGATGTCTGTTTTGAACTGATCGCTCAGATCCGTGCTCAGCACCCCGATCTCCCGATCGGTCTGTTGATGTACGCCAACCTGGTGTACTCACGTGGGATTGAAAACTTCTATCAACGCTGCCAGCAAGCTGGTGTCGATTCCGTGCTGGTTGCCGATGTACCGACCAATGAAAGTGCAGAGTTCGTGGCTGCGGCACGTAAATTTGGCATTAAACCGATCTTCATCGCCCCGCCAACCGCAAGCGACGAAACGCTTAAAGATGTGGCAGAGCTGGGAGGCGGTTACACTTACCTGCTGTCTCGTGCTGGTGTGACAGGTGCGGAAACCAAAGCAAACATGCCTGTGACAACCCAATTGGACAAGCTGACTCAATACAATGCACCGCCTTCACTGCTGGGTTTTGGTATTTCAGAACCCGAACAGGTGAAACAGGCGATTGCGTCGGGTGCTGCGGGCGCCATTTCTGGCTCAGCCGTCGTTAAAATCATCGAATCCAATCAAGATAACTTTGATGAAATGTTAAATAAGCTGGCACAATTCACGCAAAAAATGAAAGCAGCCACGCACAAATAATCCTCCCCCAATATGTGTTCGGTTTCTTAATTCGCTAAGAAATCGAACATTTTTTTAACAACCATCCCCTCTCTTTATTCATTTGCCTGGCACACAAAAACTGCGCTTCTTATTGTCAAAACCAATAGCAAACGTTTTCCTTTGAACAAAAATCCATCACACGTCAATGAAATAGCATTTCTACTGAGAATTCACTCGATTCACATATTGCCAATTGTGAAAGATAAGTGTAAAAAGCGAGGGCAATATATTTACCCATCGAACAACAAATGTTCAGTGAGTATCACTGGAAGTTTACATTTTATTAGCACAGAGGTTATGGAAGTGTTAAAGGAAAAGAATTTACTAAGCAACATCGGCGTACAAGTCGTTATTGCCATGATCGTTGGTACTGCAGTCGGTGCCAGCATGGGCCACGATGCTGCGATGTTTGCACCTCTTGGCGCCATCTTCATTAACTTAATCAAGATGCTGGTGATTCCACTGGTTGCCGTTGCCCTGATTTCAGGTGCTGCAGGTCTGGGTAACAGCCAATCTGCGGGCAAAGTGGGCTTCGTGACTCTGAGTTACTTTGCTGTGACTTCTGCTCTGGCAGTCGCACTGGCTCTGGTCATGGGTTCAGTATTCCAACCAGGTCTGGGCATCGACGTGTCTGGCGTGGAAGGCATGTTCTCATCAGAATACGCGTCAAAAGGTGAACTCCCAACTTTCTGGGCAACCATCATTGGTATGATCCCAACCAACGTTTTCCAGTCACTGAACGATGCAAACATTCTGCAAATCCTGGTGTTCTGTCTGTTCCTGGGCGTTGCAATTTCAAAACAGCCTAAAGACAAGCGCGATCCTGTGATCAACGGCGTAAACACGATTGTTGATTCAATGGTGTGGATGATCAACAAAGTGATGGTCATCGCTCCTATCGGTGTGTTCGGCCTGATGGCAGAAGCAGTAGGTACGTTCGGTTTCGGCGCTCTGATGGTCGTATTCAAGCTGTTCGTCGTTTACGTTGCAGCAATCCTGATTTTCGGCTTCGTTGCTTACCCACTGATGATTCAACTGTTCACCAAAACATCGGCGAAGAAATTTATTCTGGCGATGAAAAAGCCTCAGGCTGTGGCACTGTCAACAGCATCATCAATGGCGACCCTGCCTGTCACTATGGACACGGTTGAGCACGATCTGGGTGTACGCAACTCTACAGCGTCATTCGTTCTGCCACTGGGTGCGACTATTAACATGTCCGGTAACGCGATTTACTACGGTCTGGTTGCGATCTTCTTCGCTCAGCTGTTCAACATCGACCTGAGCATGGGCGCATACGCCGCGATCATCGTAACAGCTACACTGGGTGCAGTAGGTCAAGCGGGTGTACCGGGGCCATCATTCCTGGTTGTTGCGGTACTTCTGGCGGCTGGTATTCCAATCGAAGGTCTGCCGCTGCTGTTCGCTCTGGACCGTATCTTTGACATGATTCGTACTGCTCTGAACATCACGGGTGATGCCGCGTGTGCAGTGATTGTCGATTCACTGATCAAAGAAGAAGTGGCTGAGAAAGAGTACAAAAATCAGCAAGCGTAATCGCTTTTCGCTTTCAAAAGGCCGCCTTCAGGGCGGCTTTTTTATTGGTGCCGCTTCTGCTTCCTCATCGTGACTGTGCCGTATAAAGAGAACAACCAAGCAGAATTTGGCTGCAGCGGCCAAAGTAAGGAGTGACCATCATGACAATGCAGCGCCATATTTACTATAGCCTGATCCACCACGGCATCGAGACTTTGCTGCAAGAGCGTATGGGACATTTTGACGAAGCGGCCTATCACCGCACTTTACGCACCATGACTGGCAAATCCAGTTGTTTTAATTTATCCGACGATGAATTGGACCTACTGGTCGAAAACCTGATGGCAGAAGGCTACTTAGAGGACATGAAGCATGCGATTCCTACGTTGGAGAACCAACACTGTGATCGATAAATTTGTTTCAAATTATCATTTACTGTTTAGCTGACAGTCTTATTTGGTTAGACTGTCGGCACGCTATTATTTGGACGTATCTACACAATGAAACAACTGCTCGACTTCATCCCGCTCATCATCTTCTTTGCTTTGTTCAAGTTCTACGATATTTACGTCGCGACGGGCGCTCTGATTGCAGCCACTGCAGTTCAGGTCGCAGTAACGTATTTCATGTTCAAAAAAGTCGAAAAAATGCAGCTCATCACCTTTGTACTGGTAGCAGTGTTTGGTGGCATGACCATTTTTCTTCACGACGACAACTTCATTAAATGGAAAGTGACCATTGTTTACGTCATCTTCGCACTGGGTCTGACTATCAGCCACATGATGGGTAAATCTGCCATCAAAGGCATGTTGGGCAAAGAGATCACTCTGCCTGAAACGGTGTGGGCTAAGGTCAACTGGGCCTGGGTTGGTTTCTTCTCGGTTTGCGCGGTACTCAATATTTACATCGCCTATCAGCTTCCGCTGGATGTGTGGGTGAACTTCAAAGTGTTTGGCCTGCTGGCTGCCACGTTCGCTTATACCCTGCTCACGGGCATCTACATCTACAAGCATCTGCCAAAAGAGCAAAAAAACTCCGGTGAATAACCAGTCATCCGAGCACTCAAAGATGAATTGGTGACGAAATTATTGTTATAATTCGGCCCTCTTTTTTACAGCGACCACTTTGGTCGCTGTTTTGTTTGTAGTGGATGTCAAAACATGAATCAGGAAGTGAACTCACCACGAGGTCAACTCTTACTGCGTACACTGGCCATGCCAGCGGACACCAATGCCAATGGCGATATCTTCGGTGGCTGGATTATGTCGCAGCTCGATCTCGCCGGCGGTATTCTGGCTAAAGAAATCTCCTGCGGCCGTATCGTCACGGTATCTGTCTCCAGCATTACGTTTAAGAAACCCGTCAAAGTCGGCGACGTTGTGTGCTGCTATGGCGAATGCACCAAAATCGGCCGCACGTCGATGTCAATTAATCTGGAAGTTTGGGTCAAACCTATCAAAGAAGATGGCGTGTTAGATCGCTTTCAGGTGTGTGAAGCGACCTTCAACTACGTGGCAATTGATGCCGATGGCCGCCCAAGACCGATTAAGCAGGGTAGCTGATCACAGAAATATACGTTTTGGGCTTTAAAAGTCGCTCTGTTTCAGTACATTAAGGCCTACACTTACTGTTAAGAAATCAATAAGGATATCAATATGTGGTACGTCATCTTTTCTCAGGATGTTGAAAACTCGCTTGAAAAACGCATGAGCGTTCGCCCTGCTCACCTTGAGCGTCTGCAAGCACTGCAAGATGAAGGCCGCCTGTTGACCGCAGGTCCGATGCCAGCGATCGACTCAGACAATCCGGGCGAAGCAGGTTTTACCGGTTCAACCGTGATTGCAGAATTCAACTCGCTGGAAGAGGCTCAGACATGGGCGGACGCGGATCCTTATGTGGGCGCTGGCGTATACGCAAACGTGATTGTTAAACCTTTCAAAAAAGTATTCTGATATGAAAAAGTCATCTTTGGGTCTGGCACTTCTCTCTCTCGCAGTTCTGGCTGGTTGTAGTGCCAACGCCGAACGCGAGAAAAATCTGGAGCTGCTTGCTGCCAACCGAGCCAGCATTCTGAGTTCAGAGCTTCCGCTGGAATACGGCCCGCTCAACATCATGCGTGCCAATGCCAAAGGCAGTACGATTGAACTGATGATGGTCTACAACACCGACCATCAGGGCGCGAAGCCTATTGATCAAGTGCTGAAAAACAGCATTCATTCTTTCTGTAACAATTCCGATGTCCGCGCCAATTTGGATGTCGGTGTGGGTTACCGAATCAAAATGCGCAATACCCGTGGCCAGTTGATGGTTGACCAGATGGTGACTAAAGAAGACTGCAAATAAATCTCACGGGCGCTTCCCGCTTGTGATTTGCAAGACTCAGCAACACAAAAAGGCCTCATTTGAGGCCTTTTCTATTCGTGGAACGTTGATTTTTACGCAGGTTGCAACTCTTTACGTAGTGCTTTGGCCGCCAGAACCAGGTTGGTCAGCGCCGCTTCCACTTCGGGCCAGTTGCGGGTTTTCAGGCCACAATCCGGGTTGACCCACAGGCGCTCCGCCGGAATTTTCTCCGCAGCTTTGCGCAGTAAATCTTCAATCCACTCCTGAGCCGGAATGTTTGGCGAGTGAATGTCATACACTCCCGGACCGATTTCGTTCGGATAATTGAACTCTTCGAATGCTTTCAACAGCTCCATATTGGAGCGTGACGTTTCAATGGTAATCACGTCTGCATCCAGCGCCGCGACTGATTCAATGATTTCATTGAATTCGCTGTAACACATATGCGTGTGAATCTGCGTTTCCGGGCGGGCGCTCGCGGCGGAAATCTTAAACGCTTCGACTGCCCAATTGAGATAGGTTTGGTGATCACGTTTTTTCAAAGGCAAACCTTCACGAATCGCTGGCTCATCAATCTGAATGATGTTGATACCAGCATCTTGCAGATCCGAGACTTCATCACGCAGCGCCAACGCCAGTTGCTGCGCAATCTGTTTACGGGAAATGTCTTCGCGCGGGAAGGTCCAGCACAGAATTGTCACCGGGCCGGTCAGCATGCCTTTCATCTGTTTCGAAGTCAGCGACTGCGCGTAGGTTGACCACGAGACCGTGATCGGCTGCTCGCGTTCAATATCAGCCACCACAATCGCGGGTTTTACGCAACGTGAACCGTAGCTCTGTACCCAACCAAATTGCGTGGTTTGAAAACCCGCCAGATTCTCAGCAAAGTATTCCACCATGTCGTTGCGTTCTGCTTCTCCGTGCACCAGCACGTCCAGATCCAACGCTTCCTGACGTTTAACCGCATCGGCAATATGCCCTTTCAACGCCGTGATGTATTCCGCTTCCGACAATTTACCCTGACGGTAGGCGCTGCGCTGCGTGCGGATTTCACCCGTTTGTGGGAAAGAACCGATGGTTGTGGTCGGTAAAAATGGTAAGCCCAGCACTTCTGCCTGATGGTGTGCACGCTCGGCGTAAGGCGCGCTGCGCTGCGCCAAAGCATCCGTAATTTGATTCAGCCTTGCTTGAACCTGTGGTTTGTTCACGTGAGTCGCGGTTTTACGCGCGGCAATCGGCTGGCTGTAGGTATCACAAGCCAGAATCGCAGCCTGATCGCCATCCAGCGCACGACCGAGCAGTGCCACTTCGGTCACTTTCTGCTTGGCAAATGCAAACCAGCTGCGCACTTCTTCCGACAGATTTTGCTCCAATTCCAGATCGACCGGACTGTGCAACAACGAGCAAGAGCTTGCCACCCAAAGGCGCTCGCCCAGCTCGGCTTTGACGGGTTCCAGTTTGTGCAGCAGCGTACTCAAATCCGCGCGCCACACATTTCGGCCGTTGACCACACCAGCCGACAAGACCCAGTTTTTCGGCAGTTTGGCGAGCACCTCATCCAATTGCTCTGGCGCCGCAGATAAATCAATATGCAGACCGTTCACCGGCAGTTGAATGACTTTGTCCAGTGTGTCCTGCACTGAATCAAAATAGGTGGTCAGCAGCAGCTTCACGTCGCCCTGAATCACCTGATACGCCAGCTTGAACGCATCCTGCCAAGTTTGATCCAGTTCCAGAGAAAGAATCGGTTCGTCGATTTGTACCCAGGTTACGCCCTGCTTCGCCAGTTTTGCCAGAATCGCCTGATACGCAGTCAGAAGACGCGGTAACAATGTCAGACGGTCAAAATCCTCTTCCACCTCTTTACCCAGATACAGGTAGCTGACCGGGCCAAGCAGTACAGGTTTGACGTCAAAACCACTCTTGGCCGCTTCGTTCACCTCTTCAAACAGTTGCGGCCAGCTCACTTCAAAACTGTCGTCTCGGCTGAATTCCGGCACGATGTAGTGGTAGTTAGTATTGAACCACTTGGTCATGTCCGACGCTGCGCTGCCACTGCAACCGCAGCTGTTTTGCGACTGGCCGCGACCCACACGAAACAGCGTATCTAAGTCTGGAAATCCATGTTGATGACGTTTCGGTACATGTCCCAGCAATAGGGTGGTCGTCAACACATGGTCGTACCATGCAAAGTCGCCGGCGGTGGCAAAGCTCAGACCCGCTTCTTTTTGCAGCGTCCAGTTACGCTGACGAATATCACGACCAACGGTCTGAAGTTCTGCCTGATTGATTTCGCCGCGCCAGTATTTTTCCAGCGCAAATTTCAGTTCACGTTTTTCGCCGATACGTGGGTAGCCGAGGATGTGTGTAGTAGTCGCCATAGCCTGATTCCTTATTGTCATTAATTGAGTCAGACATCCCTGTGCTTAAATCAATCAAGATGTCTGGATGGCTAAACTATCTCGCTCGACTGACGTTTACTCAACATCCAAATATTCAACTTGTTTATTAAAAATATTCATGGTGCACTGGCTGTGATTCGTAAACACTCACAACAAATAGACGTCTAGATGTTTACAGCTCCAAAAAATCGGCGTACTTTAAATAAAAATTCATGTTGGCCCAGGGAAAGATGAGGAGAACTCATGATAGAGCTCAAACACTTGCGAACGTTAGTTTCATTGCGCGACACCGGCTCGCTGACTTCCACCGCCACCGCGTTGCACTTAACTCAGTCTGCGCTCTCTCATCAGATTAAAGATTTAGAAGCCCGCATTGGCGGTCAGCTGTTTCTGCGCAAAACCCGTCCGGTACGCTTTACTTCCGAAGGTGACATTTTACTGAAGTTGGCAGATGACATTCTGCCAAAGCTAGCCAAAGCAGAAAACGAGCTGGCGAGCTTAAAAGAGGATGTGAACGGACGCCTGCACATGGCGATTGAGTGCCACTCCTGCTTCCAGTGGCTGATGCCGGCGCTACGTGAATATCAGATTTCCTGGCCAAGTGTGGCGCTGGATTTCTCATCCGGTTTTGGCTTTGAACCCCTGCCCGCTCTGTTAGCGGGTGAGCTCGATCTGGTCATCACCTCTGATATTCTGCCGCGCTCTGAAGTGCATTATGAGCCGCTGTTTGATTTTGAAATGCGTTTGATCACCGCAACCAATCATCCGCTGGCGGAAAAAAGCGTGATTACTCCGCAGGATCTGGCGGGGCAAACCATGCTCAGTTATCCGGTGCAAAAGCAACGTCTCGATGTGGTGAAGCACTTTTTGCAACCAGCCGGAGTGGAACCAGCTAAATGGAAACAGGCAGATAATACGCTGATGTTGGTGCAGATGGTGTCGGCGGGATTGGGGGTAGCGGCCTTGCCAAACTGGGCTATCAGTGAATTCTCCCGTCAGGGACTTATCACCAGCAAACCGCTGGGGAAAGGTTTATGGCGCCGCCTGTTTGCTGCCACGCGTAACAGTGAAAAAGATAAGCGCTATCTGCAGGCTTTCTTTGCCACGGCGCGCCAGCAATGTAAAAGCCACCTTGACGGAATCAAGATGGCTTAATCTTTCTATCGTTCGACAGATTTAAACTGGTTGGTAAGCGGATCGTACTGAAAACCCAGTCCGCTCAGCTTATCCACCACATGATCCATATCCATTTCGTAAGTGACCACCAGCTCGTCAAAACTGTCACACTCCAGACGCAGTTTTTCGTTCACAATGCCCAGCAAAATCACACTGTCCAACTTACCGACGTTACTCAGATCCATCTCCGTGCTCCTTCTTTCGAAACGCTTTCATTAAGCTTAGTTCGAAATTGACACCTGAACCGTGATTTTGCTCTAGCCACACAAAAACGGCGCTTAGCGCCGTTTTCTCGACAGTTACATCAGATACAAACCGTGAAAACCCGTCGCAGCGGCCAGCATCAGCAGTTGCGCCACTGCCAGTTGCACTTTATCTACCGTTTTGGACATCATGATGTGCCAACACCAGACAATAATGCCTGCCACCATCAGGGCGAAACTGATCAGCAGCGGTTGGGTCAGCGACGCCAATAGTTCCGGATCAAGACGATGGGCAAACGGCACCACA
The DNA here is from genome assembly GCF_900460245.1 of Vibrio fluvialis. Lineage (NCBI taxonomy): Bacteria > Pseudomonadati > Pseudomonadota > Gammaproteobacteria > Vibrionales > Vibrionaceae > Vibrio > Vibrio fluvialis. The sequence continues at coordinate 1,806,368 of NZ_UHIP01000001.1, forward strand.
CACAAAGTGGTGAGCATTGCAGCCAGAATGCCCGCCACTGGCAAAATGCGGTGAAACGCCTGCAGACGCGTGCGAGCAATGGTCAATAATAGGTGCGCAAACATCGCGCCTAGCATGGCCACCATCGCGAGAATTGACAGTGATGCGGCCCAGTTTGGCGCTTCCCCCATCAAAATCGCGACATAAGCAATCGACAAACCGTTGGCCAGATACAACACCCACAAAGGACCTTCATCACGAGTCTTTTTAGTTTGCACTTGCGAATAGAAATAAAAGATCGCCGCAACGATCATAAACGCTTCAATTTTGACCGATGCCACCGCCAACCAGAGCACACCGATAGCGGGTAACACCTTGTGAATACGGCCACGCTGGCCCGGGCAGATTTCCCCTTTGACCAGAACCAAGGTCAGGATGATTTGTGCTCCCAGTAACATCGGAGCAAAAACAGAAAGCAGTGAATAAAGCATAAATCCAACAATTAATGGCAATAAAAACTGGCGCGATAATAGCAAACTCCGCCAGCGCATGCCTAGAGCATGTTGTCACGCACAGTTTGACGTTCACATTTCATCATCCGTGACTACAAAAATATAACAAACTTAATGCATATGAGTAGATAGCACGCATTTTCCCGCTAAATTGGTTTTAAATATTTAATAAATCATATGGATAGGTATATAGTGGCGCAAAAACAAGAACAGAGGTTGTTATGAAATACCGTCATTTGGCAGGCATTTTTGCGCTGACATTAGTGGGTTGCGCGAGTCAGCCAACATCCACGCCTTTCGAACCGAGTCAACATTGGGTAACACAAACCCTTGATAACGGGCTCACCTATCATCTCTATCCTGACAGCAACGAGTCGGTCTCCATCCGCTTATACGTGCACGCCGGGTCGTTCCAGGAAACGCTGCGACAAGCGGGCTACGCACATTATGTTGAACACATGGCATTCAACGGCAGCATCCATTACGAACACAATGATGTGATCGATATGGTAGCCAAAAGTGGCGGCCAGTTTGGTGCTGACCTTAACGCCTACACCAATTACTCGCAAACCGTGTATCAGTTGGATCTGCCGGACAACCAGCACATGGATGACGCGCTGTTGTGGATGCGTGACATTGCCGATGGCCTGACGTTTGATCCGCAAGAAGTCGAAAAAGAGAAAGGGGTCATTCTGGGCGAATTCCGTTTTCGTCGTTCAGAACCAGATACGCTGTATGAACATTTCGCCGACGGCTCCGATTATCTGACCTACGATCCATTGGGTAATCGCAGCAACGTGCAAATGGCGACAGCAGACGGGCTACGTGAGTTCTACCAGACCTGGTACCAGCCACAGCTCACCGAAGTGATCATTACTGGCAATATCACCTTAGAACAAGGCGAGAAATGGGTGCGCCAGTATTTCTCAGACTGGAAGCAAGGCACGACGCCACGTCCCGCTCGCCCGGCGTTATCGCAGCAAAACACCAGCGATCTGATTTACACCGCCTCGGCGGGTGATGCTCCGCGCCTGTCGCTGTTTTACCCGCAGGGTGAAATCCGTATTGCGGATCAAGAAACTTTGTTGGAATACCGTTTCGACGAAATTGCGACTCGCCTGATGGAACATCGCTTGCAAAACGCGTTTTACAACGCAGCGCTGCCGACTCAGGACTTAGCCGCGTTCAATTACAATACGGACGATCAACGCTATACCGAGCTGACCATTGCGTTTCCGGTTGAGCAACGCGCGGCTTCCCAATCGCTGTTCCTGAACACCTTAGCGTCACTGCGTGATCATGGCGCAACTCAGCAAGAGCTGGACATGGTTCTGCAAAGTTACCGCGACGATCTGGAGAATTTTGATTGGTATCGCTCACAACTGACACCAAATACGCTGGCCGATGACCGCGTCTATGCCATCAGTTACGACGAAGTACTGCCATCCGATTTGGAATACAAGAAAGGTTTGAAAGCACTACTCTCCGCCGCCACACTCCAACGTATCAATCAGCACCTCAACGCCTTTTTGACAGTGAATCCTATGATTGAACTGGTGGGTGCTGAGAATGAAGATCTTAATACCTTGGAAAAATCGACCGACAGCCTGCGCCAAATCCTGCAACAGCCGGGGCTGATGGAGACGGTTAGCCAGGTCGACACGCCGTTTTTATCTCCGGCCGCACCTGGCGATATCGTGCATACTCAGACCTTCAGCAACTATCCGGATCTGACGCAATGGACCTTGTCGAATGGCGTCGAAGTTTATTATCTGCGCAGCAGCCACGCGGGTGACGATGTTTACTTGCGCTATGCCAGCCTGGGTGGGGCTTCAGCTCTTCCACGCGATCTGTATCCTGCCGGCCAACTGGCCGTCAACGTCGCTAGCCGCAGCGGATTGGGCAACCTGTCCAACGTGCAGCTCAATAATTATCTGAAAGAGAACAACATCTACTTAGGCCCGTATATCAATGAAACGTCACACGGCGTGGAGATGAGTGCCAATAAGAAACAACTGGGCAATGTGTTCGCGCTGTTGAACCAACTGACACGTGAAATTCACGTGGACGACAATCAGCTGGCATCGGTGAAATCAGAAACGATTCAGGCCATTGAGCAAGACAAAGCGTCCCCGGCGGGTCAACTGCTTTACGCGATCAACCACGGCTCCTACACCGAAGGTTCTAAGCATTGGTTGTTTAGCGAGGCAGATTACCAACAAGTGACGCCGGAGCAGATTTATCAGGTCCACCATGAACTGTTCCAAAAACAGCGCAACAACACGCTGGTGATCGTCGCAAACACGTCACCAACCGAACTGCAAACCCTACTACGTCAATATGTGGGCAGTCTGCAATTTGATGCGGGCAGCACACCCGATTTTAGTGTCGGTTATCGCGATCCGATTCAGGCTCGTCTTGAGTTGCCGATCAATAACCACGCCAATACGCAGTACTTTGTTCGCATGATCGCTCCGGTACGCACCGCTGATGCCAAAACGGTATTCATGGACGACTTGTTGATGCGCATCGTCAATAAACGCCTGACCGCCGTTGTACGTGAGAATCAGAGTCTGGACTATTCACCTTTTGCGATGGCCGTAAACTCGGACAGTGAACACGGCGTTGACTGGATTCTGAGCGCTTCGGTTGAGCCGGCTGATGCGCAAAAAGTCGAAAACGCGTTCGATGAGGTGATACAAAGTTTGGCGCAGTCCATTAGTGCTGATGAAACCGCGATCGTCGCCAAGCAGTTGATTACCGATCTGAATAACATGCAGAAAAATGCCTCTGGCATGGCTTGGTATATTAACCGTTACGTGATCAACGATTTTGGCCTGGATGCCGCGCTGGATATGGAAGCGACCACGCGCAGCATTACGGCAAGCGATCTGACGCAACGCGCTCAGCAAATATTTGGCGCATCAGCCACGAAACAGAAAGTTCTGATGACGCCTCAACCCGATGCCATCTAAGCGGTAACAAAAAAAGCGGTGTTAAACACCGCTTTTTTATTGTTTTAAATTCAAGTTAGTAGCGGCCCATACCATGGAACATGCCGCCGAATAACAAGCCAAAAATAGAAAAAATAGCACCGAGAATGATCATCGCGGGGATCGATGCAATGGCAAACTTCACCATAAAGATCACCATCGACATAAACGGCATTTTAATGTCCACCACGGTGACTTCTTGTTTTCTGTTATCCATATCTGACATGGTTTTCTCCTAGCACAACGTGAATGATTGTTAGCAGCCGGATTACGACTGTCTTTGATAGATATCGGGATGCCACACTTCCATAAATAATTCCGGTTTGGCAATCGATTCGAATCCATACTGAGCGTATAAGCCATGGGCGTCACTGGTTGCCAGCACCATACGGCGTAGACCTTGCAGATCCGCATGACTCACCACCGCATCCATCAGTTGTTTGCTCAAGCCTTGTCCGCGATGCTCAGGCAAAATGAACACATCGGCCAGATAAGCAAACGTCGCCCGATCGGTGATCATGCGTGCAAATCCGACCTGACCAGCAGCATCGTCATATACCCCAAAGCAGAGTGAATGCTGCAGCGCTTTTTCGACCACGCTGCGAGGCACGCCTTTAGCCCAATAGCTCTGGGCCAAAAAGCCATGAATGACGTCCAGATCCAGTCTGGATGGTTCGCTACTGACTGAATAGTCTTGCATCCTGCTTGCCACTGTCATTTTTTGCTGTCTTCCCAACGCAGAGCTTCAACAACGGCATCTTTGGTCAGCGGCCACTCCAGTAAACTCTGCTGGTACTCACCCGCTTTCCCTTCCAGTGCCACGCCATAGCTTTGCAGACGAAACGCCAGCACCGCATAAAACGCATCCACAGCGCCCGCCTGTTCAAACATAAACGGTAGCTGCGCCTGATTAAATATCGTCGTTGCTCGCGCAATATCGGCTTCCAACTCTGGCGTCAGTTCTGTCAGCGGCTCGACAGGCTCAAGGCTGAACGGACACAACCGGCGCAGTGACAAAAAGCCCGAATGCATTTCAGCGCACAGACTGCGAGCGATAGCACGCTGCAACGCATCGCGCGGATAAAGTCCGCCGTCTGCCAGTTCGTTAAAGTACTCCGTAATCGCCAATGAATCGTGAATCACCGTCCCATCAATATTCAATGCCGGAACCAAGCCAGAAGGAGACTGAACCGCCAGATGCTTTTTGTAATCAGAGTTAGTCAAATCGACCACTTTGATACCCAGTTCAACGTTCGCCAAGCGACCACACATCCACGCGCGCAGCGACCAGGTTGAACCATTACCCACTAACATTTCCATTTGAATTCCTTATCAATTAACGGCGAATGACTGTCACTCAACATACGAGATAAACGGGCTGAGATCCATCTCTTCGATCGCACACACCGCAGCGATAGTCGGATGACCAGCCAGACGCTGAAGATAACGCGCCAGATTTGGAAACGTCAGTGGCGAGCGAGCCACTGGCAGGCACCATTCCGCGAGCATAAACAGGAAAAAATCGCACGCCGTCAGCCTTTCTCCCACCAGATACGCATGTTTGGCTAGTTGGTCATCAATCACCGCCAACGCATCACCGATGCGCTCATCCTGCGCCGCGACGACATGGGGAATCGTCGCGGGATCATTGGTATGACGCTGCGGGTAATAACGCACCATCAGTTCAGCCTGAAGCGTGTTATTGAGATACGCCAGCCATTGATAAAACAGCGGACGAGCTGGATCTCCCATTTCCGGCATCAACCCGTGTTCAGGGTGCTGCTCACAGAGATGAATACAGATTGCAGAGCTTTCAAAGATGGCCTGCCCCTTGTCCACCAGAGTTGGAATTCGCCCCGCCGGATTGAGCTTCAGATACTCAGGCGATTTTTGTGACTGAGTACGCTTATCCACCAGCACCAACTCATACGGCAGTTGCATGTAATGCAGCAGAAAATGCGGCGCCAGGCTGGCGTTATTCGGATAGTAATAAAGTTGATACACCGTAAGTTCCTTAGGTTGACGATTGAGGCTCTGCATGCGCGATACGTTGGTGCTCACGCAGTTGAGCGAGATGGCAGTCATAGAAGGCAATCGGACGTGCGCCGTGCTGCAACGCTTTCTTGTAGATGGTGGCCACAAAAATGTCAGCTAATGAAAAAGTTTCACCCACCGCGAACGGCGAATCGAGGCACAGTTTGAGCGCCAGTTTCTCTAGCCCTTGCGTGATCCATTGGGCGCGTAACTTACGTTTGTCGTGCTCATTGAGTTCCGGGCGAAGTGCCTTGAGCACACTACGGTTCTGCGGCGTATGAATGGATCCATTGACGTATTCGCAGATCTCGCGCACTCGGACTTTGGTCATCACATCGCCGCCCAATAGTGGCGGATGAGGAAAAAGCTCCTCCATACACTCAATGATGGCCATCGACTCCGTGAGCACCAGCCCGTTCACCGACAATGCCGGCACATAACCAAGCGGATTTATCTGCAAATAAGTGGACGTCAGTTGCTCGCCAGTCACTTCCACCCGAGCATACGCAATGGCTTTGTACTTAAGCGTCCACTCCACTCGCTCCGAGCTGTTCGAGCCCTGCGCGCTATAGAGAATAATGTCCATCGATCTCCTTGTGGTCCTTTCCATGATGGGATGTCGAACACGCCCGATTTGAACAACCATTGTGGCATAACGAAGAAAAATAAAGCGACGTTGCCCCCTCAAAAATATGAATCGATGCGCATTTACAAACCGAATAAAAGAGGTGATGATGCGCAAGCTTTTATCGTTCTAAACGACAATGTAATCGATTGAACTACTAGAAGTTTTGCCAGATAGACTCATTTTCTAAGCTTTACCCGGATCACAATTTTTGTGATTCCATCAAGCTGTCGCACGGACAGCATTCGTTATAAGTTAAAGTATTAGTAACCTACGGCTATTTTTCGCTTCCACGCAGTTAAGGGATGAAAAATTTTGTTCAACACGTCTTCGACCAGTTATCGTCAGTCCCGCCTGCTTAAAGCTCGTCTTTATGCGGGACTGCTGTTTATTGTTCTCGCCTTAAGTTCTGTAATGCTGGCGTATCAGCTCGTCGCGCGCCAGATCGCTCTGCAGGCGCAAGGTGAAGCCACCAACGTGTTGGATCAACTGGACAACCTCTTCGCGCAACTCGACAAAGCGACCCAACATCTGGTGCCGAGTCTGAGTGATTCCTGTCAGTCACTCAAACCGCAATTAATGGAAGAAATTCTTAAGGTTCCAGGTGGATTGACCGCCACCAAACCACTACGTCTCGGCTTTTGCAACTCGTTGCGTGGGTATATGGATCAGTCGCCAGTGGCGGTAAGCGGCCCCTCCATTAGCCTGGATACCGGCATCATTGAGCCCGTTTCGGTCTATTACCGTGACAAGTCGCTGGTGTACGAGCTGTCGATGAACTACTTTCTCTATCAGTTGAAAATCAATCCCGATTTCATCAAGCCGACCCTGATCCTGGCCGACAAAGAGCTCACCACTGGCTATCCGGCCTCACGCCTCATCAAGGGCGAGTTGTTTCCATCCTCCAAATACGACTACACCATGCGCGTTCAATTCGATCAGAAGATGTATTTTTGGGAACTTGCGCAGCGCGTGGCGTATTACCTGGTGATCCCGTTTGCCCTGTATTTGTTTGCCAGCTATCAGTTTTATCGCTTTCTTTGTCAACCAGAGCGCCTCGCCAGTGAACTGGCACGCGGTTTGGCGCACCAGCAATTCAAACCTTATATTCAGCCGATCTTTGACTGTGGCGGCAGTCTGGTCGGCGGCGAAATTCTGGTGCGCTGGCATCACCCGAAACTGGGTATCATCGGGCCCTATGAATTCATTTCGATTCTGGAACGGGGTGGCCTATCGCACAAATTGACCGAATCCCTGATGGAGCAAGCTGCCGAGCAGTTGGCCCCGATTGCCAACGCGTTGCCGGACGGTTTCCATCTGTCATTTAACATCAGCGCCGAACAACTGACCGACCGTAAGATTGTTCACTGCTGCCAGCGCTTTCGCCAGATGATCAACGCGCCCCACGTCCAGCTGATTCTGGAACTGACCGAACGCGAACAGGCGGTGGAAGCCGTCGAACTGATGGATACCTATCAGGCGCTCAAAGAGGAAAATGTGCTGATCTCGGTCGACGATTTCGGCACCGGCCACTCGAGCCTGATCTACTTCCAGATGTTTAAAGCCGATTACCTGAAAATTGATAAGAGTTTCGTCGATTTGATTGGTGAGAATGCGCTGTCGAATCACATCGTCAATAACGTACTCGATTTGGCTCGCCGCCTGAATATTCCAACCGTCGCGGAAGGCGTTGAACGCCCGGAGCAGTTGCAATACCTGACGGTGCATGGCGTGGACTTCTTTCAGGGTTATTTGTTCAGTAAGCCGATCACCATGGATGACTTCGTCGAGGATTACTGCCAGCCGGACTCTTTTGCCTCTGCCAGACGTTTTCCGGATTAAACCAAGAAAAAAGGCGCCTCGGCGCCTTTTAGGTTATTCGGTTGGTGCTCCACACTAAGCCAGACGGAACTGCCCGACCAGTTTATCGAGTTGGGAAGAGAGTTTTTGCAGGCTGGCACTCGACTGATTAAGCTGCGCCGCGATATCCGTGGTTTGCATTGTCAGTTGGTTGATGTCTTCAACGTTACGGTTGATGTCTTCCACCACACTCGCCTGCTCCTCTGTGGCGGTTGCCACCTGAATGTTCTGATCACTGATTTGGTCAATGTGGCCGTTGATCTGCTCCAGAGAGTCGTTGGCCTTGTTGGCGTAATCGACCACCTGAACACTTTTCTCGCGACCTTTTTCCATCACGGCCACCGCACGTTTGGATTCGGCCTGAAGTTTATCAATCACTTCCTGAATCTCATCGGTCGATGCCGCCGAACGGCTTGCCAGAGTACGCACCTCATCGGCCACCACCGCAAAACCTCGGCCCTGCTCGCCAGCACGCGCCGCTTCAATCGCAGCGTTAAGCGCCAGCAAGTTGGTTTGGTCGGAGATACTGCGAATCGTATCCAGTGTAGAGCTGATGGCATTAATTTGTCCGGCCAGCGCCTCCACAACACCGGTCGCCTGCTGCAACTCGCTCGACAGTTCCGTGATACGCATCTGAGCCTGATTTACCACTTCACGGCCATCCGCTGAACGATGTGTGGCTTCGCGGGCTACGTCAGCGGCCTGCGCGGCATTTGAGGCAATTTCATTCACCGTCGCTCCCAACTCATGAATGGCCGTCGCAACCTGAACGGTGCGATCGCGCTGGGCAACACAGTTGTTTTGCGTGTGGTGAGCCTGATCAGCCACGTTGTGCGACATCGTTGCCAAATCGCGGGCACTTTTCGCGACCTGATCAATCGAGGCATGCACCTTTTCAATGAACTGGTTGAAACTGTGGCCGATGTCGGTCAGTTCATCCTGACCTTCCAGCTTAATGCGCGTGTTGAGCGACATATTTTTCGCTGCATCACCGATGGTTTCGCGCAGGAACGACACACGATTACGCAGATTGGCGATGATGAACCAGGAGGTCAGAATCGAAATGACAATGGATGCCACGATGATCAGCATACTGTCGCGACGTCCGGCCTGATAACTGATCGCGCTGTTTGCGTTGCGACGCTCCGCCTGCGCGAGCAGCGCATCGAGAATATCGTTAGCGCCTTTGCGCATCACACCATAGGTTTTGGCGTACTGGTCGCGATAGATGCGCTGGGCGCTGGCCATATCGCCGCGGTCAAACGCATCCAACATTGGGTTAAGGTCGGTTTTGACCATGGTTTCAAACTGATCAAGCAGCTTTTGCGCCTGCTGTTTCATCTCCGGATTCAGCTGAGCATCCACCGCCTGTTTCATGGTTTGGCGCATCTCAGGAATATCTTCATTGCGCGCTTCCTGGACACGTGTTTTGACGCCTTTCTCGTCGCGCAGCGGAGTTTCCTGAAGCAGCATCATGTCGATCCCCACTCGCATACGCGGAATACGCGAAGCTGCTTCTGCCATCGCACGCAGCGGTGATGCGGTGTTGAGGTAGAGTTTCTCCGCCTGAAACTGCATAGTCGACATCGTATTGAGGCTGGTAAGCCCGGTAATCACCAGCGCCAGGCAGGGGATTGCAACCGCGATGATCAAGCGGGTTTTCAAAGTCAGATTGTTGATGAACATGTTACGTTCCTTTTAGACAGCCATTGGTTCACTCACCCGTTAAATCAGGATATTGCTGTTATTGTTGTTGGTGACGTCATTGTGCAGCAGCTGGCAAGCCAGATCCCGTAAACTCAATGACGTTAATTCATTCTGAGACCACCGTTCCAACAAAGCAGAAACAGCGTGCTACAGGACAAACCACAACGGCAGAAATGCCAAAGATTTGTCCGCTAACCTATCAAGAATAGACGCGAGTGAGCTGAACGTCGCCCGAAGCTTGTGGGGACCAGAGGTCAAAGTGAAAAAAAGCGCCTCCACAGGCGCTTTGAGATGAGAGTGACACTCAGGAGCGGCGCCCCTCGCCTTTTTGCGGCAGCGAATCTTGGATCGTGTACCAATTCGCTTTGTAGTGAGTGTAAATATGGGTGTCTGGCGAGACAGGAATGGGTTGATCAAACAGGCCCAGCGCGACTTCCATCTGCTCCGGGGCAACCCCCTTGCTGCGAAAACCAATACTCGACCCGCATTCCGAGCAGAAAGTACGCACGGTACCATTGGCGGCAGTAAATTCTTTAAGCAGCGAGTGACCACTCAGCCACTGTAGGTCTTGCGTCGCCGCCAGAGTACCAAATGCCGCGCCGTGAAATTTGCGGCACATGGTGCAGTGGCAATGCGCCACCAGCGGCTCAAAACCGGCAACGCTGAACGTCACTTGCTGACACAGGCAACTGGCATGATAACGAGAGGTCATTGTGCACCTCCCGTGGATTGGCCAGCCTGTTGCTGAGTGCCCCGTTTGGGTTTACGCGGCATGAAAAAGCCACATGCAGCCCGCTTTGCCTGCGTCGGCTGATCCCAGGCGCCACAAATATCTGCTTGCCCGCCCTCTGTGCGGGTAAACTGGCGGCACTGTCCACAATAGTCACTCATCGTTACTCTTCCTTAAGTTAAGGCAAGCTGCACCGCCTGCTCGGCATGAATTTTCGTCGTATCGTACAACGGCACGTCGGTATCGTGCTGCTGAATCAGCAACGCAATTTCCGTACACCCCAGAATCACCGCCTGAGCGCCACGTCGGTGGAGATCTTCCACAATCTCAACATACTGCGCACGGGACTCCGGTCGAATTGTGCCCAGACACAACTCTTCATATATCACACGATGCACCTGCTGCCGTTGTTCTGCATCAGGGATCAACACATCAATACCAAACTGCTGTTGCAGCCTTCCTTTGTAAAACTCCTGCTCCATCGTAAAACGGGTGCCGAGCAATCCGACGCGCTCAATACCATCTTGTTGCAGCTGTTTCGCCGTCGCATCCGCAATGTGCAGAATCGGAATCGAAATCTGCGCCTCAATCTCTGGCGCGACTTTGTGCATGGTGTTAGTACAAATCAGCAGAAAATCTGCGCCACCCGCTTCGACCGACTTCGCCGCCTGAGCAAGCAGCTGCGCGGTTTCATCCCATTTCCCTTCATGTTGCAGTTTTTCAATCGGCTCAAAGTTGACGCTGTACAGGCAGATTTGCGCCGAATTCAGCTCGCCCAACTCCGCTTTAACGCCTTCATTGATCGCCTTGTAGTAGCTGAGCGTCGATTCCCAGCTCATGCCACCAATCATTCCGATGGTTTTCATTGCGTTTCCTTTCATCACCAAACTGCGTTCTCCATCCTAACAAACCAAGCCGAGATGTAATCGGCTTGGCTCACACTTTCCTTTCAATAACGGAGAGAACCTGACTCTTGAGGGCAGTGTCTTTTTGCCTGATTTGCGTTAAGGTGTGTGACCTAATCTCCCATCGAAAACCTCCAACAAGGGAACAGCATGAAACAGTCGATCATTCACATCAGTATCGTCGTGCACGATTATGATGAAGCGCTGGATTTCTACATCAATAAACTCAAATTTGAACTGGTTGAAGACACGTATCAACCTGAGCAGGATAAACGTTGGGTGGTGGTCTCTCCGCCGGGTTCACAGGGCGTTACTCTGCTGCTGGCCAAGGCATCCAAACCGGAGCAAAAGCCTTTTATCGGCAACCAGACTGGCGGTCGCGTATTTCTGTTTTTGAATACCGATGATTTCTGGCGCGACTACCATCGTATGGTCGAAGATGGGATTCACTTTGTCCGCCCGCCGGCCGAAGCCGATTACGGAACCGTCGCGGTGTTTGAAGATCTGTATGGAAATCTGTGGGATCTGCTGCAAATGAACGACAGCCATCCGATGGCAAAGCGTTCGCACTAAATCTGCATGCCAAAACGTCAACGCCTGTAATACTGCGGCGTTGGCGCATTCCACACCCCGATGTTGACATTGCGGTTACAAAACAGCGGCATTTCGCACTACAATCTCAGCAATTTCACGCTTTAGACGAGTCTGCAATGCGCCCATTTTCGCTGGCAATCTGTTTTGTTCTGCTGCTCCCTTGCGCCACACAGGCTCAGAGTGTGCAAGAACAATGGCAACAGTTTTATCAGCAAAGCTGGCAATCCCAACCCTTGAGCGTCACTCAGTCACAACTGAGTGATTCACCGCTCGAAGTACTGTTGGAGAGTGCCCGTTACCCCGATTTTCGCCGCTTCAGTTGGCAGGATATTGAGCAGTTGTATCAGGTGGCGAAAACTTGTCAGCACCCAGCTAAACCGCGCGCTCGCCTTGCGACAGCGGTAGAGTTTGAACTGGTACTGTGCAATAACCAACCGCTGAGTCATCACTGGTTCGCCAGCCACGAACCGCTCCACCCGGCCGGAGGCAGTTACGCCGATCGCTATCTGGCACACTACCCGACGTTGGTACCCGGTTCCGCACTGGCACGTTATCTGACGATTGGTCATAAGCAGCACCCTTTGCATGCTCCGCTCGCGGGCCTGTCTTCTCAGGGGCGGGATAGTCTGCTCAATGGTTATCGCGCCTGGCTGGAGGGCAACACGCTCTGGCTCAGTGGTGAGCAGGGTTGGAAAACGATCGACGCCGCGCACTGGCTGCCCCTTGCTAAGCAGTTGAAGCTTGATCTGCACGCGCAAAACTGCACGTTTCGTTACAGCAACCTGTGTATGGCGTCCATTGAGGCGAGCGCCCGATGGCTTACTCTGTTAGTCAGTGCGCTCATCGCAGCCGTCACGTTTCTGCTCGTCAAATCACTCTATACACGTCGTCAGCACAGCCGCGAAAAACGCTTTGTGCTGCAACTGCTCACGCACGAATTACGCACGCCGATCACCAGCCTGGGGCTGACTGTCGAGCTGTTCCGCGAGCAGTTTGATCAATTATCGCCAAACACTCAGGATACCGTGTGGCGGCTGATGTCCGATCATCAGCGTCTCACCCAACTGACAGAAAACAGCAAAGTCTACCTGAGTGCCCGCCGCTCAGAGCCACTGCTTAAACAGACGGCGTCGCTGGATGACTGGCTGAGCCACATCGCGGAGAAACACGGATTGAGTTATCAACTGAATGACGAACGTGAGCTGGCGCTGCCTTTTTACTGGCTGACTATCTGTCTCGACAACCTGATCAACAACGCTCGTCAACATGGCAAAGGGCCGATATTACTTAAGGCCGAAGTGGCGGAGACGCTCAGGATTGAAGTTCGCGATGGCGGTGAGTTGCCTTCGTCGTTCACGCGCTGGCTGCGCCGCTTTCAGCCGCAATCGGACACCAACAACATGGGCATCGGGCTGAGCATCGTGGCTCATCTGATGTCGATGATGGGTGGCAGACTGCGCCTTCATCGCCACCCCACCCGCTGTATTCTGGAGCTGCCGTTATGAACACCCTGCTGTTGATTGAAGATGATACGCTGCTTGGTCAGGGACTGGTGACGCTGTTCGAGTCACAAGGGTATCAGTGCTTGTGGGTTCAGGAAGCCCGTCAAGTAGAGACTTTGTGGTACAAGGTCGATTTAGTGATCCTTGATCGCCAACTGAATGACGGGGATTCGCTCCGGCATCTGCCGCAATGGCTACAGCGCAAAGCACTGCCGGTTATCATGCTGACTGCCAAAGTGGAAACCGAGGAGAAAGTGGCCGGATTAATGGCTGGGGCCAAAGATTATGTGACCAAGCCGTTTGCACATGAAGAGTTAGTGGCGAGGGTGATCAGCCAGCTCAGACCGCTCGGCACCAGTTCCCTGCAATATGGCGAGATCCACATTGAACTCGCCAAACGAGAGGTGATGACAAACGGGCAAGCCGTTGTGCTCAAGCCAAAAGAATTTCAGCTTCTGGTGTTGCTGGCGCAGAATCCGGGCCGGGTTTTTCATCGCGACGAACTGCTCAACAAAGTGTGGGGCTATGAAGCTTTTCCCAGCACCCGCACGATTGACAACCACATTCTTCGTTTAAGGCAGAAACTGCCGCAACTCAATATCGAAACTTATCGCGGTGTTGGCTACCGACTCAATGAGGCACCGGAATGAATTACCTGCGTTTGCTATTTCCCGTCGCATTGGGGCTATCGTGCCATGTTGAGGCGGGCTGGTTTCCAGACTCACCATTGCAAAAAACCTATTTGGCACTGGCTGAACACCAGCCCAATCTGGCGTGGCAAGAGTTGCAGATTGCACTCGGCGAACAGCAGCTCGATCCCCGGTACTGGCATGCGGCGAAACAAGCCATGTTAACGCAGACTCATTGCGGTAAAGCGTTGCGCGCAGAGCCAGTACAAGTCGCATCTGGCGTCAGCGTCAGTTTCATTCGCCGCTCAGGTGTGGCCTCTCAAGGGTATCAGATCAAACTGAGCGCCGATTCGGTCCCCTCTTCCGTGCCCGTTGAACTTGTGGCTCCTTCGGGAGAGTCGTTGCTAGTAGGCCAATTGGCCCCGAGCGCCGAATATCAGGAAATCGAAACCAGCGAAATGCTCACTCCGCCACCGTTTGGGCTCTATCAGCTTAAACTCGGCACCAATCGCTACCCTTTGGTTGTCTCGGTCGATGATTCACAACCTTGGTTGAGTGTGAACGTGCAGACTCATACCCTGTCACTGAGTCTGCCTGAGACCGTTGCAGGATGCGCAGACCCCGTAGCAAACTGGCTGTGGCTGGATGAACACTATGACATGGTCAAGCTATCGACCGTCATCACCTCAACACAAACGTCACTGCCCGGCACTGGGCAAACTCCCTTTACGGCCAGACACCTCAGCGCAGTAGCAACACAGTTCGAATATCAGCATGGCGTAAAGGTGGAGTACGTGCAAAGGATAGCCATCCCGTTACCGCAGGAGCCATAGCTGCACCAATAGAGACAATGCGGTGACAATCGTCAGTGTCACTCTGGCTGTAATAGTGACATTCATTGACACAGGAATTCACTATGACTCATCCATTGCTCTCTTGGGCTCCACTTTCACTGATGGCGCTGACACTCTCCGTGCATGCCGCCCCTGTCACGCTCAATAGTGACCAGCAGCAGATTCAAATTTCACCCGACAACCTCGCGATCCTCTGGAACGGAATTCACGTCAACAGCGCGGCGCTAAGCGTTAACCAGCAGCCGCAGCAGGCTTCAAACATTGAGGCCACCAGCGCTCGGTCAGCGCGTTGGCAGCTCCGGCCAAGCCAGATCAACGTCTCGGCCACACTCGATCGCGATGGACTAGAACTGAGTTTCGCTCCCGCGGCTCAGCCGCGGATCACGCGTAATCATCCCGTCACCTTGCGCTGGTTTGATCTGCCGCAGCGCGACACCGATGCCCTGTTACTGCCATTTAGCGAAGGGATGCGCATTCCGACAGACAACCGCACCTGGAGCGACTTTCTGATCGACAACTATTCCGGAGCCAACACGACTCAGGATCTCAAAATGCCGTTCTGGACTGCGCAGCAGGGAGCGAATTTTGTTTCGGTGCAGTTGCTTAGCGCCACTAACAATACGCTGACCTTCTCCCAAGCAGATGAACGTCTCGACATGCAGGCTGATCATCAGTTCACTGTTCTGAATCAGCATGATCCGTTTCAGGTTCGCTTGTCGCTCGGCAAACATGCGCTTGATGGTGCGAAAGCCTATCGCCAGTGGCGCAAACAGCATCAGCAATCGACACCATTGCAACAACAAGTGGCGCGCAACCCCGCCATTTCCCGCTTGATTGGTGCCAGTCAGGTATATCTGTTCGGGCAAGGTTTGCTGAGCACACAAGATGTACGCGACTGGTGGGGGCTGAACGACTGGTATCTCAATGCCTCTACGTTATCTGTCGATCCTGCCAGCCGTAAAGAACTGCAAGCTCTGAAAGCAAGGCGAGACGGATTCAGCCGCTACCATCAACAATTGCTGGTCGATGCATTGAACAATTCGCTGGCAGCGCGATTCGCCGCTTCCCCGCCGACCTTGAGCAACAACGCAATTGCAGCACAGTTTGATGCGGCTCAAAAGCAAAAGCGTTGGCTCGCCTCCGCCGCGGCGCGCTACCTCTCAGCGCCTGAGCGCTGGGGGCAAGCGTTAACATCAGAAATGGTCAACACCTTGCAATCTGCCGGGCTGACTCAGTTATGGCTCGGTTTTGACAACTGGATGCCGGCCTTCTATCAACCCGACGCTGTTGAGCAGGCTAAAAAGGCGGGCTTTTTAGTGGCCACTTACGATTCGTACAACACCGCTATTCCCCTTGGCGTGAACGACAGTTGGCTCACCGCGCAGTTGCCCGGCGAAATGCGCGAGCAATGCGCCATCGAACGAGCCAGTGGCGAAAAGCAGCCAGGCTTTCGTGGCCAAGGTAACTACCTCAATCCAAACTGTCACTTAGCGTATGTGCAGCAGCGCGTGCTCGATATTGTCCGCTACGGACACTTCAATAGTCTGTTTGTTGATGTGGATGCCACCGCCATGGCCCGCGAGGATTATCGCGATGCAACCAGTGAAAATGCCATGCTCCGTGCGTTTAATCAACGCATGCTGTGGATAAGCGAGCAGCAACGCCTGGTTCTGGGGTCGGAAGATGGCAACAGCCTCACCACACAAGGCATCAGTTTTGCTCACGGCCTGGAAACTATCGGCTTTGGTTGGCAGGATAATGAGATGAAGCGCGATACCCGCTCACCCTATTTTCTCGGTCGTTGGTATCCGAATCACAAACCGGATTTCTTCTTTAAATCAGCAGCAGTTAAAGAGCCATACAAAACTCTGCTGTTTAGCCCGCAGTACCGGGTTCCGCTGTATCAAACCGTTTTTCACGACGAGGTGATCAACAGCCATCATTGGCACAGCGACAGCCTTAAATTCAGTAATGTGCAGGCAGAACGCGATTTAACCAGCATGCTCTACAACACGCCGCCGATGGTGCACCTGACTCGGGATGAAGCGTTGTCGCCATCAAGCCAGAGAATCAAGGCGCTAAAGCATTACCAGCAAGGATTTTCTCCGATCCACCAGCAGCTCTGGAACCAGGCATTGACGGACTTTCAATGGTTGGATGATGTCGGCCAGTTGCAACAAACGACCTTTAGCGATGGCTCCACCATCATTGCCAATTTTTCACCGCATTCGCGAAATCACCATGGCGTAACCATCAAGGCGCAATCGGTGCTGGCAACGCTGAGTGATGGTAAACAAATACACTGGACGGCGATGCCGAATCGCTAACGGCAAAGCTGTTGGACAGATTAAAAGGGCGGCGCTGAATTGGTGGCCGTTCTTAGCGTGCACTAGACTTAGGGGCGGTGATCTGCCTGTTTGTGACGGCCGAAGTCGTTTTATATCAGCCCCCAACAGCGGATTTTACAACGCGTTTTATTGACCTTTCCTTTGCCATTCCCAAAACAGCTTGTGGGCAAGGAAAAACCAGGAGCTTGATATGACCAAGTACAAAATCGGCTATTTCGTCGGGAGTTTGTCATCTACCTCCATCAACCGTAAGCTGGCTCATGCGCTGGCTAAACTCAGCCCACCGGAGTTAGAACTGGTGGAAATCCCCATCAAGGATCTACCGCTATACAGCCAAGATTACGACGCAGATTTTCCTGAGGTAGCAAAAGCGTTCAAACAGGCGATCGCCGATTGCGATGGCCTGCTGTTTGTGACGCCGGAGTTCAACCGCTCCATTCCCGGCGGGCTGAAAAATGCCATTGACTGGGCAAGCCGTCCCTGGGGGCAGAACTCGTTTGCCAGCAAGCCTTCCGGCGTTATCGGCACTTCACCCGGTGCTATCGGTACAGCGGTTGCACAGAGCCAATTGCGCAGTGTGCTCTGTTTTTGTAATTCACCGCTGATGAATACCGTTGAAGCGTATCTGCAATATCACGATGGCATGATAGACGACGATAACAATGTCACCGCTGAGCGAACCAAAGCGTTTCTGGAAAACTACATGAAAGAGTTACACCAGTTTGTGATTCGCGTACTCACTGTGCTACCGCGGCAACGCTGATAACACAGGACGCAACGCAATAATCCAAGGCGCAGAATGCAGTAAATACCGGGCTTGCAAGCCGATTCGCATCAAGTTGAACGATCATGGGTGATGTTAATCACAAAAACTGTTACTATCGCGCAGCTTTGAAAGTTGGCCCTGGCCAACTTTTTACTTATTTACTGTACCCAATCGACTTCGAAGCCTGCTCCTCTGCCACTTCAGCGCAGAGGCACTGTCACTTCAAGTCAGAACGGGTAGACCAACAACTTGGAATGCCTTGTGTTAACGACTGCAAACATCACCATGCAATTTGGCGATAAGCCATTGTTTGAAAACATCTCGATTAAATTTGGTAATGGCAACCGTTACGGCCTGATTGGTGCCAACGGTTGTGGTAAATCCACATTTATGAAAATTCTCAGCGGCGAGCTGGAGCCATCGGCAGGTTCTGTTTCGACCGATCCAAACGAGCGTATGGCTAAACTGGGTCAGGATCAGTTCGCGTTTGAAGAGTTCACGGTGGTGGACACAGTTATCATGGGTCACAAAGAGTTGTGGAAGGTCAAAGAAGAACGTGACCGCATTTACGCTCTGCCAGAAATGACCGACGAAGACGGCATGCGTGTTGGCGATCTGGAAACTGAATTCGCAGAAATGGACGGCTACTCCGCCGAAGCACGCGCGGGTGAACTGCTGCTGGGCTTGGGTATTCCTGAAGCACAACATTTCAGCCTGATGAGCGAGCTCGCACCGGGTCTGAAACTGCGTGTGTTGCTGGCGCAGGTGCTGTTCGCAGAACCAGAAATCATGCTGCTCGACGAACCCACCAACAACCTGGACATGCACACTATCGCATGGCTGGAGCAAACGTTGCTGGCGCGTAACTGCACCATGATCATCATCTCGCACGACCGTCACTTCCTGAATACCGTATGTACGCACATGGCGGATCTGGATTACGGTGAACTGCGTCTGTTCCACGGTAACTACGACGAATACATGATCGCGGCTGAACAAGCGCGTGACCGTCTGCATGCCGACAACGCGAAGAAGAAAGCTCAAATTGCTGAGCTGCAAACCTTCGTAAGCCGCTTCTCTGCGAACGCATCAAAAGCGAAACAGGCGACTTCTCGTCAGAAACAGCTGGATAAAATCCAACTGGAAGAAGTGAAACCGTCAAGCCGCCAGTCACCATTCATCCGTTTCGATCAGAAGAAAGAACTGTTCCGTAACGCGCTGGAAGTGGAAGGTTTGAAACAGGGTTACGGCGAGAACATTCTGATCAACAACGTCAACCTGATGGTTGAAGTGGGTGAACGCATCGCGATCATCGGTGAGAACGGTATCGGTAAATCCACCACGCTGAACACTCTGGCGGGTGTGATGGAACCGATGGCGGGCATGATCAAATGGTCTGAAAACAACAACATCGGTTTCTACGCTCAGGACCACGCACATGATTTCGCGGAAGACATGTCGTTGCTGGACTGGATGAGCCAGTGGAAAAACGAAGGCGAAGACGAGCAAACCGTACGCGGTATTCTGGGTCGTATGCTGTTCTCACAAAACGACATCAAGAAATCGGTCAAAGTGATTTCTGGTGGTGAGCAAGGTCGTATGCTGTTTGGTAAGCTGATCATGCAAAAACCAAACATCCTGCTGATGGACGAACCAACCAACCACATGGACATGGAATCGATCGAAGCACTGAACCTGGCTCTGGAAAACTACAAAGGCACGCTGCTGTTTGTTTCTCACGACCGTCAGTTCGTATCATCGATTGCGACTCGCATTATCGAAATCACCAAAGATGGTGTGAACGACTTCCACGGTACGTACGATGAGTACCTGGCGAAACAAGGCCTGATTGGCTAATTCGCCACCCGGTTTTAAGTCATAACGCTTGCTAAAAAGCCATCGCATTTGCGGTGGCTTTTTTATTGGCGCCATCGCCTTGCAAAGCAACTTCATCGTCCTATCACCCACAATGTAAAGTTTTTAGTTATCCGTCACAGAAATTGAGCGACTCTGCCGAGAACGTGATACACTCCACCGCTATTTTGTTTGGCTGCTTTTTTCACCTAGTATTACTGCAGGTATTAAGGCCG
This sequence comes from Vibrio fluvialis, assembly GCF_900460245.1. Classification (NCBI taxonomy): domain Bacteria; kingdom Pseudomonadati; phylum Pseudomonadota; class Gammaproteobacteria; order Vibrionales; family Vibrionaceae; genus Vibrio; species Vibrio fluvialis. The sequence continues at coordinate 1,826,496 of NZ_UHIP01000001.1, forward strand.
CACAGAGACCTTAATACGCGATATTAGGCGCAATCTAAGCCGAACAAAGCGGAGCGGAAAACGGAGGTTGGACGCTCGTAATACGCGTAAATAACGCCAGCGGGAAGCGATGAGCGTGAGGCGAACCTGAGTGATGAAGATCAGGAAGACTCTAGCGCGCAAGAATGTCGGGCGTTGAGTGGAAGACCGCACAACAGAGGCCAGGCTTTTGCCCTGTGACCACATAATAATGGTCAGAACGCCACTCAGCCCCTTTAGTAAAGTGAGCAAGTTTTTAAACTTATGAATACACCAAAGATTAACGAATACAAGAAATACTGGGCCGAGTGTTTTGGCACAGCCCCATTCCTGCCGACATCGCGTAAAGAGATGCAGGCGCTGGGTTGGGACAGCTGTGACATCATCATCGTCACTGGCGATGCGTATGTCGATCATCCGAGCTTCGGTATGGCGATCATTGGCCGTTTGCTGGAATCGCAGGGTTTCCGCGTGGGCATCATTGCGCAGCCAGAATGGAGCAGCAAAGACGCCTTTACCACGCTGGGTAAACCAAACCTGTTCTTTGGCGTAACGGCCGGAAACATGGACTCGATGATCAACCGTTACACGGCGGACAAAAAGCTGCGTCACGATGATGCTTACACGCCAAACAATGAAGGCGGTAAACGTCCGGATCGTGCCACTCTGGTGTATTCACAACGTTGTCGCGAAGCGTACAAAGATGTGCCAATCGTTTTGGGTGGTATTGAAGCCAGCCTGCGACGCGTCGCGCATTACGACTACTGGTCAGATAAAGTTCGTCGCTCGGTCCTGTTTGATGCCAAAGCGGATATCCTGCTGTTTGGTAACGCAGAGCGTGCACTGGTCGAAGTCGCGCATCGCCTGGCCAATGGCGAAAACATCAGCGACATGACTAACGTGCGCGGCACTGCAGTCAACCTGCCTGCTGCTCCGGAAGGCTACACCATTATCGACTCTTCGCGTATTGATAAACCAAGCACGCCGTTCGTACCAACCAACCCGTATGAAGTGGAAACGCAGTGCGAGACCGGCAAAAAAGAAGAAGCCGAAGCCAAACCGATCACCATTCGCCCTTCTCGCCACGATGCCAAGACGACAGCCGTGCGTCTGCCTTCTTACGAGAAACTGCAAAACGACCGTATTCTTTACGCACACGCCAGCCGCGTGCTGCACCTGGAAACCAACCCATATTCTGGCCGCGCGCTGCTACAGAGCCATGGCAACCGTGAACTGTGGGTAAACCAGGCACCGATCCCACTCTCGACAGAAGAGATGGATTTCGTGTTCGACTTACCATACGCGCGTGTTCCGCACCCAATGTATGGCAAAGCGAAAATTCCGGCTTATGACATGATCAAGACATCGGTCAACATCATGCGCGGCTGCTTTGGTGGCTGTTCTTTCTGTTCGATCACCGAACACGAAGGCCGTATCATTCAGAACCGTTCGAAAGAGTCGATCATCAACGAACTGAAAGAGATTCGTGACAAGGTTCCGGGCTTTACCGGCACCATTTCGGATTTGGGTGGCCCTACGGCCAACATGTACCGCCTTGGCTGTTCGGATCCAAAAGCGGAAGCCAACTGTCGCCGTCCGTCGTGTGTGTTCCCGGGTATCTGTCACAAACTCAATACCGATCATAAGCACACCATCGACCTGTATCGCGAAGCGCGTAAAGTCGACGGCATTAAGAAGATCATGATTGCCTCAGGCGTGCGTTACGATCTGGCGATTGAGTCTCCGGAATACATCAAAGAACTGGTCACGCACCACGTTGGTGGTTATCTGAAGATTGCACCGGAACATACCGAGAAATCGCCACTGGATCTGATGATGAAACCGGGCATGGGAACGTACGATCGCTTCAAAGAGCTGTTTGAAAAATATAGCGCAGAAGCGGGTAAGAAACAGTACCTGATCCCGTACTTCATCTCCGCGCACCCGGGCACAAAAGACGAAGACATGCTCAACCTAGCGCTGTGGCTGAAGAAGAACAACTACGAGTGTGACCAGGTACAGAACTTCTACCCTTCGCCAATGTGTAACGCGACAGCGATGTATCACTCAGAAGTGAACCCACTGAAACGCGTGAAGTACAAAAAACGTGAAGACGTGGCGGTGCCAAAAGGTGAGCGTCAGCGTCGTCTGCACAAAGCACTGCTGCGCTACCACGATCCAGCCAACTGGCCACTGATCCGTGAAGCGCTGATCAACATGGGTAAAAAACACCTGATCGGCGACAAACCGGGTTGCCTGGTACCATCTGAAGATGGTGAGAAACTGACGCCGGCACAACGTCGTAAATCTGGTCGCCATGGTTCGAACCGTTTTGCAACCAAGCATACGATGGCACAACCGGGCTTTGATGCACTGCGTGGCGACAAACCAGCCGGTCAGCGTCAGGGCAACAGCAAACCAGGCGGTCAGTCGAAGCCGGGAGCTAACGGCAGACCTGCGGGCAATCAGGCAAAGTCAGGCCAGAACGGTAAACCGAATAGCAATGGCCGCCCCAATACCAGTGCGGGTCAGGGTCAAAACCGTTCCCGTCCGGCCGGAAAAGGTAAAGCGCAGGGTCGCAGCAGCCAACGAGCCTGATAACCATGTAGAAACCGCCAGCAATGGCGGTTTTTTTATCGCTGTGCTCAAGGCCCCCTGAGCAACGGAAACAAAAAAGCCCAGTGTGACCACTGAGCTTTTTAAAATGCGCGTTCAAGCTTGCAAGCAAGCTCAGACAATTACGCGTACTGAGCTTCGAACTCTTTCATGAAATCAACCAACGCCTGAACGCCTTCCAGCGGCATTGCGTTGTAGATAGAAGCACGCATACCACCCACGACGCGGTGACCTTTCAGAGAAGTCAGTCCACGCGCTTCAGCCAGTTCCAGGAAAGTACCATCCAGTTCTGGTTTTGCCAACTGGAACGGAACGTTCATCAGTGAGCGGTTGTTAGAGTGAATTTCGTTACGGTAGAAGTCTGAAGAATCGATGTAACCGTACAGCAGTGCCGCTTTTTCACGGTTGATCTTTTCAATCGCTTTAACACCGCCCTGCTCTTTCAGCCATTTGAACACCAGGCCAGACAGATACCAAGCAAACGTTGGTGGCGTGTTGAACATCGAATCCTGTTCCGCCAGCAGTTTGTAGTTCAGAATGCTGGGTAGAACGTCATTGGCTAAGCCCAACAGATCATCACGCACGATCGCAATACAGATACCCGCAGGGCCGATGTTTTTCTGAGCACCCGCGTAAATCACGCCGTATTTCGATACGTCGATTTCGCGCGAAAGAATGGTAGAAGACATGTCAGCAACGATCGGTTTGTCAGTCACAGGCAGGTCGTTAATTTCGATACCGTCGATAGTTTCGTTTGGACAGAAGTGAACGTAAGCGGAGTCCGCGTCAATTTTCCATTCGCTGGCAGGCAGGACAGCCGTTTTGCCGTCTTTTTCGATTTTCGCGTCAAATACCGCCGGTTTGCAGTATTTTTTCGCTTCTTTCACTGCACTTGCCGCCCAGTAACCTGCGTCGATGTAGGTCGCCTGAGTTTTGTCACCCAGTAGGTTCAGTGGAACCGCCGCAAATTGTGCACGCGCACCGCCTTGGCAGAACAGCACTTTGTAGTTATCTGGAATGTTGAGAAGATCGCGTAAATCCTGTTCCGCTTCTTCAGCAACTTGAATGAAAGGTTTGCTACGGTGACTGATTTCCATCACTGAAACGCCCAGATCGTTCCAGTTAACAAATTCAGCCTGTGCTTTTTGCATCACTGCTTTTGGCAACGCTGCTGGACCAGCACTAAAGTTAAAAACAGTGTCCGTATTCGGCTCCATGTGTTCCTTGCTCCTGCTATCGAAAATTAGTGTGATTAATACCACTTTTTTATCAGGATAAAAAGCGAGAAAAGAGGTCTTAAGACCTCTTTTCTTTAATAACCGATTAAATCAGCAGATTAGTAACCTTGTTGCATCATTAACGGTACCAGCAATGCCACCAGCGGGACCTGTTGACCATTGGCAAAAACGAGATTTCCGTCTTTCACATCCGCTTTTAACTGGTAACCTTTTTCGTTCTGAGTCGCCATTTCCATCATGACCAGTTCGTCAACACCTTGTTGAACAAACGGATAGTCAGCCGCTAGCTGAGTTGAGACAAAAGTGTCCAGATTGCCAGTCAGCGCCGATAAAATCACGCTCGGGTCCTGCAGCACGTCTTTAGTGCCTTCTGGAATGGCAAACGACCAGTTAGAGTCGAATTCACCCTCACCCACTTTCAGCGCCATTTTGTTCATGCTGACTTTGAAACCTTTTGCGAACAGGGTGTCCACGTAAGGTAGCGCTTCAGAAATCGCCTGTTGGGACATATCAGGATTCTCCTGATAGATGTCGGAAAGTTTGGCAAACGACTGGCTGTCAACATCACCCAAAGTGAAATCGATTTGCACGTCGTTAACTTTGCCACTTTCATTCACCAACTCACCGATCTTGATAATATGTTGGCTGCTAAAACGCTGTTTCGGCTCATCCAATGTTGAGGTGAATTCGTACGATGCCTGTTTCGCGCTGAATGGCGAGTCACCTGCCGTATCTTGAGTATTCAGTTGCTCCATGGTCATTTTTTGCTGACCAATCCAGAAACCGTTTTGTTGTATGCCCTGACCTTCACCCGCCAAATTGCTCATCTGAACTTTTTCACCCGTCGGGAAATCCATATCAATGGATGGAATCGACGCAGAGTAAGTCAGTTCGCCTAGCGTCGTCGCTGTGCCCTTAAACACCATCGGTGTTACAGACAGCGTGAATGGATTCTCGCCGTTATTGGCATAGTGCCAGGTTTCCGTTTGTGCTGTGTACTCCGTGTTGCCGTTTAAGCGGGTGGTACTGTTGATCACCATGGGGAAATCCGGGTAATCCGGGAACGTTGAGACCGCAGTCAGGCTCAGCAGACCATGATGCACTTCGCTGTTCATCACAACTTCGGTCGGTATACCTTCCGCTTCCATTTGGAGCTTAATGGCCGGATCTACGATGGAATAACGGGTTTGGACCGTTGAAGTCAGGTAGCCACGATCGTAACTGACCACTTCCGCTTTAACCTTATCGTTGTCGATGTGATTCACACCATCTGTGATCACGTTCTGACCGATTTGACCGACAGCCAAAGGCCAGCAAAGTGCCAATGATATTGCGCCACCAACTGCACCGATTCGTTTAATAGTTTTCATAATAAAAGGATTTCCTGATTGTTTGGCTCAGTCTACCGTAGTTATTTCAATGAGCTCAAGTGACACGAGTATAAATGCGTAATGTCAGGTATTAATGAGAAAAGACTGAGTTAAATCAGAGTATTGATGCCTACTTAGTCAAAGTTTAGTGTCTTCAAACCTAGCTCCCAATTCCATCTGGCAAAGCTTGTTACAGTATCGATGCCGACCCGTAACCGACGAGACTGCCGTGAATCGATACGCTTTGCTCTGTTTAGACAACAATCCCATCAGCGTGGAACAATGGCGCCACGAGCTGAGTGCGTTTGCCGCCAAGTTTGACCTGCATACTGCGGATTCTGTAGAAGATGCTCAGCAGGCTTTAGAATTTCTCGAAGAGCAAGGTCAGACCGTGGCTCTGGTTGTCGCCAGCCATCATGAAGCGTTTAACGGCGCAGACTTCTTAATTCACCTCGATAAGCTGCCGCACACACGCAATGCGCGCAAAGTGCTGATCAGCTGCGGGCAGGATATTCAGGCGATTCTGAATGCCGTCAACGAAGGCCGTCTCGATTATTGTCTGACTAAACCTTTGCAAGACAACGTGCTGCGCAAAACCGTGCAACAGGAGCTGACCACTTACATTCTGGAACAGGATAAAGACAACATCCTGAGTTACAGTACCCTGCTCGATCAACAGCGCATTTTGCGTGCTCATATCGATAACAAGATGCGCTCTTTCCGCGAAGGCTTTATTACGGATTACCATCGTCTGTCCGACGCCGAACTGGCCGAACAAGTCATTGGCGCCTTGTACCAATTTTTTGAAAAAGAGGATGAGACCCGAGCGTGTCGTACCTATTCTGCGGAACATCTGCTGACTAAGGAAGGCGAAGAGAACCGCTTTTTATGGTTTATCACTGAAGGTGAAGTTGCGCTGTATAAAAAAGATGATCTCGGCCAGCAACGTGAAGTGGTTCGGCATAAAAAAGGTAATATCGTCGGAGGCATGTCGTTTGTCACAGGTGAGCCTTCGTTCTCAACCGCCATTACTCTGACCAAGACCGAAGTGATTAAACTCGAACGTGATGTCTTTGCCAAGGTGATGCACTCCGACAGCAGTCTATTACCCTTGTTCACTAACTTGTTGTTACGTCACTTCAACCGTCGCCTACAACGCAGTATCAACACCAAACTCCAGTTGCAAAAAACGCTTGAATCGCTCGAACTGGCGCATCAACAGCTGATCGAACGTGAGAAGATGGCGATGCTTGGCCAGTTGGTCGCAGGCGTAGCTCATGAACTCAATAACCCGGTCGCTGCCATCCTACGCGGCACAGAAACCTTAAGTCGTAACATCGAATCGATTGTCGACGGCTGCAACGTGGACCATTCCCGGGACTCACAAGGCGCCGCGCTGCTGCGTAATGCTTTACAGGCAAAACCACTGTCGACGTCCGAAGAGCGCGCTCGCGCTAAACAATTGGAAGAGAAAACACACCACCGTTTACTGGCCAAAAAGCTGGTAAAACTTGGCCTCGAAAACGATCAGACGCTGATCGATCTTGCAAGAAGCCATCCCGATGACGCATTAGTACAGGTAGATAAGCTGGAATGTTACCATCTTGCCGGCAGCAATTTACGCTCCATCAACGTATGCGCGCAGCGCATTGCCGACATGGTGAAAAGCCTCAAAGGCTATGCCCGCCCGGATGACGAAACTTTTCATCAGGTCGATATTCATGAAGGGATTGAAGACACTCTGGTCATCTTCGAAAACCGGCTCAAGATGCACAGTGTTGAAAAAGAGTACGCCGATATTCCGCCGCTTCGCTGTCTGCCAATTGCGCTGCAACAGGTGTGGACCAATTTAATTTCTAATGCCATCGATGCGTTCCCTGAACGCGGCACACTTCACATTCGCACACGAATGGAGGAGAAAAATGATCAAACCTATGCTGTCATAAGTTTCACCGATAATGGCTGTGGCATACCGGATGAGCTCAAAGATCAGGTTTTTGCCCTCAACTACACCACCAAGCGGGAAGGCAACTTCGGACTGGGCATTGGTTTGTCAGTTTGCCAGCAGATAGTGCTGCAACATCAAGGGTGGATTGACGTCGACAGTGAGCTTGGTCATTACACCACCATGAGCGTTTGGTTACCGCTCTCACCTCGCTAAATCATGCGATAAGGAAAATAACATGAATAAGTACATGATTTTATGTGTCGATGATGAAAGAGAAGTGCTCGATAGCGTGGTTCAGGATCTCGATTGTTTTGAAGAACACTTCGTGATTGAGGCTGCGGAATCTGTAGCAGAAGCCAAAGAAGTCATTGAAGATTATCGCCAGCAGGACATTCCTCTGGCGCTGATTTTGTGTGACCACATCATGCCAGAACAAACGGGGATCAGTTTTCTGATTGAATTAAACGACGACGAAGATACCGCCAAAACACGCAAAATTCTGTTGACGGGTCAAGCCGGTCTGGAGGATACCGTCGAAGCCATCAATCATGCCAGCCTGCATTTTTACGTGGCTAAGCCGTGGCATGGCGACCAGTTGCGCCAAACGATCAAAGACCAGCTCACGCAGTACATTATCGACAACGAAGCGGAACTGATGCCGTGGATTCAGGTGCTCGACGCCGAAAAGATCCTCAATGCGATTTCTGCCAAACGAATCAGTTTCGGTGAATAAGCAAACGCAGAGGAAATCACAAAGAGTTCATATATTTGGCATCTTAATTGCTTAATATTTACTTAGACGACAAAACAATGACATTTTTTGGTGGAGCCAGACTGCACCTATGAATTATGATGTCGACACTTTTGAAGCCTGGTTATCTTTCAAGGCTTTACGTCCTAGCGGATATTCCGCTTTCGACCATGGAATTAATCATAAAGATATAGGTTTATCGTGACTATGCGTAAAACAATCATTGCAACAGCACTTCTTCTTGCTTCAGCACAATCAATGGCTGAAGTTGACCGTAACAGCCCATCCGTGATGAGCAACTTCAGCTACGACTACATTGAAGCGCGCATCGGTGCAAGCCCTGTGACCTATGGTGCTGCAGTCAGTAAATCTATTCACCCTAACGCTCACGTGATTGCACGTGTTGACTCTGAGTTTGAGAGCGACTACGACGCGGCGGCGGGTTTTGGTTTCCACGCGCCGGTTAACAACTGGGCAGACTTTACAGGTGAAATGCTATTCCACCTGCAAGATAAGAAAAACAATGGCAGCGCAGATACTGGTATGGAACTGAATCTGGGTGTGCGTCAGTGGTTAGGTCCACAGCTGGAAGTTGGCGGTAAAGCAGGTTACGTTTCGATCGACAACGACGACAACTGGATCGGCTCAGTTTACGCACGTTTCCACTCAACTGAACTGTTCTCTTTGGGTGCTGAAGCCCGCATCAACGATACCTACGGCGACCAACTGATGTTTACTGCTCGTTTCAAATACTAAGCAGAGAAACGAACACAAAAAAACCGAGGTCATAGCCTCGGTTTTTTTATTGAGCTCTGTACTTCCTTGTCTCAGCGCTCTTTGTCACATACTTTTTAACGACCGTGACAGATATCGAGCAATTGGCGCTTACGCGGCTCTTGCAGCAATTTCCAGTGAATACCTTCAATCGCTCCGGCAAACTTCCACAATAACTTCACATCCAGATCGCTGCCATAAATGCGGCGAACTTTGTTAAACACATCCGGCGCACCCAGACGCATGAATGTTTCCACATCGTCAACGCCCGCTTTCTTTACCATTCGTTCCAGCGTCAACTGCATATTCGGTAAATCCCTCAAACGACGGTTCGCCTGGGATTTCTGAAAAGAGCGCTGCTCAATGGAATACAGTATTGAACGTTCAATAATGGAGTCCAGTTCAGAGTGGTTCTGTTCAAATAACTGCGTAATATCGTAGTAATTAACGGTGGCCGTTGTCTGCTTCTTCACATGACGGTACTTATCACAGCCAAGATTCGTCAAAACTTCATCGAGATCTTCGCCGCCGCGAATGAAAATGCAATCTTCTGTCAGCAGCGCATACATCGCGTCTTGCTGGAACAACCCAATACCACCAAACATAGAACGTTTTTGGTAGGTACCAAACTTAATTACATAATCGAAAAATCTATGCTCAAACATATCCATTGATCCTTTAATCACATTCCCCGATTAAGACAGATCACCAGATAGCAGCAAATTTTTAGCGAATAAAATGAATAGGTTAATTAGTAAGCTTTATATATGTACTACACGCTTACCTATATGTTTCATATATCATAGTTAACGAAACGAAATAAGTCCGGACTTAATTCACATCAACGTATCGAATATTTGTCTAGAATGAGAGAAGTGTCACAAGGCCACCATCTTTGTTGGCTTTTCGAACAGAATAAGCACGCAAAATGTCTCACAGATCATCGAAATGTAAAGAAATTGCCGCTTTCTTCCGGTTTATAGTTGCTTCTATTAATTAGCGATCGGTAGAATGAACAGGACTAAAACTAACAATGATAAACAATGAATCACTTAGCTTTTTATTGGCTTCCGGAAAACCGACACAAACTCATTGAAGGGCTAGAAAGTGAGTTTGCCCAGTTGGTTAAATCCTCCATCAGTACCGGCAAGATTTCTCTGCCGCCGATTCCTGATGTCGTGCTGAAAATTCAGAAACTGTGTACCCAAGAGTCAACTGGCGTCTCCGATGTCGCTGACTGCCTAACTGATGATCCCGGCCTAGCGGCCATTGTTATTCGCGTCGCGAACTCCGTGGTGTTTAACCGCCGTAATATTACCTGTACCGATCTGCTCACTGCCGTGTCTCGTCTGGGCATCGTTCGTGTACGTGACATTGTCACAGCACAAGCCATTGAACAACTCAAACACTCAATCAATCTGAGTAAAGAATGCAACAAGATCCTGGTCAACAGCGCTTCTGTCTCACGCGAGTTGGGAGCGACCATGGTGTTAGTCGCTCAGTCGTTCAAAAAGCTTGAACCCGATAACTACCTTCACCTTGAGCAGGACAAAGCTCTGTTGGTTGGCCTGCTGGCTGACATCGGTTTGTTTTGTCTGGTCAATGAATATTATCTCTACCTCGAAAACGGCAACTACCTCGATCAAGACATCGCGTTGCAAATCTTCCAGTCCAGCTGTTCCAGCACCAGTAAACTGGTCCTCAAACATTGGGGATTTGACGAAGATTTCCTTGAAGTGGCTTGTAACGAAGAATTAGTAGAACATTGCCAGGAAGTCAGCTACCTTGATGTGGCACGGATTGCACATCACCTACTTATGTTTAGAAAACAAGACGATGCGATAGAAGAGCACGACGTTGAAATCAACGCGGCCGGCGCAGAAGTCCTCTACAATCTCAGCAATCTCAGTGATGTGGAATTCAAAACCCAACTCAGTGCAGTAATTAACGCCAGCGGTTTCTAAATCACTTTTCGAGGAATGTATGTTATCAGGGATGTTGTTTATCTTTGCCCCACTTGTGGTGGGGTATCTGTTCTCTATTCACAATAAAAACTGGCTCGCCAAACTTAACCAAGCTACCTCATCACTGGTCTATGTGATCCTTTTTCTCATGGGACTCAGTCTGGCGGCTTTGGATAACCTCGGTGACAACCTGCAACTGATCCTGAAATACGCGGGCGTATTTTTCGTTCTGCTTGGCACCTGCAACCTGCTTGCTCTACCTCTGGTTGACCGTTTTCTTCCGCTTGCCACCGACACCAGTCACACTAAATTGCCTCTTTCTAGTATGGCTCTTGAATCCGTCAAACTGATTTTAGTGGTCGGTAGTGGCTTGCTGGTTGGTGTCGTTTTCAGTCTTGACCTTTCGTGGGTCGATACCGCAAGCGAATGGATTCTGTTCCTGTTGCTGTTCTTTATTGGCATTCAGCTTCGCAACAGCGGTCTTACCTTAGGTCAGATCCTATTGAACAAACATGGCATGGTGATCGCCGCAGTGGTAATGATCACCAGTTGGATTGGCGGCATCATTGCTGCATTGATTCTGGATATTCCCATCTACAGAGGGCTGGCAATGGCATCTGGCTTTGGCTGGTACTCTTTGGCCGGTATCCTGATGGGCGATGCGTTTGGTCCGGTTTATGGCGGCGCTTCATTTATGATAGAGCTGCTGCGCGAGCTGATTTCTCTGGTGCTGATCCCGATGTTTATTAGTCGCAAACCGTGCACCTCCATCGGTTACGCGGGTGCGACAGCCATGGACTTCACTTTGCCAGTCATTCAGACCACTGGTGGCGTGCGTTGTGTGCCAGTTGCGATCGTCAGTGGGTTCATTCTCAGCCTGTTAGTGCCCGTTTTAATGTTATTCTTTGTGTCTCTTGCAGGCTAGATCTCAGGAATAACGTTGCACATCTTTTAAAATGGTGCGCCTTGCGTGTGACGATTTTGTTTCATACGCATTAAGTAAAGCCCAACTGGAAATCAATAAAACCCTGCCCACAGGGTAAAGATAAAAAAGTCGCAAAAGGAACGATTATGAAACGCTTTATTGTCACCATGCTCTTATCGGCTACCTCAATGACCGCGGCTGCAGCCGACAATCAATGTTTTGCGAAAAAATACGATGCCTACATTGATGCTTCACTGGCGTGGTACTCAGATCTTGCCAAAATGACGACGGAAAAATACCCGGATTTGGCTGACGTGAGCCAATGGTTCTTGGATGGTCGCCAACACCATTTTGAACTGAGCCGTGCAGCGGTTCATTACTACTTAGAGCATGACGCTTCAAAAGTCGCCACCGCGCAACCTGTCGAAGCTTGGCTGAAACTGGAACAACACGATATCAAAGTGCTGGCGTCACGCAGTGATGAACTGGGCCAGATCGCCAAAACGACGTTTGATGATCGTCAAGCCAAGCCACACGAAAAGAACTATGAGCTGCGCTCTGCATTTGCTGAACTTCTAAGCCATCCAAAGCAAATTGAAGGTGCACTTAACAAGTACAACGAGGCAATCGCCAAAACAGAAAAAATCGAGTGTCAATAACACTCGGTGGCATGGTACATCTCTGTATATTCTGCCCTGTTGCTCTCCATGGCCATCCGAATTAAGGCGGGACTTTGGTCCCGTTTTCGTTTAGATTGTCTCGCCTGAAACGATAGATTAAAAATTATAACGACGCTGTATGGTATCTGAACACAAAATCGCGGATGCGAACTTTGAAACTCTGCTGCGCATCTTTACCGTGCCAGAAGGGCCAGACTCAACACTGACCCGTATCGAAGAAGAGCTTTCACGCAACCTCAACAAATTTCTGCGCGAACACATCGTAGCAGAAGAAAAACCGTTGAAAGAGATTGAAAAAGATTTCTCTGATGCGCGCATTCCTGATGAGCCGGAATTTGTCTCGGACCATACTCAGCATCTGCTTGATACACTGGTAGCACAGTCGGTGCATACCGCCTCTCCCAGCTTTATCGGTCACATGACATCGGCGTTGCCTTACTTTTTAATGCCGCTGTCCAAAATCATGATTGCCCTCAACCAGAATCTGGTCAAAATCGAAACCTCTAAAGCGTTCACTCCGCTGGAGCGTCAGGTTCTGGGCATGTTGCATCGTCTCATCTACGGTGAGCAAGATTCGTTCTACCAACAATGGATGCACAGCGCCGAGCACTCACTTGGGGCTTTCTGCTCCGGCGGTACTATCGCCAACATTACGGCCTTGTGGGTTGCCCGTAACAACGCACTGAAAGCCGACGGTGATTTCCACGGCGTGGAGAAAGAAGGTCTGTTCAAAGCCATGCGCCATTATGGCTATGAAGGCTTGGCGATTCTGGTTTCCGAGCGCGGCCACTACTCACTGAAAAAAGCCGCCGACGTACTGGGTATTGGTCAGGAGGGTTTGGTTTCAGTCAAAACGGACGAAAACAACCGCATCTGCCCGGAAGATCTCAAGCGTAAAATCACCGAGCTTAAAGCGAACAACATCAAACCATTTGCCGTTGTCGGTGTAGCCGGCACCACAGAAACGGGTAACGTCGATCCGCTGCGCATCATGGCAGAAATTTCTCATCAGGAAGGCTGCCATTTCCATGTCGATGCGGCATGGGGCGGTGCAACTCTGATGTCGAACCATCATCGCCATCTGCTCGATGGTGTAGAACTCGCCGATTCCGTCACTATTGATGCCCATAAGCAGTTGTACATCCCTATGGGCGCTGGCATGGTACTGTTTAAAGATCCGAGCGCCATGAACTCTATTGAGCATCACGCACAATATATTCTGCGTAAAGGGTCAAAGGACCTCGGAAGCCACACTCTGGAGGGCTCTCGCTCCGGTATGGCCATGCTGGTTTACGCCAGTATGCACATTATCAGCCGTGCCGGATACGAACTGTTGATCGATCAAAGTATCGCCAAAGCACGTTACTTCGCTGATCTGATTCAGGCGCAGGATGATTTCGAGCTGGTTTCTCAACCGGAGCTGTGCTTGCTGACCTATCGCTATCTACCATCACACATTAGACAAGCATTGGAAAAAGCAAATGCAGACGATCAGGTTCTGTTAAATGAACTGCTGAATGAACTGACTAAGTTTATTCAGAAGAAGCAGCGTGAAACGGGTAAATCCTTTGTTTCCCGGACTCGCCTCAACCCGATCTGTTGGAATAAGCTCGACACCATCGTGTTCCGGGTTGTGTTAGCTAACCCGCTGACCACCAATGAAATTCTTCAATCAGTTCTTGAAGAACAACGCCAGATTGCCGCTTTAGCCCCAAATCTTATGGGCAGAATCGAGCATTTGGCGAAACAAATCCTGGCATAAACCTATCGGATAAAGTTACAGCAAACTGAAAATTTATTTCGTTTTGCTGTAACTCACACATCAATACGGCGCATTTGAATTCCTTTTGATGAGAATTCTGAGCTTAAAACTGTAGTTTTTATGAAATTTAGTTTGAGGCTTGTCATATTCTCATCATTCGATACGTCGTTTCATTTCTGAATTATCCGTGCTTAGGTTTATACTCATCCCATGGCGTTGGTGAATGTACCTTTTGGAAATGATTTATTTCCCTCCCCTAAATGGTCACATCGCTTTACCAACGAGTTGTTCTCTACGCCCGCGTGAACACTATGAATACATTAGAAAAAATTCAAAAGAATCTGGAAAATTTTAGCAAGTCGGAACGCAAAGTTGCCGAAGTGATCATGGCTTCGCCGCAAACTGCTATTCACTCAAGCATCGCGACTCTTGCAAAGATGGCTGATGTCAGTGAGCCTACTGTTAACCGCTTCTGCCGCCGCCTTGATACCAAAGGCTTCCCCGACTTTAAACTGCACCTGGCCCAAAGCCTGGCGAACGGTACACCTTATGTGAACCGCAACGTCGAAGAAGACGATGGCCCGGATGCTTATACCCACAAGATTTTCGAATCAACGATGGCCTGTCTGGATGTGGCAAAAAACAGCCTTGATCCAATGCAGATCAACCGCGCGGTTGACCTGCTGACCCAGGCCAAACGTATTTCGTTCTTTGGACTGGGCGCATCGTCTGCCGTCGCACGTGATGCTCAGAATAAGTTTATTCGTTTCAACATCCCAATTACCTGTTTTGAAGATATTGTGATGCAAAGAATGAGCTGCATTAACTGTACAGACAACGACGTGATCGTCTTGATCTCGCACACTGGTCGAACTAAGAGTCAGGTCGAGATTGCTAATCTGGCGCGTGAAAACGGTGCAACAGTGATTGCAATTACCGCGAAAGATTCGCCACTGGACAAAGCAGCCTCATTGTCTATTTGTCTGGACGTGCCGGAAGACACCGATGTCTATATGCCAATGGCGAGCCGTGTCGTGCAGATGACGGTGATCGACGTGCTGGCAACGGGTTTCACCCTGCGCCGTGGTTCAGGCTTCCGCGAAAATCTCAAGCGCGTGAAAGAAGTATTGAAAGACTCCCGTTACGACAAGCTTTCACACTTTTAATCATTAAAAAACGGAGCCTGATGGCTCCGTCTTTCTATCCGCTCAATTTGCTGCTTTCTTCTTCGGCTGAGTCGTGGATCAACAACACCGCGCCATGTCGGTGCGCCTCTATATCCGCGTCAACACATTCGCCCCGGCATGCACAAACCTGATTGAGAATATAAATCAGCCTTTCCGAGGTTAGTGGAATCGGGTTGCCTTTGATCGCATTCGATTTCATCGCATCTCGCGCTACCTGCTCGAATGAAGTACTGCAAACGCCATACTCACTGAGCGTTGGTAGCTTCAATTTATCCAACATCATCTGCGCCCATAAAGCACCATCTTCGACATTAGCATTTTTACGCCCAGTGAGAAGATGTGACAACCTGCGGTAGCGAGCCAGCACATCCTCGCGTCCTGCAAGCTGCGCAGCATGAATATTCTCGCGCATCACATAAGGGGCTAAACGCGCGGTTATCACGCTGTGCGGTGCATCGAGTTTCCCCCCCAGAGCCGAAGCCAGCCCATGCGCCGCACCGAGTTTAGCGTTGGTAATAGCCATGCCACCGAGCATTGCGGCAAACGATAAATCTGCACGTGCCTTGCTATCATCCCGTACACAAGCCGCCAGAATTGAGCGGGAGAGGCGACGTACCCCTTCCTCGCAAATCATGTCAGTCAACGGATTGGGTTCACCGCACACGTAAGCTTCCATTAAATGGGTGAACGCATCCATCGCGCCACGGCCAGATGTCGCCAAATCCGTAGCGTACGTTAATGTCGGATCAACTATCGCAACATCGGCCAACATTTCCGGACTTCGCAAGCTGACTTTCACCCTATCCTGCCCCGAACGCAGAACCGCATTGCGCGTGACTTCGGACCCCGTACTGGCTGTGGTTGGTATAGCAATAAAGGGTAAAGGCTTGGATTTAAGCGGAACATTGCGGCCGACCACTTCCACATAGTCATAAACATTTCCCTGATTGGGAATGATTGCAGCCAGTGCTTTGCCCATGTCGAGCACACTGCCTCCACCGATCGCCACCACTACATCAGGGCTGAACCGACGCCCTCCTACAGCCGCCTCTTCCACCATCGTGATGTTGGGCTCACCACTGACTGCCAAATGTTGGTAACGCATATTCTGTTGCTGCAGGTAATCCACAACAACATTCGCGCGTTCAGTTCGTTTACCTGACACCAAAAGCACGCTGTATCCGTATTGGCTAATCACCGATAAGGAACTTTGCAGCGCTCCTTCACCAAAGATAATCCGACTTGATGTCATGAACTGAAACATGAGGCCTCCGGGCTGAATGCGTGCGATGCGTTTTAGATTGCTCGTATCACGAAAAAAATTGTTTGATGCAGTGCAACTTGCTGTAAATAACCACAATAAAAAAGCAGGTTTTTGCAGAGCATCACAAACGCCAGCTGCAAATCGTTATCTTTCAGTACGGCTTGGAGTCAGAAGCAGATTAGTGATTAAACAGCGACTGAAGCAAATTTATGCGATAGCTTTTGCCTATCAAAAGAACAGGTAATTGCCACTTTATTTTCTAATTTGGATCGGGCATAGTGGCAACAATCGAAATAAAGGAGAAAGTTATGTTCGTAGTGATTTTTGGCCGCCCTGGTTGCCCTTACTGTGTACGTGCAAAAGAGCACGCAGAAACGTTGAAAGCGAAACGTGACGACTTCAACTACCGTTATGTTGATATTCACGCAGAAGGCATCACTAAAGCTGATCTAGAGAAAACTGTCGGCAAACCAGTTGAAACCGTGCCACAAATCTTCATCGATCAACAACACATTGGCGGTTGTACAGACTTTGAAGCATACGCAAAAGAGCATCTGGGTCTGTTTGACGAGTAAGTTGCAGAATGCATTAGAACCCGCTGATATATAGCGGGTTTTTTATTTGTGGATTTCCTTCAGAGAAATGTCAAACCGCAAAAATTTCACTTATCTTTTTGCATATTTACGATACAATCCTCACACTTTAACCATTCTCTTGTTGCGCGCTTGAATCGAGCTAAATTGTGAATATCGACGTCGTACTTTTGCTAGACCAAAACCCTATTCTGCTGATTTTTGTTGTTCTGGCTATCGGGCTTGCTTTCGGAAAAATCCGCTTTGGCAGCCTGCAGTTAGGTAACTCTATTGGTGTTCTGATCACGGCCCTGATCATGGGACATCTCGGTTTTACGTTTAACGCCGAGGCGTTGACGATAGGCTTCATGCTGTTCATTTACTGTGTAGGCATTGAAGCGGGTCCGAACTTTTTTGGCATCTTTTTTCGCGACGGTAAACACTACCTCGTACTCAGTCTTGTGGTTCTGGTTACCGCAACGGTTCTGACGTATATCTCAAGTCACTATTTCAATCTCGATTTCGGTCTTGCTGCCGGCATGATGGCGGGCGCTCTGACATCAACGCCTGTATTAGTTGGTGCGCAGGATGCCCTGAACTCTGGCCTTTCCTCGATTCCGCGCAATATGGATCTGTCGTTGGTGCTGGAAAATGTCTCTGTTGGCTACGCGATGGCTTACCTGATTGGTCTTATTAGTATGATCATGTTCGCCAAGCTGCTGCCAAAGATTCAAAAACAGAATTTATCCGATTCCGCTCAACAGATTGCGCAGGAGCGCGGC
Source organism: Vibrio fluvialis (assembly GCF_900460245.1). Classification (NCBI taxonomy): domain Bacteria; kingdom Pseudomonadati; phylum Pseudomonadota; class Gammaproteobacteria; order Vibrionales; family Vibrionaceae; genus Vibrio; species Vibrio fluvialis. Next base: position 1,844,347 of record NZ_UHIP01000001.1, read on the forward strand.
CTTGGGGGCAGCAGCCAACGTAAAGTCTATCTGCCGATTATTCGCGCTTATCGCGTCGGTCCGGAGCTTATCAACTGGGTAGACGGTCGAAATCTGCGTGAACTTGGCGTTTATCGCCAAACAGGCTGTTACATCGAACGTATCCGTCGCAACGGTATTCTTGCCCATCCCGATGGCGATGCCATTTTGCAGGAAGGTGACGAGATTGCTTTGGTGGGTTTCCCAGACAGCCATGCGCGTCTCGACCCAAGCTTTCGTAACGGCAAAGAAGTATTTGACCGTAACCTACTCGACCTGCGCATTTCGGAAGAAGAGATCGTGGTGAAAAGTGACAGCATTGCGGGCAAACGTCTGTCGGATCTTAACCTGTCAGAATACGGCTGTTTCTTAAACCGCGTAGTCCGCGCGCAGATTGAGATGCCAATGGACCTCGACATCGTCTTGGCAAAAGGTGATGTATTGCAGGTCAGTGGCGAGAAAAGCCGCGTGAAAGGTCTGGCGGATAAAATCGGTTTTATCTCGATTCACAGCCAAATGGCCGACCTGCTGGCATTCTGTAGTTTCTTTATTCTGGGTATTCTGTTCGGTCTGGTGACCATGACCTTTGGTCAGGTGTCATTCAGCCTGGGTAACGCGGTAGGACTTCTGTTGTCGGGCATCACACTCGGTTTCTTGCGTGCTAACCACCCAACCTTTGGTTATGTACCACAAGGTGCCCTGAATATGGTTAAAGATCTCGGCTTAATGTTCTTTATGGTCGGTATCGGTCTGAGTGCCGGCGGCAAAATGTTTGAACATCTGTCCGAAGTCGGTCCTCAGGTTATTGGCCTGGCATTTATCGTCAGTGTTCTGCCCGTAGTGTTTGCCTATCTGGTGGGCGCGCACATTCTGAAGATGAACCGCGCACTGCTGTTTGGTGCCATCATCGGTGCCCGCACCTGTGCGCCAGCAATGGACATCGTGAACGAGTACGCTAAGTCCACCATTCCGGCATTGGGTTATGCCGGTACTTACGCTATCGCCAACATTCTGATGACGCTGGCAGGTACGATACTGATCCTGCTCAGCTAGTGTTTTTTCCTTTCTCGGGCAACGTTTCTCTGTATCGCATTGCCCGAGAAGCAATAAAAAAGGCGCTGATTTCAGCGCCTTTTTTTATGTATCTATCGCATTAGATGTCGATAACGTCGAAGCTAACCTCTGGGTTAACGTCTGCATCGTAGTCCACGCCTTCGATACCAAAACCGAACAGTTTCAGGAACTCTTCTTTATACAGTTCGTAATCTGTCAGTTCTTTCAGGTTTTCAGAAGTGATTTGTGGCCACAGGTTACGGCAGTGCTGTTGAATGTCATCACGCAGTTCCCAGTCATCCAGGCGCAGACGGTTCTTCTCGTCAGTTTCTGGCGCGCTGCCGTCTTCTTTGTAAAGACGCTCATTGAACAGACGGAAAATCTGCTCCATACAGCCTTCGTGAATGCCTTCTTCACGCATTTTCTTGAAGACCATTGCGATGTACAGAGGCATAACAGGAATCGCTGAGCTTGCCTGAGTCACAACAGATTTCAGTACCGCTACGTTTGCCGAGCCGCCTTTCGCAGCCAGTTTCGCATTCAGGGCCGCAGATGCACGGTCCAGATCCATCTTCGCACGACCCAGAGCACCATCCCAGTAGATAGGCCAAGTCAGCTCAGTACCGATGTAGCTGTATGCCACCGTCTTACAACCGTCTGCCAGAACGCCCGCTTCTTCCAGCGCTTGCATCCACAGCTCCCAGTCCTGACCGCCCATGACAGTAATCGTATCTTCGATTTCCTGTTCAGTTGCTGGCTCAACGCTGGCTTCGATGATCACATCTTTGTTGGTATCAACCGCTGTAGAGGTGTAAGTTTCGCCAATCGGCTTCAGTGCAGAACGAACCAGTTCACCGGTTTCCGGCATTTTACGCACTGGAGATGCCAGTGAGTAAACCACCAGGTCAATCTGACCCAGATCTTGTTTAATCAGTTCAATCGCTTTCTGTTTAGCTTCGTTCGAAAACGCATCGCCATTCAGGCTTTTTGCGTACAGGCCTGCTTCGTGAGCCAGTTTGTCAAACGCTGCTGCGTTGTAGAAACCCGCTGTACCAGGTTTCTTGTCTGTACCTGGTTTTTCGAAGAATACACCGATAGTCGCTGCACCGCCGCCGAATGCCGCCGCGATACGAGAAGAGAGACCATAACCACTAGAAGAGCCGACAACAAGCACACGCTTAGGCGCGTTCTTGATTGGACCTTGTGCTTTAGTGTAAGCAATTTGTTCTTTTACGTTAGCTTCACAACCCACTGGGTGCGTTGTTGTACAGATAAATCCGCGAATTTTAGGTTTGATGATCATATTCAACTTCCTTCAAAAATCTTCGCTAGGATAAAAGTTTCGCCCGCAGTTCGCATCCTATTTCTGTAAAAATGCCTTCATTTAGCAAGTGGTTGGAGCACTCGACGCTGAAATTTCCAGCAAGTTACCCTGTTTTTCCGAGTGCGGCTTACAAACTAAAGAAGGCTTCGATGAGGAAGCCTTCTTGGATGGACACGAACGATTCAATTAAGCGACGTTATTTAGCTTAGGTTTACTATTCTTATTGGTCAAAACTTCGGAGAAATCGTGACTAAAGTGGTCAACCTGTATCGCTTTGTAGCGCAGTTTGTCGGCAGCCAGAATCGCTTCAACTTCATCCGCTGTCAGCACACCTGCCGCTTTGGCTTGCTCAAGACGGTCACCCAACAAACCTTTGCGAGCCACCTTGCCTTCTTTCACACCTTTTGCCAACTGACGTTCCAGCCCTTTGATGCTGTACATCGCCAGGAAAGCTTTTTCCATCAGACCGACACTGTCATTCTCATCTTTACCGATGTAGCACAACTGTGTCAGACGATCACGGTGCGCCCCCGGAGTCATCAGGCTATCTGCAATGTTCAGCGTCAGATTGTCGCTTGGCGCATCGAAATGGTTACCAAATGGGAACAACAGGCCTTTGAGCAGTTTGCCAACAGACTTAATCGGATAGTTACGATACGCTTCATTCAACGACTTCGCCGCGTGGTGCAAACAGTATTGCATTGAGTAGTGTACGTAATTCAGATCCGCCTGCTGACGACCTTCGTCTTCATAGCGTTTCAAGACGGCAGACGCCATGTACAGATAGCTCAGACCATCCCCCAGACGCGCTGAAATCATCTCTTTACGTTTCAGCTCACCACCCAGTGTCAGCATGGCGAAATCTGCACTCACCGCTAAAGCGCGGCTCAGGCGGGTCATTTGCTTGTAGTACTGTTTCGTTGGGCCACTCATATCGGCTTTGATAAAGCGCGAACCTGTCACCGCCGCACCAAACGCGCCAAAGGTGTTTTTGGTTGCATGAGCAATGTGCTTGAACAACAGCTCATCAAACTCTTTCGCACCTTGTTTCTCATCCGGGTTCGCCGCAGCTTCCATCTCTTTCAAAACATAAGGATGACAACGAGTGGCTCCCTGACCAAAGATCATCAGGTTACGGGTCAGAATGTTGGCGCCTTCAACGGTAATCGCCACTGGCACACCGAGATAATGACTCGACAAGTAGTTCATCGGGCCTTCCTGAATCGCACGCCCAGAGTGAATATCCATCGAATCATTCAGAATAGTCCGCGCGATCTCCGTCATGTGATATTTGGCAATTGCCGTCACAATCCCCGGTTTTTCTTTCAGATCCAACGACGTGGTGGTCAGTGTGCGCGTCGCTTCCAACAAATAAGTCAAACCACCGATGCGGCCCATGGCTTCGGCAACACCTTCAAACTTACCGATCGACATGCCGAACTGTTTGCGCACATAAGCATAAGCACCTGTGGTTCGCGCCGTCAGATGGCCGATGGCCGTACCTAGTGCTGGTAGCGAAATACCACGACCCGCAGACAGACATTCCACCAGCATACGCCAACCTTTACCGGCGTAATCCACACCACCGATCAGCCATTCCATCGGGATAAACACATCCTGACCGCGCGTTGGACCGTTCATGAAAGCCAAACCAAGCGGATCATGACGCTCACCGATTTCAACACCTTCGTGGTCGGCAGGAATCAGTGCACAGGTAATACCGATATCGACTTTGTCTCCCAGCAGTTTATCCGGATCGCTCATCTTAAACGCCAGACCCAGCACCGTCGCAACAGGAGCCAAGGTGATGTAGCGTTTATTCCAACTGATGCGAACACCCAGTACTTCCTTGCCTTCGTGCTTGCCGTAACACACGATACCCTGATCCGGAATACCACCAGCGTCAGAGCCCGCTTCTGGGCCAGTCAGTGCGAAACACGGAATATCCGTACCGTCAGCAAGACGCGGCAGCCAGTAATCTTTTTGTTCTTGAGTACCGTAGTGTGAAAGCAGCTCACCCGGACCCAATGAGTTTGGCACCATGACGGAGACCGCAGTACTGATGCTGCGCGTTGCAATGCGAGTTACGATGGTTGAGTTCGCCAGAGCAGAAAACTGACGGCCACCGTACTCTTTGGAGATAATCAAAGAAAAGAAACGCTCTTTACGCAGGTAATCCCAAACTTCTTTAGGCAAATCGCGATCGTGCTTAACAATCTTATGATCATCAAGCATGGACAGCAGGGTTTCCAACTCATTGTCCATGAAGGATTGCTCCTCCGCACTCAGAGTCGGTTTCGGGTAGTGATGCAGTTTTTTGAAATCTGGCTTGCCAGAGAACAGCTCACCATCCCACCAAACGCTCCCCGCTTCCATCGCTTCTTTTTCGGTGTTCGAAAGCGGTGGCAGTACCTGTTTAAACAGTTTAAAAGCGGGGTCGCTAATCCATTTTCTTCGTAGAGAGCACATTGTTCAGATCCTTTTGTTCACTGGTCTTAAATCACGTTATTTAAATTATAGTTTCGTTATTGTGCGGCTACTCCGGCCGCTAAGTATGGAATGATCTGGTCGACAACGGTTTTCGCATCCACCTTATTTCCAAAATCGTTTTCGGCAATCTCGGCCAGAGCCTGGCTCGATGCCATCGTGAATACACACGTACCCAGCGTAAAATGCAGTCGCCAGAACAGGGTTTCACGCGTCAGGTTCGGATTGGCTTTCATCACCGATTCAATGAACAGCGACAACACATCATCGTAACGGGTGGTGATAAACCAACGCAGGTGACCCTGTACATCGGTATAGCCACGTCCAATCAGCAACATAAAACGGCTGGTACCGTTCGGACGAATATCGTTGAGTGCACGCAGCGGACCGCGCAGCGATTCAAACACATCTGCCATGCTGTATTCATCACGCAGATTCAGATTTATCAAGGCATCGTGCACCGCAGGCATGAATGCTTCTAGATAGCGGTTCAATACTGCACGCACCAATGTTTTTTTGTCACCAAAGTGGTAATTGACCGACGCCAAGTTCACGTTCGCTTTGCTGGTAATGGTCCTCAGCGATGTATCGTTAAACCCGTATTCCGCAAACAATCCTTCTGCGACGTCCAGTATCTTATCCTTCGTACTACTTCTTGGTGCCATTTCAATCACTCGTATCAAACATATGTTTAAAATATACCTTTGACACACATGGTTAACAAGTAGTTAACATCACATTTTTTACTCATGGTCCGACCAGGAGACATTTTCTACACGCAACTTTTTGATCCAGCTCTAATTCATAAAAAAGTGAAGTTTTTTTATCTTTTCTGGGAACTCTTTTTGTGAAGCCCGGTCTGAATTATCGTAGTTGGCAGAGCTTTAAGAGTTTTACAGGCCGTCGAACTTTCTTCTTTCACTGACAACTGACATTTACGCTGCTTTTTCTTATTAACTCCTATGTTTGTATCAGCCCGGATCGACTTTGTTCCGGGCTTTTTTTCATCTGGCGATCAAGGCACACTACACATCACTGTTTTTGCTGACGGATAAACATGAAGCTCGCCCACAGCCCTATCACTTATCACCACTTTGCCAATCTTTCGTTTCACCTCAAGCGAGACGACCTGCTTCATCCTCAGTTCAGTGGCAACAAAGCGCGTAAATTCATGGCGCTGTTTGAGGGCCAGTATTCAACAATAACCACGTTGATCAGTTACGGTTCCGCGCAAGCTAACTCGCTCTATTCTTTAGCAGCCCTCGCCCGCCTGCGAAACTGGCAACTGGAGTTCTATGTCGACCATATCCCCGCTTGGCTGAAAGCTACGCCGATTGGCAACTACCGGGCCGCACAGGAGCTGGGCGCACGAATCATCGAGACCCGGCCTTTGGGTGAGCATCATCCGCGTGACTATATTGCTCAAATTCGCCAACCGGATGACTCGTGTCTTTTTGTTGAGGAAGGTGGACGCAGCACTATCGCCGAACAAGGTGTCATTCAACTTGCCAATGAATTATTGGCATGGATAGAGCAGCAGCCAAAACAGGCGTGGCGGGTGGCGTTGCCGTCAGGTACCGGTACCACAGCGTTGTTCCTGCATAAAGCCCTATCCGAGTACGATATAGAAGTGGTGACCTGCCCTTGCGTAGGTGGCGAGGCTTATCTTGTTGAGCAATGTATCGAGCTGGGGGAGACATCCCATCCAGTGATCATCAATGCTTCATCCAAGCACCGCTTTGGTCGCCTTTATCAGCAGGACTACGAGATTTGGCTGGCTCTACACAATCAGACAGGTGTCGAATTTGATTTACTCTATGACCCGCTAATGTGGCGCAGCCTGCTGGAATGGCTGCCTACTCAGCCACATAAGTCATTGATTTACATCCATCAGGGTGGATTGCTGGGTAATGAGAGCATGCTTCCACGCTATCGGCGTCAATTTGGCAAAAATGAACAGCAAGAGTAATCTAGGCGCAAAAGGAGCCCGTTTATGATCAAATCCATTGGTGTATTTACAGCTATCGTTATAGCAAGCACTGTTCAGGCAAATACGGTGTCTACGTCTACCCAACAAAATACACTGTTGATGGATGGCAGCATCGGCAAGCGCGTTTGCTATTACGAAGATAAAGCGTATTCAGAAGGTTCGGTCGTTCAGATAGGGCAAGTGTATATGATATGTCAGCGAGCCAATGATTTTGAAACCAATGGCCCGCTGAAATGGGTGGTGTTACAACAGGAAAAGCCGAAAGCGCCTTAAATCGGTTAATTCAATCCACCCATCAAGGTGTATTTTACTTCCAGATATTCTTCCAGTCCGTGCTTGGCTCCTTCGCGTCCCAAGCCTGACTCTTTCACACCGCCAAACGGTGCCAGCGTGGTTGAGATCAGCCCTTCATTAATCCCAACAATACCGCTTTCCAACGCTTCACTCATTCTCCAGGCTCGTGCCAGTGACTGCGTATAACAATAGGCGGCAAGACCAAAGTCTGTATCGTTCGCGCGTTCAACCACTTCCTCTTCGCTGCTAAAACGGAACAGAGCCGCAAGCGGACCGAATGTCTCTTCGCGAGTCACCAGCATATCATCGCTCATTTCAGTCAGCACATGCGGAACGAGTATACGACTGCCATCTTGAGGCAAGGTCCCAAACGCCACTTTAGCGCCCTTTTCTACCGCATCTTTGATGTGGCTACGTACTTTCGCAACCGCTGCATCATTGATCAGTGGACCAATTTGCGTGTCCGGATCTAACCCATTCCCCACTTTCAACTTACGCACCCGATCCACCAATTTCGCGGCAAATTGTTCATACACGTTGTCATGGACGTAAATACGGTTAGCACATACACAGGTTTGTCCAGCATTGCGGAATTTGGCGATCATCGCTCCATCCACAGCCGCGTTGATATCAGCATCATCAAACACAATAAATGGCGCATTGCCACCGAGTTCCAACGATAGCTTTTTGACGTTGGAGGCCGATTGCTCCATCAGAATTTTGCCGACTCGAGTCGACCCCGTGAACGACAGCTTGCGAACGGTTTTGCTCTTTGTCAGTACTTCACCAATCGAAATTGCATCTCCCGTCACAACTTGCAATAAGCCATCCGGCAAACCCGCACGTTTAGCGAGTTCTGCTAACGCAAGAGCAGTGAACGGTGTATCAGGAGCAGGTTTGAGTATCACTGCGCAGCCTGCTGCGAATGCAGGTGCCGCTTTTCGTGTGATCATCGCGGCGGGAAAGTTCCACGGGGTAATCGCGGCAACCACACCGACAGGCTCACGAGAGACCAGAATACGCGCATCCGCTTTATGCGTCGGAATCATTTCGCCATAAGCACGTTTGGCCTCTTCGGCATACCACTCAACAAAGCTGGCTGCATAACCTATCTCGCCTTTGGCTTCGGATAACGCTTTGCCCTGTTCACAAGTCATCAGATAAGCCAAGTCGTCTTTGTGCTGCTCAATCAGATTGAACCAACGACGCAGCACACCAGAACGGGTAGCCGCTGTTTCTTTCGCCCATGAGCGCTGCGCTTCCTGAGCCGAGGCAATCGCACGCTTTACTTGATTGGGCGTTAGCTCCGGCACCGTGCCAAGCACTGCACCATCGAACGGATTCGTCACCGTCGACGTTTTTCCATTCTCACTGGCCACCCAATGGCCATCAATAAAACACTGCTGCCGGAACAACGCAGAATCTGATAATTGCATTCCCATCTCCTGAATAGTGAATCTTAGAGCGCTGAAATCATGTTTCAGAGTATGGCATCAGTTATAGCACTAATCAGAAACGCCGTCCGAATGAAATGGGGAGTTCACGTGCAAGAGCGTAAAAGCTCGGCAGTGACATTATCTACAAAAATGGATCAACCCAACTAATTCAGAATGCAAATTAATCCAAACATCAGCGATACAACGTCAGATTATTTGAGGTGAGAAATTACAGAAACGAAAAAGACAGAAACGAAAAAGCCCCAGCATTTCTGCTGGGGCTTAAAATTTGGCGGTGAGCAAGAGATTCGAACTCTCGATACGTTGCCGTATACACACTTTCCAGGCGTGCTCCTTCAGCCACTCGGACAACTCACCGGGGTGTTAACCTCATCGGCTAACGAGGCGCTAATTTAATGATTCTGCTTAAGATGGTCAAGTGCAAAACCGAAAAAAAGAGTGCTATGCAGTTTGTTTGCTTACTAATTGGCTAATTAGCACAAAATCAACGCGCTCAAATACTTTGGTAGTAACCCGGAACTTTAAACCAGCGGCGGCACATATCCAAAAAGTAACCGTACAACACACCCATGCCACAGGAAACCAATGCGTTACTGGCCACAGCGGTCACGATCTGTTCGCTTGAAGCACCAACGGTGTAGAGGATAGCGGCATAGACTGGTGACTGGAATAGAACATAAGCCACTAGATCAGAGATATTTTTCATCATGCTGCCCGCAGAGATCTTTCTTCCCTGACGCAGTACAAAGTCACGAAAAACACCATATGGCCAAGCAATCGCGATGTTAACCGGAATAGAGAGCGTACGCGAAGCCAGCGACTGCTCAAAAGTCATACCTGAAATAAAAATCTCGATGATCATCCCAGCGACAAAACAGAACACAACCATGGCAAATGTATCCGCAGCTGCGTGTCTGATACAAAACGGACCACGTGGTTTCATTTACACCCTCTACATAAAATATTTGACTATATAAATAGCAATTAAATAAAACAGATAACTAGATATAGAATCACATCCAGATTATGACGCTATTAAATCATACAAATATTAGTTTTAGGTTCCGTTTTTTAATTTGACTGGTAAATAAACTACCAAAAAGTAAGAGAAAAGTAGCAGCTATCGCTGAATTTACAACCAATTAACAACAAGATCGTTTAAACAACAACGATAAATGTAAATTAATTACAGAATTCCGTAAGCAGGACGGTGAGTAGGTCTATCTCTTCCTGAGGCGGTATCCTGCCGCGTCGTAAACATTCGAGGGTGCTTTCCAAAACGTGGACAATCTGATGATCTGCAGGAAGTGGTAGAGATTGTTGTAGTGATTCGGTGATTTCCAACGCATCCGCAACCGCTTTGTTGTCCAGGGCAATGTAAAGCCTCACCAGAATCTCTTCAATCGTTCCCGAGAATACGGGCTTGCGATAATGAGTTTGATACTGATAAAGCGCCGTTGAATGGCGGTAGAGTGCGTCATCCAACTCATTTTCGTCGATCGGTTTTGCAATGATGAAATCGGCTCCTGCGTTGAGCATCTGCTCACGAGTCTCTTTGAAAACATCTGCGGTGCAGCCAAAAATCAGTACTTTGGATTTGGTTTCTGGCAATTGACGAATGCCACGGATTGCCTCCACACCATCTTTGACGGGCATATGGTTGTCCATCAAAACTAAATCATAGCTGCCCTCTTTCACCGCTTTAATCGCCAACGCGCCGTTTTCTACACAAGTACATTCAAACCCTTTGTTTTTCATGAAGGTTTCAAGAATGATGGTATTGGTTCTGTTGTCTTCAACAATCAGAACCCGCAGCCCGGTATAACTGACATGGCGCAGCGGTTTTGCTGTCGTTGTTTGCGCATCCGTCGCATCGATCGCGACACTGACACGAAAACTGGTTCCGATGCCAACCTCACTCACGACGCTGACGGTACCGCGCATCAGCTCGGTAATTTGCTTAACAATCGCCAATCCCAACCCTGTGCCACCAAAACGGCGCGTAGTTGACGATTCTGCTTGCTCAAACGGCTTGAAAATCTTGCTTTGCGCGTCTTTGGGAATGCCTATCCCGGTATCGCGTACCTGAATGATCAGATAGAGCTGCTCTCCAATCGTCTCCTCTTCGAGGATCACCTCAACCAAGCCACGATAAGTGAACTTGACCGCGTTGTTGAGCAAGTTGAATAGTATCTGGCGCAGGCGCGCTTTATCGGAGTAATACCAACGGTTTTCTTCAACCTGAGAATACACTTTGAACTGCAACCCTTTTTCATTGCACAAGGTTGAATAGACGCTGGTGACGCTGCCAATGATGGATTCAAGCGGGAAGCTACTGCGATCAAGTTCTAGGTGCCCCTGCTCTATTTTGGAGAAGTCGAGAATTTCATTCAGCAGTGTCATCATGTGCTCGCCCGATTCATACAGGCTCTTCATCTGCTGACGCTGACGTGGTTTGAGATCGCTTTTGAGCAGGATTTGAGCGGTGCCTAAAACTCCATTCATCGGTGTACGAATTTCATGGGACAGCGTCGCCAGAAATGCACTTTTTGCTTTAGTTGATGCCTGAGCTTTGACCTTTTCTGCTTCGAGATAAATCGTTTTTTGATTAAACGTATCAATCAGATAACGGATTTCATCCTGGCTGTGATATGGCACATCAATGATGCCGCCTTCCATCGACTCATCCACTTTTTGCGCGATAACGACAATGGGCTTGATGAGGTAGCGGTTCAGCAAGTAATAACCAAGCATTACACACAGTAGCAAAAGTGGAATCAATCCGCGTTCCACGCCAGTGATCAGCTCATATACTTGATCGTTGACTAAGCGTCGCGCATTCACCACCTCAAGCTGCCAGTGGAAATCACCAAACGGATAACGGCTGACATACGCACCACGTCTTAAGTGGAAGTTATGTTCACTGATGATCGAGCCATAGGCGTCGTGGAGTTTAACACCTAGACCATATTGCTCGGCGTGATTGGCAATGAAATCGACGAAACCCTGCAATGATAAATCGACTGTCGCGACTCCCGCGAACTGACCATTAACATAATATGGTGCGGACGCAGTCACCATCTGAACCTGAGTGTAGGAGTCCACATACACTGGCGACCAAGTGACACTGCCTTTGGCTTCATCGACAGCAGACAGATACCAACTCTCGCTGTCATACCCACCAGCGGCAGGGTTATTCCAGGAGATCAATTGGTCAACTTTGCCATCCGTTGCCCGGTTAAAAAACAGACTCGAGTACTTCACACTGGGAACAATACTGTTGGGTTTCGGCCAAAGACCGCCGCTGATCACGACACCATCCAGAATGGAGAACAGGGAACGCAGCATGCGGCCTTGTTCTTCCTGTCCTTGGCCACTCTGGCCGATGCTGACAATACTCTGCAAGACGCCAATTGAGCTGTTCAAAGGTTCGCGCACTTGCGTTGCCATGAGCGTGGCACGTAAATCGAGGTTTTGTTGCACCTCTTGTCTGAAAGGCGCTTCTACCACCCAATAGGTTACCGTTCCTATCGTCGCGAGGAAGAAGAATAAGTAGACGCCCAGAGCAAGCATACTTTTGCGCTTTAACGAGGAACGTATTTCCATAAGCCTTTGAAATTTTTCCGTTTGTACAAGTATAGTGAATAAGTTATTGAGGAAAATGTTTTATTCACGGGTTTCGTGACCCATACAGCGTTCTGCTCTCCTGTAAAAGTCGAAGAAATAACGTAACAAATTCGCCTTTAGACACCGTTTGAGGGTAAGATGGGCGCCTATTTTTCCAGATAAGTATGGAACTCTATTTTGACGTTACACGACATTCTAACCTTACCTGAACTAGAAGATCGTCTGCTGAACGAAGCAAAAACCCGTGGTTTTGTGACAGCGATGGCTTCGGCACCTAACATTCTTCCGCCTGAAGAGTGGCTACCCTTTTTGTGGGGCGGTGATGAAGTTGCACCGTTTACTGACGCTGAGGTGATGGAAAGCTACTTTCAACACATCATCGATATGTGGAACGTTTACCGTCCTGCGTTATTAAACGGCAGTTGGGCATGGCCGGAAGGTTGTGAGCTGGACGAAGAAGAGATCATCAACCAGAACGCACGTGATTTCTGTGAAGGAACTCTACAAGGCTGGCAATTGGCCCGGGACGATTGGGAAGTCTTAATGCCCGAAGAGAGCCAGGATAATGCTCTGCTTGGCGGCGTGTTACTGTCGCTGGCTATGCTGTACGATCCTGAAACTTCTCTGGCGACACTGTCTGAGCAAGGAATGGAAGGTTTAGATCAATTTGAAGAAATCTATAACGCGGTTCCGGTCATGTTGTGTGGACTGACTCAGCGCGGTGTAACGCTGGCCGAACAGCAATAATCCGTCGAATAGAAAAAGCCCGCCAATCGGCGGGCTTTTTAATGTATATCAGCAAGTTAAGCGTTGCCTTTAACCTGCATATTCAATTGTTCTGCAAAATCCAGCATACGGTTCAACGGAATCAGGGATTTGACACGCAGTGCTTCATCCACAAAGATTTCGTGCTCTTCACCGCCATCACACAATGCTTTTTCAATCGCTTTGAGTCCGTTCATTGCCATCCACGGACAGTGGGCACAGCTACGACACGTTGCACCGGCACCTGCCGTTGGCGCTTCAATGAGTTCTTTCTCTGGTACCATTTGCTGCATCTTAAAGAAGATGCCTTTGTCAGTCGCCACAATCATTTTCTTATGTGGTAAAGACTTCGCGGCCTTGATCAATTGACTGGTCGAGCCGACGGCATCTGCCAGTTCCACCACGCTTGACGGTGACTCCGGGTGCACCAGAATTGCTGCATCTGGATACAGAGATTTCATTTTCTTCAGTGCATCAGCTGAGAACTCATCGTGTACCACACATTCGCCCTGCCAAAGTAGCATGTCTGCACCAGTTTTATTGGCAATGTATGAACCTAGATGGCGATCTGGACCCCAGATAATTTTCTTATCTTCTGCATCCAGATGTTCAACGATTTCCAGCGCGATACTGGACGTTACAACCCAGTCTGCGCGTGCTTTTACCGCTGCGGACGTATTCGCGTAGACCACCACCGTATGATCCGGATGGGCATCGCAGAACTCAGTAAATTTGTCTGCAGGGCAGCCCAAATCCAGAGAACACTCTGCATCGAGCGTTGGCATTAAAATGCGCTTCTCTGGGGTCAGGATTTTCGCTGACTCACCCATAAAACGTACACCGGCAATAATCAATGTACTGGCTGGGTGGCGATTACCAAATTTGGCCATTTCCAGCGAATCGCCGACAAAGCCGCCAGTCTCTTCTGCCAATGCCTGAATTTCAGGATCGGTGTAGTAGTGGGCGATCAGCACTGCGTCTTTGTCTTTAAGCAGTTGTTTGATGCTCGCGATGTAGGTTTGTTTTTCTTGTTCTGTTAACGGAATAGGTTTTGGAGGGAACGGGTAAACCGTCTCGATCTTATCCAGTATATGACTCATTGCTCTTGCTCTACGCAACTTCCTTTAATCCGGGCATTGTACACCGTAAATTGTTCGATAGGCAAAAGTGATTGGGCGAGAAAAACAGCGCGCAGCAATGCTTAAACCATGAGACGTTATAAGCAAAAAGGCCGCTAACGCGACCTTTTGATTATTTGAGATTTTCTCTTGCCACTTTGGCAGAAGCACTGTCCGGATACTCATCCACAACTTGCTGATAATATTTTTTGGCTTGCGCAGCATTGTTGTTGCGCTTAGCGATATCACCCAATTTGACCATGGCATCAGCGCGTTTATTGGAGTCTTTATACGTCAACACCGCAGCAAAACTTTTCACGGCGTCTTGATCTTGCTTCTTCGCAAAATAGAGCTGACCTAACCAATAGTGCGAGTTTGGCGCAAAGTTGGAATTTGGGTAATCTTTCTGAAATTGTTGAAACGCAGCGATCGCTCCGGCGTAATCTCGCTTTTTAAGGATCAGATCGACAGCATTTTCATAGGCGGCTTGCTCGTCGGCATCACTGCTGAACGTGCCAGCCGGAATATCTTCACTCTGAGCAGCATTGCTCGCCACAGCGTCGGCTGGGCGTGATTTCATTTCACTACGAACATTATCCAGCTCCACAAACAGTTCGCGCTGGCGTTGCAGCATTTGCTGCATGTCGTAGTTATTTTTTTCTATTTGCCCACGTAAATCATTAATTTCCAGGGACATATCATCCAGCTGCTTCTGCATTTGCAACTGCATGCGATTACGGTTTTCCAACAATCGTTCCAAACGAGCGACTTCACTTTCTGAAGATCCCGAACGTGTAGCGGAAGTTTGATTGCTGCTGTTGCTGAGGTCAGATACTGGAGCTGGTGCAGCGAACGAAGCGCTCGCTGCACTTGCCAGTAACGTAAGCGTGACAACGCGCTTTAGGTTACTGAACATGAGGTTCATCCTCGATTAGTACACTAGAACTGCACGGCGGTTCTTAGCGTATACTTCTTCAGTTTGACCAAGAAGTAGAGGCTTCTCTTCACCGTAGCTTACGATAGAGATTTGGTCAGCTTGAACACCCAGAGCTTCTAGGTATTTAGCAACAGCTTGTGCACGACGCTCGCCCAGAGCGATGTTGTACTCTGGAGTACCACGCTCGTCTGCGTGACCTTCGATAGTCACTTTCAAGCTTGGGTTCTTAGTCAGGTAAGCTGCGTGAGCTGCCAGCATTTCTTCGTAGTCGCTTGCGATCGTTGCGTTATCGAATGCGAAGTAAATGGTTTGAGTTTCACGAAGCGCTTGCTCTTTCAACTCTTGCTCAGAAAGTTGTGCATTCTCGTCCATTGGCGAAACAACTGTTGTGTCAACGTTGCCTGCTGTACCTGACGTAGTTTGGTTAGTTTCAGAACCAGAAGCGTTTGCTGCTTCATCGCTTGAACTACATGCAGTCACTGCTAGTACTGGTAGCGCAATCAGTAGCCCTTTAAGAACTTTGTTAAGTTGCATCTTATTTTCCTTACTATGTAATAGTTAGTTGCTATAAAAACGGAGACCAAGCAGGTGCTCTAACGCGCCCATTAGTTGCCGGTAATCTAGCTTTAAATCGTCCATCTATCGACACCATCGACAACACGTTTGTCTTGTTATAGATGGAACTGTAAATGACCATACCACCATTAGGTGCAATGCTTGGAGACTCGTCGAGCAAAGTCTTCGTCAGAATTTGCACAGAACCCGTTTCCAAATCTTGTTTTGCCAAGTTAAAGCCAGAGTTGCTGCGATTCACCATAACCAGGAATCGTCCGTCCGGTGTAATTTGACCACCTAAGTTTTGGCTACCTTGCCAGGTCAGACGTTTGGTCGCACCGTCTGTCAAATTTACTTGATATATCTGTGGTTTACCACCCCGATCCGATGTAAATATCAGGGATTTACCATCAGGATTCCAGAAAGGTTCTGTGTTATTTGATCGACCACTCGTAATTTGCGTCAGCTTCCGACTGGTCAGATCCAGCGTATACACCTGCAGACTACCCGTTTTTGAGAGTACCAGCGCTAGTGTTTTGCCATCCGGTGAGAATCTTGGTGCGCCATTATGACGTGGGTATGACGTCACCTTTTCACGCTCACCGGTATAAATGTTCATGATGTAGATTTCAGCCTGACCGTTCTGGAAGCTCACGTAGGCCAGCTTCTTGCCATCCGGCGACCAGGCAGGAGACATCAAAGGCTGTTTAGAGCGCAATACCAAACGTTCGTTGTAGCCATCGTAATCGGCCACTCGCAGCTGATATGGATAAGCATCTTTGTCGTTGACCACCACGTAAGCGATACGGGTCAGGAAAGCACCGCGCTCTCCCGTCAGTTCTTCATAAACCAAATCCGCAATGCGGTGCGCATACTCACGCATGCGTTTGGCTGGCACAGTCGCGACTTTGTTAAACAGAACATGATCTTTTGACATCACGAGCTGGCCATCCGAGCTCAGTGCACGGCTCTGGCCTTGTGTCAGTTGACCACGTACTACATCCACTAACTGGTAGTTGATCACGTAGTTGCCTTCTGCATTCTGTGTGATGCTGCCTGTCAGCAGTGCATCGACACCAATACCAGTCCACGCGTCGAATTTTACATCCGCTTCGCTGTAGGGAGTCTGAGGCATTTTGCTGGTTGGAATTGGGCTGAATTTACCACTGCGCTGCAAGTCTGATGCAATGACGCCAGAAACGTCTTGCGGCAGCTTGGTCTTTCCTTCCCATTTGAAAGGAACAATCGCAATCGGGCGTGCAGAGTTGATACCATCGGTAATCACCAGTTCCAGCGCCGCGTTGGCAAATTGCATGCTACTTGTAACTACAAGCAGGCATCCTAACATTAATCGCTTTAACACAAGCTTTTCCTTTTTACTCTGGTACTACGGTTAAATTGATGTTCTTAAGCTTTTCAATCACGTCGGATTCGTCTTTTTTCGGCAGTGGAAAAGTCCCCACCTGAGCGACCGCACGTTTCGTTGCTGCGCACAATCTGCTGTCACCATCGAGAATTCGGAGATCGCCCACAATCGCGCCTGTTCCGGTAGGGATAAGGCGCAGATTCACCCTACACTGCTTTCCCTTAAAGCTATCTTCCAACAATAAGTTTTGCTGAATCAACTGAGTGTAGATGGCACCCCAGCGTTGTGCTTCGCTGGTAACGTGCTGCGAACGAGCCACTGAGTTATTTTGTGACTCAGTCTCAAGGCCAGCAAAGATATTGTTCAGTGCGGCTTCCTGCTCTTTACGTTCACGCTCAGCACGTTCTGCTCGTTCTTTTTCCAGTCGAGCCTTCTCTGCTGCCGCTTTGGCGGCCTTCTCTTTCGCGATGCGTTCCTGTTCCGCTTTGACGGCCGCTTCACGCTCTTTACGCGCTTTCTCTTGCGCTTCCTGAGCGGCTTTCTCACGTGCTACTCGCTCTTGTTCAGCTTTCGCAGCAGCGGCCTCTTTGGCGACACGTTCGGCTTCCGCCTTTTTCGCCGCCTCTTCTTTCAGTTTGCGCTCCGCCTCAGCTTTAGCCGCACGTTCCTGTTCCTGACGCGCTTTTTCTGCAGCAGCTTTCTGTTCCTGCTCTTTCTGCTGACGAACCTTCTCAGCTTCCCGAGCGGCTTTTGCTTCTTTAGCCTGCTGCTCTTTCAGCTGACGAATGCGCTCTTCTTCTGCTTTGCGGTTCTTTTCAAGCTGCTCACTTTCGCGGCGCAGTTTGTCTAACCTTTCTTGCTCTTGCTTGGCAGCAGCTTCACGCTGACTACGGATCTGCTGAGCCTGTTGTTTGACCAAATTCGGGTCAATGACTACGGCTTCAACCATGTGTCCGCTCGTTTCCGGCTTAGACATCGTGAAATCAGTGCCCCACAACAGAGCAGCGACCAATGCCACGTGTAACCCAACCGAGATGGCAAGAGGCTTTTTAACATCGTTTTTCTTCGACTTCTGATCTTTCATGAACAGTATTAAGCCTATTCCTTGATATCCGTTAACAAGCCAACTTTAGGAATACCTGCTCGGCTCAGTTCATCCAACACCAGCACCACATCCGCGTACGGCGTGGCGCGGTCACCGCCTACTGCAACTGGGGAATTCGGCTTCAGAGACAGTTCGGCTTTGATACGTACGATGACATCCTGCAACGACAGGCCGCGCTGTACCTCTTCATCGTTCACACTCAAACCGAGGTTACCCTCTTTGTCGATTTCAACGATGATAAAGCTGGCATCGCTTTCTCCCGCCATATCAGACATCGATTTGGCCGTCGTCGTTTGAGGCAGCTCAACATCCACACCCTGAGTTACAAAAGGCGACGTCACCATAAAGATGATTAACAGTACCAACATGACATCGATGTAAGGTACCACGTTAATCTCAGCCGTCATCTTCCGCTTTTTCGGTTGATAACCCGCCATATCTTATTCCCTACCCGCCATCGCCTGACGATGAAGAATGCTGTGGAACTCTTCTGAGAACGTGGCGTAACCATGTTCTAGTTTGCCCACCTTGTTGCTCAGACGGTTGTATGCCATTACCGCTGGAATTGCTGCAAACAGACCCATCGCCGTTGCCACGAGTGCTTCAGCAATACCCGGAGCCACCATGGCCAGTGTGGCTTGCTTTACCTGACCTAGCGCGATAAAGGCGTGCATGATCCCCCAAACGGTACCAAACAGACCGATGTAAGGGCTGATAGAACCTACGGTTGCCAAGAACGGCAGGTTAGTTTCCAGCTCATCAACTTCACGGGCCACCGCAACACGCATGGCGCGACCCGTTCCTTCCATAACGAAGTCAGGAGAAGCTGCGTTGGTTTTGCGCAGACGCGCAAACTCGGTAAAGCCTGAATAGAAGATTTCTTCAGTGCCGGAAATCTCGTCTTTGCGTTTCTTCACATCCTGATACAGCACAGACAGATCGGCACCAGACCAGAATTTGTCTTCAAATGCTTCTGCGCTGCGTGAAGCCTGAGACAACACCTTACTGCGCTTGATGATCATCGCCCATGAGACAATCGACATCCCTAAAAGGATCAGCATCACCACCTTAACGAGGAAGCTGGCTTGCAAAAATAAGTCGAGAATTGAAATATCAGCTGTCACTGTGGGTTAACTCCAAAATTATTGATTGAGGCATCGCCTTGGGTTTCATTTTCTCATTGTCGATACATGCTACCTTAACTATTGCTTTACACAATAGTTGCCCTTCAGGATTGACGAGCTCTTGACAGAAGGTTAGCGACGCCTTTTTAAGCTCTGCGATTGAGGTCACGACTGTCAATTGATCGTCAAGACGCGCCCCTTGCTTAAAGTCGATCTCAGCATGTCGGACAACGAAGCCGATTCTTTGTTCCAGCAGAACCTGCTGTGACACTCCGATAGCACGCAACATTTCTGTACGCGCCCGTTCGAAAAATTTGAGGTAATTGGAATGGTAAACTACGCCACCGGCGTCGGTATCTTCGTAGTAAATGGTAATTGGCCAGTTAAAAACTCGCATAATAAGGGCGTAACCGTCTCAATAAGTGTCTGAATGAGTGGGTTACTATAACGCATCTCGTTGTTGTTAGTACAAGGTAGAGGAAAGAATTCGCAGGCTACTGACAAAAAATTAGCGCTGACTCAAAGAGACAGCGCTAATTCGCATAAATCATCATCAATGATGCTGCTTTGTTATCCGATAAGGCGAACCACCAGCAGATAACACAGAATAGGCAGCGAGATGTAAGGGCTGAATACCAGTTGCCAAATCCACTTACGCGGTCTGAAGCCAACACCGAATACCATACTTGAGCAAATGGCCCAAATCAGCAGCGGCGCAATCAAGGCGTTAAAACCGCCAATGCTTGCACTGTAAGCCTCAGGATCCCACATCACCATCGCAACGTGGTAGAAACCGAGTATCAGGGACAAAACCTTCAATACGGTTTTGTCCACTGGAGCGTGTAAATTGGCAATCTGAACAGACCAATTACTCACTATCTTTATCCATCATTTCTGAGTGCTCTAACCAAAGAGCGTTGATGATGCCGAATGCACAGGCGAGCAATACGCCAAGAATCCATGCAAAATACCACATAGTCTGAGCTCCTTAGTACAGTGAGTTTTTGTTGTCTTCGATGAACTTGTCGTCCAGACGACCAAACATTTTGTAGTAACACCAAGTGGTGTAACCCAGAATAATTGGAACCATCACAAACGCCACACCTGTCATCAGATTCAGAGTCAGTTCACTTGAGGTTGCATCCCACATGGTCAAGCTGTGATCAGGCATCAGGCTCGATGGCATCACGAATGGGAACATGGCAAAGCCAGCAGTGAAGATCACACCTGCGTTGCCTAGGCTTGAAGCCAGGAATGCAATGCCGCCTTTCTCGATACGAGAAGCCAGAACCGCCAGCAAAGGCATCACCACACCAAGTGCAGGAGCGGCCCACAACAGTGGGTACTGCTCAAAGTTATGCATCCAAGCGCCCGCTTCACGCGCCACTTCTTTATTCAGTGGGTTGGATGGACCCATCGTATCGATTGCACTGGTAATCACGTAGCCATCAATGTTCTGAACCCAGAAACCTGCCACCACGAATAGAATTACCGTCAGTAACCCTGTCAATTGTGCAATGTTGCGAGCACGTACATGAACAGGACCTGTCGTCTTCATTTGTAGCCATGTTGCACCTTGCATCAGGATCATGAACAGGCTAACCAGACCACACAGCAGACCGAACGGATTCAGCAGACCAAAGAATGAACCATGGTAAGTAGGCATTGCGAACTCGTTCAACTGGAACGGTACACCTTGCAGCAGGTTACCAAACGCCACACCGAAGATGATCGGCGGAACAAAGCCGCTGATGGAGATACAGATATCCCAAGTATTACGCCATTTCGGATCTTCGATCTTTGAACGGTAATCCAAACCAATCGGGCGCAGCCACAGAGCAGCCAACGTCACGATCATCGCCAGATAGAAACCCGAGAACGATGTTGCGTACACCATAGGCCACGCAGCAAACAGTGCGCCGCCTGCAGTAATCAGCCAAACCTGGTTACCGTCCCAGTGTGGAGCAATAGAGTTAATCATTACGCGGCGTTCTGTGTCGTTTTTACCGATCACAGGTACCAGCGCACCAACACCCATATCGAAACCGTCAGTAATGGCGAAGCCTACCAGCAGTACGCCGATCAGTACCCACCAAATGAGTCGTAGGATTTCGTAATCAAACATAATCTTCTCTCCCTGCCTTATGCTTCGACCTGACGACTAACTCTGTCTTCAACAGTGTTGCCGTTCTGCTCGAAGTGATAGCGGCCAGTTTTCAGGCTGCTTGGACCTTTGCGAGCGAATTTAACCATTAGATACACTTCGGCAATCAGGAATGCTGTGTACAGTGCAAGAATGGCGAACAGTGATGTCCAGATTTCAGCTGCGCTTAGCGCGGATGCCGCAGTATGAACTGGCAGGATTTCACCCACCGCCCATGGTTGGCGACCAAACTCGGCAACAAACCAACCGGTTTCAACCGCAATCCATGGAAGTGGAATACTGAACAACGCCGCTTTCAGAATCCATCGTTTCTGTTCGATCTTCTGACGACAAGTCTGAACGAATGCCGCGCCAAATACGAATAGCATCACAAAGCCACACGCCACCATGATACGGAACGACCAGAACAGTGGCCATACAGTCGGAATTGAATCGTCCGCTGCTGCCTGAATTTGCTCTTCAGTCGCATCCGTCACTTTATCGGTGTAGCGCTTCAGCAACAGGCCGTAACCCAGATCGCTTTTCACTTCATCAAACGCTGCAACGTTCTCAGCAGATTTGTCACCCGAA
Source organism: Vibrio fluvialis (assembly GCF_900460245.1). Lineage (NCBI taxonomy): Bacteria > Pseudomonadati > Pseudomonadota > Gammaproteobacteria > Vibrionales > Vibrionaceae > Vibrio > Vibrio fluvialis. The sequence goes on from NZ_UHIP01000001.1 coordinate 1,866,301, forward strand.
CGCAGTTTTTCCAGCAGCTCATAGGCGTACATACCGTTACGGATACGTTCAACGTGTTCTTCACGCAGGTCGCGCAAACCAGTGACGGGTGTGTCGATAGAACGCGTTGCAATGATACCCATTAGGTAAGGGATCTTGATCGCGTAATCGGTGTGCATGGTTTCCTGGTTAGGTAAACCAAACAAAGTAAAGGCTGCTGGTGCTGGCTCAGTGTGCCACTCAGCTTCGATAGCGGCCAGTTTCACTTTCTGAACTTCACCGACTTCGTAACCTGATTCATCACCCAGTACGATGACAGACAGTACTGCTGCCATACCGAAAGAGGCGGCAATAGCAAAAGAACGACGTGCAAACGCAATGTCGCGGCCTTTCAACAGGTAGTATGCGCTGATGCCTAGGATGAACATAGCACCTGTTGTGTAGCCTGCTGCCACAGTGTGTACGAATTTAACCTGAGCAACCGGGTTGAAGACGACTTCTGCAAAGCTCACCATTTCCATACGCATGGTTTCGAAGTTGAAGTCTGCACCAACCGGGTTCTGCATCCAGCCGTTCGCGATCAGGATCCACAAAGCAGAGAAGTTAGAACCCAGAGCCACCAGCCAGGTAACGGCTAAGTGTTGACGTTTTGACAGTCGGTCCCAACCAAAGAAGAACAAACCGACAAAGGTGGATTCCAAAAAGAAGGCCACAAGTGCTTCGATGGCAAGAGGGGCGCCAAAAATGTCGCCTACGTAATGTGAATAATATGACCAGTTGGTACCGAACTGGAACTCCATGGTCAGGCCGGTTGCCACACCAAGAGCAAAGTTAATACCGAAAAGCTTACCCCAGAACTTAGTCATGTCCTTGTAGATTTGCTTATCAGTCATTACATACAGAGACTCCATGATGGCAAGCAAGAACGCCATGCCCAGAGTCAATGGAACGAACAAGAAGTGATACATCGCTGTCATTGCGAACTGCAATCGCGACAGATCAACTACGTCAATCATGGTAACTCCTTTGTGTCGGCTGAATGACACTTTCGACATAAAGCAACAGAAAAAAGACAGGTTAACAACAACGAGAAGTTGTTAGTTTACCGCAGTAACTTGTTGCAATTATGTACCATTGTGGTTAGTTAATTGTTAAGCATCAGCTAATATAGCTGGAACTAATACTACTGCCAAAAACCAGTTGTTTCAAAAGGTTTATGGGAGAAAACCGCCTTGATTTACATCAAATTTTGCTCCCCAAAACTGTATAAAAAAACTACAAAATGATACAGATCAAGGAAAGATAAATTTTCTTGTTAGCATTAAGTAAAAAACACAATTAGATACGGAAAAACGAGAACAAAGGGTTAACAATTCATCGAAATTAGCTAACCCTTAAGCAGTAAGGGAATTTCAAAAAGTGTGACATTGATCCACAAATCAACTTTTTTACTTGAGGGGAAAATTAATTGTAACGTTATTTTTCTAAACCGAAGTGCAGATACGCTCGATCGGTGGCAATTCGCCCACGAGGGGTACGTTGCAGATAACCTTGTTGAATAAGAAATGGTTCTAATACATCTTCAATCGTATCTTTTTCTTCACCAATCGCGGCCGCCAGGTTATCCAGCCCTACCGGGCCACCACTGAATTTCTCCATAATCGCCAGCAGCAGCTTACGGTCCATGTAGTCAAATCCCTGATGGTCCACATCGAGCATGTTGAGCGCTTTATCCGCGATGTCAGCACAGATGTGCCCATTGCCTTTGACTTCCGCATAATCGCGGACACGGCGCAGCAGACGGTTGGCAATACGTGGCGTACCTCGGGCTCTGCGCGCCACTTCCAGCGCACCTTCAGCATCCATAGAGAGCCCAAGACAGTCAGCACTGCGCTGCACGATATGTTGAAGGTCCGCCACTTTGTAATATTCAAGACGCTGAACGATACCGAAACGGTCACGCAGTGGCGAGGTTAGCGAACCTGCGCGGGTTGTCGCACCAATCAACGTAAACGGAGGTAAGTCGATTTTAATGGAACGCGCTGCTGGCCCCTCTCCAATCATGATGTCTAACTGATAGTCTTCCATCGCTGGATAGAGCACTTCCTCAACCATCGGACTGAGGCGGTGAATTTCGTCGATGAACAGGACATCGTTCTCTTCCAGATTGGTCAGCAGCGCAGCCAGATCACCCGCTTTTTCCAACACGGGACCAGAAGTGGTACGAATATTCACTTCCATCTCGTTGGCTACAATATTGGCCAACGTTGTTTTCCCCAAACCCGGTGGACCGAAAATCAATAAATGGTCGAGCGCTTCGCTACGCTTTTGTGCGGCCTGAATAAAGATTTCCATTTGATCACGCACGTGATCCTGACCTCGGTAATCGGCCAGCTTTTTAGGGCGAATCGCACGATCGATCACCTCTTCATCTTTAAATGAAGGGTTGGTCGGAGCAATAAGGCGATCAGCTTCAATCATTCAACAATTCCTGTTCGTTTGCAGAGGTCTTCAACGTCGTTGACCCAGATATTCACACCAAAAGAGATACTCGGGATTGTGACGTGTTGTCGTCACTCTGCTGGAGAAAAAACAAACGGCTAACTTAAGCCGCCTGTTTAGTTTAAACCATAGATTTGAGCGCTTCGCGAATCAGTTGTTCACTGCTCATATCCGGCTGAGCGACCTGAGATACGGCTTTCGATGCTTGAGCGGGTTTGTAACCCAAGGCCAACAACGCACTCACCGCTTCCTCTTCAGCATTCTGATCTTGAATGGCGGCAATCGAGTCAAGTGGCGCCGCATCGGTTGCAGGCGTAAATAAATCACCAGCCCCCCAGCCTTTCAAGCGGTCTTTCATTTCCACAACTAAACGTTCAGCGGTTTTTTTACCTACGCCAGGCAATTTTACCAAGGTTGAAATGTCTTCTCGTTCCACGCAAGCGACAAACTGGCTGGCTGTCATACCTGAAAGGATCGCCAGACCCATTTTAGGCCCAACACCATTGGCTTTAATCACTTCACGGAACAACGCACGTTCGTTCACGGTATTGAAACCATAAAGCAACTGCGCATCTTCACGTACGACAAAGTGTGTATAGATAATGGCTTCTTCACCGATATTGGCGAGTTCATAAAAACAGCTCATCGGCATTTGTACTTCATAGCCGATACCGCCGACTTCAATCAGAACTTGTGGAGGTTGCTTTTCAATCAGTGTGCCGCGAAGACGTCCAATCACTGGGAATCCTTGGTTTTGATGAGATGAGAATGACCAAGATGATAATCAATAACTGGATGGATAGCCAGTAAAAGATAGGCAATGCAGGAGGCACAACGCCTCCCGAGATTGGATCTAACGGTAGCGGCCGCGTCTGGCGCTGGTTGCATGACCAGCGAGCGCGATCAGGGTCTTGTTAGTGTTGGCGTGACAGATAGCCACCCCAAGCGCATCAGCCGCATCGGCCTGCGGTTTGGCTGGCAACTTCAACATTTGCTGCACCATGTGTTGCACTTGAGTTTTATCTGCCCCACCAGTGCCCACCACAGCCTGCTTGATCAAACGCGCCGCGTACTCAAATACTGGCAGATCGGCATTCACTGCGGCAACAATTGCACTGCCCCTCGCCTGCCCAAGTTTGAGTGCAGAGTCGGCGTTTTTCGCCATAAAAACTTGCTCAATGGCGAACACATCCGGTTGAAACTGCGTGATGATTTCACTCACACCAGCATAAATTTGTTTCAAACGCAGCGGCAGCTCTTTCTCGGAGGTGCGGATACAACCACTCCCCAAATACTGAAGGTGACGACCTTGCTGACGAATAACGCCGTAACCAGTAATACGAGAGCCCGGGTCAATGCCCAGAATAATAGACATGAGTGATCCTAATTTCTGATATCGCTATCGACAGCGATAACGCAGGTGCTTGCTAAAATGGCGTACAAAAAGAAAGTGGGCGACGCCGCCCACTTTACACAATCGTTATTTGCGACGCCATGTCGTACCGCTTGGGCCGTCTTCCAGCACGATACCCATCTCGTTGAGCTTGTCGCGAGCCATATCAGCATTTGCCCAATCTTTGGAAGCGCGAGAATCGTTACGCAGTTTGATCAGCGCTTCAATTTCTGCGACTTCATCATCATTGCCGGCGTCGCCTTTCAGGAACGCTTCAGGATCTTGATACAAGATACCAATCACATCTGCCAGTTCACGCATCAACGCGCCAAGAGAGCTTGCTTTATCGGCGTCTTCCGTTTTCAGACGGTTCACTTCACGCGCCATATCAAACAGAACAGAATAAGCTTCTGGCGTATTGAAGTCGTCATTCATCGCCGTCGTGAAACGAGTGAGATACTCTTCACCACCCGCCGCAGGAACGGTCATATCCAGACCGCGCAATGCCGTGTAGAGACGCTCCAGAGAAGCACGAGCCTGATTAAGGTTCTCTTCACTGTAGTTTAACTGGCTGCGGTAGTGACCAGACATCAGGAAGTAACGCACGGTTTCCGCATCGTAGTGATTCAACACATCGCGAATAGTGAAGAAGTTACCCAGAGACTTCGACATCTTCTCTTTGTCGACCATCACCATACCGCTGTGCATCCACGTGTTCACGTACTGCGTATCGTGCGCGCAGCAAGACTGAGCGATTTCATTTTCATGGTGTGGGAACTGCAGATCTGAACCGCCACCATGAATATCAAAATGGTTACCCAGAATCGAAGAATTCATTGCAGAACATTCAATGTGCCAACCAGGACGACCCGGTCCCCAAGGTGATTCCCAAGTCGGCTCACCGGGCTTGGACATTTTCCACAGCACGAAATCTAGAGGACTACGTTTCGCCATGTCGATATCAACACGAGCACCCGCTTGCAGTTGATCCAAGTCCTGCTTCGACAGCTTGCCGTAATCGTCGAACTTGTTCACTTCAAACATCACGTCGCCGTTGTCTGCAACATAAGCAAAACCACGATCAATCAGGCGCTGAACCAAATCAATGATTTCCTGAATGTAGGCTGTTGCGCGTGGCTCAACGTCCGGACGTTTGATGTTCAGCGCATCAAAATCAGCGTACATCTCTTGAATCAGACGTTCAGTCAAAGATTCGCAAGATTCCTGATTCTCCGCCGCACGTTTAATGATTTTGTCATCGATATCAGTAATGTTGCGTACGAAGGTCAAATCGTAGCCAAGGTAGCGCAGGTAACGGGCCACGACATCAAACGACACAAAAGTGCGGCCGTGACCGATATGACAGAGATCGTATATTGTGACTCCACAGACATACATGCCAACTTTACCAGCAGTAATGGGTTTGAATTCCTCTTTCTGTCTTGTGAGCGAGTTATAAATCTTCAACATGATCTCTATCTAATTACCGTTAAAACCAAAATAGTGGCACAGTATAACAACTCTGTTATCGCTAGGTCATCCATTTGATGTTTTGAATGAACAAAAAGTTAGGCTAAAATTCGGTATTCATACAAAACAAAGCAAAGGTAATGCACATGATCACCCTTCACACAAATTTTGGTGACATTAAAATTCAGCTGAACGAAGAAAAAGCGCCAGAAACCAGCGCAAACTTTCTGCAGTACTGCCGTGACGGTTTTTACGACAACACTCTGTTTCACCGTGTTATCGATGGCTTCATGATCCAAGGCGGCGGCATGACCTCTGGTCTGCGTGAAAAAGCAACCCGTTCACCGATCCGTAACGAAGCAAACAATGGCCTGAGCAACAAAGTGGGCACCATCGCGATGGCTCGTACCATGGAACCGCATTCAGCAAGTTCACAATTCTTCATCAACGTAAACAACAACACGTTCCTAGACTTCCGTTCAGAAAGCCGTGATGGTTGGGGCTACTGTGTATTCGGTGAGGTTGTCGAAGGCATGGACATCGTGAACAAGATTAAAGGCGTAAGCACTGGATCTTACGGCATGCACCAGGATGTACCGCTGGATGAAGTGGTGATCACTGGCACGACTATCGAAGAATAATCGATCAAAGGAGTGCGCTAGGCGCGTTCCTTGTTCCTGAACTTATGCATACATTATTTATTTCAGATCTCCACCTGACTCCCAATCGCCCCGACATCACTCACTGTTTTACTCAGTTTATGCGCAGCGAAGCCATCAAAGCGGACGCTCTGTATGTGTTGGGTGATCTGTTTGATTTCTGGATTGGCGACGACGATCCCACGTCATTTGCTGAACAGATAAAGCAAGAATTTAAACACCTGACGTCTAACGGTGTGCCTTGCTACTTTATTCACGGCAACCGCGATTTTCTGATTGGCCGCCGTTTTGCCAAAGAAACTGGCGTCACCTTGCTGGATGAAGAAGCCGTGGTTGATTTATACGGGACTTCAGCTGTGATTCTGCACGGCGATACGCTTTGCACGGAAGACGTACGATATCTGGCATTCCGCGAAAAAGTCCATCAACCTTGGTTACAGTGGATTTTTAACCGTCTGCCCTACTTCATTAAAAAACGAATTGTTGCCAAAATTCAAACCGATATTCGCTCTGACAAAAGCCAAAAGGCGATGGAAATCATGGATGTCACGCCAGACGAAGTGGTGCATGTTATGGATAAATATGGCGTAGATCTGATGATTCACGGTCATACTCATCGTCCTGCCATTCATCAGGTTAATGATGGTTCTCAAAAAACACGCATTGTTCTGGGTGACTGGTATACCCAAGGCTCAGTATTGGTCTATTCTAACAACGGTTATTCATTAGAAAATCGTCGTTTTGAATCGCAATTATGATTTGAATCGCAAACAACGGCCTGATCTTTTGAGATGATGCCAAGCAATGAACTCTAGTATTGATATTAATCGCAATACAACAACAATAAGATTCAGCCTTGACGTACTCTTACATTGCACGACAACCCATTCTGGACAGTGACCGAAAAACCGTCGGTTATGAACTCCTGTTCAGAGATGGGCCCAAAAATACCTTTCCTGAAATCGACCCGGATCTTGCGACCAGTCGCTTGTTGTCCGATCACTTTCTTTCTACTCATTACAACACGCTTGGTAATCATCTGGGGTTTGTGAATTTCCCGTATCAGAGCCTGATAAATATGATTCCGACGCTATTTCCAACCAATAGTTTGGTTGTCGAAGTTCTGGAAGATTGTGAGCCTACGGGAGAGTTGCTAGAAGCTGTACGCAAGATGTCACACATGGGGTACAAAATTGCGCTGGATGACTTCGTACCGAGTCCGGAGTGGAAAGCATTTCTGCCTTATGTTTCTATCATCAAGTTTGATATTCGCATCGTACCGATTGAAAAAGCCCGCCTATTCATTAACAAATTGAAAGGCTCAAAAATCATCTTTCTTGCTGAGAAAGTCGAGACCTATGAAGAGTTTGAACAGGCAAAAGCCGCCGGCTTTCGCTATTTCCAAGGCTATTTCTTTAGTAAGCCAGAACTGATTCAACGCAAAGCATTGGAGCCTGCGTTCTTAACCGTAGTTCAACTGTGTAAAGAGATTGCCAAAGACGAAATAGATTACAAAGAGCTGGAAGCCTTGATCGCGAAAGACGTCACCTTGTCATACAAACTCCTGACATTTGTGAACTCATCTGCCGTTGTCAGCTCTAAAATTCAGTCCTTTAAACAAGCTTTGGTGTATCTGGGCGAAGAGCGTCTGCGTAAGTTTGTTTCGCTGGTCGCGATCGCCTCTACACACAGCGACAAGCCGGATTATCTCTATGGCTTATCCATTCAACGCGCGCGCTACTGTGAACTGGTGTACTCGCGCCTGAGTGAAAATCGAGATATGGGGAACGCGTTTCTGACGGGCATGTTTTCATTACTCGACAGCTTGCTTGATCAGTCTTTGGAATCCATCATCAATGAGATGCCCGTCGAAGAGAGTGTAAAGCAAGCTCTGGTAGCAGAAAGTGGCACTCTCGGCGATATCCTTGCCCTGACAAAAGCGTATGAGCAGGCGGACTGGGATAAAGTCTCTGTCTTTGCAACAAAACTGGCTATCAGTGATGAAGTCCTCAGTAGTTGCTACGATGAAGCTGTTAGCTGGACCGCAGATTTACTGAATCTCAATAGTTAAGTAATTCCGTTCTCGTGCTCGACACTCTGCGGCTAAGCTCATAGACTGTGCGCGTTTCAACCAAGTTTCAGAGAGTAACCCATGACTGCGTGTTATTGTGGTAGCGGTAGGACCTATACCGACTGCTGCCAACCTATTCATCAGGATCATAAACAAGTCCACACTCCAGAACAGCTGATGCGTTCACGCTATAGTGCCCATGTACTCGGATTGGTGGATTTTGTCATCAAAACTTACCACCCATCATGCAACGCAGAATCTGAACGCGAAGCGATTGCAGAATCGGTGCAAAGCGAATGGCAAAGACTTGAAGTGGTCAGTACTGCATCTGGTGCCCATGACGATGAAGGCTATGTGCACTTCAAAGCGTATCTATTGGACCAACATCAAGAATTTTGCTTGGAAGAGCGTTCACGTTTTTTACGTGAAAATGGTTTGTGGTACTACATTGATGGCGAATTTCCGCAACAAAGTGTTTCCCTGAAAGTAGGAAGAAATGATCCTTGCCCGTGCGGCAGCGGCAAAAAATCTAAAAAGTGTTGTGTTTAAGGCTCCGATATCAGAAGAACCAAAAAATATTTTTGGTTCTTCAAAAGTTCGCAACATTATTCTTGATCAATCATCCATTTCTGGAAGGCTTTGCGTTCTTCTTTAGATGCTTGAAGATACAGTGATTGCAACGACCCCACGAGACTACCCTGTTCTGCCAGTTTTTTATCTACAATCTGTGATGTTACGGCAGCTGACGAGCTCTGCATCTGACTAGTTTCTGGCGTTGTAGAAGGGTTAGCTATCGTAACGTAAGTCAACCCGATTGCAGCTTTCCCGCCTTTTTTGTTATAACCTTCTACTTCTTCGTTGAAGTTTTGTCCGAGTACAAAACCTGAAACAGTGATCGAATCCGTAATCGCATCAATCTCTTTCTGCGTATCAGTATCAACTAAGTGCCATTGAAAGTTGTCGATTTCTCGTTCCGCCTCTTTGGCATCGCGGTATTTAGGAAGCGTAAAACTCAGCGTTTGATCCGATGCTTCAAACTTCATCACAATCAGTTTGCTACTTACACGTTCAGCGGTATCACGATTCACAAAGTTGTATGAATAGCGAAAAGCAATTTGATTTAAACCATTTGGTAACTCAAGAGTGCGGCTTGAGCTAAACACACTTCCTTGAAGATTTGGTCTCTCCAGATTGACAACGTGCAAGTTAATTTCTTCTGGCACACTGACTTCAACAGCAGCATGAGTCCCTGCTGACAACATCAAACTCACAGCAAATGTAGTACTTATATTTCTTAAAGAAGAAATCGTCACTTTATTATCTCCTATTAAAAAGCCCAGCAATGCTGGGCTTTTTATACTAACAGTAACTAGTTGAATTACCAGTAAATACGAGCACCCAGTGCTAGGTTGTTAGCATCTTCTGCGCTGTCTTCTTTGTGGAAGTTATATTCTACGTAAGAACGAGCCCAAGAAGCAAAAATGTATTCTACACCTAGAACAACGTTCTGAGTTTCATCTACGTTTTTATCGAAATCTAGATATTGGTACTGTCCATATACAGACGTTTTATCAGCAACTTCAAATTTTGCACCTAAGTGGAAGCCGTTTGATTTTTCATCGTTTGCAGAATTAGCTTTGTCGTCCAGCTTGTTGTAAGCGTAAGTAAAACCGATAACACCAGAACCGATAGCGTACTCTGCCGTTGCTTCTGCATAAGTAGATTCAGCGTCGTTTGTACCAACTTTATCATCCATGAATGCACCACCAACGTGCACAGACAGGTCACCGAATGACGTACCTACGTACGCTTCACCCATCTCTGGGTTAGAATCGTTTTCTGGTAGGTTGTACATTGCTTTTACCCAGAAAGCGTCACGCGACAATTGGTAAGCAATCGCACTAGATTGCCAGAAGTTATCGTTAAAGCCGTTCGCATAAGGAGCCATATCGTATTGGTATGGGTAGATAGCACCGTAGATATCATCGTAGAACGGTAGTTGTTGACCAACAGTTACTGTGCCGAACGATTCAGAAGCGAAACCGATGTAGTGTTGACGAAGACCCGAGTCTTCAACATACACTTCTGCTTTACCCAGCACAGCAAAATCGTCATTCACTTGGTAGTTAACTTTCACACCCCAACGAGATGAGCTTTTATTAATTTTAGCGTCATCTGAACCGTCAACATCTGAAAACTCGACGTATTCACGTAGTTGACCATAGAAGTCAACAGATGCGTCGTCTGTTTTAAATACTTCTGCTGCGTTTACAGAGCTTGCTGCTGAGATAACAGCTAGAGCTAATAGCGTCTTTTTCATATTAATCCACTGCCTTTTCTTAATTGGGAAGTCCGTTTCGATTCCCTTTTGTTTTTTAGATGATGGTTTCCCAACTCTGCGGTTGGTTGCCATCGCCCACTAAATTCGAGGTTTAGATTGCAAAAGATTATGCTGCGTGTCAAATGTGAAAAAAAATATTCCTAAAATAAGAACAAATTAAACAAAATCAATATTTTACATATAAATTTCATAATGCTTCGGCGAAGTTCTAATCAAAAAACTAAGAATAGGTAAATGTTAAATTTTTTAACATAATAGATTTTTATTTCTGATAAATATAAAAAACAAAGCACTATCAGAATAAAATATAGTAAAAATCACCTTTGCGGAGCTTTATATTTTTCATAATTCAAAATTAATTTAAGTGTATGAAGGTTCAGTTTTTTTTTGTGAACGAGATCTAGATTTGTTCTAAAAGCATACGATTTCGTGAACTACGTATCGCTTAGCAAACTGTGCTAACATCCGGGACCCGATACGCAGGTCACATTATGCTTACTACCAAAATTCAACAATCGATACGCAACAGCTACCAAAACCTCCAAAATCAGCTCGACAATTTTGTGCCTCGCCGAGCTCAGAATTACCTTGTTGCGGAAATTGCAAAGACACTTTGTGGCAGTTATCACAAGTCTACACGCATGCTTGTTGCTGAAGCTGGCACGGGCATCGGTAAATCCCTTTCCTATTTGATGGCCACGATTCCGGTTGCTGTGACTAATAACAGGAAAATCGTCATCTCTACGGCTACCGTGGCACTACAGGAACAGTTGGTGCACAAAGACCTGCCTCTTTACCGCCGTATCACCGATCAAAAATTTACTTTTATTCTGGCTAAAGGGCGTCAGCGCTATTGCTGTACCGAGAAACTGGCGGCGGCCTCTGGCACCGATGGGGGTCAGATGGCAATGTTTGAATCTAAGCCAGCAGACAAAGACATCGAACAGCTCCAGCTGCTCTATACCGAGTTATCGCAAGGCAAATGGGACGGCGATCGTGATTCTTGGCCAGAGCCGATATCCGATACCGTTTGGAATAGCATTGTGAGCGATAAGCACAGTTGCAACGGAAGTTTTGCCGCACATCGTCAATGTCCTTTCCAAAAAGCCCGTTCAGAGCTGGATAAAGCCGACGTGATCATTGCCAATCACAGTCTGGTTATGGCTGATGCAGATCTCGGCGGAGGCATTATCTTGCCGGAGCCAGAAAATACGATTTATGTGTTTGATGAAGCTCACCATTTACCGCATGTAGCACGGGAACATGCTTCAGCAGCCGCGACAATGAAAGGCGCAGCAGCTTGGTTAGAAAAACTCAATCAATCTTTATCTAAGCTCGCAAATCTGGCCGACGAGAAACGTGTCTCCCGCTTTCGAAATGAAGCGCAAGATGCAATACAAGCGCTGATACCGAGCTTGAGCCAACTCCCCAAACAGTTTGATGCCAGTGCTTTTGAAGACAAGCGCTATCGTTTTGAGCATGGCGATTTACCAAGCTGGCTAGAGGAAGAAGCCAAAGATCTCAAACGTCAAAGCCAAAAGGCCAATCAGGCCGTTGCAAAGATTGCTGATCTGATTGCTGAGAGGGTTAAAGATGGTGAGTTGGCGCCTCGTCTCGCTGAGCCAGCACTTGCCGAACTGGGCTTCTTCATTCAGCGACTGGAAAATCTGGCTCAGGTGTGGCACCTGATGGCTGAACCTAAGCGGGAAAAAGGCGCGCCTCTTGCTCGTTGGCTGGAAATCAGCCCAGAACGCGAAGGCGACTACGTAGTTAACGTCTCTCCATTGGAGATTGGTTGGCAACTTGACCAACAAATTTGGAGTCGCTGTGTCGGCGCAATATTGGTCTCAGCAACCATGCGAGCCCTTAACTCATTTAATTTTTTCTGTCGTCAGGCAGGCATCAGCGAAAAAGCGGAAGACGGTGTCCAATTCCTTGCGCTCGCGTCACCATTTGATTATCAAAATCAAGCAGAGTTGCTGATCCCTAAAATGCAATACGAGCCTCAAGCACCTGAATACACAGATCATCTTGCGAATAAGGTCGAAGAATACATTCAAGACGGTAAGGCGAATCTGGTTTTGTTTGCTTCCTACTGGCAAATGAAGGAAGTCGCTGAAAAAGTGGCTAAACTTTTTATAAAAAAAGGTTGGGCCCTGCAGGTTCAAGGTGAAAAATCCAGAAAAGAAATTCTAAATAAACATAAAACACTTGTTCAATGTGGGAAAACGAGTGTGTTATTCGGTACTGGCAGCTTTTCTGAGGGTTTGGACCTACCGGGTGAGCTGCTGGAAAACCTCATCATTACCAAAATACCGTTTGCGGTCCCCACTTCCCCGGTGGAACAAGCGCATGCAGAATATATCCAGCATCGTGGTGGCAATCCTTTTTTGCAAATTACGGTACCTGAAGCGAGCAAGAAACTAATTCAGTCTGCGGGCCGTCTACTGAGAAAGGAACGAGATTGTGGTAGAGTCGTGATCCTTGATCGACGTGTAGTCTCAAAACGTTACGGTAAAGCGCTGCTTGATTCGCTACCACCGTTCAAAAGGACGATTGAGTATTGATGTTTAAGACAAGCTAAGCCTACCCAGCGGTGAGATTATGAGTGATTTTGCAAGATTGACGACTCTGTTGGATGATTTGAAACGCAGTGCAGCGCAGATAGACCGCGTCCGCGGCGAACATCATCATCCACTTTTTGATGCCGTGCTGTTTCATTGCCATGGCAAACTGCTGACTCCTTGCGTTCAAGAGGCCGAAAGCACCCTGAGTGCGATTCTCCGAGAGCAGCAAGCTGGCAAGCTCACTTCGCAACGGGCCGAGTACTTAACAGAGCGACTACTGGCACAGGTTGCGGCGATTCAGCGTGAACTCTCGACACAATCCATACGTAAAAGTGAACCCAAGCACAGCAGCTACTATCGTAAACCCATCAGCGACCTGTATCAGGACTTAGCGCAGCATCAGGATTGGGAACGGCGCCTCATGGAAATGGTGCGCGACAAACAATATGCGTTAGAGCAGGCCTCGGTATTTCAGAAGCTAGCAGCTCAACAAGCGTTACTTACCGTCGAGCAGCGTCTCAAGCGCTGTCAGGAAGCCAAAGCGAAAATCGAGAAACAAATAACCTACAGAGAGAAACACCAATAAATGAGTCAATCATCTGTTCCTTTAAACGACGCATCAGACGAGATCAAACTCGCGGTCGATCTGATTTATCTGCTCGAAAGCAATGAGGTGGATCCTCATGTCGCATTAGCCGCGCTGGAAATCGTCAAAGGTGACCTTTTGAACAAGCTAAAAGAAAAGAGCGCCTGAGCGCTCTTTTTTATCTTCATACCTTAAACTGAGAAACCAGTTGTTGCTGCCTTTGGCTCAATTCACTGATTTGAGCTCCGACCGTCTCCGACTCGCCTGCTTGCTCGAGAATTTGTGCGCTGAGATCGCGGATGTTAGCCACACTCTGGTTAACTTCAGCAGAAACCGTCTGCTGCTCTTCAGCGGCTTTCACAATTTGTGAGTTCATATCGTTGATGGAAGCGATCGCTTCAAATACCTGACTCAATTCTGTGACCGCATTCTGAACTTGGTGCGCGGTGCCATTAGCCAATTGGTTGCCATCCTGAATGGCCGCCACCACATCACGAGTTCCTTTTTGCACTTTCTCTATCACCAAACGAATTTCACCCACCGAATCCTGCGTGCGACTGGCAAGATTTCTGACCTCATCCGCCACCACCGCAAAACCGCGACCTTGCTCACCAGCGCGGGCAGCTTCTATCGCTGCGTTAAGAGCCAGTAAGTTAGTCTGCTCCGAGATCCCTTCGATGACTTCCAGTATTTCCGTGATATTGGCATTGTTCTGCGCCAGTTCTTCTACCACAGGAACGGCTTCACTCATTTTCTGTACCAGTTTACGCATTTCTGCTTCTGATGCTTCAATGACGTTCTGGCCGAGCTGAGCTGAATGATTAGCCTGCTCTGCTGCTTTCACCGCGTTTTCTGCGTTGTGAACCACCAAGCTCGCCGTTTGCGTCATTTCCTCAGACGCTGTCGCAACCAAATCGACTTCTTTGAACTGCGACTCGCTGCTCAAGCGCGTTTGCGCAGCGGCGACTTTAGATTGCTCTGAGGTTGCAGCGACCGAGTGAGTGGCATCAACGACCTGGCGAATGATCGCCTGCAATTTATCTAAGAACTGGTTGAAACCCAGCGCCAACTGGCCGACCTCATCTTGAGATGAAACCGTAAGACGTTGTGTTAAGTCCCCTTCTCCGGACGCAATGTCTTTCAGGCGCACAACCACAGCCCGGATCGGTTTAACGATTCGGGAAGCTGTCAGCGCAATAATCAATAACCCCAACATAACGAACACGGCACCTGCCGCCAACTCTGTTTTGACGCCACTGGCCACCTGGCTTGAGATCACTTGATCCAACTCATTCGCATCGGCAAGCACACTGCTGCGCGGCATTTCAAAAATGACGCCCCAGGTTTGGTTAGCGACATGAATTGGTGCAAACACCGTTAGCCAGCGGCCATCTTGTGTCCATTGAGTTTTTACTGCATCGCCGAACAATAAGTCAGTCACTTGCTCACCACTGAGTGTCGAGCCCGAGAATTTCTGACCAATAGGCAATGACGTGTCATCGCTGGCGATTAGCGTACCATCCAGACTGATGATAAAAACTTTACCGCTTCCGCCAAACAAGCTGCGGTCAGAATCCTGAGCGATTTTCAGTAGCGGATTCAGTTTTAAATCGATGCCGTAGAAGCCGACTGGCGCATCATCAATTTTAATCGGAACAGAGATGGATGCCGCCAAAACGCCGCCATTTTCCTGTTCGATTAAGCGAGGAGTCGATACACAGGTATCCCCGCTGGTAAGCGGACAAGAGAAACGTTCTCCATCTTCTGATGCGGCTAACGCCTTTTCGCTCAACACATTGGCAATGACATTCTCACCATTGGGCGTCGTCATCCAGTACGGTGCAAAACGTCCGGAGTCATTAGAGCCAACATAATCGGCATTGATGTAGTTGCCATCCTCGTTATCCAGCATGTTTGGCTTAAAAACCAAGTAAGCGCCATCGATGGTCGGAAAATTAAGTACAGACTTTCGCACCATCTCATCTAAAGAAGTACGAAGTTCTTCGCTCGCACCAAAGTTCTCTTCGGCGTTGGTTTTCAGAAACAGCGCATTGGAGGCCAGCATTTCGGCACGGTAGGTGGCTTCGTTGAGAAACTCGGCGATTTCGGTTGCGTTTAATTGAGCACGAGTTTGCAGCAGTTGCTGAGACTTGCTGATTACCGAATCTGCGCTCTGCTGTTTGATAATTTTTTGATTATTGACTGCGTTATAAACCGAGAAGCCAATAAGAGAAAGTGACGTTACGAGCAGACAGATACCTGCCATTAGCGTAATTTTCCACTGAACTGATAGTGTTCGCATACAACATCCTTATGCTTGCGCCATTTGCCCTTTAAATGAACAAGGAAGCCTGAAATTAGACCACAATCTATCGATTTATCAACCGAAAGTTTACATCGATTTTACAACTTTCTGACTAAGACAGTATTGCAGAGTTTTTTCGTCTTGTACTCGCATTCGAAGCTGGTAACATCAATCGCTAAGATCATAATAAAGGACAAACCATGAAAATTATTAGTTTTAATATCAATGGCTTGCGCGCTCGACTTCACCAACTCCAAGCCGTCATTGATAAGCATCAGCCTGATGTAATTGGCTTGCAGGAAATCAAAGTTCACGATGAGGCCTTTCCGCTCGAAGACGTAGAGGCGATGGGTTATAAAGTTTACTTCCACGGCCAGAAAGCACACTACGGCGTGGCGATGCTGTGCAAGCACGAACCATTAGAAGTTCGCAAAGGTTTTCCTTCCGACAATGATGACCATCAAAAGCGCATGATCATGGCGACCTTCCTTAATGAACAAGGTGAGAAAGTCACCGTCATGAACGGCTACTTCCCTCAGGGCGACAACGTGAGCCATGAGACCAAATTCCCCTACAAGCGCCAGTTCTATAAAGATCTGATGGGTTACCTCAACGAATATCACAGTCAGGATGAGCAGTTGATCGTCATGGGTGATATCAATATCAGTCCGATTGATCTCGACATCGGTATCGGTGAACCTAATCGCCAACGCTGGCTGAAAACGGGTAAGTGTTCTTTCCAACCAGAAGAGCGTGAATGGCTGAAAACGCTGCTGGATTGGGGTTTTGAAGATACGTTCCGCAAGTTGCACCCAACCGTTGACGATCAATTTTCGTGGTTTGATTACCGCTCGAAAGGCTTCGACGACAACCGGGGGCTGCGTATCGACGTGATTCTGGCGACACCATCGCTGGCAGCAAAATGTGTGGAAGCGGGGATCGATTACGAGCTGCGCGGCATCGATAAGCCGTCTGATCATGCGCCGATCTGGTCAGTATTCTCGGCGTAATCCTTTACCCAACTGATTTGCAGACAAAAAAGCCCCGTTGTACGGGGCTTTTTTAGTTGTTTCTTGTATCGCTCTATCATTCAGCTCAGCGGACGAAGATACGCGAGGAAACGCTTTTCCGCTTTCTTAAAGCAGAAAATAATCATAAACGTCAGCGACATGTAGAATAGGCCAGCGGTCAGAAACGACTCAAACGGCGCATAGTATCGAGAGTTGACCAATCGCGCAGCGCCCGTTAGATCCATGATGGTAACAATACCCGCAACCGCACTACCATGGAGCATGAAGATCACTTCGTTACTGTAGGCTGGCAGCGCACGGCGCAGTGCACTTGGCAATACCACTCGACGATAGGTTTTCCAAGTTCCCATGCCATATGCTTTCGCAGCTTCAACTTCACCTTTTGGCAAACCATTGATGGCTCCGCGGATAATTTCCGCAGTATAAGCCGACGTGTTCAATACGAAAGCGACCAGCGCACAGAACCAGGCGTTCTCCCATAGCGTGCCTTTAACCGGAAAGAACTGATCCATACCGTAGTAGATCAGATACAACTGAACCAGCAGCGGTGTTCCACGGAAAAAGTAAATGTAGCCCCACGCAGGCGTACTGATTACATAGTTGCGGCTGTTACGGGCAATGGCCAACGGAATGGCAATGCTCAGACCAATCACCAAAGACAGGCCAACCAGCCATACCGTGGTCCACAAACCACTGAAGTAGATTGGCAAGCTTCCGATAATTAAAGAAAAATCCATAGCGCTCTACCTCGTGTGAATACTGAATTTACGTTCAACGATCTTTAAAAGACCGGTTGAAACACTGGTAAACAGCAGGAAGATGATCGAGACCGCCATATAGAAGGTAAACGGCATTTTCGTTGAGCCCGCAGCCAGCGAGCTCATACGCACCATGTCTTCCAGGCCGATGATCGACACCAACGCAGTGGTTTTAAGCAGCACCAACCAGTTGTTACCAAAACCCGGTAACGCATGACGGATCATTTGTGGCAACAGAATACGACGGAATGAGAGCGCAGCGCTCATGCCATAGGCTTTAGCGGCTTCCAGCTCACCTTTATCGACAGCCATGATCGCGCCACGAAAGGTTTCTGCCATATAAGCACCAAAGATAAATCCGATGGTGAGTACGCCGGCGATGAACGGGCTGACATCGATATAGTCCGGCAGATATGAGACCCACTCATGGTTTGGATCACTTGAAGCAAACCAGTTGTTGAGCCATTCATTGATGGCGTACAGACTGTTATTAAGAAGAATTTGGCCACCAAAGAAAATCAGCATCATCAGAACCAAGTCCGGAATGCCGCGAATAATCGTGGTGTAAAGTGTTGCAATGGCTCTTGCCCAACGGTAAGGCGCCAGTTTGGCTAGTGCGCCCAACATGCCCAACAACATCGCTAGCAACAGTGACAGCACGGCCACTTCGATGGTCAGCACGGCTCCTTTGAAAATGGAGGCTTCGTATCCATGTAAATCCAGCATAAAAATTTTCCTAGTCCCTTAGAGCCTGGTTGCTGGGTACTGCTACGAACTAGGAACCAGCAACCAGGAATGCCTTTTTGTTTTTTATACCAACGTGAATCGTTGGGTTGCGTCAGGCTTATTATTGGCCGTAAACGTCATACTTGAAGTATTTCGCTTCGATTTTCTGGTACTCGCCTTTCGCGCGCAGAGCATCGATCGCTGCGTTCAGTTTCTCAGTCAGATCTTTGTCTTGCTTACGTGTTGCGATACCGAAACCATCACCGAACCACTTAGGATCAGTCAGAGAAGGACCAACGAATTCGTAACCTTCACCACCTGGTTTGTTCAGAACGCCGTCTTCCAACGCTGACGCATCGCCAAGAACCGCTGCGATACGGCCGTTCGCCAGATCCAGGTACGCTTCATCAAATGAACCGTAACGAACAATCTCAACGGCATCACCATAGTTATCAGTCAGGTATTTGTCGTGAGTCGTTGCGCGTTGCACACCAATTTTCACGCCTTTCAGGCCTTCTTTGGTGAAGTCCAGATTAGCCCCTTTCTTTGCGATAAATTTGTTCGGGATCAGAGCGTACTTGTGAGTGAAATCGACTTTCTTCTTACGCTCTTCAGTGATAGACATCGCCGCGATGATCGCATCGTATTTACGTGCTAGCAGAGAAGGAATGATGCCGTCCCAATCTTGAGGAACGATCTTACATTCAACCTGCATCTCTTTACACAATGCGTTCGCCATATCAACGTCGAAGCCTTTTAGAGAGCCATCGGCTTCCGTCCAGCTAAATGGAGGGTATGCGCCTTCAATACCAAAGCGAACGGTTTTCCATTCTTTCGCCTGGGCTACACCAGTTACTGCAGTTGCAGCTAAAGCCGTCACTAATAACCACTTTTTCATTTCCATACTCCTGTGATTGTATTGTTGTGTTTGTTAATTCTGTCAGCGAAGAGTCTGCATCACGGTACCAATCAAAGGGTGTCCGACTGCACAATCTTGGGCATTATCAGTAAATCGATGAAATAAACTGTTTGAGTCGCTCCGAGTCCGGATTGCTGAATAGCTTCGTCGGATCGCCTTGCTCTTCCACCAGGCCCTGATGTAGGAACATCACATGGTTAGACACATCGCGGGCAAAGGCCATTTCGTGTGTCACCACCAACATGGTTCGCCCCTCTTCTGCCAAATCTCTCATAACCCCAAGAACTTCACCAACCAGTTCCGGGTCGAGCGCAGAAGTCGGCTCATCGAACAGCATCACTTCCGGATCAACGGCTAATGCACGGGCGATAGCCGCACGCTGTTGCTGACCACCCGATAAGTGTCCCGGGTAGTAGTCACGACGCTCATAAAGGCCCACTTTCTTGAGCAGCATCTCTGCATTCTCAATGGCTTGAGCTTTAGGAACACCCAGAACATGAACTGGCGCTTCGATAACGTTCTCAAGCACCGTCATGTGTGACCATAAGTTGAATCCCTGAAAAACCATAGCCAGGCGCGAACGGATGCGCTGAACCTGTTTTTCGTTGGCAGGAGAAGATTCACCCTGACGGTTCTTCTTCATCTGGATCATTTCACCTTTCACCCAGATTTCACCTGCGGTTGGGGTTTCAAGTAAGTTAATGCATCTAAGAAAGGTACTTTTGCCTGAACCGGATGAGCCGATGATAGAAATCACGTCACCTTTGTGAGCCTGAAGTGAAATGCCCTTCAGTACTTCGTTCTGGCCAAATGTTTTGTGCAGGTTTTTTATATCCAGCGCTGGTACATCAGTCATGCGCTCTAACTCCCTGTATTTTTTATCACTGCCGAGCATTCCAGCCCAATTTCCGATACAAACTAGCACTCTCCCCAGGAACATGCAACAAATTATTAACCTATAAAAGCGGGATATTTAGTTGTTTTATCTGAGTATAAATTCATAATTTAGCCAATTCTTCTCCAAACAACGCATAGAATCACATTACATCAGAACAAAAACCCATCGAACTTTATTAACATTTTTATAAAAACAAGACCTGCCGCAAGATTTCTGGGCAACATTTGTCACCTAGTGACGCATCTCTCAAACTGTACTTTTTCCCGGTAGGAAACCTTACATTATGAAAAAAAATTTCATTCACATTTGCCGCTATCTGGCTGATTTTACTTACGTAATGTAGTTTTCTTTCATATCTATTCTTAAAGTGATCAAGATCAATCACCCTAAAGAGTTAGCACGTTAAACTCGCCAACAAATAAAAGAGTAAATAAAAACTCTGTATTCAATCAGTTGGTTATGCATTGTTGTTGCTAAAATGAACAGTTATGCAGTTTCAACCTTTTCGCTTCGGCAAGTTTTATAGAATTCAACAAAGAATTACTTACTTTTATAAATATGAGGAATCTATGTCAGACGTAGTCAATAAAGAGCGCTCAGACATCGAGACAAAGAGCTACAGTGAGCTCCACCGTCCATCATCTGAGTTTGCAAGCCGCTCCGATTACCTAGACCACGAACTGCAGATCATGAAGCCACGTCGCTTCGGTTTGAACCTGCCAGGTCGTGACTTCCGCTTTGAACTTGAAGACTTAGTTCCGGCACTGGCAGGGACCATCGGCATTATCGCGATGTACTCCGCTGTTATGATGTCTTGGGCCGACGGTCTGACGCAAGCGTGGGACCACATTACTCTGGGTAAAGAGTTTGCGATTGAAGTCGCGCGTGTAGAAATGCTATTCCCTGCTCTGTTCTTCTGTGTCATCGCGTCGGGCTTTTTAAACCCGCGTGCGAACCTGGCAGGCAACCATGGTCCAATGATTCCTCTTATCGGCTCAATTGCACTGGCCGGTGCTCACCCTCTTGCATTGGCAATTTTGCTTGGTGTGTTCGGCTTGCTGCTGAGCTATTTCAAAGGCGGCTCCAAGCTGGTCAACCTCACTTCGGAAGGGACCGCCGGGGGCTTACTGATTTTCCTCGGTTTTACCGGGACCATGAGCCAGATCACCTCCATTCAGGAATGGGCAACCAGCCTGCATTCTGCTGACGTTGTCGCGGGCAGCATGGGTTATGTCGGCCTTGTCGTTCTGGGCGTGAATATCGTGATTTATGCGATTCTGGCCAAGCTGAACCTGCGCTGGCTGGCCATTCCGGTGTGTGCATTCACTGGACTGATCATCGCTTTGTTGTTCGGGGCAGGTTTCGACCTGCGTTTCGAAACGCAAATGGGTCTGCCTAACCTGAACCCGGTGTACTGGTGGGGATCAACCACTGAAGGCTGGATGCTAGGCATGCCAACGGTAGAGCATTTTATTGCGTCACTGCCATTTGCCATTCTGGCGGTTGCGATGTGGTCACCAGACTTCCTGGGCCACCGTATCTTCCAAGAACTGAACTACCCTCGTAAAACTGAAAAAGTGCTGATGGATGTGGATGACACCATGACCATGTGTTCTATCCGTCAGATGGTGGGTACAGCTCTGGGTGGCGGTAACATCACCTCTTCTTGGGGTACGTACATGATCCCTGCAGCGATCGCGAAGCGTCCAATCCCTGGTGGTGCGATCATTCTTGGCCTGCTGGTGATGACCATTGCGATTCTGGGTTTCCCTATGGACGTCGCGGTCTGGCCTCCGGTGATGCGCTGTGCTCTGTTGGTGGGTGTATTCCTTCCTTTATTAGAAGCCGGTATGCAGATGGTTAAAGACACAAAAGATTCACAAGCCGCTGGTATCTGTATCTTTGGTTCTGCGGTCGTCAACCCGGTACTGGCGTGGGCATTGACCATGCTTCTGGATAACAACGGCCTGATCGGTGACAAAGAGCGCGCATCTAAACTTTCGTTTGTCGATAAAATCGTTATTCCTGGCGGTGTGTTGGTTATCTGTTTAATTGCTATGCTTGCTGTAGGTATGTTGGAAAGCCAATACGGTCTGAAAGCTTGGCTACACTAAGTAAGCCAGATTCAAAAAAATATTGGGTAGTGCATTGCACTACCCAAACTTTATTTTAATTTTTTAAGATTTATTGATTTAGTTTAAGGTTTGCGAGTTTTTTTTAGCTTAAATTGAAAATCAAGGGGAACAAATAACAATATCTATATTCAAACGGATGAGTATAATTTTCGAACATAGATTGAATATAGATATTGTTATTCAAAGAGTGTACTGACTCCTGTACTCATGCAGGATAGCTGGCTCAACGGCGAACAGTACGTGTTTTTTCTACTAAAAAGGTAGGTATGTCATGGCAGAGCAATTTGCTAAAGCTTGGGAAGGTTTTGCGGCAGGTGAGTGGCAAAACGAAGTAAACGTTCGTGATTTTATTCAAAAGAACTACACACCGTATGAAGGCGACGAATCTTTCCTAGTTTCTGAAGGTACCGAAGCAACGAACAAGCTTTGGGCACAAGTAATGGAAGGCATCAAACAAGAGAACTCTACTCACGCTCCTGTTGATTTCGACACTTCTGTTATCTCTACCATCACTGCTCACGATGCAGGCTACATCAACAAAGACCTGGAAAAAATCGTAGGTCTTCAAACTGAAAAACCTCTGAAACGTGCGATCATCCCTAACGGTGGTATTCGCATGGTTGAAAGTTCTTGCCAAGCTTACGGTCGCGAACTGGATCCTCAAGTTAAGAAAATCTTTACTGAATACCGTAAAACACACAACCAAGGCGTGTTTGACATCTACACTCCAGAAATCATGGCGTGTCGTAAATCAGGCGTACTGACTGGTCTTCCAGACGCATACGGCCGTGGCCGTATCATCGGTGACTACCGTCGTGTGGCTCTTTACGGTATCGACTTCCTGATGGCAGACAAATTCGCTCAATTCACTTCTCTTCAAGAGAAATTTGAAAACGGCGAAGATCTGCAAATGACCATGCAACTGCGTGAAGAAATCGCAGAACAACACCGTGCGCTTGGCCAAATGAAGAAAATGGCAGCGAAATACGGTTGCGACATCGGTCGCCCAGCTGAAAACGCGCAAGAAGCAATTCAGTGGACTTACTTCGGCTACCTGGCTGCAGTGAAATCTCAAAACGGTGCTGCAATGTCTCTGGGCCGTACTTCGACTTTCCTAGACGTGTACATCGAACGCGACATGAAAGCAGGCAAGATCACCGAAGCAGAAGCTCAGGAAATGATCGACCATTTCGTCATGAAACTGCGTATGGTGCGTTTCCTGCGTACTCCTGAGTATGATGAACTGTTCTCTGGCGACCCAATTTGGGCAACTGAGTCTATCGGTGGTATGGGGCTTGACGGTCGTACTCTAGTTAGTAAATCTAACTTCCGCTTCCTGAACAGCTTGTACACCATGGGCCCTTCTCCAGAGCCAAACATCACTGTGCTTTGGTCTGAAAAACTGCCTGAAGGCTTCAAGAAATTCTGTGCAAAAGTATCTATCGACACGTCTTCTATTCAATATGAAAACGACGATCTGATGCGCCCAGACTTCAACTCTGATGACTACGCAATCGCATGTTGTGTATCACCAATGGTTGTTGGTAAACAAATGCAGTTCTTCGGTGCTCGTGCAAACTTGGCGAAAACTATGCTTTATACCATCAACGGCGGTGTTGATGAGAAATCTAAAGCACAAGTTGGTCCTAAAATGCCAAAAATCACTTCAGACGTTCTGGATTACAATGAAGTGTGGGAAAAAATGGACCACTTCATGGACTGGCTGGCAAAACAATACGTCACTGCATTGAACGCTATCCACTTCATGCATGACAAGTACAGCTACGAAGCGTCTCTGATGGCTCTGCATGATCGTGACGTCACTCGTACTATGGCTTGTGGTATCGCTGGTCTGTCTGTAGCGGCTGACTCACTGTCTGCTATCAAGTACGCTAAAGTGAAACCAATCCGTGACGAAGATGGCGTTGCAGTCGATTTCGAAATCGAAGGTGACTACCCTAAATTCGGTAACAACGATTCACGCGTTGATGACATCGCATGCAAACTGGTTGAAGTATTCATGAACAAGATTCGTGAACTGAAAACTTACCGCAACGCGATTCCAACTCAGTCTATCCTGACTATCACGTCAAACGTGGTATACGGTAAGAAAACAGGTAACACTCCTGACGGTCGTCGTGCTGGCGCTCCATTCGGTCCTGGTGCAAACCCAATGCACGGCCGTGATGAGAAAGGTGCAGTCGCGTCTCTGACTTCAGTAGGTAAACTACCATTTGCTCACGCTAAAGACGGTATCTCTTACACCTTCTCTATCGTGCCAAATGCACTGGGTAAAGACGAAGGTTCACAACGCGCTAACCTTGCTGGTCTGATGGATGGTTACTTCCACCACGAGACTGGTATCGAAGGTGGTCAACACCTGAACGTGAACGTACTGAACCGTGACACTCTGCTAGACGCAGTGAAGAACCCAGAGAAGTACCCACAACTGACTATCCGTGTATCAGGTTACGCAGTTCGCTTTAACTCTCTGACTGCTGAACAGCAGCAAGATGTTATCGCACGTACTTTCACTGAATCTCTATAAGATTGAGTCTGAGTCGATAAAACCAATCCCCGCTCATTGAGCGGGGATTTTCATTTCTGTCCAAACCTATCGCAGACCAATTAAATCGCTTGCATATCAACACAATCCCGCCCGCAAATTTGTCGTTCAAATATCACTTTTCCTCAATAATTCAGTAAATTGCGTTACTATCTTCGTTCAATGACGGAATGATGTAGCTACCTTATGAAGTTTTTTCGCCTGTTTCCTATTGCCCTGTTTTCAAGCGCTGCGATTGCCTCTTCTCAGGCAACGTTTTCACTCCATTTAGATAACGATGGTGTTTTTGGTGTTGACGAAGAATACACCAACGGGATTTTCCTGACTTACACCTCTCAAGGCATCACTCCATATTGGTGGGCTAAACCGCTCAGTCTTTCAGCCTGGGGCGCAAACAGCTTAGATAAGTGGGAGATCAGCGTCGGCCATAAGATGTGGACACCGTCAGACATCACTCTCGAAACCCCGCAGCCCAACGAACGCCCATACGCCGGTTATTTACATGCTGAGTTCAATTATCTGAGTTTGCATCCGCAGCAGGCGCAGCGATTCAACTTAACCATTGGCACCACAGGTGAAAACTCAATGGCAGAGAAAGCGCAGATACTGGTACATGGCATTACCAAATCAGACGATCCCAACGGTTGGGACTATCAGGTCGAAAACAAAATCGCTGGCAGCGTCGGCTATCTTGGCCACTTTAACTGGATACGCACCCGTTCTTTGGGAGGGCTCGAATGGGACATTGCTAATGTGTCAGAAGTGAATGTGGGTAACTTTCGCAGCGATGCATCGACCGGAGTGATGCTCAGATGGGGGCAAGATCTGGCCGGCAACTTTGGCAGTGCACAAATTTCCGCGGAAAAGCCTTTTCTTCCCGGTATGATTGGCGCTTCAACCCACGGCTGGTTCCTGTTTGGTGGTGTGGAAGGGCGTTATCGGTTCAACGACCTTACCATTGAAGGCAATCGTCCGCTGAATGGGTTGGAACATGAAGCGAACTACTATGATGTGACTTTAGAACCTTGGCAGGCCACTGCGGTACTGGGTGCCGCTTGGTATGGGTCACTGATTGGCGCGAGTATCGCAACAACGGCCAATACCGCAGAGTACAAAGAAAGCTCTCGCAATATCCACGGTACTGGCTCATTTACGCTTTATGCGTTTTTCTGATCGGTAATCGCTAAATGGTGAATCGCTGACAATCGCTATTGAGGCTGGTTGAACGCTGATCCACCACTTGGCTGGTCGAGCGTAACTGCTCATTATTGTCTTCCAATTGTTTCATTGCCACCGAAATCTGAATCATACTGTCTGCCATGGACTGACTGGTGGTCGCTAACTCTTTCATCGACGCAAAAATCACTTCCGTCTGGTGCGCTGCTTGTTCAGCCTTTTCCGTAATGTGAGTCAGCGCTTCCATTGCTTCGAGTCCACGCTCCTGTCCCACTTTCATACTGTGTTCAGATTGCCCGATAAACTGAATCACTTCGGCGCTCTCTTTTTTCATGGTTTCAATCGTTCCGGAAATTTCGGTCACCGCATTCACCGTGCGCACCGCCAAGCTGCGAACTTCATCCGCCACGACGGCAAAGCCGCGTCCCTGCTCACCTGCTCGCGCTGCTTCGATCGCAGCGTTGAGAGCCAGCAAGTTAGTTTGTTCAGCGATGCCATTGATGATTTCCATCACCGAATCGACTTTAGACGATGCTTGTTCTAACTGCTGAATATGACCTGCTGCGGAGTTAAGGATCTTACCCACTTCCTCCAGCGAACCGATCGCGGCGGCAATGACTTTCGAACCGTCTTCCGCAGCTTGAGTGGAAGATTTACTGACATCAGACACAAACTCCAGAGAGTTCGACACTTCTTGAGTCGTCACACTCACCTCTTCAGTCGCAGAAGCCAACAATTGCGTCTGACCAAGAATATCGGATTGGCTGCGTGCCAGGTTATCGATGCCTGAATTGAGCTCAGCTGCGTCACCAGACAAAGCTTGGCTGCGATCCTGAACCGCCTTGACCAGCTCGCCTAAGTTTTCGCAGCTCTGGTTAATGGCCACCGCCAGCTGGTTAAACTCATCATTGGTGTTGCGTGTAATCGCCAAGCGCTGGGACAAATCACCGGCAGACAAACGTTCAAGAATCGCTTTGGTTTGCGCCAAAGAGCGTGAGAGTGAAAGGCTCAGCATGACAAAGATAGAAATAGTAATCACCGCCAGCGCTGCACAAGCCACCAGCACAGACCACAATGTCTTGTTACCAGAACTCTCCGCGGCATTGCGGAATTGCGTGCTCATGGACTCCAATTTTTCAGAAATTGTTTCAATCAATTCGCGAGCCTGAGTTTCGCTGCCGACTAATGCCGCTTCCTGCTCTTTAACCTGCTGGGATAATTCGCTCACACGCGCAAAGGTGGTTTTGAACTGTTCGATTTCTTTTTTATACAGCTCCAACATCGCATAGGAATTCGAGGAGCTGACAAATCCCGCCATCGCACGGTTAAAGAGTTTCAGATTTTGTTCGTTCGGTTGAAGTAAGTAATTCTGCTGAGTTTTGATCATCGCCTGAAAATCAGAATTGATGGTCACCATACCGGTTTCTTCAATTTTCTTTTCAATCGTTGTCGCCAATGATTTCAACTCGCCCAGTTTGCCTTCATCAACATTGAAACCCAACTCGGCTTTGATCGCCATCCATGGACGCAGTGCGCCATCGAAAGACTGAATCGCCTGACCAAGCTGGTTGGCTTCATTGTCAAAACCAATGGATTTGAGGAACTGGACGTCTTTGTCCACTTCGATCATCAGTTCTTTTAACTGGGTGGTTGTTTCACCAATTTGCGTGGCATTGAGGTCGTCACGCTCGGCGGCCAGCGTTAATAATTTGGCCTGAGTTGAATGGATTGCGACGGTACCAGAACTGATGTTACTGCTGTTTTGGTACTGGCTGCTCATGCTTTTCAGACTCGAGGCAGTATAGAGTCCTAAAGCGATGAAACCGATGCAAAGAACAACGATAAATACGCTGATTTTTTGTTTCTGAGAAAGATTAAGTACTTCCATGTAATGATTCCTTACCACTGTGCAAGTGACTATCGACATCAAGGAAAACGTGTGTGCTTTGTGTAAATATTCTTATAATTTGCAACATTCTTATAACACAGTTTTGTACAAAATCGATTGTTTTTCTACCAGTTGTAAGTAGCCCACAGATTGAGTAAGGAAAACCTATTTAAACCCTACCTTTTGTAATAAAATAACGAACACACTCAGCAAATGAGAGCAACTTATGTCTACTATTGGTCGTATCCATTCGTTTGAATCTTGCGGCACTGTCGATGGCCCCGGTATTCGATTTATTGTCTTCCTCCAAGGTTGCTTATTCCGTTGTAAGTACTGCCACAATCGCGATACATGGGACACTCATATTGGTAAAGAAGTGTCAGTGGATGAGATCATTGCAGAAGCGAAATCCTACCGCCATTTCATGAACGCGTCAGGCGGCGGCGTGACCTGTTCGGGTGGCGAATCTATGCTGCAACCAGAATTTGTGCGCGATTTTTTCCGCGCAGCGCAAGCGGAAGGGATTCATACCTGTCTTGACACCAACGGCTACATTCGCAAATACACCCCTGTTATTGATGAAGTACTGGAAGCCACTGATCTGGTGATGCTGGATATCAAACAGATGCAGGATGAAATTCATCAGGACCTGATTGGTGTTTCCAACAAACGCACTTTGGATTTTGCCCGTTACCTGCAAAAGTTGGGTAAGAAGACCTGGATTCGTTACGTAGTCGTTCCCGGCTATACCGATGATGATGAATCAGCGCATCTGCTTGGCCAGTTTATTCAGGACATGGACAACGTTGAGAAAATTGAGTTGTTGCCGTATCACAAACTTGGCGCACACAAGTGGGAAGCGATGGGTGAAGAATATCCTCTTGAGGGAGTGAACCCACCAAGCAAAGAAACGATGGACAAAATCGTTTCAATCCTTGAGCAGTATCACTCAAACGTAAAATACTGATTCAATCTGCTGCATGAATCGTAAAAAATACCAGCTGTCGAGCTGGTATTTTTTTGAGGATTTCATGTGCAGTTAGAAGAGTTGGCATCCCTAATCATTGTTTTAATCTTTCTCGCTCTGGCTTTACGCGATGTCAGGAGCACCTTCTGGCCCAAATTTACTCACGAGAAATCTTTCCAACATCTCACCTACTTCGTGATTTTTGCGCTGTTTTTGCTGTGGTCGGCTCAGGCCAGTGTCAAAGAAGGCTTGCAGATTCATTTTCTCGCACTGACAACGTTAACCATGATGTATGGCTGGCGCTGTGCATTTGTGTTAACACTACCTGTCACCGTCGCGCTGGTCGTTGTCGGCAAGCTTGGGCTCTATGATGTCCCCGAATATCTGCTACTGTCCGTCCTGCTGCCAATTTTGATCAGTTACGCCATTTTTGCCCTGAGTTATCATTACCTGCCACGGAACATTTTTGTGTTTATTTTTGTTGCAGGTTTCTTTAACGGCGGCATGACGGGGAGTTTACATCTGCTGCTCAACACGCTTTACCAACTCACGTTTGGCTCACACGACTGGCACACCATTTACGATAACTACCTCATCTTCGTCCCTTTGCTGGCCTTTCCTGAAGGGTTACTTAATGGCATGGCTCTGGCCATTTTGTCGGTATTTAAGCCGGAATGGTTGCGCGTTTTCTCTGACAGAGACTATATCTACAACCACTACCATAAGTAATGAGACTGATACGCACCAATCTCACATTGAAAGAGATATCACCGCTCAGATACTTCAGCGCGCGGGACTAAACTTTGATAAGAAAAGTTGCAGATATTTTGTACTTTCTCCATTAAATCCGTGTTGAGATCATGTTTCAGAGTTACCCAATGCTGTTAACCTTAACTCAGAAAAATTACACAGTTTAACTTTAGTGAGGCCAGCTATGGAAATGACAAACGCACAACGTCTGATCCTGTCTAACCAGTACACATTAATGTCTCAGCTTGATCCGGAAAATGCAGCCAAGTACCAACGCCTACAAACGATCGTTGAGCGCGGTTATGAGCTGCAAATGTGCGAGCTCAACAAAGAATTTGGCTGCATCTCTGAAGCACAATGCCGTGAAGTCATCGACATCATGGAGATGTACCACGCGATGCAAGAGTCCTTCAACATGCTTGAAGAGCATGAACGTAAAGACGTGGATGCTCGCCGCCTGAACTTCCTGGGCTACGACAACGCTTCAGAATCGCAATTGGTGAATTACGTCCGCTTCCTGACCAATTCTGAAGGTCTGTATCCGCAGTTTGACAAAGGCGACCATCACTTTAATAGCCAAACGCCAATGCAGGAAAAATACCGCCGCATGCTGACTACCTGGCGCAACTGCCCTCGTCAGTACCATTTGTCTGCGAGCGAGTTAAGACAAATTTTCAACGCATAAATCAATGAGAAAAGGCTGGTTTAACCAGCCTTTTTCATGCCTGACCTAGCAACGATCTTACGTTTAGAAGACGTAAGCAATACCCAGCGTTCCCATCGTGCTGGTGTCACGGCCAACGACCGGACTCGCCGACAGATCGCCGTCTAAGTTCGAATAACGAATGCCACCGCTGACGCGAATGCTTCGGGTCACTGACCAGTATGCCGTGGCACCAATAAAGTACTGACCATCCCAATCGGCTTCATATTCCGCCAAACCACTGCGCGCAGACTCTTCGGCCGAGACGCCATACAAGTGATTATTCAGTTTGTCAGAATTGTACGAGTAACCAATCGCCGGAGTAATGCCCCAGTTATCAAACCGCAAGGGTAAACGCCAGGCTATCTCCGCATACATACCGTCATGACGCCCAGCGACATCAGCGCCAACTGAGGCTTCCCACATACCCACGAAGGTGCGCATTTGATAACTCACACCACCCAGCACCGTTGACTTACGTTTATCCAGCAAACGAATTTGTGGATCATCCGAGTCCTCCGGCTTCAGTGTCCGAGGATCATACGCCAAGCGAAACACGATATTGTGGTCTGAACCCATGGGAAACAAGCGATAGCCTGCGGTAAACCCGCGCAGGAACAGATGTTCTCCTTCGTAACCAATCAAGGGGATAACGGTGCGGTCTGATGGAGTGTCTTTGTACACTGCGGGTGAATACGCCGCCGCAACGCCCAGTGACCACTGAGACATTTCCGCGTGCGCAAAGGTAGATACAGCCAGGACAGGTAGTGCCCAGGCTGCCTTAAAAATTGAATAACGCATACTGACCTTGTGAAATCGTTCTAATTAAAATTGGATTTTGATGATACGACGAGTGCGTTCCACTCACAATCTTTGCTCGGACTTTCACCGTTTTTCGCCATCGATTCTCGACCTATCTTCTGTTAACTCTCTTAATCCTTCGAAAATCTTATTGAACGATCTGTGAACATTCACCGTAAAAATACACGTAAGAAAAGGCGCTAAATCAGTCACGATTTTGAAATAAACACATAATCTCTAAGCAAAATAGACAATTGCGAACTAGGCTTAGATCGTTAGGGATTTGTGTTTTTAAGCGGTTGTATGTCATCACGACATTTTCAGAGGGGAATCACTATGAGTATTTTTGACCACTTTCAGGCACGCTATGAAGCAGCCAAGGACGAAGAGCTTTCCATTCAGGAATTTCTAGCTCTGTGTAAAGAAGACAAAAGTGCTTACGCCAACGCAGCGGAGCGCTTGCTAATCGCTATCGGCGAACCCGAGTTTGTCGATACATCAAAACACCCGCGTCTCAGTCGAATTTTTTCAAACCGTGTGATTTCTCGCTACAAAACGTTCGAAGACTTCTACGGTATGGAAGACGCTATCGAACAAATCGTTTCTTACCTCAAACACGCTGCCCAAGGACTGGAAGAGCGTAAACAGATCTTGTATTTACTCGGCCCGGTGGGCGGCGGTAAATCATCGCTGGCAGAAAAGCTGAAAGCTCTGATGCAGCAAATGCCAATTTATGTGTTGTCAGTCAACGGGCAACGCAGCCCGGTAAACGATCATCCATTCTGTCTGTTTGACGTCAACGAAGACGGCGACCTGCTGAAACAGGAATATGGTATCGAGAAACGTTACCTGCGCTCCATCATGTCTCCTTGGGCGGCAAAACGCCTGCATGAATTCGGTGGTGATATTACTAAGTTCAAAGTCGTCAAAGTGCGCCCTTCCATTCTGGACCAAATCGCGGTTGCCAAAACTGAGCCGGGCGATGAGAACAATCAGGATATTTCATCACTGGTGGGTAAAGTCGACATTCGTAAACTGGAACATTTCTCTCAGGATGACCCGGATGCGTATAGCTACTCAGGTGCGCTATGCCGAGCCAACCAAGGCTTGATGGAATTCGTTGAGATGTTCAAAGCACCAATCAAAGTCCTCCACCCGTTGCTGACCGCAACGCAGGAAGGCAACTATAACGGTACTGAAGGCCTGTCTGCCCTGCCGTTTGATGGCATGATTCTGGCGCACTCGAACGAATCTGAATGGCAAACTTTCCGCAACAACAAAAACAATGAGGCCTTCCTTGACCGTGTGTACATCGTCAAAGTGCCTTACTGTCTGCGTGTATCGGAAGAAGTCAAAATTTATCAGAAACTGCTCGACCATAGTGAACTGTCGCAAGCGCCATGCGCGCCAAGTACCTTGGATCTATTGGCCCAGTTCAGCGTGCTCTCTCGTCTGAAAACACCAGAAAACTCGTCCGTGTTCTCCAAAATGCGAGTCTACGATGGTGAAACACTCAAAGATACCGACCCGAAAGCGAAAAGCTATCAGGAGTATCGCGATTACGCCGGAGTGGATGAAGGGATGTCCGGTCTGTCGACCCGTTTCGCGTTCAAGATCCTGTCACGCGTGTTCAACTTCGACCACAGCGAAGTGGCCGCAAACCCGGTTCATCTGTTCTACGTTATTGAGCAACAAGTCGAACGTGAGCAGTTCCCGCAAGAAACCGCCGATCGCTATCTGGAATTCCTCAAAGGCTATCTGGTTCCGCGTTATGTGGAATTTATTGGCAAAGAAATTCAGACCGCTTACCTCGAGTCTTACTCGGAGTACGGTCAGAATATTTTCGACCGTTATGTCACCTACGCTGACTTCTGGATTCAGGATCAGGAATACCGCGACCCTGAAACCGGCCAGCTGTTTGACCGTTCAGCCCTGAACAGTGAACTGGAGAAAATTGAGAAAACCGCAGGCATCAGTAACCCGAAAGATTTCCGCAACGAAATCGTCAATTTCGTGTTGCGTGCCCGTGCCAACAACAATGGTCAGAACCCGGTTTGGACCAGCTACGAAAAACTACGCACCGTGATCGAGAAAAAAATGTTCTCGAATACCGAAGAGTTACTTCCTGTTATCTCCTTCAATGCGAAAACCTCTTCTGATGATCAGAAGAAACACGACGACTTTGTCGCCCGTATGATGGAGAAGGGCTACACAGAGAAGCAAGTCCGATTGCTGTCTGAGTGGTATTTACGCGTTCGTAAATCCTCTTAACAGTCAATCAGCCCTGGCATAAGTGGCGGTGGCATTCGGATAGGATGCCACTTCTGCTGGTCTAACACTCAGGGCAGGCCCGAAGTCGTATGAGCGAACAACGCTCACTGGGGGACGTTTACAGGGAGAATCTCATGGCGCAATTTATCGACAGAAGGTTGAACGGCAAGAACAAGAGCGCAGTCAACAGACAGCGTTTCTTACGCCGTTACAAAGAGCAGATCAAGGAATCGGTCGCCGATGCCGTAAATCGTCGTTCCATCACCAACACAGAAACGGGCGAAGATGTTTCCATTCCGCAT
This sequence comes from Vibrio fluvialis, assembly GCF_900460245.1. NCBI lineage: Bacteria > Pseudomonadati > Pseudomonadota > Gammaproteobacteria > Vibrionales > Vibrionaceae > Vibrio > Vibrio fluvialis. Next base: position 1,900,065 of record NZ_UHIP01000001.1, read on the forward strand.
CGTGACATTAAGGAACCGGTTTTCCATCAAGGCAAAGGCGGCCTGCGTGAACGCGTGCATCCGGGTAACGACCAGTTCATTCGCGGCGACAAAATCGAACGCCCGAAAGGCGGTCAGGGAGGCGGTTCAGGTGAAGGTGAAGCGAGTCCCGACGGCGAAGGTCAGGATGATTTTGTATTTCAGATTTCAAAAGACGAATATCTGGACATTCTGTTTGAAGACCTTGAACTACCCAACCTGAAGAAAAATCAGGTCAATAAAATCCGTGAATGGAAAACGCATCGCTCCGGTTTCCAGACCGCGGGGATTCCAGCCAACATTTCCGTGGTGCGCTCGCTACAGCAATCGCTCGCTCGCCGCACGGCCATGACGGCAGGTAAACGACGTCTCATGCATGAGCTCGAAGCAGAACTCGAACGTATCCAGAATTCGGAGCCTGCTCAAATGCTGGAAGAACGTCGTATCAAACAAGAAATTGAAGAGCTGCGCAAAAAAATTGAAAGCGTACCTTTCATAGACACATTCGATTTACGCTTCAAAAACTATGAAAAAAGACCGGTGCCTTCCAGTCAGGCCGTCATGTTTTGTCTGATGGACGTTTCCGGCTCTATGGATCAGGCCACCAAAGACATCGCCAAACGTTTTTATGTCTTGCTGTATCTGTTCCTGACCCGAACCTATGAAAACGTTGAAGTGGTTTTCATTCGTCACCACACACAAGCCAAAGAAGTGGATGAACACGAGTTTTTCTATTCTCAGGAAACCGGGGGCACCATTGTCTCCAGTGCGCTCAAGCTGATGCATGAAATCATCGAGGCGCGTTATCCGCTCGGAGAATGGAATATCTACGGCGCGCAAGCTTCCGACGGCGACAACTGGGCCGACGACTCACCTCGTTGTAAAGAGCTACTGACGAACAAACTCCTGCCCTACTGCCAGTACTATGCGTACATCGAAATTACTCGACGCTCGCATCAGACTCTGTGGCATGAATACGAAAAACTGCAGCCTTCATTCGATAATTTTGCAATGAAGAACATTCGTAATGTGGAAGACATTTTCCCTGTGTTCAGGGAGCTGTTCCATAAGGAAACGGCATAGGGGGAGCGCACATGACTACGAAAACCAAAGCAACACCAAAGCGCAAAGCGAAGAACAAGATGCTACCCGACGGGCCAGACTGGACTTTTGATTTGCTTGAGCGTTACCACGTTGAAATCAAACGGGTTGCCGAACATTACAAATTGGATACGTACCAGAATCAGATTGAAGTGATCACCTCTGAACAGATGATGGATGCCTATTCCAGTATCGGTATGCCGATTAATTACAATCACTGGTCGTTTGGTAAAAAATTCATTCAGACTGAGCAGAATTACAAGCACGGCCAGATGGGGCTCGCGTACGAAATCGTGATCAACTCCGACCCGTGTATTGCCTATCTGATGGAGGAGAACACCGTCACCATGCAGGCATTGGTGATGGCCCATGCGTGTTACGGACATAACTCGTTTTTTAAGGGCAACTACTTGTTCCAAACCTGGACAGATGCCAGTTCTATTATCGACTACTTGCTGTTTGCCAAAAACTACATCACCCAGTGTGAAGAGAAGTATGGCGTCGCTGAAGTAGAACAGCTACTGGACTCGTGCCATGCCCTGATGAATTATGGGGTTGACCGCTACAAACGGCCGGAGAAAATCTCGATCGCAGAAGAAAAGGCCCGTCAGGAAGAACGTGAAGCCTACCTGCAATCGCAGGTTAACGAACTGTGGCGCACCGTACCGAAGAAAGCCACCGAGACGGAGGGGCAACGTCGTTTCCCGAGTGAGCCTCAGGAAAACATTCTCTACTTTATTGAAAAACATGCCCCACTGCTGGAACCTTGGCAGCGAGAAATCGTGCGTATCGTGCGTAAGGTCAGCCAGTATTTCTACCCGCAGAAACAGACGCAGGTCATGAATGAAGGCTGGGCCACCTTCTGGCACTACACTATTCTCAACCATCTTTACGATGAAGGGCTGGTGTCAGACAAATTCATTCTGGAATTCCTGCATAGTCATACCAGCGTTGTGGCTCAGCCCCCCTATAACAGCCAGTATTACAACGGCATTAACCCTTATGCGCTGGGTTTTGCGATGTTCCGCGACATCAAACGAATTTGTGAAGAACCGACTGATGAAGACCGGGAATGGTTCCCGGAACTGGCGGGATCCGACTGGTTGGAAGCGGTACATTTTGCCATGCATAACTTCAAAGACGAAAGCTTCATCAGCCAATACCTGTCACCGAAAATCATTCGTGACTTTAAACTGTTCGCCATCTCCGATGATGACCACAAAAACTTCATCGAAGTCAGTGCGATCCACGACGACCTGGGCTATCGCCAGATACGGGAGAAACTGGCCGCTCAGTACAACCTCAGCAACTTAGAACCAAACATTCAGGTCTACAGCGTTGACGTGCGTGGTGATCGTTCCATTACGCTACAGTACGTCCCACACGATCGTATTCCTTTAGATCCAAGCTATGAGGAGGTGCTGAAACACATGCACCGCCTGTGGGGTTTTGAAGTCAAACTAGAGGAGGTCAAGGAAACAGGAAGAAGAGAGATCCTCGCAACCTGCCCGAAGAGGAATGACTTCGAGAGTCATAATTAAACGGGCAAAACACAACATCTAACATTCTATTTGTAATAAAAAGCCCCGGGATTAACGGGGCTTTTCTTTATCTGTTGGTCACCATTAACCGACAATGCGGCGCACAGCGTCCAGATCTTCTGGCGTATCTACACCAGCAGGTGGCGCTTCCAATGCAACCGCAACATGGATTTTCTCACCATACCAAAGCACACGAAGCTGCTCGAGGCACTCAATTTTTTCCAACTGACTAGCAGGCCATTGAATATAAGTATTGATGAATCCTGCGCGATACGCGTAGATACCAATATGACGCATCAGAGGCTGAACGACGGTTTTGTCTTTGGCAAAGTTGTCACGATCCCAAGGAATCGTTGCACGGCTGAAATAGAGCGCGTAGCCATCTTTGTCAGTGACCACTTTCACCGCATTCGGGTTAAACACTTCGTCTTCATGGCTGATTTCAACCGCCAGTGTCGCCATTGGTGCTTGGCTGGCAGCCAGATTATCGGCCACCTGACGAATGATACTCGGCGGGATTAACGGCTCGTCTCCCTGAACATTGACGATGATGTGGTCATCTTCGATACCCATCAATTTAACCACTTCAGCTAGACGTTCAGTGCCTGATTGATGATCCGGTGACGTCATACAGACTGTGCCACCAAACGCCAGCACCGCTTGCTCAACTCGCGCATCATCCGTCGCGATAATGACACGCTCAGCACCCGCTTGCATGGCTTGTTCATACACCCATTGCACCATAGGTTTGCCTGCGATATCCGCCAGCGGCTTACCCGGCAAGCGAGTTGACTGATAGCGCGCAGGAATGACGACCGTAAATGACATTAGCGTCCCTCATCCATCGACATAGTGCGAGCTTCGCTTTCCAGCAGCACTGGAATGCCCTCTTTGATCGGATAAGCAAGGCGATCCAACTTACAAATCAGCTCTTGGTTATCTTTATCGTAAGTTAGTTTGCCTTTACATACCGGGCAAGCCACGATCTCAAGCAGACGGTGATCCATACTGTTCCATTACCTCTTTAATTGTTTCCAGAATGCACTGTTTATCTTCGGCGGCAATCTCCGCTGAAACAGGTAAATACCACCAGTTTTTCTCGGCAAAGCCGGTGCATTTGACGGCATCTTTTTCTGTCATGATGACATGGTCCCCTTGGCTGGCTAACGCGCGCAGCTCAGAGACATCAAATTCTTTATGATCGGCAAAACCGTGAGTAACTACAGATTTTGCACCTAACTCGTTGAGCGTATTAAAAAAACGAGGTGGATGACCAATGCCAGCCCAAGCGACCAGATTGGTCAGTTCGCTGACCGATATTTTTTCACCTGTCTGCAAATTGATCGCCAAACCGGGCTTTAGGCTCATTGCGATTTCGCCATCCTGAGCCACTCCACCATTGGTAATGATGAAGTCGACCTCTTTGAGCCTGGCAATCGGTTCACGCAGCGGGCCTAATGGAATCATCTGTTCGTTACCAAAACGGCGGGTGCCATCGATCACTACGAACTCAATATCTCGTTCCAGAGCGTAATGTTGCAACCCATCATCGGTGACAACGATATCAATTTGTTGATTTAGCAAAGCCTTGACTGCATTAGCACGAACCGGATCCACCGCGACCGGCACACCCGTGCGTTGATGGATAAGTTTCGGTTCGTCGCCACAATGAGCAGCTGGAGTTTGTCCATCGACTAACAGTGGGTAGCGCGGCGCTTTGGCACCATAACCACGAGAAACAACGCCAGGCTTGTAACCTAGTGATTGCAGCGTTTCCACCAGCCACACCACCACAGGTGTTTTACCATTTCCACCCGCGGTGATATTGCCAACCACAATGACTGGTACCGGAGCCTTGTAGCTGTGTTTTTTTCCGTTTTGGTAGCTTTCTCGGCGCGAGCGACTCACAGCCGAGAAGATCAAGCTCAGTGGCCACAAAATCGGCCACAGCAGGTAAAACATGGGATGGCGGTGAAACCAGATTTTCTCAATCACGTGTTATTCACCGAACTGAATACGGTGTAGCTGAGCGTATGCGCCATCTTTAGCCAGCAGCTCAGCATGTTTACCGCGCTCAATAATTTCACCTTCATCGACCACCAGAATCTCATCAGCCTGTTCGATCGTCGACAAACGGTGCGCAATAACCAGAACCGTTTTGTTCTTTTGCAGCTCATCCAGCGCAGCCTGAATTGCGCGTTCAGATTCCGTATCCAGCGCCGAGGTCGCTTCATCCAAGATCAGTACAGGGGCATCACGCAATAACGCACGCGCAATCGCGATACGTTGGCGTTGACCACCGGACAAGCTGGCGCCGTTTTCGCCAATCATGGTATCCAGACCATCTTCCATGTTCTGGATGAAATCCATCGCATGCGCGAGACGCGCCGCTTCTTCAATCTGCTCACGGGTAAAGTCGCCTTCTGCCGCATAAGCAATGTTGTTGGCGATGGTGTCATTGAACAGATGCACGTTTTGCGACACCAGAGCGAAGTGCTGACGCAGGTTCGTCAGTTTGTAATCGCGGATATCGTGATCATCCAGTGTGATAGACCCCGAATCAACGTCATAAAAACGCGTAAACAGATTCGCGATGGTCGATTTACCGGACCCAGAGCGGCCAACCAAAGCCACCGTTTTCCCTTGCGGGATGGTAAAACTCACATGCGACAGGGCAGGTTTTTCTTTGCCTTGGTAGGTGAACGTTACATCCTTAACAGCGATCTCACCGCGTACTTTGTCCGTTTCAAACTTGCCGTTGTCGGTTTCGGTTTCCAGCGCCATCAGTTGGAACAGAGTCTGACTCGCTGCCATGCCGCGCTGGAAGTCTGATGTCACGTTGGTCAGCGCCTTCAAAGGACGCATCAGGCCAAACATCGCAGAGAAAATTACCGTGAACGTACCTGGGGTCAGTTGATCGCGTACAGAATCAAAGCTTGCCAGATACAAAACGGCAACCAAGGCCATTGAGGCAATCATCTGAATCACAGGGTTCGCAATAGACTGAGCGGACACCAGTTTCATCGTTTGTTGGCGCATTTTGTTGCTGACGGTTTCAAAACGCTTGGTTTCTACATCCTGACCACCGTAGCTCAGTACCACTTTATGGCCTTTCAGCATCTGTTCCGCCGACGCAGTCACATGCCCCATAGTGGTTTGCATGTTTTTTGAGATCTTGCGAAAACGCTTTGAGACGACGCGAATGCCCAAAGCAACAATCGGCGCGACAACCAGCAGGACCAGCGATAACTGCCAGCTGTTCCAGAACATCAGCACCAGCAAACCGACGATGCTTGCCCCTTCACGGACAATACTGACCAATGCTTTGCTGGTAGCACCGGCAACCTGCTCGGTATCGTAAGTAATACGTGAGAGCAAACCACCTGTCGATTCACGGTCAAAGAAACTGACGGGCATATGCATGAACTGGTTGAAAATACGGCGGCGCATCAGCATCACCACGTTCCCGGAAACCCAGCTTAAGCAGTAAGAAGAGACGAATCCGCTGAGGCCCCGAAGAAACATCAGGCCAAGAATGATAAACGGCAGCGTTTTAAGGAAATTAGATTCCGCTTGACCAAACCCTTCATCCAATAAAGGTTTAAGTAGCGAGATCATATAGGTATCAGAAACGGCGTTGATAACCAGAGCGATAACGGCGACCACTAACCCAGATTTGTAAAGGCGGATATAAGTCCATAAACGCTTAAACGTTTTCCAGGTGGTTTCGTCAGAATTCAGTGACATAGATATGCTTTATTTTTATGACAATATTGCGCTCATTCTACCCCTTTACGTAGCATCTGCCTATACCATGAAGGATTTCCTATTTGGCGCAGAGTCGATAGCTGCCGGGATTGAGCTTGATAAGTCAGAGTGATTTGCCCCGCCTCGCCAGTATCAAGCCAGTCGGACCCCGCATCCACATAACGCGCCACCACACTGCGATGCGGCAACTGCCATTGATTCCCTTTCGCCAGAGACGCAATGGCCACTTGCGGGGAAACCCGCTCGATAAACTGACGCGTTGAGGACGTTTTACTGCCGTGATGAGGCACAATGATGACATCGCTCTGAATATCCATGGGTTGCCGACTGAGTAACCACTCACCGACTGCCGTAACATCGCCAGCCAGAAGTAGTGAATGACCGTATTCAGGATCGCTTAATCGAATCACGCACGACTGCAGATTATAAGCACGATTGACGGTTTGCGGCGGCCACAGTGCCGTCATCGTCAGTCCTTGCCATTCCCACTGTTCTCCCGTGTGGCAAGCCTGCCAATTTGGACCAGACTGACTCGCCACAACCCATTTCGGGGACAATAAGGTTTCGGCATCTTTTAAACCACCAGCGTGGTCATTGTCTGTATGGCTGAGAATTAAACCATCCAGAGAGTCCATACCGCGCTGATTGAGTATTGGAACAATCAAAGAGCGAACGTAACTGCCTTCAGGCCAGCCACTGCCGGTGTCGTACAACAGGGCGTTGTGATTCCGTTCAATCAACACTGCCAGACCGTGCCCGACATCAAGGATATCAACTCGCCAACGCTCATCGTGTGGGGTAAAAAAGCCAAAGCCAAGTAATGCAATTCCCGCATAGAGTTGAGCTCGCCAGCTTAATACCGGGCGGCAAACCCAAAGGAGAAGGCCAACACTAAATACGACCGTCGCCGTCTGACTTACAGCAATCCAGCTCGATCCCGCCCATTCCAGTGCCCGCTGCAGTGGCCAGAAGCTCAGGTCAATCCCACGCCACAGCCAGGTGATATCTCCGACAAAGGTAGTGAGAAACAGTGCGAGAAACAGCAGCGGGACGATGACAAAGCTGAAGTAAGGAATAAAAATCAGGTTATAGAGTGCCGACGAAACACTGAACCCGGAGAAAAAATACGCGGAAACTGGAATCATCATAGTGACTAACGAGCATTGCACCGTCAGCCATTTTCGCCAGCCATGACGTGTTGTTCGGTCTGCCAATTGATACAAAACCAACGCGACCGCCAAGAATGAGAGCCAGAAACTGTTGGAGAGCGGCGCAAACGGCGTCACGATTAATACCGCAGCAAGGGTGATAAGGATTCGCTGCACCGCCGTCACACGCACGCCACTCATCGTGAGAGCGACGTTGAGACCGCACATCAACAAAGCGCGCTGGGTCGGCAAGGTAAATCCTGCCAGCCATGCATAAATCGCGGCAATACACATCCCGGAAACGAAAGGCATCCACAGCAAACTGACATGCAGCCGCATCATCGCAGTTCCAATCAGATAACCAATCGCGAACGCCATGCCAATATGCAAACCGGATATCGCCACCAGATGGATGAGTCCGCTATTTCTCAGTGAGCGCCATTCAGCTTCATGAATGCCGTTGCGGTCACCAAATGTCAGCGCCAAGATCATGCCTTGAGAAGGGCTGTTTTGCGTCCATGTTTTGATTTGGCGGTACAACATACTGCGAAAATTCGGCGTTGAAACGACCTCAAATTTTGACTGAGGTTTAACGTTCACTCTCGCAACCCAACCCTGACTGAAGTAGTAAGCTTCTAAGTCAAAACCGGCCTCATTACGGCGGCCATAAACGGGTTTAACCATTACAGAAAACTCAAACTGATCGCCAATTTGCAGATCGACCGGAGCAATTAACCGCACCTTCGGCTGCCAAAAAGTGTGCAATTGTTGTCCATTGATTGATCTGACTACTACAGTCCCTTCATAACCATAACTAATTTGCTTAAAAAAGCTGTCAACTTCACCTTTTATGGTAATATCCTGCCCTGCTTGAAAAATAGTGTTGGATTGAGATCTCACAACGTTGCCGTGTGTTACTATCACTAACAAGGCAAGCGCGATCCCGCCAAAAACTCTGAATCGGCTCACCACGAGCGTGGTCATCAGAGCAGCAAGGCAAATGAATGCAAAATCCCACTCTGGCATCCACGGCCAAAGGGGCGCAGACAATACGGTGAGCGAGAACGAAGCGAGCATCCAGTAATTCGAATAGAGAGTCATGTTCCCCTATGCCAAGAAAATTCATTAAGCGGTTCATGCCTGACCATGATGTGATTAAGCGTCAAAAGGCATTAAAAGTTTTTGGCAATGTGCTGTATAACCCGAACTTGTGGTGTCTCAATCGACGCTCTGCTGCGGGCGCTTTCGCCGTTGGTCTGTTTATGGCGTTTGTTCCACTGCCAAGTCAGATGATCATGTCAGCCGGGCTTGCCATTTTATGTGGTGTGAACTTACCTCTTTCTGTGGCTCTGGTCTGGATTACTAACCCCATCACGATGCCAGTCATTTTTTACTTCTGTTACAAACTCGGCGCATGGCTGATGAATGTACCGCCGCAGCCGTTTCATTTTGAGCTGACCTGGGATTTCATCATGCAACAAATGAGTACCATCGGGCCTCCGTTCCTGCTAGGTTGTGGCGTATGTGGTGTTGTAGCTGCGTTTCTTGGCTATTTTGGTATTCGCGGCCTGTGGCGCTATTCCGTGGTTCGCAGCTGGCAAAAACGCCGCGTGACGAAAATGCCCTCCAAGATAATCTGAAGGCGTTAGCGCTGTGCAGCATTTAATTAGCGCTGAGAGCGATAACGAATTCTGGTTTGCAACACTTGCAAACCGAGTATGAAAAAAGGACCCATCGGGTCCTTTTTTGTTGTACCTGATTCGGCTTAATAGTTACTTGCTACTCAGTACGCTCGCCGGATTGAGTTTGCTGGCGCGCGCTGCGGGATACCAGGTTGCGAGCAGGCTCAGCACGATTGCCGTGCCAGACACTAACAGCACATCACCACTTTCCACCTGTGAAGGCAGGAAATCTACAAAATAGATATCACCGGATAAAAAGTGATGGCCAATCAGCGTTTCCAGCCCTTTCACCAAAGGAGTGAGGTTAAACGCAATCACGACACCAAACACACTGCCGACGATACTGCCCAGCACACCAGAAAACACGCCCTGCCAGACGAAAATTCGCTTCACCAGACCATCCGTCGCGCCCATAGTGCGCAGAATCGCGATCTCGCCAGCGCGGTCCTTAACCGCCATCATCAGCGTGGACACAATGTTAAAACTCGCCACCCCTATCACCAGCACCATCACCAGATACATAATGGTGCGCACCATTTGAATGTCGCGATACAGAAAGCCAAACTTCTGCTGCCAGCTGCGCAGGTAAACATATTCATTCAGCGTGTTACCCACTGAGCGCACGATTTGATTCGCACTCAGCACATCAGCCACCTTGATAGATACGCCGCTCACGCCCTGCTCCAAACGAGCATATTGCTGCGCATCGGCTAACGGCAGCAGTGCCATGCTGTGGTCAATCTGACCGTTCAGGGCCAACAGACCAGAAATCTGCACCCGAATTCGACGAGGAGCCTGTACGCGTGATGAACCGTCGGCGGTTGGGATCATCAACGTGACATAGTCACCGACCTTGGCCCCAAGCTGATCCGCCACACCTTTGCCCAGAATCACCTGCTGTTCACCGGGCACAAACGTTGACCACGCGTTATTGGTCACGAACTGCGACAAACGCGATACCGCCTGTTCCATATCGGGATCCACACCGCGCACTTCAATGGCTTTTAGCTGCGTACCTTTTTCAGCCAGCGCAGTGAATTTGACATACGGCGCAGCAGCCAATACCTGCGGATTTTTGGTTGCTTGTTTCACCATCGACTGCCAGTTCTGAATAGGACCGCGCACACCTTCAAACTCGCCATGTGGGATAACCGACAGAACACGGTTTTGTAACTCGCGTTCAAATCCGTTCATCGCCGACAGACCAATGATGATCACCGCGACACCAACTGCAATACCGATGGTGGATGAGAGCGAAATAAACGACACCATTTTGTTGCGCTGCTTAGCACGACTAAAACGGCCGCCGATGAAAAGAGACAATGAAGCCAGCACCTATGCTTCCCCCACATTCAGCAGCAGACCATCCTGCATGTGCAGTCGGCGATCCATCTTGGCGGCCAATTCACCGTCGTGCGTCACTACTAAAAAGGCGGTGCCCGACTCACGGTTCAATTCACGCATCAAATCGTAAATTGACAGCGCAGTTTTGTGGTCAAGGTTACCTGTCGGCTCATCTGCCAGAACTAAATCGGGTTTATTCACCAGCGCACGGGCAATCGCCACACGCTGACGTTCACCACCGGAAAGCTCAGAAGGTCGATGTTCCAGACGATGCGAGAGTCCAACCCGCTCCAGCAACGCCGCCGCGTCCTGTTTCGCCTGCGCCACTTTTTTACCACCAATCAGCAACGGCATCGCAACGTTCTCTAACGCACTGAAATCGGCAAGCAAGTGATGGAACTGGTAAACAAAGCCCAAATGTTTGTTGCGGATCTTAGCTTGTTTATTTGAACTCAGTGCGCTCAACTGTTGACCCAAAAACTCGACATGGCCCTGAGTCGCATCATCCAGCGCACCCAGAATGTGCAGCAAGGTGCTTTTACCTGAGCCTGATGAACCAATGATCGATGCCAGTTCCCCTTTCTGCAGTTCAAAGCTCACACCTTTAAGCACTTGCGTCTGAAGATCGCCTTCCTGATAAGTTTTGCAAACTTGATGACAACGTAAAAGGTTATTCATAACGTAGAGCCTCAGCGGGTTTAACAGAAGATGCGCGGTAAGACGGGAACAGAGTCGCCAGCAGGCTTAGCGCAATAGCCAGAACTACGACAACACAGATTTGCAGCGGATTAATCAGCACAGGCAGTTCACCGCCCATCGGGAACAAGGCCACGCCAAGGGCATCCATAATGGTATTGAGATTATCCGCCAGCAGCACGCCGAGCGCGCCCCCGACGATGGCGCCAATCACGCCGCTGCTGGCCCCCTGAACCATGAAAATAGCCAGCACTTGGCGATCCGTCATGCCCTGGGTTTTCAAAATCGCCACTTCCGCCTGTTTCTCCATCACGACCATGATCAGTGCAGAAATGATGTTGAACGCCGCAACACCAACAATCAGTCCCAGCATCAGACCCATCATGTTCTTTTCCATCCGCACGGCTTGGAAAAGCTCACCGCGTTGATCGCGCCAGTCGCTCCATTGCCAGCCATCCGGCAGTGGCGACTTCGATAGTTCACCAACCACAAACGGATCGCTGAAGAACAAACGCCAGCCGGAAACGGTTTGGTCGTCAAAACGCAGTAATTTGCCTGCGTCGTGAATGTGCGTGATCATTAACTGACCATCCACATCCGAACCAGTATTGAAAATACCAGCAACCGTGAAATTACGTTGGCTCGGAATACGGCCAAGCGGGGTAAACTGACTGGCACTGGTCACCATCAGACGGACCTTATCGCCGACAGACACATTCAGATTACGCGCCAACGTGTGGCCGAGAAAGACGCGGTATTCACCTTCGGTGAGCGAAGACAAGCGCCCTGCAATCAGATAGTCGCCAATCGGGTCGTGTTGATTAGGTTCAATGCCAACCATTAATCCGGCAGAAAGCTGCGATGCGCTCTGAATCACCGCTTCGCTGCGAACAATCGGTTCAGGTTCGCGTTGAGTCGAGAGCGCACGAATAAATTGCGGCGCCTGATCGGTCAGCACCGTTTTGTCCTGAGCCTGAGAGACCACCGCTTGTGGCAACACGCCAAGAATGCGATTTTTAAGCTGCGCTTCAAAGCCATTCATGACCGAAAGCACCGTGACCAGCGCCATCACACCGATGGTGATGCCCGCCGTCGACATATAAGAAACGAAACGACTGAACCTGTCACCGGATCGCCCGCGCAGATAGCGTAACCCGATGAAGGTAGAAATCGGATGAAACATAATGAAAACCAATCAAATAGGATGGCGTTACTGTAGCGAGAATCCCGCCAAGGTTGTAGTTTTTCTTTGCTAATTCTCTGTTAGAGGCGCTTCAATTCACACCAATAACAATGACATACCTTGATTACTTGGTCTGTATAGCGATAATCAACACAGAGGTGAGAAGGAACACACTATGACAGATCAAGAATATTTCACGGTGCATCACGCACTGAACATCAACGTTGAGCCGATGCCGGCCGACTTTCTGCTGCCTTCTCCACTGGATTTTGAAGCTGAAATCCCGGCGCCGTTTGTTGTCGCCAGTGAATTCAGCCAGATGGATCAACTCAACGATGCAGCCAGGCTCGAACTGAAAAACAGCGACTTTAAACACGTGATTCAGTTGTTGGAAACACAGAACTCGAAACTGAATCTGCTACTGAGTTTCATGCTGTCACAACAAGACGATCCGACCTTGCGAACCTTCACCGTCAGCTTTGGCGCCAGCCAGTTCACCTACAAAGCGAAAAGTGCTTTGCAATCGGGTCAGCAAGTGCGAGCCAAGCTCTTTCTGGAACATCCCGCGGCCGCTATCTACTGTTACGGCCTGGTTGTTGCCTGTGAAGCAGAAGAAGGCCATTTCATCGTGACGGTACGTTACGAACTGCTGCGCGATACCGATCAGGATCTGCTAATTAAAGCCGCCCTTTATCAACAGCAGAAGCTGCTGCGTCAACGCTCTTTAGACCGAGAAAAATCATAAGCGTTACCATGACTAAACAAACTTTACTCTCTCTGCCTGCCGCTACTGGAGCGGGAGACAAAAAACACGTTGGTAATCTTCATGGTGCCAGTCTGGCGCTGGCCATTGCCGAATTGGCCAACCAGCACAACGGCCATACTCTGCTCGCAGTGCCTGATCCACAAACGGCGCTTAAGCTGCTGCAGGAGATTGAGCAGTTCAGTCAGGCAGCGGTGGCTCTGTTTCCGGATTGGGAAACCCTGCCGTACGATAACTTTTCGCCGCACCAAGAAATCATTTCCGACCGAATTTCCCGGCTCTATCAACTGCCTTCGTTAACGCGCGGCATTACTATCGTGCCGGTGAGCACACTGTTGCAACGTCAAACACCGCGCGATTTTCTGTTACAACACACGTTGATGGTCAAACGCGGAGACCTGTTCTCGTTAGATAAGCTGCGAGTGCAGTTGGAGATTTCCGGTTACCGCCATGTCGATCAAGTATTTGGTCCGGGCGAATACGCCAGCCGTGGCTCGATTCTCGATCTGTTCCCAATGGGGAGCGCCGATCCGTACCGGATTGACTTCTTCGATGATGAAATCGACACCATTCGTACTTTCGATCCGGAAAACCAGCGTTCGATTGAAGAAATCGGTGAAATCTGTCTGTTACCAGCACATGAGTTTCCGACCACCGAGCAGGCAATTGAAGAGTTCCGTACGCGATGGCGCGGCCGCTTTGAAGCGCGTCGCGAGCCCGAATCTGTCTATATGCAGGTTTCCAAAGGTACGTGGCCGGCGGGGATCGAATACTGGCAGCCGCTGTTTTTTGACCACACCGAAACGCTTTTTGACTATCTGCCTTCAGGCAGCCAGTTGTTGAGTGTCGGCCAACTCGAAAACGCCATCGATCATTTTCTTAAAGATGTGGATTACCGTTACGACCAACGCAAAATCGACCCGCTGCGCCCACTGCTGCCACCGGAGGAGCTGTGGCTGAAAAAAGACGAGCTGTTTGCGCGTTTTAAAGCTTTGCCCCAGGTGCAGTTGAGTGTTGAACCGGTGGAAGAAAAAGCTGGTCGAGTCAATCCACGTCTACAACCACTGCCAGACCTGGCAGTTCAACATCAGAACAAAGAACCACTGGCCGCTCTGCGCCAGTTCTGCGAAAGTTTTGCCGGAAAAGTGATTTTCTCGGTAGAGTCTGAAGGTCGCCGCGAAGCACTACTGGAACTGCTACAACGCATCAAACTTCGTCCGCAGAGCAAAGCCGACTTTATGCAGGCTTATCAGAATGACGATAAGTTTGCGTTGGTGTTGGGCTCGGCAGAGCGCGGCTTTATCTTTGGCGATCATCAGCTTGCGTTGATTTGCGAAAGCGATTTACTGGGTGATCGCGTTATTCAACGCCGCAAGAAAGAGCGCAAAGCGACCAACAGTGATGCCATCATCCGCAATCTGGCTGAACTCAAGCCAGGGCAGCCCGTGGTGCATATTGATCACGGTATCGGTCGTTATGTCGGCCTGCAAACCCTGGAAGCTGGCGGTATGACCACCGAATATGTGACGTTGGAGTATCAGAACGACGCCAAGCTTTACGTGCCGGTTTCGTCGTTGAATCTCATCAGCCGCTATTCCGGCGGTGCCGAAGAGAGTGCGCCACTGCATAAACTCGGTGGAGAAGCATGGGTAAAAGCGCGCCGCAAGGCAGCGGAGAAAGTGCGTGACGTTGCGGCGGAGCTGCTGGATGTATACGCCAAACGTGAACTGAAACCTGGCTATAAATTCCAACTCGATCGCGATCAGTACGCGACCTTCAAATCGGGCTTCCCATTCGAAGAAACCGACGATCAGGCAATGGCCATTAATGCGGTGATGTCGGATATGTGTCAGCCGAAAGCCATGGACCGTCTGGTGTGTGGTGACGTGGGCTTTGGCAAAACCGAAGTCGCCATGCGCGCCGCCTTTGTCGCCACCGACAACGGAAAACAAGTGGCTGTGTTAGTACCGACCACCCTGCTCGCTCAACAACATTTTGAAAACTTCCGCGACCGTTTTGCTAACCTGCCGATTCGGGTAGAAGTGCTATCGCGCTTTAAATCGGCCAAAGAACAGAAAGCCATTTTGCAAGACGTGGCGGACGGCAAAGTGGACATCGTTGTCGGCACTCATAAGCTGCTTTCGAGCGACATCAAGTTTGCCGATTTGGGCCTGCTTGTTGTCGACGAAGAACACCGTTTCGGCGTGCGCCAGAAAGAGAAGGTCAAAGGAATGCGCGCCGACGTCGATATTCTGACTTTGACCGCAACACCGATTCCGCGAACCCTCAATATGGCGATGAGTGGCATGCGTGATCTGTCGATCATCGCAACCCCACCGGCTCGTCGTATGGCGATCAAAACCTTTGTTCGTCAGAGTGAAGACAGCGTGATCCGCGAAGCCGTACTGCGTGAAATCATGCGTGGTGGTCAAGTTTACTTCCTGCATAATCAGGTGGAAAGCATCGATAAAGTGGCCGCCGATCTGGAAAAACTGATTCCGGAAGCACGCATTACCGTCGCGCATGGCCAGATGCGCGAGCGCGAATTGGAACGCGTGATGAACGATTTTTACCATCAGCGCTTCAACCTGCTGGTGTGTACCACCATCATTGAAACGGGCATCGACGTGCCGACCGCCAACACCATCATCATGGATCGCGCCGATTCATTAGGTCTGGCGCAGTTACACCAGTTACGTGGACGCGTCGGTCGTTCTCACCATCAGGCTTACGCCTACCTGCTGACGCCGCATCCGAAAGCAATGACCAAAGACGCGATAAAACGGCTTGAAGCCATTGCCTCGTTGGAAGATCTTGGCGCGGGCTTTACTCTGGCGACTCACGATCTGGAAATTCGCGGCGCGGGTGAATTGCTTGGCGATGAGCAGAGCGGTCAGATTCAGTCGATTGGTTTTACGCTGTACATGGAAATGCTGGAGCAAGCCGTCGAAGCCTTGAAGTCAGGCAAAGAGCCGTCCTTGGGCGATCTCTTGCGTGAGCAAACCGAAATTGAAATGCGAATTCCTGCGTTGCTGCCCGATGACTACATTCCGGACATTAACACCCGCTTGTCGATGTACAAGCAGATCGCCAGCGTAGCTGACAGCGATGAACTGACGGAACTGAAAGTCGAGCTGATTGACCGCTTTGGCAAATTGCCGGACGCTGCGCTCAACCTGCTGGCGATTGCCGATCTCAAGCTCAACGCCGCACGACTCAAAATCCGCAAAATTGAGGCACATGAGAAAGGTGGTTACATTGAGTTCTATCCGAATGCTGACATTAACCCTATGTTTTTGGTTAAACTACTGCAATCGCAACCGAAGAAATTCGCTATGGAAGGGCCGACCAAGTTTAAATTTGCCTTACCTCTGGTCGATCGCAGAGAAAGAATTCAATTTGTTGCAGACATGTTGAGTGAATTCCAGCAAAATCTACTTCCAGCAGCCTGAGAGATACGTTCTCTTTTGATCTACCCATACAGCATGATGTGATTGTTTCATTGGTGTATGGGGACAAGAATAAAGTGCCGTCGCACTGAATAACGGAGTCATAATGAAAAAGCTGATCCCACTACTACTTTTGCTGGTATCTATGCCAAGCCTGGCACAGCGACAGTTCGACATTGAAGTGATTCTCTTCAAACGAGCGGTTGATGCTGAAAAAGTGAGTGAATCATGGCCAAACAGCCTGCCGGAAATCAACGTATCGCGCGCTGGCAACTTCGGCGATGCGAATTATCGCCAGTCTAAAGGCGTGCAGATGCTGCCTTATTCTCAGTACCAACTAAACGATCAGGCCCAGAAACTAAAGAACCACGCTGGTTTCCAGGTACTGCTGCACACGGCTTGGCGTCAGGGTGATGAAGGCCGCGCTGCCGCGCCGATTTTTCACATTCAGGCGGGAAAAGATTATTCTGCCCAGTTTAAGCCGGATGGCAGCGAGATGACCAAAGCAGCCACCACCGACACGCCGATTAATGGTGTTGTAGAGCAGAGTATTGCCAAACCGCTGTATGAGCTCGATGGCACACTGCAAATCTACGTTCAGCACTATCTGTATGCTGAGGCAATGATGGATTTAAAAGAGCCAAGCGTGCGCGAAGTGGTGATGAAGGATACTCCACTGGATCTGACGGTGGCACCCGATGAGCAGAATGCCACCGTTCAGGCGGGTAACCTGGAATCCGTATCGCCAACCGTGGATGTGGAATCATTCCTGAAGAGCTACCGCATGGATCAGAAGCGCCGAATGCGCAGTGGCGAAACCCACTATTTGGATCACCCTCTGATGGGGATGATCATCCAGGTTCGCCGAGTCGACCAGAATTAAAGAAACGCCCCTTGTGGGCGTTTCTTTTATACTCAAACCTGATAAACCGTGCATAGGTGCATCACTTATGAGCCCTGATTTTCAGATAATTACCCAACGTCTGCAATTACGCCTGATTACTCTCGAGGAAGCCGCGGAGTTTGCTGACTGCGTTCGCCACTCTCCTTCTCTGCATCAGTGGGTGGATTGGTGTTATGCGCAGTTCTCGACGCAGGAGGCTGAACGTTTCATCCTGGCGACTCGTCTGAACTGGGTAAAGGCCGACTCTTACGGATTTGGTGTATTCGACAAGAAGCAACAGCAACTTGTGGGGATGGTGGCGATTAATGAGTTTTACCATACCTTCAATATGGCCAGCCTCGGTTACTGGGTTGCCGACACCCATCAGCATCAGGGCATGGGAAAAGAAGCGCTTAGCGCGCTAATTGAGTTCTGTTTTAGCAGGCTGGAACTCACCCGGCTTGAGATCGTTTGCGATCCGGACAACGCAGCCAGTCAACGTCTCGCTATCGCCTGCGGTGCGATGCAAGAAACCATTGCCAGAAACCGCTTTCTGTTCGACGGTAAACCTAAAGATGGCATTGTCTATTCATTGATTCCAGAATAATAAAAAAGCCCCTGATGGGGCTTTTTTAAATCATCTTGCTTAGTGAAGCTTGAGGTTTGGACGCAATACGCGGTTGATTCGTCCCACCAGCATCATCAGGCCAGTTTTGAACATGCCGTGCAACGCCATCTGATGCATGCGGTATAGTGAAATATACACCACCCGTGCGATACGGCCTTCAACCATCATAGAGCCTTTAGTCAGGTTGCCCATCAGGCTACCAACGGTAGAGAATCGGCTCAGAGACACCAGAGAACCATGGTCTTTGTAGACGTAAGGTTTCATCTCGCGACCAATCAGTTTTGCCACAATGTTTTTAAACGCCAGACTCGCCATCTGGTGCGCAGCTTGAGCACGTGGTGGAACGAATGAACCGTCAGCCTGAGTGCATTGCGCCAAATCGCCGATAACAAAAATATCGTCGTCACGTGTGGTTTGTAGTGTGTCTTTCACCACCAGTTGGTTAATGCGGTTGGTTTCCAGGCCAGCAATCTCTTTCATGAAATCCGGTGCTTTAATACCCGCCGCCCAAACCATGATTTGCGCAGAGATTTTTTCGCCGTCTTTCGTTGTCAGGCCATCCGCTTCCGCCTTTGTGACCATCGTCGCGGTACGCACATTCACACCCAGTTTAGTCAGCTCACTGTGTGCAGCAGCTGAAATACGTGGTGGCAATGCTGGCAAAATACGTTCACCCGCTTCAATCAGGTTCACGTTCAGCTTGCTGGAATCCAAATCACCGAAGCCATAGGTATGCAGTTCTTTCACCGCGTTGTGCAGTTCCGCTGACAACTCCACGCCTGTCGCGCCCGCGCCGACAATAGCGATATCTACCGTACCGTTACCATTTTTCGCGTGCAGTTTCAGGAACTCGTTGTTCATCTCTGTACGGAAGCGGTTTGCCTGTTCAGGGCTATCCAGGAAGATACAGTGTTCACGAACACCAGGAGTGTTGAAATCGTTCGATGTGGAACCAATCGCCAGCACCAGAATGTCATAAGACAATTCACGTTTTGGCATCAGAAGCTCACCATGTTCATCTTTCAGTTCGCTCAGCATGATGGTTTTGCTGTCGCGGTCGATGGACTCAAGGCTGCCTAGTTGAAAGTCAAAGCTGTGGTTTTTGGCATGAGCACGGTAACTCAGAGCGTCCACCCCTTCATCCAGAGACCCGGTTGCAACTTCGTGCAACAAAGGTTTCCAAAGGTGGCTAGAGTTACGGTCTACCAGTGTGATTTCTGCGCGATGTTTACGGCCCAGTGTACGGCCCAGCTTGGTTGCAAGCTCAAGACCACCAGCGCCACCGCCTACTACGATAATGCGTGTCACAACAACAATCCTCAAAACAAATATCAATAACTATGGTTCGGCACGATGACTCATACCGAGAGAATTCTTTGCAAAACTGTCGTTTGGGTATCGATGTTTGTTTTCGGCTATTAATACTCTATCGACACGTTCATTGGGCTAAAAGCGTGGTTAACGCAAAAATATCGGGCAAGTTTTCGTTCTTGCTCTTTCTGTTTTTTTGATATCTATCAAATTTTTTATGCGCAAGCCATTATATAGAGGTAAATTCCCCACGCAACCTAAGAATTCGCCGAATTCGCTGCTTTTTTGCGACAAAAAAACGGCCCGTATCGTGGGCCGCTGAAACTCATTTCATTTGTGCTGGTTATGCATTTTTGAAGGATTTGATCGTCTGTAAATGCTGCGAAATCTTTTTGAATTTGTGAGACTGCGCTTCATCCCAAACAATGTCATAGTAATCCTGTAGTTCTTTAGCAGTTTCCCGATTATCCAGAATCTCGTCGTTACGTGACAAAATAACTAGGCAACGGCCTTTATTCTTCACTCGGTACTGCTCGACGCATTTGGTGGCGATGTCTTCGTATTCTTCAGGACGATCAATTCGCCCGACCATGTTGCGTTCAGGATGCAGATTAGGATTCATAATCACCTGCTTGATACCGCACAAGAAACCCACCCGCTCTGACCAATAGCCGCCTAAACCTACCCCACAAATGATAGGGTGTGGGTCGTTGGATTGCTCAATCACTTTATGAACTTCTTTGAGCAGATGCTGCATATCATGCTTAGGATGCAAAGTACTGTAGTTGATGAAACGAACGTCGTCGTCGATGAACTGAAGCTGCAGGACTTTCTCGTGGTTCCCTGGGCTAGTTGAGTCGAACCCGTGCAAATAAATAATCATAATGTCCCCCGATTCCCTTGAGGTTTTAATCTACCACGAACTGTATGGTTTTAAAGATATAGAAAACAATTTACCGCAACAAGGTGGATAAACAGTGATCCTAACTACAGAATGTTTCTTTGATGTGTAATGCCTGCTGATAGTAACTGTCGTCCCCCCACAACTGGAACGCCAGCAGATACCACAGCATGGCCATCATGGTCGTTCGCGGCAACCAAGCTTGCACACCATCCACCCACACATCAACATCATCAATGTCACGTAACTGGCAATAACGAAATACGGAATCGAGAATCTTCTCTCCGGCCACATTGATGCTCAGCGCTAAGTCCATCCTCGGGTCTGCGATTGCGGCATATTCCCAGTCGATAACTTTATTGCCCTGTGCGGTTTTCACCATATTGTAGCCCGCCAGATCAAAATGACACAGCGCAGGCAGGACATCCACCGTATTCGGAGTCGTTCTCCAGGCCTGATACAGCGACTGAATCTCAACGGTTTTGAACTCAGATTTGAGCTGCATCCAATAGTGATCGACCCTTGCCGTAAAGCTGAACGGGGCCACCGGAATGCGGGAAACATTCAGTTCATGAATGCGGATTTGTGTGCGAAGCAGCGAATCGAACGGCAAATTATTGGTCAGCGATTCGCCTTCTATCCACTCCACCAGCAGGCCCTGATCATTAACGGATACGGCTGCCGGACCGATATGACTGGATTCAATCGACTTAAGAATCTGATATTCCTGGAAACGAGAGATAGAAAACGCTTTGGTGATCGGAGTTGTCGGACGCCATACATAGGCTTTGCCTTGCGAGCAGACCACTTTCCAACAACGGTTGGTCAACCCTCCCGTCAGCGTTTGCGCGTATTCGGGAGGAAACGAGAAAAAGTGAGTAAGGGATTGCAACGTGGGGTCTAACTGACACGCTTCACGCCAGGACATTCTCGCCATCACTCACCTCTTCATTTCAAAGCTTACAAACCAAACAAGCTTTTAGACTGCTGCTTACGAATTTCGGTTTCATCTGCCCATTCGATCAGGCCTGTTTTCAGGTCCATCAGGCGCATGGTCATTTTGTAGTAAACGTCCGTGTCGCTACCTGCATTCTTCACGATGCTGGATAGGTTGCCATACAGCATGTACTCGGCGCCCACCATTTTACCAAACTGAATCGCTGTGCTTTGGTTCACCAGTTCATCGTTGTTCTGGAATTTCAGCTGTTCACGCACAGCCTCGACACGATCCATATCCACAAAGCGGAATTTACCCGAATTCAGCATTTTAGTACTGATGGTATCGGTGATGGACTCGGTATCGATGTGTTCGCTGGTTTTGTTTTTGATGCGCTCAACAAATACGATTGGACGTGAGTCACGGGTGATTGCCGACACTGAACCAGACATCATCATGCTATCAATCATATCTGCAGCTATCTTTTGCAGATCCGTAGAACCGAAGTCGACAGTGACCGTTTCTACAGCTTGTGCATCACCATAACTGACTTTGTTTGAACAGCCGCCCAGAATTACTGCCAGGCCAAGCAACGCGATGATACTTTTTTTCATTCTGAATCCTCTAAACTAACTCGATGAGATTAATCATTTGATGCACGGATTTGTACGCGGAATTGAGTGCCATTCGGGTTTACCGACACTTCCGACAGCGATACTGTCTCTTCCCCACGTATAATAATTTGTTTCCAAGGTCCCGGTTGCGTGTTCACTTCCAGTCCTTCATTGTCGTACCAATAAAAACGGTACTGCAAATGTTGGTCACCGCTGTATTGACTCAACAGACGAACGACACCGCGGGTGTGGCCATCGAACGCACTAGTGGCGATATCTTCAACGCTCAGACGGCCCGCCAAAACGTTATCGCCTATCAGCACTCGCTGTGTGCTGCCATCAACTCGCAAGCCAGCGCTGTTGTCAGCACATCCCATCAGCGCTAACGCAGACAATAAACAGATTAACCATTTTTTCATTACAATCTTCCCAGTTGTTTATGCCATACGGTGGCATGATTTCCCTGACGCGACAGCCACACCAATGTTGTCCCGCGTTGCGGTACAGTAAAGGTGTAATTTTGACCATCCACCTGTAAGTTTTGTTGACCAGCATCGACCACGGAACTAGAGGCATTCACAGCTTCAGGTAACGTCAACCAACTGCGCGTATCGGGTTGCTCCGTTAACGTATTCAACACGTTAAAAATCAAGTTGCCAACATCGTCACCTTTGGTCGCTTCTTTGCGCAACTGATCTTTTGCCACCACTCGTAACGCCTGACGTATAACCATTGCCGGCATTCGTTCTCGCAGATCGCGTTGCGCCATCAAATCCACATCCGTCAGGCGATCACTGTGCAACTCCGTATCATTGAGACGCAGAGGTGCAAACCGCGGCGTTGTTTGCTTGGGATAGTAAGGCAACGCCAAAGAATACAACGCGGTATTCCCTCTGCTGTCAAAAAGCGGTAAAGATAACCGCCAACTCTCCAAAGCCTGCACAATACCTTGTTCGTCAATCACGATAACCCGCCCCTGCTGATCGTTTAGGGACTCATTCTGACCGTAACGCGTGGTGAGCTGCGTCAGGTCTTCGTTCATGCCAAGACGCTGTGCGACGCGAATCGTACCATCGATCACAGCACGGTTTTCCGGAGCCACCGCCAACGCGCGTCGATAATCAACATACGCGCTGTTCAAGTCATTCGAGGCTTCGTAAAGCAGTGCTGAAAGATAAAGCAGGTAACCGTTTTGCACCGCTTGCAGTGTCTGCCCGGCATCCGGATATCTGGCCAGAACACTGCCCAGATTCGGAGTGACGCCTTTTGACTGCATTTCCCGCTGCGCTTGCTCAAGTTCCGCTTCACGAGACTTTCTTGCCTGCTCTTGCACCTGATTTGCCCGGCGCATTTCCACCAACGCCCCTTCTAAACTATTGTTTTGAAGATAGTTCAAACCAAGATAAAGATGCAAAAAACCAAGTTCATAGTCTGCTGGCTGATAGTCATTGAGGTTATCGTTTACTGCCAATGAACCCACG
Source organism: Vibrio fluvialis (assembly GCF_900460245.1). Taxonomy (NCBI): domain Bacteria; kingdom Pseudomonadati; phylum Pseudomonadota; class Gammaproteobacteria; order Vibrionales; family Vibrionaceae; genus Vibrio; species Vibrio fluvialis. The sequence goes on from NZ_UHIP01000001.1 coordinate 1,923,513, forward strand.
CTGGTTGCCGTCGAGCTGAGAGAAATAACCGCTTGATCCTGCTGGCGACGAATCGCCGTATCCGACAACTCAAGTGCGGATTGGCTTTCAGCGTATTGGCGATTTAGAAAATAGACGCGGCCTTTTTCCAGATTGTCCAGAATGTCTCCGGCAACGTAATCAGAAAACTCTTCGGTGGCTTGTTGATAATCGCCCGCTTTAACCGATTGGTATAAGTCAGAATTCTGAGCACTGTAATGGCTAAAAAGATTACCAGCCGTGAAGTTTGCACAGGCGCTAAGCCACACACAGGTAAGCGAAATGGTCAGGTGTCGTAAGTTAAACTTCACTACAAACTCCGCTTGAGCATCAATAGAAGCGTCTGACCCGGGCAACGCCGGGCCAGACAAACGGTTAACTCATCAACAGAGGGCCTAGCGGACGGCCGCCCACCAGATGCATGTGGATATGGTAAACCTCTTGGCCGCCGTGTGAATTGCAGTTCACTAACAAACGGTAGCCATCTTCAGCAATACCTTCCTGCTCAGCGATTTTCTTCGCCACGGTAAACATGCGGCCTAAAGCAAGTTCGTCTGCTTCTTGCACGTCATTTACGGTCGGAATCAGTTTGTTCGGAATGATCAGGACATGGCTTGGCGCACGTGGGTTAATATCACGAAATGCCGTTACCAGGTCATCTTGATACAGAATGTCAGCGGGAATTTCTTTGCGAATGATTTTACTAAAAATGGTTTCTTCAGACATGAAGCTCTCCATCAGAGGTATTTTGAAATGTCATTGTTTGAGTGAGTATGCGACAAGGCGTATTAAAGCTCAATAAAAAACACCGTTCACTTAACAGAAACAAAGTTTGGCGGCAGATAAAAAATGTTTTTGCAGTGTCCGTCATAAAATGCGCTTCTCACGCTCAATACAATAATGATTATTTTGTTAATTTTTTAAGACAAATTTGTCATTACTATTTTTATAAGAATTTTGAGTGTATCAAGGGAGAGATTTATGCAAGGTTCAGTGATCAGGCGTATGTACGCCGGCTTTGCGCTGATAATCATCATGTTCGCCGTGACGGTGGCCATCATGATGGGAGGTATGAGCCAAATTCATTCCAATTTTGAAGGGGTATCCAAAACCGCTTTACCACTAGTTTCACTGTCTAATAAAACCAGTGTTCAACTGCTCTCTGCAGACAAATCTTTCAAAGACTTTTTGACCACGCAGAATGTCGACCGTATGAACGTAATGCGCGGTGAATTCGCTCAGGCGAAAGATGATTTCAGCGCCGTATTGAGTCAACTGGCAGCGGCGAGCGTCTCACATCCTGATTTGCAAGAGCGTATTGACGCTCTTAAGCAGTTGGAAAGTCGCTATTTTAACGAAGCCAATGAAGCGATGAACAACTATCAGGCGATGTTCGACGCTCAGGCAAAAGTACAAAAATCCACGCGCGAATTTCAACGTCTGCATTTTGAACTCAATGTGGGTATGAAGAGTTTTGTTGATGACCAAAGTAGCATCTCCGTCAAAGTCATGGCCAAAAGCTATTTCATCAAGCTGAAGGACGCCGAAGTGATTACCTCGGATGCCCTGGCTAGCTCAGACGTGGATTTTGTTGAAAAGGCCGTGGCTAAGAACAAGAAAGCGGTTACTCATCTCAATTACGCCTATCGCGGTCTTGCCACGCAACTCCCTGAGTTAAAAGAAACCTTCGATGAACCCGTACAGAAGTTCACTCAAGATATCGGCCAGAAAGGCGGCGTACTGGATCAACACAACGAATACCTCAAAGCGCGTGCCGCGTTGTATGACAACATCGCGAACTTAGCGACCGAAGTTGACAATGCGATGAAGATCCTCGATTCGTTCAACCAAACAGCGACGCAAGATCTGGATAACTCACTTGCTGAAGCTGGCAACGTTTATCAACAAGGCGTGTACAAGGCGATCGGAATCGGACTGGTGGTCGTGCTGCTGGCCGCGGGTATTGGCTATCACATCGCGCACAGCGTCCGTTCACCATTGAAACGTATTCTTACTACACTGGAAAGCCTGACGCAGGGCGATATGACCCAGCGAATTGAAATCACTCATAACAATGAGTTTTCTCGCCTCAGCGGTCACATCAACTCACTGGCGGATAACCTGCACGATATTTTGCTCAAACTCAATCAAGCCTCAGATGATCTGACCTCAACAGCCAATCAGAACCAATCGACCTCACAAGGCGCGCAATCGCAATTGAACAGCCAACGCGAACAAACCGCTAACGTGGCGACCGCCATGACTGAAATGGCCCATTCTGTTCAGGAAGTGGCGCACAGTGCGCAAAACTCGTTGGAAATGGTACAACAGGTGGAAACGGCTTCGGAGTCTGGCCGCCATATCATGAGTAACAACATTACCACCATCAACCAACTGGAAACTCGCCTGAATGATTCTGTAGAAGCTGTGGGGCAACTGCGTAAAATGAGCAGTCAAATCGGTTCGATTCTGGATGTTATTCGCAACATCGCAGAACAAACCAATCTGCTGGCACTCAACGCAGCGATTGAGGCGGCACGTGCTGGCGAGCAGGGCCGAGGCTTTGCCGTGGTTGCTGATGAAGTGCGCGTGCTGGCTCAGCGTACCACCGAATCAACGTCCGAGATTGAAACCATGATCAGCAATCTGCAGACCAGTTCAACGTCAGCCAGTAAAGTGATTGAAAGTTGTATGCAAGATATGGAGCAGTCGGTGGAGCAAGCTTCTCACGCCAACAGTGCGATGGAAGAGATTCAGGCATTGATCATCGAGATCAGCCAAATGAGTACTCACATTTCTCAGGCGGCAGCGGAGCAAAGTGAAACCACAACAGCGATTGCTCGCAGCATTGAAGACATCAACCATATTGCCGATGAAAGCTATCAGGCGATGAGCGAAATTGCCCAAACCAGTGCCAATCTGACTCAGTTAGCCAGTCAGCAGAGCCACCTGGTGCATCGCTTCAAATTGTAAAACCGCAACCAAACAGCCGCTTGCTTTGTTAGGGCGGCGTAAAATCTTGACTCAGGGTGACTTTTCTAAGCGGTCACCCTTGTTTTTTGTGCGCTGCGTCGTTATATGGATACTATGGCTTGCAACGCTCTTCTCAAATATCCCAATTTTTCGCAAGCCAAACATGAGGATAACGTATGGCCGTTCATGTTGGCATCATAGATCAGGATCCGGTTCGTCTGATCACTCCGCTACTGGATAATCGAACCGTCAGTCGACACATTGTGTTTATCGGTGACCGTTCACAAGAATCAATGTATGTTCGTTTGCATACGGTTCTCAATCAGCGTGATATCACTTCTGAGTTTTTCGAGATTCCTGCGGGTTCAAACATCGCCGACATCAAAACCTCGATTCGCGAACTGGCTGAAGACCTCAAACAACGCAATCTCGACGTCAAACTAAACGCCAGCTGCGGTCTGCGCCACCGTTTGCTGTCGGTCTATGAAGTATTCCGCACATATCACTGGCCGATTTTTGTCGTTGAGCCGAACAGTGATCGCCTGTGCTGGTTGTATCCGGATGGCAATAAAGATACTCAGGTTCAGGACCGCATCACCATTTCCGATTATCTGACCATTTTCGGCGCACGTGGCGAGTTCAGTGAGCAAAATCTGCCACCGCAACTGGATCAAAAGCTTTACGAATTGGGCGAACGCTGGGCAAGCAACGCTCTGGAGTTGGGCCCTGGTCTGGCGACACTGAACTATCTGGCAACCACTTGTCGTAAAGAACAGCGCCTGGATGTTGAGTTGTCCGACAAACAGCAAGGCTACCGCGAACTCAATCTACTCCTGAGTGATTTAGTGGAAGCTGACATCGCCACTTACGACAAAGGGATTCTCACGTTTGCTAATGAAGACGCGCGACGCTTCTCAAACGGTGAATGGTTAGAAACCTTGGTTCACAGCACCGTTCGTCAGATCCAGGACGATATGCCAACCATTCAAGACCGCTCGCTTAACGTGCAGGTTTATCGCCAACTGGGCGATCGTGAAGTGCGCAACGAGTTGGATGTTGCTTCGGTGGTGAACAATAAGCTTCACATCATTGAATGTAAAACTAAAGGCATGCGCGACGACGGCGATGATACGCTGTATAAACTGGAGTCATTGCGTGACTTATTGGGTGGGTTACAAGCCCGTGCCATGCTGGTGAGCTTCCGTCCGTTGCGTCACAACGACATTACTCGCGCCGAAGATCTCGGTTTAGCGCTCATCGGTCCGGATGAGCTCAAAGACTTGAAAACTCATCTTAAAAACTGGTTTGCCGCTGCCGGGGGTAGCGAAGAAATCTAATCCATTAAAAAAGCCCGTTGAGCGGGCTTTTTTATTTAATCAGTGATGGCTCGCTTAGCAGTCATCTTCTGTAAAGTTCGATGGCAGCGTGGTCTTCATCTGGTTCCAGATATGCGCACTCGCAATACCGTACTGACGAATAATACCCGGCAACTGTTCACGATCGCCAGTTGAACATACATCCAACAATTCACGATAGAATTTCATCGCCAATTGGCGTGCTTCCGGGTTCGAGAAGTAGTAGCTACCAACGCGATCATACAGCTTTCTCAGACCATTAAAGATTAGACCGTAAATCTGGTTGCCCGAATGGAACGCAAGACGTTGGAACAACATGTAATCGTAGAAATTAAACGTTTTCGCCAGTAACAGCTCCTGACGTTTCGCTTCATCTTTCTCACCATCGTCTTTCACCTGCTGCAGAATTTTCTCTGCATAAGGGGAAGAGGCGATAAATGCGTCCCACGACTCAGCGTTCAACAACGACTCACACGAATCAATCACATTGGATATGGTGCGCTCACTGCTTTCTTTGTTTACCTTAAACGCATAACGCATAAAGATAGGACTGATGTTGGTACGCGCGGCCAGAAGATCCTCGACGATACTGGTTGCGTTTTCTGCATCCAGCGTCATTAGAGTATCCAAAATATGTAAACCGGAGGTTTCCATAAACTGGTTCACTTTGGTTGGCTTACCATGTTGAATGGTTAACCATCCATCACGAGCTAAACGCTGTAAAACTTCGCGAAGCGTTGTACGTGTTACACCAATCAGTTCGGAGAGCTCTCGCTCGGCAGGCAGAATGGAACCCGGAGGGAATCGACCATTCCAAATGCTTTCAATAATGTATTTCTCTGCAAAACCTGCTGGGCTTTTTGCCTTGATGACCATTAAGTACTTTTCCAGTTTTCTATTTTTTGGGTCGAATGGCACTCATCATACCACTAGTTTTCATCCAGCGGAAACAAACCATTGGGAAACTGGTAACAACCACTCAGTTAGAGTTATAGCTCTATTTTTGTTCTATCTTTTTGTTATTCAGAAATTTTATTGTGAAATAAACGTTTCAATGTGTTTCAAAATATTTCTTAATTAACCTTTCTTAGACCATTAATTTCCATTTAAAGAGATATTGCTCACATTATTATTTTTATATTCTTCAAAATTAACTTACCAATAAGAGGTATTTTTCAACACTAAACTTATATTTACTCCAATCTGCTGACATCCTCCCCTTGTGAATGAAATTTTTATAACTTTTGTGCTATGCTAGCGCCACTTTGATCGCGTTTCTCTACGAAAGTGCAGTGAGCCATTTATCAACAGATGGTTTGATATTGACTAAATTACGTCTCACTGTATTGTGGCGTTCAAAGTACAGAGTGCTTATTTTCCTCAGGGAGTGACTTAGTAAGTCGGTCGGATAGCTTCCACTTATTGATTTACTAAGCCATTGTTAAAAAAGAAATTTGCATAGACTTACGTCTGATTATATTGAATTGATTCAAAAACAGGCACATAACTTAAGTCTATTCATCACTAAAGTGAGAGTGATCACCATGCCGATGTCGCTTGGAAGCGCATTTATCAAAAACTTCTTAGGTAAAGCGCCAGATTGGTACAAAGTTGCCATTATTGCCTTCCTTATTATCAACCCAATTGTTTTCTTTTTAATTAATCCGTTTGTTGCGGGCTGGCTATTAGTCATTGAATTTATTTTCACTCTGGCTATGGCATTGAAATGCTATCCGTTACAACCTGGTGGATTATTAGCTATTGAAGCTATCGCAATTGGCATGACCAGCCCAGCACAGGTAAAACATGAATTAGTCGCAAATATCGAAGTATTATTACTTTTGGTATTTATGGTGGCTGGCATTTACTTCATGAAGCATTTGCTGCTGTACATTTTTACCAAAATTTTACTTGGCATTCGCTCGAAGCCTCTGCTTTCTGTCGCATTCTGCGTCGCGGCGGCATTTTTGTCTGCGTTCCTGGATGCGTTAACCGTGATTGCGGTCATCATCAGTGTCGCTGTCGGTTTCTATTCGATCTACCACAAAGTGGCTTCAGGGCAGTCATTCCATTCAGCCCATGACCACACACAAGATGAACACATTCCAGAGCTGACACGCGATGACTTAGAAAACTACCGTTCTTTCCTGCGGTCGCTGCTGATGCATGCTGGTGTCGGCACAGCTTTGGGCGGCGTGACCACTATGGTAGGCGAACCACAAAACCTGATCATTGCCGATCAGGCGGGCTGGTTCTTTGGGGAATTCTTGGTGCGCATGTCACCAGTAACACTACCCGTCTTCCTTTGCGGTATTCTGACCTGTGTTCTGGTTGAGAAACTGAAAGTATTCGGATACGGCTCAGAGCTGCCACCGAATGTGCGCCAGATTCTTATCGATTTTGATACTGAAGAACGTAAGACCCGTACCAACCAAGATGTAGCAAAACTCTGGATTCAGGGCGCTATCGCAATCTGGCTGATTGCTGGATTAGCATTGCACTTGGCGGCAGTGGGTCTGATTGGTCTCTCGGTTATCATTCTCGCGACGGCCTTTACGGGTGTGATTGAAGAGCATTCACTAGGGAAAGCGTTTGAAGAGGCGCTGCCGTTTACCGCTCTTTTGGCTGTGTTCTTCTCCATCGTTGCAGTCATTATTGATCAGGAGTTGTTCAAACCTATCATCGATGCCGTTCTGCACATCGAAGACAACGAAACTCAGTTGGCTCTTTTCTATGTCGCGAATGGCCTGCTGTCTATGGTGTCAGACAACGTATTCGTAGGCACGGTGTATATCAACGAAGTGAAAACCGCCATGATGGAAGGTATCATCACTCGTGACCAATTTGACTTGCTTGCTGTGGCCATTAACACCGGGACAAACCTGCCTTCAGTCGCGACACCGAACGGCCAAGCTGCTTTCCTATTCCTGCTGACATCGGCTCTGGCTCCATTGATTCGTCTCTCCTATGGACGCATGGTAGTGATGGCTCTACCGTACACTGTAGTGCTGACGCTGGTTGGTTTAGTCGGCATCATTTTCTTCGTCGATCCTATGACCAGCTATTTCTACGACATGGGCTGGATTAGTCATCACAGCGTTCCAACAATGGAGAGCGTTGTGTCGAGCGGTCACTAAAAATGTATTGAATAGGAAACTATTCCGAGATAAAAAGCTCTGAGTTATCAGAGCTTTTTTTATTTGAACAAGTAAGGACTGTTACGTGAACTTTTTATCCGGCTTGAAATCTTTTTCACAGTCTCGTCTATCCTGGGGACTACTATTCGCCTTCATCATTTTCTTTGAAGCCTGCGCATTATTTTTTCAGCACGTCATGATACTTGCTCCATGCGTGATGTGTATTTATGAACGTATCGCGATGCTGGGAATTGGCGGTGCCGCAGTGATCGGTCTTATCGCTCCCCAAAACCCTCTATTTCGCTGGATTGGTCTTATCGCTTGGGGCGGCAGTGCTTACAAGGGGTTGACTCTGGCCATGCAGCATGTGGATTACCAATTTAACCCTTCACCGTTTGCGACTTGTGACCTGTTTGTTATGTTGCCAAGTTGGGCACCGTTGAATCAATGGTTTCCATGGATGTTCGAAGCTTACGGCGACTGCAGTAAAGTCGTTTGGCAATTCCTGTCTCTCTCCATGCCCCAATGGCTGGTCATTATCTTTGCTGCTAATCTCGTTGCTCTGGCAGTGATCATTTTAGCTCAGTTTGCTAAGTCAAAACGTTGATATTTTGGCTATAAAAAAGGCGCCCTTTTGGCGCCTTTTTCATTTGTCGTTTAGTCTCGCACGGGAGCGGGGGCCAATACTTCTCGGTTCCCGTTGTGCCCTGGAGCACTGACTATACCCTGTGCTTCAAGCTGTTCGACAATTCGTGCTGCTCGGTTGTAACCAATCTTAAAACGGCGCTGAACACCGGACACTGAGCCTCGGCGGGTTTCTACGACGTGTTCGACTACTTGATCAAACAGCGGATCCATTTCTTCATCGCTTTCCATCTTCTCACCCGGCAGTAGAGCATCAGGCCCTTGATCACCGTTAGTGATCTCGCTGATGTAGTTTGGCTTACCACGCGCTTTCCAGTTGTTCACAACAGCATGCACGTCATCATCGGAAGCAAACGCACCATGCACGCGAATCGTATGGCTTGAACCTGGCGGTAGATAAAGCATGTCACCCATACCCAACAATGATTCTGCGCCACCTTGGTCGAGAATGGTTCGTGAGTCCGTTTTGGTTGAAACCGTAAACGCCACGCGAGTTGGGATGTTGGCTTTGATTAAGCCGGTGATTACATCGACTGACGGACGCTGAGTCGCCAGAATCAGGTGAATCCCCGCGGCGCGCGCCTTTTGGGCCAGACGCGCAATCAGCTCTTCCACTTTCTTACCAACCACCATCATCAGGTCAGCAAATTCATCCACCACGACTACGATGTAAGGCAGTTTTTCCAACAGCGGTGGTTCAGGATCCATACTGTCCCCTTCCTGCCATAACGGATCGTGAATCGGGTGACCAGCTTCCGCTGCCATTTTCAACTTATCGTTGAAGCCTTTAATGTTCCGCACGCCCAACACTGACATCAGTTTGTAGCGACGTTCCATTTCTCCCACACACCAACGAAGAGCATTGGAGGCATCTTTCATGTCGGTTACCACTTCAGACAGCAGATGAGGGATCCCTTCATAAACGGACAGTTCCAGCATTTTCGGGTCAATCATGATGAAACGAACATCCTCCGGAGTCGACTTGTACAGCATACTCAGAATCATGACGTTCACACCCACGGACTTACCGGAACCCGTGGTACCAGCCACCAGCACGTGCGGCATTTTCGACAGATCGGCGACCACGGCATCACCTGCGATATCCTGGCCCAATACGATGGTTGTCGGTGATTTAGACTCTTTGAACTGCGGACTGCTGATGACATCCGACAGATAAACCGTCTGACGGCTCATATTTGGCAGTTCCAGCCCCACATAAGGCTTACCCGGGATCACCTCAACCACACGTACCGCCATCGCTGACAGTGAACGGGCAAGATCCATCGACAAGCTCGAAATACGGCTAACTTTCACGCCAGGAGCCAAATCCAGCTCAAAACGGGTAATCACTGGTCCTGGGAATATATCCACGACCTGCGCCTGAATTTTGTAATCGGCCAGTTTCGATTCAACCAAACGTGCAATCTCTTCCAGCGCTTCACGATCGATAAAGTTTTCACGTTTCTCTGGATGATACAACAGCTCCAACGTCGGCATCGGCTCCGTCGGTTTAGGCAGATTCGCATCTTTTTGAATCAAGAACGGATTCTGTTTGGCCGCCATATTTGCCTGAGCCTCAGAGACTAAGCTCTGGAATGCTTTGACATCCTGATCGTCGTCCTCGTCGAATTCGTCATCAATGTATTGAAGCTCATCATCCACTTCGTCTGTTATCACGTTATTCGAGACGCTCGGTTCGTCGCTGTCGTCGTCATCCAGGATGTCAAAGTTGGAAATAGTCGGCTCAATATGAACGTGATCCTCTTCAACATCATCAATCGTATGACTAAAGGCAATCGGATCCACCTGCGGTTGAACGGGTTCTGAAACGGCAAAAGTGGGATCACTGATAGACGCATTCTCAATCTGCGGCGCTGCTTCATCCCATGGTAGCGTATCATCGGCGAAATCATCTTCTTCGCGGGCTACCATTTCCAGCTCTTCAATCGTGGCGCCCAATTGGCGACTGCGTGAACTTTCTAAGGTTTCTTCGTCTTCTTCAAAGCTGTACAACGGAGAGGATGTCGGTGTTACCTCGGGTGCTTTATTTGCCTGAGGTTGAGCCACCGTCTCCTTGCGTTCAGGCATGTGAATGTTAAAGCGTCGTTCTTCTGATGCGGGTAGCGTGTCCGCTTCACGGACAGGCTCTTCAAACGACATTGTTGGCGCTTCTGCACATGCAGTTTGTTGCGCTAATGAGTTGGTCACAAGCTCAGTAACCATAGGAGTCACCAGTTGCGGTGCAACAATCTCTTCTTTCTCACCGCGCAGTCGATTAATCAGCCAGTGGAAACCACGAATACTGGATTCACCCAATCTCTCTACGATATTCAGCCAAGAGATCCCCGTCAGCAGGGTAAATCCGGCTCCCCAAAGAAACAGCAGTGCCAGAGTGGTTCCCAACACGTTTAGGGTTGGTAAGGCGAGGCTGGTGAGCACATCACCGACAACACCACCGGAAGAGAAATACCAGATATCATCAAAGTTGATGTCTGCTAAGCCACAGCTGGTCAGCAATAACACCACTAAGCCCAGAAGGCGTGTTCCCCAGAGCATAAGATCAATGGATTCATCTTCGTCACGATTGCGCAGCAAAATCCAGGAGATTACCGTCAGAATGACAGGCAGCGGATAGGCAAGCGAGCCAAAGACAAAAAACAGAGTATCGGCGACCCAGGCACCAACAATGCCACCTGCATTCTGAATATCAGATCCCCAAGCCGTTTGCGACCAGGATGGATCAGCAGGATTGAAAGTCAGCAGAGCGACCGCTAAAAGAATGGATGCCAGTACAGCCAGAATCAGCCCGCACTCGCGAAGACGTTGTACACCACTTAAACGAGAAGACTGAGGCTCTTCACTCGTTTTGATAATGGTTTCGACTTTATTGTTGTTCTCTTTGAACATAAACCAACTTGAATATGATTATGGCCAATGGGGGTATCACTATACGCACATTGGTAGGGTGAAAACAGTCCGAGCGGCAAAAGCCGCTCGGTTTGTTCGAAGATTTAACCATATCAAGGTCAAAAACCCAATTAGCGAAAGTCAGAATGTGGAAAGAAGTACCACTATTCCGACGAATTCTAATTAACGAGTCTTGATGACCAATTGGTTAGTCTGCTTCACTTCTTCCATCACCACGTAAGTACGAGTGTCGTTTACACCCGGTAAGCGCAACAAAGTATCCCCTAGCAGCTTACGGTATGCACCCATATCAGATACACGTGTTTTGAGCAGATAGTCGAAGTCACCAGATACCAGATGACATTCCTGAATATCATCCAGCTTTTGAACCGCTGTATTAAACTGTTCAAATACATCCGGAGCACCACGGTTTAGCGTGATCTCTACAAACACCAAAAGCGAAGCGTCAAGATACTGCGGATTCAACAACGCGGTGTAACCCGTAATGTAGCCCTGACGCTCTAATCGACGAACACGTTCCAAACATGGAGTTGGAGAAAGACCCACACGCTTAGACAATTCAACATTCGAAATACGACCGTCTTTCTGCAACTCATTCAAAATGTTGCGGTCGATACGGTCTAAATCCTTGGACGGCCTTTTATAGTTGTCTGCCATTTTTTATTCCACCTTATTACTTCCTTGCAAAAATATATACTACAACTTTTTAATATTCAGTATCAAATATCATATTGTACTAACTATACTAGCCATAAATTCGATACAAAAACCCTACAATAGTCAATACAACCACATAAATATAAGGAGTCAGGATGATCATTGGCGTACCAAAGGAAATCAAAAACCACGAATACCGTGTGGGTATGATTCCAGCAAGCGTGAGAGAGCTTGCCTCACATGGCCACCAAGTCTTTGTTGAAACAAATGCCGGTGCCGGTATCGGCTTTTCAGACGATGATTACATCGCTGTAGGCGCATCCATTCTTCCTACTGCTGCAGACGTATTTGCGAAAGCAGACATGATTGTAAAGGTTAAGGAACCTCAAGCTGTCGAACGAGCTATGCTCCGAGAGGGACAAATTTTATTTACGTATTTGCACCTCGCTCCAGATTTTCCACAAACTGAAGAGCTAATCAAGAGCAAAGCTGTCTGCATAGCCTATGAGACTGTAACAGATAATATGGGTCGCTTGCCACTATTAGCACCAATGTCTGAAGTTGCTGGTCGTATGTCTATTCAAGCAGGTGCACTTACGCTGGAAAAATCACACGGTGGCAGCGGGCTGTTGCTGGGTGGAGTACCGGGAGTAGCACCAGCCAAAGTCGTCGTTATTGGCGGCGGCGTCGTCGGCGCAAATGCCGCACGCATGGCGATTGGCTTACGTGCTGATGTCACCATTCTTGACCGTAATGTCGATACGCTACGTAAACTCGATGAGGAGTTTCAAGGCCGTGCAAAAGTCGTTTACTCCACAGAAGATGCGATTGAAAAATATGTACTGGATGCAGATTTGGTGATTGGCGCCGTTCTTATTCCGGGTGCTGCCGCGCCGAAACTGGTGACCAAAGACCATATTCGTCGCATGAAACCAGGTTCTGCCGTTGTGGATGTGGCGATTGACCAAGGAGGTTGCTTTGAAACCTCGCACGCCACCACACATGCCAACCCGACTTATATTGTGGATGACGTCGTGCACTACTGCGTGGCGAACATGCCTGGCGCTGTGGCTCGTACTTCAACCTTTGCGCTCAACAATGCAACCCTGCCTTACATTGTTAAATTGGCGAATAAAGGCTATCAAGCTGCACTAGCATCAGATCCTGGCTTTATGAAAGGACTGAATGTCATTCATGGCCATGTGACCTGTAAAGAGGTCGCTGACAACTTCGATTTGGCATACGTTGCACCGGGCGAAGCCATCGCCATGTTCAATTAACCCAGACCGCTTGCAATAGCCGGGCTAATGCCCGGTTATCATTGTTTGCAGGCGTGAACCAGAATGTTTCTGGGCGTCACATCCCGCTTGCAAAACTCTGACAACGTCACCTGGTAGCCACGCTCTTCCAAATACATCGCCTTATCCAACACCAACCACAGCTCTAGTAATCGGCGAAAGCCTGACTGCACCAGACTCAATCTCTCCATGGTCCAGAATCGCAGCTCACCGCAATGCTGAAAGTGCGCATAGTCCACACCCGGCAACTCAATCCCTTTCTGCTGAGCCGCCCATTGGCAAAATGCAACGAACTCCTCGCTCAATTGGGACTTTTTAATACTGGGTACGGGCAGATATTCCATCAGTCCCAATTCCGCCCTCAACAATTCATCAAAACCTAATCGATAACTCATCTCTGCAAAGCGATGACGCCGTACACGTTCTCCCCCCGTTACCGTTTCCTGTAGGGGAATGCGCAGTTCCTGACGAGTCAAACTCAAAGCAGACGCCAGAGCAGGCTGCGACAAGCACTGATAGCGATCAGATTGCACCAGATGATAACAGCATGGCGAAAAGCTTATGGCCTGTAACGACGCATCCGTCGCGTATTGCATCAAACGGACATGCAGATCACCGCATGCATGTAACGCAATCGCATGTTGAACCGACGAAAAGCAGCATCGACTCCGTTCATCAAATGCATCGCCCTGAACAAACTGCATCGATAAGCCCAGAGCATCCGCATCCGACTGACCAGATTCACACAGCGCATGTTGGAACTCAAAACTGGTAACCTTTTGCCCAGTCGCACTGGCCAAAACACGCCCCAGATAACCTTTCCCAGAGCACCATTCCAGCCATTCTTGGGCTTGGTGGCAAGTTATCGCTGCTCCACCAATTAGACGGATCTGCTCCAGCTTTCGACCTGGTATACCCGTTTCTATTGCTGCTGTATCTATTGCTTGACAAGACGCTGATGGTAGTTGCAACGAACGGTGAATATTCTCCAACCCTTCAATAAATTTACCGATCTGGGGAAGAAGAGTGGCAGGTGATGCCTTAAACTGCTCAATTTGGTGTTCAGAAAGCGACATCAGCCAACGTTGCAGATCCGGATGGCTATCAGTCCAGGGGGCATGGGGTTGAGCACTAAGATGAAAAGACTCAAACCGCCAAAGAGGCTGAGTTTGAGTCAAAAATTGATCGAGATGTAGAAAAAGTTCACGCATGCCTGTCCCCTGTTTGAAGCGCTATTGTAGGAGGAAGGCATTGAAGGTCAATGATTTGTCTCAGCGCACAGGTAGCTCAATGTCGCGGAACATTTCTTCAATTTCATGATTGGATTTTAGCGATATCGCTTGTTCAACTACAGGGCGCGTCAAGTGCGGAGCAAAACGTTCCATAAAATCATACATATACGAACGAAGGAAAGTCCCACGACGAAAACCAATACTGGTCGTACTGGCACCAAAGATGTGGCTGGCATTAATCGCTACTAAATCTTTGTCCTGATTAACATCCATCGCCATACTCGCAATCACACCGACACCAATTCCCATGCGTACATAAGTTTTAATCACATCCGCGTCAGTTGCGGTAAACACGACTCGAGGCGAGAGCCCTACGCGATTAAAGGCGCTATCTAACTCAGAACGCCCGGTAAAACCAAATACGTACGTGACCAACGGGTACGGCGCCAGATCTTCCACACTTAAGTGTTCTTTCTTGGCCAACGGGTGATCCTTAGGTACCACAATTGAACGGTTCCAGTGATAACAAGGCAACATAATCGCGTCTTGGTACAAATGCAGAGCTTCTGTCGCAATAGCAAAACTGGCCGAACCTTTGGCGATCGCTTCCGACATTTGCGCCGGAGTTCCTTGGTGCATGTGTAGTGACACTTTCGGATAACGGGCCGTAAAACCCTTAATGACCTCAGGCAATGCATATCGAGCCTGAGTGTGGGTGGTGGAGATGTTCAGCGTCCCCATCTCAGGATGCGTGTGTTCCCCCGCCACAGATTTGATACTCTCAACCCGTGACAAAATTTCCGTCGCAATCCGTACTATGTCTTCACCAGCTTGAGTGACCTGAGTGAGATGTTTACCACTGCGCTCAAATATCTGAATTCCCAGCTCATCTTCCAGTAAACGAACCTGCTTACTAATACCAGGTTGGGAGGTGTAAAGACTTTCGGCGGTAGCAGAAACATTTAAGTTGTGGTTCACCACTTCAACGATGTATCTAAGCTGCTGCAACTTCATAATTGACCTGTATTTCCTTGCGGAGTGCTACATCACGAGTTTATATTTTATAATTATTAGTTATAACGCTTTGAGAACATAATTCAAAGCACAACCAATAAATTGTTTTTGAAATGACCCATCGTTTTGCGTAATTGAACAAATTTTTGCCACAGACGACCCAATCTCAACATTCTATTGCAGTTTTTTATTGGCAAAACGGGAATAATCAAATTAATAAAATTGTAGGTGTAGTGGAAAGTTAGGATAGTGTATCCTTTATCATTAGGCCTTTGAAAATGAAGACACGGATTATATGAATATCGGTTTAATTATTGCTCTGATTGCCATTTTGCTGGTTTTAGTTCTGGGCTATAACATCATGCTTCAGTACAAAGTCAAAGTAGAAACCGCGAAGAAACAGGAATCCTCGCGTTACCTAGCGATTATCGACGCAACAGAAGATCTGATTGGCAATGCTCATCACATGCCATTTAGCAAAGATCTGTTGGTCTGCCTCAATAATCGCATTCTGGACGCTTTGCAGAACATGTATGAGCTGGATCCAAAGAATAAACAGCTACAGCAGCGCATTGAAAACATGAACGCGCAAATCAAAAACCTGCAAGATAACCATCCGGGTAATGAGAGCACCAGTTTCAAAGTACCAAGTAGCGATAAACAAGCGATCATGATGCTAAAACTGGTTAAACGCCTGCGTGATACTATTCGTAGCGAGCACAATAAAGGTCGTTTTGATACACAAGCGTATGTTACAGAGAATGCACGCTTAGAGACGATTCAGATTCGTATCAACATCGAAAACGTGATTAAACGTTCTAATGATGCGATTGTGCGTGGTCAACCTGGCACTGCGGTACAACTGCTGCGCAAAGGCCTGGAAGTGCTGAGCACGAAAAATGACAGCTATTCAAACCAGGCACGCGAGAAGCTTCAGTCTATGTTTGATGAACTGCAACAGCGCCGCCAGTCTAAAAGTGCCGCTGAGTTACAACAAATCGAAGAGAACGAGCGTAATAGTGATATGGAAGCTCTCTTTGGTGAAAAGAAAAAATGGTAATATACTCGCCCAACGAGTACCGATTGAATTAAACAAAGGTCGCTTGAGCGACCTTTTTTATTGTTAACGACATGACCAATACACCTGCAATTCAACAACTTCTGGAACCAATTAATCAGTTCCTCCATTGCCAAACTCCTAATGCCTGGATTGAAGAAGCCCGCAAGCCAGAGAATCTGCCAACAATTTTGCTCGACCACTTGATGTGTGAGCTCAAAGCCGGCCAGTCAGCGATGTATCTCATTCGCAAGTATGCTGTTGACCATGAGAGTCAACACTCTCTGTTGGACTGGTTTAAACCATACGAAGATTTTGCGTATCGCAACATCGGTTCGATGGAAACGTTAAAAGGCAAAAGTCAGATTTCCAAAGCAATCATGGCCAAATCAACCTCACCTTACAGTCAGGATTTGATTGATAAGATGGTATTACTGATCAAAGAAGAGCTACACCATTTCTATCAAGTTCTGGAAGTGATGGAAAGCCGCGGCATTGCTTACGAGTCGACTCCGGCCAGCCGCTATGCGAAAGGTCTGTTGGCTCACATGAAAACTCATGAACCACAAACACTCATCGATAAGCTGATCATCGGCGCTTACATTGAAGCGCGCTCCTGTGAGCGATTTGCTCGCCTTGCACCGCATCTTGATGAAGACATCGCTAAATTTTATGTCTCACTGCTACGTTCTGAAGCACGCCATTATCAAGACTATCTGACACTGGCCGAGCAAATTGCCGGACAGGACATCAGCGAGCGTATTGCCTACTTTGGCCACGTGGAAGCTGAATTGATATCGTCCCCCGATGACGGCTTCAAATTTCACAGCGGTGTTCCAGCAAATCACCTATAAAAAAGGTCAGCTTAAGCTGACCTTTTCCATTCAATTATGACCTCAAACCAGAGACGCATTGATCGCAGCAAGCACTTTTGCAGGCTCAGCAGCTTGCGTAATCGGACGACCAATCACGAGGTAATCTGAACCTGCCTGAACCGCTTCGTATGGCGTCATAATACGGCGTTGATCGCCCACTTCCGAGCCAGCCGGGCGAATGCCCGGTGTTACCAGCTTAAACTCCTGACCAAGGCTCGATTTCAGCATGCTCGCTTCTTGTGCCGAGCAGACAACACCATCCAAACCGGAGTTTTTAGTCAGTGTTGCTAAACGCATGACTTGCTGTTGCGGTTCCACATCCAAACCGATGCCTGCCAGGTCACTTTGCTCCATGCTGGTCAATACGGTCACGCCGATCAACCATGGACGGTCTTTACCATATGGTTCAAGGATCTCGCGTGACGCCGTCATCATGCGTTCGCCGCCGCTGGCATGGACGTTAACCATCCACACACCAAGTTCAGCCGCGGCTCTCACTGCTTTTGAGCAGGTATTGGGAATATCATGAAACTTGAGGTCTAAGAAGACTGAGAAACCGCGTTTGTGCAGCTCACGTACAAATTCAGGACCAAACAACGTAAACATCTCTTTACCGACTTTCAATCGACAACTCGCTGGGTCGATTCTATCGACAAATGCCAGCGCATCCGCCTGATTGTCATAATCCAGTGCAACGATCACTTTTTGGTCGTTCATTTCTACTCCTAAGATACGCGTTGAGCCTAAAAAAATGCAGCCTATCCAGCTGCATGTCTTATTTAATCGGCGTCTAGCCAATTTCTACTATTATTCGCCATCTAAGCCGCGAATCGGCTTGATCGAGCCCCACCCTTTACACGATGGACAGTGCCAGTAAAGGGAATGGGTCGAAAAACCACATCGGCGGCAGCGATAATGTGGTTTGACTTTCATTTGCTCACCAACCAGTTTCTGAAGTGTTGACAAGCTCTCTTTCGCTCGGCCCTCTTCCGCTTCAGCAATATGGTAATCAATCAGACGATAGAAGCCTTTCATGGTTGGATTTTTGACCAGCTGACGGGTCAGCAGTTCTTGAGCCGAGGCAACACCATCATGTTGAGCAACCATCTGAGCCAGCATCAATTCAGCCGATACCCCGGCCTTGTTAGAGATACACTGACGCAGGAACTGCACAAGTTCTTGCTCTTGACCCAAATGGTGGTAACACTCTGCCAGTGTTGGCAATACCTCACCAATAAAATCAATATCCTGTTCTAAGACCATCTCCATATATTGGATGGTCTTGCGATAATCTTCATTTTCCAGATACAACTTGCCGAGCGAGATGCTGGCACGAACACATTTGGGGTCTTCTTGAAGCGCTTTCTTAAATAGTTGAATCGCTTTGCTATCATGACCGTCGGCTTTCTCTTGCATCGCTAGTTCACACCAGAAATGGGCAATACTCGTTTTCACGCGTTTGCGGCCCATCTTAACTAATGCCTGTGCACAATCGATCGCCTTGTGCCATTCACGTGTTTGTTGGTAGATAGCAGTCAATTGCTGCAGAGCTGACTCACGATGTTCTGGTTCGTCGACAAGCTGCTCAAATATGCGTTCGGCGCGGTCGAGAAAACCCGAAACCATATAGTCTTTCGCCAGCTGTTGCAGCGCAAGGTTCTTCTGGTCAATGGTCAGGCCTGAACGAGAGATAAGGTTCTGGTGAATACGAATAGCGCGGTCAACTTCGCCTCGGGAACGGAAAAGATTACCCAGCGCCAAGTGGGTATCGATGGTCTCGTTATCCACTTGTAATAGTTCGATAAAGTGATCAACCGCTTTGTCCGATTGATCAGACAATAGCAAGTTCAGCCCCGTTACGTACTGACGGGAGATTTGATGGGAATGCTTCTGCTTGTCTTGCTGGGCACTACGATTACCCATATACCACCCGTATGCGGCGGCGATTGGCAATAACAAGAAGAGAATTTCTAACATCTAAAAACAGCCTTATCCGATATTCGCTTTTTGTTCTGAAACAGAATGGGATGAGGTTTGTTTTTTCAGCTTTCTGTTCAACTTACGGATTTCAAGTTGCGATTTTAGATGCATGCTTCCAAAAATGATCCAGGCGATGAGAAAACCTACCACAAAAACCGACCCGAGTAGCGTCGATAGATGGAATTCGCCCTGAGCCAGCAGATAGTTGAACGTTACGATCTCCTGATTTTGAGACCCTAACGCCAATGCGATCAGGAAGAGAGCAAGTAACACAACGATTTTTATTATTTTCATAATCCATTACCTATTCACGAATTGGCTTCCTGATTATGCAGGAAAACAGCGCGACAAACCATGGCTATTCGAGTTTGCGCCCGCAAAAAAGCGGCACACTGAAACAGTATGCCGCTTTATACAAGAATCTTTACGTAAATCAAATGTTTTCGTTTACACGTTCACGAAGTTCTTTACCTGGTTTGAAGTGTGGAACGTATTTACCTTCCAACTCCACTTTTTCACCAGTTTTAGGGTTACGCCCTACTCTAGGCTCGCGATAGTGTAGGGAGAAACTGCCGAAACCACGAATTTCGATACGCTCTCCTGCCTCTAAAGTATTCGCCATGTGCTCAAGAATATCTTTTACTGCGTCTTCGATCTCTTTTGCAGACAGGTGTGTTTGCTCAGCACAGAGTCTTTCAATCAATTCAGACTTAGTCATAGTTTCCCTCATCGAGTTTTTATCCTGATTATAGTCAGTAATATCAATTCCAACAAACACTTGCTTAATATTGTAGAAAAAATCTACAGCTTCGCTAAATCTTTTTTGCACTCAAAAGATTTATTTTATTTGGCAGTTCGAAATCACAAGCCAGAGGAAGGATAAGAGAAGTGTTTAACGAAAGATAAAAAAAGGAGCCTTACGGCTCCTTTTTATTTAGCGATACGGAATTATTCGCCTTTAGCAGCTTTGAAAGCGTCTGCCATTGCGTTACCGAATGCAGCGTCATCTTGCTTGTTGATAGATGCCATTGCTTCTTGCTCTTCAGCTTCGTCTTTCGCTTTGATAGACAGGTTGATTACGCGGTTCTTACGGTCAACGCCAGTAAATTTCGCTTCAACTTTGTCGCCAACGCTCAGGATCAGAGTCGCGTCTTCTACGCGGTCACGAGAAACTTCAGAAGCGCGGATGTAACCTTCAACGCCGTCTTCTAGCTCGATAGTTGCGCCTTTAGCGTCAACTGCAGTTACAGTACCGTTAACCAGAACGCCTTTCTTGTTGTCTGCAACGTAAGCATTGAATGGGTCATTTTCCATTTGCTTAACGCCTAGAGAAATACGCTCACGCTCTGCATCTACAGCTAGAACAACTGCAGAGATCTCGTCGCCTTTTTTGTACTCACGTACAGCTTCTTCGCCTGGAACGTTCCAAGAGATGTCAGACAGGTGAACAAGACCGTCGATGCCGCCTTCTAGACCGATGAAGATACCGAAGTCAGTGATTGACTTGATCTTACCAGTAACTTTGTCGCCTTTAGCTTGTGCTTCAGCGAATGACTGCCATGGGTTAGCTTTACACTGTTTCAGGCCTAGAGAGATACGACGACGTTCTTCGTCGATATCAAGAACCATAACCTCAACTTCGTCGCCAACATTAACAACTTTAGATGGGTGGATGTTCTTGTTAGTCCAATCCATTTCTGAAACGTGTACCAGACCTTCAACGCCTTCTTCGATTTCAACGAAGCAGCCGTAATCAGTCAGGTTAGTTACACGACCAGTCAGTTTGTGACCTTCTGGGTAACGTTTAGCGATTGCTACCCATGGATCTTCGCCAAGCTGTTTCAGACCTAGTGATACGCGAGTGCGGTCACGGTCGAACTTAAGAACTTTAACTAGGATCTCGTCACCAACGTTAACGATCTCAGATGGGTGTTTAACACGTTTCCACGCCATATCAGTGATGTGCAGAAGACCGTCAACACCGCCAAGATCAACGAATGCACCGTAGTCAGTAAGGTTCTTAACGATACCTTTAACTTCAGTACCTTCTTGTAGAGTCTCAAGAAGTTCGTCACGCTCAACGCTGCTTTCTGATTCGATAACAGCACGACGAGAAACAACAACGTTGTTACGTTTCTGGTCTAGCTTGATTACTTTGAACTCTAGCTCTTTGTTTTCTAGGTGAGCTGTGTCACGGATAGGACGTACATCAACCAGTGAACCTGGTAGGAATGCACGGATACCGTTCAGTTCAACAGTGAAACCGCCTTTAACTTTACCGTTGATGATACCAACAACAGTTTCAGCTTCTTCGTAAGCTTTCTCAAGAACGATCCAAGCTTCGTGACGTTTCGCTTTCTCACGAGAAAGTTGAGTTTCACCGAAACCGTCTTCTACAGCGTCTAGAGCTACGTCTACTTCAGAACCAACTTCAACTTCAAGTTCGCCAGCAGCGTTCTTGAACTGTTCAGCAGGGATTGCAGACTCAGACTTAAGACCAGCATCAACAAGAACGTAACCGTTCTCGATCGCTACTACAGTACCTTTAACGATGGTACCTTGTTGGAATTCAGTCTCGTTTAGAAACTCTTCAAAGAGTTGAGCAAAAGATTCAGTCATTTAATTAATCTTCAATAAGTAAACGTCCACGGGTGTCCTACCACATGGGGTTATTAAATTCGCCAGTCATCATCCATGCGACCAACGCTCTTAACTGACGTGGTTTATTCCGCCAGCTTCGATTCGATATATTGTAGTGCCTTAACCACCACTTCGTCGATAGACATTTCGGTGGAATCTAGCAATAGCGCATCCTCTGCAGGGCGCAATGGCGCCACTGGGCGGTTACGATCTCGGTCGTCACGCTCTTGGATTTCGCTCAAAAGGGCGTCAAATTTAACATCAAGCCCCTTTAGTTGCAACTGCTTGAAACGTCTACGTGCACGTTCCTCAGCACTCGCATCAAGGAAAATTTTGGCTTCTGCCTGTGGAAACACCACAGTTCCCATATCACGGCCATCAGCAACTAACCCTTGGCCTTCCGCAAAAGCACGCTGTCTGCGCAGCAATGCTTCACGAACGCGTGGTAAAGCCGCCACTTTTGACGCTGCCATACCCGTTTCTTCTTTACGCAGTTCTTTGGAAACGTCTTCACCTTCGAGGATAACTTTTACCAAGTCTCCTTCTGCGATGAACTGCACATCCAAATGGGTGGCCAGCGGTACGAGTGCGTCTTCAGATTCGATGTCAACACCGTGGTGAATCGCAGCAAGAGCTAGCACGCGATAGATCGCACCAGAGTCTAATAGATGAAAACCGAGTTTGTTAGCCAACAGCATGCAAAGCGTGCCTTTTCCCGCTCCGCTTGGTCCATCAACGGTAATCACCGGTGTATGAGAGGACATGTTTTACTCCACTTTATTTTTGTTCGTGACTGACTTTGTCAGCGATTTACCGGCGGCAAATTATAAATTGATTCGGAGTCAGGTGCTAGGAAGGATTCAAGAAAGCGGCGATTTAAAGTCAAAATTTCAGGAGAAAAACTCAGATCTGAGACCTGAGTTTTTGATGTCAAAAACCTCAGTTATAACAAGATACGTTTGTCATTCTGAGCAACGATATCTGGCCCAATGCCTTTCACTTGCGTCAGATCTTCTTTAGATTTGAACGCACCATTGGCCTCACGATAGTCAACTATTGCTTGGGCTTTTTTCAGGCCGATACCTTTGAGTAAAGTCGCCAACTCTTCCGCTGGTGCCGTATTGATATTGACAGTTATCTCGACCCCTTCTGTAGCAGAAACATTTCCTTCCGCCCAACTGTGAGATACCGGCCAAGTGACAGCCAGGAGAATCGCCAACCAAAATTTGTGAATTTTCATACTGTATGTTCCTTGTAAAGTAAAAACGCCGCCGATCATAGGCCGGTGTGGCTTTACGGCATACCAAGAGAAACCAGAAATAAAATGGGCTGCAAACGCAGCCCATTTTGTTAAACATATCAGTTACAAGAAACTCAACTACTGGCTCACAGCATAGTACTTAATGTCGGTGTTCTGACGCAGCACGCTCAAAACTCCGGCAAGATCTTGCTGAACACCAATACGTGCTAATTGCGCACCAATTTGGTCGTGGTATTCAGTATTCACTTTTGCTTCCACCTTATCCAGCTCCACGACAATGATGTTGCCATCGAAGTCTTTCGCTTGTGCGTAAGTTACTGCACCTTCAGCGGGTTTAGGCATCGCGTACACGGTTCCTGCTAGAGGAGAACTGCGATCAATCATGTTCAAATCGCCAAACGCCAGATTATGTTGTTGCAACAGAGATTTATCACCTTGTTTCAAACCATCGACAAGTTTGCTTGCCAGCTCCAGAGCTTGCTGTTCGCCTTTCACTTTCGACAGTTGAGCAACCACTTGATCTTTTACTTCTGTCAGTGGCAGAACCATTTCCGGACGAGACTCCTCCACTCGTACCACCACCACATGCTCTGGGGCAACTTCAATGGCTTCAGAGTTCAAACCATCGTCTTTCACTTCTGGAGTCTGGATCGCTTTGAGAACATCTGCATTGTTCAGCGTTGCCGGAAGTTGCTGCTCAGAGACAAAATCCGTTTTCTGTACTGTTGCTGAAATCGCTTTCGCAGCCTCGTCCAGAGAATCTGGAGATTCAAACGCTACTTTTTCTAGTTCTGTTTGCAACTCGTAGAATTTATCTACGGCTTGCTGATCTTTCAGCTCTGCTTTGATATCTGCCGCGACATCAGCATATGGCTTCGCGATTGGCGCTTTCACTTCGTCCAATTTGATGATGTGGTAGCCAAAATCTGACTTCACCAGACCACTAATATCACCTGCTTGTTTCAAGGCAAATGCAGCACTTTCGAACGCGGGATCCATGGTGTCATGTTCGATCCAGCCCAGCGAACCGCCTTCTTCAGCACTACCGATATCCTGCGATTTTTCTTTTGCCAGCGTTGCGAAATCCGCGCCCGCTTTTAGTTCATCAAGAATTTCCTGCGCCGCTTTTTCATCATCACCCTGAATCAGAATATGGCTGACTTTGCGCTGTTCAGCAGAAGAGTACTTGTCCAGATGATCTTGGTAGTATTGCTGTGCCTGATCATCACTGATAGTGACCGCGCTTTTCAGCTGCTCTGCCGACAATTCGATGTACGAAAGTTTTACCTGCTCTGGACGGGTATAACGCTCTGGGTTTTGTTTGTAGTACTGCTCGATTTCGTCATCGCTCAGCTCAACATTCTTAGCAAATTCTGCTGGTGACAGCGTGATGGTACGAATATCACGAGTTTGAGAAATCAGTTCGCCCTGAGCTTCAACTTCGCCTTTCAGAGTGAATTCGCTGCCTTGTAGCGCGCTCATCAATTGGTTACGCACCAAATCACGGCGCATATACTCTGCAAACGAGTCTGGTGAGAAACCAGCTCGACGCAGTGCAGACTGGTAAATTTCCTGATCAAACTTGCCTTCGCTTTGGAACTGAGGCATGTCCAGAATCATTTGACGAATCTGATCATCACTCACACGCAGGCCCAGTGATTGTGCGTGCTGTTCCAGTAACAGGTCGTTGATCATACGATCCAGCACCGATTTACGGAAAGACGCCACGTACTCAGGATCTGCAAGCAAGTTAGCAAAGTAATCGCCTAGCTGCGCTTGCATGCGGTTACGTTCGTTCTGGTACGCTTGTTCAAATTCACCACGGCCGATTTCAGTTCCGCCGACTTTGGCTGCTGCATTATTACTGCCGCTGATCAGGTAGTTACCTACCCCTGCGAAGATAAAAGAAAGGATGATTAGTCCTAGGATAATTTTTACCGCGATGCTGTTCACGCCCTCGCGTAATCGATCCATCATAATTTTACTGCTCTCCGGGTTTGAAGTGACACACTTCAGCCAAAATTTTGAATAGCGCAATAGTATCAGAAAAAGAAATGCGCATCAGTATGATGCGCATAATTTCAAAAGGTTCGAATTAATTTTGCCTGAAAGGGGCAAAAGGATAATTCTGATTAGTTACAAGCGTCTTTAAGAGCTTTGCCTGCTTTGAACGCAGGAACTTTTGCTTCTGCGATTTGGATTTCTTCACCAGTCTTAGGGTTACGGCCTGTGCGAGCTGCGCGAGTACGTACTGCAAATGTACCAAAGCCAACTAGAGCCACCTGATCACCAGATTGAAGCGTGTCGCTCACTGCTTCAATGAATGCATCTAGTGCACGACCAGCTGAAGCTTTAGAGATATCAGCGTTAGCTGCGATTTGTTCTACTAATTGTGTCTTATTCACTGTGAATTCCCCTTCGGTCACCAATTATTATTTTGTTCGGTGCCTATTTCGTTCCATTAATGTTAAAAACTGGTCTAAAGCCTTGTTACAACTGGGCTGAAGGCCTAGTGAGTAACGTTAGCGCCCAAAAAAAACGCTGACAAGCCTTTTTCGACCTATCAGCGTAAACTTTTACTTATTTTTGCTGCACATCACTATTTTTTAGCGTCAAACTCGACACCAGTCGGGTCATTTTCAAGTGCAACCTTCAGTACTTCGTCAATCCAGCGAACTGGAATAACTTTCAGATCTGCAATCACATTCTGTGGAATCTCTTCCAGATCACGTTCGTTGTCCTTTGGAATCAGTACGGTTTTGATACCACCACGATGTGCAGCCAGCAATTTCTCTTTCAGGCCACCGATAGGCAGAACTTCACCACGTAGTGTGATTTCGCCCGTCATCGCCACTTCTGCTTTAACCGGGTTACCCGTCAGACAAGAAACCAACGCTGTACACATTGCCGTACCCGCACTTGGCCCATCTTTTGGTGTAGCCCCTTCAGGTACGTGCACGTGGATATCACGTTTCTCGTAGAAATCCGGGTTAATTCCCAGTTTCTCGGCCCGAGAGCGTACCACAGTCATGGCCGCCTGAATCGATTCCTGCATGACATCGCCCAGTGAACCTGTTTGAGTCAGCTTACCTTTACCTGGCATAGACTGTGTTTCGATGGTCAGCAAATCACCGCCCACTTCGGTCCAAGCAAGACCAGTAACTTGACCGATTCGGTTGAATTCATCCGCCTTACCAAAATCAAAACGTTGCACGCCCAGAAACTCTTTCAAGTTTTCCTGATTCACAGTGACCGTTTTCGTGCCACCGTTCAGCAGAATTTTCTTCACGGCTTTGCGGCAGATCTTAGAGATTTCACGCTCCAGGCTACGCACACCCGCTTCGCGCGTGTAGTAACGAATAATGCCAATGATGGCTGAATCCTCGATCACGATCTCGCTTGGTTTCAGGCCATTGCGTTCGATCTGTTTATTCACCAAGTGACGTTTCGCGATGTTCAGTTTCTCATCTTCGGTGTAACCCGACAAACGAATCACTTCCATACGGTCTAGCAATGGGCCTGGAATGTTCATTGAGTTTGAGGTAGCAACAAACATGACATCCGACAAATCGTAGTCCACTTCCAGGTAGTGGTCGTTAAACGAGTTGTTCTGCTCTGGGTCAAGCACTTCCAGCAGTGCAGAAGCTGGATCGCCACGCATATCAGACGACATCTTGTCGATTTCATCCAACAGGAACAGTGGGTTTTTCACTCCAACTTTCGCCATTTTCTGAATCAGTTTACCTGGCAGCGAGCCAATGTACGTACGACGGTGACCGCGGATTTCCGCTTCATCACGTACACCGCCCAGCGCCATACGTACGTATTTACGACCCGTTGCCGCCGCAATTGAGCGGCCCAGCGAGGTTTTACCTACACCTGGAGGGCCAACCAAGCACAGGATCGGGCCTTTCAGCTTATTGATGCGACTTTGTACTGCGAGATATTCAAGAATACGTTCTTTCACGCGCTCTAGGCCGTAATGATCGGCATTGAGGATCTCTTCTGCTTTCGAGAGATCTTTTTTCACTTTGGAACGTTTGTTCCAAGGCACGCTGACCATCCAATCGATATAGCTGCGCACAACCGTTGCTTCTGCTGACATCGGAGACATCATCTTCAGCTTTTGCAGTTCCTGCTCAGTTTTCTCGCGAGCCTCTTTCGGCATCTTCGATTCTTCGATTTTCTGTTTCAGCGCTTCGAACTCATCCGGCGCATCATCCATCTCACCCAGCTCTTTCTGAATCGCCTTCATTTGCTCATTCAGATAGTACTCGCGCTGAGATTTCTCCATCTGCTTTTTCACACGGTTGCGAATGCGCTTCTCAACTTGCAACAGATCGATTTCAGATTCCATCTGGCCCATCAAGAATTCCAAACGCTCAGAGACGTCCAAAATTTCCAGCACTTTTTGCTTGTCGATGAGTTTCAAAGGCATGTGTGCTGCGATGGTATCGGCAAGGCGCGCCGCCTCATCGATGCCGTTCAGAGACGTCAGCACTTCCGGTGGAATTTTCTTGTTCAGTTTGATGAAGCCTTCGAACTGATTGATCGCGCTGCGAACAATCACTTCTTGCTCTTTTTCATCAAGTTCAGGCGTAAGCAGGTACTCAGCTTCTGCTGAGAAAAACTCGCCTTCATGGAATTGGTTGATTTTTGCGCGCTGCTGACCTTCGACAAGCACTTTCACAGTGCCATCTGGCAGTTTCAGTAGCTGGAGGATGGTTGCAACTGTACCGACATCAAATAGATCGGTGATTTTCGGTTCGTCGGTTTCCGGCTGTTTTTGCGCGACCAGAAGAACCTGTTTGTTGTTGTCCATCGCTGCTTCTAGGCATTGAATCGACTTTTCACGACCAACAAACAGAGGAATTACCATATGTGGATACACCACCACATCGCGCAGAGGTAGTACAGGGATCTCGATACGCTCGGAACGTTCCAAGTTCATATTTATCTCTCTTCCGCTTTTCTATATATCGCAGTATATGGGGGCTAACTAACTGGATTCAATGACAGAATAAAAAAAAGGAGGTATTAAATACCTCCTTATATGTTTTAACATTCTGTTTTACTCAGCGCCAGCGGCCTGACTTTCACTTCCGGTGTAAATCAGCAGTGGTTCTGACTCACCGTTAATCACGGATTCGTCAATCACAACTTTCTCTACTTCAGTCATTGAAGGCAGTTCGTACATGGTCTCAAGCAATACGTTCTCAAGAATCGAACGTAGGCCACGAGCCCCTGTTTTGCGCTTCATAGCACGTGCAGCGATAGCGCGAAGTGCATCTTCACGGAACTCGAGATCTACATTTTCCAGCTCAAACAGAGCCGCATACTGCTTGGTCAATGCATTCTTAGGTTCGCACAGAATCTGAATCAGAGCTTCTTCGTCGAGTTCTGTCAGTGTTGCTGTCACAGGCAGACGACCGATGAATTCCGGGATCAAACCGTATTTCACCAAATCTTCTGGTTCTACTTGAGTAAACAGTTCACTCAGTGATTTGCTTTCGTCTTTTGAACGGACTTCTGCGCCGAAACCGATACCAGTACCAGTTGCGACACGTTGTTCAATCACTTTATCCAAGCCAGCGAATGCACCGCCACAGATAAAGAGGATCTTAGAAGTATCTACCTGTAGAAACTCTTGTTGAGGGTGCTTACGGCCACCTTGCGGTGGTACAGAAGCCACTGTGCCTTCAACCAGTTTCAAAAGCGCTTGCTGAACCCCTTCGCCTGACACGTCACGCGTGATCGACGGGTTTTCAGCTTTACGGGAAATCTTATCGATTTCATCGATGTAGACAATACCACGTTCAGCTTTTGCGACGTCATAGTCACACTTCTGTAGCAGTTTCTGGATGATGTTTTCTACATCTTCACCCACATAACCAGCTTCAGTTAGTGTAGTCGCGTCCGCCATTGTGAACGGTACGTCAAGGAAACGAGCCAGTGTTTCCGCCAGCAGTGTTTTACCACTACCCGTCGGACCGATAAGAAGAATATTACTCTTACCCAGTTCCACACCTTCACTCGTTGTATCACCGTTACGTAAACGCTTGTAGTGGTTATATACTGCAACCGCGAGCACTTTTTTCGCGTGTTCTTGGCCAATCACATAGTCATCAAGATGCTCACGAATCTGACGTGGCGTCGGCAGTGCCGAAGACTCTTTCTTCGGTAAAACATCTTTGATTTCTTCACGGATAATGTCGTTACATAAGTCGACGCATTCGTCGCAAATGTAAACAGATGGACCTGCGATTAGCTTGCGAACTTCGTGCTGGCTTTTGCCACAGAAAGAGCAGTACAGCAGTTTACTACTACCACCCTCTTTGCTTTTGTCTGTCATTCGCTAACCTCTTAGCCTTTACTCGTTATGGTTTGAGTGTATAACAATTTGAACCAAATTGCGTTAAACAATTCCCGCTCGATTACTCGCCGCGATGGGTCAAAAGTCCGTCCACCAGACCATAGTCTACTGCTTGTTGTGCCGACATAAAATTGTCTCGGTCGGTATCACGTTCGATCACATCAAGAGGCTGACCTGTGTGGTCTGCCAACAAGCGATTCAGCTTGTTTTTGATGGTCAGGATTTCCTGAGCATGGATCTGAATGTCTGATGCCTGGCCTTGGAAACCGCCCAGAGGCTGGTGAATCATGACACGTGAGTTAGGCAGAACATAACGCTTACCTGGTGCACCACCAGCCAGCAGAAATGCGCCCATTGAACAAGCTTGTCCGATACACAGTGTGCTCACGTTTGGTTTGATGAACTGCATGGTATCGTAAATCGACATACCCGCAGTCACACTGCCACCCGGAGAGTTGATGTACAGGAAAATATCTTTATCAGGGTTTTCAGATTCTAAGAAAAGCAGCTGAGCCACGACAAGGTTTGCCATGTGATCTTCTACTTGCCCCGTTAAAAAAATCACGCGGTCTTTTAACAAGCGAGAATAGATGTCGTAAGAACGCTCACCACGAGAAGTTTGTTCCACCACCATGGGTACTAGCGCGTCAATGATTGGCGACATTGCATTTTTTTCTTGGTAGCTCATAGTCTTATGTCCCTAAAATAAATGGCCCGGATGATGGGTAATCACACGGACCATTGTTAGCAGAATAGGCGACGTGTCGTCAACCTTTCTACGTTACAACTTGCTTATTAAGCAGCAACTTGTGGGTTCATTAGCTCGTTGAAGCTAATGGCTTTCTCAGTTACTTGCGCTTTAGCAATGATCGCGTCGATCGCTTGCTCTTCAAGAGCAACGTTACGCATATTGTTCATCATTTGCTCGTTTTGCTCGTAGTAAGCAATCACTTCAGTTGGATCTTCGTAAGCAGTCGCCATCTCTTCGATCAGCGCTTTAACTTTCTCTTCATCCGCTTTCAGTTCTTCAGCTTTGATCACTTCACCCAGCAGAAGGCCAACAACTACACGGCGTTTTGCTTGCTCTTCGAACAGTTCACGTGGCAGCTGGCTAGCCGCTTCCATGTTACCGCCGAAACGTTGTGCCGCTTGCTGACGCAGAACGTTGATCTCTTGGTCGATCAGTGCAGAAGGAACGTCAATGTCGTTCTCTTTTACCAGACCTTCAATCGCTTGCTCTTTGATACGCGCTTTGATTGCTTGCTTTAGTTCGCGATCCATGTTCTTACGAACTTCTGCTTTCAGTGCGTCTACGCCGCCTTCAGCAACACCGAATTTAGCAACGAATTCGTCGTTCAGTTCTGGCAGTTCACGAGCTTCTACTTTGTTTACTTTGATTGCGAATTTCGCCGCTTTACCTTTCAGGTTTTCAGCGTGGTAATCTTCTGGGAAAGTCACTTCGATTTCGAATTCCATACCTTTGGTTTTACCCACGATACCGTCTTCAAAACCTGGGATCATGCGGCCTGCGCCCATTTCCAGAGGGAAGTTCTCAGCTTTACCGCCTTCGAACTCAACACCGTCGATAGAACCAACGAAGTCGATAGATACGCGTTTGCCTTCTTCTGCAGCTTCATCAACTTCTTTCCAAGTTGCTTGTTGCTTACGCAGAGTTTCCAGCATCTCAGCTACGTCTGCTTCAGTGATTTCTGCAGCTGGCTTTTCAACGGTGATGTTTTCCAGACCTTTCAGTTCAACTTCTGGGTAAACTTCGAAAGTTGCTGTAAAGACTAGATCTGCGCCTTCTTTCACTTCTACTGGTGCGAACGTTGGTGCGCCAGCTGGGTTGATCTTTTCTTTTACGATAGCTTCGATGAAGTGACGTTGCATAACTTCACCAAGAACATCTTGACGTACTGCTTTGCCGTACATCTTAGCAACCATCTTCATTGGCACTTTGCCTTTGCGGAAACCATCGAAACGACGGTTTTTCGCGATGTTGCGTAGTTCAGCTGACACTGCATCTTCGATGTTTGCAGCTGGAACAGTAATATTCAGACGGCGCTCTAGGCCTTCTAGCGTTTCAACAGTAACTTGCATTGTTTATAAACCTCAAAACTGGCTCAGAGTTCCTGAGCGTCATGAGCCAAAACCTGGTTTCGGCTGCATCCTTGTGTTGCACTCAAAAGAGCACTTAACTGTAAATATTGAGCATCGATATTCAAAAGCTCAGTCGGCCTGAATATCGGACTAATGAGTGATATCTTTGACGATTTTGGCCGAAGAAAGGTATCTCTGATTAGTCTCAGGACAAAAATTTAGACGCAACATTCTACCGACCTGAGGATTCGCTGTCGAGCTAATCCCCCGCCAAGGAAAGGTCAATGTCCTAAAAACTCAACCAAGTGCTAAAAAATCCACCAAACACAAAGTGTCGATGGCTCTGAAATGGGGACAATATAGGCTTTTTCAAGGGAATCGAGGCTTTTTTTTCCTCAAAAGCTCAAAAAGAGATCTTGCTCTTGTTTTGCACTCTCATTTTGTCATCTTTTTAAGCACGGCAAGCGGAACTCCCAGTATCATGAAGCGGTGTCAGGGATTTGGATGAGTTGAGAGATCAGGATGTGGTCGATTCGCAGGCTTAGCGTACTGTTTTTTATTGTCTTTGTCGTCGTCACGGCCATGTCGGCGCATCTGGTTTGGCGTTATCAATATCAGAGTTTGTTGCTCGATCATCAATCTCAGTTGGATAAGTTCTCCAGCCTGATTACCGCGAAGCTGGACAAATACGCCCACATCCCGCGCCTGCTTTCTAAAGATAAGGAATTGGTTGACGCTCTGCTGCATCCGGCCAACACGGCGCAAATCGAAGTAACGAACCGCTATCTGGAACAAGTGAACGATGTGATTCAGGCCGCGGACACCTATCTGCTCGATCAATACGGTAATACGCTCGCCGCCAGTAACTGGAACTTAGACCGCTCCTTTATCGGTCGTAACTTTGCTTGGCGCCCCTACTTCTATCAGTCAATCGCGGGGGCTGACAGCCAGTACTTTGCCCTCGGTTCGACTTCCGGTCAGCGCGGCTATTATTACGCCTACCCAGTAGTTTACGCGGCAGAAATTCTCGGGGTCGTGGTCGTCAAAATGGATCTGTCCGCTATCGAGGAGAACTGGCAAAGCCAGAGCAGTTATTTTGTCGCCACCGACACCAATCAGGTGGTGTTTATGTCCAGCCAACCCTCATGGCTATTTAAAAGCGTCGGTAATCTGAGTGATACCACCCGGGATCAAATTCGCAGCAGTTTGCAATACCTCGACAAACCTATCGCCTCGCTCGGACTCACTGGCGATTTTTCCGCGCAGGAAACCGAGTGGTTCAATCATCGAATGGGCTGGATTAAGGGCGACTTTATTGTGTCCAGTCGCCAACTCAGTATGCCCGATCTGACTATTCGGGTACTCTCTCCGAAGATGAACGTATTTTGGGATGTATTCGGCTTTGTCATGATCCTCACCATGGTATTTGCCATCGTTTATCTGGCGATACTGCTCGCCCATCATCGCCAGGTTCGTCAGCGCCAGATCGAACAGTTGCAAGTGGAAGCCAAACAAAAGCTGGAATTTCTGGTGATGGAACGCACCGCCAAACTGCACGCCGAAATTGACGAGCGAATTCGCACTGAACAGGCATTGCGCCAAACACAAAATGAGTTGATTCAGGCGGCCAAACTGGCGGTACTTGGTCAGATGTCCGCCAGTATCAGCCATGAACTGAATAACCCGTTGGCCGCAATTCGCAGTTTTGCTGATAACGGCCGACGTTTTCTTGCCAATGGCAAATCAGAACGTACAGACGAGAACCTTGCCCGCATCTCAGCCCTGACTGAACGTATGGCCAAAATCAGTGAGCAGCTTAAGTCTTTTGCGCGCAAAAGTAGCAGCGATGAGAAAGCGGACGTTCAGATCTATCCGATTGTGGTGTATGCCAAAGAACTGATGCAACCACAGTTTAAGTCGCACTATATCGAGCTCAACATTCAGACGCCGCAGGAACCTGTGTGGGCCAGCGTCAACCCGATTCAGTTGGAACAGGTACTGATCAACCTGCTGACCAACGCGATGCAGGCGCTTGATGGCCAAGAGTCGCGCAAAGTGGCCATGACATTACTCAGTGATAGCGATGGCACATTGATTCATGTCGACGATAATGGCCCGGGCATTGGTCAGGATAAAATGGCGCATCTGTTCGAACCGTTTTTCACCACCAAACAAAATGGTCTGGGATTGGGCTTGTCCATTTCCCAACAAATTATACAAAGTATGAATGGCGACCTGACTGCGTCGGTTTCGCCACTCGGCGGCGCGCGCTTTACCATTCATTTGCCTCCATTGACCGCGCCGGCAACAGAAATAATGCAAGGAAAGTAGTATGTGCGACGTTTTTTTTATCGATGATGAGTCCGATATTCGCATCGCCATTGAACAAAGCTTCGAACTGGCTGAGATCAGCGCACGCTTTTTTGCCAGCGCAGAAGACGCCTTATTAGCGATAAAGCAGGATGGTTTGCCTTTGGTCGTGGTGACTGACATCTGTCTGCCCGGGTTGAGCGGCCAGAATCTGCTGTCCACCATTCGTCATCAGGATACGGATGTGCCTGTCATCCTCATTACGGGGCACGGCGATATTTCGATGGCCGTACAGGCGATGCACGATGGTGCGTATGACTTCATCGAAAAGCCCTTTGCCCCGGAGCGTTTGATGGAAACCGTCAGCCGAGCGATGGAAAAACGCAAGTTGATGCTGGAAAACCAGCAGCTCAAACGCAGTCTGAAAGCCAGTCAGACACTCGGCCCCCGCATCATTGGTGAAACCGCCAGCATTCAGGAGTTGCGTGACACCATCGCCCATATCGCCGATACCGATGCTGACATTCTGCTGTTTGGCGAAACAGGCACGGGTAAGGAATTGATCGCCCGCTCTCTGCATGAACAGAGCTCGCGCCGTGAGCAGAATTTTGTCGCCGTGAACTGCGGCGCGGTACCGGAAAACCTGATTGAAAGTGAACTTTATGGTCATGAGAAAGGTGCATTTACCGGTGCCGATGCCAAACGCATCGGTAAGTTTGAACATGCACAGGGCGGCACACTGTTCCTTGATGAAATCGAATCGATGCCAATGCAAGCACAAATCCGTTTACTGCGTGTGCTGCAAGAGCGCGTCATTGAACGGGTCGGTTCGAACGAACTGATTCCTCTCAATATTCGTGTGATTGCCGCCACCAAAGTCGATCTGAGACAAGCGGCGATGGAAGGCACTTTTCGTCAGGATCTCTACTATCGTCTCAACATCGTCACGCTCGATTTACCACCACTGCGTGAACGTAAAGAGGACATTCCAACTCTATTCCATCATTTTCTCCTTGTGGCCGCGGCACGCTATGGCAAAGCCGCCACATCGCTCGCCAGCCAGGATTTACAGACGCTGATGAATCATGACTGGCCGGGAAATGTGCGAGAACTGCGCAATGTCGCAGAGCGTTTTGTGCTGCTGGGCAAACTCGCTCAGCTGGATGACGCCCCTGCCGCCGCTTCGCTCAGCCTGGCAGATCAGGTGGCTGAATTTGAAAAAGTCGCCATCGAAAAAGCCTTGGTCGAGTGCAATGGCAGTATCAAACACACCATGGAAGTGTTGGCGATCCCGCGCAAAACGCTGTACGACAAAATGCAGAAATACCGCATTGATAAAGAGATGTACAAAGCCTGAGCATACCTGCCCTTTTTCCCTTGCTTGCTCGTATAAACTTGATGGGTCTCTGTGCAACAAGGATGTAGGAAATGAGCAGGAAACTTCGCTTACCCTGTGTAACAGAAACAATACTGATCGACGGCGTGTATTGTGAAGAACAACGCGTCAGCGTCGATCGGCGGGTAAAACAAATCAAATGGCGCTTCTATGAACGAAGAACAGGCTTGGCGGATTCACGTAGAAACCCGAGCAAGCCTGTGAGAGAGGTAGTCTGACTTTTCTTAAATCACAGCAACATGCTGTTATTTGGTAATGATTTCCGGCCCCATCAGCATAGTCGGTAACCAGGTTGATACCCATGGCACGTACGTCACGATGATGAGGAACAGGAACATAACGCCAACCCATGGCAGAGCCGCCTTGACCACGTTCATCATCGACATCTTCGCCACCCCGGCGGTCACAAACAAGTTGAGCCCGACCGGCGGAGTTATCATGCCGATCTCCATGTTCACCACCATCATGATGCCAAGGTGAATCGGGTCGATGCCCAGAGCGATTGCGATTGGGAAGACCAACGGCGCCACGATGATCAGCAGACCTGATGGCTCCATAAACTGGCCACCAATCAGCAGCAACACGTTCACCACGATCAGGAAGGTAATCGGGCCTAAGCCTGCCGACAGCATCGACTCCGTGATCATCTGCGGTACGCGTTCTTCAGTCAGTACGTGTTTCAGAATCAGCGCGTTGGCGATGATGAACAGCAGCATGATGGTCAGCTTACCGGCATCAAACAACGTGGCTTTGGTATCTTTGTGAATGAGCGACTCAAACACTTTAACGATCGCTGGTTTGGTGTTGGTCTTGTCGGCAAATGGTCCCATGTCGCGGTAGATAAAGTTGGCGATCAGGAATGAGTACACCGCCGCGACCGCCGCCGCTTCGGTTGGCGTAAAGATACCACCGTAAATCCCCCCCAGAATGATGACCACCAGCAGCAAACCCCAGCTCGCATCTTTCGCGGCCGCCATCGCTTCTTTCCAGCCAACAAACGGCTGCTTAGGCAGATTTTTCACACGGGCAGTAATGTAAATCGCGATGATCAGCATCAGACCAGCCAGCAGGCCCGGAATCACGCCGCCGAGGAACATACGGCCAACCGACACGTTGGTTGCCGCCGAGTACACCACCATCACGATCGAGGGCGGAATCAGAATACCCAGCGTACCCGCGTTACAAATCACGCCTGCGGCGAATTCTTTGGTGTAGCCATTTTTCACCATACCCGCGATAACAATACTACCGATCGCCACCACAGTGGCCGGTGAAGAACCCGACAGTGCCGCGAACATCATACATGCGACGACTGAAGCGACCGCCAAACCACCACGGAACCAACCCACCATAGCAATCGCAAAGCGGATAATACGTTTTGCCACACCACCGGTAGACATAAAGCTGGATGCAAGAATGAAGAAAGGGATGGCCAGCAGTGTGTAGTGCCCTTCAAAGGCGTTAAACAGGGTTTGTGCCACCGAAGCCAGTGAAGCTTCAGAGTGCCACATCAGAAACAGAATACTGGACAGACCCAGTGAAACCGCGATCGGCACGCCCGCAAGCATGAAGCCAACCACCATCAAAAATAACAGCAAAATCGCCATGGTTTACTTCTCCTTACCGTTGTCTCGCGATTCAGGCGTTGCCATCATGGCTTCACCCGCACCTTTCAGCTCTTCTTTCAGCGCTTCAAGATCTTCTTCTGCTTCGTGACCCGCAATGATGCGGTCCAGTTCGCCCGTCAGCACCTGATAACCCACTTGCAGAAAACGGAAAGTCAGCAGCGCCATACCCAACGGCAGCGCCATATAAGGAATGAAGCGCGGCATTTTTTCGTAAGCTTCACCCTCGTTAAACCAATCGGCTAAAAACTGCAGCATGTCCGGCATCGGAATATCGTCCGTTTCGTACCAGGCACGCTCGCTAACAAACGGATACCAGTAATTCCAGGAGCCAATCAGCAGCAGAATAGAGAAAGCAAGACAACACCCCACCGCAAACAGTGCCAGCAACTTGCGTCCGCCCTCTGGCGCGAGGTTAATCATCACATCGACACCGATGTGGAAGTGCTTTTTCACGCCGTAGGACGCGCCCACCAGCACCATCCATGCGAACATGAAAACGGTAAGCTCAAGGGCCCAAAGAATATTGTCGTTGAATAGATAACGCATAATAACGTTGACGAAAGTTAACAACGTCATAGCACCGAGGAAGAAGGCGATTAACGTCTCTTCGACCTTATCGGTCCAGTTGCCGACTTTAGAAAAGAATGACTGTTCCATGTGATACATCGCTCTATAAGGCTTTAATTATGGTGAGAAATGGCCTCATTGCCCGATACAATGAGGCCCACTTCTATTACTTGTTGTTCGAAGCTAGAGCGGCTTCGATCAAGTCTGAACCGATGTCTTTCTCGAATTTCTTCCACACTGGTTTCAGAGCATCAACCCAAAGCTGGCGCTGCTCAGGAGTCAGTTCACGCACCACACCACCCGCTTCGATGACGTATTGCTTGTTCTGCTCTTCCACTTTGTTGGATTCCGCGTTACGAGTTTCGGTGACTTCCTTCAGAATCGTCGCCAGCTGGTCACGCACGTCTGCTGGCAGGCCGTCCCACCACTTGGTTGATGTAACCACCAGGTAATCCAGGATACCGTGGTTGGTTTCAGTAATGCCGTCCTGTACTTCAAAGAACTTCTGACCGTAGATGTTCGACCAAGTGTTTTCCTGTCCATCGATAACTTTGGTCTGCAGGCCGCCATACACTTCGGCAAACGACATTTTCTGTGGGTTGGCACCCAACTGTTCGAACTGAGCAACCAGCACATCCGACGCCTGAACACGGAACTTCAGACCTTTCGCGTCTGCAGGCACCAGAATTGGCTTGTTGGCCGAAATCTGCTTCATACCGTTGTGCCAGAATTCCAGACCTTTCACGCCACGACGGTTCATCGCATTTTTCAGCTTCTCACCCGCATCAGAGTTCTGGAAACGGTCTACAGCATCAACATCATCAAAAAGGAACGGAAGGTCGAAAAGGCGGAACTTTTTGGTGAATTTTTCAAACTTAGACAGAGACGGAGCAGCCAGTTGAACGTCGCCATTCAGCAATGCTTCCAGTACTTTGTCATCATCGTACAGCGTTGAGTTAGGGAACACCTGCATACAGGCTTTGCCGTTCATCTCTTCGTTAACGCGCTTTTCCAGCAGTGAGGCAGCAATCCCTTTCGGGTGTTTGTCTGTGTTGGTCACGTGGCTGAACTTGATCACGATTTCACCCGGATCACAACTGTTCGCAGCAGCATTGAAGCTAGTGACAGCAAGAATAGAGGCAGTTAACAGGGTAAGAGGCTTTAACATTATAATTCTCCTTGGTTGGATTCATCAGTCCCGTCGCTGGGTACTGGATGAACTGTAGGAGCAATTAGTAAGCCAACTTGCTACAAACTGTTAACAGTTTATATTTTACAAAGAGTTACAGCTATTGAGCATGCAAATGAGTACAAGACTTTCAATTCATACCCTTAAAAATGGGTGGAAATTGACCCATGAGAAAATGGCGTTTGGGTCAGTTTCCACCCGTTTTCGAATCAGTTGAGTTATTGTTGTTGCTCGCCTGATATGCCGTACTCTTTATCACCAATCGCAATCAGTTGGTTGGCTTCATCTGGTGCAAACCCTGCCAACACCATGCCACAGAAATGGGGAGCCGCCATCGACGTCCCGCTTTTGCTGGTGACTCCGCCCCCAAGCTGAGTGGACACAATATTAACCCCTGGCATGGCGTATTCAACGTAAGTCGGAATCGTTACGCCACCGACCGTGTATGAACTTACCGATGTGTTGTAGTTTGACCAGTATGGCGGAATGGAACTGCTATCAATGGCTGCGATGGTATAAACATTAGTTCTTTGCACCTGCGCGGGCGTGTAGTTGGAGATATCCGTCCCACTGTTCCCCGCCGCAATCGAGAAAATAATGCCTTTACTAGCTACATCATTTATCGCGCTGTCCAGCGCTTGAGAAGTGCCTGAACCACCCAAGCTCATGTTGACACAGTCTCCAGCATGCGCATTATCGTCCGTCCACTGCTGGCCGACAAAATCCACACCAGCAATCACCCCCGACATGCTGCCACTGCCGCTGTTATCCAGCACTCGCACTGGCACGACTGTCACGCCAGCGGCGATGCCGACCACATCAATTTGGTTGTTGATCGCACCGATCGTTCCCGCCACATGGGTGCCATGTCCGTTCCCATCGGATGTTTGGTTGGGTTTGCCGCGCGCGTAGTTTATGCCCAGACTGGCATCCACATTTAAGTCGGGATGGCTGGCATCAATACCCGTGTCGATAATCCATGCTTTGGTGCCTGAGTTAGGCGTTCTTGGCCCTCCCACGAAAGTTACACCCCAAGGGGTTACCTGAGGAGGCTCAGTTGACGATCCGGTATCGCCGCCGTTGCTTGGTTTTCCACCTCTGGGCATCGCCTGAACCAGCATATCCGGTTCAATGTAATCAATATCCGGAAAGCGATGTTGCAGTCCCTGTAATGCGGTCAGCGGCATATGCACCGCAAAACCCTGAATCGCATTCTGGTAGCGAAACAGCACTGCGCCTCTCTGGTTCTCAATCGCGGCTAAAACTTCTTCAGCTTTTGAGGGTGAGACATCATTCTTCAGAACCACGATGTAACGGTCGGACAAATCAATCCCCTGATTGATCACAGACCAGGTCAGTGGTGAGACGAGAGTTGCGACAAGAGTGAGAGAAAGTGTGGTTGAGCGCATAACTAAGTTCACTTTTTATTGGTTAGGTGGCTTAATTATAGATGCTATTGATAGATTGGTTATTTAGTGACGGACTTTGAAAAAGGTAAGTGCACCCTCCTTCTGAGCCAATCGCTGACTCAGTCGCACCCCCGTGCTATTCACCCAAGCCTCCCCCGAGTACCTGAGTATTGGCGGAGAGTGCACTTAATCCGGAACCATCGTGGTAAACCCTATCGACAAAAAAGATCAAGGGTTCACCATGATGTGTTAACAACCAACAATTTTAGCCCAAAAATCACGTGCCAGTAGCCACAATTGTCCTCTCGCTAAGATGGAAACCTCTTTGTGCAGGACACGCGTTTATACATCAACTTTTACCAAGACTACATGGCGGCTTTGACTGCCTTTGCCAATTTCTGCGCTGCTTCATGCGGATCGGCATCGCTATCGTTAAAGAAGTTACTGACTACGTCAAACATCGCTGCCTGAGCATAACTTGTGGTTGCCATACCGTGTGCCATGCTCGGCACCAATGCCCCCGTCCTCGCCGAAGACTTAAACTCGCGCATTGAATCTATCGCACATTGGTCAAACTTTGACATATCCATGTCGGTTCGAACCGGAATCGAACCTTTGTTCAGGTTAAACACCTCCTGAAAATCCGGATCCAGAATGGTTTTTGCCAGCGCTTTCTGCGCTTCAATGTTCTCTTTGTCGCTCAGTTCGAAAAACACAAAGCTGTCGACGTTATAAATAAACTCTCCGGCAGTACCGAGTGCTGGCAGGCAGAGATAATCCTTGCCAGGTTGTTTTCCCGCCGCAGAGAACTCACCTTTTGCCCAGTCACCCATAATCTGCATCGCCGCTTGGCCATTAATCACCATTGAAGTAGCGACGTTCCAATCCCGCCCCGGCGCCGCCGCATCGATATAGCGGTGCAGTTGTTTAAATCGGGTGAACACTTGAACCATCTTGTCACCCGACAATGTCGCCATATCCAGATCAACAAATGCTTTGACGTAATCCTGCGCACCCAGAATATCCAGCGCCAAGGTTTCAAATACCGTGACGTCCTGCCAAGGCTGACCACCATAGGCGAGCGGAATAAACCCAGCGGCTTGAATTTTCTCTGCCGCAGCAAAGAACTCGACGAGATTTTTCGGGATATCCGCACCAGACTTTTTGAACACATCAGGGTTTGCCCAAATCCAGTTCACCCGGTGGACGTTCACCGGCACAGCCACATATTCATGGTTGTATTTCATCACATTGGTGATCATCGGCGGGATGATGTTATCCCAGTCTCCGGCTTCAGCTACATCATTCAGGTTGGTCAGAAAGCCCAAGCTCGCCCACTCCTGAATATCATGCCCTTTTATCTGGGCAGCGGACGGAGGATTGCCGGAAACAGCCCGGGTTTTGAGCACCGTCATTGCGCTTTCTCCCCCGCCCCCTGCGACAGCAAAATCCTTCCAGGTATGGCCTTGCTTTTCCAGCATCTCTTTGAGTACTGCGTTGGACTTCGCCTCGCCACCGGAAGTCCACCAGTGCAGAACTTCCACTTCGCCGCCATAAGCCAGCGAGGCAGAAAACAGTAAACTGGCCGCGAGTAAGGTTTTTGATAGCTTCATGGTTAGGTCCAACTCGGTTTTATGATTCAAGGCTGACGTTAGGAACGCTTGATACAGCCCATTTCGAAGTGATTCGTCACACTTCGATGGTCGGTGGAATAAAGACTTGGACAATCAAACCACCTTGCAGTGAATTGCTGATGATCAGATCGCCACCGTGGCCGTGAAGAATATTGCGGCAGATACCCAGTCCAAGGCCATGCCCTTCGCCGTCATCCGAC
The DNA here is from genome assembly GCF_900460245.1 of Vibrio fluvialis. Classification (NCBI taxonomy): domain Bacteria; kingdom Pseudomonadati; phylum Pseudomonadota; class Gammaproteobacteria; order Vibrionales; family Vibrionaceae; genus Vibrio; species Vibrio fluvialis. Next base: position 1,965,389 of record NZ_UHIP01000001.1, read on the forward strand.
AAGCGGAAATACGGTTCAAACACCGCTTCCAGTTTGTTCTCCGGAATGCCGGGGCCCTGATCATGAATGGTGATCACCACCCACTCGGCGGTCTCATTGATGCTGACGGTAACTTCATCACCATATTTGACGCCATTACCAATCAGATTGGTCAGTACCCGTTTCATCGCCAGCGGCTTCGCCACCAAAGGTTCAATGTTCACCGGGGTAAAATGCACAGTTTCACGTTCGAAGTTATACCCTTCCGCGATATTCTGAATCAGCTCATTGAGATCGATATAGTCGTTATTTTCATGCAGCTCAGTGTCACGTACACATTGCAGCGCGCCTTTGACCATCATTTCCAGCTCGTCGAGATCGCGGTTAAATTTCTCGCGTTTGACGTCACTTTCCAACAGCTCAGCCCGCAATCGCAGACGCGTGATCGGCGTTTTCAGATCGTGCGAAATAGCAGCGAAGAGATGCTCGCGATCCGACACGTAGCGGCGAATGCGCTGCTGCATACGGTTAAAAGCACGGGTTGCAGTCACCAGTTCGCTCGCGCCTTCTTCGCGCAGCGGGCGCTGGGCAATATCCATGCTGAGGTCATTCGCCGCGCGGGCCAGATTCTTCAACGGTCGAACCTGACGTCGCATCAGCAGATAAGTCAGCAGCAACAAAATAGTCGTTGAGAAGAACAGGAACAAAATCTGCTCACGACCAAGAATATTGTCATCAAGTTTGACATAGGGCGCGGGTAGCAGCGCGGCGACGTAAATCCACTCATGCTCACCGAGTTCTATTTGCACCACCAGCACTGGTGGATTAAGTGGTTCCAGCGTCAGGGTATGGTAGGCCCAGGATTTCGGCAGATCGCTGAGAAAAATATCGTTTTTCAGCAAGCGCAACTTCTCCGGGCGGGTGAAATCCACCAGAATATTGCCGACATTAGTCAGTTTTTGATGCAGCACTTCCTGCACCGCATCAACCGAAGCGACTTTCAGACTGGTCTCTTCAATCGGTTCGACAATGAGCTGCTCTTTGTTAAACGAAACAAAAAAGCGCGTGCCGCCCATATTACGGATCTGGTCGAGCACGATATGACGATACTTAACGGGCAGAGACTGAAAAAAGGTTACCGTTGAGGCAAACATCCCCGCCATACTGGCGGAGGCGGAGCGGATCCCTTCAAGTTCATTGGCTTTGGACTGGCTGTACCAAATCGAGGTTGCAACGCCCTGAGCCAACATCACCGCCAGCAGCGTCAACAACAAAGTTCGGGCCACCAGCGAAGTGGGCTTAATGCGTTTCCATACGCGCTGAATGGGCATGTTAATACTCGAACTGAACCGGAACCGATAAAATATAGCCGTTGCCGCGCATGGTTTTGATGTAGTTCGGGTACTGCGCACTTTCGCCAAGTCGTTGGCGCAGGCGGCTCAGCTGCACATCAATACCACGTTCAAACGGTAAGGCTTCACGCCCGCGCGTTGCAAAGGAAATGGTGTCACGATCCAGCACATCATTAGGGCGATTGAGAAACAACATCAGCAGCACATAGTCACTGCCCGACAACTCATGCTCCTCTTCCCGTTCCAAATGCGCGATGCGGTGAGTCAACGTATTCAGACGCCAATCACCAAAGACAATGTGTGTCGGCGTTTGTTCTTCAGGCTTCTCTTCGCTCACCTGTACTCGGCGCAGCAGTGCTTTAATGCGCGCCATCAACTGGCGTGGGCTAAACGGTTTAGCGATGTAATCATCAGCACCAATTTCCAAACCAATGATTTGATCCGTTTCATCCGACACAGCGGTCAGCATGATGATCGGTACATTGGAATCACGCCGAATCTTCTGGCACAGCGTGAAGCCATCATCGCCCGGTAACATCACATCCAACAGCACAAGATCCGGATAACCTTGCTGATCAAGGTATTGCGCCAGAGCCCGTCCATCGGAAACCGTTGATACACTGAATCCGGATTTAGTCAGATACTCATCCAACAACTCACAGATTTCCTTGTCATCATCAACGACTAAAATGTGCGTGTTTCCCATTCCCCACCTATTGAAACCACGATTTTGGATAGTGTATCCATCAAGCTCTCACTTGATTATTGATATTTATGTAAAGTTTGACCTCATCCTAGACCGGGATCACATTTCCTTCGCCTCACGACGAACAGCTGATTTCGAGCTTTTTACCCCATTCTGGCGGCAGTTTGGCGTAATCTTCTGAATCCGGTTGTTCATCGAACGGATGTTTGAGCAACTCTGCCAGACGCAACACTTCGCTGTAATCACCCTCTTCGGCCTTATCAATCGCAATTTGGGCCAGGTAATTACGTAAAATGTACTTGGGATTGATCTGACGCATTTTAGCGCAGCGTGCTTCAGCACTCAGCGTCAGCCCTTGCTCATCCAACTCCTGATCACAACGCAGCAAGTAGCGGTCAAGCCAGGCCAGCGCGGCGTCGCGGTCAAGAAACAGATCCGCCACACTTTGCGCGGATTGCGTATCGAGATGAGACATCTGACGCATAAAACGGGTGTAATCCACACGATTCGCTTCGAGCAATTCGAACAGATCATTGAACAGCTCACCATCTTCCTTCTGACGGCTGACAAGACCAAGTTTGTCACGCATGAATGTGCTGAAATAGCCGTTGAGTTGGGTTTCATACGCATTGAGAGATGCTTCAAGTTGCTCTCTGGCGATAAGCGGCGACAACGCATGTGCCAGCGCCGATAGGTTCCACAGCGCAATACGTGGCTGTTGGTCAAACGCATAGCGTCCTTGGTAATCGGAATGATTGCAGATGTATCCCGGCTCATAGTCATCTAAAAAGCCGTATGGACCATAATCGAAAGTCTGACCGAGGATCGACATGTTATCGGTATTCATTACGCCATGGGCGAAACCAACCGACTGCCAGTGGGCAATCATCTGAGCGGTGCGATCGACGATATGACCGAACATAGCGGCATAGGGTTGATCTTCATTCACGCAATGCGGGAAATACCACTCGATGACTTTATCTGCCAACAGTTTGAGTTCTTCATGCTGTTCGGTATAAAAGAAATGTTCGAAGTGACCAAAACGGACATGGCTCTGCGCAACACGCACCAACAACGCGCCACGTTCCTGCTTTTCTCGGTACACAGGTGTGTCACTGCTCATCAGAGCCAGTGCCCGGGTCGTCGCGATACCTAAACCCGCCATCGCTTCGCTGCACAAATATTCGCGGATCGACGAGCGCAGTACAGCCCGGCCATCGCCCATACGAGAATAAGGTGTCAGGCCTGCGCCTTTAAGATGAATGTCAAAAACTTCACCTTGCTGCGTCACCATTTCGGCCAGCAGTAAACCACGGCCATCACCGAGATCCGGATTGTAGACACCAAATTGGTGTCCGGCGTACTTCATGGCTAACGGCGAAAAGGCAGCCAGAGGATGCTGACCGGACAAGCTTAACAGCAGCTCTTCATTCGGCGTTTGCGGCAAGCCAAACTGCTCAGCCAGATCGCGATTCCACGCCACCCAGCGAACGTTGCTCAGCGGTTGCGGTTGCACCGGGGTATAAAAGGCCGCGGGCAATGCGCTGAAGCGGGTGGATAAAGTGACGCTGTCCCAAACCGACATAAAACCATCTCTCATTCGACTATTTGCCTGCAAGTTAGCAAATACCTGAGTCAAATACTAGGTTTTAGCCTGAACGACAACGATAAGAAAAACCCCAGCTTCAAGCTGGGGCTTTCTCCATTACACTAGGCAGAATACGCCGACTAAAGCAACCAGGGAGAACACAAGCGTTCTGCCTATCACTCCCAACAAACTCGGTTGAATCATTTCTACGTGCATTTGGCTCTCCCCTCTGAATATGACAACGTAATGACAATATGATGAAATTTAAGGAAACTCTCAATAGCCAAAAATATTAATTTTTTGTTACATTCCGCATGACAAAAGGCATCACAGCCGATGGTTAGCGTCTACGCTTTAAGAAAGCACTAAGCTGTTTTGTGACTGAATCCAAATGCAGGTGACCCTATGTTGTCGATTTTCGATATTTTTAAAATTGGCGTTGGCCCGTCAAGTTCCCATACCAACGGACCAATGATTGCGGGCTTTCAATTCCTCTCCGTTATCCCGGATATCAATCAAGTGGCGCGTATCCAAATCGATCTGTTCGGATCGTTATCGCTGACGGGAAAAGGACACCACACCGACCGCGCGGTAGTGCTCGGTTTGCTGGGAAATCAGCCCGACACCATCAAAATGACCAGCGCGACACAGGCGATGCAGCGCGCGATTGACGAGGGGGTGCTGCTGTTAGGTGGCCGCAACGAAATCCCGTTTCATTACTCCAGCGACCTGTTATTCCACAGTGAAAATCTGCCACTGCACGAGAACGGCATGACCCTTTCTGCTTTCGATGCTAAAGGCTTAATCGTCGCTTTTGAAACGTATTACTCGATTGGCGGCGGATTTATCGCCACCGCAAAAGAGCTCGAGCATGGCACCGCGGAATCGTCCATTAAAGTCGAATTCCCGTTCAACTCCGCCGAAGAACTGCTGAAAAAGGCCGAACGTAATGGCTTAAGCCTCGGCGGTTTAGTCCTGCGCAACGAACTGGCATTTCGCGACATCGACACCATCGATCAAAAAACCGAGCAGATCTGGAAAGTGATGTCGCTGTGCATGCAACGCGGGTTTGATACTGAAGGGATTTTGGAAGGCGGCCTCAACGTAACCCGCCGCGCGCCAGCGCTGCTCAAAAAACTCGAAGCCAACGCGGCGATAGAAAATGATCCGATGGAGATCATGGACTGGATTAACCTGTTCGCCTTCGCAGTCAGTGAAGAAAATGCGGCGGGAGGCCAAGTCGTCACATCGCCGACAAATGGCGCTGCAGGCGTCATTCCCGCAGTGTTGATGTACTATCATCGCTTCATTCGTCCACTCGACACCAAACAGCTCAAAGATTTTCTCGCTGTCGCTGGCGCGATTGGCATTCTGTACAAAACCAATGCGTCCATATCCGGAGCCGAGGTGGGATGTCAGGGTGAAATCGGGGTGTCATCATCGATGGCCGCCGCAGGGCTGACATCGCTGCGTGGTGGCAGCAATGAGCAAATGTGTATTGCAGCTGAAATTGCCATGGAACACTCGCTAGGCATGACCTGTGACCCGATTGGCGGTTTAGTGCAGGTGCCTTGCATAGAACGCAATGCGATGGGCGCAATGAAAGCGATTAACGCATCGCGCATGGCATTAAAACGCACCAGCAAGTGTCTGATCTCATTGGATAAAGTGATTGATACTATGTATCAGACAGGTAAAGACATGAACAAGAAGTATCGCGAAACTTCATTAGGTGGTCTTGCGCTGATTCATCTGGCTCCACCGTGCGAATAACGCTCAATTCTTCTCATGAGCCTGACGGTGCAAGCCGTCAGGCCGCCAATTTAAGATGAGACTGTTGCAGCATCTTATCGATTGTCTGCCGTTGAACAATCCACTGATAACTCAGCGATAAAATACAAATTTCGTACGCCCAGGCCAGGTAGGAAAAGAGGCCGAACCCCAACGCAATCGCCCAATTGCCATCAGCTGGCAGGCTGCTGATCAGTAGACCTGAGCTCATCGGGATAATGCCTGTCAGAATAAAGAGCGCGCCTTTGTGTTCCTGAGACAAACGCCAGGCGAAACGCAGACCTCGCGGTTCATCATCAATCGCGGTGGCCGGAATCACCAACCCCCAGCGAGAGACCAGCCAAATCATCGGCAATGTGCCCACCGCACCGACCAAAATCTGAATCCACAAGCCACTTCTCTCATGTATCAGGCCAATTGCGCTGCTTAGCACGACCCACCCAAACACCACCACCATGATGGCAATAAACATCATCAGCCAATAACCAAGAATACGCATTTCACGTAAACCAGAAGGCGGCGAATCAGCCGGAGAACTTTGCCGATTCAACAGAATTTCCCGATGCAAACGTACCGTCGCCCACGCCATGGCGACCATCACCATCAGGCAGTATAAAAACAACAGGGGTACTGAATCCGTTTCATCAGAATGGGATTGCAACACTTGAGTCGCGACGGTGACAGCCAGATAAGGCCAGGAGAGCGCCAAAAAGGCTCGCCATTTATCTCTCATTAACCGTGCCGAACTGACTAAAGTGTACAAAATGGGTAAGGGGTATTTTTTCATTGTCCTAGCTCAACGCATTGCTCCCTTACAATATGACTCAAATTGCGTACATTCGCAGCGATAACTGCGTGACATAAATCATGGGAAGATGACGAGTTAGTAATACATTGCTTATTAATTCATCAAACCAATGTATGCAAACCTCTGGTCAAAAATCGGGCTAAGCCTTGAATTGACGGATTAAGTTGTCCAGTATGGATAAAAGAAGGAAGCCACTGAGGACACGAAGTGTATGAGTAGTGATACACCGCGTTTGACACTGCGCGTGATAGAAAAAAGTGATTATCCCGAACTTGCAGAACTGATGGATCTGGTTTTTCACGATGTTGGTGGTGCCTGGCCGCGCATGACCATCATGGATTTAATTCATCAGTTTCCCGATGGCCAGATTTGTATTGAAGACAACGGAAAAATCGTCGGTGCCGCACTGACCATCAAAGTCGATTACAACCGCTTCTCCCTCCCCCATGTCTACACCGACATCATCAACGAAAATAACGTCATTCAGCATAAAGCCAACGGTGATGCCCTGTATGGGCTCGATGTATTCGTCCATCCGGATTATCGCGGTCTGCGTCTGGGTCGCCGTTTGTACGCCGCCCGCAAAGACTTATGCCGTAGCGCTAACCTGAAAGCGATTCTCGCGGGAGGCCGTATTCCCGGCTATGGCCGTTATGCCGATACGATGGAGGTGCCGGAATACATTGAGAAAATTAAGCGCCGTGAGCTGTACGATCCGATCCTCTCTTTTCAGCTCTCCAACGATTTCGACGTCAAACGTATCATGCGCCACTATCTGCCGGAAGACGACAGTTCCCGCGGCTATGCGACTCTACTTGAATGGGATAACTTCTTTTACGAGGAAGACATCAACTCCATTCACGACATCGAAAAAACGCTGGTTCGCATTGGCATTGTGCAATGGCAGATGCGTGCCATGCTCAGTGTGGAGGACTTGATTGAACAAGCGGAATTCTTTGTCGATTCCCTGTCCAATTATCATGCCGATTTCGCTCTGTTTCCGGAGTTCTTCAACGCACCATTGATGGGACTGAGAAACGATCAGAATACCGTGGAAGCGATTCGCTTTCTGGCCTCGTTCAGCGAAGAAATCAAACTGCGTTTTTCCAAACTGGCGGTCACCTACAACATCAACATTATCGCGGGTAGCATGCCTGTGCTCGAAGATGGTCAGTTGTATAACGTCGCTTACCTGTTGCATCGCGACGGCACCATTGATGAGCAGTACAAAATTCACATCACGCCGCACGAAAAACGCGATTGGGTCATCGACGGGGGTAATCAGGTGCAGGTGTTCGAAACCGATGCCGGCCGAGTGGGTATTTTGATCTGTTACGACAGTGAATTCCCCGAACTGGGCCGCATGTTGGCCGAACAAGGGGTGCAAATTATCTTTGTACCATTCTGGACGGACACCAAAAATGGCTACCAACGCGTTCGACTCTGCTCACAAGCACGTGCCATCGAGAACGAATGTTACGTCGCGATTGGCGGCAGCGTCGGTAATCTGCCTCGAGTGGATAACGTCGACATTCAATACGCCCAATCTGCTGTATTCTCGCCATCCGATGTGTTTTTTCCTCACGACGCGACGATTGCGGAAGCCAGTCCCAACACCGAGATGATCATTTTTGCCGATGTGGATCTTGATAAACTAAAGCAATTGAATACTGAGGGTTCGGTGACCAATCTGCGCCACAGGCGCATGGATTTATATGGCGGATTTACCCAAACCAAGTGACGAAAGTTATTGATATCCATCACATTAACTAGTCTGACCAGAATGCGTTACCCCATTTCGGTGGAACGCATTCTTTTTCAATTTGGAAATTTCATCGCCTTGTCGATCATGGAGTTATCGTCTTCACGCTGCGGAGTGCAACTAGCGTCGCAATTTGCAAATCACTAATTCGATTAAATTCATACAGTTAAACACATTACCCCTTTGGTATTAGCCACTTATGCCCCCTCTTGCAGTTCGTCCTTAATCTTTTTATATCTATGGGTAGCGCGCAACGTTTTGCGAGCAATATCCCACTTTGCGTACCCGACTACTGATGAGGAATGCCCCATGTTTAACGCCCTGATCTCTCGCAAAACTGCTGTTTTACTGGTGTGGTTTGCCTCGATGTCTGGTTTTGCCAGCACCGATACCATTCTCACCGTCGACAACCATGGTCGAAAGGCCCAATTCAGCCTTGAACAATTGCTGACACACGCCGACAAAGAGATTGTCACTAACACCCCTTGGACCGACGACAACACCAAGTTTGTCGGCGTCTCAGCCAAACAACTGCTGAACATGATTGGCGTTTCAAAAGCCGATTTAAAAGTCACTGCGTTGAATAATTATTGGTCGACCATCCCTTACGACGACATTGAAAAGTACAACCCGCTGTTTGCCGTGAAAAAGAACGATGACGTCATGAGTATTCGCGACAAAGGCCCAATCTGGGTGATCTATCCGCTCAGCGAATTTAATGAAGTAAATAACGAGGTGCTGCACAGCCGTATGGTGTGGCAGGTCAGCCAAGTAGAAACGTTGCAGTAATCAAAACGCTGAGTGTGCAGGTATCTATGAGCCGCCATATTGCCATTTTCATCATGTTTGTGTTTGGACTGTTTATCTTCTCCATCTGGACGTTGGTCAAGTTCAACGACACTTATAACATGCTGACCAAGCACACTCAGTTGTCTGCCTGGGCACTGGCTCAGTTGGAGATCGAAACACTGGAGTTTTCTTCCCAGCTTGAAACCTACCTGATCAACGACACCCGTTCGTCACGCAAACTCAATCTCAAATACGACATTCTATGGAACCGTTATGATACGTTTCTCAACAGCGACGAAACACGCGAGATCCGTTCGCAGTACGGTTCTGGTGAAGTGATCGCGAAGGCGTTTAATGTGCTGCGCAAGTACGAAAATGCCGTGCTCAAATCCAATCTCAGCGAACTGAAGGCGTTTTCTGGTGAGCTGAAAAGCCTGATGCCCGGCATTCGCAACCTGATGATCGTCAATTTCACAGGGGAAGAGTCGGCCAAGAACAGAGCCATCATCGCGGACAATAAACAAACCGTGTTGTACGACATGCTGTTGATCTTATTGGTGCTTGGCTACATCTCGCTGCGCGTATACAAAGATGCCAAATACCAACAGTTTATGGCCTGGCATGATCCGCTCACTCAGCTGAAAAACCGTAACTATCTGCTGCAACAAATTAAAAATCTGAGTAAGCGTGAAGACGACTACGCGTTGATTTTGCTGGATATCAGCCACTTCAAAGAGATCAATGATATCGTCAGCTACGAGTACGGCGATAAAATCCTGACCGAAATCAGTGAACGGCTCAAAGCGAAGTGCGATCAATTCCACTTTTTGTGCGCGCGTGTCGGTGCCGACGAGTTCGCGATCCTCATTAACCGCTGTGATTTCAATTTCGAATTTTTCGTCAAGGCGTTATTGAGCGATCTTGGTGCTGTGTTAAATCGTCTCGACCCTTCCAAACGTATGGCGCTCGCAACCGGGATTGCGATGAGTCACGAGATGAGCGAGCACACCAAACGTTACCTCAAAAAATCGTCGGCGATCCTGAATAACGCCGACCTGGCGCTTAACATCGCCAAGAAAAATCCGGCCGATCCTGTGGTCTACTACAGCAAAGAGATTGAGATAGCGCACCGCAAAAAGCGCAAACTGTCCGAAGAGCTGGAAGGTCTGATCAAAACCGACGATCAGCAGCAGCTTTACATGGCCTTTCAGCCGATTATTTCTCCGCAAAGCGAACGCCTTGGTTGCGAAGCACTGATTCGCTGGAACCATCCGCAACACGGTTTCGTGAATCCGGAATATCTGATCGCGATTGCGGAAGAATCGGGGCTGGCTAAAGAACTGGGACGCTGGATCATGCGACAGGTTTATCAGGCCCTGTCTGTCGACTGGAGCGCTTTCCATTCGCGGATTGAAGTCGCCATTAACCTGTCAGATTCGCTGTTTGACGAAGAGTTACCCGCGTTGGTGTCGGATATCTTCGCCACCGACATCAACTACCTTGACGCCATCGTGCTGGAAATCACCGAAACCATGACTCTGGATGAAATCGAGCGCAGCGTCAGCATAATTCGCCAGCTCGAAGACATCAATATTCGTCTGTCGCTGGACGGTTTCGGTACCGGTTGGTCGTCACTCTACAACCTCAACCACCTGCGCTTTAACAAGCTGAAAATCGACAAGTCGTTTGTTCGCGACCTGAACAGTTTGGACCAACAGAAGTTCTTTATTTCGGCGATCGTAACCTTATCACATCAGCTTGGCATTAAGGTCGTTGCTGAAGGGGTCGAAAATGAAATTCAGCTCCATCGCCTACAGGAGCTGGGCGTCGATGAATTTCAGGGCTACTACTTTTCTAAACCCATCACCAAAGAAGAATTTGCCCATTTCAGCCATCAGTACTTTGCCCACCGAAAGCCAGCGCTCAGTGCAGTGGAATGATCCCGAGTGTTCACGGTTAAATCTCGTTAACTTGTCCCAGAACCCACGTGACAACGCTTCAAAAACTCAGCAATAAATGCTAATACTTCGCCTCTTATACAACTTGTTTAATAATTGATTTATCACTAAAACAACACACTATCCTCAGAGGCTTTATGAATACCCCAACCCCGGATGAGGCTAATCGCCGACCATTGGCCGTCCGCGAACTCAAACTCACCAAACGCATCGCCATCTGGCTTAGCCAGAAGAATGTGACCCCAAATCAAATCTCTTTGCTCAGCATCCTCTTCGCACTGGCAGGGTTTGTCAGTTTACTGCTCTATCACTTTTACCCTGCCGCTTCGTTGCTGTTACTCGCCGCTGCCAGCATTCAGTTGCGCCTGCTGTGTAACTTATTTGATGGCATGGTCGCTGTCGAGGGCGGAAAAAAGACACCTGCCGGAGAGTTGTTTAACGATGTACCGGATCGCATTGCCGATCCGCTGTTTATCGTCGGAGCTGGCTTTGCCACGCAATCGTTGGTGGGTATGGATCTGGCCTGGGTTTGCGCCATTCTCGCGGTCTTGACGGCCTACGTCCGCGTGCTGGGCGTGAGCATGAACGGGCCAGCGGATTTTTGCGGCCCGATGGCGAAGCAGCATCGCATGGCTCTACTGACGGCTTCACTGTTGATATTGTGCGTATACCAATGGCTACAACTGCCGCTGCATTTTTTGGGTTACACCTTAGATTGCGCCCTCGCGCTGATGTTGTGTGGCTTGGTGATCACCACCTGGCGACGTCTGGAACATATCTATCACTACCATCAGGCGCAATTCGCCCAGCAACAGGAAACTCAGCGAGATGTTTAATATTCCCGTTCACTCTCAACATGTCATGCTGGCGATCGTCGCTGTGCTGGTCGTCGGCACTGTGTGCTATTTGTGGTTGTCACGCCGTCACACAGATCGTGACTATCTCGAGCTGAAACTGCGCATTCGCTCCTGGTGGTGGATGGTGGCCATCGCATTTGTCGTGTTGGCACTACCACTCAACTACACACTGTTTTTCATGGGGTTTCTCAGCTTTTTAGCACTGAAAGAATTTCTGTCTATCGTTCCGACCCGTATGACCGACCGCCGCGTCATTTTCTGGGCGTACCTCTCCATTCCTTTTCAGTTTTACTGGCTGTCGATCGGTTGGTACGGCATGTTCATCATCTTTATTCCGGTGTACATCTTCTTGTACCTGCCCATGGTGATGGTGTTGATTGGCGATACCAAAGGCTTTATTCGCTCTGCGGGCGTGATTCACTGGGCAATGATGCTGACGGTGTTCTGTATCAGCCACATGGCGTATCTATTGGTGCTGCCCAGCCTTAACCCGAATGCAGGTTCATTAGGCATGCTGCTGTTTTTGCTGGTAATGACCCAATTCAACGATGTTTGTCAGTACGTATGGGGTAAGAGTTTTGGCAAGCACAAAATCGTGCCGAAAGTCAGTCCGAACAAAACCTGGCAAGGTTTTATCGGTGGCAGTGCGACAGTGATTGTGGTGTCCTATTTCGCCGCGCCGTACCTGACGCCACTCAACCCGATACAAGGCTTGGTGGCCGGAGTGATCATCGCTTTCAGCGGCTTCATCGGCGATTTGGTGATTTCATCGGTCAAGCGAGATTTGCGTATCAAGGACACCAGCCAGTTTATCCCTGGCCACGGCGGCATTCTGGATCGAATTGATAGCCTGATGTTCACCGCACCGCTGTTCTTCCATTACATCTACTATCTCTATTACTGAGGCCACCATGGCAAGATTACTCAAACTGCTGTTTGTGCTGCTGATCGTCAAGCCACTGGTGTTTATTGGCTTGGGGCTCAATATCTTACAGCGACAAAACCTCCCCGAGCACGGGCCGATGATCATCGCCGCCAATCACAACAGTCATCTTGATACGCTGGTGTTGCTGGCGCTGTTTCCGATTCATATGGTGCATCGCGTGCGCCCGGTTGCAGCGGCCGATTACTTTCTCGCCAATCGCTTTGTGGCGTGGTTGTCCCTCAATATCATTGGCATCATTCCGATTCGCCGTGCACCATCCGCTTCCCAGCGTGACGCCGTCTTTGATGCCTGTCATGCGGCATTAAGTAACGATGAAATTCTGATTATTTTCCCCGAGGGCAGCCGCGGTGAACCGGAGATCATGAGCGGCCTGAAAAAAGGCATCTACCATTTGGTGAAAGATCACTCAGGCGTCTCCGTGCTGCCTGTGGTCATGCGGGGTCTCGGGCGCTCACTGCCTAAAGGGACGGCGATGCTGGTACCGTTTAACTGCGATGTGGTGATCGGAGAGCCGCAAGCGGGATTTACCAGCGCCCAGCAATTTATCGACACCATGCAGACACAATATCAGCAACTTGCGCAGCACTGCATTACGCAGACCGCCAACGCAGAACAACTCGATATTGAAGAGTAAAAAACGCGGCGATTGCCGCGTTTTCTTTACCAGTAACGTTCATGAATATAGTTGCCACCCGTCGCCTGACGAAATGGCGGCAAGCCTTTGTCGCGTAGGGTACTGGCGGTGTCTTTAATCATGTCCGGATTACCACACATCATCACAAAACTGTGCTCTGGCGCTAACTCTAACTCACTTACAGTTTGCAGCTCACCTGACTCAATCAGGGCCGGAATACGTCCACTCATCGCATCGCTAAGCGCTTCGCGGCTGACCACAGTGTGATAGCGTAAGCGCCCCTGATATTGCTCCACCAGCGTCTGAATATCGTCGCGATACACTCGGTCACGACCATAGCGCACGCCGTGCACCAGCACGATATTCGGTTGGGTCAGGCGCTGGTCGGCGAGCAGTGACAGAAATGGACCAATTCCCGTCCCGGTTGCCAATAACCATAAATCTTGCGTGAAATCAGGAATCGAAGGCTGAATCAGATCGCCGTAGGCCGAATTACCCACCCACACGGTATCACCAGCGGAGAGTGATTGCAGGCGCGGAGAAAGCTTGCCTTGTGGATGAGCCACAATCAAAAATTCATGTTCATCCGCTGTAGCCCCTGGCGCATTAACCAGAGAATAGGCTCGGCTCACCAGATTGCCTGCATCATCTTCGAGCCCCAACTTGGTAAACTGCCCGGCCGAAAATGGCAACTCGGCGCCGCTCACTCGCAGTGAGAACTGCTCCGGCGTCCAGTCGATACGTTCAATCACCTGCACTGGGTTAAAACCTGCGAATAGACTCATGATCTTTTCTCCTCACCGATTATCTTTGAGTGACGTTACGCCCCTTTTAGCCTTAAGTAAAGTTTTCACCTTACTTATTAAGTTAATGTTTTGTTAACGCACTCACCGACAACTCTATCCGATAACGACTAGAATAATTAGTCTAATCACAGCTCAACCAAGGAATGAAAGAAGATGGAAAACTTACTGCAGGACTTTCCGGTCGTGACTGAAATCCCGGTCGCATGGGGCGAAATGGATGCCTTACAACACGTCAACAACGTGGTCTATTTCCGCTATTTTGAAACGGCGCGTATCGATTACTTTCGTCACATTCAACTGATGGAAGATTTGGCGATCACTCAGGTCGGCCCAGTGCTGAGCGAAACGCAAAGTCGCTACAAAATTCCGGTCACCTTCCCTGATACGTTGCTGATCGGATCGCGCGTGAGCGATGTGCAAGAAGATCGCTTCACCATGGAGTATCAGGTGGTGAGCAAAAAACTCGGCAAAGTGACCACCACAGGCAGCGCCACCGTGGTGATGTTTGATTTTAAAAACGGCACCAAAGCCAAACTGTCAGAGCGTATTCTCGACGCCATTCAAACCCTTCAGGATCTGCCTTCCTGATACGATTCGACACCGACCTTCAGGCTGCTATCCACAAGGCAGCCTGAAATACCGCATTCGTGCCGATGTGAGCCATGGCGGCATATACCCAAACAACTTGGAGTTGCAGGTAGGCGGCAAATGAGTGAGTCCCCATGAGCATAGATACGCTATGTGATTGGGGTGAATGAATGCAGCCAACACCGCTGCAGCTTCAAGTAGGAAGGGTATAGTGGCTATAACTAATTCTCATGTTACCAGCGTGTGAATCGTATTGCGCATTCGTGCGGCTGCGCTTATTGTTGGGGCTCCGCAGTCCTCTTTTCATTTGGAACCTTTCATGAACACCGCACTTTTGGGCATGTTTATTCCCACTTTCTTCTTAGTCTCAATTACGCCAGGTATGTGTATGACACTTGCCCTTACCCTGGGTATGAGCATTGGTTACAAACGCACACTGTGGATGATGATTGGCGAGCTGATTGGGGTTGCCGTGGTGGCCGTCGCCGCCGTGGTGGGGATTGCAGCTGTCATGCTCAACTACCCTTGGCTGTTTACCGCCTTTAAAACCGTCGGAGCCTGTTACCTGTTCTACCTTGGCGTGCAAATGTGGCGCTCAAAAGGCAAGTTGGCGCTCACTTCCGAGTCCGACACGCACTATCAGGGCAGCGATTGGGGCTTAATTGTTCAGGGCTTTGTCACCGCAATCGCCAACCCGAAAGGCTGGGCGTTTATGATCTCGTTGCTACCGCCATTTATCGACCAATCGACCAGCCTGACACCACAATTAATTTTCCTAGTGTCGATCATCATGGTGTCCGAATTTGTCTGTATGACGCTCTACGCCACTGGCGGTAAAGGGTTAAAACGCGCCTTGGGCAAATCGCAAAATGTTCGCGTGATGAATCGCGTTTCCGGTTCCCTGATGATGGCCGTAGGCATTTGGCTGTTTGTAAGCTAAACGTTGTGAGCTAAACGTTTCTTTTTGATTTATGACCTATCGAAGCGGCCTTGCGCCGCTTTCTTTACATGGCTTTACACTCCTAACAATCCCCATTAAATTCAACAATTAATGTAAAAATTAGCACTAAACCGAAAACTCCATTGGTTCATTTGGTGTTTACAACAGAGTTCAAGCGCGTATATTTATGAGCCATAACATCAAATAAACCAAAAGGTGATGAAATGACTATCTATACCTACTCGCGCTTCTCGCCACGCAACCCAGATTTCCAGCAAGATATGGAAGCGCTAAAAGCGGCCTTCCCCGACGCCACACACATTGAAGATTCCGCTCGCGGCCGCATGCCGGCTATGGAACGCCCAGACTTTGTCGCCTTAGTCGACACACTGCAAAGCGGCGACACGCTGGCCGTCAACTGGCTGAGCAGCATCAGCAAAGATTTCCAGCAGTGCCAACACGTATTGCAACTGCTGATGGAGAAAAACGTCACGCTCAAAACCACCAAACCCGCCATGACAGTGGCTCCGGGCAGCGAAACAGCCGCCGCGATTGCACTGGTGCTGGAAGGGTATGGACAAGCGGACACGCGCCATCGCTTACACGCCGCAGAAATGGGCCGCCGCGCCCTGCGCGAAGATGGCCGCGCGTGGAAAGAGAAATTCCGCGGCCGCCCGGCCAACAAAGAGAAACACATGAAAATCGCTGGCCTGCTGCTGGAAGGCAAAACACTGGAAGAAGTCGCACAAATCTGCGATTGCAGCCTGTCGACGGTTAAACGCGTCAAAAGCCGGGTCAGCGAACACGATGACGAAGGTGCGCTGCGTCGCCGTGGTCATGGCCGCCACGGCCACCACCGTCATGGGATGCATCGCGGTGATCACCGTGGCGAAGGGCGTGGCGAAGGTCGTCGACACCGAGGCCGCCCAACGGACAGCGATGAATAAGATTCCGACAAACGTCTGGAGACAAAACGGCGCCTGATGGTGCCGTTTTTTATTCAAGTCATGCCATTCAAAGAAGGAGCATTAACTCATCCGCAGCGACGCGGTTTCGGTGAACGTTGCCGCGTCAAGTTGCGCTTCAGTAAAGGGAATGTCGTGCAGTTGTTTATTGGCAAACTGTTGCAATTGCGTTGTTCTTCCCAGAGATTCAACGCCATCACGCTGGCCGTGACTGAGAATGCCTTGAACGGTAATGCCCTGCTCATCCCACGTCGCCAACTGCACATACGCACTGCCGAACAAAATATGCGGGAAACCGTTTTTATCAAGCGGTGCAGGCATTTCACCATTGAGAAGCCCTTCCTGATATGAGCCGCCATGCAAGGCGATTTTGGTGTTATCCGCCGTTTCAAACAGCGCCTCGCCCCATGCGACATCAAGCGCAAACCCCAACGCGTTCAGCTCATCAACCGCTGCGGCTAACGCCTGCGTGATCACCGGTCCATTCGACTCATGAGTGTCCAGTTGAGAGTCCAGTGTCGGATCGCCACTGCTGGGGACGTTCAACACATTGAGTTGCACAATACGGTTCCAGAATAGATGGAATAACAGCGCACCTTGGCTGGTCGCATTGTTTTTGCGATCCCATCGACTCAGCACTTCGCGCGCTCGGCACACCGCGGCGGAAGCAGAAACGCGCCCAAGGCTTAAGAGCTGATCAAGAAACGTTTCCGCGGCGTAGTTGCGGTTATCAAAGATGATCGGCAAGACCTTGTCTGGCGTGATGGGGCCTTCGGCCGTGAGTTCATCCAGCCGGCGCGTTGACATAATCAACCTTGGGTCATAACGCAGCCCGGCGGCAATGTGTTTACCGACTTGATACGCCGCTTTGTGCTGGCCAAATACCGACGGAAAATCCGGTTGAACTGCCCCGTATTCAGAAAATTTATAGCTGTTGTTGGTGTTTTGAATGATGCCGCGCGAGATAACCGTCGGGTAAAACGACGCGGGCGCCAGCAATGGTCGACCATCGCTGCCACGCAAAAAGGCATCGGAACGCGTGCCATCCAGCACATTAAACGCCGATTCCGCATCGCCAACGTGGCGCTGGGCCATGGCGTCATCATTCAGCGGCGGCACGTTGCCCGCGACCACATAAGCCACCTCACCGTGGCGGTCGGCCACCACCAACTGGCACAAAATCCCCCGCTGCGATTCGATGGCCGCAACAAAGTCCCGGGTCGACGTGGTTTTCGCTGCTGCCATGAACTGATCCAGCCCGCGCGCATTCTGCTCTCCGGGGTTGGTGATGGCATACCAACCTTGCGGTTTGCCCACGCGATGCGGCAGGTGATAGAGCACCCCGAGTTCTGATTCAAGAAACTCATAATGGCGTGTCGCGATCTCGCCGGACGCTTCTAACACCTCGACCGCCACGGCGCGAATCGATAATGGGCGGTTTTCGCCATCGACTCGATAGCTCAGTGTATTGCCTGACGTGTGAATCGCCATTTTCTGCAACACAAACGGCGTCACCGACGCCGCATCTAAAATGCTCCACGCCACGTCGGCGTTATAGCCAGTCATCGGCAGCGGGAAACCAAGAAATGAGGTACCTGCGACGTCTAGCTCGCCGGGAATGGTCAAATGGTACTGATGCATGTAAATGCGTTGCTGATGCGGCGTTCTTTTCCAGGCCGAATGGGGGTTGCCAAGCAAGATCGCACGCTCTCCTGCGACAACATCGCCACCAAATGCCCAGGCGTTACTGCCAAAGCCACCCTCCACTTCAACCGGTGTCGCATGCGGTGAATCGACCGTGCCAGGTGCGGATTCCGAGTGCCATTGCTGCGCCGACGAAACAAGGTGCGGGCCAATTTCCACCAGCTCTTTCATGATGCCAAAGCGCATCGCGGCCCTTACCACGTCTTGCTCGGTAAAGGTCACTAGCGGTTCATCGGCGCGCCAACGCTGCTTCTCCTCTGCTGGCATCTGATCCACATAGTGATTCAATCCGCGCACGTAGCCTTGCACGTACTCACGCGTTTGCGTGCTGAGCTTTGCCAGTTCATTTTCAACCCACTCAGGCGGCAGACGTAAACGAAACATCAGATCGGAATTCAGGTTGGTGGTTTTGAGAAAACCAATGGTGGAAAAGCGCTCCGCACCATAATGTTTTGAGCGCTCACCCCGCAAGGTGATCACCTGACCGGATAGCTCACACAAGCGGTCGCGCGCATGCACGTAACCGTAACCAAAACCCAAACTTACGTAATTCTGCGCTTCGATGTGCGGAACATCATGATCCGTCCAACGAATATTAACCTGATCCCATTCGTGTTGATTCATACCGTTAAAGCCTGCCTGTCGTATCGCATTGTCTTAGAAAATTTAACGATAATGATAACACATATCATTTGCATAAAATCCCCTATGCAGATCAACTTTAGGTGCTTTGTTGAGTACGCTTTTCAGTGAGAAACGGTGCGAGAGGGACAGTCAGTGACTTACACAACCCGAATGGTCAAATAATCGTGCTGTGCAGTACCTCTCGATAACGCAACGCAATACCCGATAGACTGCCAATCATTATTGAGAGTGTTCACAAAAGCTTCATAAATAAACAACAATGATAAAAATAGCTCTGATTGACGACCATACCATCGTACGTTCCGGATTCGCTCAGTTACTGAATCTGGAGCAAGACATTGCTGTTGCCGGCGAATTTGACAGCGCTAGTGACGCCTTTCGCGGATTAACCCAAACGCCTGTGGATGTGGCGGTCATCGACATCTCGATGCCGGACGAAAATGGCTTGAGCCTGTTAGAAAGGCTTCGCCAACGCGATCCGGCGTTCAAAGCCATCATTCTCAGCATCTACGATTCCGCCTCTTTTGTTAAGAAGGCGCTCGATGCCGGCGCTCAAGGCTATCTGTCTAAACGGTGTGGCCCGAGTGAACTGGCGAGCGCCATTCGCACCGTGGCGGCAGGCAAGCGCTATTTGTGTGCCGATGCACTGGTCAATCTCAGCAACCCGGACATCAACAATGTGCTGGTCGATCTGACCAAACGCGAGCTGGAAGTGTTTGACCAGTTGATACAAGGTAAAGAAGTTAAAGAAATTGCGCAGGCGCTGTTTCTCAGCCACAAGACGGTGCATGTGCACCGCGCAAACATCCTCAGCAAACTCAACCTGACTAATAATGTCGACCTGATTCGTTTTGCCATACAGCACCATCTGTTAGCGGAAGGCTAAGTATGCCGGGACTCATGTTTACGCTGACCTTCAGCTTTCTGCTCTACAGCATCAGTCAGTTCAGTTTGTGGAACATCAGCCAATATCTGAGTCAGGC
The DNA here is from genome assembly GCF_900460245.1 of Vibrio fluvialis. Taxonomy (NCBI): domain Bacteria; kingdom Pseudomonadati; phylum Pseudomonadota; class Gammaproteobacteria; order Vibrionales; family Vibrionaceae; genus Vibrio; species Vibrio fluvialis. The sequence continues at coordinate 1,985,190 of NZ_UHIP01000001.1, forward strand.
CCCACTGCACGCGTATCTCTTATTTCCCACGGGCCTGAGATTGGCGGTTTATCTGCTGGTGAAGCCCGCTTACCTCTGGGTACTGATCCTCAGCGATCTGCTACTGGCGGGTGCGATTCTGGTGTATCTGCCCACCGAGGCGGATTCGGTGTTGTTGCTGATGCCGTTTGTCGCCTGGTTTGCGACCTCTTTTGCCCGCAAGCGCTGGCAACACCTCACTCTCTATTGGCAAAAACTGCTGTTGATTGTCGCGCTGGTCATCGTGCACAGCGCAGCCACCGGACTGACGTTCGTGCTGCTCGGCAAGCCACTTCGCATCAACGCCGACACCATCACCGCCGTCACGGTCGCATCGCTGACTGGCGGAATCGTGTTGACGCCGTTTCTCTATCTGGTCGCTGACTACCTGCGCCATCAGACCTGGTCGCCCCTGACACCGCAACTCATCCATCAGGATGTAAAACTGAAGCCGAAAATGCTGGTCTGGAGCCTGTTTTTCTTCGCCTTAGGGTTGCTGGCTGAACTGACTCTGCTGGACCAAATGAAGCCATTTGCGCTGCTGATCATCATGTTGCCAACCATATTCATGGCCTACCGCTATGGCTGGCAAGGAGGGGTACTGGCGAGCAGCTTGAACTGCATCCTGCTCGCCACTGCACGTCAGATCAGCGGCTCATTTGACTCCGATCAGGAGCTGCTGATTTTCATGTCCAGCCAGGCGTTGGTTGGTCTGGGACTGGGGATCGCAATCAGTCGTCAGCATCAGTTGGCGCTACTGGTGCAGAAGGTCAACCTCCGGCTGGCACGGGAGCTCGAAGAAAAGCAGAATCTGGCGCGCCAACTGGTTTCCGTCGAGGAACAAATTCGCAAATCGGTAGCCAGAGAACTGCACGATGAAATCGGTCAGAACATCACAGCGATACAGATCCAATCCATGCTGGCGCAGCGGCTGGCCGAAGATGAGCAGGCCCGGAACGCCGCCGCAAGTATTCAGTCTCTGGCGATGCGAATCCACCATTCCACCCGCCAACTGTTAAAGCAGTTGCGACCCCATATCCTTGATGAGCTTGGGCTGGAACATGCCATTCGTCAGTTGATCCAAGAGATGCGTTTCAGCGAACAAGGCATTCAGGTTGGCCTCAATATGGGTGTGGATCCGCAAAAACTTGACGATACCACCAGCGTGACGCTGTTTCGCATCGTGCAGGAGCTGCTCAACAACGTCTCCAAACACGCCAAAGCACGCACTGTTAATATCAGCCTGTTCCCCGGCAGCGATATGGTATTGGAAGTGAAAGACGACGGCGTTGGCCTGCCGTCGGACTGGCGCATTCGTGGTCAGGGTCTGAAAGGATTGGCTGAGCGGGTGTCCGCGCTGGGTGGCAGCCTCAACGTCACCACGCCATCTTCGCCTAAGGGCGGTACGCGCATAATTGTTAACCTGCCCACAAAATCATCACCTACTGACTAAAAACTAGGAATATTTCCTAGATGAATACAACTCCTTCTCATGTTTTTCCTGCTCCTTCTCTCTAGGATCAGATTCAACAAGGACAAACAAGCATGAAGATTGTGCCGACACTCAACAACAGCACAAACATGGACACCAATCAGGCTTACCGCTACTGGCGCATTCAATTGATGGTTTCCATGTATGTCGGATACGCCGTCTTTTACCTGACCCGTAAAAGCTTCAACTTCGCGCTGCCGGGCATGCTGACAGATTTAGGCCTCGACTATTCCGATCTTGGTCTGTTAGGCACCCTGTTTTACCTCACGTACGGCGTCTCCAAGTTTGTGTCCGGGCTGATGATAGACCATTCGCGCTCACGCTACTTTATGGGGCTGGGTTTGCTGGCTACCGGCATCGTCAATATCGCCTTTGGCTTCAGTTCATCCTTGCTGGCGTTTACGTTGCTGTGGACAGTCAACGCGTTCTTTCAGGGTTGGGGCTGGCCAGCCTGTGCCAAGATCCTGACCAGTTGGTACTCGCGCAGTGAGCGGGGCTTCTGGTGGTCCATCTGGAATACCTGCCACAACTTGAGTGGCGCGCTGATCCCGGTTGCGATTGGCTTTATCAGCCTGAATTTTGGCTGGCGTTACGGGTTTATCGTGCCCGGCTGTGTGGCGGTACTGGTTGGCATCTGGCTCTGCTATCGCATTCAGGAAAAGCCGACTGAAATGGGGTTGCCCTCAGTCGGACAATGGCGCAACGACGCACTGGAACTCGAACATGAAAAGGAAGGGCAAGGCCTGCCCTTTAATGCTGCGGTCTATCGCTATGTACTGACCAATCGCTACATCTGGCTGCTGTGTGGATCTTATTTGCTGGTATATGTCGTGCGCATCGCGATTAACGATTGGGGCGCTCTGTATCTGGTTGAGCGTCATTCCTTTGATGTGCTGAGCGCCAACAGCGCCGTTTCGATGTTTGAAGTGGGCGGATTTCTGGGCTCACTGTTTGGCGGCTGGGGTTCGGACCGATATTTTCATGGTAACCGTGCGCCAATGAATCTGATTTTTGCATTAGGCATTTTTGCTTCGGTCGCGGCGCTGTGGCTGACCCCCGTCGACCACATTGGCTTTCTGGCCGGATGTTTTTTCTGTATCGGCTTTTTCGTCTTCGGCCCACAAATGATGATCGGCATGGCTGCTGCCGAATGTGCCAGAAAAGACCTGGCAGGCACCGCCACCGGATTTATCGGCTTGTTCAGTTATCTGGGCGCCGCACTGGCGAGTTACCCGATGTCTCTGGCTATCGAGCATTGGGGCTGGGAAGGCTTTTTCTGTTTGATTACCGCGGCAGCAGCCGTGATCAGTTTGCAACTGCTGCCGTTTATAAAAGCTCAGCAACCGAATTCGGACGATGAGCTACCAATATGATGAAAACTCTACCATCCAACAACGTGACAATGCTTCGCTTGGTGACCTGATTGGCGTTTTTGCCTGACCGGGGATTCTGGCAGGCATAAACAAGAGGGAAAACCCAATGATTGTTAACGCAAAACGTACGCTGCTCGCACTAAGTATCCTCGGTTCGGTGATGGCCGCGCCCGCTGCTCAGGCGGCCGGTCGTCTGGTTGTCTACTGCAGCGCCACCAACGCCATGTGTGAAGCGGAAACCAAAGCGTTTGCCGACAAATATGATGTGAAAACATCCTTTGTTCGCAACGGCTCAGGCAGCACGCTGGCTAAAATCGATGCTGAGAAAAATAACCCGCGTGCCGATGTCTGGTACGGCGGCACGCTCGACCCTCAATCTCAAGCGGGTGAAATGGACTTGCTACAAGCCTATCAGTCTCCTCAGCTTGATAACATCATGACCAACTTCCGCGATCCAGCCAAACGCAAAGGGAACTACTCGTCCGCCGTCTACATGGGCATTCTTGGCTTTGGTGTCAACACCGAGCGTCTGGCTCAGAAAGGCATTCCAGTTCCTCGCTGCTGGAGCGATCTGACCAAACCGGAGTATCAGGGCGAAATTCAGATTGCTGATCCACAAAGTTCAGGCACAGCCTACACCGCGCTGGCCACCTTCATTCAGCTTTGGGATGAGCCAACGGCCTTTGAATACTTCAAACAACTCGACAAAAACGTCTCTCAATACACCAAATCAGGCGTGACTCCGTCACGTAACTCTGCGCGCGGCGAAATCGCCATCGGCATTGGTTTCCTTCATGACTATTCACTTGAACAAGCCAAAGGTGCGCCACTGGAGCTGATTTCTCCTTGTGAAGGCACTGGCTACGAAATTGGCGGTGTGAGCATTATCAAAGGTGCCCGTAACCTGGACAATGCCAAACTGTTCGTTGACTGGGTGCTATCGAAAGAAGGTCAGGAACTGGCATGGCAACAAGGCGAATCGTTCCAAATCCTGACCAACACCTTGGCAGAGCAATCGCCGAATGCCCTCAATCCGAAAGACCTCAAATTGATTAATTACGACATGGAAACCTACGGTTCTTCCGATGAGCGTAAGCGTTTGATCACCAAATGGGTGAACGACGTCAAGATGGGCAACTAATCCATCGGTTCTTTCTGACCGTCCTCTGACGGCTTTCATCACCTGACACTCAGTCTGCTGGTTCTGGCGGGCAGGCTGAGTGCAGCTCAAAAAAAGGTTCCAACATGAACGAGCAAATTCAGGCTTTGAACCTCACGACCAGCCAGCCACGGCGCATCGACGCCGTTTTTTACTGGCTTGGCGTGATGGTGTTTAGCTTTATCCTTCTGCCATCCTTTGCTTTGGACTATGGTCTGTTTGAATCGACCGCAGACGAGTTTTACGACGCGATGGGCTGGAGCTCTGTCAATATTTCCTGGCTCTGGTTCAGCCTGCCTCTTTTTCTGATTGTTCGCCCACTGCAACCCGCTGGACGCCAGCACAAAGTCCGCCATTATCTGGATATCGGCTATTCCGCGCTGTGCATGCTGGTGATACTAATCAGCTCCTGGCTGGCGCATCAGGGTTTGGGTTATTCCACCATCTTGCTGTTTATTGCGCTTGGCGCTGTCATGACCACGGCTTTCGCCCGCCTTGAATATTTGGGCGGCGACCATTTTGTGATTGGGTCGCTCATCAGCATTATTTTGCTGATTGCCATTTTCATTATTTTTCCAAGCATCGCGATTTTTCTGCCGATGTTCAAAGATGAGATGGGCCAATGGACCGCGTGGCAATTTATGGAGATTCTCTCGCAATCTCATACCCTGTCGGTGATCCGCAACTCCATCGTTCTGGGCATTGCGGTGGGGGTGGGTGCCACGTTCTTTGGTTTGATCTTCGCCATTTATACCACGCGCATCGCCAAACGGTCGGCGTTTATTGCCCGCGTGTTTTCCATTCTGCCCATCGTGACCCCGCCGTTCATCGTCGGACTCGGCGTGACCTTAATGCTGGGACGCTCTGGTTACATCACTGAATTGATGGTGGACTGGTTCGGGCTGCAAAAAACCAACTGGTTATATGGTTTTACCGGCATTTGGCTGGCTCAGGTTCTCGCCTTTGCGCCAATGTCGTTCATGATTCTGGATGGCGCCCTCAAATCCCTCCATCCGTCACTGGAAGAGGCGTCTTACACGCTGAAAGCCAACCGCTATCAGACATTCTTTGGCATCATTATTCCGCTCTTGAAACCGGCGCTCGCTAACTCGTTCCTGATTATTTTCGTGCAGTCGCTGGCTGATTTCAGTAACCCGTTGGTGCTGGGGGGAAGCTTTGACGTTCTGGCGACCCAAATCTACTTCTACATCGCCGGCGCACAGCTCGATTATGCCTCCGCCAGTACGCTGGGTTCTGTGCTGCTTCTGTTCTCTCTGGCCATCTTTGTCGTCCAGTATCTGTGGATTGGGCAACGTTCCTACGTCACGATTTCCGGCAAGGCCTATCGTGGTGACGTGCAGGATATGCCAGCGTCACTCAAACTGGGCGTCACCTTGACGTTGTATGTCTGGATGGTGTTTAACGTGCTTCTGTACGGCAGCATCTTCTTTGGTAGTTTCACCGTGAACTGGGGGGTGGATTACACGCTCACACTGCAAAACTACCTCAACCTGTTTGGCAACGGCATGTCTGATGGTGCCTGGCCGTCACTCATCACGACCATGATTTACGCAGGTGTCGCTGCGCCAATCACCGCCCTGTTCGGATTGCTGATTGCGTATGTAGTGGTTCGTCAGCAGTTCTACGGTAAAAAGGTCATCGAATTCTCGACCATGCTCTGCTTTGCCGTTCCGGGCACCGTGGCGGGGGTGTCGTATATTCTGGCGTTTAACGATGCGCCTATTTACCTGACAGGCACCGCGGCAATTGTGGTGATCTCGATGGTGATGCGTAACGTGCCGGTGGGCATTCGCTCCGGTATCGCCGGACTTGGTCAGCTCGATAAATCACTTGATGAAGCGTCATTGAGCCTGCGCGCCAGTTCCCTGCAAACCATTCGTCACATCATCCTGCCACTGCTGCGCCCGGCGATTCTGTCGACACTGGTCTACAGCTTTGTGCGTGCGATGACGACGGTGAGCGCGATTATCTTTCTGGTTACCCCGGAAACCCGTGTTGCCACGTCGTACATTCTGAACCGCGTCGAAGACGGTGAATACGGGATTGCCATTGCGTATGGCTCTGTCCTGATTGTGGTGATGTTAGCCATCATTCTGTTGTTTGATTTATTGGTCGGTGAAGCTCGTATTTCCCGCTCCAAAGCCACCAACCAAGATTCCTAGGAGATGTCACCATGGAAAAACAAAACTTCGTTGTACTGAAAAACATCTGCAAGCGATTCGGTAACAATACCGTGATCGGTAATCTGGATTTGGAAATTAAGAAAGGCAGCCTGGTGACCCTGCTCGGTCCGTCGGGCTGCGGTAAAACGACTGTGCTGCGTTTGGTGGCCGGACTGGAAAAACCCACCAGCGGCCAAATCTTTATCGACGGTGAAGATGTGACGGAACGTTCCATTCAGCAGCGCGATATCTGTATGGTGTTCCAGTCGTACGCCCTTTTCCCGCATATGTCTTTGTATGAGAACGTGGCATATGGGCTAAAAATGCTCAAACTCCCGGCCGAAGAAATTCGCCAGCGGGTCGATGAAGCGTTGAAAATCGTCGACTTGGAAGGCATGGGTGAGCGCTTTGTCGATCAGATCTCCGGTGGCCAGCAGCAACGCGTTGCCCTCGCCCGGGCTCTGGTACTCAAACCCAAAGTGCTGTTATTCGACGAACCCTTAAGTAACCTGGACGCCAACCTGCGCCGCAGCATGCGTGAAACCATTCGCGAGTTGCAACAACGTTTCGACATTACCTCGTTGTATGTCACGCACGATCAGGCTGAAGCCTTTGCGGTATCGGATACGGTGATCGTGATGAAAAGCGGAGAGATTATGCAGATTGGCTCGCCGCAAGAGCTCTACAAGTCGCCGAAATCGATGTTTATGGCGAACTTTATGGGTGAAGCGAATCTGTTTCAGGGCCATTTCGACGGTGAACGTATTCACATTCATGGTTACGCGATCGATGCCGACCCAGAGGCAACGCAAGGCAAAGCGAAGGGAGAATATCAGATTGGTGTTCGCCCGGAAGCCATTACCCTGAGTACGCAGGGCGAAAACAGCCAGGCATGTGAGGTACTCAAATACGCGTATATGGGTTCAATGTATGAAGTCACAGTCAAATGGCACGATCAGGAGCTGCTGCTGCAACTCAACTCAGCCCAATTTCGCCAGGAGCTGACCAAGCACGCTTATCTCGAGTTCAACCCGAGAGGGCTGTTCTTGCTCCCTGCCGACGAGGCCTAGTTCATTTTCGGCAAATCAACCCCACTTCGGTGGGGTTTCTTATTTCTATCACTCAGTGGAGAAAACATTCTGATTTAAAGCCACCAGTGAGTAGTAATACTCAAACTGTCCCTCGAATCCAAAGCGACTCGCACCTTACTCTCAAAACGAAGTGATAGTAGCGACACATTTCTCGTTGAAGCAGGTATACAATATGCTCACCAATGGAGCGCCAGAAACGAAAAAGCCCCAGCAGAAACTGCTGAGGCTTGGAATAAATGGCACGCCCTGTAGGATTCGAACCTACGACCACATCCTTAGAAGGGACGTGCTCTATCCAGCTGAGCTAAGGGCGCGCTACAGGGAGAGGATTATACGAGTTAGAGAGGGTAAATCAACGGCTTTGTCTAACATTATGTTTCAAATGACCAAAATTTTGTCACTCAGACAATAAGTGCTGAAAAACAGAACAAAGCAAACGTTTGCTTATAGATGTTCTTCAAAATATCTGCGACAATGCGCGCAAAAATTTTCACTACGAATGTGTAAGGAAAGTCATGACTGCTCAAAATATTGATGGAACACTCATTTCTCAGACAGTACGTTCCGAGGTTGCGGCCCGTGTTAAGGCTCGCACTCAAGCAGGGCTGCGCGCACCGGGTCTGGCTGTGGTTTTAGTGGGTGAAGACCCGGCTTCTCAGGTCTACGTGGGCAGTAAACGCCGCGCTTGTGAAGAAGTGGGATTTGTTTCTAAGTCGTTTGACTTACCGGCAACCGCCACCGAAAACGAACTGTTGGCTCTGGTTGATCAACTGAATAACGATCCGGAAATCGACGGCATTCTGGTTCAGCTGCCTCTGCCTGCCGGCATTGACTCCACTCAGGTGCTGGAGCGCATCGTTCCGGAAAAAGACGTCGATGGTTTCCATCCTTACAACGTCGGTCGTTTGGCTCAGCGCATTCCTAAGCTGCGCTCTTGCACGCCAAAAGGCATCATTACGCTGTTGGATCGCTACAACATTCCGCTGCGCGGCAAACACGCGGTCATCGTGGGCGCTTCGAACATTGTCGGTCGCCCAATGACACTGGAACTGCTGCTGGCTGGCTGTACGACGACAACTTGTCACCGCTTTACCAAAGATCTGGAACATCACGTCCGTCAGGCTGACGTACTGGTGGTTGCGGTCGGTAAGCCGAATTTCATTCCGGGCGCGTGGATCAAAGAAGGCGCGATCGTGGTCGATGTCGGTATCAACCGTCTCGACACTGGTAAACTGGTTGGCGATGTGGAATACGATGTAGCTCGTACTCGCGCCAGCTTCATTACGCCGGTTCCGGGTGGTGTTGGCCCAATGACCGTTGCCAGCCTGATTGAAAACACCATGCTGGCCTGCGAGCAGTACCACACCAATAAGTGATGCTGTTTAGCAAGTTCCAAAAGCAAAAACCCCAGCCTAGGCTGGGGTTCTTTTTAGCTTAAGAAAGCACTTACAGTGACAGAATCACGCCGGCAATCGAAGCGCTCATCAGGTTCGCCAGAACGCCAGCGGCGATCGCGCGAAAACCGTATTTGGAGATGAAGCTACGACGCTCAGGGACCAGGCTACCCAAACCACCAATCAAAATTGCCATGCTGGAGATATTGGCAAAGCCACACAGCGCGAAGGTTACGATAGCCTGCGAATGTGCGCTCAGCTGCGATTTCACATCCATCAATTGGATAAAGGCGACAAACTCGTTCACCACGATCTTGTTACCGATCAGCGAACCTGCCGTGATGGCTTCGTTCCATGGAATACCAATCAGCCAAGCCAGTGGTGCGAACAGATAGCCCAGAATCAGTTGGAAACTCAGTTCGATACCAAACAGTCCGCCAACCCAGCCCAACATGCCGTTCAGCAGCGCAATCACACTGACAAACGCCAGCAAAGTCCCGCCCACCGCTACGGCAATACGCACACCGGACATCGCACCGTCAGCTACGGCTTCCACCACGTTAGTCGCTTGCGGCAGATCCAGTTCGTGCGATTCAACCTGAACGTCGACCGTGTCCTGCTCTGGTACCAGCAGTTTGGCCATCAGCAAACCCGCTGGTGCAGACATAAACGCGGCCGCAATCAGATAGCTCAAATCCACACCCAGCGATGCATAGCCCACCAGCGTGCCACCCGCAACCGATGCCAAACCACAGGTCATCACTGCGAAGAATTGCGAATCGCTCATTTGCTTCAGGTAAGGTTTTACCACCAGAGGCGCTTCGACCATGCCGACGAAAATGTTCGCAGTCGCTGACAGTGACTCAGCACGGCCAGTACCCAGTAGTTTCTGAATGCCGCCGCCAATCAGGTTGATCACTTTCGGCATCAGGCCGATGTGGTACAAACCGGAGATCAGCGCTGAGAAGAAGATGATGATGCCCAGCACGTTTACGGCAAACACAAAACCAACACTGCCAGTTGCAATGCCGCCAAAGATAAACGCAATGCCTTCCTGGCCATAGTTGATCAGCTTCGACACACTTTCGGTTACCGCATGCAGCACTTCTTTACCCGCGGGTACGTACAACACCAACAACGCAAAAATCACTTGCAGAGCAAACGCCAGCGCCACTGTGTGCAGCTGAATATTTTTTCTATCTGTAGAAAGTAACCAGGCAATGACCAGAATTGCCACAACACCAATAAGAGAAGACATAACGCCATCCAAATAAAAGGGGAACAGGAAAGGCGTCGGATTGTATAGCAGGAAAACGTGTGCGCAACTCGGGTTTGTTAATCAGCTGTGTTCAGAAACGCAATCCATTCCACGTTACTCATAACCCATTGATTTAACGCTGACTAAACGTTTGCTATTGAGTTGTTTTTCCAAATGGAAAAAATGTTTTGAAAACAAGAAACAATCCATCACAACGATGGCAGGCGAACATAGGGTTCCAGTTGGGTATCCCAGTAACACGGTTCACCAATTTTCTGTTTGAGAAATTCGATCACGGCCGAGGTTTTTTTAGGCAGATGTTGGCGACTGGGATAAACGGCATAGAAGGGCATATTCTGGCTGGCCTGCCAGTCCGGCAGCAGTTGAATAAGTTTGCCACTGCGAAATTCATCGCGGATCAGATAGGTGGCCAGATACGCAATCCCCCACCCTGACACTGCGGCATCACGCACCGCTTCAGCCAAGTCGACCGAATAGTTGCCGGAGACTTTGATGCTCAGTTGCTGCTCACGGTTACGGAACGCCCAGCGCGTGTAGTCTCGATCCCAGCTGCGATAGATGAGGCAGTTGTGATCCAACAGATCGTTCGGTGTCTGCGGTGTGGAGTGATGCAACAGATAATCCGGGGAGGCGGCCACCACAAACTTGCAATCCGCGAGGCGCTGGGCAATATAGCCTTCCGGCAGATGTTCGTTACTGGTGATCCACAAATCGAGCCCTTCGCTCAGCATATCGATTTTGTAGTCGAACAGATGTACTTCGACCTGCAAGTTCGGATACTGCTGACGCAGCTCTTCAAGCGCGGGCAATACATGCAGCGAGCCAAAGGATTGCGACAACCCCAGACGCAGCAGGCCAGAGACTTCCTCACGCTGGTTAATCAGCTCATTATCGGCATCGCTGACCAAATCAACCAACTGCTCACAATGGCGATAGAACGACTCACCGGCTTCCGTCACCGTAAAACTGCGCGTGGTGCGCTGAACCAGCTTGATGCCCACCGAGGCTTCGAGTTGCGCCAGCTGTTTACTGACGTGCGACACCGACACGCCTAAATTGCGCGCAGCGGCGGTAAAGCTCTGATGTTTGATCAGCGCAGCGAACATCACCATCTGACTGGCCCGGTCTGCTAACACATCAACTCCTGATTTGGCTTAGTACACCGCAAATTAATCCTCTTGCAGTGTGGGGGGATATAATTAAGGGCTCTGCAGAGCCCTTAGTGGTTAAAATTTGATTCGGTCGGCTAAGTGACTGACCGCGAGCGCAAAGTAATACGAGCGGTTCCACTTCATCAGTACATTGTAGTTGTTGTACACCAGATAAATACGGCCACTTTCGTCGTCCGGCATGATCAACCAGGCTTTGATGTCGTCATCCAGCTTGGGCAGCGGTTTACCGTCGTAGCGGGTAACACCGAGTTTGCTCCACTCTTGCAGGAACTTGCCTTTCTCGGCCTGGCGACCTTCCAGCGCGTGATCAAACCCTTTCGGGATTTTCACCTGGCGTCCCCAGGTGTACTTGTCATCCCACCCGGACTGGCTCAGATAGTTGGCCGTGGAAGCAAACACATCTTCTTTGCTACCCCAAATGTCTTTCTTGCCATCGCCATTACCATCGGCGGCGAACGCCAAAAAGGAACTTGGCATAAACTGGCACTGACCCATCGCACCAGCCCATGAACCTTTCATTTCATCGGCTTTGATGTGGCCCTGCTGCAGAATTTGTAGTGCGGCCATCGTTTCCTTACGGAAAAATTCTTCACGGCGACCTTCGTAGGCCATAGTCGACAACGCATCAATCACGCTGTAACGACCCATGTGCGCACCAAAGTTACTTTCCACGCCCCATAACGCCACAATAAAGCGCGGCTGCACGCCGTACTCTTTGCCAATGCGTTGCAGTTCATCGTAATGCTTTTCGTACAGTGCCTGCGCCTGGTTCACTTTCCACTCAGGCACAGCACGCGGAATGTATTCATCCAGAGTGAGCTTTTTCTCTGGCTGATTGCGATCCGCCACCACGGCACGAGGTTTGTACTCCACATCGGAAAAGGCATCGGTCAGCACTTGTTCAGAAATCCCTTCCTGACGCGCTTGTTGTTTGAGGCCTTCCACGTACTGTTCAAAGCTGATTTCATTCGCCAGAACCGGCGTTGAAAGGGTTAATCCCAGAATAACTGACAATAATTTTTTCAAGATGCCCTCCCCGAGTCATCCCGCTCAGGATTTGCGCTGAGCTTTTTCTTCTTTGTATTTCTCTAACAGATTCTCTGGCGGCGGCGGCAATTGCAAGAAGAAACCCTGTTCTTCCAGCGACGCTTTGACGTTATCCACATTAACCTGCGCTAACTGACGCTTTTCCAGATTCACCAGCATAACGAACACAGGTTTACCGAACATCTGCATCAGAGTGTCAGGGACCTGTGAAAAATCATCGCGTTTCGGGATGTAGAGATAGGTACCGTCTTTCTTAGAACTTTTGTAGATAGAACAAAGCATGAGAAGCCTTTTGTTGTCTTTAATCCGCCTTCCGGCTGAATTTGTCTATAAATGGTCAACTTTTACTAAAATTGAGCCTAAATCACTCATTTGACCGCAAGATAACTTGCTGCGCCTAGGCGCTGAATATAACATGACTTCCCTAGTCTCGGGCAACGCTCTTTCTTATGCAGCCAAGAGTTTATTGAGGTCAACGTTACGATGTCTAATACACCTGACCTGAAAGGTAGTAGTTTTACTTTGTCAGTTTTACACCTTTCTGACAATCAAATCGCCAGTACTGTCGAGTTTCTGAAACAGAAAGTCTCGCAGGCTCCGGCGTTCTTCGCCAACGCTCCGGTGGTGATCAATATTTCGAAAGTGGATGGCGACATCGACTTTCTGGCCCTGAAAAATGGCATCAGCGACGCGGGATTGATCCCGGTCGGTGTCACGGGTTGCAAAGATAAACGCTGTCAGTCGCTGGCATCAGAAGCGGGTTTTGCCGTCATGACCGCTAGCAACAGCCCGACCAAAGCGCCTGCGAAAATGGCGCCAACCAAAATCGTTCGTACACCGATCCGCTCCGGGCAGCAGGTGTACGCCAAAGATGGCGATTTGGTGATCCTCAATCACGTCAGCCCGGGTGCGGAAGTGATTGCCGATGGTTCCATTCATATTCACGGCACACTGCGCGGCCGGGCGATTGCCGGTGCCAGTGGTCAAAAAGAAGCAAGAATTATCTGTCATGATTTACAAGCTGAGCTGGTATCCATCGCTGGAAACTACTGGCTGAGCGATCAGATTGAAAGTGAGTTCTGGCAGAAGAAAGTGATGCTCAGCATGACTGAAGAGTCACTCCATTTTGAAATACTCACAATTTAAAATTCGAAAGGAAATTATTAAATGGCACGCATCATTGTCGTTACGTCAGGAAAAGGCGGTGTAGGTAAAACGACCTCCAGCGCCGCAATCGCGTCAGGCTTAGCGCTGAAAGGTAAGAAAACTGCGGTGATCGATTTCGATATCGGTCTGCGTAACCTTGATCTCATCATGGGCTGTGAACGCCGCGTCGTGTACGACTTCGTAAACGTCATCAATGGTGAAGCAACACTGAACCAGGCGTTGATCAAAGACAAACGCAACGAAAACCTGTTCATTCTTCCGGCTTCGCAGACCCGCGATAAAGATGCACTGACCAAAGATGGTGTGCAGCGCGTGCTGAATGAACTAAAAGAGATGAACTTCGATTTCATCATCTGTGACTCACCAGCAGGTATCGAGCAAGGCGCGCTGATGGCACTGTACTACGCCGATGAAGCGATTGTGACAACCAACCCTGAAGTCTCTTCCGTGCGCGACTCTGACCGTATCCTTGGCATTCTGGATTCGAAATCGCTGCGCGCTGAGCAAGGCATGGAACCTGTGAAACAGCACCTGCTGCTGACCCGCTACAGCCCGGCTCGCGTTACTCAGGGTGACATGCTGAGCGTACAAGATGTTGAAGAAATTCTGCATGTGCCGCTGCTGGGTGTCATTCCGGAAAGCCAGGCCGTACTGAACGCATCCAACAAAGGCGTGCCGGTCATCTTTGACGAACAGTCCGATGCAGGCCAAGCTTACGACGACACCGTTGAACGCCTATTGGGCCAAACCGTGGAGTTCCGCTTCCTGACCGAGCCGAAGAAAGGCATCTTTAAACGACTTTTTGGGGGCTAGAGATTAATGTCATTACTTGAGTTTTTCCGACCACAAAAGAAAACATCAGCCAGCCTCGCCAAAGAGCGTTTGCAAATTATCGTTGCAGAACGTCGCAGCCAGAACGATCCGGCACCGACTTACCTGCCTCAGTTGAAAGAAGACATTCTGAAAGTGATTGCCAAGTATGTCGCGATTGACCCGAGCATGGTTGAGTTGTCATTCGAGCATAAAGATGATGACATCTCCGTGCTGGAGCTGAACGTCAAGCTACCGGACGACGAAAAGTAAAAAAAAGAGCCGACTCAGTCGGCTCTTTTTCGTTGTGAGAGTGCGTGATTTCGTTAACAGCCGTAGTGCTCAGCGATGAACGCCTCAAACTGCTCACACATCTGCTCGTCAGACTCTTGGTTGCTCGCCAGCTCCTTCGCACCATCCACGACGCGAATGGTCGCATTGAGTGACGCGACGGGTGCCTGCTGACGCGCAGACAATCCTTCAATTTTCTTCAGCTGACTTTGCCACGCCTGCTCTGCAGACTGGTTACACATGTCGGCTAAATACTTGGCGTTAAACCCTTCACCCGTCAGGCGAACAATGGTTTCATTGTGCGACACCTGGTTGCCATCATGCCAGTAATGCTTCGCCAGCAGCGGACCTATGTGCGGGTTATCGGTCAGATAACCAAACTTATCGAGGAAGTACGCACGTGTCTGGTAAACCGCCATGTGTGCCAACAAATAACCGTGATAGGCACACGCGGCTTCATCTGACAACAAGTGTGGGATCGCCAGCAGCGGGCGCGGGCTGCACTCAAGGCCGATAATGCGCTGCTCAGTGGCACGCATCAACGCAGTAATGCGCTCAGGCGTAAGTTCATCGTCGCTCAAATCATACAAAGCACGTTCAAAGTAAGGCACCAGTAAAATACTGCGCTCTTCGTAAGCTTTGAATGGCTGACGGCTGTAGACCATGGCTTTGATGACGTCATCCGGCACCACATCACCTTGAGCATTGAAGGCATACGTTTTCAGCCAGTCGGCATCGGTCAACAGGCTGTCGCAGAACATGGATTGCGTTTCGGCGTACGCCATCGAAGTTGGGGCAAACTCCTGAGAGAAGCACGGTGCATTCAGTTTCACGTTGGCAAAGTGCGCCGCGTGGCCGCCTTCATGGAAGAGTGTATTGATACCATCGTAGCCACTGCCGATCTGATCCGGTTTCGCGTTACTGGTGAAATTCACCTTAGCCGCCACCCACTGACCTTGATCGTAAAACGACGGGATCGGGCCATGACAGAACCCGTTCGGGTATTTGCCTTTACGATCAAGCAGATCCAGTGTCAGCTCTGCACCAGAATAATCGATATTCAGGCGGCCAAACGACTCTACCCAACGGCGCAGCGAACGAGAAAACGGCACATACGGATCTAAGTCGCGCATTACATCGCCGGCAAACGAGAAGATGAAGTTATAGCCCGTGAGCGCTTGCTCCCCTTTCTCTGCCGCGAGCGCACTTAGACTGCGTTGATGGCTGTCACGTGTGCGCACTTCAAAATCATCCAGAATGGCAAACAGCTCATCGCTGGTCATCTTCTCTTTCTTCGCTACTGAGTAGTCAAAGAAAGTGCGATAACCGAGCGTACGGGCAAATTCGTTGCGCATCTTCACCAGTTCGATAAAGCCGTTTTGCAGCAACCACTGCTCTAAATCCAGTAGCGCCTGATGTGCGCTTTGACGCACCGCTTCCACATCACTGGTGCGGATGGTCGCCGCCAGCGTCACCAGAGAGGCTTCGATCTGTTCACCTTGCTCATTGGTGTAATACAGTGGGTGCTTCTGTTTTGTCTCAAACAGATCCGCTTCAAACTGAATCAGCTTGGCTTTTAGTTGCTGCGCGGCTGCCGATTCCAGCGCGTGCGATTCAAACATCGCCAGCCAGCCTTCCAACCCGGCCAGAGTGCTGCGCTTTTCCTGCTCGTCGGTAATCGCCTGCGCAACGGTAATTTGGTCGCGAATGGCCTGAATTTGTTCACCGGCGCTGAGAAATTGCGTCCACTCGGTTTGCGCCTGAGTCGAACCGTCATGGTCATCGCTGATGCCCATGTACGTATCCCAGAAAAAGTCTTCTTTAACGCGATGAAGATGAAGATAACGATGGTTTAAATCGTTGAGATATTGCGTCGCTGTCATTGGATTCCTTTTATGACGTTGTCCGTTACCAGCCCCCATTATGGCATGCCTCCCCAGAGACAAATAATAATCAACCAGATTCATACCAAAAACGGATGTAAACTCACATTTACTGATTTTTCCTACAAGCTGACAACAAAAAACCGGCCTGATGACCGGTTTTGCAGATTAAACAAGTTTTTCCAGCTTTTCGCCCAGTAGAGGCAGGCGCCAGCCTTGCATCACATCCGGCAATTTTTCCGGATCTTTATCTTTGTTCCATACCCAGTTCAACAATTGGTTGAGCTGCTTCTTGGAAGCCAGAAACTCCGTCGCCAATCCGGATGATTGCGAGACATTTTTCACTTCATCTTTCAGCTTTTTAAACAGCTGTTTGTAACCCGGATAGTCCATCAGCGGCACGATTTTCTCCGGGTACTGCTCTGGCGGGGTCTGCTGCGCGGCTTTAACGATGTTGATCATCTTGGTGCTGTGACGACGAATCGCATGCGGATCGATGCCTTCTTCTTCCATGCGTTTCGGACTACGCAGAGCCAGACGAGCGATGGTCAGCAGATCGTTTTCACGAATGACGAAATTAAGTGCCAGATCGCGGTTCACCGCTTCCTGATAACGCCAGGTTGCGAGAGGTTTAAGTATCGCCAGTTCCTTCGGTTTCAGCTGCCACGCTCCTTTGATATCAAGGTACGCCAGCTCTGGGTTGGAAGTGCGGGTACGCTTTTCCACTTGCAGTTCAGATTCTTGCTGCGCCGCTTCCCACCAGCCTGCCTGAATCACTTTCTCCAGCAACTGTTCGTACATTGGCATCAGATAAAACACATCCGCTGCGGCGTATTCAAGCTGCTTCTGCGACAGGGGGCGCGCCAACCAGTCGGTGCGCGACTCGCTTTTATCCAATTCCACATTCAGCAGATCATTGGCCAGCGAAGCAAAGCCTGTAGACAGGCCGTAACCAAGAAACGCTGCCATAATTTGCGTATCCACCATTGGGAACGGCACACAACCAAAGCTGGTCTTAAATACTTCGATATCTTCGCCGCACGCGTGCAGCACTTTGAGTACCGAAGTGTCTTGCATCAGCTCGACAAACGGTGACATCTCATCGAGCGCCAACGGGTCGATCAGCGACAGGTTTTCACCGTCAAACAGCTGAATCAGGCCCAGTTGCGGATAGAAGGTACGGGTGCGGACAAACTCGGTGTCCAGCATGACAACGTCTGCGTCTCGCGCCAGAGCACACACACGTTCTAAATCGTTGAGTTGATCAATTATCTGATAATTCACAAAAGGCTCACTTTGTGTCTCCCTTACGGGTATCGGTGACCCTTGGGAATAAAAAATGCCGACGGTTAGGCCGGCATTGTAGCATCATTTTGATTTGATGTGCGTTATGCGCTTTTCTTCTGCTCAGCCAGCTGAGCATCGTTCTCTTCGCGCAGTACGCGACGCAGAATTTTACCCACGTTGGTTTTTGGCAGTTCTTCGCGGAACTCAATCAGTTTTGGTACTTTGTAACCGGTCAGGTGTTTACGGCAGTGCGTGATCAGTTCATCTTTGGTCAAGCTCGGATCGCGCTTGACCACGTAGATTTTCACCACTTCGCCCGACACTTCGTGTGGCTGGCCAATCGCGGCCACTTCCAATACTTTGCCGTGCAGTGCCACCACATCTTCAATTTCGTTCGGATACACGTTGAAGCCCGACACCAGAATCATGTCTTTCTTACGATCGACGATGTAAATCATGCCGTTTTCGTCAAAGCGCACGATATCGCCCGTCGACAACCAACCCTCTTCATTGATGACTTCTTTGGTCGCTTCCGGACGCTGCCAGTAACCCTGCATCACTTGCGGGCCACGTACTTGCAGTTCGCCAGTTTGGTCGTAGTTCAACACATTGCCTTCGTCATCGACGATACGCACTTCGGTTGAAGGCACCGGTAAACCAATCGCACCGGAGTAATCAGCCAGATCGTACGGGTTACCCGTGACGAGTGGTGAACATTCGGTCAGGCCATAGCCTTCGAGCAAATGGACACCAGTGATCTTTTTCCATTTTTCTGCCACCGCGCGTTGTACGGCCATACCGCCGCCCACAGAGAGTTTCATGTTGGCGAAATTCAGCTCATGGAAATCTTCGTTGTTCACCAGAGCGTTAAACAGCGTGTTTACGCCAGTGATGGCTGTAAACGGATGTTTCTGCAACTCTTTGACAAAGCCTGGAATATCGCGCGGGTTGGTAATCAAGAGGTTGCTGCCACCCATTTCGATAAACAGCAGACAGTTCACGGTCAGCGCAAATACGTGATACAGCGGCAGCGCTGTCACCACCAGTTCACGGCCTTCGCGTAGCACAGGACCGTAAGCACCTTTGGCTTGCAGCACGTTGGCAACCATGTTGCGGTGAGTCAGAATCGCTCCTTTCGCCACACCCGTTGTGCCACCAGTGTACTGCAGAAACGCAATGTCCTCGCCTGACATAAACGGCTTCACGTATTGCAGGCGACGACCTTTGTGCAGCGCTTTACGCATCGAGATTGCGCCCGGCAGGTCATACTTTGGTACCATGCCTTTGACGTATTTCACCACAAAGTCCACCAGCGTACCTTTGGCACGCGGCAGCATCTGGCCCAGACTGGTCAGAACGACGTGCTTAACCTGCGTGTTGGCAACGATCTGCTCCAGAGTATTGGCGAAGTTAGAGACGATCACGATGGCGCGAGCATCAGCATCGTTGAGCTGATGTTCCAGTTCGCGAGGAGTGTATAGCGGGTTAACGTTCACGGCGATCATACCCGCGCGCAGAATACCAAAGAGCGCCACCGGATATTGCAGTAGGTTCGGCATCATCAATGCCACGCGGTCGCCTTTTTTCAGTTTCAGTTCATTCTGCAGGTAAGCCGCAAACGCTCGGCTACGTTCCTCCAGTTTGCGAAACGTCATCACCGAGCCCATATTGATGAAGGCTGGCTGGTCGGCGTATTTGTGCACTGACTGTTCGAACATTTCAACCAATGACAGATATTGGTCGGGATTAATGGTTTCCGGTACATCGCTTGGATAACGTGAGAGCCAAGGTTTATCCACAGTAATACTCCTCGTAATTGACTGGCGTATCTTGTTGTCATTATTAGAATGAACGCTATTACAGCACAGCCGACGTGCTTGAGCACGAAAGACCCAAACACTTGTTTAAATTTTGTTAACTAAGCCAAAAATTAGTTCTGCGACGAGTGAAGGCTGCTCAAGATGGCAATGATGACCACCAGAAATGGTAAACATCTCTAAACGATCGTTAGGCGAAATGTGGCGATCTTGCTTCAAATGGTGAAAACCCTGATCGCCCAATATAATCCGTTGCGGGCAGCGAATATGCTCCAACACTGCCTGTGCGTGTTCCCACGACATTCGGTACAACGATTCACTCTTAAGCTTGCTGTCGTGCCGCCAACGCCATTGGTCGTCCACGCACTCAATACCCCGCTCAACAATCGGTGCGAGTAACTCAGCCGCAACTTGATTGGCCGCGACACGGCGCTCAAGTGCTTGTTCAAAGCTGGTATAACCGCGTTCTGGTTTGCGTCGGATGCGTTGACGACTCATCACACCGTGACGTAATCGCTCAACACTGAGGGCTGGAGATTCCGCGAGTGGGCCGAAGCCTTCGATCTGAACTAATCCTGCGACTTGGTCAGGAAAGGCGGCACTATAGCAACTTGAAATCAAAGCACCAAGAGAGTGGCCGACTAACACCAGTCTGTTTGATGAAAAGTTAGCCAAAAGTTGGTAAATATCGTCAATATAGTCGTGAAATGGATAGAAACTGTGGCCAGATTTATGGTCTGATAGCCCATGTCCTGGTAAATCGATTGCGCAGAGGTGCCAATCGGGATTGAGATGATGCAAAGATTGCATAACCGTTTGAAAACTGGCGGCATTATCCAACCAGCCATGTAAAAAAACGACCGATATCTCGGCCGCTTCTGGATTGCCGACTTCGATCGCCGCCAGGCGTCCTTCGGCTAAAACATAACTTTGCGACTGCAGCATTATTTAACTTCTTGGATCACCCGGCCATCGCGTGGAAAATCATCGAAATGGCGGCAGTAGAAGTTGCGACAGGGAAACATGTAAGGTCCGGTATCGTCGATCACCACACGTTCCGTGACACGCCACAGATAGTAACCGTTGGCATTCATCACCGGGAACTGATGCTCAAAGTCGCCGACTTTGCCGCTTTCGGGCTCAGCCGTTGTACCGACCAGCGTGATCAGGCGGCCTTCTCCGAATGTGACCGGATCCAGGAAACCTTTCACGTAAGCGACAAAGCGCCCCTGCGGTTCGCTGGTTAAGCTTGGCCGTCCCGCGTCATCAATTGGTAAATTGACGATTTCTAAGCGGGTTTTGTCGGTTAAATTCTTGGTACTGGCGATCACACCACCGAGGCGAACCTCGCCTTTCTGAGCGGGATCTGCCTGAGTCCAGATCGTGTAATCGGTCACTACCGATTCACTTTGCGATGTTAACTGTTCAGGGAGGGACGCACACGCCGACAGCAATAATGCCGCCAGTCCGGTCAATGCTAATTTAAAATGATAGATTTTCATCGTTTACGTCCCATTCAATCAGATATAAATATCGACCCCAAGCATTTGAGCAAGTTCCTCTTTTCTCGCCTGGTTCATCACGTCCATATACTCTTCTAACGCTTTACGCGATCGGCCTTCCGGCAGATCATACTGCACCTGCGCACGATGGATATCGGACGGATCCATTTGACGAATGGAATTAGAAACAGCGGTCGCGACTTTGGTGGTTTGTGCCACCTCCGACGATCCCTTACTTACCTCATTCTTCTTTTTCGCTTTAGATGCCCGGTTAGCACCGGGTATCCGCGCGGGAGGCAATCCATTAATTGAAACCATGCTGTTCCTGCTCATTCAAGGCGGACGAACACGCCCAGCCTTTGCCTATGATCGTCCGGGATTATTCACGGCCCGGCAGCTTTTTCCACGCTACCGTGTCACGCAGATAAACCGGGCTGGCATTTTCCACCGCAACGGTGTTGCCTTTTTCCAGCTCATGCTTAGCCAGCACCACCATATCCTGCGCCTGTGGATACAGTACACCGCTGTCCTGACGCTCGATTGGCAGACTCGCCAGCGCTTCACTGTAGGCATCCCAACCCGTACCGGCAGTGCCCCAGATTTCGCTGCTTGCGCTGATTTTCTCACTCAGCGCTTGTGGCGGAATAACACACTCTTCATCTGTCGTTAGCCAAGTGCCATCTTCCTGACGCTCATAACGGCCCCAGTACACTTCGCTCATACGCGCGTCAATCGCACTGGCCACACGAGTCATACCGTGTTCACGGTATGCACCTTGTGCCAACGCAGCCAGCGTCGAAATGCCAATCATTGGTAAGTCAGCGCCGAACGCTAAACCTTGTGCAATTCCGATGCCAATACGCACACCAGTAAAGCTGCCCGGGCCACGGCCAAACGCCAGCGCATCCAACTCTTGCAACGTGACTCCGGCTTCTTTCAACACCTCGTCCACCATTGGCAGGATCTTTTTGGTGTGATCGCGCGGCGCCACTTCACTACGGCTGTACAGTTTGTCGCCTACCATCAAAGCAACCGAACAGGCTTCTGTTGCGGTATCTAAGGCAAGAATTTTTGCGCTCATGTATATCTCTAATTTATTGCTGTTTCTGATAAATGTTGCAGAAAGTCTTTCACCACATCGAGATCCCGCGTACGCGGAATCGGCGGTAGGCTGGCAAGGAAAATGCCTCCATAGTCGCGGGTCACCAAGCGGTTATCGCAGATGATCAGCGCTCCTTTGTCTTTCTGGTCTCGAATAAGTCGTCCCACACCCTGCTTTAAGGTAATCACCGCTTCAGGCAGTTGTACCTGCGCAAACGGATCGCCACCACGTAGCTTACAGTCTTCAATACGCGCTTTGAGCAGCGGGTCATCAGGTGCGGTAAACGGAAGTTTGTCGATGATAACACAGCTTAGTGTGTCGCCTCTAACATCTATACCTTCCCAGAAGGCCCCTGTAGCCACCAACAGCGCGTTGCCGAGTTCCATAAACTCAGCCAGAGTTTTCTGCTTGCTGGTTTCCCCCTGCATCAACACTGGCAGCGTCAGTTGCTCACGAAACCGCTCTCCCAGTTCGCGCATCATGCTGTGCGAAGTACATAGAAAAAAGCAACGCCCCTGGTTTTGCTCTATCACCGGAGCCAGCATGCGCACCAGTTTATCGGCAAGTCCGGGACTGTTAGGTTCAGGCAGATAACGCGGCACGCACAGTTTGGCCTGCTGCTCATAATCGAACGGGCTGGGCAGAGAAAACTGCGCGGTCGGGGTCAAGCCCAAGCGATGGGTAAAATGGCCGAAGTCGTCGTTCACCGCCAGCGTTGCTGAGGTAAAAATCCACGCCCCTTGCTTCATTTCCATTTGTTCATGGAATTTATCAGCCACCGTCAGCGGTGTGATATGCAGGCTGAAATGGCGCGGCGTGGTGTCATACCAGTAGGAATAACCGGTGATTGACACATCGCATACTCGCTCGATGCGTCCTTTGATGACATTCGCACGCTCAAACGCGGTATCGAGCAGTTGGCTGCGACCCAACGCCAGTTTAAGGACATCAATGGCGAAGTTGAGGCTATCAAGCACCCGTTCAATCTCGCGCGAAATAGACGGCGACTGCATCGCTTCGCGCCAGTTACCGCGATAACCCGGTTCACCCAACACAATGCGCAAATCCATCGCCGATTGCACTAACTTGTCGCCCACTTTTTGCAGTTGACGCATGTCTTTGGCTTCGGTGCGATAACCAATCTCGATGTCTTTCGCCAGCTCTTGAATCTGGCGGCTTGAAACCGACTGACCAAAATACTGGCTGGCAATATCCGGCAGTTGATGCGCTTCATCGAAAATAAACACGTCCGCCTCTGGGATCAATTCGCCAAAGCCGGTCTCTTTGATGGCTAAATCAGCCAAAAACAGGTGATGGTTGACCACGACCACATCGGCCTCCATCGCTTTGCGGCGCGCTTTCGAAACGAAACAGTCCTGATAACTCGGGCACTCTTTGCCAAGGCAGTTATCGTTGGTCGAGGTGATCGTTGGGATCACCAGGCTGTCTTCAGGCAAATCGTCGCACTCACCCAAATCGCCGGTTTTGGTTTCCGATGCCCAGCTGCGTACTTTGACCAACTGAGTCAGTAACGTTGGATCCGCTTCGTTGGTATGGCTCTCCACCATCTGGCGGCTGAGGCGATCGAGACATAAGTAGTTCGCCCGCCCTTTGAGCAGTGCCACATTGCCATGAAAACCGAGCGCGCCAACCATCAACGGCAGATCGCGATGGAACAGCTGCTCCTGTAGGTTCTTGGAGCCGGTACTGATGATCACCTTTTTACCGCTCAGCAGTGCGGGGACCAGATAGGCGAAGGTTTTGCCCGTACCCGTTCCGGCCTCGACCACCAGCTGCGAGCTATGTTTAATGGCATTAGCGACCGCCTCGGCCATATCAATTTGCGCCTGACGAGCCTGAAAACCCGGAATGGCTTTGCCGAGTGCGCCTTGCTGAGAGAAGGTTTTTGCGATCATCCTGAGAGCTGACGGAAAATAGAATGTCGCGATTATGGCAGGTTTCCGTACAAGGCGCGAATCGGATTACGCTCGCGCCAACGTGCAGGAAAAAGAGGTAAAGCTAACCAAGTAGAGTTAACGCCGGTTCAGATACCGGGCCATCCAGGGCGGTGCATCATAACCCGTCCCGATTTCACACATCACTCTTGCCGCTTCAGCTGGCGAGGCTTTGTTTTCCCAAAGAGTATCAAGCAGAGCCTGATTGATGGGTTGATCCCCCATCAGAGCGGAAACACGTTCGACATACAACTTACGCGCAAGAAGTTCTTTATCCATAAAACACCACCTTGAATGCACACTAAAATGCCCGAATTTACTGAAGAATAAACCCGTAGCAGACCGTGATAGTTGTTGAAACCGATGTGAGAATAGATTAATTATAGACGCTATATTTTGGACTGCCCGACCGTTCCGGCACGTCCATCTTGTTATACATCCCAGGTCATTGGACTCCGTTATCCCACCTTCTTGTTCTTGCCGCCAATCTGGCTGCCACCTCAAGTTGATGGGTTACACCGCTTCAACTAAACACGGGATTCCAAAATAAAAGAAATGCACGGAAGTTGTATTAATGGAAAAGAAAACGCTCCTCACGCATTGTACAGATGCCCCGGGTTTGATCTCTAAAATCACCAATATTTGTTACAAGCACCAACTCAACATCATTCACAACAATGAATACGTGGACAACACCAGCGGCCATTTTTTCATGCGCACCGAGCTGGAAGGGTACTTCAACGATGAAACCCTGCTGGCGGATTTAGACCACGCCCTGCCACAGGGTGCCAAGCGTAAGCTCATCAGCTCAAGCCGTAAGCGGGTTGTGATTCTGGTGACCAAAGAAGCCCACTGTCTAGGCGACATTCTGATGAAAAACTTTGATGGCAGTCTGGACGTCGATATCGCCGCCGTCGTGGGTAACTACGATACGCTGCAAGGCCTGACCGAGAAGTTTGAAATCCCGTATCACTGCGTGTCTCACGAAGGTCTGAACCGTCAGGAACACGAGCAGAAGATTCTGGAAGTGATTGACAAGTACCAGCCGGATTACGTCGTGCTGGCAAAATACATGCGTGTTCTGACGCCGGGTTTTGTTGAAAAGTACCATCACAAAATCATCAACATTCACCACAGCTTCCTGCCAGCGTTCATTGGTGCGAAACCTTACCAGCAAGCGTATGAGCGCGGCGTGAAAATCATCGGTGCGACTGCGCACTTCGTGACCAACGATCTCGACGAAGGACCAATCATCAAGCAGGACGTGATTCCGGTCGATCACACGTTCAGCGCGCAGGATATGGCGCAGGCTGGCCGTGACGTTGAAAAGAACGTACTGAGCAAAGCATTAGCCAAAGTGCTCAACGATCATGTGTTTGTCTACGGCAACAAGACGGTGATTCTGTAATCCATTCGGTTGCGGAGACGAAAAAGGCGCTTAATCGCGCCTTTTTTATTGTTCGCATGAGCGGATAATTTACAGCTTAACGGCCAGCGTGACACCCTGGCGAATTGCGCGCACCGCATCCAGTTCGCCAGCATGATCGGCACCGCCAATGACGTGCAGCTTGTCGCCCAATTGCTCCCATTTGTCTTCAAACGGACGCACTGACTCCTGCCCCGCACAAATCACCACTTTGTCGACTTCCAACAACTTATGCTGTTCATCAATCGAGATGTGCAAGCCATGAGGGTCAATCCTGTCGTAACTCACACCACCGAGTAAGTGAACGCCGCGTTTTTCCAGTGTGCGTTTATGGATCCAGCCAGTGGTTTTACCCGGACCACGGCCGACACGCCCTTTACGACGCTGCAACAGCCACACTTCTTTGTCGCTGACCGAATCCGGATGCGGGTACAAACCACCAGGATGCGCGATATCGGTGTCGATGCCCCACTCATGCAACCAGTCTTGGAGATTGTGACCTTGCGGTTCGGTGATCATAGTCGCCACATCCACACCGATGCCGCCGGCACCGACGATCGCCACCTTGTCACCGACTGGTGTCTTTTCGCGGATCAGCGTTTGGTAATCGACGACTTTCTCAGGGTTATCCACGCCTTCAATTTTTACTCTGCGTGGCTCAACGCCTGACGCCATGACCACTTCGTCGTAACCAGAGAGCATGTCGTAAGTCACTTCAGTATCAAGGTGCAAACGCACGCCCGTTTCTTCCAAACGGTTGGCAAAATAGCGAATGGTTTCACGGAACTCTTCCTTGCCCGGGATCTGCATCGCGAGGCGGAACTGGCCACCAATACGGTCATTACGTTCAAACAGATCGACCTCGTGACCACGCTCTGCAAGCGTCGTCGCACTGGCAAGACCTGCGGGGCCGGCACCAATCACCGCCACCTTTTTCTTCACACTTGCGGGTTGCACCACGATTTCTGTTTCATAACAGGCACGCGGGTTGACCATGCAGCTTGCCCGTTTGCCACGGAACACGTTGTCGAGGCAGGCTTGGTTACAGCCGATGCAGGTGTTGATAAAAGCGGCTTTGCCCTGCTCTGCTTTAGCGACAAACTCTGCGTCAGCCAGGAACGGACGCGCCATCGACACCATATCTGCCTGACCGCTGGCAATAATTTTTTCTGCCTGCTCCGGCGTGTTAATACGGTTGCAGGTGACCACGGGCACCTTAAGGTGCGGTTTGATTTTTTCGGTTACCCAGGCAAACGCTGCTCGCGGCACCTGAGTCGCAATCGTCGGAATACGGGCTTCATGCCAGCCGATCCCCGTATTGATGATCGTCACACCCGCATCTTCTAACGCTTTGGCCAGCATCAGAACTTCTTCAAAAGTGCTGCCTTCTTCGACCAGATCGAGCATCGACAGACGGAAGATGATGATAAATTCTTTACCGACTGCTTCGCGAATGGCACGCACCACTTCAAGCGGAAAACGGATACGGTTTTCGTAGCTGCCCCCCCAGTCGTCATAACGCATGTTGGTGCGTTTACAAATAAATTGGTTGAGCAAATAGCCCTCGGAGCCCATCACTTCTACACCATCGTAGCCAGCCAGCTGCGCCAGTTCCGCGCTATTGGCAAACGCCGCAATGGTTTTCCGGATTTGACGCGGGCTCATTTCGCTGGGTGCAAATTTAGCGATCGGTGCTTTAATTGAAGAGGCGCTCTGGGCAAATGGGTGCATGGCGTAGCGGCCTGCGTGAAGCAGTTGCAACGCTATCTTGCCTCCGTGACGATGTACCGCTTCGGTCACTACCTGGTGCGCTTTAGCGTGTTTGGTTTTGCTGAATTCTGCGCTGAATGGGTGCAGGCGCCCGCGCAGATTCGGTGAAAAACCGCCGGTAACGATAAGACCAACGCCACCTTTGGCGCGCTCTTCGTAAAAGGCAGCAAGTTTGTGGAGTCCTTCCTTTTGTTCTTCAAGACCGGTATGCATCGATCCCATCAGTACGCGGTTACGTAACTGAGTAAATCCAAGGTCTAAAGGCTGTAGCAGATGTGGGTACATGGTGACATCACTTTTATTTTTATCCTTTGGTCCGACCAGAATATGTATGTCATTACTAAAAATCAAACACGTGTTTACATATTTGTAACACCGATCAACCTTGCAGTTGTTTGGGTATAATGAATAACGTAGGATGTAACTCATTAATATCTCTCGGGAACTTGACCGAGCTATCCTCGACAAGCCACTCACTTGTTGCGCTGGAGACACAATGAAACAATTATTTCGATTTATCGGACTGATTTTTAAAGGTATTTGGAAAGTTATCACCTTTATTCGTCTGGCCCTCACCAACCTGATTTTCCTTCTCAGCCTGGCGATTATTTACTTCGTCTATATCCACGCTGAATCTCCAACGCCAACTGTCGACAAAGCGTCTGCGTTAGTGCTCAACTTGTCTGGCCCGATCGTGGAACAAAGCACCTACGTCAACCCGATGGACTCCTTTGCCGGTTCAGTATTGGGGCAGGATTTACCGAAAGAAAACGTGCTGTTCGACATCGTCGATACACTGCGTCATGCCAAGGATGATGAGAAAGTCAGTGGCCTGGTTCTGGCGCTTCGCGACATGCCGGAAACCAACCTGACGAAACTGCGTTACATCGCCAAAGCGATCAATGAGTTCAAGGCGTCCGGTAAACCAGTCTACGCCGTTGGTGATTTCTACAATCAGAGTCAGTACTACCTGGCCAGCTACGCCAACAAGATTTTCCTGTCACCGGATGGTGCGGTGATGCTGCGTGGCTACAGTGCCTACAATCTGTATTACAAAACCCTGCTGGAAAAACTTGATGTAAACACGCACGTCTTCCGCGTCGGCACATATAAGTCAGCGATCGAACCTTTCATTCGTGATGACATGTCGGATGCCGCGCGTGAATCGGCATCTCGCTGGTTAACACAGCTGTGGGGGGCGTATGTGGATGATGTGGCGACGAATCGCCAGATCGATGCAAAGACGCTGACTCCAAGCATGGATGAGTTCCTGGCTCTGCTGAAACAGTCATCCGGTAATCTGGCAGACCTGTCCCTTAAAGTCGGCTTGGTCGATGAATTGGCAACACGCCAGCAAATCCGCAAAGAGTTGGCCGATATCTTTGGCAGTGATGGCGATGACAGCTACAACGCTGTGAGCTACTACGATTACCGACCAACGGTCACGCCAAAGTTTGACATGGCGAACGACGATATCGCGGTCGTGGTCGCAAGCGGTGCGATCATGGATGGTTCACAACCACGCGGTACCGTGGGCGGTGACACCTTAGCCTCACTACTTCGTCAGGCTCGTAACGACGACAAAGTGAAAGCCGTGGTGCTGCGTGTCGACAGTCCGGGAGGCAGCGCATTTGCGTCGGAAGTGATTCGCAACGAAATTGAAGCGATCAAAGCGGCTGGCAAACCGGTAGTGATCTCAATGTCGAGCCTGGCTGCGTCTGGCGGTTATTGGATCTCCATGAGCGGTGACCAAATCGTAGCGCAACCAACCACATTAACGGGCTCTATTGGTATTTTCAGCGTCATTACCACCTTTGAAAAAGGATTGAATAAGCTCGGCGTGTACACCGATGGCGTTGGTACTTCACCTTTCTCTGGCGTTGGCGTGACGACGGGGCTGACGGACGGCGTGAAAGATGCACTGCAAATGGGTATCGAGCATGGTTACCACCGTTTCATTTCTTTGGTTGCCGAAAACCGCCACATGTCTGAACAGGACGTCGACAAGGTGGCTCAGGGCCGCGTCTGGACTGCGCAAGATGCGCAGAAACTCGGGTTAGTAGACAAACTGGGTGACTTCGATGACGCAGTGGCGTTGGCTGCCAGTTTGGCCAAACTGGAGACATACAACCTGTACTGGGTGGAAGAACCACTGAGCCCGGCGCAGCAGTTCCTGCAGGATCTGTTCGGTCAGGTACGTGCTGGTTTGGGGCTTGATGTTTCCAGCCTGATGCCAGAAGCATTAAAACCTGCCACCAAACAGCTCGTGTCCGACGCCAGTCTGCTAAGCAGCTTCAATGATCCGAAAGGCTATTACGCGTTCTGTTTGACCTGTCAGGTTGAATAACGGCATTAAGCCTTATAACTACTGCTCTTACCAGCATGATATCAAGAGGCGCTTTGTTATAAGCGCCTCTTTTTATTGCAGTGGTTTTCGCTATAATCCGCGTTCTGTTCCCCTACAAAAAGTGATGTCCCCCATGACAAGAAAACATATCTATATCGCCTACACTGGCGGCACCATCGGTATGAAAAAATCCGATCATGGTTACGTGCCGGTTGAAGGCTTTATGGAGAAGCAACTGGCGAGTATGCCGGAATTCCACCGTCCGGAAATGCCACAGTTCACCATTCATGAATACGAACCGCTGATCGACTCTTCCGATATGACGCCAGAGGACTGGCAGAAAATTGCGGACGACATTCGCGACAACTACGACAAATACGATGGTTTTGTGATTCTGCATGGCACTGATACCATGGCTTATACCGCCTCTGCACTGTCGTTCATGCTGGAAAACCTGGGTAAGCCAGTCATCGTAACCGGCTCACAGATCCCGCTGGCAGAGCTGCGTTCTGACGGCCAAGCAAACCTGCTTAACGCGTTACACATTGCGGCGAATTACCCGATCAACGAAGTGACGCTGTTCTTCAACAATCAGCTGATGCGCGGAAACCGCAGTACCAAATCCCATGCGGATGGTTTTAACGCTTTCACCTCACCTAACCTGCCACCCCTGCTGGAAGCGGGTATTAACATTCAGGTGAGCAACAACGTGAAACTGGGCGTGCAACCGGAAGGCGAATTCCGTGTACAGAACATCACTCCACAGCCAATCGGCGTGATCACTATGTATCCGGGTATCTCACACGAAGTGATTCGCAACACGCTGTTGCAACCTGTGAACGCGATGATTCTGTTGACGTTCGGTGTCGGTAACGCACCACAAAAACCAGAGCTACTGGCGCAGTTGAAAGATGCCTCTGAACGCGGCGTGATCGTAGTGAACCTGACCCAATGTCTGGCGGGTAAAGTCAACATGGGCGGTTATGCGACAGGCTGTGCGCTGGCAGATGCCGGCGTGATCAGCGGTTTTGATATGACTCCGGAAGCAGCATTGGCAAAACTGCATTACCTATTGAGCCAGAACTTATCGTACGAAGAAGTGAAAGTGCGCATGCAACAAGTTCTGCGTGGCGAAATGAGCCTGTAACGCGACGAATAGAGAGACAAAACCCCGCCAAAGCGGGGTTTTTTATATGACTTTCTGCACTCATGCACAGAGCCGACGACTTACTCTTGGTTTGGATTGATGCGAACGATGTCTTCCTGGCCCTGCTGAAAACGCTTTTTCAGCTCCGCTTTTGATTTAAACACCACATCGCCCCCCACACCGACACTCATGTGGTCGGCATTCAGATTGTGTTTTGACTGATACAACATCACAGCTTGCATACAGTAATCTCGCTGCTCCTGAGAAAGTGTTGTACCCTCAGGCCACTTACCCGTTTCCACAGCGAACACTAAACGCTCATACGCTTCGGGTGTGATTGCATCGATTAATTGATTTGCATCCATGATTGTTTCCTATTTAACACAGCTGATAAAAACAGTTCGCGTCACCTTAACTGGCTGGCATATCGAGTCAAGACCAGCTAAATAAATAAGTGTATCGGATCACAAGCCAACATTATGAACAGCGTAAAAACCTTAGTTATTTTGTCTCTACCGTTGTTACTCAGCGGATGTTTTGAGAATCGTAAGAACACAGAAAAGCTCTGCGCTGATAACCCTAACCTGCGTTGCGAACACCTCAACATGGACGACGGCCAGTGCCGTATTCCGCGTACCGATCTAATCTGGCACCGCTATGAGGTGCTCAAAAATCCGAGTGTGGACAACAAAATTCAGGAATATTCCTTCGTTAGTGCCTACCGCAAGTGCTTGGAGCTAGCATCGCAGATCCAGCCGATTGATCAATCGGCGCTGAAGGAAAGGCGTTTTGATGCGCTAATTCATACCGGCAAAGAGCAAGAACGCCTGGTTAGCGAGCTGCGTCAAATGCGTACGCCGCATTCGCTCTATTTCTTGTGGAGCCAGACTGGTGATAATCAGGCGCGCCGTGAATTCCTGCAAATGGAAGGCAAGCCCGAGCTGGAAACCGCCGAACTGCAATACGCTTTGGCGACATTCTACACGTCGCGGGATCGTGAAAAGACCATCCGCCTGCTGAACCATGCGTTGGAACTCAGTAATGGTCAAACCGTCAACACAGAGATTTTTAAATCACTCGCGAGCACTTACCAAGCGCTGAATGACAAAGAACACGCCTATGTATGGGCCATGGTAGGCAAATCATTTGGTGTACCGCTGGCAACCCCAGCCGAACTGGAATTGCTCTACGGATTCAGTCCGGACAAATTTAAGCGGCTGGAAGGTTTGGCAGACGAAGTCATCAAAGCGATTAACACAGGCCAATTCTCCAGCCACATGATTCCTAACATCTTGGAATGATGTAAAGTTTCAACAATTAGCGGTGAAAGTTTCACCGCTTTTTTAAATTTTGTTGAAAATTAACGACACAGAATTTACACAAAATCGTTCGCCAGTCGTCACCGGGCCATCGGGAAAAACGTGCCCTAAATGGCTGTCACAGGCTGCACAACGGATTTCAGTACGCACCATTCCGTGACTACGATCATCTAAATAACGAATAGCTTCATCGTTAACTGGTGCATCAAAACTCGGCCAACCGCACCCAGAATCATACTTGTTTTCAGAGCGGAAAAGTGGCGCTTCACAGCATGTACAGTGGTAAATCCCTGTCTCTTTATTATGCAAAAGTTTGCCAGTGAAAGGAGCCTCCGTCCCTCGCTCACGGCATACATAGTATTCTTCTTCACTCAGGCGTTCACGCCAGTATTCATCAGGTTTTTTTACTTTTTCGTCTTTCAGAACCACGTTACTTTCTTTCCTTTCTTATAGCGTATTCATGTGCATTTTTTGGATAAAAACTTGCGTACATCGCGCTTTGTAGCACATACTTTCTCACCATGACACGGTGGATTTTCGTTTTCTAAATTACCTAAGATAACTCGGGTATTTTACGTCAATTGGTAGAGATAATAAGCAGTGTCGAGTTTAAAAATTAACCATTTGCAACCGATTGTTAAAAAAAGCGTCGCTTTTTTTTGACTTTAAACAAGTTAAGTCCGATTATCTGTTGCAGACTTTTACTGGATTCTGTAATTTTACTACCAGTTATCTTTAATCAGAAATTAAGTTGTGGAGCAACTATAATGACTATCAAAGTAGGTATTAACGGTTTTGGCCGTATCGGTCGTTTCGTATTCCGTGCAGCACAAGAGCGCAATGACATCGAAGTTGTAGGTATCAACGACCTGATCGACGTAGATTACATGGCATACATGCTAAAATACGACTCAACTCACGGCCGTTTCAACGGTACTGTTGAAGTTGAAGGTGGTAACCTGATCGTAAACGGTAAGACTGTACGTGTTACTGCAGAACGTAACCCAGAAGACCTGAAATGGGACGCAATCGGTGTTGACGTTGTAGCTGAAGCAACTGGTCTGTTCCTGACTGACGAGACTGCACGTAAGCACATCACTGCTGGTGCGAAGAAAGTTGTTCTGACTGGTCCTTCTAAAGACGCAACTCCAATGTTCGTTAACGGCGTAAACTTCGACACTTACGCAGGTCAAGACATCGTTTCTAACGCTTCTTGTACTACAAACTGTCTGGCTCCAATCGCTAAAGTTCTTAACGACAAGTTCGGTATCGTGTCTGGTCTTATGACTACAGTTCACGCTACTACTGCAACTCAAAAAACTGTTGACGGTCCTTCTGCGAAAGACTGGCGCGGTGGTCGTGGTGCTTCTCAGAACATCATCCCATCTTCAACTGGTGCAGCTAAAGCAGTAGGCGTTGTTCTTCCAGAACTGAACGGCAAACTGACTGGTATGGCTTTCCGCGTACCAACTGCTAACGTTTCTGTAGTTGACCTGACTGTTAACCTAGACAAAGCAGCTTCTTACGCAGACATCTGTAAAGCAATGAAAGAAGCTTCTGAAGGCGAACTGAAAGGCGTTCTAGGCTACACTGAAGACGCAGTAGTTTCTCAAGACTTCATCGGCGAAACTTGTACTTCTGTATTCGATGCAGCAGCTGGTATCGCACTGACTGACAAATTCGTTAAAGTTGTATCTTGGTACGACAACGAAATCGGTTACTCAAACAAAGTTCTAGACCTGATCGCTCACATCTCTAAATAATGTAAGCGTTTAGCGAAGCTTAATCTTATTGATAAAGCGTAGAACGAAAGGCGACTCTAGGGTCGCCTTTTTAGTCTCTGACTTTTGTCGGCAGCATGTTTGTTGCCGATGTACAAGGCGTTCCCCGCATACCCACGGCGGTCATTTTGAGTCGCTCGTCCTGCATCGCTGGACGGTCCACCGAAAGACATAAGAGATAGTAGCCGCAAGGTATTCAGGCCCGGAGCGCAATACTCAGGAGCGTTACTTATGGATTTACAGTCTCTTTCTGCCCTCACCGTTTTATCCGACTGCGTGACTGTAGTCGAGTACCAACAGGTTAAAATCGTCCGCGTGATTCATGAAAAAGCCACAGCAGGTATTGCTCTGCATGGCGGCCACGTGGTCTCATTCCAACCCGCCGGACAACCTGATCTCATTTGGATGAGTGATGCGGCAATTTTTGATGGCAAAACCGCTCTGCGCGGTGGCATTCCGGTTTGCTGGCCCTGGTTTGGTCGTTTAGCGAATCCTGGTCACGGTTTTGCCCGCAGCAGCGAATGGCGACTCGTTGAGCATCGCGAAAACGAACAAGGCGTGATAGTGACCCTTGGCTTGAACGCAAACGACGCCACTCTGGCAATCTGGCCATATCAGTTTGACGTTCTGCTGCATGTCGAAGTGTCCGAGCAGCTAAAAGTCTCTCTGGAAATCCACAATACAGATGAAAAAGCCTGGACCTTCTCCGGTGCACTGCATACGTACCTGAACGTGGGCGACATCACTCAGGTACAAACCACAGGCATGGGCGCGGAATACATCGACAGCCTGCAAGACGCCAAAGTTTGTCAAGGTGGTGAAACTCTGGTTCTGACTGACACGATTGATCGCGTCTACACTCAACCGGAAGCACAAATCGAAGTGCAGGACCCGGTATTAAAACGCACGTTGGTGGTCGAAAATAGCGGCCACAACTCGGCAGTGTTGTGGAACCCTTGGTCACAAGGCGCCGCATCGATTGGTGATATGACTGACGATGGCTACAAAACTATGCTGTGTGTAGAGTCGACTCTACATGCGCCTTGCCTATCGGCAGGCAAAACCCTTCAACCGGGTGAGCAGTATTTACTGACAACCACATTGTCCGTGAAATAATGCTAAGGGCAGCTTCGGCTGTCCTTTTTATTTTGTGTGCTTGCCGCTAAACTTACGCCTCAATTTTTAACGTGAGATCACCATGGCTTACCAGTGTCCCCTATGTCAGCAACCTTTATCTTTAACCGAACGGACTTACGCCTGTGAAAACCGTCACCAGTTTGATGTCGCCAAAGA
Organism: Vibrio fluvialis; assembly: GCF_900460245.1. Classification (NCBI taxonomy): domain Bacteria; kingdom Pseudomonadati; phylum Pseudomonadota; class Gammaproteobacteria; order Vibrionales; family Vibrionaceae; genus Vibrio; species Vibrio fluvialis. The sequence continues at coordinate 2,020,295 of NZ_UHIP01000001.1, forward strand.
AGGTTACGTCAACCTGATGCCAGCCCATCACAAGCGCTCCAAAGATCCCGGTGATAATAAAGAGATGATGCAGGCCAGACGCCGTTTTCTGGAAGCGGGCCATTATGACCCTATGCGTGACCAAATCGCGGTACTGTGTGCTCAGGCGCTGCAAGGCAGCCAACATCAACTGCTGGACATTGGTTGTGGCGAAGGCTACTACACCACTTACGTCGCCAACGCGCTTCAAGCTCAAAACCCACAAGCACAAACTTACGGACTAGATATCTCCAAAATTGCGGTTCGATACGCAGCCAAACGTTACACCAACTGTGAGTTCACCGTTGCATCCAGCCATCGTCTGCCGTTTGCAGATGCATCACTGGATGGCATTCTGCGCATTTATGCGCCGTGCAAAGCTGAAGAGTTGCAGCGCTGTGTGCGAAACAATGGTGCTGTGATCACGGTAACGCCCGCTGCACGTCATCTTTATCAGTTCAAACAAGGCATTTATCAAGATGTTCGCCTCCATGAAGAGCAACCTGAGATCATCGATGGTTTTGAGCTGGAAACTCAGCAAAAGCTGAACTATATGATGACATTATCCGGAGAAGAGGCGTTTGACCTGCTACAGATGACACCGTTCGCATGGCGTGCCAGCGAAGAGTTCAAATCTGAGGTTCGTGCCTCTGAGCAATTTGAGTGTGAAGCGGACTTTATGTTGCGAGTTTACCGTAAACAATCCCCAAGCGAATAAACGATAATAATTCTCATTTTATTTGCAACCCAAAAGGCTCTCCATTACCATTAGCCGATTTTCAATGGAGGCCTTTTATGCGATTTGCCCTACCCCTACTGCTTTCAGCATCCCTCATGGGTTGCGCAGCAACACCCCAAGTTACCACTTATTACGACTATCAACTCGCCTCCCCTAAGGGTAACTCACTCACGCTATCGCAGTTTGCTCAGGACATCCGAAACGCTGATGTCATCTTAATCGGCGAATGGCACACCCATGCCGGCATTCACCGTTTTCAAACTGAGTTGCTGCAAGAATTGAGCAAATCAAAACGCCCGGTTGCGCTATCGATGGAACAGTTTTCTCGCCCGGATCAAGCCCTCGTGGATGCATACCTGCGGGGTGAAATCGGCGAACAATATCTGATTCAACAAACCAGTGCCTGGCCAAACTATGAAAGTGATTACCGGCCTTTGGTAGAACTTGCCAAGCAGCAGAAAATTGCCGTCATTGCCGCCAATGCCCCTAAATCTATCGTGCGCTGCATCGGCCGCTATGGCGCGGCTTATCTCGAGCAGCTGGCACCCGATGAACGCCTTCAGGTTGCAGCGCAAATCAATACGCAAGATTCAGTCTACAAACAACAGTTTATGGCTTCCATGCATCATGGCACACCCCAACAAACCGAGAACCAATTTGCCGCACAGATCACCTGGGATGAAACAATGGCGGAAAGTATTGTGAATTACCTGACTAAGCATCCGGGCGCACGCGTGATGCATATTGCTGGCTTATTCCATTCTCAGAATGGCCTAGGAACCGCCGCATCCATTCTGCGTCGTAATCCATCGCTGAACATCGTTGTTGTCACTCCTGTTTCAGACTGGCAAACAGAAGGACAAGACTATCAGCTGCGGGTGCTTGCGCCGCCAGTGCGCTACGTTAAACCTGAACATCAGATGGAAGCGTTTAAACAGCTGACACATCGCAATGCCGATTTAACCTGTAAGCCATTGAACAACGAATAGTTTGCTTTTAATCCTGATGATTATCAAAACAGGCATAATGTTTGCTTGACGAATTAGCACACAAAATGTGTAAAAATCGCACAAGTTTTTCACACCCCTGTCGATATAGTGACTGAGAGGCAAATTAGGAGAGATGTATGAACCCAGTAGGCGTAGGATCAGCGCAGCTGTATTCCCCCCAAACGGTGAAATCTCAGGTGTCGGCGACGAGCGAACAGAAATCTGAGCCTGCACCACTCAAGGTTGAGCAGAATAAAGTGACGCTGTCGGAAGAAGGCAAAGCCTTGCTTGCCGCTCTGAAAGAAATTGAAGATGGAAAGACACCAGACATCAAGGATAAAAGCCTGGGTGATAAAGTGGAATCCTTTACCTATGGCGCTCTCGGCATGGGTCACCCAAATGACGTGAAGAAAGAAGATGACTCCTCTTATTCCGCGGGGCAATATCTTTCCGCTGCGGCAACGATCGGCAGTATTTTGCTTTTGATTTAGAGACACACTCTCATTTCGAAAGCACTACTAAGGCTTTCCCGCTCATTGACACACAGATCAAACTCCAATGTTTGACCTGTGTGTTGCGTTAGTCGTTTTCATAAACACAAAGCGTTAAACAACCGTCGGTTGTTGGTCATAATGTTCTTACTGGCAAGTATGTATGCCAGTTATTGTTTACCTGCTGATAATTGTCGATGCAGAATTCCTTTCTATCTTTGAGGTAATCTTTACCCACTTCATCTAGCAGATACGCGTATTCTTTAGGGTTGCTACCATATACCAAACAAACTGTTGAAAAATATCTTTGCAAGTCAAAACTATGCTCATCTATGTATTCATCGGATTGGTAATACTCTGGCCGTTCTTCAGACTCAAATGCAAACATATCAGCAGCACTGATGGCTATCTCGCTGCCATCATCGACATAATCTAGCAAAATGATTGTGGCGAAGTTATCGACCACATCTTCTTCTTTACCAAGGATTGGAATACCCTTATCTGCAATATATGCGTGGCCAATTTCATACAACAGTGTGTGTAACAAGGTATCCGATGCACCCTCTTTCACAGAGCGTCCATATTTCTCCGCATAGCCATTTTTTTGAAAATAATTCAGCGCTTCAGTATAGAAAGTATAAGGGATAGATATCACATGATTTTCTGGGTCATATAACGGTCCCTCATTTTCACCGTAATGAATTTTTAACAAGTCATCAAATGGAAACAAAGAATCTGATAATGCGACAACTATCTTGTTAACACCACTATCATTGATGTCCTGAACCGTCTGCTGTTCCTCTTTAGATTGAGGGGGAGAAAACTCAATACTGATATTGCTCTTAGCTAATGCGGAAGTCACAGAGAAACAGGTTACCAGTAGCGCTACTAAGATTTTCATGTCGGTCTTCTTATCTAAATGCGAGAAAAGCATCTTAGCAGAACTTCAATGTCTAAAAGCAAAGACAAACGGTGCTTTGGCTGAATTGCAACTCGACATGGGCAACTAGTCATTATCTAGCTTTAGCTTAAACTTAAAGGCGTCAATAATTCTCAGACGTTAAAGTGACCTTGTTAGAACTCGACTTGAAGATAAATAACCTGAAAAGATGACGACGAAGTGGCGACAGAGATTCGTAATATGTGCTTTTTGATGGGATTTATGGCGATAAGGCATTGAATAAAGCCTTATCGCGCCTTGTTTACTTACTGTCTCGAAGGATGGTTCAAAATGTGGTCTTCCCAGTCGATCACATCAATTTCGTAAACGACTTTATTGCGCACGCTTTCGTTGGCCGCATGCATCGCTTCTTTTGAGCCGGTGATCAATGGGTGCCACTCTGGCAACGTATCGCCTCTCGCCAGCAAGCGATAAGCACAGGTATCCGGTAACCAGTTAAACTCGTCGATTTTATCACGAGTCAGCTTCAGGCACTCTTCGCCTGAATTGAAACGGTTAGGGTAATCTTTACAAGAGCAAGTTTCGCTGTTCAGCCAACTGCAGGCGACGTTGGTGTAATACACCTCATCGGAGTCTTCATCCATTAGCTTGTGCAGGCAGCATTTGCCACAGCCGTCGCACAGAGATTCCCACTCTGCTTCTGTCATTTGATCCAGAGTTTTACTTTGCCAAAATGGAGTACTCATAACACCTGTTTTCCAGTCTTGTTTCAGGGGGACGATTTATACCCTCCTCCCCCACAAAGTTCAAGGATAAATATTCTGCAATTTCGCTGTGATGAAGCCTGATTTCTGTTAGGATCGGCGCCCTTATTGAGCGGATACACAAAAGCGAGGTCATGATGGACTGTCGATTAGGCTGCGGCGCCTGCTGCATTGCGCCAAGCATCTCTTCCCCTATTCCGGGTATGCCAAATGGCAAACCTGCCGGGGTTCGTTGTATTCAGCTCAACGAAAACAATCTGTGCAAACTGTTCGGCAAGCCAGAACGCCCAGCCGTCTGCCATCACTTTAAACCATGTCCCGTAGTTTGTGGTCAGACAAACCAGGAAGCAATGGCGAATCTCACCGAATTAGAGCAACTCACATAAGAGATCAGTTTCACAATCTTTGTTTACGCTACTGTCCTCAAGTGTTTGCAATTCCCTGACTTTACCCCTTTCGTTTAGCAGTATTTTCCTTGCGTTTTTGGAATTTTCCACACACTTTGCAAGGTTTAATTTATGAATAAGTATATCGCTGAAATGTTCGGCACCTTTTGGCTGGTTCTCGGTGGTTGTGGCAGTGCTGTATTGGCCGCAGGCTTTCCCGATGTGGGGGTTGGCTTGCTCGGCGTCGCATTGGCGTTTGGCCTCACTGTTTTAACAATGGCATTCGCCATTGGTCATATTTCCGGTTGTCACCTTAACCCGGCAGTCACCGTTGGTCTTTGGGTAGGCGGTCGCTTCTCAGCCAAAGACGTGATTCCTTACATCGTATTTCAAGTGATTGGTGGTGTGATTGCTGCCGCTATCTTGTATGTGATCGCGTCTGGCCAGACAGGTTTTGATGTTGCCGCTTCAGGTTTTGCGGCCAACGGTTTTGGTGATCATTCACCGGGTGGATATTCTCTGACCGCCGCATTGGTGTCAGAAGTGGTCATGGCCGCTATGTTTCTTTTGGTGATCATGGGTGCTACCGATAATCGCGCGCCGCAGGGTTTTGCGCCTATCGCAATCGGCTTGTGCCTGACTTTGATTCACTTAATCAGCATTCCTGTCACCAACACATCCGTCAACCCAGCACGCAGTACTGCGGTCGCATTGTTCGTAGGTGATTGGGCAATTTCTCAATTGTGGCTATTCTGGTTAGCACCGATTGTCGGTGGTGCTCTGGGTGCGTTAATTTACCGTTCTTTGCTCGCAGAACAAGTCTCTGCTTAAATCATTCAATGACGCTCTGCTCATAAAAAACCGCGCTTGAAAGCGCGGTTTTTTTACAACTTTTGTCGGCCGAGTAATGAGTGAGACAGCGTGGTGCCGTCGACCAATTCCAACTCACCGCCGACAGGCACACCATGAGCGATTCGGCTGGCGGAGACATCATGTTCGCGGCACAATTCCGCAATGTAATGTGCGGTCGCTTCGCCTTCCACCGTCGGATTGGTGGCTAGGATCACTTCGGAAATACCGCCTCGTTGAAGACGAAAATCCAGCACATCCAAGCCAATATCACTTGGCCCAATCCCATCAAGTGGAGACAGGTGCCCCATCAACACGAAATAACGTCCGGAGTACTGACCGGTCGCTTCCACAGCGGCGATATCAGCAGGGCTTTCCACCACGCATAGCTGACCGTTTTCCTGGCGTTTAGGGTTTTGACAGATGTGACACACTTCTTCTTCTGTGAAGGTGCGACATTCGCTGCAATGGCCGATTTCCACCATTGCCTGACTCAGAGCATCTGCCAGTTGCAAGCCGCCTTTGCGGTCTCTTTGCAACAAATGAAAGGCCATACGCTGCGCTGACTTGGGGCCAACCCCGGGCAGACAACGTAAGGCCTCCATCAAATGCTCCAGCATATGACTGGTACGCATTAAATTAACTCGTCGTTAGAACGGCATTTTCATGCCTGGTGGTAGTTGCATACCGCCAGTCACGCCCGCCATTTTTTCTTTCTGAGCTTCTTCAACACGGCGCGCGGCGTCGTTAAACGCAGCAGCAATCAGGTCTTCCAGCATCTCTTTGTCGTCTTCCATCAGACTCTCGTCGATGTCAACACGGCGTACGCTGTGGCTACCAGTGATTGTCACTTTGACCAGACCAGCACCAGATTCACCGGTGATTTCCATGTTTGCGATTTCTTCTTGAAGCTTTTGCATGCGTTCTTGCATTTGTTGGGCTTGCTTCATTAGGTTGCCCATACCGCCTTTACCAAACATCTTTGTCTCTCTGGTTTATCTTAATTGTTTTACATACTGTGGGGTTGATTGATGTAAATCTCAAGCCCGCAGTTGCCGTTAAATCGGTCTAACACTGTCTTTATCAAGTTCAGCGCTAAAACGTCGCTCAATAAATTGTACATTAGGATCGGCCACCAGATTGTCGATGGCACGTGAGAGTTTGCCCTGATAAAGGCGCTCTCTAAGCTCTAAAGGTGTTTCACCGTCTTCACCGATGGTGACGGACAGATGACAATCCTCATTCAATTGGTCATTCAGAGCCTGCAGAAGTTCACTCTGCGCTTTGTCCGTATTGAGGTGTGCGTGCGATGGACGCAATGTCAGCTCAATCGACGCTCCGTTTTTCTTGTAGGTCGAATTCAGCGCTAGCTGCTCCACCAATTTCGCCGTATGTAAACGTTGAATCAGGCTGGCCCACTGATCGAGTTCAATCGCCTCATGAATCAACTTTTCAGTCATTTCCGGCGTTTTTTCATGTTCTAGGGCACGTTTGATCTGCGTTGGCGTCAACTCACTCTTTGCCTGCGTTTCCACTGGCAGGTTTTGCGTAGGACGCCATTGATACGCTTCATCATCCGGAGTGTCATCGACAGACGTCGCAGAATAAGGCGACATCTGCGCAGCATGCTGGCCACGCTGGGCTACACGCTCAAGAACCGAGACCGGTTTAGCAGATGCCGCATCAGGCTTTTTTGGATCAGAACCTTTCTGAGCCAGACCTTGACGCTGAGAACGCAGTTGATGACGCAATCCCACCATCGGCGATGGTTTGCTTTCACTCTCAACTGTTGGTTGTTGAACGGGCGCCTCTGGTTGTGAAGCACTTTGCGGCGCAGGTTGAGGCACAGGTTCACTCATCGGCTCAGGTACACTCGGCGGCGGAGCTGAAGGACGCTCGTACTCGGCTGGCTGCGGCTGAACTCTTGGTGTCGCGTGTGGCGCTTGAGATGCGGATACTGGCGCTGCTGAAGGCTGAACAGCTTGAGTCTGACTTGGCGCAACTGCTGCTGGCTGAGTCGAAATCACCTGTGCAACCGAAGCCTGCGACGGTCGGAACGCCATCATACGCAGAGTGATCATTTCGATACCAACACGCGGCGTTGGTGACAACGACAAATCATCACGACCTTTGATTGCAATCTGGTAATAGAGCTGTACATCTTGCGGCGATAGGCTTTTGGCCAGCCACTGAATTTTCTCAGCATCAGGCTGCGCTTTATCAATGCTGGATGGCAGCGCTTGATACATCGCGACACGATGAAGCTGCGCCGCCAGTTGCTGCAACAATCCGTCCCACTCCACACCGTTTTGAGCCAGTGCTTCAATGCTGTCCATGACGGTTTGTGGTTGCGTGCTGCTGATCGCTTGCAGTAAATGCAACGCTTGATCGGTATCGAGTGTCCCCAACATATGAGACACCACTTCCTGCTGCACCTGGCCGTTGCCAAGAGCGATGGCCTGATCGGTTAAGCTCAGCGCGTCACGCATACTGCCATCGGCGGCATGCGCAATCATCGCCAGTGCTTTACTTTCACTGCTTACCTGTTCGGCAGCTAGGATGTGTTCCAACTGATGCTGAATGTTTTCAACATTGATCGGTTTGAGGTGGAATTGCAGACAACGAGACAAAATCGTCACAGGAAGTTTCTGCGGATCCGTCGTTGCCAGCAAGAATTTCACATACTCTGGCGGCTCTTCTAAGGTTTTCAGCAGCGCGTTAAAGCTGTGACGAGACAACATGTGTACTTCGTCAATCAGGTAGACCTTAAAGCGACCGCGAGCTGGTTTGTACTGAACATTATCCAGCAGTTCACGGGTATCTTCGACTTTAGTTCGTGAGGCCGCATCGATCTCCAACAGGTCGACAAATCGCCCCTGATCGATCTCTTTACACGTCGCACATTCACCACATGGTGTGGCGGTGATGCCCGTTTCACAGTTTAGTCCTTTGGCAAACAGACGACCGATGGTCGTTTTACCAACACCACGCGTGCCGCTAAACAGGTACGCATGGTGCAATCGGTTCTGCGCCAGAGCATTTTCTAAAGCCGTTAATACATGTGCCTGACCCACGACTTCGTTAAATTTGGTGGGTCGCCATTTTCGCGCTAAGGCAAGATAACTCATGAAACCTTCCGATGTGAGTGTTTAGTGACCTTCAAATTCACAGATGCTGTAAACGTTCAAGCCTAAACCTTCAAGACGCTTGTCACCACCAATTTCTGGCAGGTTGATAACAAACGCTGCATGCTCAACTTCACCACCCAACTGACGGATCAGTTTTGTTGTCGCTTCAATCGTACCGCCAGTTGCCAGCAAATCATCCACTACCAGTACTTTGTCGCCTGGTTTGATCGCATCTACGTGGATTTCTAGAGTGTCAGTGCCGTATTCCAAATCGTAGGTTTGCGCTACGGTTTCGCGTGGCAGCTTGCCTGGTTTGCGAACAGGCACAAAACCCACACCCAGTTCCAGTGCTAATGGCGCGCCAAACAGGAAGCCGCGCGCTTCAGTACCAACGACTTTGGTGAAACCCATCTCTTTGTAACGATCCAAAAATAATTGGATGGTTGCCTGATAGGCTTTGGCATCTTCAAGCAGGCTGGTCACGTCGCGGAACAGGATGCCTGGTTTTGGGTAGTCTTGAATGCTTTTGATGCTTGATTTGATCAGTGAAAGAGTTTCGGTTGTCATAACTAATTTAACTTCGATTGGCCTGACGCGGTACAGAGCCGAATCAGGTAATAAGGTTTCCGCCGGTCAATTTTCACCGTGCAGAAAAAACAAACGCCCACTCGAAGAGCGGGCACACTTCCACATAATGCTAGTGATTTTCTTGTTGGTTAGCAACCAGCTCGTGAGTCGGAAGTCGCAGAAAGCAGGTGATCAATACCACAAGCCCAACAAACAGCAGAGCTTTCAACCATAAATGAGGAATAACGGTAATCGAAAATGCGAAACTGAGGAGTATGAAGATGCAACCGCGTTGCTTTACCCGCTTGGAAACAGCTTTGTTCTGTTGCCAATTAGTCAAAATCGGCCCGAACAGTCGATGTTGATGCAACCAACGATGGAATTGAGGGCTGCTGCGCATAAAGCATGCACTGGCCAACAACAAGAAAGGGGTGGTAGGTAGAAGAGGAAGTACGATGCCCAGAATCCCCAGGCCAACACTGAGACCACCAACAATATTTAACAGCAGATGACGAATATTGATGGTGAACCTCACTTAAGCCAAACCCAACTCTCGAACCGTGCCGACATTTGGGTTTGAAACTTGATTAGAAACCTGCGTAACCGTTCACTACGCGAATCCACGTCAGGGTCGCTGGAAGGGTTGGGATCAACAGGGCTGCAATAAAACCTAAAAAGTACAGCACATTGTAAGGTTCTTTAAACTCTTTGTCTGCCATGATTAGCTTCTCTAGTGTAGGTGACTTACTTTCAGTCCGGCCCCAAAAAACAGAGCATCGGATTAATAATTGTTTTGAGGCGCTGACTATACCTTAAACAATTTGTCACAAACACGGACAAAGCATGTGGTTATTCTGGGTGGGTTAAATAGCTCACACTCTGTAGGCAGAGTGTGAGCAGAAGGACGCTAGGTAGCAGCACCTTGGTAGATATCGAGAATAAAACTGCTGGCGCCAAGGCAACTGAGTGACAGTTGGCAGGCGTTATGAATCAATAAGTCTTTGGTAATGAAATTCTTCATACAGTTTTCGCCCAACTTTACACCCGCCGCAATATGCTGCGTCATGTAACCGTTCGACCACTGACTATCCAATCCCGCAGGCAGAATAGACAAGGTTCCATCGCTCAGGTTGGCGAGACCGAAAACAGCCGCGACCGGTTCTGCACAATCGGAACACTCAATGCCACGTTCGACAATCTCCGCCAAATCTTTGAGATCGGCGTTAAAACTGCGTAAGTTGCGCAGGTAATCGTGAAACAGTGCCCGCACCAATAAGGTACTCGCAACGCCTTTGTCCCCATCGCTGGATGAGTCGACAATATAAAACGCAAACTGCCCATTCATCAGCCATGCATAATCAAAAACCAGCGGCATAACGTCGGTGGACTGCAGTAAACGGTAACTGCATTTCCATACCCCTTGCGCCGTGTCTTTATCAGGCAGAAGAGCGTGTAACAAGTCTTTAGCCGCACTCGGATTATCGTGCAAGTACTCCAGATGCCAGTGGAGTTCCTGTTCTTCGGGAATGTCTCCTCCTCCATCGACTCGGAACCATTGGCTGGAAAAATCGCGCAGATCAGCCATGTGATGCGAGGCATCTTCCAACGTACTTTCAATAGCGCAACCTAAATGTTCATGATTTCCGATCGGCTTGGCGAGAAAATCCTTGATCCCGTAGCGCAAAGCCTTGGCCACGTCAGACATTTCATCCGTGCCAGACACGACTATCATCGGTAAAGATGGATATTCCAAACTTACTTCTTCAACGAATTCAATGCCATCGAGCACTGGCATTGATAAATCACACAGCACCAGATCCGGTGCTACTTTTCTGAGCTTTCTCAGCCCATCCAGGCCGTCTTCTGCCTCCATCACCTTATATCCCTGAGCGGACAGATAGCCACTGGTGATCCGTCTGAAAATCGGATCATCATCAACTAACATAATCAGCTTTTCAGACAGCGGTTTGGGAGCCGAGAATTCATTAGCCCTGATGTGAGTTTTATACATAGCTTCTACCTCACTATGCTCTTCCTGTTCACAATCTGCTTTATTGTTATAAGATGGTTTCATACGTTACTTAAAAAGTAGTCATGAAATAAGATTTATACAAATATTCCACTTTGCACGGCAGTTGCATACTATATGTATGGAATATCACGAATCGCACGACAAGTTGACGTGACGCAATCTTTGACAACTGATATCCGTATAAATTACTCAAATTCGTAAAATAATGTGTCAGGAACAATGAAATTAGATGACCTAAACCTCTTTCGACTGGTTGTCGAAAATGGGAGCTACACCGCTACTTCCCGCAAGACGATGATTCCTGTAGCGACCATCACCCGACGCATTCAAGCGCTTGAAGATTCTCTGAATCTAAGACTTTTGAATCGCCATGCTCGCAAACTCTCTTTAACTGAAGCAGGTGAACGTTTTTTTAGTGACTGTTCACCGTTATTGCAACGTTTGGCGTCAATGGCAGAAGAAATTACCGACGAATGTCGCGGTGCTTCTGGCAAGATCAAAATTTCGTCACCCTATAATTTGACGAAGCGCATGATGATGCCGATGTTCAATGAGTTCATGAAAAAGTACCCGGAAATCAACATTGAACTGACCACCAGTAACCACGCAGATCAACTTGATCCAACCGAGTGGGACGTCATTTTCCGCGTCGGCCCACAACGTGACTCGAGCCTGATTGCGAGAAAAATCAGTGAAGTGAAAGATATTCTGGTCGCCAGCCCGGATTATCTGGCTAAGAATCCCGCGCCAACTCATGCCGAAGACCTGAATCATCACTCGCTGCTGAAAGGTTATCCGCTCATTAAATGGCAACTGACGAATACAAAAGGCGAGACCGTCATCAACGGTGACAAAGGACGTTTTCAGGCCAACGCACTGAACGTGGTAAGAAGCGCCTGTTCAGAAGGCTTAGGCATTACTCTGATGCCGGATGTGATGCTGCGTGAATACATCGCAGATGGCAGCTTGGTACGCGTTCTCAGTGATTGGAGCGCCAACCCTCGCGACATTTACATGCTCTACAACCACAAAGATCATTTGCCGGAAAAAGTCCGTCTGTTTATTGATTTTGTGATTGCTTACCACATTCATTGATCGACACAAAAAAGAGGGCCACAGGCCCTCTTTTACGTAGAGAATTCAGACGCACGCTGATTAGAGAAATTCCACAAACTGGCTCAGCTCGCGTTCTGGCACTTTCATTGGCGTGGTTCCCGGAGTTCCCAAGTAAAGGAAACCCACTATCTGATCATCGCCTCCCAAACCAAAGGCTTGATGTACCTCAGGATGGAACATCCAATTACCTGAACGCCAAATACCCTGATAGCCCTGAGCAATAGCGGCCATCTGCATCGCTTGTACTGCGCATCCGGCTGACAAATGCTGTTCAAACGCGGGGACTTTTTCATGAGGCGTGACTTTCGCGATCACAGTGATCACCATTGGGGCACGAAATGGCGCATTTTTCACTTTCGTTACTACTGCTTCTTCACTGTTATCGGCAATTGCCGCTTTAACCAGAATGTTGGATAGCTTCTGCAATCCGCTGCCCTGAGCAATGACAAAACGCCACGGCATCAGGTTGGCATGATCCGGTGCGCGCAATCCGGCACGAATAATATTTTCCAGTGCCTTGCCTTCTGGTGCGGGAGCATCCAGTTTGGCAACCGAACGGCGGTTTAACAGCAGTTCAAGTGCATCCATGTTGAATCCTTCTTACTTCTTGATATTTCGAATTATGCTAGCACAGAATTTTGGCTGACACTTGTGGCTGATGTCGGGATTGAGAGAAAAAAACGGGGCCAATGCCCCGTTCATGTCTACGACAAAAATATCGTTCATTACGCCGGATAAAAATGCTCGTCCAGACCAGCTCGCGTCAGCAGACCGTCACACGGCGCAAAGCGGTCACCGTATTTCTCAGCATGCTGATTCATGAGTTCGACCAACTTTTTGATGCCAATATGATCCATGTAGCGGAACGGACCACCCAGGAAAGGCGGGAAACCGATACCGAAAATGGCACCGATATCGCCGTCACGCGGGCTGCGGATAATACCCTCATCCAGACAACGCACCGCTTCATTCAGCATCGGCAGAATACAGCGCAATGCGATATCTTTATCATTGAACTTAGATTCCGGAGTCAGCTTCAGCAATTTGTATACTGACTTGTCGACTTCCTTCTTCTTGCTGCCTTTATAGCTGTAGAAACCTTTACCCGATTTACGGCCTTTACGACCATCATTCAGCAACGTATCGAACACGTCCGGCCCTTGGAAACGCGGCCCCAACTCTTTGACCAGAATCGGCATGATCTTCGCACCGATATCAACGCCAACTTCATCCAGCAAAGTAATTGGCCCGACCGGGAAACCGAAATCAAGTAGGGCTCGGTCAAGGTTTTCAATCGGCTCACCAGCCATCAGGATTTGGGCGGCTTCATTCATGTACGGCGCCAAAATGCGGTTCACGTAAAACCCAGCGCAGTCTTTAACCACAATTGGCGTTTTGCCCTGTTTACGCGCAAGAGCAACCACCGTAGAAATGGTTTCATCCGAGGTCGTTTCATGCGGAATCACTTCCACCAGCGGCATTTTCTCAACCGGACTGAAGTAATGCAGGCCGACGATGTTTTCCGGACGTGACGCTTTGGCGGCGATTTGATGAATCGGCAGCGATGAAGTATTGGTGGCGAAGATGGTGCTCAACTTAGCATTGGCTTCAATATCCGCCACCATCTGCTGTTTCAGCGACAAATCTTCAAACACCGCCTCAATGACCACATCGGTATGATTAAAGCTGGTGAAATCGGTTCCGCCAGTGAGCTTGCTCATCTCGGCTTGCAGCTGTGCTTTGCTCAGAATTCTGCGCTTGCGCTGCTTGTCGAACAACTTGTAGTTGTAGTTGAGCGCGTTCAGGATGCCGTCGTTAGACACATCTTTAATACGGACAGGCACCTTCGCTTTGGCCACGCTGACATGGCTGATGCCCGCGCCCATCAAACCGCCACCCAACACGCCAACGCGATTCACTTTCAGCGGTTTAGCGTCAGAACCGTTCTCTTTTTTCATCTCTGTTGTAGCAAAGAAGATCGAACGCAACGCTTTCGATTCCGGTGTCATCACCAGTTCACCAAAACGCTTGGCTTCCAGCTCAAGTCCCGCTTTCATGCCCTTTTCTAGACCATGCTGAATCACTTCCAGAATCGCCTTGGCTGCCGGGTAGTTACCGCGCGTCTTTTGTTCCGTTTTCTTACTCGCCTGATCAAAGATCACTTTGCGACCAAAGCCCGTCTGCGACATCAGCTTTTCTTTGGTCGACAATGGAACTTTGCCTTTTTTCTTACCTTTTTCGTCAATAAAGCGCTTGGCGACATCCAGCAGGACAGCTTGTGGCACACAAGCGTCAACCACACCCAGCTTTTTCGCTTTTTTGGCGCGGAGCTGCTTACCCGTAAGAATTAAGTCCAGCGAAGGCAGCAAGCCAATCAAACGAGGCAGACGCTGCGTACCACCTGAACCAGGCAGCAGGCCGAGCATCACTTCCGGCAGACCAAGACGGGTTTTGTCATCATCACTGCACACTCGGTAATCACACGCAAGAGCCAGCTCCAGGCCACCGCCCAAACATGGACCATGAATCGCAGCGACCACAGGGAATGGCAGATCGGACAACTGCTGGAACATTTCCTGACCTTGAGTAGCCAGCGCTTGTGCTTCCGGCGCCGAAGTACAGGCCTCCAGCATGCGTACGTCCGCCCCCGCGATGAAATTGTCGGGCTTGAGTGAATGTACAATCAGGCCTTTGAGCTGACTTTTTTGTGATTCCAGTTGTTTGAACACCGCTTGCATGTCTTCGGCAAATGCCGCCTGCAAGGTGTTCATTTTTTCTCCCGGCACATCAATCGCCAGCCACGCAATGTTCTGCTCATCAACACTCAGATGAAATGCTTTAGATTGGCTCATTACTCCACCTCCAGAATCATTGCTGCGCCCAGACCACCCGCGGCACATGCGGTATTCAATGCCAAACCGCCGCCGCGACGTTTCAATTCGCGCAGTGTTTGCGTGATCATACGTGCACCTGTCGCCGCAAATGGGTGTCCATAAGCCAGTGAACCGCCCAGTACGTTAAACTTGTCCATATCGACTTCACCAATCGCCTGACTGCGGCCTAAACATTCTTGGGCAAACTTATCGCTGGCAAACATTTTCAGGTTAGCCAGTGTTTGTGCGGCGAACGCTTCGTGCATATCGATCAGGGTGAGATCGCCGAGCGTAATACCCGCTCGATCGAGTGCCATCGGTGTCGCGTAAGACGGGCCCATCAGCATGTCTTTTTCAACACCGATCGCGGAAAATGCGTAAGAGCGAATGTAGCCGAGGATCTCAAGCCCTAACTCTTTCGCGCGGCCTTCACGCATCAGCATGATGGCCGCCGCGCCATCGGTCAGTGGCGTACTGTTCGCAGCGGTCACACTGCCGTATTGGCGATCAAACGCCGGGCGAAGTTTGGCATAGCCTTCAAGAGTCGAATCCAGACGAATGTTGTTATCAGTATCGATCCACTTTTTGTACGGTTCAGGGAAAGCCGTCATCACTTCGCCACAAATCTTACCGTCTTTCCATGCCTGCGCTGCCAGTGTGTGAGAACGGTGCGCAAGCGCATCCTGATCCTGACGCGAAATGCCATGTGACTTCGCCATCTGCTCAGCCGTCTGTCCCATAGATAAACCGGTTGAGTATTCCGCCACTGCCGGCGGCACTGGCATCAAATCTTTCAGAGACAATGATTTCAAGACGTTCAGCTTCTGACCTAGCGTTTTGGTTTTGCTTAGCGCAAGCAGACTGGAAGCCAGCTTCTTGGAAACGCCAATCGGCAAAACAGACGACGAATCCGCACCACCAGCGATACCGATATCAATCGTGCCAGCCATAATGCTTTCGGCCACGTTGACGGCGGACTGGAAGCTGGTCGCACAAGCTCGGGTCACACTGTAAGCATCGGTATGAATGTTCATGCCAGTGCCCAGTACGATTTCACGTGCAATGTTGGGTGCTTCCGGCATCTGCACTACCTGACCAAATACCACCTGCTCGATCAGCGCAGGATCGATATCCGTTCTTGCCAGCATCTCGCTGACAACCATTTTGCCCAAATCAACAGCTGGCACTTGGCCAAATTCTGTACTTTGGCGCGCAAAGGGAGTACGTAGACCCGCTACGACAGCTACACGTTCACCCGAACGTGTTCTCACTTCCTGTTTGCCCATTGTTTCTCCTTAGAATAAGAGGTCTGACCTGATGCATTGTAACGAGATTGTTAAGACAATCAAACAACTGTTTGGAATAACGTGATATTTGCATCGAAACACGGATTAAGTGTAGTTGAATCAAGAAGTTTACTCGTCCAGTCTTTGTCACGGAGGGTAAGCAATAGAATGGTGGGGGAAATGCGGGCAAAAAAAAAACCACACATAACTGTGTGGTCGGAATGTTTTTTAAAGCAATTAACTTACGCCAATTGAAAATAATCAGTTTCCTGATTAGGAGAAAGTAAAGTCAGCCTTCAAAAGGAAGTGTCATCTTGCTCAACACGCTAGTCGCAATGACTAACTAGATGACAGGAGTTACTATAGCCACTTCGGACGATGAGATTTTGAATTAGATCAATTTTATCTTGGTTTTATGGGGCCAACGCGGCCTAAACTTGATTCAAAACAATCTCTGAGCACATTTCCAAACTGATTAGTAATTGTGCATAGCACCCTCACAACCAGAATGAACACCCAAAAGGCGTCGGCCTCTAACCGACGTGGCGTAAACAAACGGAGACTTTTGTGTCGCTACTAAAAATATTTGGAAAGAAAACTTCCAACCGTCCGGTCAATAGCGGTATGGACAGACAAAGAAAATACGAAGCACTGGTTCGTGCTTACCATCGTGATCTCTACCGTTATGCTTATTGGTTGTGTAAAGACCAGAGCATCGCGCAGGATCTGGTGCAGGAAACCTGCTTAAGGGCGTGGAAATCGCTCGACAGCTTACAAGACGAGAAAGCAGCAAAATCGTGGCTCATTACCATATTGCGGCGCGAAAACGCACGTCGTTTCGAACGCAAGCAGTTTGAGTTGGTCGATCTTGACGATCATAGCGGCGAAGCCAAAGTCTCGGATGATGCCCACCATCAGCAGGAGTGGTTGCACGCGCAAATCATGAAGCTGGATGTGGAATATCGCGAGCCGCTGTTTCTACAGGTTATTGGAGGTTTCAGCGGCGAAGAGATAGCCGAGATACTGGAACTCAACAAAAACACCGTGATGACCCGACTGTTTCGGGCACGCAATCAGTTAAAAGAGATGTTAGATTCTTCAGAAAATTACAGGGGGCAGCAAAATGGATGATTTAGAATTTCGCCGCCGCATGTTGTCGGATCCGAAACATCGCGACAAAGCGATGCACGAAGCTATCGCCTCCAGCGAAGCGAACAGCAAATTTGCCGACGATGTGTTGAACCTGGACGCCAGAATTGCTGAAGCAATGCGCGTTGATGTGCCCGATGGCTTGGCGGATCGAATCTTGTTCAGCCACAGTTCGGCTGCCGATAATGTCGTGCGCCCACGCTTTGTACGCCGTGCGATGGCGATGGCTGCCTCCGTTGCTTTTGTTATCGGTTTAGCCGTTGGCCAGGTCAATTGGGGCAACCTGTTGGTAACACCCGCGCAAGCCAGTCTTGCAGATATCGCCGTTAAACACGTTTTGGATGAAGAAGTGTTTGTTTCTGCATTAGATGAAGCGGTTAGTTCGCGCCAAATCAATGCGAAAATGCAACCTTTCGCCTACAACCTGAACGGTACGTTTCCGTATCACGTCTATTACCTGAACCACTGCGGATTTGGTCACGCCAACGCCGTTCACATGGTGTTTCAGGGTGAAAAAGGCAAGGTAACACTCTTTTTGACCTCGATGCCGAGTAAACAGAACGTTCAGTTCGACAAAGACGGAATGTCCGGTGTCATTGAGCCTATAGGCAACATGAGCCTGATACTGGTTGGCGATGAGGGGGAAAATGTCGCTAAGATTGCCGAACATCTGATGCCGATGATAAAACCTGCGAAATAAAACCAAACCCGCTCCCAGAGCGGGTTTTTTAATTGTTAAAATAGAGTTAAAACTCTAAAAAATCACATATCAGAGCATTTTCGTGCCAAATGGTCATCATTTCTATAACTTTATCATCCAATTAGACAATGGTCGGATTTCTATACTCTATACTTGCGTCTAGTATCAGCCACCAACTGAGCAATTGCTCAAAACAAACGCCCAAAGAGGCGAATAATAAGGAAAAGTCTAAATGAACAAGACGCGTCTGTTTAAACAGTCACTATTAGCAGTGACAATCTCCCTAGCTACGCAGCAAGCAATGGCTGCTGGCTTCCAGCTCAACGCTCAATCTGCAACTGGCCTTGGTCGTGCATTCGCAGGCGATGCCGTTATCGCAGATAACGCTGCTGTTATGTCTCGTAATGCCGCTGCTATGGCTCTGTTTGACAAAACATCTATGTCTTTGGGTTTTGAAACCATTACCACAAAGATCAAAGTAAAAGATGCTACGTACACCTCAGGTGCATACGTACCAGCGACTGGTACTGTTGCTGGCGCAAGCTCTTCAAGCGCAGACTATGATGATGCAGGCAGCACTTCTGTCGCTCCAAACCTCCACGTTATCGTTCCGGTAAACGACCAATTTGCATGGGGTGTCAGCGCGTATTCAAACTTCGGTACAAAAACTGATTTCGATAGCGACTACGCTGCTACTGAGTACGGCGGCCTGACCGACGTGAAAAGTTTCAACCTTGGTCTGGCTGGCTCATACCGCCTGAACGAGCAACTGAGCTTCGGTGCAGGTCTGGATGTTATCTATGGTAAGGGTACGATGAAACGTGCCGTACCAGGCTCAAGCAGTACTTACCTGCTGAACGTTGATGGCGCTGACGGCTGGGCTGTAGGCTTCAACGTGGGCACGGTATATGAACTAGACAAGAACAACCGTTTTGGTCTGGCATATCGTTACAGCCCAGAGTTCAAAGCAAAAGATAGTGATGGACAGGAAATCACCCTTCCCCTACCTGATATCGCTGAATTCTCTGGCTACCACAAAATTGAAAATACCGATTTTGCGGTTCACTACAGTGTGCAATGGATTGGTTGGTCATCATTCGATCAAATCGATTTCGATAACCTGAGTGCAAGCCAATCCGCTCTTGCAGCATCTAGCACTAGCTATGCTAAACAGTACCAATGGAAAGATGGCTGGCACTACTCTATCGGTGGTACTTACTACCTGAACAAAGACTGGACGCTACGCGCTGGTTACATGTACGACACCAGCGCACAGGATTCAGTAACATCAATTTCAGTACCTGACTCAGATCGTCAATGGTTCTCGACTGGTTTCACCTACCAAATCGACGAACAGTCTAACTTTGACTTTGGCTTTACGTACCTGATGGGTAAAGATACTGACGTTTCAGAATCTCTGGTTCTGCCTTCGTCTTCAAGCCCAACTGGTTACGCTTACACTTCTGTAAATGGTACAACTCGCGCGGATGCTATCCTAGTCGGCTTACAATACAGCCGCTCTTTCTAAGCATTCTCACGATATTTTTTGATTGATAAAGGGCTGGTTTTCCAGCCCTTTTATTTTTTAATCCTTCCTGATTCACGTATCTCAGCGCACACTTGTGTTCTATTATGCTCAATCTACCCTACAGTTGTACGCTGAAAGAACAATAACCACACAGTTTAAATCAGATATTTCCACTAATTATTAAGCAATTTGCGGATTTTATATCCAAACAGGCTTAATACAGTGTTTTTTATTGTTAAAGCAAAAGCTCTAGTTTTAGACTTCGCGGTTACCAATTCAGATAATTTCAGCGAACAATAAGATGAAAACTAATAAAAAATTTCTTTCTATTGCAGTAGCATGTGGTTTAGCAAGTGTATCTAACTTAACTCAGGCAGCAGGCTTTCAGCTGGCGGAGTACTCTGCAACGGGTCTTGGCCGCGCGTACGCTGGTGAAGCCGCAATCGCAGACAATGCCGGTTCACAATGGCGCAACCCAGCAATGTTGACTTATCTGAAAGGGACGCAAATTTCTGCTGGCGCACTCTACGTTAACCCGAATGTTGACGTTGAGGGTGACGTTAGTTTCTACGGAAACACTTCAAGCACCAGCTCATCTGATTACGCCAACGACGCCGTAATTCCGAACTTCTACATTTCTCACCAAGTGAACGAAAAATGGGCTCTAGGTCTCGCATTTGGTACCAACTACGGTATGGAAACCGAGCTGGACTCTGGATTTGCAGCCAGCCACTTCGGTGACGAAGCTATGGTTACAACCATGGAAGCGAATGCGAACATCGCCTATCAACTGACAGAAACCGTTAGCATTGGTGGTGGCATCCGCTATGTCATGGGTGAAGGCCATTTTGGTGCGAAATCGCCATCACAAACTGAAGCTCTGGGCCTGACGAAAGGCACAACGCTGAAGTACATGGAAGGTGATGACACCAGTTGGGGCTGGCAAGCGGGTGCGGCTTGGCAAATGACTCCAAACAACCGCGTTGGCTTCGCTTATAAATCAGAAGTAGATCTGAAGCTGTCTGGTTCAGCGAACATGTATGTTCAGTCATACGGCAAAGTTTTGTCGGATACTGGTTACATGATGCTGACTCTGCCTGCAACGGCAGAACTCTCTACCTACCACCAACTAACCGATCAGTTTGCTCTGCACACCAGCATCAACTGGACGGACTGGAGCAGCTTCGAAAAACTTCAGGCTGAACTTGATACCATGGGCACAGTCATGGTGAAGGAAGAGAACTGGAAAGATAACTACCGTTTCGCTGTGGGTGCGACATACCAGGTTGATCCTAAACTGGCGCTACGCAGTGGTGTGGCTTATGACACTGCAGCAGTAAGCACCAAAAACCGCACCATTACTATTCCGGAAACCGACCGTATCTGGCTGAGCGTGGGTGCGGGCTACGACGTTACCGAGCAACTAACGCTGGACGCGGCCTTTACTTACATTTTTGCCAAAGACGCAGACATTCTGGAGTCTCGTGGCTATGACTCTGATAACTCCGCAGAAAAAGTTGGCGGCCAGTTTGATGGCCAGATGACAGGTAACGTCTGGATTGTAGGTGTGCAAGCAAGCTACCGCTTCTAATCTCTATCAGGATTAAAAAGGCCGGTGCTCATCACCGGCCTTTTTGTTTCAGTTGCAACAGCAACTGCTCAGAAGCATCTTCAATAAGATCTAACACCAACTCAAATCCGTTCTCCCCGCCATAGTAAGGATCTGGGATCTCATCGCAGTCGGAATGGCCATAACTGAGAAACAACGCAAGTTTGTGTTGATATTGCTTGGGGCAACGTTGTTGTAATTCCAATAAGTTATCTCGGTCTGCAGCAAGAATCAGATCAAACTGCTCAAAATCGCTGTCCCGCACTTTGCGCGCCTGCATTCCTGCGAACGAATAACCGCGCTTTTCACCCGCAGATCGGGCTCTTGGGTCAGGCGGATTACCCTGGTGATAGCCAATCGTTCCCGCTGAATCAATCTCTATGTCTAACCCCAGTCCCTGCGCTTTGGCTTTCAGCACCGCCTCTCCGGTTGGCGAACGACAAATGTTACCCATACACACCACAAGAACCGCCGGTTTCCTTTTCATCTCATTCATCCCAACTTGTTTTTAAACAGTGTACGTGCCGCTTGGTCCCATTGCAGCAGAAATTGCACAAGCAATTGAATGTGATGCTGCCAACTAAACCATTGGATTCGGTAACTCTCACGTTGTTTTTGCTTGTACGCCTCACTGTTGTCACCCGCAACATAACAGTCGTGTTCAACCAATGCATTAATCAGATAGCTGCGGGTGAATGTGGGTGGTTCATTAGACAGAAAATTACGCGAAATCAGCTCGTGACTTCCTCCCATTTTCAAAGCAAAACCGCCGACAATGAGTGGAATAAGAGATCTAAGAGGCGCGATCGGCAACCTATCACTGACATGGTTTGCTTGCTGCCACTGAGTTTCAATAGCATCGAACAGTCGTTGATGCGTTGGTCCACCTTCTGCCAAAGCCGGAACGTAAACGAAGTAGAGCCAATCGGCTAGCCGCTCAGATTCACGTGCAACTTCATCAAGCACGGCCTTGGTCCGGCGCATCCTCTCTTGGCACTCATGCGAAACCGATTCATGATTTTCCGTTGATACCCATGGTTTGACGTGAGCTACACATCCCATCGCGTTTCCCCCAACACAGTTGATGAACACACAGTATAAAACAATACTGTATATAAAAACAGTATTGGTAAATTGCAGGTATACCTTGAGGTCAAAAAAAAGAAGGGCTGAGCAATTGCCCGGCCCTTCAGCAAGCGAAGTGTATCGTAGAAATATTCTTGTTGATTTCACTCATTACTATAGATGCTTGAGCCAGTTTGGCAGTGCAACAACGCGTTCCATATTGCTAACTGCAACCGACTTCAAACAACGCAATGTAACTGACAGATTTATCAGGATTACAACCTGAATGCTGACTCCGTTTTCCTAAGCAATGTCGCAGGAAGGCGAAAGAGTAAACTTCAACTAAACTCATTGCATAGGCATCAACAACCGCTGGTGTGAAACAAGCTGGTACATACTTGTTGCACCAATAGTTGTTGCATCGCAAATTTATTGAATCGAGTTGAAATGTTCGACTAAAGAGCAAAAACATAATCTTGAATTTATCAATACATATGCGTAAATGTTTGGTGCAAGACCTTGTTTCATTTGTTGAGGGAATAACATGTTTGGGTCGAAGAAAAAGCAGCATGCACTGCAAGCGTTGGAAAATGAGAAATTTCAGTTTGAGTGCTTTCAAAACGCTATAAAGGAACAGGTTCCGTATATTGAATTCACACCAGATGGGCACATACGTTTTGCCAACTCTCTATTTTTGGGCGCCGTGGGCTACACACTGGAACAAATCGCAGGTAAACATCACAGCGTACTCTGTTTCCCCGAAGATACGGTGACAGCCGAATATAAACAGCTCTGGGGCGATCTAAAGAACGGTAAGCCCGTCCGTGGGCGCTTTATTCGCAAAGACAGTCAAGACAAAGCAGTTTGGGTCGCAGCGACCTATTTTCCTGTGGTGCAAAATGGCAAAGTAGCGTACGTCGCGAAAGTGGCGTCCAACGTCACGCAGGAGCAGGTCGAACTGGAGCGAAACCAAGCACTACTCAAGGCAATGGACAAATCACTGGCGGTGATCGATTTTACTCCCGACGGCACTGTCCTCAACGCCAACAAGAACTTCCTTTCCTGCCTCGATTATCGACTCGACGAAATCACTGGCCAGCATCACCGTATGTTTTGCGAAGACGACTTTTACCAAAGCAACCCGAATTTCTGGTCGGATCTTGCGACAGGCAAAATTCAATCTGGGCTATTTAAACGTCGAGACAAACATGGCCGTGTCATATGGCTGGAAGCCACCTATAACCCGATTTTCAATCACGAAAACAAAGTGGTGAAAATCATTAAACTGGCAAGCGATATTACTGAACGAGTGGAGCAAGCCATGGTAGTACGCGATGCCGCGAAGAAGTCGTGCCAAATTGCAGAAGATACCGTCACCATCGCACGTCAGGGGCAAGATTCTATCGCTTCGATGCTATCAAACTCCAAAGAGATAAACGCAGCCGTCGATGCCGTTAGCGGCCTGATTGAAGAACTCAACCGCCAGTCGAAAAGCGTCGAAGCCATCGTCTCTACCATCAGTGAAATCGCCGAGCAAACCAACTTACTCGCACTGAATGCTGCCATTGAAGCAGCACGAGCCGGTGATCAAGGGCGAGGGTTTGCGGTAGTCGCCGATGAAGTGCGTAAACTGGCTTCGCGCACCTCAACCTCAACCTCCGAGATCGCTGCGGTGATCGACAAAAACTCGCAAATCATCGGCAATATCGACAACAAAATCAAAGTCGTCTTCGATAAAGCCTCACACGGTGAAAATCAGGCCAACACGGTCTCAGGCGTGATTGAGGAAATTATCTACGATGCGGATCTGGTATCAGAGACTGTACAAAAGCTCTCTATCTAGCGTCGATTCATGCTGCCAGCACGCGGGTTGGCAGCTCTCTTTTCCCCGTTGTTCACTGCGCTGTTCTGTGGCTGATTATCTCCATGCTTTTCGTTGGTTTTTGCCGTGCGATTGTTGGGCTATCATAGCGACAACTTAATGATAGAAAGGATGACTCATGTCCAGCGAAGAGACCAAACAACAACGCCACCAGGCAAGGCAACAGAAAGTCAAAGAACAAGTGGATGCCCGTGTGGCCGCGGCACAGGAAGTGAAAGGCCTGCTGCTGATCATCACCGGTAACGGTAAAGGTAAATCCACTTCTGGCTTTGGTACGATTGCCCGCGCCGTTGGTCACGGCAAGCAATGTGCGGTTGCCCAGTTCATCAAAGGCACCTGGGACAACGGCGAACGTAATCTGCTGGAAAAACTAGGCGTCGAATTTCAGGTAATGGCGACCGGCTTCACCTGGGAAACGCAGAATAAAGAGAGCGATACGGCCGCAGCCCAATTGGTGTGGCAGGAGTGCAAACGCATGCTGCAGGACGAGACACTGGACGTGGTTTTGTTTGACGAACTGACTTACATGGTGAGTTACGGTTACATCGACCTCGATGAAGTGGTTGAAGCGCTGAACAACCGTCCACCTATGCAGTCCGTGATCATTACGGGACGCGGCGCACACCGTACTCTGATTGAAATGGCCGATACGGTGTCGGAAGTGAAGAACGTTAAGCACGCTTTTGAGTCGGGTGTTAAAGCGCTGCAAGGTGTTGACTGGTAACGTAGCGTTAAACGTTGCAATCGAAAAAGGGCTGGAAAATCCAGCCCTTTTGTTTTATCGCGTGTGCACAATGTTTAATTGAACAGGCCTTTCAGCAAGCCGTCTACGGCTTTTTTGGTGTTCTCGTCTTTGATCTTGTCGTTGATTTTCTCAAGCCCACGATCAATCTCTTTTTGCGCTTTCTGTTTCAGCACATCATCAAACACCAATTTGAATTTCGGATCAGCCCATTTGCCGGAGACATTAATCGGAATGGTCACGTCGCGCAGCTCGTCAATGTTCTTACCACCTTGCC
This sequence comes from Vibrio fluvialis, assembly GCF_900460245.1. Classification (NCBI taxonomy): domain Bacteria; kingdom Pseudomonadati; phylum Pseudomonadota; class Gammaproteobacteria; order Vibrionales; family Vibrionaceae; genus Vibrio; species Vibrio fluvialis. The sequence goes on from NZ_UHIP01000001.1 coordinate 2,045,386, forward strand.
CTTCCAAGGAACCAACAATAGAGGTACGCACCAGAAAATCGACCGTCTCCTGAATGTAGTTCGCTTTGCCTTCACCATGAATGCGCAGCAGTGGTGACTGCATACTTAAGTTATCGGTCGTCATTTCGCCTTTGTTCAGCTTCAGGGTCGCGGTCATTGCACTGAAATCGGTTTTCTGTACCGAGTTATCCTCACTCACCGACTGACCTTTGATTTTGGCGTAATTGGTGCGAATAAGCTGTGCCACGTTAATACCATTGACTGCGCCATCTGCAAAGTTGATGGCCACGGTACCCGCCAGGTTTTGCTTGATGCCCGTTGGCGTCAGGCTTTTACCTTGTACGTTGACATCGATATTTCCGGTACCTTCCAATTTGTCGTTATCCAGCACATCTTTCATTAGCGGCTGGATCTTAACGCCAGTGACGGTCTTTTTGATTGTGTAAGTGGCCGGAGTTTTACGAGCGTCGATCTGTGCGGTAGCTTTCACACTGCCCTGATACAGATTGGCCGTGAACGATTTCATATCGATCACACCACGGTTGACCGTAAAATTGGTCTTCACATTCTGCATTTTGGCGTTGCTGGCTTTGAACTTATCGATGGTCACATCACCCGTCACATCCAGCGTCTTCAACGCAGACAAATCCGGTTCGGCTTCTGCTTTGTCTGAAGGACTGGTTCCAGCCGAACCACCAGCGGCTGGCTGGCTTTCTGCCGTTGCTGCTGGCTGTTTATTCAGCCCTAGGAATTCATCCAAATCAATATCCGGGCTGTGCAGATTAAAGCGAACTTTGGGAATATCACCCAGTGCGACGCTGGCTTTGCCATCAAACTGCAGCGCATTTGCGCTAAGTTTATCCAGCACAACATTGAGCATGTTCTTGGTCATATCAAATGCAACCGAAGATTGCATCGTTACTTTCATCGGAGACTGAGGCAATGCCGCACCTTCAAGATTCGCCGTCAGATCCAGTTTGTCGACACCCACCTGACTGATGGCCTTATCAACCTTCACCGATGCGCTGCCGCTGGCATCGAGCTTCATGTCCGAAGCAGTACCTTTCACCGAGAAGGTCAGAGCGTTGGCCTGATCAAATTCAAACGTCGCCAAATTCAATTTCGCAGAATCAATGCGCGTCGCGGGGTCACTGAAATTTGCATCCAGCACAATGTTTCGCAGCGCGTACTGTTTGAAGTCTTTCGACAGCTTGATTTCCGCGTTACCGCTCGCACCAAACTGTTGCTGGTTATTGCTGCCTTTCGCTGCAAAATCCACTTTGGTCCAGGTATCAGCCGCAAACTCAGAAACTTGCAACTGCACATCGTACAGTTTGGTTTGCGTGCCTGCTTTGTGGTCCTGAATTTCTAACAGCGCGTTGTTGATGGCGATACCCGCCAGATTGATGCTCCAATCCTGAGCAGCCGTAGATTCTGAGCCCGATGTTTGCGCTGGCGCTGCATCCGATGTTTCGCCGGATGCGGAAGTCTGCTGCGCTTTGGTCAGGCTATCTAAATTGGAACGGCCATCTTTGAGCGTTTCCAGATGGACTTCAGCCCCGTCCAGACGGATGTTGCCGATCTGTAGTTGTTTGTCGAACAGTGGCATCACGGATACATCAATACCAACATTGTCGACTTTAAATAGGTTCGGACTGGTGAATCCTTGCGGGTTTTTGAGCTCGGTTTTACCCAACTCAAAGCCGATAGACGGGAAGAATTGCCAACCGATGTCGCCGTCGATCACCAGATCGAGGCCGGTTTGCTTTTTGGTCTGTTCAACCAGCAGTGGTTTAAACTGGTTCGGATTAACCAGAATCACTAAGGCTGCGATCGCGCCTAGCACGACGACCAACAATGCAGCAACGAACAGGAACAGTTTTTTCATCTGCTTTTTCCTTGCGTGACGGATAAAGAAAGTGGCACCTAAAGTGCCACTTATACTAAGAAAAATAAAGTCAGCTATTGCTAAGCATTGGTTAAAATTACGATTTTAGCAACTTAGCAATGTGCGCTTTCAATACGTCAATCGCGATGCGGTTCTTGCCACCACGAGGAACGATAATGTCAGCGTATTGTTTTGACGGTTCAATAAATTGCATGAACATTGGGCGAACCGTTTTCTGGTACTGAGACAATACCGATTCCATCGTACGACCACGCTCTTCCACATCGCGTTTTACGCGGCGCAGCAGACAGATATCCAGTGGAGTGTCCATAAAGATGGTCGCGTGCATCAGGTCACGCAGGCGAGGATCGGTCAGAAGCAGAATGCCTTCCAGAATGATCACTTTCTTTGGTGTCATTGTGGTTGTGTTCGAGGTGCGAGTATGTTCTGTGTAGCTGTATTCAGGCACTTCCACCGCTTCACCGCGGGTCAGCTTCTGAAGGTGTTCACAAAGCAGATCGTGGTCAAGCGCATTCGGGTGGTCATAGTTGGTTTTGACGCGATCTTCCATGCTCAGATGACTTTGGTCTTTGTAATAGCAATCTTCCGTGATCACACCAATTTGATGGTCGCCTACTTTCGCACGCAGTTCATTATAAATGGTACTTGCGATGAGGCTTTTCCCAGAAGCAGAAGCGCCAGCAATACCGACGATGACGCATTGATTATTATCAGACATGTATATGCACCCGATACGTGTAGATGAGGAAACGAAGATAAACCGCCTGATTATAGGGAGTTCATGGGGCAGATACCAGTTTGCAGTAGAGCTAAATGTCAGTAATTTCCGGAATCGAACAACATTAAAGCAGAGCAAACGATTACATTCGCTCTGCAAAATTTTGTGATCTGTGTTACTCCACTAAAGTGAAGCTGATTGGGTCCGGTTTGGCTTTTCCTTGCCAGTATAAATGCGCGCAAATTCGTTCCGCCAAGTCGAGATACAGGGCAGTATGCTCGCAGTCCGGATGCGCGATAACGGTCGGCTTACCAGCATCGATATCTTCACGCATTTGAATGTGCAGTGGTATTTGTGCCAACAGCGACAAACCATACTCGCCCGCCAGTGTCTGCGCGCCGCCCACACCGAAGATGTGTTCTTTTTCTCCACAGTGGCTGCAGATGTGATAACTCATGTTCTCCACCAGACCGACGACAGGCACGGCCACTTTGTCGAACATCGCAGTACCTTTACGTGCGTCGGCCAATGCTAAGTCTTGCGGTGTGGTCACAATCACAGCGCCGGTAACCGGAATCTGCTGGGCCAGCGTCAGTTGAATGTCGCCCGTACCCGGCGGCATATCAAGCACCAGATAATCCAAATCCGGCCATTCGGTTTCATTGAGGAGTTGCGCCAATGCTTTGGACGCCATCGGACCACGCCAGATAGTGGCATCCGACTTATCCACCAAGTAACCAATGGACTGTGTCGCGATACCGTGCGCCATCACTGGCTGCATCCATTTATTGTCGCGCACGCTCGGTTTGGCATCCGGCTGACCAAACATCATCGGCACGGACGGGCCATAGATATCCGCATCGAGAATGCCCACCTTTGCACCACACGCAGCAATCGCCAGTGCCAGATTGGCAGCCGTGGTTGATTTACCGACGCCCCCTTTGGCAGAGGTCACTGCAATGATGTTTTTCACCCCTTTCACCGGATTCGCAACCTGAGTTTCGAGCGCTTTCGGTTGTACTTTGATTGTGTAGTCAAAGGCGGCGACCGTCTGAGCCGATTGCTGCTGCGCAATCCAAGCCTGCAATTCAACAGCAATGCTGCGGCTGGCAAACGGCAACTCAATCACAAACGAACCTGTGGGTGAAACCGTGACAAAACCAGACGCGGACGCCCAGTCGGAGAGTAGATAAGGGTGAGAAAACTGACTTAACCAGGAACAAAAGTCCTGTTTGGACGTAAACGTGAGCATAGGTCCTCCTTTTTGGCTCATGCTATCACTCTCATGCATCAGACAGAACCCCGAAAAAGTTAAGGCTTTGGCCCTACTCACGCCTTGGAGTTAACAGCGTCATCAGGTAGTATTATCCATCACATTAAATACCTATCAAACAAAGCGAATAATTAAGTATGGCAACTGAACCAAGAAAACTTTTGGTAACTTGTGCCCTTCCGTACGCTAACGGTTCGATCCACTTAGGTCATATGCTTGAGCATATCCAAGCGGATATTTGGGTTCGTTACCAGCGCCTACGCGGCAACACTGTAAACTTCATCTGTGCTGACGATGCTCACGGCACGCCAATCATGCTTAAAGCGCAACAGATGGGTATGACTCCGGAAGAGATGATTGCTGCGGTCAGTGAAGAGCACCAAAAAGACTTCGCAGGCTTTGATATCAGCTTTGACAACTACCACAGCACACACAGTGAAGAGAACCGTGAACTGGCTTCTCACATCTATCTGGAGCTGAAAAAGAACGGTTTTATTTCCAGCCGCACCATTTCTCAGCTGTTTGACCCTGAGAAAGAGATGTTCCTGCCGGATCGTTTCGTGAAAGGCACCTGCCCGAAATGTAAATCTGAAGACCAGTACGGCGACAACTGTGATGCTTGTGGCGAAACTTACAGCCCGACAGAACTGATCAACCCGAAATCAGCGGTTTCTGGCGCGACGCCAATCATGAAAGATTCTGAGCACTTCTTCTTCGATCTGCCTCAGTTTGAAAGCATGCTGAAAGAGTGGACGCGTTCAGGCTCGCTGCAATCTGAAACTGCCAACAAGATGCAAGAGTGGTTTGAATCTGGCCTGCAACAGTGGGACATTTCCCGCGATGCGCCTTACTTCGGTTTTGAAATTCCGGGCGAAAAGAACAAGTTCTTCTACGTGTGGCTGGATGCACCTGTGGGTTACATGGCGTCGTTCAAAAACCTGTGTAACAAGACGGACGGTCTGGACTTCGATGAATACTGGAAGAAAGACAGCACCACAGAGCTGTACCACTTCATCGGTAAAGACATCGTTTACTTCCACAGCCTGTTCTGGCCAGCGATGCTGGAAGGCAGCGGTTTCCGCAAACCAAACAACGTGTTCGTACATGGCTACGTGACGGTAAACGGCGCGAAGATGTCTAAGTCTAAAGGGACGTTCGTAAAAGCGAGCACTTACCTCAGCCACTTAGATCCTGAGTGTCTGCGTTACTACTACGCCGCGAAACTGAACAGCCGTATCGACGATCTCGATCTGAATCTGGAAGACTTCACACAGCGCGTGAACGCTGACGTGGTGAACAAGATTGTCAATCTGGCTTCACGTAATGCAGGTTTCATCACTAAGCGTTTTGACGGCAAACTGTCTGACAGCTTTGCAGAACCTCAGCTGTACAACGAATTTGCTGCGGCTGCCGATCGTATCGCTGAGCTTTACGAAGCGCGCGAATTTGGCCGCGCCATTCGTGAAATCACCGCACTGGCGGATAAAGCCAACCAGTACGTTGACGAAAAAGCACCTTGGGTTGTGGCCAAACAAGAAGGTCAGGATCAAGCACTGCAGGATATCTGTACTGTCGGTATCAACTTATTCCGCGTTCTGCTGACTTACCTGAAACCGGTGATGCCAGCACTGGCGGCTCGCTCAGAAGCCTTCCTGAACCAGGAACTGACTTGGGACGGCGTAGCTCAACCTCTGACTGGCCACACCGTCAGCGCGTTCAAAGCGCTGTTCAACCGTATCGATCCTAAACACATCGAAGCGATGATTGAAGCATCGAAAGAAGAAGCTGCTGCTGAGAAAGCCGCTGCGGAAGCTGCCGCACCTAAAGCGCAGCAAACTGAGCTGAGCAAAGACCCTATCGCAGCCGAAATCGAATTTGATGACTTCGCGAAGGTTGACCTGCGTATTGCTAAGATTGTCTCTTGTGAGTCAGTGCCTAAAGCTGACAAACTGCTGAAGTTCCAACTTGATATCGGTGGTGAAATGCGTCAGGTATTCTCGGGTATCAAAGCGGCTTACAACCCGGAAGATCTGGTTGGCAAATACACCGTTGTGGTGGCAAACCTGAAACCACGTAAGATGAAGTTCGGCATGTCAGAAGGCATGATCCTGGCCGCCGGCCCTGGTGGCAGCGAGCTGTGGATTCTGGAACCTCATGAAGGTGCCCAACCAGGTATGCGTGTGATGTAATCGCGTTCACCTGCGTTTAAAATCAAAATGTTAAGGCTCCCGGTGCCGATTGGCTCGGGAGCTTTTTTTATTGAACCAGCTCACACTTTTAGGTCAATTTGCACAACCTTAGTGCAAAAAGATTGTTGAAAACTTGTTAACTTATTGATTTGTAAAAACAAAAAACTTGGCATCAAGGCTGCTAACTCTTTAGGAGTATAAACACTAACAAGGAGTTGGTTATGTTTGTCTTTATTTCGATGCTGATTTCGATAGGCATATTGTGCCTGATGTTCTTCTTTGCCAAACAAAGAGAATCGACCCTTCAACGCAAATACGAACTGTTGGTTGACCTGCGTCAGCTGCTTTATCTGTGCCGCCAGCACCGCAGCGCAACTCATCATGCTCTGATGTTTGGTGAACACCGTGAAGCTGAGCTGAGCCATCTGCACGACCTGATTCACGAAAAATCTAACCATTTGATCGCGACCGCTCACTTCGACAACAAACCTATGTACCGCATTTTACAGTTGAAGTTGAAAGCACTGATGAAAGAGTGGTCAGATCGCAGTATCTCCCGTAACCAGATGGTACATGGTAAAGCGATTCGTCACTGTATGTTTCTGATGGATGAAGTGATGTTGGCATGGCTGGTGGAATCCAGCCGTGAAGATTTGAGCGATGAATACCACATGAATTGGCAGCAAATCATCGATACCATGGATGCTCTGACGCAGCTGCGTATCTGCATTGAAGACATGCACACTCAGGACGGCCGTTCGCGCATGCAACATTATTGCGACTTGGTGCGCCGTAAGCTGAATCAACTGGCGCTGATCAGCCCGCTGTCTATTGCGTCACCGGCCTGTTCAAAAGCGATGCATTTGCTGTCTGAATTGCATAACAATCAGGCCTTTGATATGGATGCCGAACAGCTGTATCAACTGACGTCAGATGTGTCGCTGAGCATCGCGCATGTGTATGACCAGATGCTGGCTGATCTGACTGAAAGCCTGTACCTGCCATTGCCCAAATTAGTGATCGCCTGATGGCAAACGCCAGACATAAAAAAACGCCACCCGAAGGTGGCGTTTTTCATTGGAATTATTTCAACATTTTACGCGCGGCTTCTACCACAACTTTGATAGAGCGAGCTTCGGTCTCTTTCAGCGTAGAATGATCTGGAATTTCTTTCTGAGTACGGTTGATGATAACACCCGCCACACAACCGGCTTTCAGACCTGAACTTGCACACATGGTCAGCAGCGTTGCTGATTCCATTTCAAAGTTCAGTATGCCCATTTCCTGCCACTCTTTCATAGAGCCTTGGAAACGACGGACAACACGACCAGTGAACGTGTCGTAACGCTCTTGACCTGGGTAGAAAGTATCGCTGGATGCTGTCACGCCCATGTGGACGGTTGCACCGCTCTCTTCTGACGCCTGCTTCATCGCTGTTGCCACTTCAAAGTCAGGAACCGCAGGGAACTCCATTGGTGCAAAATGCAGGCTGGCACCGTCAAGACGCACAGAACCCGTAGTGACAATCATGTCGCCCACGTTAACATTTGGCTGAATAGCACCCGTAGTACCAACGCGAAGGAAAGTGCGAACGCCCAATTGCGCCAGCTCTTCAACCGCGATAGAGGTAGAAGGACCGCCGATACCCGTTGAACAAACCACAACTGGTTTGCCATCCAGTTCAGCACGGTACAGCGTGTATTCACGATGGCTGGCCAGGAACACTGGGTTTTCCATCAGCTCCGCAATCTTTTGCACGCGCGCAGGATCGCCTGGAATGATTGCCAATGTTGCACCATTCAGATCAGCTTCGGTAACACCAAGGTGGAATACGACTTGAGACATAAGTAGCTCCTTCATTGTGGCTTATTCAGCTCATAAATATGTTTGGGTACCGTGCTACTTTAGCCGAGCGGGCCCCAACATTAAGTGACAAAACTCACAAGTATTAACGCAATAAGAAATTACATTTCATTAAAAGATGACCTTTATCACACAAAATTGTCATTGTGATGCAACTATGAGCAATATCACTATCAACGGCGAGTAACGTGACATGGCAAGGCGGCACCTTGCCATGTGTCAGTATAGCCAGTGCAATGACTATTTTTTAAACTTCAGCAGACGCAACGCATTGAGCGTCACCAGCGCCGTTGCACCGCTGTCTGCCAATACCGCTACCCACAGCCCGGTCACCCCAATCAGACTGGTGACCAGAAAGATACCTTTCAGACCCAGCGCTATGGTCACGTTCTGACGAATGTTGCTCAGAGTCGCTCGTGATAGCGCAATCATGCCGGGTAACTCATTCAATCGGTTGTGAGTAATGGCCGCATCCGCCGTTTCCAGCGCGACATCCGTACCACCGCCCATCGCAATACCGATGTTAGCTTCTTTCATTGCTGGCGCATCGTTGATGCCATCCCCTACCATGGCGACATGCTGTTGCTGCGCCAGTTGGCGAACATATTCCACTTTGTCCTCTGGCATCAGGCTGGCCTGAAAATCCATATTGAGTTGGCTGGCAATTGCCTGGGCACTGCGCGGGTTATCACCGGTCAGCATGGTCGTGTGAATCCCCATTTGGTGCAGTGCCGCTATCGCCTGCTGCGCATCTTCACGCAGCGTGTCTTGCCAGGCAATGATGCCGATCGGCGCGTCATTCTCCAACGCCACCACTACGGTTTTTCCATCCGCTTCCATCGCCGCGACTTGCTCGCTGACAGATTCGGCCAACGGCACGTCAACCTTGCCCGGCGCCAGCACTCGGTAAAAATGCTCGCCAATTCGTCCTGCCACACCGCGCCCAACCAAAGCTTGCTTATCTTGCGCATGCGGTAATGTCAGCCCTTGATTCTGCGCTTTTGCGACCAGCGACATCGCCAGTGGGTGGCGTGAGCCTTGTTCAATCGCGGCAGTGACCGTGAGCAGTTGCTCTGGCGACCAACCGGAGAGCGCCACGATGTCGGTCACCTGCGGTTTGCCTTGAGTCAGCGTACCGGTTTTATCAAACGCGACACTTTGGATCCGGCCTAATTGTTCAAGCGCTGCTCCCCCTTTAATCAACGCACCACGTCGTGCACCCGCTGCCAAACCCGACGTAATCGCCGCCGGTGTCGAAATCACCAAAGCGCACGGACAGGCAATCAGTAACATTGCCAAACCACGGTATACCCAAGTTTCCCAAGGTTGAGCAAACAACAGTGGCGGTACTGTGACCACCAGCAGCGCGACGACCATCATCAGCGGTGTGTACCAACGGCTGAACTGGTCAAGAAAACGCTCCATCGGCGCCTTGCGCGAATCCGCCTCTTCAATCAGATGCAAAATGCGGTCGATGGCATTTTCACCCTGACGCGAGGTGATTTTGAGCTGAATGACGCGATCAACCACCACCGCACCTGCGGCTATCTTATCGCCACGAACGTGCTCAACGGGCAGAGATTCGCCAGTCAACGCACTCTCATCCATGCTGGCAACCGCGTCTAACAGCAGACCATCGGCAGGTAAACGCCCGCCTGGTGCAACTTCCACAATATCACCCGGACTGAGTTCACTGGCAGGGACTTCAATCCTCTCGCCAGATTGCAGACGAATGGCCGTCTCTGGCACCAGTTCCATTAGCGCCTGCACACCACTGCGAGCTTTTGAGGCCGCAAACGCTTCGAGGCGTTCACCAATCAAAAACAGCAGCAGAACCATTGCTGCCTCAACAGTTTCTCCGAGATACAGAGCTCCCACAGCCGCGACGGTCATGAGTGTTTCAATGGCAAATGGCGTGCCTGATTTGGCGAGCTTCCACGCCTTAGTGGCGATGGGCACAAGACCTGCAATGCAGCTGAAAGTAAAAATCCAGCGCCCGGCTTCCACCGCCCAAAGATTCGTCAACGTCCCGATAGCCATCATAGCCGCGAGTGCAACAATACGCAGGGTATCCGCTTCAAGCAGCGGATGGCGCGGTTTGGCCTGCTGGGCGGAACTCTTTTGCTGATCGTCGTAGATCTTAAATCCGGTGTTGGTGACGGCCTGCTCAATCGCCGCAGCCGTTGAGGCTGAGTTAAATTGCACCACCAGTTTTTCCGTCGCAAACAGCACGCGAGCGTCGACGATATCGGTCAGTTGGTTAACAGCCGTTTCAATTTTGCGTGCGCAGGATGGACAATCCATCCCCACCACACGCCAGCTCTGCTTGTAGGTTGAGGTTCCCCCAGTGGGTTCGTCCTCATCAGGGCCATCCGCCCCACTGCAACTGCTGGATGAACAGCATCCACCCTCAGAATTGGTCGCACCGGCAGGGTGAATGGATTGAATTTTCGGGCTTGCTGAGCAGGACACCGATTTAATGGTTGGTGCTGCAGACTTTTCTGAGCGGCAACCTTCATGCTTGGTACACATAGCGCTTCTCCTTTTATCAGGCTTAACCCGATGCTACACCTTGGAGTCTACTCCAAGGTCAAGCACTAATTTTTAGGGCTTCAGACAAAAAACAAAAGGCACCGAAGTGCCTTTTTGCCTGTTAAAGGCGTTAGACCGGATGTTTGAAGCACGCCGCCAGATTTTTCCCAATCGCCTGCAGCACGTCCCGGCGGGTAATAATGCCGACCAGTTTCCCCTCATCGACCACCGGATACACTTTCGGTTTACCCACTTTCATCATTTCTGCCAGCTCAATGATGGACATATTCGGTGAAACCGAGAGCACTTCCTGGTGCATGCAATCGCTCACAATGTGGGTATCCTGGCAGTAATAGCTCACTTTAATCAGCTTCTCCAGCAAGTCCTGCTCAGAGAGGAAACCAATCACGCGTTCATTATCATCAATCACCGGGCCACCTAAATGGTTTGAGTGGATCACGCGATCCAAAGCAGCGGTCAGTGACATATCCGGTTTGAAAGTGACCGCTTTGACGGTCATGTAGTCTCTTACTTTTAACGAATCCATAGCGGTCTCCTTGCTCGCAACCTAACGTTGCTTATTTAGTAAGTGTTGACTAATTTCTTGATTTTACTAAATGGAAAACCTCAATTTTGTTGATAGATTTTTTCGATGAATTCGGCGTCAACGTGCCTCATCTCTCTCACGCTTTCAGCACAATTTTCTAAAACCTGTCTTATTTATTAGTCACTGCGCATCCGGCAGGCTTTTTCCTGAGATATCATCTATATGTTAACTATTGACTCAACCATCAATAGAGACCGCCGTTGTGAACTCCGTCTTCTATTCTGTCATTTCCGCTAACCCCGACCTGTTGCATGTCGTGTTTGAAGCGCTGCCAGAGCCTACGTTTTTGATCAATCGTGAAGGCATTTACGTGGAAGCCTGGGGTGGGACCGACACGCAGCGTCATCATAATCCGGCGACCATCATCGGCATGAATCAACAACAAGTCCTGCCCGCAGATAAAGCCATCTGGTTCAATCGTGTTATCGGAGAGGCGTTGAAAACCGGTCTGGCGGCGGAATTGGAATATGACCTTGATCCAAAGCAGATGCCCTGTTTTGAGGATGTTGAGGGGCCACGGGATCTGCAGTTTTTTAACGCGCTGGTGATCCCGTTACCTAATACAGAGTTCGTATTGTGGATTGTGCGCAACATTACCGAATACCGCCGCACCGTCGACAAACTGGCCCGCCATCAACTGGAACTGGAACACTTGACACATATCGATCATTTAACGCAGGTGTACAACCGCTATGCGATGGACTCACTACTTCCGCAGGCACTGGAGGTGGCGAAACTGGATCAGCTTTCGTGCGCACTGTTTATGATTGATATTGACTGCTTTAAGGAATACAACGATTTTTATGGCCATCTGCAGGGAGACGAGGCACTCAAACAGGTCAGTCAGGCGCTCAATCATTGGAAACGCAAAGGTGATCTCTGTTTTCGTTACGGCGGTGATGAATTTTTGCTGTTCATTCCTGATATCAGCGTCGAGCAATGCGAACACAAAGCGCATCAACTGCTGAGCGAGATTCAGACGCTCGCTATCCCGCATCACAATTCTCACGTCAATGATGTGCTGTCTGTAACCATCGGCATACACCATTGCCTGCGTTTGTCCGCGGACATGACCGCAGAAAAGCTGGTCGCTATTGCCGACAAAGCTCTGTTTCACGCCAAACACCAGCGACGCGGCACAATGCACATTTACTGATGCTTAAACCACAGCAAAAAAACGGCAGAGACGATGAAATCTCTGCCGCTATTCTTGCTGTCTTCAGATTATTGCTGCCAGCGCTCTGCGGCTTTTGCATCTGATTCGCGTGAATCGACCCAGCGAGTGGATTCTGTGGTGCGTTCTTTTTTCCAGAATGGCGCTTTGGTTTTGAGGTAATCCATCACAAATTCACACGCTTCGAACGACGCACTGCGATGAGCACTGCTGACACCAACAAACACGATTTGATCGCCGATATCCATGTCACCGACACGATGAATGACACGAACTTTCTGTAAGGACCAGCGACGCTCAGCTTCATCACAGATTTCAAGCAAGGCTTTTTCGGTCATACCCGGATAGTGTTCCAGATGTAAGCCGGTCACGTTGTCACCCAGATTCATGTCGCGCACTTTACCGACAAACGTCACCACGGCCCCGGCCTGTGTCCCAGCAGAAAGCTGAGCATACTCATCAGCCACAGAAAAATCCTGTGCCTGAACAGAAACTCTGTTATCCATATTAGCCTCCGGTTACTGGTGGGAAAAAGGCCACTTCGTCGCCATCACTGAGCGCGAAATCCATCGGCACAATCGACTGATTGACCGCTGCCAGCAATTTGCCGGGCTCCAGCGCCAGCGACCATTTCCCTGGTTGTTCAGCCAGATGAGCACGCAATGCTTCCACCGTGGAAAATTGTGCTTCCAACGTCAGTCTGTCGCATTCAACCAGTTCACGAGTTTGGGCAAAAAATAACACTGTGATCATGCGTCCACCTTAAAGTGACCCGATTTACCGCCGGTCTTTTCCAGCAGTCTAACCTGCTCAATCACCATGTCTTTCTGCACCGCTTTACACATATCGTAAATGGTCAGCGCGGCGACCGATGCTGCAGTCAGCGCTTCCATTTCCACGCCCGTTTTCCCAGCCAGTTTGCACACCGATTCAATGCGCACCCGACTTTCCGCTTCAATCGCTTCCAACTGCACTTCGACTTTGGACAACAACAATGGATGGCACAGTGGAATCAAATCCCAAGTTTTCTTCGCAGCCTGAATCCCAGCAATACGCGCAGTCGCAAACACATCACCCTTGTGGTGCTGACCTGAAATAATCAGTTGTAACGTTTCCGGTGCCATACGAATAAACGCTTCAGCCCGAGCTTCGCGGACAGTGTCACTTTTGGCGGAAACATCAACCATGTTCGCCTCTCCGGAGGCATTGATATGGGTAAACTGACTCATGTCGCCCCCTTATACCGACAGGTGCGGCATAAAGTTACACGGACGATGACTGGCATCCATTTGTTGTCTGATGATCTTCGTCCAGCCCGTACGGCAAGCCCCGGTTGAACCCGGCATCGCGAAAATCACGGTATGGTTGGCAAAGCCTGCCACCGCACGCGACTGAATGGTCGAAGTCCCGATCTCTTCAAAAGACACCATACGGAACAGCTCACCAAAGCCTTCCACTTCTTTATCAAACAGTGGCTTGAGCGCTTCCGGCGTGCTGTCGCGGGAAGTAAAGCCCGTGCCGCCAGTAATCAGAATGGCCTGCACGTTCTCGTCAGCGATCCACTGTGAAACCACAGCGCGGATCTTGTACATATCATCAATAACAATTTGCTTGTCGATCAGCTTGTGACCCGCTTCCTGAAGTTGCTCTGCCAGGTAACGGCCAGAAGTATCGTTCTCTTCCGTACGCGTGTCAGATACCGTCAGAACGGCAATGTTAGCAGGCTGAAATTTGCTTTCTGCGTGACCCATGAGTTCACCTTTATCAATAATCGTTGAATGTGTTGTCGGCCCGGCAACAAACCCGGCCCAAAGAGAAATTATTAACCGCCGATCGACGCCAGATGTGGCGTCATACCCGTATTTCCGTCATGCAAGAAATGGCTGACCGATTTGGTTTGCAACTGAGCTTGGATACGCGCAATCAACGCGTTTTCTTGCGTATCGTCTTGCAGCAAATCGCGCAGTTCCACACCATGGTCACCAAACAGGCACAAGTGCAGCTTGCCTAACGCCGACACGCGCAGACGGTTGCAACTGCTACAGAAATTTTTCTCGTACGGCATGATGAGGCCAATCTCACCTTGATAATCGGCATGCACGAACACTTGGGCCGGTCCATCATTATTCGCGCGGGCTTTCAGTATCCAGCCGTCGGCAATCAATTGATTGCGAATTGCGGTGCCGGAAACATGCTGGCGGCTGAACAGGTCGTCCATCTCACCAGTCTGCATCAGCTCGATAAAACGCAGTTGAATCGGACGATGTTTGATCCAGTTGAGAAACTGAGGCAGCTCCTGAGCGTTAAGATCTTTCATCAACACGACGTTGACTTTGACCTGCTCGTAGCCGACCTCAAATGCGCGATCGATACCCTGCATCACCTGATGGAAACGGTTTTCGCCGGTAATTTGATGAAACATGCGCGGATCCAGGCTGTCTACGCTGACATTGATGTGCGTTAAGCCTGCCGCTTTCCACTCCGCAACACCTTTCGCCATGCGATAGCCGTTGGTGGTGGTCGCGACTTTCTGGATTCCCGGCGTTGAAGCCACCGTATGGATAATCTCGGTAAAATCTTTGCGCAGACTCGGCTCACCGCCGGTAATACGCACTTTGGAGGTCCCGCAATCGGCAAACGCATTTACCACACGCTTGATTTCCGGCAGGGTCAAAAAAGAGGAATTCTTATTGCCCGACGGGTGATACCCATCAGGTAAACAATAAGTACATTTGAAGTTACAGACATCTGTAACGGATAAGCGTAAGTAGTAAAACTTACGCTGAAATCTATCTTCGAATTGTTGCGCCACGTCACACCTTTCCAAACACGGGAGGCATAATCATTTCCAACTATGCCCTTGTGGCTCAAGGCCACTGGCTTATCCACCGTATCCTGCACCAGGACTTAGCTGAAATAAGCTCGGAGTAATGGCAACTAATGAGATCAACTTATGGGTTACTCAATAGCAGCTGATTGGTAAAATACTTAAAAAGAGTACGTGATTCCAGTGCAAGCACGAAAAAAACTCACTAGTACCTCAAATTACCCCAAAATAAGTATGAGATATAAATCAATTCCTCTAAATTGTAGCGGATTGTGAAAATATAAGAAGAAGAGAGATGACTCTGTACCAGAACAAGAAAGTGGTCGCGATTGGCGGTGGCCACGGTTTAGGACGCATGTTGGCTGCGTTAAAAATTTTTGGCTCTAACGCCACAGGGATTGTCACCACCACCGACAACGGGGGCTCAACCGGGCGCATTCGTCACTGTCAGGGTGGGATCGCCTGGGGTGACACCCGCAACTGCATTAACCAGTTAATCACAGAACCTTCCATCAGCTCGATGATGTTCGAGTACCGCTTCAAAGGCGCGGGCGAACTCGATGGCCATAACCTGGGCAACCTGATGCTGACCGCATTAGACCACCTTTCTGTGCGTCCGTTGGAAGCCATCAATCTGATTCGTGGCATGCTCAAAGTTGACGTCAACATCGTACCGATGTCTGAACACCCTTCTGATCTGAAAGCGCTGTCTGTGGACGGTAAATGGGTGACGGGCGAGACCAGTGTCGATGAGATGCAACAAGATTTACGCCGCCTAGATCTGGAACCGGAAGTGCCAGCCACTCGCGAAGGCGTGTTGGCCATCGCCGACGCCGATGCGATCATACTCGGCCCGGGCAGTTTTCTGACCAGTATCATGCCACCGCTTTTACTGCCGGAAATGGGACAGGCCATTGAAAACAACACCCGCGCCAAGCTTATCTTCGTAGAGAACCTGTCGCCAGAATATGGGCCAGCGGGTCGTATGACACTGCGTCAGAAACTGGAATGGTGTGAACGTGCCTGTCACGGCCGAAAAATTGATGTGGTGATTGGTGCCGATGCACATCCGGATCTGGACAGCGAATGGAACTGCGTGACACGTGATTTGGCTTCACCCAACCGCGACTGGCGTCACGACCGGGTGAAACTGCGTAAAGCGATTGAAGAGCAGTTAAGCGATTAACTGCGAATAGCTTTGACGAGTATGCTGGATAAGGTCAATCATAATCGCCGTATCCAGCGTTTCGTCAATGGTCGTGCCTTGTTTGGCCCGACTATCAATGTCAACCGCTTTGGCACACAACTGATCAGCCCCAAAGCTCGCCGCGCTGCTTTTCAACGCATGGCTGATCTCTTTGAGATACTCCAGTTTATCACCGTATGCCTCATTGCTCAGATTTGCGCGATAAGTATCCAGTTCACCTAAGAAAATTTCCACCAGAACGGGGACATTTTCTTCACCAATTTCCTGTGCCAGATTATCAATCTTGCTGAGATTCATCAGTTCCATGTGCGCTTACTTTTCCTTTTCCTGCACCTTCTCGTTCCAGGTTTGCAGTTTGCGATAAATAGTGGATGGGCTGACGTCCAGATAACCGGCAGCACGCGGAATATTGCCATCACAGGCTTCAATCGCTTTCTCAATGGCTTGCTTTTCCGTCATCCACAACGGGAAGATTTCGTGAACCGATACGGGCGCGGCGTTAACCTTCGGAACACTGATGATGTTTTCGCTTGGATGATTGAGCGGTGGTGGCAGCATATTCAGATTGATTTCACGCCCTTCATTCAGCACCACAACGTTGCGCAGTACGTTCTGCAGTTGACGCACATTACCCGGCCATTCGTATTGTTTAAAACGTTCCACGACTTCCGGAGCGAGACGGACAAAGCCTTTGCCCTCTTCTTTCGACATATAGCCCAGCAGCGAGTAGGCAATTTCAATGACATCATCGCCACGCTCACGTAAAGGCGGCAGATGCAGTGGAATGACGTACAAACGGTAGTACAAATCTTCACGGAAACGGCCTTCCTGTACTTCTTTCCATGGGTCGCGGTTGGTCGCACAGACAAAACGCACATCCACACTTTTCATTTTTGACGAGCCGACTTTCTGGAAGGTACCGGTCTGAATAAAGCGCAACAATTTAGTCTGCAGATCGAGATCCATTTCGCACAGCTCATCAAGGAACAGAGTGCCGCCATCGGCCAATTCTGCAGCGCCCTGGCGATCCGTTGCTGCGCCAGTAAATGCGCCTTTAACATGACCAAACAGTTCACTTTCAATCAGATCTTTAGGAATCGCGGCACAGTTAATCGCAATGAATGGTTTGTCGCCGCGTCTACTGGCGGCGTGAATCGCTTCCGCGCACACCTCTTTACCCGTACCGCTTTCTCCAGTAATGAAGATACTTGCCTTACTGCTGGCCGCGGAGTCAATGGTGCGGTACACCGCAAGCATGGTTTGACTACTGCCGATAAAGCCTTGGTAATTCTGGTTACCCGGGTTGTCAGCTTCATTCTTCAGCTTGCTGGCTTTACGAATCGCATTGTTTACCGTGACACGTAAGCGGTCTGCTTCACACGGTTTGATGAGGAAATCCTGTGCGCCATGACGCATCGCCTCAACCGCTGTATCAATTGAACCATGTGCGGTCATAAAAATCACAGGTACATCCGGCGAGCGCTGTTTAACAGCGTGTAATACGTCCATACCGGTCATGTCCGGCAGGCGCAGATCGAGTAGGATGAGATCCGGTTCGCGGTGCGCGATACTTTCGATCGCTTCACGCCCGGTTCCGACGATGTTGATATCGATCTCTAGCGGAGTCAGGTACGAGCGATATAACGCCGCCACTGACGCCGTATCTTCGACCATCAGCAGATATTTCGCCTTATGATGAATATCATTTAATTGCATAACCTAGCCATTTATCTTTTGCATTTTGCTTAATAGTCGCATTTGGAGTTGCATTTTGCAAATTCAAAGCGATATTTCCGCAAAAATAGTGTCAGAATTCCAAAGAATCACCGAAATACAAACTGGCACGGAATATGCTTTATTCAATTTGACCCGCAAGGGTCACCTAGCCAACTGACGTTGTTAGTGAATACGATATTCACGATATAACAGCCAATAGAACTCTTTTCTATTGGCTATTTTTTTAGCTATTAACAATGAACTGCTGACGCAGCTTTTCAAGCTGATCGCGTTTTTCTGCAGCCAGTTCAAACTCCAAATCCTGTGCATGTTTGTACATCTGAGCTTCGAGTCTGTTGATCTCTTTTTCCAACTGCTGTGGTGTCATAGTATCGTAGCTGGCTGACTCTTCTGCAACCTTCGCCAAAGGCACAACTTTGCTGGTACGTTGCTTACGCGACTTGGTAATGTCACCCAACTCCATGATATCTTTCACGTTGCGCTTCAAGGCTTGTGGCTCAATGCCC
Source organism: Vibrio fluvialis (assembly GCF_900460245.1). Classification (NCBI taxonomy): domain Bacteria; kingdom Pseudomonadati; phylum Pseudomonadota; class Gammaproteobacteria; order Vibrionales; family Vibrionaceae; genus Vibrio; species Vibrio fluvialis. The sequence goes on from NZ_UHIP01000001.1 coordinate 2,063,928, forward strand.
ATTTTTTCGTTGTACGCTTGTTGTTTCTCGCGGCGACGACTGGTCTCATCCATCGCTTTTTTCATCGACTTGGTGATGTTGTCTGCGTACAGGATCGCTTTACCCTGCAGGTTACGAGCGGCGCGGCCAATGGTCTGAATCAATGAACGTTCAGAGCGCAGGAAACCCTCTTTGTCAGCATCCAGAATCGCCACCAGCGAGACTTCCGGCATGTCGAGACCTTCGCGCAATAAGTTAATACCCACTAACACGTCAAACACACCGAGGCGTAAGTCACGAATGATTTCTACCCGTTCCACGGTATCAATATCCGAGTGCAGATAACGTACTTTGACATCGTGTTCGTGCAGGTATTCAGTTAAGTCTTCGGCCATCCGTTTGGTCAGCGTGGTCACCAGCACCCGCTCATCTTTCACCGCGCGAATGCGAATTTCGGACAGCAGATCATCGACCTGAGTCGCGACAGGCCGGACTTCAAGCTCAGGATCGAGCAAACCAGTTGGGCGCACAACCTGATCCGCAATTTCACCATCGGATTTCTCCAGTTCGTAGTTACCCGGAGTCGCGGATACAAAGATGGTTTGCGGTGCCAGAGCTTCGAACTCTTCAAACTTGAGTGGTCGGTTATCCAATGCCGAAGGCAGACGAAAACCATACTCGACCAACGTCTCTTTACGTGAGCGGTCACCTTTATACATTGCGCCAATCTGCGGCACGGTCACGTGCGATTCATCGATCACAAGTAGGCCGTCGTGTGGCAGGTAATCAAACAGGGTCGGTGGCGGCTCGCCTTCCGCGCGTCCGCTGAGGTAACGGGAATAGTTTTCTATCCCTGAACAGAACCCCAACTCATTCATCATTTCGATATCAAATTGGGTGCGCTGAGAAATACGCTGTTCTTCCAGTAACTTGTTGTTGTCGAGCAGATACTGACGTCGCGATGCCAGTTCAGTTTTGATGTTTTCGATGGCATCGAGAATACGCTCTCGTGGCGTAACGTAGTGTGTCTTCGGATAAACGGTAAAACGTGGCAGATCACGCTGCTTAATCACCCCGGTTAATGGGTCAAAAATGCTGATACACTCCACTTCATCGTCAAACATTTCTACGCGCACGGCATCCTGATCCGATTCAGCCGGGAAGATATCAATCACCTCGCCGCGCACTCGGAACTGACCGCGCTCAAACGCCACATCATTGCGCGAGTATTGCAGCTCAGCCAGGCGACGTAGCATGTCCCGTTGATTAATCACATCTCCGCGGCGCAGATGCAGCATCATTTTCAGGTAGGAGTCCGGATCGCCCAGACCATAAATCGCAGACACCGAAGCCACAATGATGGCATCTTTACGCTCAAGAAGCGCTTTGGTTGCCGACAGACGCATCTGTTCAATGTGTGAGTTGACCGCGGCATCCTTCTCAATAAAGGTATCGGTCGTCGGTACATACGCCTCTGGCTGGTAATAATCGTAGTAAGAGACGAAGTATTCTACCGCGTTGTTAGGAAAGAAGCCTTTCATCTCGCCGTACAATTGTGCAGCCAACGTTTTATTGGGAGCCAGCAGAATCGTCGGACGCTGAGCCTGTGCGATCACATTAGCTAAAGTGAAAGTCTTCCCCGAGCCTGTCACGCCAAGTAATGTCTGATGGGCCAACCCGGCATCAATTCCCTCCAGAAGTTGGCGAATCGCCTCTGGCTGATCGCCGGATGGTTGATACTCGGAGACCAATTCAAATGCTTTGCTCATGTCATCCTCATTAATGCTGTCTATCTATACAGGACATTGTCGCTGCTGGGTGCGGAAAAAGGCAAGTGAATATTCGCTCGATAACCAGCGACCAGCGTTTCAAAGACCAGTTTGAGTAGATACGCAGAACTTGCGTCTTCGATCGCGGAAAAAATTAAAATAGTATTGGCTTCAGTTAAATGACTTTGTTATTATCTTCAGCCCCATAAGCCGTCCGGCAACCTAATTCCTCAAAAAACAATCCACGGGTTTTCCCCAATTTTTCTAAATTTAACCTTTAACTAACATTTCTTCACTACGAACACTCCAGTTGATTCATTTGTACATAACTCAAAAAAACTCAATAAACACAATAAATTAAACCAATAAAGCAATCGATTACATTTGTATTTTTGACTTGAGAGATGACACAAAACGTAATTGCTCAGGTTTCATTAACATACTTATCCACAATTTTGGTGGATAAGTGAACCTAGCTCATACCGGATAAGGGATGCAGAAAAGTAAAGCCTTTATCGCTGCTTTTTTTAGCCCTTTTTTAAGTTTCGAAGGTTGACACTCGAATCCCAGCTCGTTACCATCCGACCCGCATTAATCAATTCCCCCTTAGTTCAGTCGGTAGAACGGCGGACTGTTAATCCGTATGTCGCAAGTTCAAGTCTTGCAGGGGGAGCCAAATTCAAGAAGAAAGACGTCCTAGGACGTCTTTTTTTGTATCTAAACCTAGCTATTTCAAGGGATTGTATTCTCTTAACGTCTTTTCCTGGCTCGTACTAGCTTAGAAGTTTAGGTACACAAATAGGTACATTGTCCGTATGTTCCAATTTACGGTGTACCAATCATGGCAAGAACAACTAAATCTTTAACAGATAAACAAATCTCTAACGCTAAACCACAAGATAAAGAGTATACGCTCTTTGATGGTAACGGCCTTCGTCTACGTGTAAAACCAAACGGTACAAAGACATGGCTATTCAACTATACACGTCCACACAACGGTAAACGCGCTAACATGACGTTTGGCAGTTACCCTAGCCTTTCCCTAACAAATGCACGAAAGAAGGCTCTAGGCACGATAGAAACGCTACAAGCTGGTATTGATCCTCAAGTCAAACTCAAGAACCAACAAACGATAGAGCAACAGCGCTTACTATCCACATTAGCTGAAGTCACAAACAGTTGGTTAACAGTAAAGAGCGCAACCATCAGTGAAAAAACAAAGGTGAACCTTCAGCGAGCTTTAAATCTTCATCTGCTACCGAAGCTTGGCAATACTCCTATCACTGAGCTTACTGCACCTCTAGTGATAAATACCCTTCAGCCACTTCAGGCTAAAGGACACCTAGAAACACTGAAAAGGAGCTGCCAGCGTGTGAACGAAATTATGAGTTTTGCTCAGAATAAGGGACTTATTGAGTACAACCCTTTAGCCAAAATCAGTTCTGCGTTCTTGAAACCTACCGTCACCAATATGAAATCAATAAGTGCCGACGAACTTCCTGAGTTAATGAGAACCCTAGGACGGGCCAGTATCATGTATACCACTCGATGTATGATTGAATGGCAACTGCATACCATGACCCGACCTATTGAGACAGCGCAAGCTCGTTGGGATGAAATTGATTGGGATGAAAATCTATGGGTTATTCCAGCAGATAGAATGAAAAAACGAAGGGATCACCTAGTGCCTCTAACGCCGCAGACTATAAATCTGTTGAATGAGATGAAAAAAATAAATGGTGGAAGCGAATACATATTCGCTTCCTATAAAGACCCGATGAGGCCGAGTAACAGCCAAACAGCTAACATTGCCCTTAAACGTATGGGCTTTAAGGACCGTTTGGTCTCCCATGGTCTAAGAGCTCTAGCTAGTACCACGCTAAATGAAACCAAGCTTTTCCACCATGACGTGATTGAGCTTGCTCTAGCTCACGTAGACAAGAACCAGATTCGAGGTATTTATAACCGAGCTTTGTATCTTAACCAACGTCGGGAAATGCTACGCTGGTGGAGTAACTATATCGAAGAGGCTTCTAAAGGAAATCTATCAATCTGTGCAACACAGAAATAATATATCTTACAAAGTAAATGAATGCTGCTGACTACTTGTTCAGCAGCTTTATACATGCATAAATAACTTCATACACCACAACCTTTGAGCCGAAATCTATTAAACAATGCGCAATGAAACGAGGCGTGCAGCAAATTCACTACTGATGTTACAAACAATAAAGCTAAAAATTATCTAGATATTGTTACGGGGCATTAAGATTTGTCCTGCATTGATGATGCAGTGCAATTTTAACGAACGAAGTGACAACAGCCTACAGAAATCATATCCGATTCAAACCAATGCATAATTGTTTATTGATTTGCCTGATTTATACTTTCTATCAATAACAACAATGACATGATGAGCTCACAAGATGACCAATAAGGTTCTATTTCCAGCGTTACTATTGCTCACCGCAATGTTAACGGGCTGCACTTATGGGATGCACCAGGCAATTTGGGGGCACAGTGATGAACCCACGGAGACGCCTGAAGAGATGACCAAATCCTCTCAATACGTTATCAACCGTATGGAACAGTACTGCCTAGATTCCACCAAAGCGTGGAAAGGTAATTCATGCCGCTTTACGTTCAACACACAATGGGATTTCTGGGGACGTTCAGGAGATTGGTTTGAAGCAATGACACGCGGTATCGGTACGTTCGATCACGTTCTGAAGGAGCACTACCCTATCGTCGCGGGTGGGCACGTCGTGAGTTACTACTTTAGAAGAGGTTGGGACAGCACTCAAACTCGCTCTTGGCGATATGTCCTTGGTGATGGCTCAACGATATTGACGATCGACAGAACGTGGAAAAATCTTCCCAACGAAGTTGAAACCGCAATCGTTGAAGAGCAGATTACCTTTGTCATCGGGTTTGAATCGAGTCACTCATGCCTTAAGTCATCATCCTACCTTTCGATGAGAAAGTGTGAGGGCTTTATGGACTCACTGCACAAAACACCAGAACAGTTTCAGGAAGCGGATTTATCCCGAACAGCCGCGTCTATTAAGCGCGTTAATACCTCACTCGCTTATCTGGCAGCCAAAGGAGATAAGAGTTCCGAAGCATCTAAAACCTACAACCAGATGGTTGCAGAACAGAAGAAACGAGATAGTGAAGCGGTCAGCGCAGGTATCCGCCAAGGGTTGGCAAACTTCGATACTAGCGTTAAAACGCTGCCTACATACAGCCAATCGAATACTAACAACTATGTTCCCCGACCGAACCTGAGTAAGCAGTACGCGCAAATCCAACCGACTTACATGGATCGCATGGAAAAGAGAGAGCAGGCTCTGGCTACGATGAAAAATGCTACCCAAGCCGGAAATAAAACAACGACGGCACCATCTGTCGCGTCTGCTGCTTCAAGTCAATCGTTAACCAACGGGACAACCGTTCAGGCTAACCCAACTCAACAAACCGGTGCGAATGCTAAACCTATAAGTACAGCACGAACTAAAGACTTCAAAGAGGCGATTGCCTACTGCTGGACGCTCAAAGAGCCGAAGAGTGGCCAAAAGGACATTTGGTTCTGCCACGGCCCCATCCAAAAAACATTAGTTGCGACCACTCTCCCGAAAGCTATGGAGTTAGTCGGTTGTGATTACCCAAATGCACTGAGAAAGTGGGATTTTAAAGATGGTGTGGTTCACGCCTGTGACCTTGGTTTGGAAAACTACGATGAAGACGTCGCTAATCTCTACCAGGTACCTTCGGTCATCACTAAGAATTTGCATCAGTATCGATGCAATCTACCTTACCAAGGCAGATGCAGAACAACTCACTGAACTCAAGGGCGCTCGATTGGGCGCCTTGTTACTAATTTCGATTTCTGAGGTAGTTTTACTATGCTTCATGAGTTGCGGCAGGAAATGCATGTAGGCGTATTGTTGAGAATAACCATTGTCCTCCATTATTTTATCGATTTTAGGTTGGAGGATTTACTTTTGAGCGCTTTAAACTGCATTCATTGCACGTCCAATTTATCGCAGAGCAAATAAAGGCAACCAAGAGCGTGGTCATGTATAAATGCACTGAGCCTGGTGAGATGACATCCAGATAAAAGTCATTGTTTAGAAACTCCAACCCAAACACGAATGCAAATGCGCAAGCCAGCCCCTTAGTGTAAACATAGTGAAGAAAACCGTTGCGTCTTTGTAACAACCACTCTTGTCGCTGTTTCCTGTCCATACCTAACTCTTCCTTGAAAATTTCATAGAATGATGCGCTACAATGACAACAGCGTGAGTGTCATCGTCCATCGCAGTAAAGCCCAGAGTCTGCGTTCAAGATGGTGACACTCACGTGCTGTGCTGTGCTGTGCTGTGCTGTGCTGTATATTTTAGTTTCTGCGCTGGTTGCACACAGCAAAGAATACGGGCTTTCCCGGTTGACGATACGCGTTCGCAGCAACGGGGACGACTCATTACGCGACTCCTCCCCCTACAGAGCAGTAATATGACCTCTGTGGCACTCGGCATTTATGTTAACTCGGGCCAGAGAAGTACGTTAACGGAAACACGCTAACCATAGCAGTACCACGGTGATGGTGACATCATTCATCTTCAGTCACATCGACTTTCTCTTCCAGGTCTCTGATTAATGCATCAGCAATATGCTCAGCCGTAAACGCGAAGATATTCAGCTCTGATGTTGCTAGCATCCCTTCAACCGGTCGCTCGAGATGAAAAACCATATCCCAGTATTGATAGTCAATCCAAAGCTTGAGCCAGTCATTCGTCAACTGTAAGCGAGCGCAGACCGGCTTATCGTCACTGAGACGAGTCTGCATATCGTCAATCGTCGCGATGATAAACTGTCTGGTATCGTCACAAATGAGCATCACACTCTTTCTCCATTCTAAACCGTGAGTGCTAGAAAAAGAGTAGTCAACGAACCGAAGAATTGCTTATGGCCTGTCAGGGTCTATTTGCTCAACGTTATTTTCAACCCTCCTCAGGTGGAGTTCTCATTTAGGAGAGCGGCTATGTGGCAGGTTCACTGCTATCGGCGTTTCTGCAAAGTACGCAGTACTGCGAATCACCATACAATCGACGCGCAAACACCAAGGCCATCGTCCCTGATGGGAATACGCCCAAATAGATTCGGCTTTCTATTTCAGCCTGCAGAGCACAGCCCAATCGGTGAACCTCATGGTGCCCTTGTGAATTCACACATTTATTTACGTAATATCGATTCATCCCTGACTTCCAGCACAACGCAAACGAAAGACAACGCTACAATTTTAGCCGCTTTAAGAGATAGTGTGTAATGTCCGTTTCCGTCACCAAGCCTTTATAGCGATTATCGGTGACCAAGACGATGGGCAGAGAAAGCGCGCTCTCTTTGAGTAACGGGAGCACATCCGTGAGCAGCGCCTGTGCGTCCATGATGGTCAGCTGCGTATTCATCATACTGGCAACAGGCTTATTCCAGATGCCCGCTTCTTTCATGGTTTCATGTTCAGTTCCCATGGCCGGAGTCAGATGAAGATTGAGCTGAGCTTTGTCCACCAATCCGACACATTCCCCTTTGTTGATAACGGGGATCACATTAATGGCGTCGGGTTTTAAGTATTCGTTAGCCAGGATGAGCGGCTCACCGGGGTCTAAACGAGGCAGGCTTTTGCTGGCAATATTGAGTAAGGTGATGGCTTCTTCATCCGCATCCGAGCTATCCGTCAGGCCATCGGCATGCAGCTGTCGAAGTATCGTCTCAAGCTGTTTCTCTGCCTCCTGCAGGTCGCCATAATCAACCGGCTTAGCAAACAGGTACCCTTGCATATAATCCACCCCCAGGTAAGACAGCAAACGGGCTTCGTCCGGCGTTTCGATACCTTCAGCAATCACCTCAACGTCCAGGCGGTGGCATAGTCTGACCAACAGCTTAATGACCTGGTAGTATTCCCCGCGCTCATGGCTGCGTTCAATCAGCTCGCGGCTGACTCTGAGGTACTGAAATTGCCCTTGGCTCAATAAGTCAGCCAGTCGGAATCCCTCGGACAAGTCGTCCAGCGCAAACTGTACGCCCCGCTGACGAAACTCCGGGAGTAGCGTTGAGACATCGAGCGTTGCCGCAGGGCTTTTGACTTCATTCATGTCGATGACAATGTGCCGTGGCTCGACCTGCTCCTGCTTCGCAAGCAGCACCATGCATTCCAGGACTTCGGACAAACTCTGTTGGGTATTCGGCGAAAGATTGAGATTCAGGAAACGGCCGGACTTTTTCAGCCACGGTGCACACTGGGAAAACGCATTCTGGTACGTCAGTAAATCCAACTCTGAGATGAGATTTAAATCCTCAGCCAGCCCAATCAGCTCCGTGGTTGTTGCGTTAAGCGCTGCGTCCAGGTTAAAACGGCACAGCGCCTCATAGCCTGCCACCGCCCAGTCCTGACAATGTATAATAGGTTGGTACTGAACGCCTATCGCGCCTTTCTCGATGGCATCTCGTACAAGGTCCTCTAACAGCACGTAGCGCTTAATCGTCAGTTGCAAATCGGTATCGTAGAACTGTATACGGCTTTTGTGCCCGGCTTGCTGAGCCAATGTCGCCTGAGAAGCATGCACGACGGCCCTTTTCATGGAGTGGGTGTCCTTCCCCAACACCGATACACCAACTTTCCCGGAAATTAAAAACCGATACATGCGCTCATCGGCCTGCTTCACTTCAGAAAAGAAATGACGAATGCTGAAATGAATCGCGCGGGCCTGGTTTTGGCTAATGCATATCGGTTCGCACACGTAGACCAACAGGAAATTCTGATTCAGATTCCCGGCCACCTGAGCACTTTTCACGGTTTGCATGACTTTGTGGAAAACGTCAAACGCTCTGGGATCCAGACTGGCGGGCTTAATGGCAAGCACCAGCGAGATGTTCTGATACCGTGCGGTGTGCATTTTGGACTCCGCCGCCGAGATAAAAGCAGCCTGGTCCATGGTGCGTGACGATTCGGATTGAGTTGACGTTGATACGGGGGCCATCAGTGACTCCTTCGTTCTGCTCTCAGCCGCAAACTTCCATCGCGAGCTGGTGACGTAAAATTCGGACTTGTCGCTCTGCCGAGAGTTTCAGACTCCACGCCAGTTCGTACACTTCCTGAGAAACCTGACCTTGAAGATAACGGTGCTGCGTATGGTTATAGCTGGCTTCGAGCAGTGCCAGGCGTTCGCAGGCAGCATGGTATCGGTCCCAACTGTCAGCATGGCTGTGCATCATGGTTCACCTCTTACATCCATGTCGGTCGTGATGTGGTTATGCTTAACTGTAAACGAACGACGTTCTGTTCGTAAATCAATTTTGGAAGAATGGCGAGAGAACTGTGCGCTTAGTCATTGAAAAAAGAGCCGCCAAACGGCGGCTGCTTTGAGGGTTTATCAATCGTGATACTTACATTATAGAGGTTGGGTAGGGCCTCTATTCCCTCAGTATAGGCAAACGTGCATGACACGATGAACGGAGATGCGGAAATGTGACTCATGTCCTAATGACTCTGGTGAAACAAACCGCGCGGAACATGGGTTCGTCAATTGGTTCAGCGGCGATAGTACCAACTTAAGTTGCAGTCAGGGTCAAATTGGCAGCCTTGCCACACCGCATCGTTCCTTTGAGCCAGTTCGCGCAACAACCTATTCGCGTCGGACAGGCTAACGCTCCCAGACATCCTACAAAGCTGGCATTGCTGGATAAAGTCTCTCGTGCAAAAAGCCGCGGGATACCGAGTGTCAGGCACAACCAGTGCCTGAATAACCAGCAGCGCCTCATGGTAGACTCTTTCTTTCATCTCAAATCTCTCACATTGCATGAGCACTTTTAAAAAAACCGCCGCAACGTTGGCCGTAATACTGAGGTGGGCAATAGAGGCAGCATACCCACTTAAGGGTAGTTCGAGAGGACCTACTTGTCAGTTTTACAATCATGGCATTGATTATTCTGCCACTTTGTTTTAGTACAGGACATTCACTGAACAACCCCAGAGAAGCGCATGATTGTTAACTTTTATGAAGTGGCGCCCGATGGCTCGCTATCTATCCGAAATCGAATTACGTCTGTCGACAATACCACTCCGCTATTGCCGAAACTGGATGAAACAGTGTTCTTCAAGGCACCCAGCGCTGGGTGTTATCGGGTGGCCAATATCGTCCATATTGTCGAGCAACCCTCAGACGAGCCCACTTTTGCTCGACTCTCGGAAGTCGATGTTCATTTGGTGAAAATTGAAGACATTTCACCAGACTATGCGATTTAGCCTGAAGACGTTTTTGCGCCTTTAGCATCAACCTCTCAAAGGATGCAGCAGCAGGTGGAGCTGCTGAGTGTCCGCGTTCCATTCCTTGGTTTCTGCAATAAAGCCACCATGCTCATTCACCACAGACTCAAGTCGGTGCGCTTGGTCCGATTGAAGCAACATCGACAGCGGTGCCACTTGCTGCTTGTGGTCGTTGAAGCCGTGTTGGATTTGCTCTTCCAGCATATAGAGGATGTCCGGACTCGGCTCTTGTCCTTCAAGAAAGACTTCGGACTCTACTCCCAGCCTCTCATTCAGATACAGCAATAAAGCATGCAACTTAGCCATATCGGTCGTATTCGCCATGGTCATGCTGTCATGTAGGCTTAAAAGCTTGGCTTCTAAATTGCCGTTAAGGCTGCGCCCTAACTGAATCATGGCTTTGATGTCCTTTTTGAACTGATGACCGTGGCGCGCGTTCAACTTGTGCTTGAGATAGCGAACCAATATGTCGTTTCGCTTTGAGACAGGCACAAACCGAGGTGTCGCGGAGACTTCCATAAAAAGATGAAGCAATGCATGGCACACTAACGCTGCCAGTTGTGAGTAGTAATCGCTATCGTGTTTCATACGTGTTCGTAAGAGCCAAAGAAGCCCTCATTTAACCCCCTTTTACTCGCAATAACAATGCACCATGCCGCTGGCTTTCAGACCGCGTGACGTGACGGCTGCTCTCACTCTTTGGTCTGAAGCTGATAAGCATAATGTGGCGTATTGTCATTTCTAATACTAAAGTTAAGGTATACAGCAACTATGTGAAGATTCGCGATGAAAACAAATAATCAGTTGGCCCCGACCTTCAGCCTCGATGGTCTTCAGTACCATTTCTCTCTGAGGGGTGAAACCATACTCTCCATCGACAGCAACGCTATCAGTTACGAGCAAGCGGAAGACATCTACATTGCTCTTCTTAAAGCCATGGAGATATCGTTAACGCAGTACTGTCCTAATTCAAAGGGAGTGTCAGGAGAGCTTAACGTGCGATTAAAGCCGTGAATGCCATAACCAGGCGATGACAACACGGACGCCCCCTCTTTCCATGGGTGAGTGTTTTATTGCTACGTTGACGGTTATCACAATTCGCCACATCCCTCTTGAGACACAAAATCATCGCGGTAGAGTAATAGACAACGTATTGCCTATATCGAAAGGTACCCATGAACTATCCAGGCATCCAAAACGCCCTGCTTTTTTCAGAAGAAAGCCTTACGTCGACCATGCTAAAAGAAACTCTGGGGCGAAACCTTCCTCTGTCGGTTGAATTACAACGTTTCAGTCAGTTGAGCATCGAGAAAAGTACCTGCGCAAAATACATTTTTATTGATTTTGCCCACATTACAGATGAGTTCGAGAACAACTACTACAACATCAAATATCAGATAGGTTTACACGCCAAAGAAATACTGATTAACTGCCCGAGAGACATCAGCGTGGCGTACTTATTTAAGTGGCCCAATTTGTATGGGGTGTTTTATGTCGATGACTATATTGACAAGATTTTGCAAGGCACCCATAAAATCATGCAAGGTGAGATGTGGCTGTCCAGGCAACTCTCTCAGGACTATATCCTACATTTTCGCAGCAACATTCCTGTGCTCTCCAGCCGAATGCTAGGTGCCGTGCTGACCAAGCGTGAGCATGAGTTCGTTAAACTATTAGTGAAAGGAAAAACGAACCCTGAAATCGCTGAGCATTTTGGCGTAAGTCTGAATACCGTAAAATCCCATCTGCATAATCTCTTCAAAAAAATCAACGCGAAGAACCGGGTTCAGGCCGTCATTTGGGCTAAAGATAGTCTGGGTTTAGACACAAAACCAAACGATATAAAAGCCGAATAAGTATTCAACGAGCCGTAAAGATTTAATACAACACTACGTTTTTACCCGATTGCTTAGCTTCATATAGAAGCTGGTCGGCTCTATCGATAACGTCTCGATAAGATATATCGTTTTTCTCAATGGCCGCTATACCGATAGAAACCGTGACAGAAAGTTGGGCATCTTCAGACTCAAACACGTGTTCACCAATGTTTGCCCTTACCCTTTCCATCGCCGCATCCGTTAGAGAACAATGAGCCAAAGAGACTAATATTTCTTCACCGCCATAACGATACGCTTTGTCGTTTGATCTCAGTGTAGAAAGAATGATATCTGAAATACGCTCTAAAACAGAAGTGGCCCCTAATTTTCGGACATGACTTTAAGTGATTGATCTGTTTGTATAGTACCTAAAAATACTGGAACAGATTATGACTAGAAAACGTAGAAACCACTCACCCGAATTTAAAGCTAAGGTGGCGCTTGATGCTGCTAGAGGTGATAAAACTGTCGCTGAGTTAGCTCAGAAATACAACCTGCACGCGAACCAAATCTCTACATGAAAAAAAGAACTGCTCGAAAATGCAGCCATGATTTTTGCCTCTGAAAACCAGTCAGGCAAGGACAGCTCTGAAGAAGTGGACAAACTGCACGCCAAGATTGGTCAATTGACCATGGAAAATGATTTTTTGGCCAAAGTGCTCGGTCGTTAGACCGAGCCCAGCGAAAGAGCTCGCTGGTTAAATCCACCCTATTGTCAATAAAGCGCCAGTGTGAGCTTCTCTGTATTGCTCGCTCTACTGCTTACTATCAACCCATAGGGCTCTCTGCTGAAGAGATTGAACTACGCCGCATGATTGACGAAATTCACCTTCAGTATCCGTTCATGGGGAGCAGACGCATTCGAAATGAGTTGGCTAAAAAAGGCCATAACGTTAATCGTAAACGTGTCGTTCGGCTCATGCGAGACATGGGTGTTGGGACTATTTACCCCAAGCCTAGAACGACCCTGGCGAACAAAGCACACAAGGTTTATCCCTACCTTTTGCGTGATATCGAAGTCACTTACCCGAACCAAGCTTGGGCGATTGACATCACGTATATCCCGATGGCTAAGGGATTCCTGTATCTAGTCGCTATTATCGACTGGTATAGCCGAAAGGTGCTGTCTTGGCGGCTATCCAACACGATGGACACGAGCTTTTGTATCGAAGCCCTTGAAGACGCGCTTAAACATTATGGGCCGCCAGATATCTTCAACTCAGATCAAGGAAGTCAGTTTACCAGCACCGAATTCACACAGAAGCTAATCGAGCATGGAGTCAGGATAAGTATGGATGGGAAAGGACGCTGGGTCGACAATGTTTTCATCGAGCGATTATGGAGAAGCCTGAAATATGAGGAGGTTTACTTAAAAGCTTACACCACGCCCCGAGAAGCAGAGCTTGAAATCGGCGACTACATGGTGTTTTATAATGAGGAGCGGAACCATCAGGGACTCAATGACCTCACCCCTGATGAAGCCTACTTTAGTAGGCAGAGATACGCTGCATGAGCTGGATCAACCACTTAAGAAGTTAGCTTATGTGTCCAACCATTGGGGTCCACTTCTGTTCGCTTCTTCTGGAAGCTCAAAAAGGAGCATTATCCGTTGGAGCAAAAAGTTCACCTAGTGCTTGATGGTGCCGCCTATCATCAGTCAGAGTTGGTGAAAAATGCGGCAAAAGTGCTCAATATCGAGCTTCATTACTTACCGCCTTACAGTCCAAATTTAAATCCAATAGAGCGGCTTTGGAAAGTGATGAATGAACATGTGAGGAACAATATTTACTTCTCCTTCAAGCCAGAATTTACTTCAGCCATCAAAGAGTTTTTCGATGTAACGTTACCAGAAGTTGCAGGTACACTCGTATCCAGAATTACGGATAATTTTCAGATATTGAAACCTGTATCTTCAAGTTGAACGGGTATAAGTGCTGCAATGGCGTTACCGAGCTGATGATATTCTTGGTTATTCATACATAAATTGAGTTAGAGTTATTGACCGAAATTGCGCATTGCTTGTTATTGAACCTTATGAATGTAGCAGCCCCGCAAATAAATTCAATGCTTATCCGAAGGATTGGTTGTAAGAGGTGAAAATCGGTACAGTCTTCAGACTGTACCGATAAGGTTATTAGTGTTGTATCACACTGATGGCTTTTGTACTGCTATTGAAATGAATCTGATAGGTGGCGTAGTCGCCGACTTGATAATCCGTACTTGGGTAGGATTCTGTCCACGAACCATCATCAATTTTAAACCTTGCGGGTGACTCTTCACCATTGAAGGTTTGGGTTGTTGTGTAAAGGCCGGTTTGCTCATTGTAATCCAATGCGGCTAATCCCCATCCGTTTGCTGTTCCTCGGAAGTACCAAGTTTCATTTCCACCATTTGTGTTGCTGGTGCACTGGGAGAGATCTTTCCATTCACCATTGGCATAACAAAGGTTTGGTGCTGAAACATTCATATCGAGTGTTTGGCGGCTGCCTTGATCACTGAAAATGACTTTCAAGCTAGTGAGGTTAGTACCAAAGTCATAGCAATATTGACCATTTTGTTGAGTCATTGCTTGCCCTGGCCAAGTTGCGTTAGCAATAGGCGTTGCTGCATCCACATTCCAGAAGTAGAGGTAAGGTTGAGAGAAACCTTGCTGATTGTCATAACAGATTTGGGTGGCATTATCGTTATCATTATCCTCTTCTGTGATTAGGGTAAACCCACAGTCGGCTAAAGATTTCCAGCTACCATCGCTATAACACGTTCCAGTAGTGGTGGTGAGATCGTTACTCTTATTGGCACCTTGATTTGAAAAAATCACATTCACACTTGAAAGCTCAGTTTCAACATCATGGCAATAGAAATCACCATTTGCCGTCATGGTAACGCCAGGCCAAGTGGCGTTTGTGAGTGAGCCTGCTGGTTGTGCTCCCCAGTAGTAGAGTGTTGGTGAAGTGTGATTAGCGGCATTGTCGTAGCAGAGGTTGGTTGCTGTGACGGGAGTTGCTGGTTTTTTATCGCTATCACTATCACAATCGGTGCAGGTTTGTCCTACTTTTGCTCCGACATGAATGGCCGCCGCATTATGAGAAGCCACGGTGAACTGGGCATAACCTGAACTGTCTACACTGATGGTGGTGCCACTGCATGTTCCCGTTTGTGAGTTAAAGTCACCACTGATGATGTCGCAATATTCACCCGCTGGCATTCCGGTAGCAAAACCTTGGTTGATGCCTTTGTTGTCGTCTCGGTTAATGACAACAAAACCTAGCCCACCACGGCCAAAGGCCACTTGGTTATAGCCATCATCCCACCAGTTGGTCACGCGCCATTCTGCTGCAGTGTGATTACGAAAAGCCACCATATTGGCTACGCCGCGCCAGCGATGTTCACAAACCCAGTCTCCTCCATCAAAACCACAGGCGTTACCCGTATGTATGCCAGTTGCGGGGGGGCCTGCATCAAAATCATTGAAGTAGTAGCCTGACATGACTTTGGGGTATCCATAGGGATAGGCCAACGTAAAGACATTACCGAGGAAGTAGAGGTTACCAAAATCTTGGTGGCTGAGTACTTGTTCTGGGTTGTGACGTTCTTCATCATGGTTCGTTACAAAAGTCACCGCATCACTGCTGCCTAACCAGCCACTCCATGAACCAATCCCTTGTAAATCTTTGATTCCTCCGTGTTTAAATTTAGGGCCAAGGGTTCGAGCAAAGAAGAATTCAGTCACATCACCAATATAAGTGTATTCCCCCGGTTTTACTGGCTCATTTTCCGCTCCGATCACTTCTTGGAAAATATAAGGGGTGCCGTGTAACTTACTTTTTATCGCGGCAATATCTTCAGCAGGGATATGTTTGGCTGCATCAATACGGAATCCGGCAACGCCCATGCTGATGGCCTCATTCATGTAGTCCGCAATTTTTTGCCGCACATATTCGGAGCTGGTTTTCAGATCGTTAAGCCCGACTAAATCACAGTTTTGTACGGACCAACGATTGGAATAATTAATATCACTGGTGCAGCTATTAAAGTCATTCGTTCCATAAGGAACTTCTGGGAAATTCCGATTCCATGCTGCCATATGGTTGATGACAGCATCGAGATAAATATCCACGCCCGCTGTTTTACAGCGTTGAACCATATCTGCAAATTGCGCTCGGTTACCGCTGCGCCCTTCAAAAGAATAGCTGACAGGTTGATAGCGAGCCCACCAAGCGGGGTTATCAACACTTTTTTGAGGGGGTGAAATTTGTACGGCAGCAAATCCTTTTGGGCCCAGGAATTCTTCACATTCTTGAGCAATATCTTGCCAACCCCATTCAAATAAATGGACGAAGGCGGTTTTGGGAACGTCTTGGGCATAACTTGGTGCCCCCCCGATTAAACTCCCGAATAACATGAGCCCGGCAGACAAACTCTTGTTGAATTTCATATTCTTTCCTTAAGTTTGGAATCTTAAAATGTAAGAAAAAATGTATTGTGTCTAAAAAGACAGCAGAACTTTAGGACAGATAAAAAGGAATACATCTTTAAAGAAAGGTGATTGGGAGAATGGTCATTATTTGTACGGTGTTTGTTTTGATAGATTTAAATACAGTCACTAAATGTACACATCAAGCATGAAATAAAAAATAAAAATTGGAATAGAGATTAAGTTATCATTTAACCATCTGATTTTTATTGAATTTGATGGCTTTTTATTGATGCATAATGTGATGCATTTGGCAAAATCGTGAAATTAGAGGAGATTGGTTAATTTATGATTTTTCCGTATCCGCCCCATGATCCCACGGGGCGTTTTAGTTTCAATGTGAGAAGTTCCAGGGAAGAAGTGTAGTGGTACGGTGAATTTGGTCACCTGATTAGAGGCGCTAAGATACACCTCATAGCATGACAGGTGAAACTATGACCAAGCGTACCAGACGCACTTTCAGTGCGGAATTCAAACTCGAAGCAGCGCAACTTGTTCTCGACCAAAACTACACCGTTGTTGAAGCCGCAAAAGCCATGGGTGTGGGTAAATCGACAATGGATAAGTGGGTAAGGCAGCTCAAGCAAGAAAGAAAGAATGGGAGTAGCACCTCAAGCCTCACCAATGACACCAGAGCAAATTGAGATACGAGAGCTGTGAAAAACGATAGTAGTGAACTAATTGACAGAACTTATGAAAGATTGATTAAACAGTTTGATCTCACTATATTCTTCCCGCCGCTTGAAAATCCAGCAATAAGGCAGCTTTGTATCGTCAGTTTTCTTGATATTCTCTGCGTCACAACCGAAGAAGACGAATTTCAAGAGCGATTTAAGCTTATAAGAGATAAATTTTCCTTAGATAAAAGTGAATGTGAAGACTTCACAGTAGCACTGACCCAAAAGCAGTGAAGCATGCTAATTGATATTTGTAAGACGACTTATCCATCGAAAATTAAGCAAGAACTCAACAAAATGATCAGGACACGTCATAAAGAGTGGAAAGTCGAAAATGAAGCAAAGAGTAAGGTAAAAAGCTAGCAATTGACTTTAGGTACACAGATAGGTACATTTGCCTCAAACCTAAGCTATCCCAATATAGTCTTAGGCCAAGCAGGACATAGTATCTATCTGTTTGGGTTTTGCCCCTGCAGGGGGAGCCAAATTCGAAAGCCCAGCTATCTAGCTGGGCTTTTTCGTTTCTGCTACCCGAACAACTCACCACAAACCGATAAAATCTCCGTCAGGAATCATCACAACCACGCCGAATTGCGTATAATTTTTGTTCAGCAAACTAAAACCTTAACTTTCCTTGGTTGTTATTGGCTACGCAAAGCTGGATAATGTCGGGATCGGAATTTCAAACTTATATAACTATGACCGAATATCTTTTGTTGTTGGTCGGCACCGTGCTGGTAAACAACTTTGTACTGGTAAAGTTCCTGGGCTTGTGTCCTTTCATGGGCGTCTCAAAGAAGCTGGAAACCGCCATTGGCATGGGGTTAGCAACGACTTTCGTTCTGACTCTCGCTTCCGTGTGCGCGTATCTGGTGGAGAGCTACATCCTTCGCCCACTTGGTATTGAATATCTGCGCACCATGAGCTTCATCCTGGTGATTGCCGTCGTGGTTCAGTTCACCGAAATGGTGGTGCATAAAACCAGCCCGACGCTTTACCGCCTGCTGGGTATCTTCCTACCGCTCATCACCACCAACTGTGCGGTACTGGGCGTGGCGCTGCTCAACATCAACGAGAACCACAACTTTATTCAGTCAATCATCTACGGTTTTGGCGCGGCAGTCGGTTTCTCGCTGGTTCTGATCCTATTTGCGTCAATGCGCGAACGTATTCACGTCGCTGACGTTCCAGCTCCGTTCAAAGGCGCTTCGATTGCCATGATCACCGCTGGCCTGATGTCACTGGCCTTTATGGGCTTTACTGGTCTGGTGAAATTGTAATGAGTACCATCTTAATCGCTGTTTTGGTGCTGGCTGCGCTGGCCGCCGTCTTTGGCGCCATTCTTGGTTTTGCTTCGATTCGTTTTAAAGTCGAGGCGGATCCGATTGTCGATCAAATTGATTCCATACTGCCGCAGACTCAGTGCGGCCAGTGTGGTTACCCAGGTTGTCGCCCTTACGCAGAAGCGATCGCCAATGGTGACGCCATCAACAAATGTCCTCCGGGTGGTCAGGCGACCATTGAGAAACTGGCGGATTTGATGGGCGTCGAAGTTCAGGAGTCGGCACACGATCTGGACGACAACGTCAAAACTGTCGCCTTTATTCATGAAGATATGTGTATCGGCTGCACCAAATGTATTCAGGCCTGCCCGGTCGACGCGATTGTCGGCGGCAACAAAGCTCTGCATACCGTCATTAAGGATGAATGTACCGGTTGCGATTTGTGCGTGGCCCCCTGCCCGACCGACTGTATTGAAATGATCCCCGTAAAAACTACGACGGATACCTGGAAGTGGCAAATGAACGCGATTCCAGTGGTTGATGTTACCCATTCTTCGTCGGGTGAATCTGATGATTCTCAGAAGAGTGCGAGTTAAGGACTGGTATGTTGTCATTAATCGATAAAATTCGAACCGGCTATCTCTGGGATTTCCCGGGAGGCATTCATCCGCCGGAAAATAAAGTTCAGTCTACTCAGACGCCGTTGGTAGAAGCCAGCCTAGCAAATGAATTCGTATTACCACTCAAACAACACATTGGTAAATCGGGTGATCTGCTGGTGCAGGTCGGCGATAGAGTACTTAAAGGCCAACCTCTGACCTCATTCTCGACCACGTTCATGTTGCCGGTTCACGCCCCAACGTCGGGTGTAATCAGTGCCATTGAGCCGCGTACGGTGGCACATCCATCCGGACTCAGTGAACTGTGTGTGGTGATCACACCAGATGGTCAGGACCAGTGGTTTGAGCGTCAACCGATTTCCGACTACACGCAAGTGGCGCCGGAAGAGCTGATCGACATCATTCGCAATGCAGGTATTGCCGGACTCGGCGGTGCAGGTTTCCCGACCGCAAAGAAAATTCAATCCGGCCTGTCTCGCGTAGAAATCTTCATCGTCAATGCGGCGGAGTGTGAACCTTACATTACCGCTGACGATGCGTTGATGCGTGAACACGCACAAGAAATTATCGACGGCATCGGAATTGTCGAACACATTCTGCAACCTAAACTGACCGTCATTGGCGTCGAAGATAACAAACCGGAAGCGATTCAAGCGCTGCAACAAGCCGCTGAAGGCAAAGATATTGTTATCCGTGCCATTCCAACCAAATATCCGTCAGGTGGCGCCAAGCAGCTGATTAAACTGCTAACCGATCTGGAAGTTCCAGCGGGCAAACACTCGGCGGACATCGGCGTCATTGTGCAAAACGTTGGCTCAGTTCAGGCGATCAAACGCGCCGTGATAGACGGCGAACCGCTCATCCGGCGCGTCGTGACCCTGACGGGTAACACCTTCGTTCAGCCGCGTAACGTTTGGGTGCGCTTGGGAACACCAGTGCAGTCACTGCTAGACGAATTCGGTTATAAAGCCGATAAGAAACTGCCGCGTCTGATCCTCGGCGGTTCGATGATGGGCTTTACTCTGCCCCACGCCAACGTGCCGATCGTCAAGATTGCCAACTGCATTCTGGCACCAAGCCGCAACGAAATTCCGCAACACGATTACGAGATGGCTTGTATCCGCTGCGGGCAATGCGCCGACGCGTGTCCGGCGTCGCTGTTACCTCAGCAGTTGTACTGGCACTCAAAAGCGGAAGAGTACGAGAAATGCGAAGAGCTCAATCTTAAAGATTGTATTGAGTGCGGTGCCTGCGCCTACGTGTGTCCAAGCGAAATCCCTCTGGTGCAGTACTATCGCCAGTCGAAGGCGGAAATCAAAAACCGTAAGTGGGAAGCTGAGGCCGCTGAGCGCGCCAAGCTGCGTTTTGAAGAGAAAAAAGCGCGTATGGAGCGTGAAAAAGCCGAACGCGAAAACCGCTTTAAGAAAGCCGCTGACGATCGCCGTAAAGAGATGCAACAAAGTGGTGGCGAAGACGCTATTGCCGCTGCCATTGCACGCGTCAAAGCGCAGAAAGCACAAAGTGAAACCAACGATGCGCCAGTCAAACCTGCGGTAGCGGCGGCGATTGCTAAAGCCAAAGCAAAACAGGCGGAAGCTGCGAAAGCGGGCGCGACAGAGCCCGATAACTCAGACATGGCCAAACTGCGCGAAGAGCGCAAACGCCAGGCTAGAGAACGTAAGGCGGAAAAAACAGAAGTCAGCGAACTGACTGCAACTGGTGATGACAAAAAAGATGCCGTCGCTGCTGCCATTGCTCGCGCCAAAGCACGCAAAGCCGCGCAGCCAGAGTCCGGCGATGAGCCAGAGGCTCCAGCACCATCGGCTGACGAACCTGCTGACGATCCAAAGAAAACTGCTGTCGCCGCTGCAATCGCTCGCGCCAAAGCGCGCAAAGCCGCGCAGCCGGAGCCCGGCGATGAGCCAGAGGCTCAAGTGACATCGGTTGACGAATCAGCAGACGATCCAAAGAAAGCCGCTGTTGCCGCTGCGATTGCTCGAGCCAAAGCACGCGAAGCCGCTCAGCAAGAGTCCGGCGATGAGCCAGAGGCTCAAGCACCATCGATTGACGAATCAGCAGACGATCCAAAGAAAGCCGCTGTTGCCGCTGCGATTGCTCGCGCCAAAGCACGCAAAGCCGCGCAGCAAGAGTCCGGCGATGAGGCAGAGGCCCCAGCGCCATCGGTTGACGAATCAGCTGAAGATCCAAAGAAAGCCGCTGTTGCCGCTGCGATTGCTCGCGCCAAAGCACGCAAAGCCGCGCAGCAAGAGTCCGGCGATGAGCCAGAGGCTCCAGCGCCATCGGTTGACGAATCAGCAGACGATCCAAAGAAAGCCGCTGTTGCCGCTGCGATTGCTCGCGCCAAAGCACGCAAAGCCGCGCAGCAAGAGTCCGACGATGAACCTGAGGCCCCAGCGCCATCGGTTGACGAATCAGCAGACGATCCCAAGAAAGCCGCTGTTGCCGCTGCCATTGCTCGCGCCAAAGCACGCAAAGCCGCGCAGCAAGAGTCCAGTGATGCACCTGAGGCTCCAGCACCATCGATTGACGAACCTGCGGAAGATCCAAAGAAAGCCGCTGTTGCCGCTGCCATTGCCCGTGCTAAAGCGCGCAAAGCCGCGCAGCAAGCGGAGAATCAAAACAAGAATAACGTTGAGGAGAACGACTAGTGGCGTTTTTCATTGCCAGCTCCCCACACGCGCGGACTAAACGCAGTACCGCCGACATGATGAAATGGGTCGCGATCTGCGCCCTGCCTGGGTTACTAGCCCAAAGTTATTTCTTTGGTTTCGGTACCTTGATTCAACTGGTACTGGCGATTGCTGTCGCAATGCTGTTTGAAGCGGGCGTCATGCTACTGCGTAAACGCCCGGTGCGTTTTGCACTGCGTGACTACAGCGCTATTGTGACCGCGTGGCTGCTCGCCATTTCCATTCCGCCACTCTCGCCGTGGTGGATTGTGGTGATCGGTCTGGTGTTTGCCATTCTGATTGCTAAACATCTTTATGGCGGTCTGGGACAAAATCCATTTAACCCAGCCATGATCGCTTATGTGGTGCTGCTGATTTCATTCCCGGTACAAATGACCAGTTGGATTGCACCTTCAGAGCTGGCGCCAGAGCCCATCTCATTGGTGGATTCATTCTCGCTCATTTTCACCGGCTTTAATCTCGACGGCCTGTCGCTGCAACAGATTCGTACCGGCATCGATGGTATTACCATGGCGACGCCGCTGGACTCGATCAAAACTTCATTGCGTGCCGGACATACCCTGTCTGAAGCGATGGCTCAGCCACAGTTCAATGGCCTGGCTGGCGTAGGTTGGGAATGGGTGAACCTCGCCTATCTGGCGGGTGGCCTGATTCTGATTAAATTACGCGTGATCAACTGGCACATTCCAGTCGCGTTTTTGGCTGGCCTGCTGGTCACCAGTTTGTTAATGACTTTGTTTGTTCCTGGCACCACTGCTTCACCGCTGATGCATTTGCTGTCTGGCGCCACCATGCTGGGTGCGTTCTTTATCGCGACCGATCCAGTAACCGCTTCGACTACCATCAAAGGTCGCCTGATTTATGGCGTGTTCATTGGTGCCTTGGTGTTCATCATTCGCAGCTGGGGTGGTTTCCCTGACGGTGTAGCGTTTGCCGTGTTGCTGGCCAATATGTGTGTACCAATGATCGATTACTACACCAAACCACGTACCTACGGGCATTAAGGAGCATTATGTTAGCCGCCATTCGTAAAAACGGTCTTGTCCTTGCTGTCTTTGCTTGTGCTTCGACAGGTGTGGTTGCATTAACTCACTACATGACCGAAAGTCAGATTAAAGTGCAGGAAAATAAGCAATTGCTGTCGGTTCTCAATCAGGTAGTGCCCCCGGCATTGCATGACAATGAACTGTCGCAGTCGTGTACACTGATCAGTGACCCGATGCTCGGTAGCAACAAACCGATGCCAGTTTATCTTGGCACTCTCGATGGTGAACCGAGTGCCTTGGCGATTGAATCCATTGCGCCAGACGGCTACAACGGTGCGATCAAGATTATTGTCGGTATCCGCAACGATGGCACCATTACCGGTACTCGCGTGCTGGCACATCAGGAGACGCCGGGACTCGGTGATAAAATCGACCTGCGCATCACTAACTGGATTCTCAGCTTTACGGGTAAACAAGTCACGGCGGATAACGAAGATCAGTGGCGAGTACGCAAAGACGGCGGTCAGTTTGACCAGTTCACAGGTGCAACCATTACACCGCGAGCGGTAGTAAAAGCCGTGAAACAGACAGCGCTGTACGTCAATCAACACCGTGAAGCTATCTTTACGCAACCTTTGAACTGCGGAGGTGAACACAATGAGTGATCACAAAACGCTGATAAAAAATGGGATGTGGAACAACAACCCGGCACTGGTTCAACTGCTCGGCTTATGTCCACTACTGGCGGTTTCCTCGACCGTGACTAACGCTCTGGGCCTGGGTATTGCCACGCTGCTGGTGTTAGTGAGCTCCAACGTCACGGTTTCACTGGTACGCGACTACGTGCCAAAAGAAGTGCGCATTCCGGTGTTTGTGATGATTATTGCGGCGCTGGTGACCTGCGTTCAGCTGCTGATGAATGCATACGCGTATGGACTGTACCTGTCACTGGGTATCTTTATTCCGCTGATCGTCACTAACTGCATCATTATCGGTCGCGCGGAAGCTTACGCATCAAAGAATGACGTCCTGCCCTCTGCGCAAGATGGTTTCTGGATGGGCCTTGGCATGACATCCGTTCTGGTCGTGCTCGGTTCTCTGCGCGAAGTGATTGGTAACGGTACCTTGTTTGATGGCGCAGATCTGCTCCTCGGTGACTGGGCAAAAGTGCTAAGAATCGAAGTGTTCCACTTCGACAACAGTTTCTTACTGGCTCTGCTGCCGCCGGGGGCCTTTATTGGGGTCGGTTTTCTGATCGCCGCAAAGAACGTGATCGACAAACAGTTGGCAGCCCGTCAGCCAAAACAAGAAAAACCCGCGATTGAACGGGTTCGTGTGACCAACGTATAAAAATCATCACCAGCCGCAGCATACAAACTGCGGCTGCTGTTTCAAGGAAGCAATGAATCACAATGAATAACAGCAAACGTGTCGAAATTCTGCAGCGATTAAGGGACAACAATCCGAATCCGCAGACCGAGCTCAACTGGAACACGCCGTTTGAACTGCTGATTGCGGTACTGCTTTCGGCGCAGGCAACAGACGTCAGCGTCAACAAAGCCACCGACAAACTGTATGCCGTTGCCAACACGCCTCAAGCGATGTGGGATTTAGGTGTTGATGGCGTCAAGGAATACATTAAAACCATCGGTCTGTTTAACTCAAAAGCCGAAAACGTGATTAAAACCTGCCGCATTCTGCTCGACCAACATCAGGGCGAAGTGCCGGAAAATCGCGAAGCGTTAGAAGCGCTGCCTGGCGTCGGGCGCAAGACGGCCAACGTTGTACTCAATACCGCCTTTGGCTGGCCGGCCATTGCGGTCGATACCCATATTTTCCGCGTATCGAACCGCACTAAGTTTGCCGTCGGCAAGAACGTGGATGACGTGGAAGCAAAACTGCTGAAAGTTGTACCGAAAGAGTTCAAACTCGATGTCCATCACTGGTTGATTCTGCATGGCCGCTACACTTGCGTGGCACGCAAGCCTCGCTGCGGCAGCTGCATTATCGAAGACCTGTGCGAATTTAAAGATAAAGTTTACCCGGAAAGCTAGGAGTCCATTATGTCAAACAATCGTATTCTTCATACCATGCTGCGCGTTGGCGATCTTGACCGTTCAATTGAGTTTTACACTCAGGTGATGGGTATGAAACTACTACGCAAAAACGAAAATGCCGAATACAAATATACGCTGGCATTTTTGGGCTATGGCGATGAATCAGAAGGTGCAGTGATTGAACTGACTTACAACTGGGGCGTTGAGAGCTACGACATGGGTAATGCCTACGGCCACATTGCCATTGGTGCAGACGACATTTATGCCACGTGCGATGCCATCAAAGCGGCGGGCGGTAATGTCACCCGTGAACCAGGCCCAGTGAAAGGCGGCACCACGCATATTGCTTTCGTGAAAGACCCAGATGGCTACATGGTTGAACTGATTCAGAACAAACAGGCCACCGCAGGTCTGGAAGGTTAATCCCCTCTCGTACTTGAAAAAACCGCCCAAGTGGCGGTTTTGTTTTATTCCCCTCAATCCTCATGGTTTACATGATAATAATTATCATTTAAATTAAACTCATTCAGGCTCATGAAGGATTGACCGATGACCATCAAAGAGTGGGAAAAACATACCTTACTGGCAGATATCGCCATGCAGCAGGCAGATCATCTGCGCAGCATTCTCCATTACCAGCAGGCGCTGACATTGAGTGACAGACTCGGTGAAGCTGAAGACATTGAGCTGGAAGATCGACTGATGATCTCGGTGATTTCGTGTCACAACATGGCCGGGTTCTGGCGAACGATTGGCGATAACCAGTACGAACTCAAATATCTGGAACTCGCATCAGAGCGGATCCTGACCTTGATTCCTCAGTGTGGTAATCCGAGTTGCGAGGCGTTTGTGGATTCTCTGGGTTGCTGTAAGAAAGCCTTGATTGAATTTATGAAACGCCACCCCAACCCCCAGTTGGCTAAGTTGGTCAAGGACATCGACTCCGCATCAAGCTGCAATTTGATTGCCAAGTTTCGTTTGAATTAGGGCTGGCTCTACAGCCCCAATTCGCGATCACACCTGCGTGCGGCCAAGCGAGATCACCACTCGGCGGTTCTTATCTTTGCCGATCGGCGATGCATTGTCGGCAATCGGACGACGTTTGCCATAGCCCTGTACCTGAATGCGATCCGCGGGCAGTCCGAGTGACTCAAAATATTTCTGCAGTGATTCCGCCCGTTTTTCCGACAAGCTTTGGCTCTCATTTTTGCCATCCGTTGCGTCGGTATAGGTGGCCACCAAGACCAAATCGATATCCGAGTTATAGCGAATGTATTCCGCAATTTGAGCCAGACGTTTTTGTGATGCTTTGTTCAGCTCAACGCTGTCACCACGGTCGTAATGCAAGATAGTAAATGAGATGTCTTCAAAACTGTATGGCAGCAGGTTGGACACACAGTCGCTGAATGCGTTGTACTGCGGCTGAAACAGTACCGACGACAGCGCTACTTCAATGCGTTGATCACGGCTCTGCCAGTCTTGATAGCTGAATGTCGGGTAGCGCCCTTTTTCCAGTTCACTTAACAACGCCCAAGCAGTCTGGCCGCCAATGTAACCGTCAAATTGTTTGAAAAACTGAATATTGGTAATGCGATCCGCGCTTTCGCCTGGCCGCCAAGCCGGTGGCATAGACACTAAGCTGACATTGCGGGTATCGCCCATTGGCCGGCGCATCTTGAGTTCAAAATCGAGATTAATTTTCTTACTGGCGTGCGAGGTAAATACCGCATCGCCGTAATTCGGAATGGGGTGCACCAGCTGGCACTCGAGCGGCGTATTGATCGCCATCTGCCAACTTGACTGTTGCGGCGTTGCCACATAGCGCTTCTCCATTGCCGCAGCGGCAAATGCAGAACAAGCGCCAAAAGCAACGATACTTGTTACAACCCATTTATTCATAAGGACTTACTTCTCTTTACGCGGCCAGCGGCAATGACGAAATCTTGCCGCCGCATTCATTTCTTATCGAATAATGCAAAAACCTCGCCAACCCTTACCCTGTCTATATCTCATTGCACAAAACTTCAGCAACGCTGCCCTGTTCAACGGCCTTTTGTTGGTTTGAAACCGCAATTTTAAAGCCACTTTTCTCCTTTCAATTCTATGTGGCTGCGAGCGCGACAAAAATGAATGAATCCGCTGGAATATAGCGCAACAAATGGCGAATTTAATTGCGCTTTAATCTACCTATTTGGTTTTTCTCACGGGGAGAATCTGCAATAATGCTGCCCCTATCACATAAGCTAGGGATCACATGACAGACACAAATGAAGCTCTGACTCTGAAAAAGCGCTTTCGCGGCTATTTCCCAGTCGTAATCGATGTAGAAACTGCAGGATTCAACCCACAAACTGATGCACTGCTGGAAATTTGCGCAGTGACATTAGCGATGGATGAAAACGGCAACTTACACCCTGCTTCGACGATTCACTTTCATGTCGAACCTTTCGAAGGCGCCAATATTGAAAAAGCGGCGCTGGAATTTAACGGCATTTATGATCCCTTTAGTCCGTTACGCGGTGCGGTTACCGAAGACCACGCACTGAAAGAGATTTATAAACAGGTACGCAAAGAGCAGAAAGCTGCCGATTGCAGCCGCGCCATCATCGTTGCTCACAACGCGGCGTTTGACCATGGTTTTGTCATGGCTGCCAGCGAACGTTGTAAACTCAAACGAGTCCCTTTCCATCCTTTTGCTACTTTTGATACGGCAACGCTCAGCGGCCTGGTTTATGGTCAGACTGTTCTCGCCAAAGCCTGCAAAGCGGCCGGGATGGAGTTTGACAATCGTGAAGCCCATTCTGCACTTTACGATACTCAGCAAACCGCAGAGCTGTTCTGCGGCATCGTCAACCAATGGAAAGCACTTGGCGGCTGGCCGTTGGCTGACGACAATGACCTTAATAATAAGTAAGCACAACTGACCGAGAAGTATATGAACCCTGTAGTCATTTCTGTCTGTGTCATGCTGGTTCTGGCCCTGATGCGAGTAAACGTCGTCGTTGCACTGACGTTTAGCGCCATCGTTGGCGGCCTGGTAGCTGGTATGAGTTTAAACGACACCGTTGCCGCATTTGAAAGTGGTTTGGGTGGTGGCGCGACCATCGCTTTGAGCTACGCAATGCTGGGGACTTTTGCCGTGGCCATCTCGAAATCGGGCATCACCGATCTGCTGGCTCAAAGCGTCATTAAGCGCATTCATGGCCGACATAGCATGGCAGCATCGACTGGCATGAAATACGTCGTGATCGTAGCACTGCTGCTGATGGCGATGTCTTCTCAAAACATTATTCCGGTGCACATCGCGTTCATTCCAATTCTGATCCCGCCATTGCTGGGCGTGTTTGCGCGTCTGGGCATTGACCGTCGTCTGATTGCTTGTGTACTGACGTTTGGTTTGATCACACCATATATGGTTCTACCGGTAGGTTTCGGCGGCATTTTTCTTAACAACATTTTGCTGAAAAACCTGCATGACAACGGCCTGGAAAACGTTACTGCCAGCCAAGTACCGATGGCAATGCTGCTGCCGGGTCTGGGCATGGTATTCGGTCTTCTGGTTGCAATATTCTTCTCTTACCGTAAACCACGCGTTTACAAAGAGACTGAACTGACGGTTGTGCATCAAGAAACAACGGCTATCAATAAGAAGCATATTCTAGTGGCTGGCGTCGGTATCCTGGCGGCTCTCGCAGTGCAACTGACCACAGGTTCGATGATCATCGGCGCACTGGCTGGCTTCATGGTATTTACTTTTGGTGGCGTAATTGCGTGGAAAGAAACCCACGACGTGTTTACCAAAGGTGTCCACATGATGGCAATGATCGGTTTCATCATGATCTCGGCAGCGGGTTTTGCAGCTGTAATGAAAGAGACTGGCGGCGTGGAAACGTTGGTGTCCTCTTTGGCGACCAGTATCGGTGATAACAAACCGCTGGCGGCGCTGCTGATGCTGGTTGTTGGCCTGTTGGTGACCATGGGTATCGGTTCATCATTCTCGACCATTCCAATTATTGCGACCATATACGTGCCACTGTGTCTGGCATTTGGTTTCTCGCCAATGGCGACCATCGCTCTGGTGGGTACGGCAGCGGCCCTGGGCGATGCGGGTTCTCCGGCCTCAGACTCAACACTTGGTCCAACGTCCGGTCTGAATGCGGATGGCCAACACGAGCATATTTGGGAAACTGTGGTTCCGACCTTTGTTCACTACAACCTGCCGCTGATTGCGTTTGGCTGGTTGGCTGCCATGGTGTTGTAAGCTCTGAGCTGAATCACAGGTACAAAAAAGGCTTCCCGCGGGAAGCCTTTTTATTGGCAAAGTGTATTACGCGCCTTCGTTGTGCAACTCAAGGTTTGCCAGTTCCTGTTGGATTTCACGTTGCGTCTTCGCGTCATCACTGCGCATTGACTCAAGAAAGTCCAGGTATTGCTGGTCAATATCCCCTGTCACGTACTCGCCGTTAAAGACCGAAGTTTCAAACTTAGCGATGTCCTGATTACCAGCACGTACCGCGTCAACCAAATCATCCAGGGTCTGGAAAATCAGCGCATCAGCACCGATCTGCTTACAAATCGCTTCGTTGTCACGACCGTGAGCAATCAGCTCATTAGCACTCGGCATGTCGATACCGTAAACGTTCGGGAAGCGAATCTCTGGCGCTGCAGACACCATGTAGACTTTCTTCGCACCGGCGTCACGCGCCATCTCAATGATTTGCTCAGAAGTAGTGCCGCGTACGATAGAGTCATCCACCAGTAGTACGTTCTTGTCTTTAAACTCAGAACGAATGGTGTTGAGCTTACGACGTACAGATTTCTTACGCTGTTGCTGGCCCGGCATGATAAACGTACGGCCCACATAACGGTTTTTCACGTAGCCCTGACGGTATGGTTTATCCAGCGCCTGAGCGATTTGTAGCGCGATATCACATGAAGTTTCCGGAATCGGAATCACCACGTCGATGTCGAGCTCTGGGAAGTTGGCTTTGATACGGTCGCCCAGTTTTTTGCCCATTTCAACGCGCGCGCTGTAAACCGAAATCTTATCGATGAACGAATCCGGACGAGCAAAGTATACAAATTCAAAAATACATGGGTTGAGAACCGGATTGTCAGCACACTGCTTAGTGAACAGTTCACCTTCAAACGTCGCGTACACCGCTTCACCCGGTGCGACATCACGCATGAAATCAAAACCGACGGCATCGAGCGCTACCGATTCAGACGCGACCATATATTCCGTGCGACCATTCACTTCACGTTTACCCAGACACAGAGGACGGATACCGTGCGGGTCACGGAAAGCAATCATACCGTGGCCAATGATCATCGCAGTCACCGCGTAGGCACCGCGAATCGCACGGTGCACATTAGCAACTGCGCGGAAGACGTCTTCTGCTGTAACGTTGCCTTTCACGGTGTCGATTTCGTGTGCCAATACGTTCAGCAGCACCTCTGAATCCGAAGTGGTGTTGACGTGGCGACGGTCTTTTTCAAACAGTTTCTGGCGAACTTCGTTGGCATTAGTGAGGTTGCCATTGTGAGCGAGGGTGATACCAAATGGCGAGTTGACGTAGAAAGGTTGAGCTTCAGAGGCACTTGAACTGCCTGCGGTTGGGTAACGAACGTGTCCGATACCGACGGAGCCCTGAAGGCGCTGCATGTGTTTCGCTTCAAAGACATCCTTCACTAAACCGTTCGCTTTACGCAGACGAAAACGATTGCTTTCTATGGTACAAATACCAGCGGCATCTTGGCCACGATGCTGCAATACCGTTAACGCGTCATAAATTGACTGGTTTACAGGCGTTGTACCCACGATTCCAACAATACCACACATGTCCTAATCCTCGATTTGCGACAATTGCTGGCGCTTATACAGCGCCAGACAGAAAACTTGATGTTGCTTGTAAGTGTTCAAAGAACGGAGCAATAATGCGGCTAAATTCCGGCACCAGCTGCGAGCCCTTCCACCACTCTGAGCTTGGGAATGCGGTGAACGCATCCATAAAAAATAAGGCCGCTGCAACAATCAGAACTCCGCGTAGTGCGCCAAAAACGACACCCAGAATTCTGTCTGTTCCTGAAAGTCCGGTCTTTTGTACTAACTGCGAAATCACGTAGTTAACGATCGCACCCACAACCAATGTTGCGACAAACAGAGCGGCAATAGCCGATCCGTTGCGAAACATTTCATCCTTAATGTTAGTAAAGTATACCGCCAGCTTGGCGTAGTATTCCGAAGCGATATAAAACGCTCCAAACCAAATCACTAAGGACAGGGCTTCTTTCGCAAAGCCACGAACCAGACTGATCAGTGCAGACAAACCAATCACACTTAAAATGACAATATCTAACCAATTCATGAGTTCTTACATTCTAAGTTGGCGCGCATTTTAACAGAAAAATACGCGACGCAAACGTTTTCTTAAGGGTTTAGTGGTTTAAATTTGAGCAATTGACCTTTCGCGCCGGTAATTTTCTCTAATTCCAGCAACTGTTTTTCCAGCTTACTTTTGGAGACATCCGGACCAATGATCACTCGGGTAAAACCATTTTCTTGTTTGGTATGAGCCTGATAGCCGCGCTTTTGCAAATCATCGACAACGTTTTTCGCATTCTCGGCATTCTTCAGCGCCATAAGCTGAATAATCCACGCACTGTCCTGATAATCATTTTTCTCAGGCACATTACGTACCGCTGTCGCTAAAGGTTTGCTTGGCTGAGTAGCAGGCGTAGACACTGTATTACTGACTGGCGCCGTGTCTACCGCCGTGACCGGTGATTCAGGCAAGGCGACTTGATCTTCCACCGGGTCCAACACTTCAAATTTTTCCACTTCACTCTCAAGCTCAGGCTTGATCGGAATGCTGGCCATTTCTTCTTTGTAGTGCAGTTTTTTACCATCCAGCACATCCGGTAACACAATGACACCGATAGCGACAAGAATGATGGTACCAACCAAACGGCTTTGAAATTTACTCGCCATTGATACTCCCTTGGATTAAGACGGGTTGTTGTTTTGCCAATGCTCCAACACTTCACCCACAGTGTGGAAAGAGCCGGCCACGACTATGACATCGTCTGACTGCGCTTGTGTCAACGCCGCTTCAAATGCCACGACCGGATTGGCGTAACGCGTTTGCGATTCAGCCAGATACTGACACAGCTCATCGGCACTGGCCGCGCGCGGACCGCTCAACGATGCAGGATACCATTGCTTAACCACAGGTTTTAAAATCGCAAGCGTCGACTTCACGTCTTTGTCATGCAGCATGCCGACAACCAGATGCACGCTTTGGCCGGGGAAACGCTGCTCAAGTTGAGATACCAGATATTCAGCTGAATGCGGGTTGTGCGCCACATCCAGTAAAATGGTTGGTGCATCGCTGATTTTTTGCATGCGACCGGCCAAAGTCGCCTTCTTCAGTCCTTCGACAATGTTGACATCACTGATTTCAAGTCCTGAACATCCGAGAGCCATCAATGCGGTCGCTGCGTTTGGCAGCGGCAAGGTTGGCAATGGCAGATCCGTCAGTTCAAATGAGCCGCTACGCCATTCCCAGCGCGTCTCGCTCACTTTGTCATACGTAAATTGGATACCGACCTGATGGAATTCGGCGCCAATGTCATCCGCATGCGCCGCCACGGTTGCTGGCGGTTTAGGCTGACCACAGATGGCGGGTTTACCTGCACGGTAAATCCCAGCTTTCTCATAACCGATGACGTTGATGTCATCCCCCAGCCAATCCACATGGTCGATCGCCAAACTGGTAATCACTGACACATCATGGTCAACCACGTTGGTGGCATCTAAACGACCGCCGAGGCCAACTTCCAGCAGCACCACATCAACGTTCTCTGTTTGGAACAAGCGCAGCGCGGCCAAAGTACCGAATTCAAACAAGCTGAGGGTAATCTCTCCACGTTGCTGCTCAACAAACGCGAATGCCTGAGTGTGCTTTTCATCACACATGTCTTGGCCGTTGATACGCACACGCTCGTTATAGCGAATAAGATGGGGGGAACTGTACACGCCAACCGAATAGCCCGCTTCCAGCAAAATGGCTTCCATCAAGGCGCAAGTTGAGCCTTTGCCGTTAGTGCCGGCAACCGTAATGACGGTAGGAGCTGGTTTGGTAAGATTGGCTTTTTGAGCGACCGCCTGAACACGATCCAGACCGAGGTCGATGGCTGAGGTATGAATATGGGTTAAATAATCAAGCCACACCGAAAGAGGCGATGTGGCTTGAGGAATTGGGTTTTGACTCATCTAACGTAGAACCATTGTTTTGCTTGGTTTAGTTAGAGCCTACTTTACCCTTTTTTGTTCGCTTCTGGTACAGAATATGCGGCTTCATTTGGCGCATCGTTCACAGAAACTACCAGCGGAGACTCCTGACGAGTCATTTTCGCCAGCAGGCCAGCAACGCGTTGACGCATTTCACGACGGTCTACGATCATGTCAATCGCGCCGTGCTCCAGCAAAAACTCACTGCGTTGGAAACCTTGTGGTAATTCTTCACGTACCGTTTGTTCGATAACACGGCGACCTGCGAAGCCGATCAGAGCTTTCGGTTCGCCGATATTGATGTCACCCAGCATCGCCAGACTGGCTGATACACCGCCCATGGTTGGGTCTGTCATCACGGAAACAAACGGCAGGCCTTTTGCGGACAAACGCTCAAGCGCAGCACTGGTTTTCGCCATTTGCATCAGCGACATCAATGCTTCTTGCATACGTGCGCCGCCGCTGGCAGAGAAACAAACCAGACCGCAGTTCGCTTCGATTGCAGCGTCAACCGCACGCACGAAACGCGCGCCGACCACTGACCCCATTGAACCACCCATAAAAGAGAATTCAAATGCACACGCAACCACAGGAATGCTCATCAACTCGCCTTTCATTACAATTAGCGCGTCTTTTTCGCCACTGCTCTTCTGAGCTGCGGCAATACGCTCTTTGTAACGTTTGGAGTCTTTGAATTTCAGTTTATCTTGCGGCTCCAGCTCGTCCGCGATTTCGTAACGGTTTGCTTCGTCCAGAAACGTTTCAAGACGACGACGCGCCTTCATACGCATGTGATGATTACATTTAGGACAAACTTCAAGATTGCGCTCTAGTTCAGCGTAATAAAGCACCTGTTCACAAGATGTACATTTGGTCCAAACCCCTTCTGGGATAGACGCTTTACGTGAACTTCCGATGTTGCTTTTTTCTAAAATCTTTTCAAGCCAGCTCATGCAAGACCTTTTACTCTCTCATCTGCCGCTGTATTGCGACAGATTCTAATTCGACATTAACGCGTGTGGATTAAAGCATAGAAAATGCCAACTGTGGACAAAAAACTGGTTGTACCTATTTCTTGTACGGGCATCCCACGCACAATATTGTTCATATTTGAACCAATTACTGCCAATTAGTTCAAATTCTCAGGTAAGAATAGCGGACCAAGCGGCGCTTTGGGTAAATCAAACACCTCAGGATAGTCCACATCGACCAGATATAAGCCTTCTGCCTTGGCTGTCGCCCCCGCGAGCCTGCGGTCTTTGGCTTCCAGCAGCCACTGAATCCACTCGGGCTCCTGCTCACCACGACCAACGGCAATCAAACTGCCGGTAATATTACGCACCATATGGTGGACAAACGCATTCGCTTTAATATCAATCACTATGTAGCGTTCGTGGCGAGTTACATTTAAGTGCATTATGTTACGCCAAGGACTGCGTGACTGACAATGCACGGCTCTAAATGACGTGAAGTCATTCTCACCCAGCAAGAATTGTCCTGCACGATGCATGCGTTCAACATCCAATTCACCGTGATAATGGCTAACACCGGAAGACATAATGCCTGGTCGGAACATATGATTGTAGATCACATAGCGATAACGACGCGCCGTCGCGCTGAATC
Organism: Vibrio fluvialis; assembly: GCF_900460245.1. Taxonomy (NCBI): domain Bacteria; kingdom Pseudomonadati; phylum Pseudomonadota; class Gammaproteobacteria; order Vibrionales; family Vibrionaceae; genus Vibrio; species Vibrio fluvialis. Next base: position 2,098,603 of record NZ_UHIP01000001.1, read on the forward strand.
GGGCATGAAATTCGTCCGGGACTTCTTTGGCCCAACGCACTGCAATGTTTTTCGGCAAATTAGCGTTGGCCCCCATCGACCAGGCCACCATTTTACGCGTCGCAGTCGTATCAAAATGAACCACCTGACCCGTACCATGTACTCCGGCGTCAGTTCTGCCTGCACACTGTACTTCGACAGGATGATTAGCGATGACCGTCAGTGCCTTTTCCAGCTCTTCCTGGACGCTTTTTACTTCGCGTTGGCGCTGCCAGCCATAGTATTGAGTTCCATCGTACTCGATACCCAAAGCGATTCTCATGTTCTCTTCTCTCAAGCAAACTAGGGCGTTGAAAATGGGGCGGGCAGTATAAACCCTATCGCGTAGAATTTCTAATAGGCAAAAAAAGAGGTAACCCAGTTACCTCTTTTCATTTAATGTTGATAGCCTATGCTCGACCGTTAATGACATCAATCAAACGTTTAGCTTGCTGACGAATATCGTCACTGCCGTCCACGATGGCCTCTTCCAGCAGTTTAACGGCACCTTTTTCATCGTTCATTTCCATGTAGATTTTGGCCAGATCCAGCTTGCCTGCAGCCTCTGAATTGCTATCCACATCAACATCCGAAATTTCACCAATCACATCCGGGAACTCATTCAAACCAACGTCCAGCTTGAGTTCCTCATCATCTGGATTAAAAGCAGTATCTTCGCGTTCAACCTGAGCCATCAGTTCATCAATAGTCATGAAATGCTTCTCTTGCGGGTCGAAGTCGGCGAGATCTTCCTGCGTTGCCCAGTTTTCTGTTGCCACTTCCGGCTGCTGGTTTTGAATATCTGATTGCCAGACAGCACGTTCTTCTTCTGGTACTTCATCCGGAATGGTGGCTTGCTGATCGGGGGTCAGACTAAATCCATTCCAGTCTTCGCCGCCCATTTGCAACATCGCATCAATGTCCATGCCAGCACTGTCGATAGTTTGTGCATCAATTGGCTGATCGAATGAGAAGCCTTCATTCTCTTCATTTTCATCAAGCAGTGAATTGAGTGAACGCTCATCAAACTCCTGATGCGCCATCGCCTCAAAGTCAATTCCAGCCTCTGCTTCAGGCGAACGCTCAGGATCAATATCAGAAGAAGCGATTGAATCTGCCAGTGCATCTTCTTCGCTGTATTCCGGTAACTCTAAGTCATCGAATTCAAACTCATCTTCTGCCTGAGCATCAGCCAATTCTGCGGCGAGATCTTGTTCTTTAACTTCAGGCTCACCCGATAACTCCGGCTGCGCCATCGCATCTGCCAGCGCATCTTCTTCGCTGTATTCCGGTAACTCTAGGTCGTCGAATTCAAGCTCATCGCCTGCCTGAGCGTCAGCAAAGTCAGCAGTAAGGCCTTCTTCTTTAACTTCAGGCTCACCCGATAACTCCCGCTGCGCTATCGCATCCGCCAGCGCATCTTCTTCGCTGTATTCCGGTAGCTCCAAGTCGTCGAATTCAAGCTCATCGTCTGCCTGAGCGTCAGCAAAGTCAGCAGTAAGGCCTTCTTCTTTAACTTCAGGCTCCCCCGACAACTCCGGCTGCGTAACCGCATCTGCCAGCGCATCTTCTTCGCTGTATTCCGGCAGCTCTAGGTCGTCGAATTCAAACTCATCTTCTGCCTGAACATCGGCCAATTCTGCGGCGAGATCTTGTTCTTTAACTTTAGGCTCGCCCGACAACTCCGGCTGCGCTATCGCATCCGCCAGCGCATCTTCTTCGCTGTATTCCGGTAGATCCAAGTCGTCGAATTCAAACTCATCTTCTGCCTGAGCACCGGCAAATTCGGCCGCGAGATTTTCTTCTTTAACCTCTGCTTCGGGCTCACCCGACAACTCCGGCTGTGCTATCGCATCTGCCAGCGCATCTTCTTCGCTGTATTCCGGTAGCTCTAGGTCGCCGAAGTCAAACTCATCTTCTGCCTGAGCGTCAGCAAAGTCTGCGGCAAGGCCTTCTTCTTTAACTTCAGGCTCACCCGATAACTCCGGCTGCGTAATCGCGTCGGCCAGCGCATCTTCTTCGCTGTATTCCGGTAGCTCCAAGTCGTCGAATTCATACTCATCTTCTGCCTGAACATCGGCAAATTCGGCCGCGAGATTTTCTTCTTTAACCTCTGCTTCGGGCTCACCCGACAACTCCGGCTGCGTAATCGCGTCGGCCAGCGCATCTTCTTCGCTGTATTCCGGTAGCTCCAAGTCGTCGAATTCAAACTCATCTTCTGCCTGAACATCGGCCAATTCTGCGGCGAGATTTTCTTCTTTAACCTCTGCTTCGGGCTCACCCGACAACTCCGGCTGCGCCATCGCTTCCGCCAGCGCATCTTCTTCGCTGTCTTCCGCTAGCGCTAATTCATCGAAATCAAACGATTCATCATCCAATTCTGCCGCGAAAAAATCGCACTCAACATCGTTGTCATCTGATGCCGAAGTGGTCTCTGAGACATTGTCGCGAACACTCTCAACGATCTCGGTGTTTTCTGCTCCATCTAGTTCTGCCATGAAGTCGGCCGAAGATAGCGGTTGGCTATCCTCCACTATTTCACTGGTTGATTCTGACTCTTCATCCAACAGCCAGTCATCATCTTGTGGGACACCAAACTCGTTCGCGATAGGTTCGGGCACAGTCACTGCTGTTGGCGTTTTTTCTGGCTGCATCTCTGCCCCAGAATCAGTACCTTCAATTTCAGGATTGAAATCGAAGGCCTCATCTTCAAACGCTGATTCCTCATCATCATCGAGATTGAACTCTTCGAGCAACGGATCATGTTCTGGAACAGAACTCAGCAAATCATCTTTGAAGTTGTCACTGTTAAACTCTGCGGTTGGTTCCTGAGCCAGCTGTTCAATTTCGAGCAACTCTTCAAAAAACTCCGTACCGTCATCTAAAACAGGCTCTTCTACCGATTCAGAAGCCACATTTTCAGTTTTAACTGGTTGCTCTTCTTTCTCCACCCATTCATCGAGCAGGGTTGGGCTGTTGTGGTCAAACTCCTCGCTTGGTTCCGGCGCAGACTCATCCAGCAATTCGTTCAATAACTTGTCGCTGGCAACATCAAAGTCATCATCCAGTTCGAGGGTTTCCAAGCCGTCTTCGTCAGCGATGAGTTCATCAAGCAGATCCGTGCTGTCACTATCGAGAGTAACATCTTCATCAATAAGCTCGTCCAGCAACGCCGTCTCTTCAAAGTTATCGGCTTCTGCTTCCAGCGTTTCCAAGTCTGCTTGCGATTCGATGCTGTTAAACAGGCTCTCCAGATCCTCATCCGAGGTCATTTTCACATCGGTCTGAGTGAGCTCACGCTCAATCGGATCCGACATCAGCTCGTCAAGGTTGTCATCTAGCAACGTATCAAAATCGAGGTCATCGGCAGTGTCATCTTCTTGACCGAATCCACTCAGCAGCTCATCCAACATCGATTGATCAATCGCATCTGACTCCAGATCTTCCACTTCACCATCATTTGCGAGAAGAGATTCGATTTCAGCCTGCGACATGTCACCGTCATCAGACAGATCAAAGGCCGCTTCATCATCGTCATCATTCGCATTGTGAGTCGCTTCATCCAGCGCACGCTCCATCTCTTCCAGACCGAGCGCTTTCTCTTCACTGTTGACGCTGATACCGCTGTTGCTGCCAAACTCAGTATCCAGATCGCCATCATCGTCAATACCAGCGAATGGGTCTTGTCCATCCTCGCCTTCGAGATTGAAATCAAGATCACTCTCATCCAGGTCAGCGAAGATATCGTCTTCATCTTTACTGTCGACTTCGTCACTGAACAGTTTTTCACTGTCGTCAGTATCACCAAACAGATCATCGTCAAGCAGTAGTTCATCATCCAGACCATCAATTTCGGGTTCACCGACAGTGACAGGTGCAACAGCAGCTTCCGGAGTTGCAGTTTGAGCGGGTTGCAGCGTAGGCTCCGTTGATGAAGACTTCGAGCGACGACTCAGCAGCATCAGCACCAGTAAACCAATTAACAAACCCGGGATCAGCGCTAACAAGCCAACCATCCAACCATTGGACAACAGTTGATCGAGCGCAGATGGCGCGAGTTTTTGCGCTTCATCGCGCTTGACGCGCTCTTCCTGCAGCAATTTCTCGACTTCAGAACGGATGCGGTTCTCATCGCCGAGTTCCTGTTTCAGGTTGTCGACTTCAGATTGCATCTGCGCCACCATCAGGCGCAGTTTGTGATTTTTCTCTTCCAGAGCAACCAACTCGGTATCTGAAGCTGCAATCTGTTTTTCTACCTTCTCGACTTCAGGCTTCACCGTATCAACCATTGCAGGCGCAGTGACGGTTTCAGCAACCTTGGCTGTAACCTGCTGAGTTTTCGCTTCCACTACAGGTTGAGGCTTTGCGATCGGAGCAGGTTGAATCGCGGGCTTAACTTCTCCCTGATTCAGGCGCGCTTGATGCGCAGCCATAATGTTGATCGCCTCTTGCGTCGTCGCACTACTCACTTGAGCCAAAGAAGGCACTCGGAGTGTGCTGCCCGGGATCAGGCTATGAATATTTTGATTTTCAAACGCTTGAGGGTTGAGGCGATAGATAGCCAGCAATGTTTGCTGAACCGTTACCGCCGCAGAAGGCTTTAGACGAGTGGCAATCGACCATAAGGTATCTTGCTCGGTTGTCGGACCAAAAAATGTTGAAGGCTCGCTATTTGCAGAAGATGCAGCGTTACGCACAATCTCACTGCTGAATTGCGGAGAAGATTGTACCTCACCGCTCGGGCCGATAAGGCGAATGCCTTCTGCACTTACGATAGAAGTCTGAGTGACGGCAGCCACTGCCAAAGGCAACAGCAATCGCTGGAAAAATTGACGCATAAAAGGCTCAGCTGAATGCTTTAACTAAAGGAATACAATGATCTGTTAAATATATCGGATCAGCTAGGCAAAACTATAGGCTGTAAGGCAAAAAATGTGTCTCGACCACAATAATCGCAGGAATCTCACACAAATTTTGTGCTCGGGGCAGGCCTCCGCTCACGTGTGAGGTGATTATTGATAAAAATAAAGCCAGCGTTGTGCTGGCTTTATTTCAATGATCACAGTGCAAAACGCTTACTCAGTGTCGATTCTAGCCCAAGTATCGCGCAAGCCAACGGTGCGGTTAAATACCAACGCATCTGCTTTAGAATCTTTGGCATCGGCACAGAAGTAACCCATACGTTCAAATTGATAACCGAACTCAGCTTCAGCAGAAACAAGACTTGGTTCAATGAAGCCGTTCAGTTTCACCAGTGATTCTGGGTTGATTGTCGCGGCAAAGTTATCAGCTGCGCCCGGGTTTGGCACAGTGAACAGGCGGTCATACAGGCGGAATTCCGCAGGTACACCTTTATCCGCAGAAACCCAGTGAATAACGCCTTTTACCTTACGGCCATCTGCTGGGTTTTTACCCAGCGTATCTGCATCGTAGGTACAGTAGATGGTCGTGATGTTACCTTGCTCGTCTTTCTCAACACGCTCAGCTTTGATCACGTATGCACCACGCAGGCGAACTTCTTTACCCAGAACCAGACGTTTGTATTTCTTGTTGCCTTCTTCACGGAAGTCTTCACGTTCAATCCATACTTCACGAGTAAACGGTACTTCGCGCTCACCCATTTCTGGTTTGTTCGGGTGGTTTGCAATGTGAAGCATTTCAACAGAGTCTGCAGCAAAGTTCTCAATCACAATCTTAACTGGATCCAGAACCGCCATCGCGCGCGGAGCGTTTTCGTTCAGATCGTCGCGAATGCACGATTCCAGCACACCAAATTCAATCAGGTTGTCCTGCTTGGTCACGCCGATACGTTTGCAAAACTCACGGATAGAGGCCGGAGTGAAACCGCGACGACGTAGACCAGAAATGGTCGGCATACGTGGGTCATCCCACCCCTCGACCAGTTTCTCCGTCACCAGTTGGTTCAGCTTACGCTTAGACATAACCGTATATTCGAGATTCAGTCGGCTGAATTCGTACTGACGTGGGTGGCAATCAATCGTAATGTTATCCAGAACCCAATCGTACAGACGGCGGTTGTCTTGGAACTCAAGTGTACACAGTGAATGTGTAATGCCTTCCAATGCATCAGAGATACAGTGAGTAAAGTCATACATCGGGTAGATGCACCACTTGTCACCTGTCTGGTGGTGTTCCGCAAAGCGAACACGATACAACACAGGATCACGCAGCACGATGAATGAGGACGCCATATCAATTTTCGCACGCAGACACGCTTGGCCTTCAGCGAAACCACCATCACGCATTTTTTCAAACAGCGCGAGGTTTTCTTCCACACTACGATCACGGTATGGGCTGTGTTTACCTGGCTCTGTTAATGTGCCACGGTATTCGCGGATCTGCTCAGGACTTAGCTCTTCAACGTACGCTAAACCTTTTTGGATCAGTTCCACCGCATATTCATAAAGCTTGTCGAAGTAATCCGATGAATAACAAACATCGCCAGACCATTCAAAGCCTAACCAGTTCACATCTTTCTTAATCGACTCAACGTATTCGAGATCTTCTTTTTCTGGGTTTGTGTCGTCAAAACGTAAATTACACTGACCCTGATAGTCCTGAGCAATACCAAAGTTCAAACAGATCGACTTCGCGTGTCCGATATGCAGATAACCGTTTGGTTCTGGCGGGAAACGAGTATGCACGCTAGTGTGTTTACCATCCGCTAAATCTTTATCAATGATTTGGCGAATGAAGTTCGATGGACGAGCCTCAGCTTCACTCATCTATAGCACCTCAAAGTTTATTTAGTATTGTCAGAAAAATTTTTCTGCATTTAAAAGCTTCAAAAGCCCGGCAGAGCAGAAATTATTGCCGCTAATGATCCACAATTCTGAACGAATTCACAATAAAAACTGCCGTTTTCTTATGATTATTTCTGGAGTCCGGCGGTTATATCGCCAATCAAATCAAACGAAAAAGCCTTCGCACGAGGCGAAGGCTTCAATTATGGCTAGAGTCTAAAAAGGTTTATGCCTGTTTTGCGTCAGTTAAGTGCTCTTCTGGTTGAATCGCTTTCATCTGACCAGCAACGATTTCCGCCAGTGGACCAAGAATAACTTGGAGGTTGTTAGAACCCAGTTTCACCACGCCCATTGCGCCCAGAGCCTTCAGCTCTTTCTCGTCGATGATAGACATATCTTTGACGGTCAGACGCAGACGAGTGATACACGCATCAATGTTAGACAGGTTTTCGTGACCACCCAGAACTTTCAGGTACTGTTTCGCCAGTTCTGAAGTCTCTGTTGAACCTTTAGAAACTGCAACAGTTTCATCTTCATCTTCACGACCTGGAGTTTTCAGACCGAATTTCACGATAACGGCGCGGAATACCACGTAGTAAAGGGTGAAGAATACCAAGCCTTGAACAATCAGCATGTACCAGTTCACAGCCAGTGGGTTACGAGAAGACAGAACCATATCCACCAGACCCGCAGAGAAGCCGAAGCCTGCAATCCAGTGCATTGATGCCGCGATAAACACTGAGATACCAGTTAGCAGTGCGTGCAGTACGTACAGCAGTGGAGCCAGGAACATGAACGAGAATTCTAGGGGCTCAGTTACACCAGTGAAGAATGATGCAAATGCTGCGGCGATCATGATACCTGCGACTTTCTCTTTGTTCTTCGCTGTAGAGGTGTGGTAAATCGCCAGCGCAGCGCCAGGCAGACCAAACATCATGATAGGGAAGAAACCAGCTTGGTACATACCCGTTACACCAGGGACAGCCGTGCCTTCAGCAATAGATTTCGCGCCGCCTAGGAAGTTAGGGATATCATTAATACCAGCAACGTCAAACCAGAATACTGAGTTCAAAGCGTGGTGTAGACCTACAGGGATAAGTAAGCGGTTGAAGAAAGCGTAAATACCTGCGCCCGTCGCACCCATGCCTTGGATTGATTCACCGAAATGCACCAGACCGCCGTAAATTGCTGGCCAGATATACATCAGAACAAAAGACAGGACGATACCAACAAAAGAGGTCAAAATTGGGACCAAACGTTTACCAGAGAAGAACGCCAGAGCTTTGTGCAGTTCTACTGAAGAGTAACGGTTGTAGATTTCAGCTGAGATGATACCCACTAGGATACCCACAAACTGGTTTTGAATTTTGCTAAACGCTGCTGGCACTGTCGCAGGGTCAATGCCCTGAATTTGAGCAACTGCACCTGGCGAAAGCAGAGTGGTTACAACGTACATACAAACCAGACCAGCCAGAGCTGCTGCACCGTCTTTGTCTTTCGACATACCGTACGCAACACCTACCGCAAACAGCCATGACATGTTGTCGATGATTGCAGCACCAGCTTTGATTAGGAACCCTGCTAGTGCGGAGTTTGCACCCCAACCGTTCGGGTCAATCCAGTAGCCGACACCCATAAGAATGGCCGCGGCTGGTAAAGTAGCAACAGGCACCATCAGGGCCTTACCTACTTTTTGAAAATATCCAAGAATATTCACCTTATAGTTCCCCCTATAGGATTTTGGTATATTTGGACCGGGCGACTTATTTTAGTCGCTCAATTTAGTCATAGTCAGTGTATGACATTAATTTTGCTCCGCAAATTAAAACCTTATCAATTGTGATCATAATCACCAGAAACGGTCAAAATTCGACTATTTTGCTAGCGAGATCATAAAACTTATTTTACAATATAAAAAAACATGGAAATAACGATACTATCTCGTGGTTTGTTACTCTAACGACGAGGAAATTAGTCTATACTTAGCGGCAACACTGAGTGTGACCACGACTTACAAAGTCCTTGAGTAGTAACGCTGTTTAGTACTTATTTTTAGCCACGATATTTGTGGCCGTTTGCCCGAAAGATAATTCGCGACCTAATTGAAGTCAGCAAAGAAAGTTCTGCCCTGCACGCCTTCGCTGGCCTGATGTCGCCAAATAAATTGATAAAATCTCGATAGATAAGGATTAGCTGATATGTACGCGCTAACTAACTGCAAAATCTACACAGGTAACGACGTGTTGACCGAACATGCTGTCATTGTGGATGGCGACTTAATTCAAGCCGTATGTCCCATCGAGCAACTGCCTGAAAATCTTAAAACCGTTGATCTGAATGACGCAAACGTGAGCCCAGGCTTTATCGACGTCCAGTTGAATGGCTGTGGCGGCGTTATGTTCAACGATGAAATAACAGCTGAAACCATCCACATCATGCACGAGGCCAACTTAAAGTCTGGTTGTACTAGCTTTTTGCCTACGTTGATTACTTCGTCTGATGAAAACATGCGACAAGCTGTTGCTGCTCAGCGTGAATATCAGCAAAAGTACCAGAATCATTCTCTGGGTTTGCACTTGGAAGGCCCTTATCTGAATGTCATGAAGAAAGGCATTCACTGCGTCGACTTTATCCGCACCTCTGATGATGCCATGATCGACTTCATCTGTGACAACAGCGACGTAGTAACTAAAGTCACGTTAGCACCAGAAAACAATAAAGCGGAGCACATTGAGAAGCTCGCTAAAGCTGGCATTGTCGTTTCCATCGGTCACACCAACGCCACTTACGCAGAAGCCCGTCAAGGCTTCGAAGCTGGTATTACGTTTGCCACTCACCTGTTCAATGCAATGACCCCGATGGCCGGTCGTGAACCGGGAGTTGTCGGTGCCATTTACGATACTCCGGATGTCTACACTGGCGTCATCGCAGACGGTTTCCATGTTGATTACGCCAACATTCGAATCGCGCACAAAATTAAGGGCGAAAAGCTCGTATTAGTGACCGATGCCACAGCTCCTGCAGGCGCTGAAATGGATTACTTTATTTTTGTCGGTAAGAAAGTATATTACCGAGAAGGCAAGTGTGTTGATGAAAATGGCACGCTTGGCGGCTCAGCCCTTACCATGATTGAAGCAGTTCAAAACACGGTTGAGCATGTCGGCATCGCTTTAGATGAAGCTCTACGGATGGCTACTTTGTATCCAGCAAAAGCAATTGGGGTTGCTCATAAACTGGGTCGTGTCAAAAAAGGCATGATCGCCAACCTCACTGTTTTTGACCGTGACTTCAACGTGAAAGCGACTGTGGTTAACGGACAATACGAGCAAAAGTAATAATGAATGGCGGACAAATAGGTAACGTAGATCTAGTTAAGCAGCTAAATAGCGCTGCGGTTTATCGATTAATTGACCAACAGGGTCCAATTTCTCGAATCCAGGTTGCCGATGTAAGTCAGCTCGCTCCGGCCAGTGTGACTAAAATTACCCGCCAACTTCTTGAACGCGGCCTCATCAAAGAGGTCGCCCAACAAGCTTCCACAGGCGGCCGCAGGGCCATCTCTCTGACCACGGAAGTTGAACCTTTTCATTCGGTCGCAGTACGTCTTGGCCGCGATTACATTCAACTCAGCCTTTTCAATCTTGGTGGAAAAGAGCTGGCGTTTGCTTCCTATGAGTTTCACTACACTAACCAGCCTCAGCTTATCGAAGGCCTAGTGAGTCACCTCAAAGATTTCATTGCCCAGCAAAGCCAACTTATCGACCAGTTGATTGCCATTGGTATCGCATTACCTGGTCTGGTCAACCCTGAAACTGGTGTTGTGGAATACATTCCAAACGTCGATGTGGATGCACTGGCATTAGGCGACATTATTCGTGAACAATTCCATGTGGAATGTTTTGTCGGCAACGACGTACGTGGAATGGCGTTAGCCGAGCATTATTTTGGCGCCAGCCAAGACTGTCAGGACTCGATTCTGGTCAGCGTGCATCGCGGTACTGGCGCAGGGATTATTGTTAACGGCCAGGTATTTCTAGGTTCCAATCGCAACGTTGGGGAGATTGGCCACATTCAGATCGATCCACTTGGTGAACAGTGTCAGTGTGGTAATTTTGGTTGCCTTGAGACCGTGGCAACCAACCCAGCTATCGTTTCACGCGTGAAGAAACTCATCGCTCAAGGTTACGAATCGAGCTTATCCGAACTGAAAACCATCGCTATCGAAGATATTTGTCAGCATGCTAATGCTGGCGACGAGTTGGCCAAGCAAGCTTTAGTTCGTGTCGGCAACCAACTGGGTAAAGCGATTGCGATTACAATTAACCTGTTCAACCCTCAGAAAATTGTCATTGCTGGCCAGATTACCGATTCTCCGGACATCATCTTTCCGGCCATTTTGCGCAATGTGGAAAATCAGTCGCTGAAAACATTCCATCGCCATTTGCCGATCGTAACATCGCAAATCGACAAGCAGCCAACCATCAGCGCGTTTGCAATGATAAAACGCGCCATGCTGAATGGAGTTCTGTTACAAAAATTGCTTGAAGATTAATCAGGTGATTGTTCTATAATATTGGGCCGTATCTCTATGAAGATACGGCCCTTTTTATTACAAAAATATAAGAAACGTTATGGATCTGATTTTTATATCTGCTGCGTTCATCGTTGGTTTCGTTGCGCTCAAACTTCATTTACCTCCGCTGGTCGGATTCCTGATTGCTGGTTTCGGACTGAAACTTTACGGCTTCGAGTCTAACGAAACGATCTCGATGCTCGCCGATCTCGGTGTGACGCTGATGCTGTTCACTATCGGCTTAAAACTGGACATCAAAACGCTGCTCGAAAAAGAGATATGGGCGGGAGCAACGATTCACAATATCGTTTCAACAGCGGTCTTTACACTCGCTTTAGTTGCCTTTAAGTTCCTTGGCCTCGATAGCCTGAGTTCTGTTCCTTTCAGCAGTTTACTATTGCTCGGTTTTGCACTTTCCTTCTCCAGCACTGTATTTGCAGTAAAGTCGTTGCAAGAAAAGGGAGAAATGAATTCAACCTATGGCACGCTAGCGATAGGTATTCTGGTCATGCAGGATATCTTTGCCGTCATATTCCTCACCGCTTCGACGGGAAAATTGCCTGAATGGTACGCGATTGGATTGTTCATTCTGCCATTCCTTCGTCCATTGTTATTCGAGCTTCTTGACTGGGTAGGCCACGGCGAAATGCTGATCCTGCTCGGTATTTTCCTTGCCCTCGTGGTGGGTGCGGGATCATTCGAACTGGTAGGTATGAAACCTGACTTAGGGGCGTTGATTCTCGGCCTAATGCTTGCCAAACATCGCAAAGCGTCCGAATTGTCCAAAGCCTTGTTCAATCTCAAAGAGCTGTTTCTGGTTTGCTTCTTCCTTAATATCGGTTTGTCTGAAGAGCCAACACCGACTGGTTTCGTGCTGGCGTTATTGCTCCTCATTCTGCTACCGATCAAAGGGGCGTTGTACTTCTGGGTGATCAACAAGTTCCATTTCAGAGTGCGAACCTCGCTCTTGGCCTCCCTGTCATTGTTTAACTTCAGTGAGTTTGGTCTGATTGTCGGCGGACTGGCGTTTAAGATGGGGTGGTTACCCGGCGACATTTTGGTCGCACTGGCGATCTCTGTCTCGCTTTCGTTTATTCTGGCAGCCCCACTCGGACGCAAAGGCCACGCAATTTATCAACGTTCTTCGCATTGGTTTCATGAGTATCTCCCAGATGAGCTCCATCAACGCGACAAGCTTATCAATCCAGGCAACGCACAGGTATTGATTCTCGGTATGGGGCGTATCGGTACTGGTGCTTATGAAGAACTACATCACCGATATGGACCGATATCTCTCGGTGTGGAACTGCGTGAAGACGCGGCTCAGGGACATCGTGAAGAGGGGCGCAACGTCATCAGCGGCGATGCGACTGACCCTGATTTTTGGGAACGAATTCTGGATACAGGTCAGGTGAAAATGGTGCTATTGGCAATGCCCCACCATCAGGCAAACCAGATTGCACTTTCACTGCTTAAAAAACGCCATTTTAAAGGTCAGATAGCAGCGATTGCCGAGTATCCTGACCAAATGGAAAATCTGATCGAAGAGGGAGCGCATGCAGCGTTCAACATCTACAGTGAGGCAGGTACCGGCTTTGCTCGCCACGTATGCGAACAGTTAAAACCCACATTCATCCGCTATTGATAATTAAGAAAAAAGGAGCTTAAGCTCCTTTTTTTCATCTGTTTTGCTGTCTTTTTCACCAAAAACTAAACGTCATTCACCAATTTAGTTTATAAATTAAATAAAATTCACCACAATGACTTTTCTTTAAACTTTTTAATACTTATGGGTTGCCTTTTTTAATCAAAGTGGCAAATTGAAGTCATCTGATTAAAAGTCGTCTAATTAAGGAAAGTTGTATGTGTTCTATCTTCGGTATTTTAGACATTAAAAGTGACGCCGCCACACTTCGCCCTGTGGCTTTGGAAATGTCTAAAAAACTTCGTCACCGTGGCCCGGACTGGTCAGGTATCTACGCATCAGACCGCGCAATTCTTGCTCACGAACGTCTGGCCATCGTAGGTCTGAATAGTGGCGCGCAACCTCTTTATAGCCCAGATAGAAAACTTATCCTTGCGGTAAACGGCGAGATCTATAACCACAAAGAAATCCGTGCACGCTACGCAGGTAAGTATGAATTTCAAACCGATTCTGACTGTGAAGTGATTCTGGCCCTGTATCAGGATAAAGGCGCAGATTTGCTGGAAGAGCTAAACGGTATCTTTGCTTTCGTTCTGTACGACGAAGAAAAAGACGAGTATCTGGTCGGTCGCGACCACATCGGTATCATTCCGCTGTACCAAGGTCACGATGAACACGGCAACTACTATGTGGCTTCAGAAATGAAGGCTCTGGTTCCAGTATGTAAAACCATCAGCGAATTTCCTCCAGGCTGTTCATACAGCTCAAAAGATGCGGAACCAAAACGTTACTACACCCGTGATTGGAACGAATTTGACGCAGTCAAAGACAACGTCAGCAGTAAAGAAGATCTGACCAAGGCGTTGGAAGATGCGGTTAAACGTCAGCTGATGACCGACGTACCTTACGGCGTATTGTTATCTGGTGGCCTAGATTCATCGATCACATCAGCAATCGCAAAACGTTTTGCGGCAATGCGTATCGAAGATGATGAGAAATCCGCAGCATGGTGGCCACAATTGCACTCGTTTGCTATCGGTCTTGAAGGCGCGCCTGACCTGAAGGCCGCGCGTGAAGTCGCAGACAAACTAGGCACGGTTCACCATGAAATGACGTACACCGTTCAGGAAGGTCTGGATGCGATTCGTGACGTGATCTACCACATCGAAACCTATGATGTAACGACAATCCGTGCGTCTACGCCAATGTTCCTGATGGGCCGTAAGATCAAAGCTATGGGTATCAAAATGGTACTCTCCGGTGAAGGTGCAGACGAAATCTTCGGTGGTTACCTATACTTCCACAAAGCACCAAACGCGAAAGAGTTCCACGAAGAGACGGTGCGTAAACTGCTGGCTCTGAATATGTTTGACTGCGCCCGTGCAAACAAATCTCTGGCTGCCTGGGGGGTGGAAGGTCGTGTACCATTCCTGGACAAAGAGTTCATCGACGTTGCAATGCGCCTAAACCCAGCAGACAAAATGTGTGGCAACGGCAAAATGGAGAAACACATTCTGCGTGAATGCTTCCAACACTATCTACCAGATTCAATCGCGTGGCGTCAGAAAGAGCAGTTCTCTGATGGCGTAGGCTACAACTGGATTGATACTCTGAAAGCCACGGCAGAAGCGAAAGTGACCGATCAACAGATGGAAACGGCGAAATTCCGCTTCCCTTACAACACGCCAACCACCAAAGAAGGTTACGTGTACCGCGAAATTTTTGAAGAATTGTTCCCACTGGAATCAGCGGCGCGCTGTGTACCAGGAGGCCCTTCAGTCGCGTGTTCATCGGCAAAAGCAATCGAGTGGGATGAATCATTCAAAAACTGTATCGACCCATCAGGTCGAGCAGTGAAAGCCGTTCACAACGAAGCATACTAAGAAAAAAAAGGCGCCTTGAGCGCCTTTTTTCGTTCAATCATTTATCAAATACCAAGACTGTCCGCTACTTTTTAAAATCGAGATGTTTGTTATCGATACTCAAAGCGACAGGCTGGCTGATCATTTTGACCAGCATGATAGAACGGGTTTCACCATCCGGTTCCTGATAAATTGCCTTCAAGCCACAGAATTGCCCACCTTTCACTTCGATTTCTTGACCTGGCTTTGGCAGCTCAACACTCGGTGTTTCACTCTTCGCCGAAGACTCTAACTGCTTAAGGTCATAAATCAGATCGCCTTGCAGCTCTTTGGGTTCAGAGCCGAAACGAATGAAGTCGGAGACACCGCGAGTTGAGCGGACAGTTGTAAAACTCGGTCCGACATTAAAGTCAAACCGCACAAACATATAAGATGGAAACAGCGGCTCTTTAACCGTCTGACGCTTGCCACGACGAATCTTCTCTACTTCGATCTCTGGGTAAAAACACTCTACTCCCTGATTTTCAAGGTGCATTTTTGCTCTTAATTGTTCACCTCGTTTACAGTACAGCAAATACCAACGTTTCATTTCTTATCAACTCTTTTCCAATTGGTCGCGATTTTTAGCCGAAAATCACTACTTAATACCAATATATGAATTTGTAACATCGTAAAGGCAAAGTGTAACCAAATATGAAATTTTAGTTTTCACAAAAAGTTAACTTCATCATCTACGCGTAACACTTTGCATTTCAATTAGTTAGACAAAACAGTTCATAAAACAACCAAATAACGCTATTGCAGCCTTATCATCTTGGATGTATACGTACCTGCCAAATAAAAAACTTCAATGCATTACATTAACCAAAATAATACTCTTAACGAGAATTTATAACATACACCTCTATCTTAATAGGCACTCCTTGTTTATCTCGAACTGAAGACGCGGGGAGTCGCCAAGATAAGGTTGATTACAGGAAGCTCTTTATGTCTGACTTGAATATATTCAAGCAACCTAAATCATTCTATCTGATTTTTTCTATCGAATTCTGGGAACGTTTCGGTTTTTACGGGATGCAAGCCATCCTGACCGTTTACCTAGTAAAAATTCTGGGTATGAATGAGTCATCATCATTTGTCCTGTTCGGTGCATTTTCCGCTTTAGTTTATGGTTTCGTCGCGGCGGGTGGCTGGATCGGCGACAAAGTGATTGGTACCAAACGAGCAATCACGCTGGGTGCCATTATCCTGATGATCGGTTACGTCTTACTGGGTATGTCGACCACCAAAGACCACTTCGGCGGCGAAACTCTGATTTACATCGCAATGGGCTTTATCACTGTTGGTAACGGCCTGTTCAAAGCGAACCCTTCAAGTCTGCTGGCCAAAGTTTATCCTGAAAACGACCCTCGTCTCGATGGCGCCTTCACCATGTATTACATGGCGATCAACTTGGGTTCATTCTTCTCGATGATCATCACTCCAATCGTGGCAGAACGTGCAGGTTACGGCCTGGCATTTGGTGTGAGTGCCATTGGTCTGGCAATCACAGCCGTCAACTTCATCATTTGCCAAGGTATGCTGAAAAGTGTCGGCTCTCCGGCTGACCTGAAACCAGTGAACAAAAGCTACTTGCTGGCAGTAATCATCGGCTCAATCATCGCAAGCTTTGTATGTAGTTACCTCCTACAAAACCTATCGCTGGCACACGGCATCCTGGTTATTGCTGGCCTGACCATCGTTAGCTTCTACTTTAAGGAAGCGTTCTCTATCACAGGTCTAGAACGCCAGAAAATGCTGGTTGCATTTGTATTGATGCTGCAAGGTATTGTGTTTTTCGTACTCTACTTCCAGATGCCAACATCACTGAACTTCTTTGCGATTCACAACGTAAGCCACGATATTCTCGGCTTTAACGTTGAACCAGAGCAATTCCAGGCACTGAACCCATTCTGGATCATGCTGGCCAGCCCGGTACTGGCGATGATATACGGCAAACTGGGTGACCGTCTGGCAATGCCATTCAAATTCGCTATCGGTATGGGCTTGTGTGCGCTGTCATTCCTAATCCTGTCTTGGGGAGCTAACTTTGCCAATACAGATGGCATCATCAGTTCGAACTGGTTGATCCTGTGCTACGCATTCCAATCTATTGGCGAACTACTGGTTTCCGGTTTAGGTCTGGCGATGGTCGCTCAATTGGTCCCACAACGTATGATGGGGTTTGCGATGGGCATGTGGTTCCTGACCTCAGCAACCGCTGCTGTGATCGCGGGTTGGGTAGCAAGTCTGACATCAGTACCTTCGCACATTGCGTCATCAACTGAGTCTTTGGCTATTTATGGCGACGTGTTCGGTAAGATTGGTTACGCAACGGCTGCAATCACTGTGATTACTTTCCTGATTGCACCAAAGCTGGCGAAAATCTGCCGCGGTGAAAACGAAACTGCTCTGGAAACAGCGCAAGCGTAATCTCGCTGATAAGCCTCTTATCTTGCTAAAAAGCCTCAGCAACTGCTGAGGCTTTTTTATTCGTATCGATTTTCACGACGGGTTTTACTTGAAGTTAGCGCTCTAGAGCATTTCTTCCACCAGCTTAGCCATCATCTGAATATGGCTGGCTGAAGCGTTAAGACACTCGATGTAGTGGAAGGCTTCCCCACCCGCATGCAGGAAAATCTCCTGATTTTGTTCAGAGATTTCTTCGAGAGTTTCCAGACAATCCACCGAAAATGCTGGGCAGAGAATATCCAGTTTTTTGATCCCCTTGGCGGGTAAGTCTTCCATCGTTTTATCCGTGTAAGGTTGTAACCACTCTTCTTTCCCGAACTGAGACTGGTAAGTCATCATAACTTTATCATCCGCCAGCCCTAACTCTGTTGCCAACAATCGGGTGGTTGCAGCACAGTGCAGCGGATAAATGTCACCATTGTCCGCATAACGTTTCGGAATACCGTGATAAGAACAAACCAACAGGTCGCCCTGACCATTTTCCTCCCACGACTGGCGCACCTTTTCTGCCAATGCCCGGATGTATAGCGGATGATCATGATAGTCACGCACAAAATGCAGCTCTGGTACCAACGAGACCTTCTTCATTGCCTTCGCCAGACCATCAAACACGGCAGCTGTGGTGGTACCGGAATATTGTGGATAGAGCGGCAACACAATGATGGATTCCACCCCTTGTTGTTGCAGACGTTCTACCCCACTTTGCAAGCTTGGTGCACCGTAAGTCATACCCAGTTCGACGGGCACGTTTAGCAGTTGTTTCAGACCCGCTTGCTGGCGCTTGGAGTAGACCATCAGCGGCGATCCCTCCTCCATCCAGATGCTTTGATAAAGCTTGGCAACTTTAGGCGAGCGAATAGGCAGAATGATACCGTGCAAAATCGGGCACCACAGCCAACGACTCATATCTACCACGCGATGATCATGGAGAAATTCACCGAGAAACCGTTTAACAGCAGGCGCAGTCGGCGCTTCCGGGGTGCCAAGATTAGCTAACAAGACACCGTATTTTTTGTTTTTTTGCATAGCTTCCTGTCGAGTTGTTTTTAGCTGCGGCTTGAGCTCGCAGAGCGTAAGACATTGTCTGCCACCAAGGCAAAACACGGTCGTTGTACGCGAAATCCGCGGAAAAAGTTCATAAAAAAAGCGACCTTACGGTCGCTTAACTATAACAAAATTCTTAAAAAATTTGATAATAGGTATTATCTATTATGCTAATGCCTTCTCGATATCAGCACTCACTTCAGCAACCTGCTTGGTGCCGTCAAACTTCAGGTAAGTCGTGTTACCCGCCGCCGCTTCTTTACCGTAGTATTCGATCAGTGGCGCTGTTTGAGTGTGGTATACGTCCAGACGTGCACGAACGGTTTCTTCTTTGTCGTCATCACGAACAACCAGATCTTCACCCGTTACGTCGTCTTTACCTTCCACTTTTGGTGGGTTGTAAACAACGTGGTAAGTACGACCAGAAGCCAGGTGAGCACGACGACCCGCCATACGCTCAACGATCACATCATCAGCAACGTCGAATTCAATCACGTAATCCACGTTTACGCCCATCTCTTTCAGGCCGTCTGCTTGTGGGATCGTGCGTGGGAAGCCATCCAGTAGGAAACCCTGTTTGCAATCTTCTTCAGCAATACGCTCTTTGATCAGGCCCAGAATGATTTCATCAGAAACTAGCTGACCTGCGTCGATAACAGCTTTTGCTTGTTTGCCAAGCTCTGTACCCGCTTTGATCGCCGCACGCAGCATGTCACCAGTAGAGATTTGTGGAATACCGTATTTCTCCATGATGAATTGAGCTTGTGTGCCTTTACCTGCACCTGGAGCACCTAGAAGAATGATGCGCATGTTTAATCCTCTTAAGAAATGATATTTATACCGAAGCTCACAGTTCCCTCTGTTTCGAGACGGTAAGTTTCGGTATAAGGAGACCAATACAGTCTGCTCAAGCAAACTGGCGTGCAAAATACACGTGTTGGTAGTGACATTCAAGTTTGCGATTCTATCACAGAAAAACGATTGTCTGACGAGTCTAAGACTAAAGAATGCCAACCTGAGTGAAATTTCTCTGCGTTTGCATGAAAGGGCGCGCAACTTCACACCACGCCGTTCATGCTTCAAGAAAAAAGCTCGCACAAGGCGAGCTTTTTCATGGAATTATTCCACCTTAGTCAAAAGCTGGTTGATCGCGGTAACAAACTGCGACGGGTCTTCCATTGAGCCTCGTTCAGCCAGCATTGCTTGCCCCAGTAGGACCTCAACCCAACGGCCAAAGGCTTGCTGGTCTGGTTCATCAGCCATGCGTTTCACCATCGCATGTTCTGGGTTGATCTCCAGAATGTATTTCACTTCCGGAACCGCCTGACCAGCTGCTGCCAACAGTTTGGCCATCTGAGTCCCCATCTCAAAGTCATCAGTGACCACAACCGCAGGTGTCGATGCCAACTTGAACGTGGTACGCACGTCTTTAACCCGCTCGCCGAGATACTCTTTCACGCGTTCAACAACGGATTTAAATTCCTGTTCGGTTTCTTTGTGTTTCTCTTTTTCCGCTTCGTCTTCAAACTTGCTCAGATCCAAGCCCGCTTTGGTAATGGACTGGAACTGTTTGCCATCAAACTCGGTCAAGTAGTTCATCAGCCACTCATCGATGCGATCGTACATCAGGATCACTTCAATGCCTTTGGCTTTAAACTGCTCTAAGTGAGGGCTGTTTTTCGCGGCGGCATAACTGTCGGCAGTCAGATAGTAAATCTTGTCCTGGCCTTCTTTCATGCGCTCGACATAGGCATTCAGGCCGACATTTTGTTCAGCCGCATCGCTGTGTGTCGATGCAAAGCGCAACAGGCCAGCCACTTTCTCGCGGTTGGCGAAGTCTTCCGCCGGGCCCTCTTTCAGTACCAGACCGAACTCTTTCCAGAAGCTGAGGTATTTCTCTTCATCGTTCGAGGCCATACGCTCCAGCATGGTCAGAACACGTTTGGTACAAGCGTTGCGCAGCGATTGCGTGATTTTGTTGTCTTGCAGGATCTCACGCGACACGTTGAGCGGTAAATCGTTCGAGTCAATCAGGCCACGTACGAAACGCAGGTAAGAAGGCATGAACTGCTCAGCGTCATCCATGATGAATACGCGCTGCACGTAAAGTTTCAAGCCATGTTTATGATCACGGTTGTACATATCCCACGGCGCTTTCGCCGGAATGTACAGCAAGCTGGTGTAATCGTTTTTACCTTCAACCTTGTTGTGGCTCCAAGCCAGCGGTTCAGCAAAGTCGTGAGAGACGTGTTTGTAGAACTCTTGGTACTCTTCGTCACTGATTTCTGATTTGGAACGAGTCCACAGCGCTTGCGCTTTGTTGATCTGTTCCCACTTGGTCTCGCCACTCTCTTTGCCGTCTTCATCCAGTACGTTTGACTGAATATAAACCGGAATCCCAATGTGGTCAGAGTACTTAGAAATCACATCGCGCAGACGCCATTCGGACAGAAACTCTTTTCCTTCATCACGCAGATGAAGAATGATATCGGTACCACGATTGGCCTTGGTAATCGTCTCAACGGTGTACTCACCTTCACCTTTGGAGTACCATTGCACGCCTTCATCAGCCGTTAAACCAGCGGCACGTGTGCGGACAGTGACCGCGTCGGCCACGATGAATGCGGAGTAGAAACCTACACCAAACTGACCAATCAGCTGCGAATCTTTTGACTGTTCTTCAGATAATTTTGAGAAAAATTCAGCCGTACCTGACTTGGCAATGGTGCCCAAATGTTCAATGACGTCTTCACGACTCATACCAATACCGTTATCAGAGATAGTGATGGTATTGGCGTCCGTATCAAACGACAGCTTTACACCCAAGTCTGCGTCGCCGTCATACAGTTCCGGTTTTGACAGGGCTTGAAAACGTAACTTATCTGCCGCGTCGGAAGCGTTGGAAATCAGCTCTCGCAGGAAGATCTCTTTGTTGGAATACAAAGAGTGAATCATCAGATGAAGTAGTTGCTTAACTTCAGATTGAAAACCACGAGTTTCTTTGTTTGTCATTGCAGTTTCGCTCATATTAACTCCATAGCATCATTTCGGTTCCCCATGTCAGAGAACAAAAGGGGTATGAGGAACATCGATTTGGTATTAACATGTGGATTACGAATGTAAATTCAAGGTCAAAAACCATAAAAACACTGTTTTTTGTGTTTTTTTTGATTATCCTCTATCCGTATTTTTATCAAGGAAGATAAAAGCCCGTCAGTTCAAAAGTCGTATTTTAATTTGTTAACAAGGAAGACAATCTGGGTAGTTGATAGTCCAAGCTCTAATACTAATTAAAAAGAAGATATCGATGAGTAACACAGGCACAAAGTTCATTCTTGCTGATAGATTTACTTTCGACCCAACGAGCAATTCGCTAGTAGACAAAGACGCTGATAACGAGAATGTTCGTCTTGGAAGTAATGAAAGCCGTATTCTGTTAATGCTTTCTCAACGCCCTAATGAAGTGATCACCCGCAACGAACTTCACGATTTCGTGTGGCGTGAACAAGGTTTTGAAGTCGACGACTCCAGCCTGACTCAAGCCATCTCAACCCTACGTAAAATGCTGAAAGACTCGACCAAGTCGCCTCAGTTTGTGAAAACGGTTCCAAAACGTGGTTATCAGTTGATCGCGACCGTCGAAAGCGTTCAGCTCGATGCAAGTAAAGATCCTGATGCCATCGAGCAGTCAGATGAGTCTTACTCAAGTGCCGTATCCTCTTCAGAACTTGTCAGTCAAGCTGCTGTTTCTGAAGCAGTTATTACTCAGACGTCGCCTTCTGTAGACTCGACACCTGCGGCACCAAAACCACGAATGGATCTGTTCACTAAATTGATTCTGTTGGTTGCCGTCATACTGCCTATTTGTGTCATTTTGTTTACGACGCCTTCGCAGTCTAAATTTCGACGCTTGGCAGTGTTCAACGATGTGATTGTCAGCACGCCAATCAATCACCCGGATCTCACGTCGTGGCTGCCGCTGATTGAAAGCTGCGTAAGAAAATATGGTGAAATGCACACCGGCGAACTGGCCCCCAAAGAAGTCATTGCAACGGGCGGACACAGTAACCAACTGGTGTTGAATTACATTCACACGCCTCAGTTCTCAGGCGAAAACATCACCTTGAGAATCTTCGCTAACCAAGAAGATGTGAGTAAGATTTGCCAATGAAGAGTCATACCATGAACCGTAAATTCGCCTCTTTCCTGCTGTTTATCTCTGCTGCGTTCAGTGCTTGGTTCTACTGGGGCAGCGATCTTAAAATCGAACAGGTTCTGACCTCCCGAGAGTGGCAATCCAAAATGGTCACCCTGATTGGCAATAAGCAGCAGAACGATTCGGTCGGCCCTCTACGCCGCGTGGACATGACTTCCAACGTCAAATACTTGCCGAACGGCACTTACGTGCGAGTATCGATCGTCAAGCTGTATGCGGTTGATAAAACGGTGCCGGAGGACGTGATCAATATTTCCGAATCGGGCGACTGGGACGTCAGTGACAATTATCTGCTGGTATCACCCACTGAATTTAAAGACGTTTCATCAACACAGAGCAAAGACTTTACGCCACAACAACTCGACCTGATCACCCAACTGTTTAAGATGGATTCAGAACAGAGCCGTCGCATTGACATTGTGAACGAGAAAACGCTGCTACTCACCAGCCTGAATCACGGTTCGACGGTGCTGTTTAGTAACGGTTAACCGCAAAGAAATGATGTTTGCGAGCAATGCAACTTGAATTTTTCGCTCGCAAACTGACGAGAAGGACATCATGGATAAAGCTAAGATTGATATCTACTACTGCCGCCAATGCAACTGGATGTTGCGTTCAACCTGGCTCACGCAGGAATTGCTGCACACTTTCAGTGAAGAAATTGAAACCGTGAGTTTGCATCCCGATACTGGCGGTCGATTCGAAATCTTCTGCAACGGCGTGCAAATCTGGGAACGAAAACAGGACGGTGGCTTTCCAGAGGCTAAAGAGCTCAAACAACGCGTGCGCGATTTGATTGATCCCGAACGCGACCTTGGTCACTCAGACCGAAAGTAAGCAATGAATATTTTAAGGGCACCCATCGGTGCCCTTAATTGTCTTTACGCGCGAGTATCGGTTTGAGCAATGACATCGCCATCAAAGCTGCACACCTCAATGATACCGTGACGAAAACGGCCAAAACTGGCGGCAAAACCATTACGGGGAAAAGTCACGGATCCCGGATTAAACAGGTAGTTATGTGGTTGTTTTTCCGCTACCGGCACATGGGTGTGTCCGTGCACCAGTACATCCCCCTCTTTAAGGGGTGGTAGCTTATTCTGGTTGTACAGATGTCCGTGAGTGAGAAACAAACGCTGCCCAGACTCCAGAATGACCCAGGCGTAGTCCGCCATCATCGGAAACGTCAGTAACATCTGGTCGACTTCACTGTCACAATTTCCCCGCACCGCAATAATGCGATCAGCAAATGCATTGAGCCGCTCAGCGACAGCTGGCGGATTGTAACCTTCTGGAATGGGGTTTCTCGGCCCATGATTAAGAATATCACCCAGTAAAACCAGCGTATCGGCACCCGATTGCTGATACGCTAGCAAGACGCGTTCGGTGGCTGGCAGTGAACCGTGTAGATCTGAAGCAAAAAATAATTCCATTGCACACCTCTCGAATTAAACCCTGAGATTGTACGGTTTATGGTGTTATTCGTCATCTCTCGCCATGCCGTTGATCACGATATTGTTGTAACTGACCATGCCAATCACTTTACCATGTTCAATGACTGGCGCCCGGCTGATCCCAAATCGTTCAAACAGCCGCGCGCAATATTTGACGTTCATATCCGGCGAAACCGTCAGCGCTGGCTTGGTCATGATTTCGTAAATGTTGGTACGCTTTGGTGAGCGGTTTTTGGCCAACACTTTCTTGGCGATATCGTTCATCAACACAATGCCAAATTCGTCATCTTCGTGACGTTTGTTGACGATCAAGGCTTTTACCTCGTACTTTTTCGCCAGACAGATCCCTTCATGAACCGTGGTTAAACCGTCCACCATCACGTAGGTATTTGCCATCACGTCGCGCACATGGATTTTGTCTTCACGATTCATAGGTTGTCCTCGACTACTTTGGTTAATGTTGCCACCTGATGCGCCACTCCCACGGCATCCTCAATGTCGATTTGAATAGCGATGCCCTGCCCGGATTCCTGATCAAACTCGCCCACTTCACAAATTGTCTCCAGAATGTGACGCGACAAATGCTCTTCCACCATCAGCAGCACCACGTCTTTCTGCACCTCCAACGTCAAACCAAAGAAGGTGCGTTTTTTATTCAGTCCCTCTCCGCGAGCGTTATTGATAACAGTTGCACCAGTCGCCCCGGCATTACGCGCGGCGTCGAGCACGACATCAGTTTTGCTGTCTTCAACAAAGGCGAGTATCAGTTTAAACCTCATCATCTTGCTCCTTTAGATTCGCTTTTTGATTAAGCCATTGAGTGATTTGTGCATATCCCATCACCGACATCATCGGGAATAGACTGGCAAAGGCGATGAGGCCAAAGCCATCAATCATCGGATTACGTCCCGGAACCGTCGACGCCAGTCCCAGCCCCAACGCTGCCACTATCGGTACGGTGACCGTCGATGTGGTGACGCCACCAGAATCGTACGCCAGCGGTACAATCAGCTTCGGCGAGTAAAACGTTTGAATGACCACCACGATATAGCCCGCGATGATGTAGTACTGAATGGGGTCACCGACCACAATCCGATAACTGCCGAGAGCAATACCACACGCGACTCCCAGTGCAACCGCTATCCGTAAACCATTCACTTGAATCGCACCACCGGATACCTGATTGGCTTTGATAGCAACCGCTATCAAAGAGGGTTCGGCTATCGTGGTACTGAAACCAATCAGAAAGGCGAACAGATAAACCCAGTAATAATCCCCCCACTGCAACGTCTGTCCGACACTGAGTCGGAACTCTTCAAGAAACTCAGGGTCAGTCAGCTGGCGCGCCATCGTTTTACCCAGCGGAAACAGCGCCAGTTCCAGACCAAGTAAAAACAGCGACAAGCCAAGAATCACGTAACCAAAACCAATCAACACTTTTACGGGATTAGTCAGCGGTTTTCTCAGCACCGCAAACTGAAAGCCGAAAATAATCACCGCGATGGGGACAATATCCAGAATGGTGGAAAGTAACGTGTCGAAAAAATCTTGTCCGTCGATCATGTCACCACCATGCCAAATACCATGACGAACATCATCGGCAGCAGCGATGCAAACGCGATCAAGCCAAAGCCATCCAACATAGGATTCCGCTCTTTAATCGATGACGCTAACCCGACACCCAATGCCGTCACCAGCGGCACGGTAATGGTTGATGTCGTGACACCACCCGAATCGTAGGCAATACCGATGATCGATTCGGGCGCAAACGCAGTCAGGATCACCACGCCGACATAGCCAAACGCAATCATGTAGTGAATCGGCCATCCTCTCAGGATCCTCAGTACGCCAATCACAATCGCAAGGCCCACCGATACCGCCACAGTCACCCTCAACCCTTGTGCATAATCGTGCCGAGCCAGAGGGGTGTCTGCAATCATTCCGCCTTGTGAGGCAACCTTTGCCGCTTCTTCTGCCACCGCGGTCAGCGCGGGTTCCGCAATGGTGGTTCCGAATCCGAGACAGAAAGCAAAGACTAACAACCAGAATAAGCTACCTTTGCGGGCAAAAGCCTGAGCCATGGACTCTCCGATCGGAAACAGCCCCATTTCCAGGCCAAAGATGAAAAAAGTGAGCCCGAGCACCACCAGCACCAATCCACTCAGCACGCTCAGCAAATGCGGTAGCGGCTCCTGCAACACAAACAGCTGGAAAAAAGCAATCACCAGCACAATCGGCATCAAGTCGCGCAAACTGCCCAACATCGCTTTGAGTAATGCTAACGCCCCAGCCATAGTCGCTCCGATACAATTCCTTACACTTATAATGGCAAAGGATAAATCCACGTGATGTGACACGCTTTACGGGGTGGGTAAAAAGTCATCAAAGGTTAAAAAACAGAATGTTGGCACTTAGCAAAGATTCCCTTAAGCTGATCCTCAGGCAGCGGCAGCTATACTTAAGCGAAGCAAGGAGGCGACATGAAAATATTGATCACTGGTGGTACAGGCTTTATCGGCCGAGAGCTGATAAAACTACTCATGACCCATGATTTGGTCGTCTTAACCCGCAATGCCGCTCAGGCCAAAGCAAAGTTGGCCCATATCCAGAATGAGAGGCTCGATTTTCTGGAAAGCTTAGAAGAGCTGCACGATCTCAATACGTTCGATGCGGTCATCAATCTCGCCGGTGAACCCATTGCCGATAAACGTTGGACCAGTGCGCAAAAACAGCGAATTTGTGACAGCCGATGGAAGCTGACCGAAAAACTGGTGGAATTGATTCATGCCAGTGCAAAGCCACCTCAAGTATTAATCAGCGGTTCGGCCGTCGGCTATTACGGCGATCAGCAAGATCATCCGTTTGACGAAAGTCTGCAGGTCAAATCGAGCCGCTTTTCCCATCATGTGTGTGAAACCTGGGAAGAGATTGCCCTCCATGCGCAGTCGGACCGCACCCGCGTATGCCTGCTTCGCACCGGAGTTGTACTGGCCCCCGAAGGTGGCGCGTTGAAAAAAATGTTACCGCCCTATCGATTAGGTCTTGGTGGCCCAATTGGCAATGGCCAACAGTATATGCCTTGGATACACATGTGCGACATGGTGCGGGGTATCGTGTTTCTGCTGGAAACGGAACATGCTCAGGGCGCCTTTAATCTGTGCGCGCCACATCCGGTCAGCAATTTGATCTTCAGCCGCAGCTTAGCTGCCACGCTCAAAAAGCCACACGTGCTCACTACCCCTCAATGGGCCATTCGCCTGTTGATGGGAGAAGCCAGTGAATTGCTTTTTGACAGCATTCGCGCCAAACCCAAAAAACTAACGGAACTGGGGTTTCAGTTCACTTACTCTCGAATCGACCCCGCCCTGAAGCATTTACTTCAGCATCAGGCTTGATCGCATTCTGACTTGGATATTTCATGACTCGTTCAATATTAATCACCGGCTGTTCTTCCGGCATTGGCTACATGGCCGCCACACAACTCCACCAACGCGGCTATCAGGTGATTGCTTCCTGCCGCCATCTTAAGGACGTCGAACGTCTCAAGGCTGAAGGCCTCACCTGCATTCAACTCGACCTCAGTGATGAGGAAAGTATTCGCGCAGGCGTAGAACAAGCTCTCACATTCTCGGCGAATAAACTGGATGCGGTGTTTAACAATGGTGCTTACGGCCAACCGGGAGCATTAGAAGATTTACCAACGGAAGCTCTGCGCGCTCAGTTTGAAACCAACTTCTTTGGCTGGCATACCCTGACCACGGCTTTGCTCCCCCACTTTCGTCAGCAAGGTCACGGACGGATAGTGCAGAACAGCTCAATTCTGGGCTTTGCCGCGATGAAATACCGCGGCGCGTACAACGCATCCAAGTTTGCCCTTGAAGGCTGGACAGATACCCTTCGGCTGGAATTGCGAGAGAGCGGCATTCACATCAGCTCAATCGAACCCGGCCCGATTGAAACCCAATTTCGCGCCAATGCTCTGGTGGCGTTCAAGCGTTGGATACCCGTCGACAACTCTGTACACGCTCAGCAATATCACGCCCAGCTGGCCAGATTAGGCAATGACAAATCCAACAATGCGTTTGTTCTTCCCGCTGAAGCTTGCCTAGCGCCACTCCTGCATGCTCTGGAATCCCCGCGTCCGCGCCTGCGTTACCGCGTGACAACACCAACAAAAATCTTTGCGGTGTTAAAACGTCTTCTTCCCGGACGAACTTTGGACAAACTGCTGAACAAAGCAGCGTAAAATTATAATTTTGTCATTAATGCGTAACATTTCGATGCCATGATGAAGCTCGAAGTGAACAATTTCACTTCACCTTAACTGATTCTTTAGCGTTGCATTGGATAAGAGATTTATGACATTAAACCAATGGAATTGGCTCAGTGTTGGTGTGGCACTGACACTCTTCATGATTTTATAGAACATCTTTGCTTGCTGGCTCTACGGAGCATACAAAAGCCGCCGTCGTGCGGCTTTTGTGTTTGCAGCTTATTCCGCCAAACCTTGTGTTTTCAAATCACGCCCCCATTTATCTAGAAAAGCGCAAGCGTACAAGGAATCATCATGCAATCACCTCATATTACTGACGTAACCCAACACAACTTTCGCGAAGTGATAGAACGTTCGGCCTCCACGCCCATCCTGTTCTATTTCTGGGCACCGATGAGTGACGAAAGCGCTCAACTTATTCCAGCGCTACAACAGCTTACTCAGCAATATGACGGTGCTTTCCAACTGGCACAATTGAACTGTCAGGAAGAGCAAGCCATCGCAGCACAATTTGGCATTCAGGCGTTGCCTACGATCGCGCTGTTCATTAACGGCCAGCCGGTCGATGGTTTGGGTGGCCCGCAGCCGATTGCCGCCATTCAAGAGATGCTTGACCGCCATTTACCAAGCCAAGACGAACGAACCTTGCAACAGGCGCTGACTCTGGTTCAAAACCAGCAGCAGGCTCAGGCGCTGCCACTGCTTCTGTCCTTGAGTGATGAATGGAAACGTAAAGGTGATGCGAAGCTGGCATTAGCCGACTGCTTCCTTGCAACCCAGCAATTCGAAGCGGCTAAAGCTGAGCTCGCCGCCATACCACTGGAATACCAGGACGGCTACTACAAGAGTTTGGTGGCCCGCCTGGAACTGCATGAGCAAGCGGCTGACAGCCCGGAAATTCAGGCGCTGGAAAGTACATTTGCACAAGACAATTCCAACGCAAAAGTAGCGATTGAATTAGCCACTCAATATCATCAGGTGCAACGTGACGAGGAAGCTCTTGAGCTACTGTGGTCGTTCCTCAAGCGCGATCTGAATACACTTGATGGCGATATGAAGAAGATCTTTATGGACATCCTTAACGCGCTTGGCCAGAGTAATAGCACAGCCAGCCGCTATCGCAGACAGCTTTATTCGTTGCTTTATTAATAAAATTATTCGTTACATCATACAGTTAAGGCAGGTTATTCCTGCCTTATTTTTTGGATCAACACGAAGATTCGGTCACATTACGTTGTGACTCCAGCGGTTATCATTCACACTTTAGCCATTAATAAAAACCATCTAAGGAAACGTCATGGCAATAGATTCATTAGTCGCAATTGGTGTATTCGTCTTCGTTGTGATTTCATTTATCGCATCGGCAGTGAAAACCGTACCCCAAGGTAATAACTGGACCGTTGAACGCTTTGGGCGCTATACCCACTCTCTGAAACCTGGCCTAAACATCATCATTCCGTTTATCGACAGTATCGGACGCAAGATCAACATGATGGAGCGAGTTCTCGATATACCCGCGCAGGAAGTGATCAGTAAAGACAACGCGAATGTAGTGATTGATGCCGTGTGTTTTGTTCAAGTCATCGACGCCGCGAAAGCCGCTTATGAAGTCAATGATCTGGAGAATGCGATCCGTAACCTGACGTTGACCAATATGCGTACGGTGTTGGGTTCGATGGAACTCGACGAGATGCTCAGTCAGCGTGACATGATCAACACTAAACTGTTATCGATTGTCGACCAAGCGACCAATCCTTGGGGCGTGAAAGTCACCCGTATAGAAATCAAAGATGTACAGCCACCAGCTGATTTGACCTCTGCAATGAATGCGCAGATGAAAGCAGAACGTGAAAAGCGGGCATCCATTCTGGCTGCAGAAGGGGTTCGTCAGGCAGAAATTCTGCGAGCTGAAGGTCAGAAACAGTCTGAGATCCTGCGTGCCGAAGGTGAAAAGCAAGCTGCAATTCTGCAAGCCGAAGCGCGTGAACGTGCAGCTGAGGCCGAAGCAAAAGCAACCGAAATGGTGTCCAACGCGATCGCAAAAGGCGATATGCAGGCCGTCAACTACTTTATCGCTCAAGGCTATACTGAAGCGTTAAAATCGATCGGCCAGGCAGAAAACGGAAAGATCATCATGTTGCCACTCGAAGCCACTGGCTTAATGGGCTCTGTTGCGGGAATCGCTGAAATGTTTAAACAATCTGGTACGAAGAAGGTGGACCTTTGATTGACTGGCTACTCGAACTCAACCACTGGCACTGGCTGGCATTAGGGCTTGCATTGCTGGCAGCCGAACTGCTAGGAACAGCCGGGTACTGCTTATGGCTGGGCGTGTCGGCTCTGCTCGTCAGCGCCATCCTGCTGGTTGTTCCTGTCAGCTGGCAGTTACAATGGTCCTCGTTTGCGGCCTTCTCTCTGATTACCACCTGGTTATGGTGGCGCCGCCAACTGAGCAATGACAAACGCAGCGACGCAGGACGAACACTTAACCAGAAGCAAAAACAGCTAATCGGACAAACCGCCGTTGTCAGAGACGATGTCGATGCGGGCCAATTTCGTCTAGCGCTGGGCGATACCACTTGGCTCGCAGAGTGCCAAGAACCGTTGCATGCAGGTCAGCGAGTGACTGTCGTTGATGTCGACGGAACGATACTGAAAGTCGAGCCCAAGAAAATCAGCTGATTGCTGCTTGAGAATAAAAAAGGCCTTAAGGCCTTTTTTATTTATGCTGACAACAGTGTCCTTTAAGGTCATCAATGATGGGACAGTCGCTGTTTTCATCGCCAGGACATTCACGAATCCACTCTTCCAGCTGATCTTTAATTAAGGTTAACTCCTGAAGCTTTTGTGTGACTTGTTTGAGTTTAACTTGAGCCCGTTCTTTGACCGCTGAGCTTGTCCGTTCTGGGTCATTCGCCAGTGCCAGCATCGCTTTGCACTCATCGAGGGTAAAACCAACACGTTTACAGCGTGCAATCAATAACAGATCATCCACATGGCGCTGCCCGTAGTTTCGGTACCCATTCTCTGAGCGCAGTGGTGGCTGAATGAGACCTTTTTCCTCATACAGACGGACTGATTTTGCTGTCAATCCTGTTTTCTTCGCCACTTCACTAATGTTCATCATTGCATTCTCTCAACAACAAAAAAGGCATGGTCAACACCATGCCTCTTCTTATCTTAGTTGGCAATTATTCTTGGCTGATCAACCAAGATAAAATGGCCGCCTTTTGCGTCTTATCAGCTTTCTCATACCAGTAAGCCATCATTTCCAAAGGTTTACTGTCGGTTGTCATCGCCTGTTTAACTTCAGAGCGGTTACTGAATGCCCAATCAGCAAACTGCTTCTGATCCGCGGCGGTGCCTTCGTTAAACCAATATTGCACCATTTCCTCAGACTTACTGGCTGGTGCCTCATTGAGGATCTGAGGAGCCGCGATAACTGGCTGCTTATTATTGAGTACAAACTGTGCTTCCTGCTCGGCAGCGTCAAAATAGGCTTTCGGTACCCAGAATTGAATTTGGTTTTTGTTGGTTTTAGAGGACAACGAAAATTCTACGTTGTCACTGTCTAACTGAGACAAATAAACAGAATTTAACGGGAACTGGAACCACTGTGTAACAGTGCAGTGTTCAGTGCAGGTTTCTGCTAATGGTCGGTAGTTATTCAGTGTATACTTCTTGCCGCCTAGGGTGACACTATCAAACTGATCATAGTTTTTAAAATAGGTAACATTCATATCAATGTAGGATTCGCTAACTTTAGTCTCAGCTGTTTTCGGAAAATTACCCACATAGTACAAATTAGATTTTACAATATCAGCACCCGTTATCGCTTTGGCATCAGGCGTGATGTCTTTAGTAATAACTTGTACATAGTTATGTCTTTCCTTCACCGACTTTGCCACATCATCAAATGAACTAGAACTGTCAAGACTACTGCATCCAACCATCAGCATGACTGTGGAAAATACCAAGGTAGTTCTAAAATGCTTCATACATAATTTCCTGTGTGCTTAGTCAAACACCGGCACAAGGCCGGCGTTTGAGTTTTGATTGAGAAAGACAGCGGTTTTGATTAGAAACCGTATTCAATACCTAGACGAACAAACGCAGTTTTGTCATCGGCATTGTATGCATCATGCTGACCCACTCGAAGATAAGGGACGAAACCGTTTTTCACGTACATCAGCTGCGCTGATAGCACTTCATCTTCGTCACCCAGTTTGTTGCCATCAACTTTTGATTCCAGGTTCGCTGCGTAACCGAGTTTGAAGCCCCATGGACCATTCCAGTATTGGCCGATGATTGAGTACTGGCCTTGCTTCGCTTCTTGTCCAGCGTATGCATCGTGCTTAGATTCACCTTCGTTGTATTTGTAAGCACCTGCCAAGCCGAAACCTGCTGGTAGAGGAAGTTCAAAACCTACGATGTAAGCAGTAGAATCGATCGAGCCACCACCATATTTAGAGTTTGATTCAAAGCCACCGTGCAGCGTTACGATGTCAGCGACATTGTAGTGAACCGCAGCACCAACGTGATCAGAGTCTTTTGTTGAAGTATCGCCACGACCCACAGAAACGTTAAATGTCAGACCGCCAAAAGCTGGAGAATCATAGCGAGCAATATCACCTTTACGGTCGTAGTGAGCTTTCACATCACCACCCCAGTCGAACACACGTCCTAGACCTGGGTTTGAGTAAGGCCAGTCAACAATTTCGTACAGAGGAGTCAGCATGCGACCAAAACGTACTTTACCCCAGTCACCTTGTAGACCTAGGAAAGTATCACGAGCGCCTAGTGTAGAACCTGTACCATCTTCACCCACGTAACCAGATTCGATCTGCATGAAAACATTCAGGTTTTCAAACATGTCTTTACTTGCGCGGAAACCGATACGTGATTCGTTTTCATAGTCGTAACCGCTGCTGTCTTCTTGGTAGATAACAGAGATAGCCGCGACACCGTATGCTTGAACGTTGAAATCAGAAAGAACACCAATTTGACCTGTCTCGCTCGCCGCGAATGCGCTAGTTGAAGCGATAGCCACTGCCGCACCTAATAGGGTACGTTTAAACATTTTGTCCATGGAAAACTCCTAAAAATAGATATAGCTGTTTTGTTATTCCCTCCCCCAAAGTTGGCCGCCGAGGGGAAGAAAATTTTCCTTACCAGAGTCTCTGTTCGATCCTCTTAAGTTTCTGCATACACCGGGTGTATCCATAGTGATAAGACTAACTTCGCCCTTTAAAACATCAATGAGAACTTAATTTTTGACTAAAAAAATATGAGCCATGACAAACTTTACCCAAGTAAGTGATCGAGATCTAAATCTTATTTCTAGTTTGAATGAAAAATATTATTTAAAATAAAATCAATAATTTATATAAATACAAAGATCGATTTTGTTGAAGTGCGTCGCATGAGGAACATTGCCATAATGACAAGTAAAGCGATAACTGCTTACCAGGGATGAGATACAGTAGCAAAAACGGAAAATAGCTGGCAGGTTATTTTTTTACAATAAAAAACCCCAGACATTACTGCCTGGGGTGTTCAATATATGGTCAAATAACTCAGCGAATCATATCGATAAGATCTTGTTCTCCGCGAATTTCGATACCAAGCTCTTGTGCTTTGGCTAACTTAGAACCCGCGGCTTCGCCAGCAAACAGAATATCAGTATTTTTAGACACGCTCCCCGTCACTTTTGCGCCTAATGCTTGCAACGCGGCTTTGGCATCATTACGAGATAATTGCGACAACGTTCCGGTCAAAACAACAACTTTCCCGGCCAATGGCTGCGGTTCATCCTCAGCTTTAGGCACAATTTCCTGCCAATGAATACCGAGTTCAAGCAACTCTTCCACGACTTTCTGGTTACGATCCTGAGCAAAGAACGCGTGAACATGACTTGCCACGATCGTACCGACATCAGGAACTTCGATTAGTTGCTCAACGCTTGCATCACGAATGGCATCAAGAGTCAGGAAATGATGCGCTAAGTTCATTGCCGTTGCTTCCCCGACTTCACGAATTCCCAGTGAATAGAGAAAACGTGCTAGCGTCGTTTCCTTCGATTCGTTGAGCGCAGTCACGATATTTTGCGCAGATTTTGGCCCCATGCGCTCAAGAATCGTCAACTCGCCTGCTCGCAATCTAAACAGGTCCGCTGGCGTCGTAACCATCTCTTTATCCACCAGCTGTTCGATAACTTTATCACCTAGACCATCGACATCCATAGCTTTGCGCGAGACAAAATGTTTCAGCGCTTCTTTACGCTGCGCCTGACACACCAAACCACCGCTGCATCGTGCCACAGCTTCGCCCTCAACGCGTTCAACATCGGATTGGCAAACTGGGCACTGGGCCGGAAAGAGGATATCACGCGCCGTCTCAGGGCGCAGCTCGCTGACCACTGACACGATCTGTGGTATCACGTCTCCAGCGCGGCGAATAATGACTGTGTCCCCGATTTTCACGCCCAAACGCTCGATTTCATCGGCATTGTGCAGCGTCGCATTGCTGACCGTTACGCCACCGACAAAAACAGGTTCCAGTTTTGCCACGGGCGTAATAGCGCCTGTGCGGCCAACCTGAAATTCAACATCATTCAGCACTGTCATCTCTTCCTGTGCCGGAAACTTGTATGCAATCGCCCAACGCGGCGCGCGCGCCACAAAACCCAGTTGTTCTTGCAATGCGATATCGTCAACTTTGATCACCACGCCATCAATCTCATATGGCAGATCTCCACGACGAGTCATGATGTCCTGATAATAGGCTTTTACCTCTTCCAGCGACTCGACCCTCTTAGTCTCAGGGCTCATTGGCAGCCCCCAGCCTTTGAGTTGCAGAAATCGCTCATAGTGGCTATCGACGAGTGTGCCGCCCTGAATCACACCTACGCTATACGCATAAAACGCCAGAGGACGTTTCGCGGTAATACGAGAATCAAGCTGACGCAAGCTACCTGCAGCTGCATTACGAGGGTTCACAAAGACTTTTTCGCCCTTCTTGAGCGCTTCAGCGTTCATTTTCTCAAAGCCGGCTTTTGGCATGAAAACTTCACCGCGCACTTCAATACGTGTCGGCCACCCCGAACCTTGCAGACGTAAGGGTATCGACTTGATGGTACGAACGTTTTCGGTAATATTCTCACCAGTGGTGCCATCACCACGGGTCGCGGCTTGAACCAACACGCCATCGACATACAACAGGCTGACCGCAAGGCCATCCAGTTTGGGCTCACAGCAGAATTTGGCCGCTTTGGCCGCAGGAACACGATCACCCATACGACGATGGAAACTGTTCAGCTCATTATCATCGAAAGCGTTATCCAAAGACAGCATTGGAATTTCGTGAGTGACCTGTTCAAAACCTGCCAAAGGTGCACCACCTACTCGCTGGCTTGGAGAATCAGGCGTCACCAATTCCGGATGCTGTGCTTCCAGATCCAATAACTCACGCATCAGACGGTCATATTCCACATCTGGAATGGTAGGATCATCTTCTACGTAATAACGTATCGCATGGTAATGCAGTGTTTCTTTCAGTTCGGTTAATCGTTGCTCTACGTTTTGCATTGTTCGTGCTTCTCTTGAATCATGAAAAAAGGCTCCGACACGGAGCCTTTGTTAAATCAATTTTATTACGCTTGTGCGGTTCTGGCGCGAAAATCGGTAATCTGCTTTCTGTAGGCCGCCAGACGATCCGGCGTCATCAGATTACGGGCATCATCCAGTACATTCGCGCCAAGGTCATCGGCCACTTGCTGCGCTGTTTTCAGCATCAGCTTAAAGTTCTGATCTGGTTCGCCAAAACATGGCAGCGTCATAAAGAACGAAATACCTTTTGTGGTGAACTCTGCCGGATCATCGTGCTTGAGCGTGCCTGGATGCATCATGTTCGCAACACTAAACAACACTTTACCCGTTCCAGACAAATCGGCGTGACGGTGGAAAATATCCATTTCGCCGTACAGCAGACCATTTTGTTGCAAGCTATCAAACAGTTTAGTGCCGACAAACGGTTCATTACCCGCGCAATGTACATTGAGCACGATGACCTGCATTTCTTCTTCAGCCGGTTGCTCAGCCACAGTTGCGGCTGGTTCGTCGATTTTCACTTCGTCGACGATGCCCGCTTCTGATGCTTCTTCTTTGCTTGCCGAAAACGCCGGCACATCATCAATTTCAGGCTCAGGCGTTTTGACCGTTGGTTCGTCAGTATCCACCGTTTCGTAGCCCGAAATCAGAGGATCGACTTCCGACGACTCATCGAGACCGAAATCAGGTTGTTTTCGGTCTTTACGAATAATTTCGTAATCATCTTCCGGTGCAAACGATCGAGAAGCAACCACATCGTCTGCTTCTGGTTCTACATCTATTCTGCCCAGCGGTTTATCACCAAACTTAGATTTCCCTTCTTTTTTACTGGTCCATAGACCATGAAATAGCAAAGCGGCTATCGCTAGCGCGCCAACAATAATGAGTACGAATCGCAATTCCTGCATCTTAAACTCTCAGTTTCTCGATTTTTGATGTCTGAGCTTCAACGCTTGTCGTGACGTCTGCCAAGGTAGGTTTTATCGGCTTATCGGGATACTCTACCAAAAGTCTTACCCTATTTAGAACAACTTAATGTTAGAAGTTGCATGTATGGCGTGATTTTTACCAAGCTTTTAATCCTTGGTCGCT
Organism: Vibrio fluvialis; assembly: GCF_900460245.1. Taxonomy (NCBI): domain Bacteria; kingdom Pseudomonadati; phylum Pseudomonadota; class Gammaproteobacteria; order Vibrionales; family Vibrionaceae; genus Vibrio; species Vibrio fluvialis. The sequence goes on from NZ_UHIP01000001.1 coordinate 2,135,662, forward strand.
TCGATACAATAGACAATCACTTACGTTAAATTAGCCCATTGTGTACGGAATATACTATGCAAGCTCAACAACGCTCAGGTTTAGGCTACTTCTTTTACGGGTTCGATATCGCCGTTTCTCCCGGGATTCGTCGCTTTGTCCTGATGCCATTGCTAACCAACATTCTGCTGGTTGGTGGCGCGCTTTACTACCTGTTTTCTCATCTTGATAGCTGGATTAATGACTGGATGGGCCAAATCCCTGACTGGCTATCCTGGCTCAGCTATATTCTTTGGCCTTTATTGGTGATTACCATTCTAGCGACGTTCTCCTATTTCTTCAGCACTCTGGCAAACTTTATCGCTGCGCCGTTCAATGGCCTGCTAGCCGAAAAAGTAGAAGAAAAACTGACCGGTAAAAAAGTCAATGACGATGGCGTGCTGGCGGTAGTTAAAGATGTGCCACGCATTATGGCGCGTGAATGGCGCAAACTCGTGTATGTACTGCCAAAAGCGATTGGTCTGTTCATTCTGCTGCTTATCCCAGCTTTGGGTCAAACATTGGGGCCGATTTTGTGGTTCATTTTCACGGCTTGGATGTTGGCTATTCAGTACTGCGATTATCCATTCGATAATCACAAAGTTGCCTTTAATGACATGCGTAACAGTTTGAAACAAAAGCAGGGTAAAGCCTACACGTTTGGTATGCTGGTTTCTGTGTTGACAACGATTCCGGTCGTCAACCTGCTTGTGATGCCTGTTGCGGTCTGTGGTGCGACCGCCATGTGGGTTAACGAATTCAGAGGGCAATATGTGAACCAATAGTCATTTCAGCAGCGCAAGCTGCTGAAATCTATTTCAAACCTATAAGTTATAACTTTTTAATCCTTTTACCTTTTTCATCGAGCACATATGCTCTATCGGTATCCACTAATGTATCGACATATCGATACCAAAACGTGCGTAATGAAGGAACATCACAATGAGCAAAATCTACGAAGACAACTCTCTGACCATTGGTAACACACCACTGGTTCGCCTGAACAAAGTCAGCAAAGGCAAAGTACTGGCTAAAATCGAATCACGTAACCCAAGCTTCAGCGTGAAATGCCGTATCGGTGCCAACATGATTTGGGATGCTGAGAAACAAGGCAAACTAAAACCAGGTATTGAACTAGTTGAGCCAACCAGTGGTAACACAGGTATTGCTCTGGCCTTCGTTGCAGCAGCTCGCGGTTACAAATTAACGCTAACAATGCCTGAGTCAATGAGCCTTGAGCGTCGCAAACTACTTAAAGCACTGGGTGCTAATCTGGTACTAACTGAAGCAGCGAAAGGGATGAAAGGCGCAATTTCAAAAGCAGAAGAAATTGTGGCAAGCAATCCGGAAAAATACCTGCTACTGCAACAGTTCGACAACCCAGCGAACCCTGCTATTCACGAAAAAACGACAGGTCCTGAAATTTGGGAAGCCACTGACGGTCAAGTAGACGTATTCGTTGCTGGTGTTGGTACTGGTGGTACATTGACAGGTACTAGCCGCTACATCAAAGGCGAGAAAGGCAAAGCCATCATCTCTGTTGCCGTAGAACCAGCTGAATCTCCTGTGATTAGCCAAGCACTTGCTGGCGACGAAATCAAACCTGCTCCACACAAAATTCAGGGTATCGGCGCGGGTTTCATCCCGGGTAACCTCGATTTAGAGCTCATTGACCGCGTAGAAACCGTGACATCAGACGAAGCGATCGAGATGGCTCGTCGTCTGATGGAAGAGGAAGGTATTCTGGCTGGTATTTCATCAGGCGCAGCAGTGGTTGCAGCAAATCGCCTTGCAGAACTTCCTGAATTTGAAGGAAAAACCATTGTAACTGTACTACCAAGCTCTGGTGAACGTTACTTGAGCACTGCCCTGTTTGCAGGCATTTTCACAGAGAAAGAAAACCAACAGTAACCTGTGGTGAAATCAATTTTTCGTTTAAAAAAGCCCCATTCAGGGGCTTTTTTGTTGATCCTTGCCTCACCTTTGGTAATATCAGCCATGTTTTATTTCTAGCTTCAAAATAAAGAAGCAGACAAGATTAGATTCGATGGCTCGAGTTCGCAAATGCGTGCAAAGGCGATTGGTTATTTTTAGACCAGTATCAGTTCTGACACGAAAAGCCCGTTACTGAACTAGCAGAAACGAGTGGTTACGGTTAAGCTAATTCTGGTTAACAAACTTACAAAAAATAAATTAATTGGGGTATAAAACATGTACGAGAAGCAAGTTGAAATCACTGCAGAAAACGGCCTTCACACTCGTCCAGCTGCACAGTTCGTTAAAGAAGCAAAAGCATTCGATGCGGACATTACTGTGACTTCTAACGGTAAAAGCGCTAGCGCAAAAAGCCTATTCAAGCTTCAGACTCTTGGCCTGGTTAAAGGCACTGTAGTGACTATCTCTGCAGAAGGTTCTCAAGCGAAAGAAGCGGTTGATCACCTAGTTGCTCTGATGGACCAACTTCACTAATTCGGTTCTTCCTTTCAAAGCCATTTTGCTCCCGCAAAGTGGCTTTGTTGGAAATAAACCAAAGAATACGCTAAATGTTATCGTTAGCGACGTCCATTTATCTCCCGTTTACAGTTGACCAATTTAAGGTAAGGCTATGATTTCAGGCATCCTAGCATCTCCTGGTATTGCTATTGGTAAAGCACTACTACTTCAAGAAGATGAAATTGTCCTAAACACTAACACCATTTCTGATGCTCAAGTTGACGCTGAAGTTCAGCGCTTCTACGACGCGCGCAACAAGTCTGCAGCGCAACTAGAAGTGATCAAGCAAAAAGCACTTGAAACATTTGGTGAAGAAAAAGAAGCCATCTTCGAAGGCCACATCATGCTGCTTGAAGATGAAGAGCTAGAAGAAGAAATTTTAGCGCTCATCAAAGATGAAAAGCTGACAGCAGACAACGCAATTCACACCGTGATTGAAGAGCAAGCAATGGCTCTTGAGTCTCTGGACGATGAATACCTTAAAGAGCGTGCAACGGATATCCGCGATATCGGTTCTCGTTTCGTTAAAAACGCTCTAGGCATCAACATTGTGTCACTTAGTGACATCAATGAAGAAGTAATTCTGGTGGCTTACGACCTGACACCTTCTGAGACTGCACAAATCAACCTGAACTACGTTCTGGGCTTTGTGTGTGATATCGGCGGTCGTACCTCTCATACATCTATCATGGCTCGCTCTCTTGAACTGCCTGCGATCGTTGGTACCAACAACATCACTGCGCAAGTGAAAAACGGCGACATGTTGATTCTGGATGCAATGAACAACAAGATCATTGTTAATCCAACTGACGCTGAGCTTGAAGAAGCCAAAGCAGTAAAAGCTGCGTTCCTGGCTGAGAAAGAAGAGCTGGCGAAGCTGAAAGATCTGCACGCAGAAACGCTAGACGGCCATCGTGTAGAAGTTTGCGGCAACATCGGTACAGTGAAAGACTGTGACGGCATCACCCGCAACGGCGGTGAAGGTGTTGGTCTGTACCGTACTGAATTCCTGTTCATGGATCGCGACGCACTGCCGACTGAAGAAGAACAGTATCAGGCATACAAAGAAGTTGCGGAAGCGATGGAAGGTCAAGCTGTCATCATCCGTACTATGGACATCGGCGGCGACAAAGACCTGCCGTATATGGACCTACCAAAAGAAATGAACCCGTTTCTGGGCTGGCGTGCAGTACGTATCAGCTTGGATCGTCGTGAAATTCTGCGTGACCAGCTACGTGGTATTCTGCGTGCATCAGCACACGGTAAACTGCGTATCATGTTCCCAATGATTATCTCTGTTGAAGAAATTCGTGCCCTGAAAGCAGCAATCGAAGAGTACAAAGCAGAACTGCGTGCTGAAGGCTTGGCATTCGACGAAAGCATCGAAATCGGTGTAATGGTTGAAACACCAGCTGCTGCAGCTATCGCACACCACCTGGCGAAAGAAGTGTCATTCTTCTCAATCGGTACCAACGACCTGACCCAGTATACGCTGGCCGTCGACCGCGGTAACGAAATGATTTCGCACCTATACAACCCACTGTCTCCAGCGGTACTGACTGTAATCAAACAAGTGATTGATGCGTCACACGCTGAAGGTAAGTGGACAGGTATGTGTGGTGAGCTGGCTGGTGACGAGCGCGCAACCCTTCTACTGTTAGGTATGGGTCTGGATGAATTCTCAATGAGCGGCATCTCTATCCCTAAAGTAAAGAAAGTGATCCGTAACTCTAACTTCGCTGAAGTGAAAGCGATGGCAGAAGAAGCACTTTCTCTACCGACAGCAGCAGAAATCGAAGCTTGCGTTGAAAAGTTCATCGCAGCGAAAGCTTAATAGTCTGTGAATACCAAAGACATAGGCGACTAAAAGTAGTCGTCTATTGTTTTTGATTGGTATACTATACTTCGACAGAATAAATCTAAACGTTAGGAGCATGACACAATGGGTCTGTTTGACAAACTTAAGAAGCTAGTCTCTGACGACAGCGCTGACGCGGGTGCAATTGAAATCATCGCACCTCTTTCTGGTGAAATTGTAAACATTGAAGACGTGCCAGATGTCGTGTTTGCTGAAAAAATCGTTGGTGATGGTATCGCTATCAAACCTGCGGGCAACAAAATGGTAGCTCCTGTTAACGGTACTATCGGTAAGATCTTCGAAACGAACCACGCGTTCTCTATCGAATCTGACGACGGCGTTGAGCTTTTTGTTCACTTCGGTATCGACACTGTTGAACTGAAAGGTGAAGGCTTCAAACGTATCGCTGAAGAAGGTCAATCAGTGAAAGTGGGCGACACTATCATTGAATTCGATCTGGCTCTGCTGGAAGAGAAAGCGAAATCAACTCTGACTCCTGTTGTTATTTCTAACATGGACGAAATCAAAGAGCTGAACAAACTGTCTGGTTCTGTGACAGTTGGTGAAACTCCAGTTCTGCGTGTAACTAAGTAATTTAGTCTGCATTCATAAAAAAACGCTGCGATATCGCAGCGTTTTTTGTTTGTAGCTTTGTCACTATAGTCCTAATGCGTAGCGCAGAACTTGTTCTTTGACCGGGCCTGCATGTTCAGCGATTTTCAGCGCGGCATTACGAACCAACTTCAGCGGTGCCACATCATTACTAAACACTTTATAGAAAAAATCCATCCCGGTTTGCATCAGTAAATTATCTGGGCGGCGTCGGCGCTCGTAACGCTGGAATTGAGCCAGTGTCAATACCTCCTGTCCTTGAGTTACTTCCAGCATCGCTGCCACATCTTTGAATCCCAAGTTAACGCCCTGCCCTGCCAGCGGATTGATGGTATGAGCAGAATCCCCGACCAATACACATCGATTACGAACATAGCTTTGTGCATGACGACGCGTGAGCGGGAAAGAGCCGTGCTGCAGCACGGAGATATCACCGAGCTCTGCGGGAAAATGACTGACAATCTCTTGTTTCAACTGCGTAGGATTCATTTGGCTCAATTGCTTAATACGCTGCGGTGCGTCATACCATACCAGCGACGCCTGATGTCCATTCAAAGGTAAGAACGACCGTGGGCCAGACGGAAAGAATTGCTGCCAGGTGACATCCTGCTGTGGTTTTTCGGTTTCAACGTTAATCAGCATGCAGTGCTGACGGTAATCCCACGCCGTCACGCCAATACCAGCCAACTCTCGCACGCGCGAATTCGCGCCATCCGCGCCGATGATCCAGTCACAGTGCAGAACCGTGCCAGATTGCAGAGTCACAACGTGGGTATCACCAAAGGTAATGTCTTTTAACGTATCAGGGCAAAGCAGCGTCACATTGGGGTAATCGGCAAACTGTTCCCACAAACCCAATTGGATCAGGCGGTTTTCCACCATGTAACCCAACTGCTCTAACCCCAACGATTCACTGGAAAATCGCGTACGACACTCTGGGTGGTCCCACGTTTCCAAACCGCGATAAGGGCATACCCGTTTAGAGGCAATCGCGTCCCAAGCTCCCAAAGAGGTCAGCAGATCAACCGAGGTTTGAGAAATGGCAGAAATGCGCACATCCATCGGTTGCGATTCGTCATAAGGTTGAGGCTCAAATCCTTCGACCACGGCCACTCGACGGCCCTGTTTGGCAAATCCAATCGCGGCAGCGGCACCGACCATTCCGCCGCCAATTACCACAATGTCAAAATCGTTCATCGTTACTACTTCTGTTTTGGCTGAGCTACACGCAAGTTATTGTACGTAGCGGGACTTTTTTTGCGAACGATTTTGTTAAAAAACCTTGGTCCAAGCAGGGTAAAAAGCCAGAAGCCACAATGGTTGCAAGAGATTTAGCCCGATCACTGGTCACTGAAAGTTGAAAGCAGTACAATACGCCGCTTACCGTCGAGAAGGCGGCTAAAATTTAGTCATCGACAAGCGATTTTCGGTGACTTTCTGGAAACATTGGGCGATTTGCTCCCTTAATTTAAACTAACGATCGAGCGAACAACATGAGTAAAAAACTGCTAATCAAAACCTGGGGCTGCCAGATGAACGAATACGATTCATCAAAAATGGCCGACCTGCTTAACGCTACAAACGGCTATGAGCTGACCGAAGAGCCAGAGGAAGCAGACGTACTTCTACTTAACACCTGTTCGATTCGCGAAAAAGCGCAAGAGAAAGTATTCCACCAGCTTGGCCGTTGGAAAACGTTGAAAGATAAGAAGCCAGGCGTGGTGATCGGCGTAGGCGGCTGTGTGGCGACTCAAGAAGGCGACCACATTCGTGATCGCGCACCCTTTGTAGACGTTATCTTTGGCCCACAGACGCTACACCGTCTGCCAGAAATGATTAAACAGTCACAAACTGACGATGCGCCGGTGATGGATATTTCTTTCCCGGAAATCGAAAAATTCGACCGTCTGCCGGAACCACGCGCAGAAGGCCCAACCGCCTTTGTCTCCATTATGGAAGGCTGTTCAAAATACTGCACATACTGCGTCGTGCCGTACACGCGTGGTGAAGAAGTGAGCCGTCCAATGGACGACGTGCTGTTTGAAATTGCACAACTTGCTGAACAGGGCGTCCGTGAAGTCAACCTGCTGGGTCAAAACGTGAACGCGTACCGTGGCCCAATGCACGATGGCACCATCTGTTCATTCGCAGAATTGTTGCGCCTCGTGGCCTCAATCGATGGCATCGATCGCATTCGCTTTACCACCAGCCACCCGTTGGAGTTCACTGACGACATCATCGCAGTGTACGAAGACACGCCAGAACTGGTGAGCTTCCTGCACTTGCCTGTTCAAAGCGGCAGCGATCGCATTCTGACGATGATGAAGCGTCCGCACACAGGCATCGAGTACAAGTCGATCATTCGTAAGCTGCGTAAAGCGCGCCCGGATATTCAGATCAGTTCAGACTTCATCGTTGGCTTCCCTGGCGAGTCGGATAAAGACTTCCAAGACACCATGAAGCTGATCCGCGATGTCGATTTTGACATGAGCTTTAGCTTTATCTTCTCACCGCGTCCGGGTACACCAGCGGCCGATTACCCATGTGATCTGTCTGAGGAAACGAAGAAAGAGCGTCTGTATGAACTGCAACAACAAATCAACGCCCAAGCCATGCGTTACTCTCGCCTGATGATGGGTACAGAGCAACGTATTCTGGTTGAAGGCCCTTCGAAGAAAAACCTGATGGAACTTCGTGGTCGTACAGAAAACAACCGTGTAGTAAACTTTGAAGGACCGGCAGAACTTATCGGCCAGTTCGTAGACGTGAAAATTGTCGATGTATTCCCGAACTCTTTACGTGGTGAACTCGTACGAACTGAGAAAGAAATGAACCTGCGTGTGGTCACTTCCCCATCGGAAATGATGGCCAAAACGCGTCGTGAGGATGAGCTGGGAGTCGCTACTTTTACTCCGTAAGCTCGTATAAACTGTCATGGATGCCCGGTCGAAATCGGGCATCCGGATATGACACACTGAGAGGCTAATTTGAGCAATAAAATCGTTACTTTAGAGATCAATCTCGAACCTTCAGACAACCGCCGTCTTGCCAGTCTGTGCGGCCCTTTCGATGACAATATCAAACATTTAGAACGTCGTTTACGCGTTGAAATCAATCATCGCAGTAACTATTTCACTATCGTCGGTAAAGCGCACACCGCTGCTGCTGCACTCGACATCATCAAAACCTTGTACGTCGATACGGCTCCTGTTCGTGGTGAAATTCCTGATATCGAACCAGAACAAATTCATCTGTCGATCAAAGAATCCGGCGTCCTGGAACAAAACACCGAATCCGCTATTGCCCATGGCAAAGAAGTGTTCGTGAAAACCAAAAAAGGCGTGATCAAGCCGCGTACGCCAAATCAGGCTCAGTATCTGGTGAACATGGTGACTCATGACATCACCTTTGGTATCGGTCCTGCGGGTACCGGTAAAACATATTTGGCGGTAGCGGCTGCGGTTGATGCTCTGGAACGTCAGGAAATTCGCCGTATTCTGCTGACCCGTCCAGCAGTTGAAGCAGGTGAAAAACTGGGCTTCCTGCCCGGGGACCTGAACCAGAAAGTCGACCCTTACTTGCGCCCGTTGTACGACGCACTGTTTGAAATGTTAGGTTTTGAACGGGTTGAAAAACTGATTGAACGCAACGTCATTGAAGTCGCCCCGCTGGCGTACATGCGTGGTCGTACGTTGAACGATGCCTTCATCATTCTCGATGAAAGCCAGAACACCACGGTTGAACAGATGAAAATGTTCCTGACCCGTATCGGTTTTAACTCGCGCGCGGTCATTACCGGCGACGTGACTCAGATTGACTTGCCTCGCGGCGCAAAATCGGGGTTGCGCCATGCGATTGAAGTATTGAATGAAGTCGATGAAATCAGCTTCAACTTCTTCCTGGCCGATGACGTTGTTCGTCACCCTGTGGTTGCCCGGATAGTCAATGCGTACGAGAAATGGGAAGCGCAAGACCAGAAAGAACGCAAAGAGTACGAGAAACGTCGCCGCGAAGAACGTGAGTCCAAATTGCTGGAAATGCAAAAAGCTGAACTAACGGCACCGCACAATGCATTAGAGGAATCTGGCGAGTCATGAGCATTGAACTCGATTTACAACTGGCCGTCGACAGTGGCGACGGCCTGCCAACATTTGAACAGTTTGCCATCTGGCTGCAAGCGGCCGTTGCTCCCTTCCAGCCTCAGGCGGAAGTAACAATTCGCATTGTGGATGAGCCGGAAAGCCATCAGCTCAATCTCGAATATCGCGGTAAAGATAAGCCAACCAACGTGTTGTCTTTCCCGTTTGAAGCGCCTCCGGGCATGGAGCTTGATCTGCTGGGTGACCTGATCATTTGTCGCCAGGTGGTTGAGCAGGAAGCAGTTGAGCAAAACAAGCCCCTGCTGGCACACTGGGCGCATATGGTTGTACATGGTAGTCTTCATCTGCTAGGTTATGACCATATTGAGGATGACGAAGCTGAAGAGATGGAGTCCCTCGAAACGGAAATCATGCAAAATATGGGCTTTGAAGACCCGTATTTGGCTGAGAAAATCTAGCTCACGCACCACAGAAAAATGTCGTGAGCTGGCATGTGAGCTATCACACATCTGATAGCGTTATTGAATAGAGTAACAATGAACGAAGATAATTCGCAGAATTCTGACGGTCCGAGTAGAAAGTCCTTCTTTGAACGCCTAGGTCAGTTATTTCAGGGAGAACCTAAGGATCGCCAAGAACTGGTTGACGTGATCCGCGACTCTGAAGTCAATGACCTGATTGACCACGACACCCGCGACATGCTGGAAGGTGTCATGGAAATAGCTGAGATGCGTGTAAGGGATATCATGATTCCGCGCTCTCAGATGGTCACCATCGAACGTACAGATAATCTGGATTCGCTGGTTGCACTGATTACCGATGCTCAGCACTCACGCTACCCGGTGGTTAGTGAAGATAAAGACCATGTAGAAGGCATTCTGCTTGCGAAGGACTTACTTAAATACTTAGGTTCCAATAGCTCCCCGTTCAACATTGAAGAAGTGATCCGCCCAGCCGTGGTGGTTCCAGAAAGTAAACGCGTCGATCGCCTGCTAAAAGAGTTCCGTGAGGAACGATATCACATGGCGATTGTCGTAGATGAGTTCGGGGGCGTCTCTGGTCTAGTGACCATTGAAGACATTCTGGAAGAAATCGTTGGCGATATCGAAGATGAGTTCGACGACGAAGAGCAACTGGATATCCGTAAGCTCAGCAAACACACTTACGCGGTGAAGGCGCTGACCACCATCGAAGAGTTTAACAACACCTTCGGTACCCGCTTCAGCGATGAAGAGGTGGATACGGTAGGCGGATTGGTAATGACTGCTTTCGGTCACTTGCCAGCACGCGGTGAAGTGGTAGAAATTGATCGTTACAATTTTAAGGTCACTGCTGCAGACAACCGCCGAGTGGTTCAACTTCAGGTAACCGTCCCCGATATGGAAACTCTTCCGGAGATCGCCGAAGAGTAGTTCGAAGCTCCTCTTACTCTGTAAGAGCATCAGAAAAGTTGCAGATGACGAATATTTTCAATCATCGCCTAATGCGGCCGCTTGCGGCCGCTTTTGTTGGCGCGCTTACCACCCTATCGTTTGCTCCCTATCAGATCTGGCCATTAGCCATTCTCAGCCCTTTCCTGCTATTGCTGTTATTAAACGGGCAGCCCCCCAAACGGGCGGCATGGATTGGTTATGCCTGGGGATTGGGCCAGTTTGGTTTCGGAATCAGTTGGGTACATGTCAGTATCGACACCTTTGGTGGCATGCCCAAAATTGCCAGCTTATTTTTGATGGGGCTATTAGTTGGCTACTTAGCCCTTTATTCCGCACTCTTTAGCTGGGCGCTCAATCGCTTTTTCCCGAAGCAGAACCGCAGCCGTTTATTACTGGCGACGCCTGCGCTCTGGCTGGTCTGCGACTGGCTGCGTGGTTGGGTCATGACTGGCTTTCCCTGGTTGTGGCTCGGTTACAGCCAAATCGACAGCCCGTTGGCGAACTTCGCCCCGCTCGGCGGCGTTGAACTACTGACGCTGATAGTATTGCTGTGTGCAGGCGGCCTGGCGCTCGCTTGGCAGAAAAAAAGCGTTCTATTGCTTCTCATCCCAGCGGTTTTGTTTGCTGTTGGATTTGCGTTGAATGCCGCACAGTGGGTGACTCCACAACCGCAACGCACCACAAAAGTGGCGCTGATTCAGGGCAATATTGAGCAGGCTCTCAAATGGTTACCCAGCCAACGCTGGCCGACCATCATGAAATATACTGATCTCAGTCGTCAGAACTGGGATGCCGATATCATCGTCTGGCCCGAAGCAGCAATTCCTGCGTTTGAATTTGAGATCCCGGCGTTTCTGCGCAATCTAGATACCGCCGCACGGATGAATCATAGCGCGCTCATTACGGGCATTCTCAATCAGGATGACAATAAGCGTTATTTCAACAGCATATTGACGCTGGGTGAGAATCCGAGCGGTGATTATCACTACGATTTAGCGCAGCGTTTTCATAAGCACCATCTACTGCCCTTTGGTGAATTTGTGCCGTTTGAAAGCATTCTGCGCCCATTGGCTCCGTTCTTTAACTTGCCGATGTCTTCGTTCAGCGAAGGGGATTATGTTCAGCCGAACATCGTCGCCAATGGCCACGCGTTGGCTCCTGCGCTTTGTTACGAAATCATTTTCAATGAACAAGTTCGGGCCAATGTGACCGATGAGACTGACTTTCTGCTGACCTTGTCCAACGATGCCTGGTTTGGCCGCTCTATCGGCCCACTGCAGCATATGGAAATCGCGCGCATGCGCGCGCTGGAATTAGGTAAGCCGCTGATTCGTTCCACTAACAACGGTCTGACGGCGGTAACCGACTACAAAGGGCACATCACTCAGCAGCTACCTCAATTTGAAACGGGTGTGCTGCGTGCAGAAATGGTCCCAACCCGCGGTCAAACACCCTATCACGCGCTGGGTAGTTGGCCATTGTATGCATGGACACTGTTTGGCCTTATCGTGGCGCTGGTGATTCAACGCCGTAAAGCATAGCCTAACCGAACAGCACAACGAAAAAGAGTCCCATTGGGACTCTTTTTACTTAAGGCTTCAACGGTTGCCGACTGAACGCCGTGTTACCACAGCGAATGCAGGGCACAATTTCGGTCGGATGGTTGTATTCAACATGGTGTCCGCAGTTCTCACACACAAGAATACCAAGACCAATCATATCGCCGGCTTTGTACAATCCCTGATGTTCAAGATCTTGAAACAGCTCCACCCATTCCACTTTGGTTTTATCGGTGATCTCCAGCAGTCCCTGCCAAATAGAATTGGCAATCATCAAATAAAACGGACTACTTTTCTCTTCTTCATAGCTGTCCGCAAACTCTTTGAGATCCGATTTTACATACGCAGAAATCAGCGCCAGCTCATCTTTTGTCAAGTCGTTTGCCGCGGCCACAACTTTACCGGATGTTTCCAGAATGTGGTCCACTTCTTCCGGACTTTGTTTCAGGGTTTCCACCACCTCTTCGAGTAAAGCTTCGTAACCCGTTTTTTGTTTTGGCATAAGTCACCTCTCTCAAACCCGATTGGCTATTGTTGTGCTCCCTTGCTTTAGGTATTCTATGACGATCTATTAGTATCTGTTCAAACTGAACTCACAAATTCCAAGATAACCGGATATATCGATGCAAGAGCAATACAACCCGCAAGACATTGAACAAAAAGTTCAACAGCATTGGGAAAGCAACAAGACCTTCGTTGTAAGTGAAGACCCAAATAAAGAAAAATTCTACTGTCTTTCTATGTTCCCGTACCCAAGCGGCCGACTGCACATGGGTCACGTGCGCAACTACACCATCGGTGATGTGGTTTCTCGTTTCCAGCGTCTGCAAGGCAAAAACGTCATGCAGCCAATCGGCTGGGATGCATTCGGTCTACCGGCAGAAAACGCGGCGGTTAAAAACAACACCGCTCCGGCACCTTGGACTTACGAAAACATTGAATACATGAAAAACCAGCTGAAACTGCTGGGTTTCGGCTACGACTGGAATCGTGAATTCGCGACGTGCCGTCCTGAGTACTACCGCTGGGAACAAGAGTTCTTTACCAAACTGTACGAGAAAGGTCTGGTTTACAAGAAAACTTCTTCGGTTAACTGGTGTCCGAACGACCAAACCGTTCTGGCGAACGAACAGGTTGAAGACGGTTGCTGCTGGCGTTGTGATACTCCGGTTGAACAGAAAGAAATTCCTCAGTGGTTCATCAAGATCACTGCTTACGCACAAGAGCTGCTAGACGATCTCGACAACCTGGAAGGTTGGCCTGAAATGGTGAAAACCATGCAGCGCAACTGGATTGGCCGTTCTGAAGGTGTGGAACTGAAGTTTGCCGTGAAAGATCAAGCGCAAGACTTGGAAGTCTACACCACGCGTCCAGACACACTGATGGGCGTCACTTACGTAGGTATCGCAGCGGGCCACCCTCTCGCAACCGAAGCGGCGAAATCAAACCCTGAGCTGGCTACATTCATCGAAGAGTGTAAAAACACCAAAGTTGCTGAAGCAGAACTGGCGACGATGGAGAAAAAAGGTATGGCAACGGGCCTTACCGCAATTCATCCATTGAATGGCCGTGAAGTTCCAATCTTTGTCGCGAACTTCGTGTTGATGGACTACGGCACAGGTGCGGTCATGGCCGTCCCAGCGCACGATCAACGTGACTTCGAATTTGCGACCAAATATAACCTGGATATCATTCCTGTCATTAAGCCACTTGATGGCAGCGAACTGGATATCTCAGAAGCGGCATACACCGAAAAAGGCGTACTGTTCGATTCCGGCGAATTCGACGGTCTGGAATTCCAAGCCGCTTTCGATGCCATTGCAGCGAAACTGGAAGCCGAAGGTAAAGGCGTGAAAACCGTCAACTTCCGTCTGCGTGACTGGGGCGTGTCTCGTCAACGCTACTGGGGCGCACCAATTCCAATGGTGACCACAGAAGACGGCGTTGTACATCCCGTACCCGCCGACCAACTGCCAGTGATTCTGCCAGAAGATGTGGTCATGGATGGCGTCACCAGCCCAATCAAAGCGGATAAAGAGTGGGCGAAAACCACCTTTAACGGCGAACCGGCACTGCGTGAAACCGATACTTTCGATACCTTCATGGAATCGTCTTGGTACTACGCGCGCTACTGTTCACCACAAGCAGACGACATTCTGGACCCAGAAAAAGCCAACTACTGGCTGCCAGTAGACCAATACATCGGTGGTATCGAGCACGCATGTATGCACCTGTTGTACTCACGCTTCTTCCACAAACTGCTGCGTGATGCTGGTTATGTGACTTCTGACGAGCCATTCAAGCAACTGCTGTGTCAAGGTATGGTTCTGGCTGATGCCTTCTACTACACCAATGACAAAGGTGGTAAAGAGTGGGTTTCACCAACCGAAGTGAAAGTTGAACGTGACGGTAAAGGTCGTATTACGACTGCGGTAGATTCACACGGTCGCAGCGTTGAACACTCAGGCATGATCAAAATGTCTAAGTCAAAAAACAACGGTATCGACCCACAAGAAATGGTCGACAAATACGGTGCCGACACCGTACGTCTGTTCATGATGTTTGCTTCACCAGCAGATATGACGCTGGAATGGCAAGAATCTGGTGTTGAAGGTGCAAACCGCTTCCTGAAACGTGTGTGGAAACTGGTTCGTGAACATACCGAAAAAGGCGAAGCAACTACGGTTGAGACTTCTGCACTGACTGGCGATCAAAAAGCGCTGCGTCGTGACGTTCACAAAACCATCGCGAAAGTAACCGATGACATTGCACGTCGTCAGACCTTCAACACTGCTATTGCAGCCGTGATGGAGCTGATGAACAAGCTGGCTAAAGCACCTCAGGATGACGCACAAGATCGCGCGATTCTGGATGAAGCCCTAAAAGCGATCACTGTGATGCTTTACCCAATTGCGCCACACATCTGTTTTGAAATGTGGGCAGCGCTGGGTCAGGCAGACATCGACAACGCAACTTGGCCAACGTTTGATGAAGCTGCGCTGGTTGAAGATGAAAAACTGATCGTACTTCAGGTAAACGGTAAGCTGCGTGGCAAGTTGACTGTGTCTGCTGATGCAACCAAAGAACAAGTTGAAGAACTGGGCCTGAAAGACGAAAACGTGATGAAATTCACCGATGGTCTGACAATCCGCAAAGTCATCTATGTTCCAGGAAAACTGCTGAACATCGTTGCGAACTAATTCCGTATATTACGGTCTGTAAACAGGGCTTCGCGCCCTGTTTACTTATCTCAGTTTATCGCTGTGGTGAACTGAGATAAGTAAACCCAATTCATGAGAATAGAGCCCCATGCGTTTGACACTGCCTTCCACCTTCAAGTTATCACTGGTTGTTCTGACCGCCACCCTGCTTAGTGCCTGCGGTTTTCATCTTCGTGGTGATTATGACGTTCCGGAGGAACTGAGCACCATGTCACTGACCAGCTATGACCAATACAGCACATTTACCCGCATGGTAAAACGCCAGCTACGAATGAATGAGATCACCGTGGTGCAACCGGCTGAAGATGTACCTAACATTCATCTTTTAAGTGAAGGTACCGGAGAAAGAACATTATCTTTGTACCAAAACACTCGGGCCGCTGAAATTGAACTGACTTTTGTTGCGTCATATCGCGTGACAATTCCTAATCTGGGGGAAAAGACATTTTCCACCAGCGTGACTCGCAGCTACTTGGATAACCCGTTAACCGCATTGGCAAAATCGGTTGAACGCGACATGATTGAAGACGAAATGCGCAAACTGGCCGCCAGCCAGATTGTACGTCAAATGGCTCGTCTCAAAGCAAACATTCATACCGGAACCATGGATGAACAGCCAGCGTCAAACGCGGTCAAACCAAGCGAAGACTACACCATCAACACAACCGAAACACAGGTTGCACCTTCGGCCAGCACGGCTGAAGTTCAGTAGATTTTATAATGAGACTCTACGCTGACAAACTGGCCGATGCTCTGAACAGAACGCTGGCGCCAGTGTATCTTGTCTTTGGCAATGAACCTCTGCTGATCGAAGAATCGCGCAGCGCGATTGAGCGCAAAGCACGCGAGCAAGGCTTTGAAGAGAAACACCGTTTTAATCTTGATGCCAGTCTCGACTGGAACGAGGTCTACGATTGCTGTCAATCCATGAGCTTGTTCTCCAGTCGCCAAGTGATCGAACTGGAGATCCCGGAAGCTGGTATTAATGCTGCTGCGAGCAAAGAACTGGCCAACTTGGCACAGCATCTTAATCCCGATATTCTGCTGCTGATTGTCGGTACCAAGCTAACCAAAGCTCAGGAAAATACGGCCTGGTTTAAAGCCCTGATGAGTCAGGGCTGTCTGGTGAACTGTTTAACCCCGGATATCAGCCGCCTACCACAATTTGTCGCCGCTCGTTGCCGGGCGCTGGGTCTGACTCCTGATGCCGAAGCGATTCAAATGCTGGCACAGTGGCATGAGGGCAATTTGTTTGCTCTGGCACAGAGCCTGGAGAAGTTGGCTCTGCTCTACCCAGACGGTCAACTGACGCTGATTCGCCTTGAAGAGTCGCTGAGCCGCAACAACCACTACACCCCATTTCACTGGGTCGATGCTCTGCTTGAAGGCAAAGCCAATCGCGCGCAACGCATTTTGCGCCAACTGGCCGCTGAAGACGTAGAACCGATCATTCTGATGCGCACAGTCCAAAAAGAGCTGGTGCAACTGCTGCAGATGCGTCTGGCGATGAATCATCAGCCACTCGGCGCTATCTTTGACAAATACCGCGTCTGGCAGAATAAACGCCCACATTGCTCTGCTGCGTTGCAGCGCTTATCGGTTCAACGTCTGCAACATTTACTTCAGCTGCTTGCTCAATGTGAAATTGTCGCAAAAACTCAGTATGAGCAATCGCCTTGGCCATTACTGCATCAGTTGAGCCTCGAATGTTGCGTTGCGCAGGCAAACTTGCCTTTGCCTGCCTGAAAGCGTGATATACTGCCGCGCTTTTGACAAAATCATTTTTATAGTTAGTTATCTCAGAGGAAATTCCCTTGCAACGTGAAGAATTAAAAGACTTTCTTGCAGACAAAGCCGACGATATGAAAGCGGTTGATATTGTAACCCTAGACGTACAAGGCAAATCCAGTGTCACTGATTACATGATCATTTGTACTGGCACGTCCAAAAGACACGTCTCTTCGATTGCCGATCATGTCGCGAGTGAAGCGAAAAAAGTCGGTGTTGAGCCACTGGGTATTGATGGCGAGAACGAAGGCGAGTGGGTTGTCGTCGATATGGGCACAACCATGCTGCACGTGATGCAGGAAGAGCATCGCGCCATGTACCAGTTGGAAAAACTCTGGGGCTGAGCGTGAAGATTCAATTGATTGCCGTCGGCACCAAAATGCCAAAGTGGGTGGAAGAAGGCTTCCAGGAATATCGCCGCCGCTTTCCTCACGACATGCCGCTGGAGCTGATTGAAATTTCCGCTGGTAAGCGAGGCAAAAACGCTGATATTGCAAGAATTCTGCAAAAAGAAGGCGAAGCCATGCTGGCCGCCGTGCCAAAAGGCAACCGAATTGTTACTCTCGACATTCCAGGCAAACGCTGGGACACCGAACAACTGGCCGCTCAGCTGGAGAGTTGGAAAATGGATGCAAGAGACGTCTCTATTTTGATTGGTGGCCCAGAAGGGCTAGCTCCGGCGTGTAAAGCCGCCGCAGAACAAAGCTGGTCACTGTCGCCACTCACATTGCCGCACCCGCTGGTGCGCGTGGTCATGGCCGAGAGTCTGTACCGTGCCTGGAGCATTACAGCAAACCACCCTTATCACCGAGAATAGACACTGATGTTACGTAAGCGTAGCCCTATTCGAGACTACCTGGCTGAAGCGCGGTTATTTCGTAACCGTGCTGTCGTGTCTTTTGTGGGGATTGTCTTGATGATGGGTATTCTGGTTGCCAACCTGTATAACATTCAGGTCAATCAGTATCAGGATTACAAAACCCGTTCCAACGATAACCGCATTAAAGTGGTACCGATTGCGCCTAACCGGGGTCTGATCTATGACCGGAATGGTGTGTTACTGGCCGAAAACCGCCCTGTTTTTAGTCTGGAGATCATTCCAGAAAAAGTGAAAAACATGGACGAGACCATCGCCCGCTTACAACAGATTCTCACGATTACTCCCGAACAAATTGCTGCATTTGAAAAAGAGCGCCGCCAGACACGCCGCTTTAACTCAGTGCCGCTGTTAACTCAACTGACCGAAGAAGAAGTCGCGAAATTCTCCGTTCAACAATACAAATATCCCGGTGTTTCCGTCAGCGCAAACCTCAAGCGTTACTACCCATACGGTGAAGTACTGACCCACGTGATCGGTTATGTCTCTAGAATTAATGATCGCGATATCGAACGCTTAGTCCGCGAAGGTAAAGAAGCCAATTATCAAGCCACCCGCGATATCGGTAAGCTCGGTATTGAGCGCTACTACGAAGACTTGCTGCACGGGGAGGCCGGCTATCAGGAAGTCGAAGTGAACAGCCGGGGACGCGTGATTCGTACTCTGAAATACGTTCCGCCAACCCCGGGCAAAGACATTGTTCTCAACCTCGATATTAAGCTGCAACTTTACGTGCACAGCCTGTTCAATGGTCGTCGTGGTTCAGCGGTAGTGCTCGATCCAAAAGACAACGGCGTGCTGGCGATGGTATCAAGCCCAAGTTACGATCCGAATGCTTTTGTGCACGGTATTTCTGGTAAGGAATACAGTGAGTTACTCAACGATAAAGACCGTCCGCTGGTAAACCGCACCACGCTGGGTATTTATCCTCCAGGTTCGACCGTCAAACCATTTATTGCTGTTTCTGCCTTGGAAGAAGGCGTGATCACGCCGAATACCACTCGAAACGATCCGGGTTACTGGCGCATTCCGAATTCAAAAACCCGGCCATTCCGCGATTGGCTGCGCTGGGGTCACGGTAAGGTGGATATCATCAAAGCACTGGAAGAATCGGTGGATACCTTCTTTTATCAGATTGCTTATGATATGGGCATTGATCGTCTGTCTGATTGGATGATGAAATTTGGCTTCGGGGATTACACGGGTATTGATATCACCGAAGAGAGTAAAGCCAACATGCCGACCCGTGACTGGAAAATGGCCCGTCACCGCACACCTTGGTATCAGGGTGACACGATTCCTGTGGGTATCGGTCAGGGTTACTGGACGGCAACGCCAATGCAGCTTGCGAAAGCAACCTCTGTTTTGGTGCATCACGGAAAAGTAATTGCACCGCACTTACTGCGTTCTACCATCAATAATGGCGAAGAATTCTCCACCCAAAAAGAAACCGAATACGTGACTTACCCACCGATTACCGGTGTACCGGATAAGTACTGGAATATGGCGATTGAAGGAATGTATCTGGTCAACCACGGTAAACGCGGAACGGCGCGGCGCGCTTTCCAAGGCCTGCAATACAAGAGTGCAGGCAAATCCGGTACTGCACAGGTATTTGGTCTGGCAGAAGGCCAGGAGTACAACGCCGACGAACTGGCCGAACATCTGCGTGACCACGCACTGTTTACCGGGTTTGCGCCAGTCGACGATCCAAAAGTGATTGTGACCATCGTACTGGAGAACGCCGGTGGCGGTTCAAGCAACGGTGCTCCGGTGGTAAGACAAATCTTTGACCGTGTCATTTTGGGTAACGGCGAGGCAGACAAATAATGAAAATGGATCCCTCAACAGGTCAAAACCGGGCGTTCTTTGAGCGTTTACACATCGACTTGCCATTATTGCTTGGCCTGCTGGTCGTGATGGGCTTTGGTCTGGTTGTCATGTACAGCGCCAGTGGTCAGAGTCTGGAAATGATGGATCGCCAGGCAATGCGTATGGTATTGGCGTTAACCGTGATGATCGGTCTTGCTCAGTTGCCGCCGCGTACATACGAGCGTCTGGCTCCGGTGCTGTTTTTCGTGGGTGTGGCGTTATTACTCGGCGTTCTGTTGTTTGGTGAAGTGTCTAAAGGCGCACAGCGATGGCTGAACCTGGGGTTTGTGCGCTTTCAGCCCTCGGAACTCCTCAAACTGGCCGTGCCGCTGATGGTTGCGCGCTTTATCGGTAAGCGCCCGCTTCCACCCAGCTTCCAGACACTGGTACTGTCCATGGTGATGGTATTCGTGCCCACCATTTTGATCGCTAAGCAGCCAGACCTGGGGACTTCCATTCTGATTGCGGCATCAGGGATCTTCGTGATCTTTCTTGCCGGGATCAGTTGGAAAATCATCTTTGCCGCCGCAGTGGCGGTGGGCGCATTTATTCCGGTGTTGTGGTATTTCCTGATGCATGAATATCAGAAGACACGCGTCAGAACCCTTTTCAACCCGGAATCCGATCCTCTTGGTGCTGGTTATCACATCATTCAGAGTAAAATTGCCATCGGTTCAGGCGGCGTAGTTGGCAAAGGTTGGCTACACGGCACACAATCTAACCTAGAATTCCTTCCTGAACGACATACTGACTTTATCTTTGCAGTTATCGCGGAAGAATGGGGCATGATAGGCATTCTTGCACTGCTGACGGTGTACTTGTTTATCATCGGCCGAGGCCTGTATCTGGCCAGCAATGCGCAAACCGCTTTTGGCCGTATGATGGCTGGCAGTATTGTGCTGAGTTTCTTCGTTTACGTTTTCGTAAACATCGGTATGGTAAGCGGTATTCTGCCGGTAGTGGGTGTGCCACTTCCATTGATCAGTTATGGCGGTACGTCTATGGTTACCCTCATGGCCGGTTTTGGCATTCTGATGTCAATCCATACCCATAGAAAAGCGTTTTCAAAGGCAAACTAATGAAGCATTCCACGCTCCTATTCAGTTTATGTTCTGTCGCCATTCTGGCCGGATGTAGTTCGTCTTCAGGCCGTTATGACATCAAAGATGACATCGCGCCGGATGCTCCACTTTCCGTCGATCATATTGAAGATGCCAATCCGCAGTACGAACCATATAGTCTGGGCGGTAACAAAGATTACACTTTGCGCGGCAAGAACTATCAGATCGTCAAAGACACCAAGGGATTCAAAGAACGTGGTCAGGCATCCTGGTACGGCAAAAAGTTTCATGGTCACCTGACGTCAAACGGTGAAATTTACGACATGTATTCCATGACGGCGGCACACAAAACCCTGCCGCTTCCCACCTACGTCAAAGTGACTAATCTGGACAACGGCAAATCGACCATTGTCCGGGTCAATGACCGCGGGCCTTTCCATGACGGACGCATTATTGATTTAAGTTACGCAGCCGCGTATAAACTTGGCGTCGTGCAAACCGGGACGGCCAACGTTGAAATCGAGACCATTGCAGTCGCGAAACAAACTACGGCTAAACCCAAAGTTGGCGCTCCTCAGTACATCATTCAGGTGGCATCTTCACAAAATGAAGAAAGAGTGCGAACTTTAGCGCAAAATCTTGGTCAAAGCTTATCGGTGCAAAGTTTTGTCGAAAGTGTTAATGGTAGTCACCGGCTCTTTCTCGGGCCTTTCAGTGATTACACCCTGACGCAGGACACCTTGGAAAAGGTGAAAACGCGGGGTTATGACACCGCCTTTATAAAAAAGCACCCCGTCGCGCAATAATGACCACTCAAACCTGACCAGCTAAGCATTCGGGTCTGGTTTGGGAAGTCGTTTCTGTTAAGATAATGGACAATTAAACACACAATTCGCATTCATCATGAAAAAAACCATCCTAAATTCTGTTCTAGCGTCTTCAATAGCGCTTTCCGCTACGTTCTCAAGCACGACCCTCGCTTCTCCTGTCGTCATTCCAGATGCGCCACAGATCGCTGCGAAAGGTTTTGTACTGATTGACTATCATTCAGGCAAAGTTCTTGCCGAAAAAGAAATGAACACCAAGCTGTCACCAGCCAGCTTGACCAAAATGATGACCAGTTACGTAATTGGTCAGGAATTAAAACGCGGCAACATCTCGAACGATGATGACGTGACTATCAGCCGCAATGCATGGGCGAAGAACTTCCCAGATTCTTCCAAAATGTTCATTGAAGTTGGCACCACCGTCAAAGTGCGCGATCTGAACCAGGGCATCATCGTTCAATCTGGTAACGATGCCTGTGTGGCAATGGCCGAACACATCGCAGGTTCGGAAGATGCATTCGTGGATCTGATGAACGCGTGGGCCAACACTCTGGGTATGAAAGATACTCATTTTGCCAACGTCCACGGCCTAGACAACCCGAACCTGTACTCAACCCCGTACGACATGGCTCTGCTGGGTCAAGCACTGATCCGCGACGTACCAAACGAGTATAAGATTTACTCGGAGCAGAAATTTACCTACAACGGCATTACCCAGTACAACCGTAACGGCCTGCTGTGGGATAAAAGCATGAACGTGGACGGTATCAAAACCGGTCACACCAGCAACGCAGGGTACAGCCTGGTCAGCTCAGCGACCGAAGGCAAGATGCGCCTAATCGCTGTTGTGATGGGTACCAAAGACATGAATGCACGTAAGTCAGAAAGCAAAAAGCTGCTGAGTTACGGTTTCCGTTTCTTTGAAACTGTTGCACCACACAAAGCGGGCGAGACTTTCGTTGATGAGAAAATCTGGATGGGCGACAAGTCAACGGTCGCGCTGGGTGTGAATGAGGACACTTACGTGACTCTGCCACGCGGCCAGGCAAAAGATCTGACTGCCAGCTTCGTCCTTGAAAAAGAGCTGAAAGCCCCAATTAAGAAAGGTGATGTAGTCGGTAAGCTGTACTACCAGCTTAACGGTGAAGACGTTGCGCAATACCCTCTGATGGCATTGGAAGATGTTGAAGAAGGTGGTCTGTTCAGCCGTCTGTGGGACTACATTGTTCTATTGTTCAAAGGCTTATTCTGATCCACTGAGATCGACCCAAAAAGCCGCCTTGGGCGGCTTTTTTGTTAACTTGAGATCCCATTCGATTGACTGTACTATTCGTCACCGTTTTTATCGAATACCCAACTTGGAGTTTCCAATATGTTAAACATCAACTCTGATGCAAAATTGAAAGACCTGCTTGAGTTCCCGTGTTCATTCACTTACAAAGTGATGGGCCACGCGAAACCTGAATTGCCAGAGCTTGTGTTGGAAGTTATTCAGCGTCACGCTCCAGGTGACTACAGCCCACGTGTCAAACCAAGTGGCAAAGGTAACTACCACTCTGTGTCTATCACCATCACTGCAACCTCAATTGAACAGGTAGAAATCCTGTACAAAGAACTGGGCGATATCGAAATCGTTCGCATGGTGCTGTAAGTTTTATTTATCTGTAATTATTTGATAAATTCAATTTTTTTTGAAAGCAGCCCGAGGCTGCTTTTTGTTTATGTATCATAAAGTTAAAATAGTTACATAAAATTTATGGTCAAAAAGTTAATCGTCATGAGTAGTTCAATCTGCTTAAGACGTTTATAATCCAAACACTTTATATATCACTGACGGACTTCGATGATGGATAACCAGCTTGTTGTCAGACGATTAGGTCGACAGGATTACCATCCTGTTTGGCAGGCCATGCATGACTTTACCGACCAGCGTGATGATTCAACACGTGACGAAGTCTGGCTTGTGGAACACAACCCCGTATTCACTCAGGGTCAGGCCGGCAAGGCTGAACACCTTCTTAATACTGGCGATATCCCCGTGGTTCAAAGCGATCGTGGCGGCCAAGTCACCTATCACGGCCCCGGTCAGATCGTCGCCTACTTTCTGATCAACTTACGTCGTAAAAAGCTGGGTGTCCGAGAGCTCGTCACTGATATTGAGAACCTCGTAATTAATACGTTAAAAGCTTACAATATCGACTCTGCCGCTCGCCCGGATGCTCCAGGCGTTTATGTCGATGGTAAAAAAATCTGCTCACTCGGCCTGCGTATTCGCAAAGGCTGCTCGTTCCATGGTTTAGCGCTCAACGTCAACATGGATCTCTCTCCGTTTCTGCGTATTAACCCATGTGGTTATCAGGGAATGGAAATGGTTCAAGTGAGCAATTTAGGTGGACCGACTCGTATCGAAGATGTCGAGCAACAACTCATAAAAGAACTCGTCAGCCTGTTCGGTTACGAGGAAGTAGAATTCAGCACAGAAGCACCTGTCATAGGTAAATAGAGCATGAGCAAACCGATCCAAATGGAAAAAGGCGTTAAATATCGTGACGCCGACAAAATGGCATTAATTCCAGTTAAAAACATGCCTGCGGAGCAGAAACAAGTGCTGCGTAAACCGGAATGGATGAAAATCAAACTGCCAGCAGACAGCCAACGCATTCAGGACATCAAGGCCGCAATGCGTAAGAATAACCTTCACTCTGTATGTGAAGAGGCGTCTTGCCCTAACCTGGCCGAATGTTTCAACCACGGCACTGCAACCTTTATGATTCTGGGTGCTATCTGTACCCGCCGCTGCCCATTCTGTGACGTTGCCCATGGCCGCCCTCTGACTCCTGATGCAGAAGAGCCAAAGAAACTGGCCCAAACAATCAAAGACATGAAGCTGAAATACGTGGTGATCACTTCGGTTGACCGTGATGATCTGCGTGATGGCGGCGCTCAGCACTTTGCCGACTGTAACCGTGAAATTCGTGCCCTGAACCCAGAGATTCGCATTGAAACTTTGGTTCCGGATTTCCGTGGCCGTATGGATGTGGCGTTGGATCTGCTAAAAGATAACCCGCCAGATGTGTTCAACCACAACCTGGAAACGGCACCGCGCCTGTACCGTAAAGCTCGCCCTGGTGCGAACTACAAATGGTCGCTGGAACTGCTGCAAAAATTCAAAGAGATGCACCCAGAGGTTCCGACCAAATCTGGCCTGATGATGGGCTTGGGTGAGACCAAAGAAGAGATCATTGAAGTGCTGAAAGATCTGCGTGCACACGGCGTGACTATGCTGACGCTGGGTCAGTATCTGGCACCGAGTCGTCACCACCTGCCCGTTGAGCGCTATGTTCCGCCAGCTGAGTTTGATGAACTGAAAGACATCGCGCTGGAACTGGGCTTCACTCACGCCGCTTGTGGCCCGTTTGTCCGCTCTTCTTACCATGCAGATATGCAAGCGAAAGGTCTGGAAGTGAAGTAATCACTTACTCGATTGAACGAAAGCCGGCGACTGCCGGCTTTTCTTTTATCTGCGGTGAGCAGATGCTCAACAAGCGTGTAGCACTTTTTGTACTGGTATCAGAAAAGCAGTGCCAGCCTTCACTCCCACCAGCATCAGCTTGAGGTTGATAGCTAAAATGGTCTAAACTTTGGGCTAACTACCCAAAACTACTCGGAATTATAGGTAGCAAGCTGACATAACACTGTTGGTAAACCGTTAAATCCGAACAAACGGGATATGCGTCTCGCACTATAAGGATCAAGATAATGAAAAAACTGAGCCTGCTGGCCATGCTGGCAGTAGCCGTCGCGTCTGGTTGTTCATCCAATACTACGCAAGACAACTTCCGTGAAGCCTCTTTCGAACTGTGCAATACCGAAGTAAACATTTACTCAGTCAGTGATGATGGCAAAGTGCGAATCGTGTGTGCCGACGGCGCTAAATTTGCGCTTCAGAGTGAGAATACGCTGGAGACCATGCGTCAGATTAATATCGATTACTGTGACGGTGAAGGATTGGGTAAATTCAGCGAGAGCAGCAGCTACTACCTGTTCAAATGTAAATCTGGCACCCTGCTCAGCATCGCGAAATAAAAAAGGCCTGCATTGCAGGCCTTTTCCGTTATTCGATTCCGCTTATGCGTAAACTGGCAGGCGCTTACAGATATCCAGAACTTTCTGTTTCGTCGCTTCAATTACCGCTTGGTCATTGATGTTGTCCAGAACGTCACACATCCAGTTTGCCAGATTCTTCGCGTCTTCTTCAGTGAAACCACGACGAGTGATAGCCGGCGTACCCACACGAATACCAGAAGTCACAAATGGGCTACGTGGATCGTTTGGCACTGAGTTTTTGTTTACGGTGATGTTTGCTGCACCCAGCGCAGCATCCGCTTCTTTACCCGTGATGTCTTTGTCGATCAGATCAACCAGAAATAGGTGGTTTTCAGTACCGTTTGATACGATCTTGTAGCCACGCTCTTGGAACTGAGCAACCATCGCTTTTGCATTTTTCACAACGCGCTGTTGGTAAGCTTTGAATTCAGGTTCCATCGCTTCTTTGAACGCTACCGCTTTACCCGCGATAACGTGCATCAGAGGACCACCCTGACCGCCAGGGAATACTGCTGAGTTCAGCTTTTTGTACATCTCTTCGCCAGCGTTTGACAGGATCAAACCGCCACGTGGACCAGCCAGTGTTTTGTGCGTTGTTGTCGTAACAACGTGTGCGTAAGGGATTGGCGTTGGGTAAACACCCGCCGCAATCAGACCCGCAACGTGTGCCATATCAACAAACAGGTAAGCGTCGACTTTATCTGCGATTTCGCGCATGCGTTTCCAGTCAACGATTTGCGAGTACGCTGAGAAACCACCGATGATCATCTTAGGTTTGTGCTCAAGTGCCAGCGCTTCCATTTCGTCGTAGTTGATTTGGCCCGCTTCGTCGATACCGTAAGGAATAACGTTGTAGTGTTTACCAGAGAAGTTCACAGGTGAACCGTGAGTCAGGTGACCACCGTGTGCCAGGCTCATACCCAGAACCGTATCGCCAGGATTCAGCAGGGCCATGTACACCGCGCTGTTTGCCTGAGAACCTGAGTGTGGCTGTACGTTCGCGTATTCACAGCCGAACAGTTTACACGCACGGTCAATCGCCAGAGATTCAGCTTTGTCGACGTACTCACAGCCGCCGTAGTAACGCTTGCCTGGGTAACCTTCAGCGTATTTGTTTGTCAGCTGAGAACCTTGCGCTTCCATTACACGTGGGCTGGTGTAGTTTTCTGAAGCGATAAGCTCAATGTGTTCCTCTTGGCGAAGAGTTTCTTCTTGGATTGCTGCGAATAGCTCCGCATCGTAATCAGCGATATTCATATCACGCTTTAGCATCTGTATCTCCTGACTCAGATTTATCTGAAATTAGCTAAAAACCACACAATGACCCAACGCAAACGTTTTCGTCACCTCTTTGGCGCGCATTCTACATAATTTGATCTTCATCATAAAGCCCAAATTGCAGAAAATATCATGCAGTTTTTTCATAGTGACTGACGAAGTATTTCATCCCGAGGGGTTCAGGCAGATCCTACCTCATCAAAGTGTCAATTTTATGCTTTACACCCTGTAAAGCGGCAATTACATAGGTTTACCTCAATTTCGCTTCACTAGCTACCGAAAATGTCCGCTTTTCATTACTATGCGCGCCATTCTCAGCCTTTAATTTATATATTTGATGGAAAAACACACACGCAAAGAGGACTGGATTGCGATCCTGACTGGCACCTTTCTGGTTGCCCAAGGCGTTTTCTTTCTGCAGGCAGGTCAATTATTGACTGGCGGCACAGCCGGACTGGCACTTTTGATGACCCATTTTCTGCCTTGGTCGTTTGGCTGGCTCTATTTTATTGCTAACTGCCCATTCTATTTATTAGCCTGGAAACGCTTTGGCCGCCATTTCGCTGTCAACACGGCCATTTCTGGTGCTCTGGTCGCACTTTTTACTGACCATTTGTCGATGTTTATCACTTTCGACAATATCAACGAAGTTTACTGCGCCCTATCTGGCGGACTGCTGATGGGACTGGGCATGTTAATTCTGTTCCGTCATCGCGCGAGTTTAGGCGGATTTAACGTGCTGTGTCTGTTTATTCATGACAAATTCGGCATTTCCGTCGGCAAAAGCCAGATGGCGATCGACTGCCTGATTCTGTTGGTGTCGTTCTTCTTCGTATCACCTTGGATCATTCTGCTGTCGATTTTTGGTGCCATCGCACTCAACCTTGTGCTGGCGATGAACCATAAACCAACGCGCTATACTGTGACCTACCATCGCTAACCGCTTTACATACAGAGTCAAAAAAGCCCGCCGAAGCGGGCTTTTTTATTATTCGTGGGTTTGACGCGATTTGACGTCGTAGCCCAGCTCGCGGTGCAACTCGGCTTCGATATGCCCCGGCGCTTGTGTCGAGCGAGATATCAACTGGTACATCGCAGGAATGACAAACAGCGTCACCAAGGTTGAAAAGCCCATACCGAAGAAAATCACCGTACCGACGGATATGCGGCTTTCATAGCCCGCTCCGGTAGAGAGGAGCAGCGGCACTGATCCTGCCAGCGTGGTGAACGCCGTCATCAGAATCGGACGCAGGCGCCTTGCCGACGCATCCACAATTGCTTTTTCGAACGCCAAACCTCTGTCTCGCAGCTGGTTGGCAAATTCAACAATCAGAATACCGTTCTTGGTCACCATACCAATCAGCATGATCATACCGATCTGGCTATAGATGTTCATCCCCTGCCCCATAAGCGTCAGGCCAATGAAACCACCAAATACGCCCATCGGTACGGTAAACATCACCACCAGCGGGTTGATAAAGCTTTCAAACTGCGCCGCCAACACCAGATAGGCCACCAGCAAAGCCAAGGCAAAGACGATAGCCACGCTCGACTGGTTCTCTTTAAAGTCTTTCGATTCACCGGAATAGCTGACCGAGATGTCACTTGGCAGCACTTCCAACGCCTTCTGATCAAGAAAATCCAACGCTTGTCCCAATGTATAACCGTCTGCGAGGTTGGCAGTAATCGTGATCGCTTTCTGTTTGTTGTAGTGCGCAAGGCGAATCGAAGATGCGACTTCCTCAATCTTGGTCACCGTATCAAGCGTCACCAGATCACCGGAAGCCGTACGCATGTATATCTGCGTCAGATCCGCTGCGTTATTAAAGCTGTTCTCATCACCACGCAGATACACATCGTACTCTTCACCTCGGTCGATAAACGTCGTTACGCTCTTACCACCCAGCATCACTTCCAACGTATCGGAAATATCCTGCACACTGATGCCCAGTTCCGCTGCACGCTGACGATCAACAGTGACCACCAACTCCGGTGTTTTCTCCGAATAGTTGATATCTACGCCTGTCATCATTGATGATTTGGCCGCTTCGGCTTCCAGCAGCTCCGCCCAGTGTCTTAACTCGTTGTAATCTGAACCACCGAGAACAAATTGCACTGGCTCATTGGAACCACCGCGGAATCCCGGCATAAACGGAATCACGCGCACATCCGGAATACCCGCCAGCGCTTTACGCACTTTACCCAGCGCTTCCTGAGCCGTGACGCTGCGTTCATTCCAGTCGTCCAGAATCATGATCACAAAGCCAGTCTGGTCACCCGCATTGCCCCCAAACGCCGGAGATTGAATGCTAAACGACTTGAGGAAGCCTTTGCCAAGCATTGGCATCAGCCGCTCTTCAACCAAATCCATGTTGGCAGCCATGCGGTTATAACTGGTGGCATCAGCGCCGCGGACAAATGCGAAGATCACCCCACGGTCTTCCGATGGCGTTAGCTGCGCAGGCACCATCTGATTGAGTCCGTAACTGCCGCCGACACACGCCAGAATCACGACTGGCGCGGCCCATTTCCATTTCAGCGCTTTTTGTAATGCCGCGCGATAACCGCTTTCCAGCTTACCGAACAGAAAATCGACCGCCTTGTTAAAGCCGTTCGGCTTCACGTTCGCTCTGAGGATTTTGCTGCCCAAAACTGGCGTGAGCGTCAGTGCAATCAGCGAGGAGAAGATCACCGACATCGCCAGCAGCACCGAGAATTCGGTAAACAGCAACCCGACCATACCGTCCATAAACGAGATCGGCAAAAACACCATCACCAGCACTAACGTAGTGGCAATCACCGCAAAGCCGACTTCACGCGCGCCTTTGTAGGCCGCCATCAAAGGCTTCTCGCCCTGCTCAATATGGTGATAAATGTTTTCCATCACAACGATCGCATCGTCAACCACCAGGCCGATGGAGAGGATCAAAGCCATCAGGGTTATAAGGTTGATGGAGAAACCAAAATAATACGCAGCGATAAAGGAGGAAATCAGCGATACGGGCACAGTAATGGCCGGAATCAATGTCGCTCGGGCCTGGCCAATAAAGATGTACAGCACCAGGATCACCAGCCCGCCAGTAATAAACAGTGTGCTGTAGACCTCCTCTATCGAACGCTCGATAAATACGGTGGAGTCATAATCGATGGCTAAACGTGTCCCTTTCGGCAGGAACTTTTGAATCTTGTTCACTTCTTCATGTACGCGTTTGGCAACATCCAGTGGATTGGCGTCCGACTGCGGCACAATCCCCATACTGACGTTTACCACACCATCACTTTTGAAGGTCGAGTTCTCGTTCTCTGCGCCAATGAACACATCGGCGACATCTTTCAGGTAAATTGAGGTACGATCGCTGGCGTGTTTCACCACCAGATACTGAAAATCACGAGGCGTACGATACGTTCGAGCTGTGCGGACGGACATCACGGTGGAATCGTTGCGCACTTCACCGCCCGGACTTTCAATATTTTCCCGGCGCAGTGCACTGGAAATATCCGCGGTTGTCACTCCGCGACCGGCCATCAGTTCGGGCTTCAACCGTACATACATCACTTTGTACAGACCACCGGAAATATCAACCGAGCTCACACCGGAGATCAGACTGAACCGGTCCGCCAATACGCGTTCGATATAATCGGTCAGTTGAGTTCGGTCCATCACCGAAGAACTGAGGTTGATGTAAACCGACGCTTCCCCTGAGCCATTATTTTTAAACACCTGCGGATCATCCGCTTCATCCGGCAGGTTGCGCTGCGCTCTGGCGACCGCATCGCGCACATCACTCACGCCAGTATTGAGGTCATAACCCAGTTCAAACGTAATGGTGATCCGCGAACTGCCGTTGCGGGTAACCGAAGAAATTTCATCGATACCACTGATCCCGGCCAACTGATCTTCCAGCACTGACGTGATCTGGTTTTCAATGATCGTGGCCGAAGCGCCATCGTAACGAGTGGTGACGGACACCACCGGACTTTCAATGTCCGGCATTTCCCGCACCGATAATTTAGAAAAAGAGACGAAGCCAAACACGCACAGCAGCATACTGAGCACAACAGCGGCGACTGGTCTCTTTACGGAGACGTCAGACAACCACATTATTGCTTACCTTTTTCAAGCGGTTGACCGGAAGTATCCACTTCAGTCACCGTTGCGCCATCGCGCATGTTGACGATGCCCTGCACCACAATCTGCTGACCAATATTGAGGCCATCTTCAATGACCACTTCATTTTCAATACGGGCACCCAGATGCACTTCGGTGCGGGTCGCTTTATGGTTGTCACCGACCACGTAAACAAAACGTTTAGTGCCCGAGTATTCGAGTGCCTGCACAGGAATAATAGGCGCGTTGATCGGTTCAAAGTCGAGTTTGGCTGAAATCAGCATGCCCGGCTTAAGTAAACGCTCTTTGTTGTTAAAATGAATGCGCACCCGCAGATTGAGCGTTTCCTGATTGATACGTGAATCAATCCCTACCACGCTGCCTTCAAACACTTGGCCGGGCCAGGCGTTGGTTTCTCCCAGCACTTTCATGCCACGTTTGATTTTCGACAGGTAACGTTCAGGAACTTGTAGGTCAAGTTGCATCAAAGAGAGATTATCCAAGGTCAGCAACTCATTCCCGGCACTGACCATTTTACCCCGGCTAAAATCAATGAAGCCGACCGTGCCATCAAACGGAGCCGTGATGCGAAGATCGTCCAGATTCGCTTTTGCGGCATCCAAACGCGCCTGAGCAATTTCTACACTGGCTTTTTGCGCATCGATTTCAGTTTGGGTAATCGCATTGCGTTTGACCAAGCGCTCGAACTCGGTCAGTTTACGTTGTTCGTCACGCAGATAGGCGTTGGCTTCATTCACTGCGGCACGTGACTTATCGTCATTTAATTGCACCAACAATTGGCCTTTTTTCACCTGCTGATTGGCCCGGACAGCAATCGTATCGACTTTACCAGTCACTTCCGGTGAGATGTTGACGGATTGTTCGGCCTTAAGTTTGCCGACCAAAGAAAGGGTTTGCGAAACCTGGTGCGTCTGCACAGATTCAATCACCACAGGAATCGCTTTGGCAGCGCCGGCGGCGAAGGCTACTGGATAGAAAAATGTAGCCGCCAGCGTTACAGAGAAAAGTATTGTTTTTTTCATAGTAAGGTTCAGAAAAGAGGTCACTTTTTATATTGTAACCCCTAATCTTTTTTTTGAACGTCAAGGAACGTAAAGATAGGGCTGAAACTGTAAGTAACACTGTGATTTACTCCAGCAAAACGCTAATTTATTGGCTTCTTTGACGAAAAAGGCAGCATTCAATTCAAAAAGACAAAAAAAGGGTTTACAGAGGGAGCGAGTTTGATAAGATGCGCTCCGCACTTGAGTGATGCGTTGGGAAAACGTCGCTTAAGTATAAAAATCCCCTGGAGGGGTTCCCGAGTGGCCAAAGGGAGCAGACTGTAAATCTGCCGGCTCCGCCTTCGATGGTTCGAATCCGTCCCCCTCCACCATATTCTTCTCACTAGAGAAAAACTTGATTGATGATGTTGGGAAAACGTCAGTTAAGTATAAAAACCCCTGGAGGGGTTCCCGAGTGGCCAAAGGGAGCAGACTGTAAATCTGCCGGCTCCGCCTTCGATGGTTCGAATCCGTCCCCCTCCACCATATTCTTCTCACTAGAGAAAAACTTGATTGACGATGTTGGGAAAACGTCAGTTAAGTATAAAAATCCCTGGAGGGGTTCCCGAGTGGCCAAAGGGAGCAGACTGTAAATCTGCCGGCTCCGCCTTCGATGGTTCGAATCCGTCCCCCTCCACCATATTCTTCTCGCTAGAGAAAAACTTGATTGGCGATGTTGGGAAAACGTCAGTTAAGTATAAAAACCCCTGGAGGGGTTCCCGAGTGGCCAAAGGGAGCAGACTGTAAATCTGCCGGCTCCGCCTTCGATGGTTCGAATCCGTCCCCCTCCACCATACACTGAAAGCCAGCTCATCGAGCTGGCTTTTTTGTTGCCTGTTATTTGAATCGCAATAACTACATCCCATAAAAAAGCCCCGCGTCGCGGGGCGTATCAAGGTTGAATCTTATCGGGGGGATTCAATCAGGATGATGCGGGTTTCGTACGGTCGAAGAATCTGATGAACTGAGACATTGTGTTCAGTTATGTCGGCATAGTTACCGAGCAGATAACGCGCCTGGCCGAGATCCAGCTCAGCGGGCAGCACGCATTCACTCTCTTGTCCGTAATAGTTGTTCAGACAGACTAAGGTCTGCGTTGCGGACTGGCGTTGATAAGCAAAGAGCTCGCTATGCTCGGGCAGAAGATCGCGATAATCACCGTGCGTAATGACCGGCACTTCTTTTCTCAGCGCAATCAAACGCTGGTAAAAATAAAACACCGAGTCTGGATCAGCGACCGCCTGCTCAGCATTAATATCGCGATAGTTGCCTGCCACCGCAAGCCAAGGCGTGCCTTGCGTAAAGCCCGCTTGAGGTTTGGCATTCCACTGCATCGGCGTGCGTGAGTTATCCCGCGACTTCTGCGCCAAAATCGCCATCATCTCCTCATGGGAAGTCGTGCCCTGATTGACCATGATGTCGTACATATTGATGCTTTCCACATCGCGGTACTGATCGATGGACGTGTAACCGGGGTTAGTCATGCCGATTTCTTCGCCCTGATAGATGTATGGCGTGCCTTGCATCATGTGCACGGACGCCGCCAGCATTTTGGCCGACAGTTCACGATATTCTTTGTCATTCCCCAGGCGGCTGACCACGCGCGGCTGATCGTGGTTACACCAGAACAGCGCTCCCCACCCTTTACCATTGAGGCCCGTCTGCCAATGATTGAAAATCTGCTTGAGTTGCAGAAAATCAAACGGCGCGCGAGTCCACTTATCACCGTTCGGATAGTCAACTTTGAGATGGTGGAAGTTAAACACCATCGACAGCTCTTTGCCGTCCAGCGATGAATACTGCTGGCAATGTTCTAAGGTGGTTGATGACATTTCTCCCACCGTCACGCTGCCATAACGCTGGAACACTTCGCGACTGATCTCTTGCAGATATTCATGCACACGCGGCCCATCGGTGTAAAAACGGCGGCCATCACCAAGGACATCGTTGGCAAAATCTTGTTGCTTGGAAATCAGGTTAATTACATCGAGACGAAAACCGTCCACACCTTTTTCCGCCCAGAACGCGATGATGTCTTTCACCTCCTGACGAACTTTCGGGTTTTCCCAGTTCAAGTCCGCCTGCTCTTTAGCAAACAGATGCAGATAATATTCGTTGGTCGCTTCATCCAGCGCCCAAGCACTGCCACCAAACTTAGACTGCCAATTGTTCGGCTCAGCGCCATTGATTGGCGCCTTCCAAATGTAGTAATCGCGATACGGGCTGGCTTTATCTCCCAGCGCCGACTGGAACCAAGCGTGTTCGGTCGACGTATGGTTGACCACAATGTCCATGATGATGCGAATGCCTCGGGCATGCGCTTGCTCCAGCAGGCGGTCAAAATCCGCCATGGTGCCAAACTCAGGGTTAATCGCATAATAGTCGGAAATGTCGTAGCCATTATCGATCATCGGTGACTGATACACCGGCGTCAGCCAGATGGCGTCGATGCCCAGTGTTTTGAGGTAATCCAGCTTAGTGATGATGCCCGGAATATCACCGGTGCCTTTGTCTGTACTGTCACAGAAACTTTTCGGATAGATTTGATAAATCGCCGCGGTCTTCCACCAGTTGGCGTCCGTTAATTGTGTCGTCATGACGTAAACTCACTTACCTGAAATCAGAAATAGCAGAGCGGCCAACGGCCACTCTGAAAAAAAGGGTTAGGCTTCTGCCGCGGTCAGCTGGCCTTTGGTTTGCGCACGCTTGTACATGAACAGCGTCAGCACAATCGGCACAGCAATCGCCACCAACATCGCCATCAAGAACACCATCCAGTACTGAGGCTGAATCGACAGAATACCCGGTAAACCACCGACACCTATCCCGTTCGCCATCACACCAAAGCTGCCACAGATGGCCGCCGCCAGCGCGCTACCAATCATTGCGCTCAGCATCGGGAATTTGTATTTGAGGTTGATGCCGTACATCGCAGGTTCCGTCACCCCCAGATAAGCTGAAATCGCCGCCGGAACCGAAATATCGCGTTCGCCCTCTTTCTTACTGATCAGGATGATGCCAACCACAGCAGATGCCTGCGCAATGTTGGACAGCGCAATCAGTGGCCAAATCGGCGTGCCGCCCAAATCCTGCATCAATTGCAGATCCACCGCGTTGGTGGTGTGGTGAATACCAGTAATCACCAATGGCGCATATAGGAAGCCAAACACCATCGAACCCAGCACAGCAAAGTCACCTGTCATGGCCGCTTTCGCCGCAAACGCCACGCCATCGCCCAGCACGCGACCAAATGGTCCGATAAAGGCATGGGCGAGAATCACCGAAAGAATGATGGACACAAACGGCACCACCACCAGATACAAATAGGCCGGTACGATGCGCTTCAGGTTGGTCTCGATAAACGCCAGTACCACGCCCGCCAGAATGGCCGGGATCACCTGCGCCTGATAGCCCACTTTTTCAATCACAAACCAGCCGAAATCCCACACTTCCGGCACCTGCTTACCAATCAGGTAGGCATTCATCAGTTGTGGCGACACCAAAGTAATCCCCAGTGTGATGCCCAGAATGGGCGTCCCGCCGAGCTTTTTCACCGTCGACCAACACACACCTACTGGCAAGAAGAAGAAGATAGCTTCACCGATCAACCACAGGAAAGAGTGAACACTGGCCCAAAACTGACTGATTTCGACCAGAGTTTTGCCATCGAACATACGAATGTCGCCGATGACGTTACGAAAACCGAGAATCAAACCACCGGTAATGATGGCAGGCAGCAGCGGCACAAAAATTTCAGCCAAATGGGAAATGCCACGCTCGAGAATGTTCATGTTCTGACGCGCCGCGAGCTTGGCTTCATCTTTAGACGCGCCACTTTGTCCCGTCAGTTCAAGTAACACCTTGTAGACTTCATCAACTTCAGTGCCAATCACGACCTGAAACTGGCCGGCGTTGGTAAAGCAGCCTTTGACCAGATTCATCGCTTCCAGCTGTTTAATATCGGCTTTGCCCGGCTCATTAAGCACAAAACGCAGCCGTGTCAGGCAGTGCGTTACGCTGGCAATGTTTTCATTGCCACCGACCAGCTCAATAAGACGCGCAACGTCTTGTTTCGCTATCTTACTCATATCCTCGTCCACCCTATTGGTTATTCATTTATAATAGTTGATTTAAAATGGGAACATTCCCACCAAGTGGTGAGCATATTGACACACTTAATAATGAAGAAAAATGGGAACAGTCCCATAAATTGAAAACGATCACAATGTGCGCAGAAATCGCCCATAAAAATGCGATCTCACCAACGAGCAACTGAAAGGTAAAAACAGGGAAGGAAACAATAGAGGGAAAAGGATAACGACGCTTGAGTGCTACACCGTAAGCGCCGCAGTCACAGTGAAATTAAGCGGCGCCTGCCGGGCTCTGGGTAAGATGCACACATTCATAAATCTCGCCGCACAAGTGCTGAATGAGCAGGTTGGCGGCCTGCTCACCGGCTTGGCGATAACCAGGATCGACACTGTAAACATTGGGAAACAAAAACGACAGCAGTTCATTGCCGCCGACACCAGTGACCACAACATCTTCGCGCTGACGCTCCTGCAAGCGTTTGATCACGCCCATTGCAATAGTATCACTGGCACAGACAATCGCATGGGTGCTGTCGGTCAGCACTTTGTCCACCAGATGGTACGCGCTTTCATGGTGTAGCTCCCCCGTCTGATAAACCGGCGTGGTACGCTGATCTTGGCACCAGTCAAGATAGGCTTGCAGCCGCATTTCCCCCGTGGTTTTATCCTTTGGGTTGACGCCGATAAACGCAATATTCGTCAGTTGTTGCTGCTCCAGATAGCGGATCGCCTGGCGGATCACGCCCTGATTATCGTAGTTAATTGAAGAGACAAGTTCTGAGTCCATAGCGATCACCACAGCGCGGTTGTGCCACGGCATTAACGCGTTCATATCGAGCCCCGTAAAACCAAAGATAATTACCCCATCCACATTGCGCTTGGCTAACACTTGCAGATGATCGCGGGTTTTATCACGATCAAACTGGCTTTCCATGATCACCACGTCATACCCCTGACTGTAGAGCACTTGCAGCATACTGCTGACAGAGCGGTTTTCAGATGGCGAATCGAGACGGGAGATGATGACCCCCACCACTTTCTGGCTGCCACCGCGCATAGACTGCGCCGATTTCGACGGCACATAACCGTTATCGGCTATCACCTGCTCTACTCTGGCTCTGGTTTCCGGTTTGACTTTGGGATCGTTGGTCAGAACCCGAGACACGGTCGACTTGCCGACACCAGAGAGCTTTGCAATATCCAGAATAGTGAGTTTCTTACCCATAACGACTACTAATGTTGATAGTGTGTGCGGCAAACTTACCGCACACCGAAAAATGGAACTCTGGAGCGAACATTACCTCCAGCAGTTTTTGAATATGACACCATTCGCCTCCAATCGCGCCGCGTCACCTTTGGTAAACAGCGTAATCGGATTGGCCTGTGTGGAATGGTCATCCAGAATGTACTTGGTGCCGGAGCCCGCCGCAACCTGAATCAGGCGATAACTGTGATCCGACAAACGTAAGATGGCACTTTGCCCGGTAGAGTAAGAAACGTCGAACGAAGATGGGCCATCACATTGATAATGAAAGAAGACGCTATAACTGTCGTCTCTGCCATGTTCATCAGAAGACGAGCAGCCAGCCAACAGAGCCATCGCACTCATCACACACACAAACCGAACGTTCATACGCCTCTCCTTTTTATCCCCTAATTCCACACGCAAGCCGCGGCATGTTGTGTTCAATGCCTCGAATTAAGCATAGACAACAGGGAGATAAAGAGTAAAAAGGCCGCCAGAGGCGACCTTTTGCAAACGTTTAGCGATGGGCACTCAGATAGGCGGGTACATCACGTAGGCTATCCAGCACCGTAGTGGCCAGCGCCTCGCCCTGTTCGGTAACAGGCTTACCGGTGCGAACCAGAATCTTGGTGCCGACACCAGCCGCATCCGCAGCCATCATGTCTTCGGCTTTATCGCCGACCATCACAGACTTGGCCATATCAATCTTAAGGAAGTCGCGCGCCGAGATAAACATGCCCGGTTTTGGCTTGCGGCAGTCGCAATCTTCTTTATATTTGCCGACGCCATGCTCGGCGTGGTGCGGACAGTAATAAATGCCATCAAACTCAACACCATTATCGACAAAATTCCAGTCCATCCACTGTGTCAGTGACAGGAAGCGGTCTTCGCTGAACATGCCGCGCGCGATGCCAGACTGATTGGTGACCAACACCAACAGGTAGCCCATCTCTTGCAGCTTCTTCGTTGCTTCAAAAACCCCTTCGATAAACTCAAAATCGTGCTCGTCGTGCACGTAGCCATGGTCGACATTAATCACGCCGTCACGGTCTAAAAACACAGCAGGTTTCGCCAAAATAATGCTCTCAAATAACGTTGTATGCGGGAATTATTGCACGCTTTATTTCTTTCATCACTATCTAATTACTTAACCGTCTGATCAATCAAACCGTTTAGACGTCTAGACGTAAAAATATCTATTGACTTGCCAATCGATAACCCATAGCATCCTCTACCAAGTGAGAGAGAGTTCAAAATTTTATACTGCTATCCCTGCACAGGTTTTCACATGATTGAGATTAGTCACGTTAATAAGGTGTTTTATCAAGGCAACAAAGAAATTCATGCCCTAAAAGACATCAATCTAAATATTCCACAAGGCACTATTTTTGGTGTTATCGGTTCTTCTGGTGCAGGTAAAAGTACTCTAATTCGTTGTGTCAACATGTTAGAAACTCCAACCAGCGGCAGCGTGATTGTGGATGGTGTGGATTTAACCAAACTGAATTCTAAGCAGTTGTCGGAAACGCGCCGTAACATCGGCATGATCTTCCAACACTTTAACCTGCTCTCTTCTCGCACAGTATTTGAAAACATTGCGCTGCCACTGGAGTTGTCGGGCAAAGATGATGAGCACATTGAGCGTAAAGTGTCTGAGCTGCTGACTCTGGTTGGTCTGGCTGACAAACGTGACAGCTACCCATCAAACCTGAGTGGTGGTCAGAAACAGCGTGTGGCCATTGCCCGTGCACTGGCGTCAGATCCGAAAGTCCTGCTGTGTGACGAAGCCACCAGCGCACTGGATCCAGCGACCACGCAGTCGATTCTGGAACTACTGAAAGAGATTAACCGTAAGCTGAATATCACCATGCTGCTGATCACGCACGAAATGGATGTCGTGAAAAGCATCTGTCACGAAGTGGCGATCATCGGTGGCGGTGAACTGGTTGAGAAAGGCAGCGTCGGCGATATTTTCGCTCACCCGAAAACCGAACTGGCTCATCAGTTCATTCGTTCAACGCTGGATCTGTCGATTCCGGACGATTATCAGGCTCGCCTGAATGCTGAACGAGTGGAAGGTAGCTACCCACTGGTACGCCTTGAATTTACCGGTTCAACGGTTGACGCACCGCTGATGTCGCAAATCGCGCGCAAATTTAACATCGATGTCAGCATTCTGAGTTCTGATCTCGATTACGCCGGCGGCGTCAAATTCGGCATGATGGTGGCCGAAATTTACGGCAATGAACAAGACGATATCGCGGCGATGCAATATCTTCGTGACCACAATGTAAAAGTCGAGGTGCTTGGTTATGTCCTTTAATACGATCAGCAGCTGGTTGTCACTCAACAGCGACCTACTTTTAATGGCCACCTGGCAAACCGTTTACATGGTAGCCGTTGCCGGTATTGTCGGCTTTGCTCTGGGTATTCCATTGGGTGTGATTCTGCATACAACGAAGAAAGGTGGTTTGCTGGAAAACACCAAACTGAACAATGTACTGGGCGCGATTGTGAACATTGGTCGCTCTGTCCCGTTCCTGGTTTTGATGGTGGCCATCATTCCAGTAACTAAACTGTTAGTCGGTACCTTTATCGGCACAACGGCCGCCATCGTGCCGCTGACGATTGGTGCTATCCCGTTCGTCGCACGTCTGATTGAAGGCGCTCTGCTGGAAGTCCCAACCGGTCTGGTAGAAGCGGCACAATCTATGGGTGCAACGCCAATGCAGATCATCACGAAAGTACTGATTCCAGAAGCGATGCCAACCATCCTCAACTCTGTCACCATTACTTTGGTGACGCTGGTGAGCTACTCAGCGATGGCGGGCACTGTTGGTGGCGGTGGCTTGGGGGATGTGGCAATTCGTTACGGTTTCCACCGTTATGATGTCACTATCATGGCTGTGACTGTTGTGATGCTGATTGTGCTGGTACAAATTATTCAATCGATTGGCGATACGTTGGTGCGCCGCGTCGATCACAGATAAACCGTTCTTTATCTTAAAAAATTAAACACAGATACGTTAAAAGTTTTATAACAAGGAGAATATCATGAAATTTAGCCTTAAAGGTTTACTGACCATTGCAGCCGCTGCTTCAGCTCTTGTGCTGGCAGGTTGTGGTGAAAAAAACGTCGACAACAGCAAAGTAAAAATTGGTGTTATCGCAGGCGCTGAAGCACAGGTTGCTGAAGTGGCAGCAAAAGTTGCGAAAGAGAAATACAATCTGGACGTAGAACTGGTTACTTTCACTGACTACGTAACACCAAACGCGGCTCTGGACGACGGTTCAATCGACGCCAACGCATTCCAACACAAACCATACCTGGATCAGCAAATTGCTGACCGTGGTTACAAGCTGGCTATTGTTGGTAACACTTTCGTTTACCCAATCGCGGGTTACTCAAAGCAAGTTAAATCGGTTGATGAGCTGCAAGACGGCGCTCGCATCGCAGTACCAAACGATCCAACCAACCTAGGCCGTTCTCTGATCCTGCTTGAGAAGCAAGGTCTGATCAAACTGCGTGCTGATGCAGGTCTGCTTGCCACGGTTCGTGACATCGTAGAAAACCCGAAAAACATCGAAATCGTTGAACTGGACGCGGCGCAACTGCCACGTTCTCTGGATGATGTTGCTCTGTCTATCATCAACACCACTTACGCAAGTTCTATCAACCTGACGCCGGAAAAAGACGGTATCTTCGTTGAAAACAAAGAATCACCATACGTGAACCTGCTGGTTGCTCGTCAAGACAACGTGAACGCAGAAAACGTACAGAACTTCCTGAAAGCGTACCAGACCGATGAAGTCGCGAAAGCAGCGGCGGATATCTTCCAAGGCGGCGCAGTAAAAGGCTGGTAATCCCTTCCTTTACAACGTGAAATGCATAAAAAAGGTTGGCGTCATGCCAACCTTTTTTGTTGCGGTCATTCAGGGTTAATCCCGGTCCACAACCTCAGCTATTTCAAATGATCCCACGAGATATTTGAAACAATGCGGCAATCATCGCATTTGAAATGAAAGATATCGTGCAGCGGCTCGTCCAGCAGCCACTCACCACCGCATTTCGGGCACTTGCGCGCCTGCTCATCCGCCAGACTGGTACCGCCAACGCGGTACTGATAATAGTAGGTGGGAATCTTAGTCAGATATTCGATCCGGCCACGCAAATCCCAGCCACGGCGGAACAGATCGCTGTCGACATCGCAAATCTCATGCAGTGCAGCAAACTCCGCTTTGCAGCCGCCAGCCATCTGAATCTCATCACACGCCTGCCACTCCGTCTGCCATTTGATCACCGATTTATGATCGCCGTTGAGCGTCGGGTCATTACGATACAGCGGGATAGGCAGCAAGCTTTCACCGCTGCGCAGTGGTGAACAGGTGTGCACGTAAGTGGTATACAGCACCTGCCAGCTTGGCGCTTCCGCTTCCGCAGCTTCCTCGGAGTTAATATCGCGCCCCAGCAGGCGCACTTTCGGCGCTAACAGGCTCGCCTCTGCCAGACGGTTAATGCATACCTTGACAAAATCGGAGTGATGCTTCGGATGCAGGCTCTCTTTTTCCGGGCACACCGCGCGCACATAAAATTCGCCCTCACCCAGAATAACCGGAAACTCGCGCCCCAGAACCTGACCGTTGTAACGCAGCGCATCCATCAAACCATTGATGGCTTTGTCGACGGCGCTGATGGTGGTGTTGTCAAAACACTCAAACTGAAGTTCTACTACGTACATCGCTTACACCATCGGTTCCAGTTGATTCAGAAACTCGACCACATCGGCGGTCAGAACTTCGCGCTGATTAGTGCCGAGCTTCTCCAGAATCACGTTGCCTGTCAGGTTACAAATGGAGATCACGGCCATTTCATCTTCCGTGGTCGCAATAAACACGGTGGGTTTTTGTTTGAGGCGGCGCTGCATCACCAAATGGCCGAGAATGTTCTCTTGCAGACGCTGAAAATCCTCTTCACTCCAGACTTGCAACAAGGTCAGCGCACGGCCACGCCAGCTGGCTGGCATATCCGCCGCAAACTGCGCGCCGTAGAAGGGAGCGATATCTTGTTGCAGGCTCAGCTCAATGCCCTGCTCGACATTGGTGAGATCGGCTGCAGGAGTGCGAGGGACGGGTTGCCAAAGCACTCGATCCGCCAGAACCTCGACCACACAAGGCGAAGGCCAATCGAGCAGTTCTTCGTTATACGGCAATTGCTGATGGGTTTGCTCAAAAGCATGAAGGTAGCGTTGACTGAACGAGAATAAGGCCTCAACCACTGAGTGAGCCATGACGTTCTCCATAGTTAGGTTAGTCGCGCCTGCCAGATGACACACGCGGCGGTATTGCGTAGAATTCCGGTTATTCTAATCGAATTAACAGTAAAGTATGAGCAAATATTCTGACGCAAAAGAGCTGGCGGGTTTAACGCTGGGTAAGAAGACCGAGTACGCCAACCAGTATGATCCTTCCCTTTTGCAGCCGGTTCCGCGCAGCCTGAACCGCAACGATCTGAATCTGGGTAACGAACTGCCGTTTTTGGGCTGTGATATCTGGACTCTGTATGAGCTGTCGTGGCTGAACGACAAAGGCCTGCCGCAGGTTGCG
Source organism: Vibrio fluvialis (assembly GCF_900460245.1). Taxonomy (NCBI): domain Bacteria; kingdom Pseudomonadati; phylum Pseudomonadota; class Gammaproteobacteria; order Vibrionales; family Vibrionaceae; genus Vibrio; species Vibrio fluvialis. Next base: position 2,178,879 of record NZ_UHIP01000001.1, read on the forward strand.
ATCGGCGAAGTCGCGATTCCGGCCACCAGTGCCAACCTGATCGAGTCGAAATCGTTCAAACTTTATCTCAACAGTTTCAACCAGACGCGATTTGCTGACTGGGCTGAAGTTCAGGCTTGCCTGCAAAAAGATCTGTCGGCCTGCGCGGGCGAAAGTGTTCAGGTAGAAGTCAAATCTCTGGCGGCCTATACCACGCAGCCGATTGTGACTATGCAGGGCGAATGCATCGACGATCAGGACATCGAGATCAGCAGCTACGATTTTGATGATACTTTGCTCGCGGAAGCCAGCAGCGATGAGATCGTCGAAGAGACACTGCACAGCCATCTGCTTAAATCCAACTGTTTGATCACCAACCAGCCAGACTGGGGCAGCGTGGAAATCGCTTATCGCGGCCCGAAAATCGATCGCGAAGCTCTGCTGCGTTATATCGTCTCATTCCGTGAGCACAACGAGTTCCACGAGCAGTGTGTTGAGCGTATCTTTACCGATATCAGCCGTTACTGTCATCCGGAGCATCTGACCGTGCTGGCGCGCTATACGCGTCGCGGCGGTCTGGATATCAACCCGTTCCGCTCAAGCCACCAGGCGGCTCCGGCCAACAATCAACGCATGGCTCGTCAATAACAAGGATTTTCGACAGGATGACTTTTCTTCGCTGGAAGCACTGGCTGGGTTTGGCTCTGCTCTCATTTTCGACCTGGACCTACGCCACCATCTATTCGTCACCGACACTGAACGAAGCCGATGGTTTGATTGAGATCTCACCGGCGCAAGCCAAATCGCTGGCGACCGAGTATCTATCCGAACGCAAACTGGCGGACAAAGCAGAGAAAAGCCCCACCACCATTTCTCGCGATGAAACCGACAGCCGGGTGCGCACGCCCGGCAGTACCATCGATGCGCTGAAGATTCTGGCCAAAGCCGAGTTCAACCTCGGCTACCAACAAAGCGCCTTTAAGCTGCTCGAAGAAGCGCGCGATCTGGCACTGCAATACCAATTGCCTTATCTGCAACTCGAAGTGGAAATCCTTGATGTGCGTTTGCACTGGCGCTTTGACGACAATGCCAGCGACGCCCGTGAGAAATTGCGTGACATTGCACGCCAGTATGAAGCGATCAAAAATGCCGATCAGTTAGCCAAAGGCATCGACTACAAAATGACGATGCTGCGTGCTGAGATCGCCTCGAAGGCCAACGACATTGAGCTCGCCAATCGCTTGTTTGCTGAGGTGAAACCTTACGTGGATTCGCTGCAATCGAAAAAGCCGCAGATCGAATACCACCTGGTGGTCGGTGAGCACTATCTGACGCACGAGCTGTATAACCTCGCGCTGTCCGAACTGTTGATGTCTTACTGGAGCGCCATCGAAAGCAACTCCAGCGCCCTGCTGGCAAAAACCAACACCCTGCTGGCGCAGCTGTTCTATGAACGCCGCGTACTGGATAAAGCGTTAGTGCACCTCTCGCAAGCGGCCGATTTCTATGACAACTACGATAAATCGCCGGCGCTGGCCGCTGTACTGAAACGCATGGGCGATGTCTATTATCAGCAAGGTAAATACAACCTGGCGCTGGTGCATTACTTTAATGTGATTGACCACGAAAGCAGTGACAACGACATCGAGAATGTGATTGAAGTGCGTCTCAGCCTCGCCGCGACCTATCTACAATTGTTCAACTATCCGCTCACTGAGCAGTATCTGGCGCGGGCAGAAGAACTGCTCAGCTACACCGATATTCCACGCCTGAAAGGCCGGGCTGCGCTGCTCAATGCGGGCCTTGCTTATCATCAAAGCCAGAGCCAGCGCGTGATTGCACAGGCGCAGCAAGCACTGACCATCGGCCAGACCGCAGGCGACTTAGCCATTGAAGAGCAAGCTTACCGCTTGATGTCCCTCGGCTATGAACAGATGGGCAAATTCGCTGACGCACTGGAAAACGTCAAGCACAGCAATGCAATCGCACTGATCCGTCAGGAAAAGCTCAATCAGATCAGTGAAGATGCGTTCCGTCAGCAGAAGGAGTTCGTGGAACAGACCCTGCATCTGGTCGGTCAGGAAAAAGAGCTGCAAGAGACTCAGCGCGAGTACAGCAAGTTTCAGAAAATCGCCTTTGCGCTGTTTATTGCCAGCGCGGTGTTCTTTTTATTGCTGCTACGCCGCGGCTACGTAATTCAACGTCAGAAAGAAGAGATCGACGAGCTCAACAGTAACCTCTACACCCACTCACGTTCGCGCCTGCACAACCTGCGCATGCTCAATTCGCGCCTGCTCTCTTCACTGGAGCGCAGCAGTCAGAACTATGAACAGTGGCATATTGGTGAACTGATCCATGAACCGCTCAATGATCGACTGCGTTTTGCGATGATCGACATTCCGTTCCTGCGCAACATGTATCTGCAGCATGGCTACAGCGCAGGTCTGGAGCTGGAGCACGCCTTTGGCGCATTCCTCAAAACCAAAATCGGTAATGACAAGGCGCGTTTGTACCATTTCTCCGATGCCAACCTGCTGTATATCGAACCGTGCCCGGATCGTGAGCGCCCACCGGAAGATCTGTTTAACAAAGTGCAGGCCTGGATTCAGGAGTTTCAACCTGAGCGCCGCCTGAACCGAATCATTCGCATGGGGATTGCCGATTATCCGTTCCTGCCACGTGCCTATACTGCGATCAATGATAAGGAATTGTTGGATATTCTGCTGATGGCCGCCAGTGTCGCGCGAGATCTGAGTATTAAGGAAAACAGCAGCCACTGGGTCTATCTGCGGGCCATCGACAATGCGCCAGCGGCCAGTTTTGCTTCCAACAATATTCGTAAATCGTGTAAGCACGCCATCAATCAGGGACTGATCAAAGTGCACTCCTCGTACAAGAATGAGGAGAACATCAAAAAACTTTTAAAAGATGGATAAAAGCTACGCGGTTAACGCGCTGAAATCGTGACGAATAAGTTTTTTTTGTTATTATCGATAAATCACTAAATAGGATCAGGATTGATCCGAAGCTGTAGTTTGTTGTCGATGGGCGTTCTCGAGCAAGATATCCAAAATCAGTTAAGCCAGCTGCGCAGTCAGCTGGAACAGACACGTTTGACACATCGGGATACTTCGTTCAAATTTAACCGAGAACAAAAAGTCCTGAAACGTATCGTCGCATCTTTAAGTCTGGCTTGCCGAGGCGAGAACCATCAACTGAATGGTTATTTAGCTGAGCTGCGTCAAGCCATTGAGCAGCAGAAAGATATAAGCTCGCTCATACCTCGTCTGGCCGTACTGGAGCGCATGTTGAAGCAACAAACGTTGACTATGGAAAAGCAGAGTACTCACCTCGACTCTCAGATAAAACACAGCGGCGAGATCCTGCTGCGCGTACCCGGCCTGCCTTCAAAAGTGAAGCGCGATCTTCGTGATTTACTCAGCTTTTCTGCCGCTCAACAGCTGCCTAAAGCCGATCAGGCCATGCGTCTGCTCGGTATCTACGAACGTTCAGTTAAAATCATCACCGCCAACCCACAAGCTGTGGTCGATGAACTGAACCAAAGTGCTGACAAAGAATTATTGGCACGTCTCAGCGAAGAGCTGCAAAACCTCATTACCGAACTTGATTTTGACGGCGAATCAGGCGATCTGCTGACTGACATCCGTGCCAAACTACTGACAGGAGTGAACACTCAAACCCTGTTAGAGCTGACACTGGAAGTGCTCAAACTGGTGATTGCCGGCACCAACTTCGAACGTAAGAGTTCGGAGAAATTCCTCGAGCAGGTCAACAGCTCACTGGCGAACAACATCAAGAGCGTGAATCAGAACGTCGATCAGAGCCTCAACTATCAGGCGCACCGCCAGGAGATGCATCAGGAACTGAACACTCTGGTCGCGCGCAGTCAGGCGGCGTTGAAAGAGGGCACCGAACTGGCGCCAACCAAAGCCAAGCTGGAACCGATGCTGGATGAACTCTCGTCGCTGTCAGAACGTCTGACTCACGCCGAACAGCGTGAACAGGCCCTGATTGAACGCATGCAGTACACCCGCAACCAGATGGAAGCGCTGTTTGAAATCACGCAGGATTACCGCCGCCGTCTGGAAGATCAGGCGCAGCGCATGTTGCAGGATCCACTGACTAAGGTGTACAACCGCACGGCATTCAACGATCGTCTGGAACTGGAATATCGCCGCTGGATTCGCGCTCAGCACTCGCTGCGTATCGTCATGCTGGATATCGATAAATTCAAAACTATTAACGACAGTTTTGGTTACATGGCCGGTGATAAAGCGCTGAAAATCATTGCGCGCACCATCAGCAAAGAGCTCGATGATACCGACACCGTCGCCCGTTTCTCCGGGGAAGAGTTCATCCTGCTGCTGCCGGAACACACGGATAATGAGTGTTACCAAATCATTCAACAGATTCAGCGCAACGTCTCCAAACTGCCGTTCAAGTTCAGAGATAAGAACATCACCATCACGCTGACCGCTTCAAGCACCTGCTTCAAAGAATCCGATACGCCGGAAACTGTGCTTGAGCGCGTGCACCGCTCACTGGTGGATGTGAAGAAATACGGACCGAACCAAATCGCCTGGAAGTAATCGCCAGGAAATTGTTGCTGATCGCGGCATCACCCTTTCTTCCCCTTTGTTATTCGGTTATTTTTTAACCTTAGTGACACATTTTTAGTGACCAAACTCACATCTGATGCGGCACAATATTTCCCATTCCCACAGATCCGCACAAGATTGAAACCGTAATATCAATTAGTTAAGTACTCTAACTCGTTGACGTCGCTGAGCAAGTCTCAGCCACTTCCACGAACCAAAGAACCCGGTTTCTCCTCAGGTCTGGTCATCGACCACCGCTGAACATTCCGGATGATTGCCCCACCTCCGCGAAACGAGCGACGCAAGACTCAAAGAACTCATCAGCCAAGCGCGCAGGTGGACTATGATTAACCTCTAAAGAAAGGAGGTCAGCATGATCACTCAAGTCAGCCCAGCCGGCAGCATGGATCTGTTGTCGCAGCTTGAAGTAGAACGACTGAAAAAAACCGCATCCAGTGATCTGTACCAGCTGTACCGCAACTGTAGCCTTGCGGTCCTGAACTCTGGCAGCCATACCGACAACTCCAAAGAGTTGCTCGATTTGTATAAGAATTTCGACGTTACGGTTCTGCGCCGTGAACGCGGCATCAAGCTCGAACTGACCAATCCGCCGGATCACGCGTTTGTCGACGGTCACATCATCAAAGGCATTCAGGAGCATCTGTTTTCCGTACTGCGCGACATCGTGTACGTCAACATGCATCTGGCCGACAGTCAGCGTCTGAACCTGACCAACTCAACCCATATCACTAACCTGGTGTTTGGCATTCTGCGCAACGCGGGTACCCTGATTCCGGGCATCATTCCGAATCTGGTGGTGTGCTGGGGTGGTCACTCGATCAATGAAATCGAATACCAATACACTCGGGAAGTGGGCCATGAACTGGGCCTGCGTGAACTCAACATCTGTACCGGTTGTGGACCGGGTGCAATGGAAGGTCCGATGAAAGGCGCGGCCATCGGTCATGCGAAACAACGCTTTCACGAGCAGCGCTATCTGGGCCTGACTGAACCATCAATCATTGCCGCTGAGCCACCAAACCCCATCGTTAACGAGCTGGTGATCATGCCAGACATCGAAAAACGTCTGGAAGCGTTTGTGCGCCTTGCACACGGCATCATCATCTTCCCGGGTGGCCCGGGTACTGCCGAAGAGCTGCTGTATATTCTGGGTATTATGATGCATCCGGAAAACACTCATCAGCCAATGCCAATCGTGCTGACGGGCCCGAAAGAGAGTGAAGCGTACTTCCGCTCTATCGACCAGTTCATCGCCGATACGCTGGGTGATGAAGCGCGTAAGCACTACACCATCGTGATTGACGATCCTGCGGAAGCGGCGCGTATCATGAAAAATGCGATGCCAACGGTTCGTCAGCACCGCAAAGACAATGAAGATGCTTACAGCTTCAACTGGTCACTCAAGATTGAGCCGGAATTCCAACTGCCATTCGAGCCTAACCACGAAAGCATGTCCAACCTGGATCTGCATCTCAACCAACGTCCGGAAGTGCTGGCCGCCAACCTGCGCCGCGCCTTCTCTGGCATTGTGGCAGGCAACGTGAAGGCCGAAGGGATCCATGAGATTGAGCGCAAAGGTCCGTTTGAGATTCACGGCGACCCGGTGTTGATGAAGAAAATGGACCGTTTGCTGAAAGACTTCGTCGATCAGAATCGTATGAAACTGCCGGGCGGCTCCGCTTATGTGCCGTGTTATCGCATCGTCACCTGACGCTTGGTAGCAATCCCATTGAATTTCATTACAATAAGGGCCTAACAGCCCTTATTTTTTTGAATTGCTATGTCTATCCATCTCGTCATCATCGATGCTCTTAACCTCATTCGTCGTGTGCACTCCGCCCAGCCGGATGAAACCGATATTGCGAGAACCATAGAGACCACCAGCCGCACACTACAACGTATCATTGGCGAAGCCGAACCCACCCATATCATCGCGGTGTTTGACCATCACCTGCAAGACCGAGGCTGGCGCGCCGAGATTCTGCCGGGTTACAAAGCGGGGCGCAAACCCATGCCCCTGCCTCTGCAACAAGGATTAGACAAGATTCAGCAAGCCTGGTGGGAACTGGGTATCGATTCCCTGCTCTCCGATGGTGATGAAGCTGAAGACCTGGTGGCAACACTGGCAACCAAGGTCGCCGCACATCAGGAAAAAGTCACCATCATTTCCACCGACAAAGGTTACTGCCAACTGCTGTCGCCAACGCTGCAAATTCGCGACTACTTTCAGCATCGCTGGCTGGATGAACCGTTTATCGACAAAGAATTTGGTGTCAAACCTAGCCAGTTAGCCGACTATTGGGGACTGACTGGCGTCAGCTCCAGTCAGGTACCGGGCGTGCCGGGAATCGGACCTAAAGCGGCAAAAGAGATCCTGACCCAGTTTGCCGATATCGAAAGCGCTTACGCCAGTGAGGCGCTGCCCGCGAAATACCGCAAAAAGCTCGATGAACACATTGAACTGGCGCGGGTATGTAAGCAGGTAGCCGGACTGAAAACCGACATCGAACTCGGTTTTAATCTGCAGGACATTCGTTTCAGCGGGTCGCCAGCATAAAAAAACGCTCCTTAAGGAGCGTTTTTTTGTTTCAACTCTGTCACGATATTAGTGCGGAGAGATATTCGTCAGTGCCTGAACGTGCACCGTGATCTCTTCACGATCGTGGTAAAGATGCTTCGCCTGAAGACGGAACTTGACATGGTGCTCTTTGAGGAAGATTTTCAGGTTTTCGATGTCTTCCAACACTTCATCGTAGCGACCTTTCATTGGCAATTTCAGGTTGAAAATCGCCTCTTTCGCCCAGCCACTAATGATCCATTCGCCCATCAGTTGCGCCACGCGTGATGGCTTTTCAATCATGTCACACACCAGCCAGGTCACATTCTTACGCGGCGGCTCAAACTTAAAACCGTCTACCATGTGGTGTTTCACCTGACCGGTTTCCATCAGGCTTTCTGCCATCATGCCGTTATCAATCGCGTGCACGAACATCGAACGTTTCACCAACTGATATGTCCAGCCACCCGGACACGCGCCGAGATCCACCGCCCACATGCCAGACGCCAAACGGGTATCCCACTCTTCACGCGGAATAAACACGTGGAACGCTTCTTCCAGCTTCAGGGTTGAACGGCTTGGCGCATCAGCAGGAAACTTCAGGCGTGGAATGCCCATAAAGAACTGCGAATTGTTTGAACTCAGCGAGTAACCGGCAAAACAGTGGCCCGGCGCGACAAAGCACACGTGCAGCACTGGCTTTTTCGGATGCTCTTTCGCGAACAGTACCCCTTTGCCACGCAGTGCTTGGCGCAGCGGCACGGTAAACTTACGACAGAACTTGAGCAGCTCTTTGGCTTCGTTAGTATCCGGCGTTTCCACACGCAGATCGCCGCAGCGCGGAAAACCTTCAAATTCTGACAACTGCGTCAGAATAGGAGAAATACGGTCATCTTTTGGCAGTTCAGTGAACTCTGCCGCCACCGCAAACATCTGGCGAGCAAAAATCAAGGCCTGAAAATCCAGCTCTTTGATCAGCTTTTGCGCATCGCCTTCCTGATAGCACTCAAACAGCACATAGCCGCTGTTCTTCTGCATACGCGGGAAACCATACACTTCCAGTTGCGTGGCTTTGTCCTGAATCTCACCGGCGCACTCTTTTTCAAAACCTGCGCGGCAATAGAGCATGACTTGTTTCACTGCTTGACCTCTTTAATATTCATGGCCGCGAAGGTAAATAATCCCCAGCCGATCATAAACAGCAGACCGCCCATCGGCGTGATGGGACCAAACCATTTTGCACCCGTCAGTGCTAAGGCGTACAGGCTGCCGCTAAAACAAAAGATGCCGATGATAAAGCAAATCGCCGCGCGGCTAAAATAGTTTCGCGCTTTTTCTGTCAGTGACAGCTGCAGCAGAATACCGCAGACAATCAGCGCCGCCGCATGAATAAACTGATACTGCACACCCGTTTGAAACACCTCAAGCAGGTGTGGACTCAATTTGGCCTTCAGGCCGTGAGCTGCAAATGCGCCCAGTGCAACGGCAATCCCGGAAAACAGGCCACCCAAGGTAAGTAATGACTTACTTTTCATCGTACACCTCAATAATAAACTGACTTAATTTTTCCACCGCCAAGGCGATGTTTTGCGCTTCGGTATACCCTGAAGACTTGCGCGGTTTGAAACTGTGGTCGCCATCTGGTAGAAAAGCGAGAGAAACGTTTGGGCTGAATGAGAAAGTGGCACACTCCAACTGCGTACCAAACGTGTCACGTTCGCCTTGCAGGATCAGCGTGGGCTTGTCTACCTCCGCCAAATGGTCGCCTTTGAACTTTTCCGGCTTGCCCGGAGGGTGAAACGGAAAACCCAGACACGCGATGCCCGCCACTTGCGGATGGGCACTCAGTAGCGACGCCATTCGCCCGCCCATCGATTTGCCGCCGATCACCACCGAACCTGAGGCGTACTCCGCTATCACCGCTTCAAACGCTTCCAGCAGTTTCGGCGCACGATCCGGCGGACGGCGCTTGCCATCTTCCGCCCGTTTGACCATATACGGAAAGTTGAATCGCACCACGCGAATGCCACGTGCAGCCAAACCACTTGCCACCGCCGCCATAAAATCGTGATCCATATCGGCACCCGCACCGTGCGCAAAAATAAACGTCAGCGGGTTATGCTCGCCATCAATGCGTACTGGTGTCATGGAGTGTGCTGTCATCAAGTAAATCCTCTTGTTCGCGGCGGGCTTTTTTCAGCATCCAGTCGCGGAATGTCGCAATCCGCCCCATGTCCGCCTGCTTCTCATGGCACACCACGTAGAATGCGTTTTTGGTCATCAGAACTTCATCGAACGGTGCCACTAAGCGCCCCGCATCTAATTCAGGCTGCGCTAATACGTTGTTGCCCAACGCGACACCCTGCCCATGCGCCGCCGCCTGCAGCACCATGGTGGAGTGACTGAAAATCGGTCCGTGATTAACGTTTACGCTGTCGAGGCCGTTCTCTTTGGCAAACTGTTTCCAGTCTTTGCGCGAGGTATCGTGCAGCAATGTATGATGGGCCAAATCTTTTAATGTCGACAGCGGCTTGCTGCCCAGCAGTAGTGAAGGCGAACAGAGCGGGATCAGAAACTCCTGATACAACTTATCAGCGCGCAGCCCCGGCCAACTGCCACGGCCGTAGTAGATAGCGACGTCCACATCATCGGTCAACGAACCTTCTTCCATATCGACCGCTTTAATGCGCACATCGATATCCGGCTCTTGCTGGTTGAAGTCAGCCAGACGCGGCACCAGCCACTGAATAGCAAAACTCGGCGGCAGACTGATGGTCAGCGCGCCTTTTTCACTACGCTCCAACAATTTATCGGTCGCTTCTGCCAGCGAACCAAAGATGTCTTTGATATCGAGGAAATAGCTCTGCCCTTCTTCGGTGAGCAGCAGAGATCGGTTGCGACGGCGAAACAGTTTCAAACCGAGAAACTCTTCCAACGCTTTAATTTGATGACTCACCGCGGCCTGGGTAACAAACAGCTCCTCCGCCGCCCGGGTAAAACTCAGGTGGCGCGCTGCAGCTTCAAACACTTTCAGCGAGTTTAATGGTGGCAATCTTCTGGACATGAGGACACTCTGTAACAGATTAGTTTTTTTAATCTGAAACATTATAAATTGTCCGTTGCTAACCAGCCAGAGAAAATCTATATTTCACCCCGCAACGCGGGCCTGAACGGCTTGATTCTCTTTAGAATCAATGGGCTTAGTTGTTGCGATGTTGTGTTTGCAAACTCGATTTTCGAGTTAGGTAGATTTCTACCACCTGTTTTGTGCAGTTATCCCCTGCCGCAAAACATATACTTCCTGTATTTATTTTTTGACCTGTCTGTCAAATTATTTAGCACCGCCTCAGGGCGGTGTTTTTTTATGCCTGCGATTTGTGCCGTGACCTTGCTTCCAGTGTCGATAAACCCGCGCCTAGTGTGTAACAAAAGGTAAATAAATCTAATGCTGCGTCGAGGCGAAAAAAAACGCAAACCGACCAGCGATTTGCGTTTCTCTTTTATCTACCGACAGTGTTACGGGCGGTAAACTTTAATATTGTCGAAACCCTGTTCTTTCAGGTACAGCGCTTGCAGTCGGCTCATCACACCGCGTTCGCAGTACAACAGGTAAGTCTTAGACTGGTCCAGATCGCCAAACTGAGTCGCCAGTTTGTAGAACGGCAGGTGTTTGACTTCCACGCCTTCAAGCTCCAGCGGTTTCTCATCTTCTTCATCCGGACTACGGATATCCAGCACAACCGCGTGCTCCTGAACCGCCGTAACCAGCTCCACTTCCGGCGCTTGCTGCTGCGACTCTTTTTCGATGTCACGAATGTCCATCTGACGCGCGTCGTATATCACTTTATCCAGAATCGAGAAGTCGAACTTGGCTTCTTCCGCTTCCAGTTTAGCTTTGACGGCTTTCACGGTCGGACTCTTCGAGATCACGCCGCAATATTCCGGCATGGTCTTGGCAAAGTCTTCCGTACCGATCTCACGAGCCAGACTGATGATATCGTCTTTGTCCCAGTTGATCAGCGGACGCAGAATCAGCGTATCAGTTACATTATCGATGTGGCGCAGGTTAGTCAGAGTCTGACTGGATACCTGACCCAGCGCTTCACCCGTCACCAGTGCCTGAATGCCGAATTTCTCTGCAATCTGGCCTGCCGCACGCATGAACATGCGTTTTAGGATCACGCCCATCTGGCCATCGTCAACTTTCTCCAGAATTTCTGCCACCACAGGCTCGAAATCCACTGAGATAAAGCGCACTTTGGCTGAAGAACCGTATTTGTGCCACAGGTAGTAAGCCACCTGTTTTACGCCGATTTCGTGTGCCGGACCGCCCAGGTTGAAGAAGCAGTAATGCACTTTTGAACCACGTTTGATGTGCAGGTAGCTGGAGACACCCGAGTCAAAACCACCAGAAATCAGGCTCAGCACATCTTCCTGCGTACCCAGAGGGAAACCGCCTAAGCCTTTATGGCGGGCAATAACCTGATTCAGCAGACCATCGTTGATTTCCACATTAATGGTCACATCTGGATTTTTCAGACGCACTTTGGCGCTTTCTACCGCCTGGTTCAGGCCGCCGCCAACGTAACGTTCCAGCTCAATCGAAGTGAACTCATGCTTACCACGACGTTTAGCGCGCACCACGAAGGTTTTGCCTTCAATCAGATGACGGCTTTGCAGCAGCACTTGCTCGTAAATATCGTGCAGATCTTTGAATTCCGATTGCTTCACTTCCAGCACTTGTTGAATGCCCGGAGTGGTCTTCAGAATTTCCAGTGTTTCCGCAAAGAAATCACTGCTGTTCGCAGAAACTTCAATATGATCGCGACGGTTGAATACCGCCACACCAGTGGTACGACTCTTGATGATATTGCGAATATTGCTTTCAAGAATTTTAGTGAAGCGCTTACGCACCGATTCACTTTTAATGAAAATTTCTGGATGGGGCTTAACTATAAATTTCATAAGGTTATTCGCAATTTGATTTGAACATTCACTGGCAGGCACGACTGTGTGGCGCTCAGCACCGCTAAGGGGGCGGGATTATACACGATCTCTCGCCACAGAGAAAAGCTTATGAAAAAGGCAAGCGGGTTAGCTTGCCTTTGTGAGCGGACTCTATGTCGCGTTATTGGTTGGTCGCGGGCTGTGCCGATGGGACTTCATCGCTGTAGAGCGGCTCACCCTGCATGATGCTGATTTCTACTCGGCGGTTACGAGCGCGCTCGGCTTCAGTGTCGTTCGGCCCCAACGGGTCCGTATCGGCCATACCGCGTACTTGCAGGCGTTGGTGGTTGAAGCCTTTCACTTTTTCCATCTCCTGCGCCACCGACACCGCGCGCTGCGCAGACAAATCCCAGTTCGAACGATACAGCTCAGAATCAATACGCTGATTGTCTGTATGGCCAGACACTCGGACAATGCCCGGAACATCTTTGACCAAATCGGCAATCTGGCGTACCAGCGGACGGAATTTCGGTTGCAGGAAGGCGGAACCTTCAGGGAATGCGCCCTTCTCGCGAATTCGGATAACGATCTGCTGCCCAAGGTTTTCCACTTCAATCGCACCCTGCTCGATTTCTCGTTGCAGCGCTTTCTTAATGCTTTCCAGTACCGTTTCCATCTCTTCTGACATCGCCTGAGACTGCGCTTGCTGCTGTTGCTGCTGCGCTTCGGTGTTCTGGTTATTTTGCGTGGAAGTTTCCGGAGACTGACCACCGGTCAACTGGCCGGCATCACGCTGGGTGCCACCGGCACGATCAGAGTCACCTTCGTGAAACTCCAGCGTTTGCTGGGTGATGTCCATGGTTTGCTGCATGATGACATCAATCGGCGTCGGCTCAGGACGCCCGGGACGAAACTCCTGAGCGATGATGCTGGTCCCTTTCGGAATGTCTTTCACTTCGAGACGGTTTTGCACACCAAAGGCAAACTTCATTGAACCGGCGATCTGCTTGAACTTCAGTACGTCCATTTCCGAAAACGAAAGCAGCAGTACGAAGAAGCACATCAGGAGTGACATCAGGTCAGCAAAGGTCCCCAGCCAGGCCGGAAGCCCAGGAGGCGGACATTTGCACTTTTGCTCTTCCATCATTCACTCCGCTTATTCTTTGTCGACATCAAGCGCGCGCTTACCTTCATTGAGGTAGTTTTTCAGGTAGCTGTCAATCACACGCGGGTTCTGGCCATCCTGAATGGCCAACACGCCATCCATAATCAAACGGCGGTTGAGCGTTTCTTGTTCACGGCGCAGCGACAGTTTGTCGGCAATCGGGAAAAACACCATGTTAGAGAGAATCGCACCGTACAGCGTGGTCAACAAAGCCACCGCCATGGCCGGGCCAATCGATTTCGGGTCGTCCATGTTGGATAACATCGCCACCAGACCAACCAGTGTACCGATCATCCCCATCGCCGGAGCAACATCACCAAACGCGCGGAACACGCCCGTGCCGGCCTCATGACGTTCGTCGGTCAGGGCAATATCTTTTTGCAGCGTGGCACGCACCACATCGGCATCGTGGCCATCCACCAGCAGATCAATGCCTTTCTGCATAAAAGAGTTGGAGATCTCCATCTCTTCCAGAGCCAGAAAACCACCTTTACGCGCTGCGTCAGCCATTTCCACGATCTTCGCGATCAGGTCTTCTGGCTCATCGGCTTTAAACATGAACGCTTTGCCGGCAATTTTGGCGGCACCGAAGAACTGACCCATCGTAAATTTCATTAACACGACGAACAGCGAACCACCCACTACGATCAGAATAGAGGTGACATCGACGAACATCATAATGCTGCCGCCCAAGACCATCGCCATGACGACAAATGCTAAGCCACCAATCAGACCTATCAGCGTTGCTAAATCCACGAAGCGCTCCTCTGCTGTTCATTCGCGATTAGAGATTACTCTCGTTATCGGCAAGAGAATAAATTCTTTAACTTTTTTCTCAGGAAGTGTGGCACCATACCACGCTCTTCCCTGTCTGTGATGACAAGATTATTTATCATTGTTACGTCCGCACGTCCTCTATGTTGCTGAGTTATTGTTCATTTTCTCAGGATTGAGCGACGCTTTCGCCACTGCCACTCGTCTTGAGTCGACAATTTGCGCAAAAATCTGCTTGAAACGGCGGCACGCCCTACCGGGCAGTGATATGCTTTTCCCAGTGTATACTCAAATCCGGCTAAGATGCACCTGCGGGCAGCACAGAAATCCAAGCCAAGTTTCAGACTCCGGTGCCATTTTTGCTTTTCGGTCTCGGCATCCACTAAAAAGCGTTGTATTTCTGACAAAATTGCTTGGTTAAATTTGACCATCACAACGCCCTAAGGTAACTTTCGTGCATCTTTCCCAAGGCAAAATGATTATGGCGAGCAAGAAACCTGAAAACATGTCCTTCGAAGCAACCATTCAGGAGTTAGATGAACTGGTTGATCAACTGGAAAACGGTGATTTGGCGTTAGATGAAGCCCTCAAAAAATTTGAGCGCGGCATTGCTCTGGCTCGCTCCGGACAAACTAAGCTCGACGAAGCCGAACAGCGCGTCAGCATTCTGCTCAGCAACAGCGACGAAGCGCCGCTGAGTGACTTTACCGATTTGCCTGAATAAACGAAGACTAAAGAGTGCCCTATGATTGAGGCTCTATCCTCTTTTCAACAAAGAAATAATGAGCAGCTTGACCTGTGGTTAAACCGTCTGCCGAACCAGACTCTGCCGCTGATTGACGCGATGCGTTACGGTTTGCTGCTGGGCGGCAAACGCGCTCGTCCTTATCTGGTTTACATCACCGGACAAATGCTGGGCTGTGAGCCGAGTGATTTGGACACTCCCGCTTCCGCGATTGAGTGTATTCACGCCTACTCACTGATTCATGACGACTTACCCGCAATGGACGACGACGAGTTACGTCGCGGCAAACCAACCTGCCACATTAAGTTTGATGAAGCGACCGCAATTCTGACCGGTGATGCGATGCAAACGCTGGCGTTTACCATTCTCGCAGAAGGCTCACTGTCTGCCGCTGGTGAAGTGAACCGCGTAAAAATGATTCAGGCACTGGCAGAAGCGTCTGGCGCTCAGGGCATGTGTCTGGGTCAGGCATTAGATTTGGCGGCCGAGAACCGCATGGTGACACTGGAAGAGCTGGAAAACATCCACCGCAATAAAACCGGCGCACTGATGCGCTGCGCTATCCGCATGGGAGCGATGGCGGCGGGTCAGAAAGGGCTGGATGTGCTGCCTCATCTCGATAAGTACGCAGATGCGGTCGGTCTGGCTTTCCAGGTTCAGGATGACATTCTCGATATCATCAGTGACACCGAAACGTTGGGCAAACCACAAGGTTCTGATCAACAACTCAATAAAAGTACCTATCCGGCTCTATTAGGTCTGGAAGGAGCAATGAATAAAGCTCAGGCGCTGCTTGAAGAAGCGCTTCAGGCACTGGAAGCGATTCCGTACAATACTGAGCATCTTGAAGAGTTCGCCCGATACGTCATCGAGCGCAAAAATTAACACTATAAGCGCGCATAACTATGACTCTTGATATTTCAAAATATCCGACACTGGCTCTGGCAAATACGCCGGATGAATTACGCAGCATGCCAAAAGAAGTGCTGCCGACGCTTTGTGATGAACTGAGAACCTATCTGCTGAACTCAGTCAGCCAATCCAGCGGTCATTTGGCTTCTGGCCTGGGCACTGTTGAGCTCACTGTTGCTTTGCATTACGTCTATAACACCCCATTTGACCAACTGATCTGGGACGTCGGCCATCAGGCTTACCCGCATAAAATTCTGACTGGCCGCCGTGAGCAGATGCCAACTATTCGTCAGAAAGGCGGCCTGCACCCGTTCCCTTGGCGTGAAGAGAGCGAATACGACACCTTGTCTGTTGGTCACTCGTCGACCTCAATCAGTGCGGCGCTGGGTATGGCCATTTGCGCAGGCAAAGAAGGCCAGAACCGTAAAGTGGTCAGCGTGATTGGCGACGGTGCGATTACCGCAGGTATGGCGTTTGAGGCGATGAACCACGCCGGCGACGTCCATCCAGACATGCTGGTGATTCTGAACGACAACGAAATGTCGATTTCAGAAAACGTGGGCGCACTGAACAACCATCTGGCGCAGCTGCTGTCCGGTAATCTCTATACCTCGATTCGTGAAGGCGGCAAGAAAGTGCTGTCTGGCGTTCCGCCAATCAAAGAACTGGTTCGCCGCACCGAAGAGCATCTCAAAGGTATGGTGGTGCCGGGCACTCTGTTTGAAGAGCTGGGCTTTAATTACATCGGCCCGGTTGATGGCCATGACGTTCTGGAACTGACCAAAACGCTGAAAAACATGCGTGAACTGAAAGGTCCGCAGTTCCTGCACGTGATGACCAAAAAAGGTAAAGGCTATGAGCCGGCGGAGAAAGATCCGATTGGCTACCATGGCGTACCGAAATTCGATCCGAGCCACGACTCACTGCCCAAAAGCACCAGTACTAAGCCGACTTTCTCGAAAATTTTTGGTGACTTTTTGTGTGACATGGCCGCACAGGATCCTAAGCTGATGGCGATCACGCCGGCAATGCGCGAAGGCTCCGGTATGGTGCGTTTCTCGAAAGAGTACCCATCACAATACTTTGATGTGGCGATTGCAGAACAGCACGCGGTAACGCTGGCAACTGGTATGGCGATCGCGGGTCATCAACCGATTGTGGCGATTTACTCCACCTTCCTGCAGCGTGGTTACGATCAACTGATCCACGATGTCGCGATCATGGACCTGCCAGTGATGTTTGCGATTGACCGTGCCGGTCTTGTCGGTGCGGACGGTCAGACTCACCAGGGTGCGTTTGACCTCAGCTTTATGCGCTGTATTCCGAACATGGTGATCATGGCACCGGCGGACGAAAATGAGTGTCGTCAGATGCTCTACACCGGCCACCAGCACCAAGGGCCAAGCGCTGTGCGTTACCCACGCGGTAACGGGATGGGGGTGACGATTGAAAGTGACTTCACGGCTCTGGAAATCGGCAAAGGCCGCATCATGCGCGAAGGTGAGAAAGTGGCGATTTTAAGTTTCGGTACTCTGCTGCCATACGCACTCGAAGCGGCGCAAGCACTCAACGCTACGGTGGCTGACATGCGTTTTGTCAAACCACTTGATGAAGCCCTGATTAGCGAACTGGCCAACACGCACGATGTGTTAGTGACGCTGGAAGAGAACGTGGTCGCTGGCGGCGCTGGCGCGGGTGTGGTGGAATTTATGATGAAACATAAACTCATCAAGCCAGTCCTCAATCTGGGTCTGCCAGATCGGTTTATTGCTCAGGGCACGCAAGAAGAGATGCACCACGAGCTGGGACTGGATGCGGCTGGCATTGAACGCGCGGTTCGTGACTACCTCGCCAAATAATGCGTCGGTGCACCAAATTGAAAAAGCCTTCTCAGTGAGAAGGCTTTTTTGTGTTGACTGGTCAGAGAATCAGACCGCAGGCTGAGGCTCATTCCACGCAAACTGCGCAAACAGGCGCTGCCAGATTGGGTCAAACCCGGCTCGCAGCACCAGCTCCTGTTCCGTGTAAGGATGGATAAAACGCAGCTCGCTGGCATGCAACATCAGACGCTGCGCGTCATACACCTCACGATACAGACGGTTGTGTTTGCCATCGCCGTGAGTAGTATCACCGACAATCGGATGACGCAGATGCGCCATGTGGCGACGCAATTGATGTTTACGTCCGGTTTTGGGTTTCATTTCCATCAGGCAGTAACGCGTAGTGGGAAACTTGCCCGTCGAATGCGGCACTTCGACTTTGGCCAATGGCTGATACGCCGTCACTGCTGACTGTGGCTCTTTATCCTGCTTGGCAAACTTGTCGGCGATTTTATCCAGCTCTTCTTTAAGCGGATAATCAAGTACATCCCCCTCTTCAATCCAGCCGCGCACGATCGCATGATAGGTTTTTTCCATCTCATGATTGGCAAACATCGGCATCATGTTGGCGGCAATCTCACTGGACAGTGCAAACACCAATACCCCGGAGGTCGGGCGATCGAGACGGTGCAACGGAAACACATGCTGACCAATCTGATCGCGCAGCGTCTGCATCACGAAATGGGTTTCATGCTTATCGAGCCAACTGCGATGCACCAACATGCCCGCTGGCTTGTTGACAGCCACGATGTACTCGTCCTGATAAATGATTTCCAGCATTACTGACACACCTTATCGATTCGATTTAAGACCAGCATCACCGTTGCAAATTCCTCGCGTTCTTTCCACACTTCTTCAAAATAGGGTGACAACAAAAAGCCGCTCGGCAAGGTCATCTGCTGCTCTATCATCTGCTGCATACGTGGTAGAAAAATCCACTGCAGCCACTCATGCGGCTCAAGTGTATCCAGCGCGAAAGGTTGCGTGCTTTGCAACGCATGCTCAGCGGGTGCAGCGGTTTGCCAGACACCAGATTGACGAAGTTCGTCTTCCAGTTGCTGCAATAACACGAAAAGTGTGGCGGCGGTCATTAATCTTTACTTCCTGGCCTTGAATTAGCGGCGAATGATACCATCTATTGAACAAAGAAAGTTAGGACCAATTTGCTCCCATGGATACCATTCATACTCTCAGCGCCCTGCTGAAAAACAGCGGCTGTCACTATCAGGTGTTTGACTTAGGCCGCCGCATTCAAGCCATTGATGTGGCTCAATTTGAACAGGTTGAACTCGGCTACCAGCCCTACCCTTATCCGCTGAAACGCACGGCGCATTTGGCCATTGTGTACTGGAACGAATCCAAACAGCCTTGGATCTGGTTTCTGAAATTCACGCTGGATGAGCGAGGATTACTGGCTCAGGCCGATGTCGGCCAGTTCATCAAATACGTGATTGAAGCCATGGGGACGCGCCTGAATCAGGAACTAAGCGACGAACAGCAACAAAAGCTGGCCAACAACCCTTACACGTTCAAACCCGCCGAAGACAAAATGGCCGTGTTCCACAGCCAGATCCGCGCCAATCTCGGCCTGCCATGCAGTCAGTATTATGAACACGCGCAGCACTACTTCGGCGGTGGCTTAGGCTGGGACAACTGGCAAACCGTTGGCCTGCAGGGAATCACGGACATCTGTGCCCGTCTGGGTCAGGAGCAAAATGGCGTCACGCTGCGTAAAGCGCTCCATCACCTTCCGGCTCAGCCGTTATACGCCTTGCTCGGCGCACTGGAACACATCCAATTGCCTGAGAAACTGGCCGCGCGAATTAAAGAGCTTGCTGATGCCGAGATGAACGCGCAAGAGCCGGATCTGTTTTTGCTTTCAGCGCTGGTGCGAGCCCTGTCCGGCGCGCCGGCTGCGATACAAAGTGACGTATTGGATACGGTGTTAAGCAGCCCGCGTCTGAGCCATCCGGAAGTGCTGATTGGTATTGCGGGTCGCAGCTGGTCAATGCTCAGCGACAGCGGTCGCGCACAGCGCTTTTTGCTGCGTTTGGCGCAAAGCGGTAATCAGTCGCTGTTCAACCAGCTGTTTGCCGATTTAGTCATGCTGCCAGAACTGCGTATGGTACTGCTGCCGCTATTGCATACCAGCCCGTCACCAGAACTGGCGCAAGCACTGCTGAACCTGCAACAATCGACGAAAGGGTAAAGCGAATGATTGGCGACCTGCTCACTATCCTGCTGTTTTGCCTGGTGTGTTTTGCCTTCTGGCAGCAGCGTCGTCAGTCTGAACTGGCCAAGGCCCGAATCGCACGTAAGTGTGATGAACTGGATTTACAACTGCTCAGCGTGTCGTTTGGGCGCCATAAATGGAAAACGCCAGACAATCGCTGGCGTTGGCATACGGTGTACTATTTTGAGTTTTCAGCCCTCGGTGACGACTGTTATCAGGGCCATCTGATCATGCGCGGCTTTACGCCGCAGGCATTCCATGTGCCACCGCATCGAATGGTGTAGCCGTTTCCTCTTTCAACCAGGCAAATTCGTAATACGGGCCAAACACATCTTCGTTGGTCCCCAGCAGATGAAAACCAAGCTTGTGAAGAATCGCTATCGAGGCGTAATGTTGCAGGTTGGCCGTCGCGACCACTTTTTCCAACCCGAGGCGTTGACACATCTTAGGAAAAAACGCCAGCAGCGCTTCGCTTGCCAGTCCTTGTCCCCAATATGCTTTATCGAAGATATAACCCAGCTCTGCATGGCCGTCTTCAACCTCGACAAACACATGTCCCATGTATTCACGATTGTAGTTGTCGAGCACCGCCATCGCATGCAGGGAAGGATCGTGCAGCACACGTTGAAAGAGTTGTTTTGCGGAGGCGACCGTTTTCGGGCCGTTCATTTGCGCGCGGTTTTTCGCACAGCAGTTGAGCATCAAAAAATCAGACTCAAATGATTCTGTGTAAGGAATAACAAGCGTTCTGCGTGTCACTATTGTCACGGACAATCCTTGTTTACAACAATTCCGAATGACCAAAAGGCCCTTTCCTAAGCACAGGAAAGAAGCCGAAAATTAAACCAACTGGGACGATATATCATTGATCTGGGTTGCGATTTATTTGTTATTTTACAAATTTATTAGCAGTAATCGCATCCTGTGAGCGCTGGACGCCAGGCAACCTGAAGAAGCCACGCATTGGGAGATTAAGAAAAGCCCCGATGCGCTGGGCATCGGGGCTTAAGTCTTACTCGCAGCAGTCCGGCTACTGATGATTGCTCCATGCATCATCCATAATAGTGACAGAATCCTTCTGCCTCTTCCTCGCATCGCCGTCCTAGCGGTGTCCGTTATTCCCTATTGCTAACACATCCCGGTTAGCGCACATCACTTGTTCCCTGAGCGGTGTCCTTGCCATCATCCTGATGGTGTTCCGACCTCATCCCGAGGTGTCCTGTGCATTCCTTGCCAGTTTACTCCGTGTAAACTGTCGATTCCGTTCGAAATCCTGTCTTCCGTGTGGCGATGTATCCGTTATCGCCATTTTCATCCTGAAGCCACCGTCCAGTGGTGAATCCAAATCCGTGTCAGTTCCCTTCCGACAGGGTTCAATTTACGCTGCTGCGCTTTTTTCGCAATGCCCGCTAAATAATTATTTTTGACCACAATTCAGACAATTAACAAAAAACATTTAAAATCATTAATTTAAATCGATTACATAGTGAATTTCCTGCAACAAAAATCCGTTCTCTTACACGTTTTGTGCGAGATCTCTTACAAAGCATTCCCTCTTTTGCTATCACTGAAATATCAGTAAGATAGACCCAGTCAAAGAAAAGGGACAAAAGATGCTCACTAAAGATATCACTCAGGAGCTGGAAGCTATTCTGACCAGCCTGCACAACGAAGGAAAAGAGCCCAGCGTAGCTCTGGTAAAAGCCCGTTTATCGACCTCGGTTCCGATGCCTGCGCTGATTACGGCGATTAAAAGCTGGAAAAGCGCCAACCGAGTACCAAAAATTGAGATTGCCGCCACATCGGCTAACGAAACTGATCGCATCAGCGTATTGGAACAACAGGTCGCCGATTTAACGCAGCGTTTGCAGGCACTGGAAGCAAAATTGGCAGGTCACGCATGATGAAGTTATGGGTTGATGCGGATGCGTGCCCGAAAGTGATTCGTGAAACTCTGGTCCGCGCCGCTGAGCGTACCGGTATTGAATGCATTTTTGTTGCCAACCACCTGGTGCCGGTCCCTAAACGCGATAACATCCGTAGCCTGCAAGTCGCCAGTGGGTTTGATGTGGCGGACAACGAAATCGTGCAGCGCGTAGCCGCCGGCGATCTGGTGATCACCTCGGATATTCCGCTGGCCGATGAAGTGATTGCCAAAGGCGCTCTGGCGCTCAGCCCACGCGGAGAGCTCTACACCACGGAAACCATCAAAGCGCGCCTGAATATCCGCGACTTTATGGATACCATGCGCGCGAGCGGCATTCAGACTGGCGGCCCTTCTGCACTCTCGCAGACCGAACGTCGTGAATTTGCCAATCACCTTGATCGCATTCTGGCTAAATTCCAGCAAAACCGACGCCCATAAAAAAACCTGCGCTAAGCGCAGGTTTTTCATTGTTCAACAGCATTTGATGCTTATGGCGTGTAGTACGTTGCCGCGCCAGGACCAACAGGCAGGCCAAAGACAAATACCCACACGTAGAACAGCAGGCTCCAACCAACAATGAACACCACCGAATACGGCAGCATGGTCGCGATCAGTGTACCAATGCCCAGATTCTTCATGTAGCGTGTGGCTACCGCCAGAATCAAGCCAAAGTAACTCATCATTGGCGTGATGATGTTCGTGGTCGAGTCACCGATACGGTACGCCGCCTGAATCACTTCTGGCGCATAGCCAACCAGCATCAGCATCGGAACGAAAATCGGTGCCGTAACCGCCCACTGAGCCGATGCCGAACCAATCATCAGGTTGATGAAACCACACATCAGAATGAAAGCGAAGAACAGCATCGGGCCAGTCAGACCAATGTTTTGCAGGAACTCAGCGCCCGCAACCGCAAACACCTGACCAAAGTTGGTCCATTTGAAGAACGCAACAAACTGGGCAGCAAAGAACACCAGGACGATGTACATGCCCATCGATGACATGGATTTTGCCATGGCATCAATCACGTCGCGGTCTGTTTTCATCGTGCCGACAATCTTGCCGTAGACAAAACCCGGAATCGCGAAGAAAACGAAGATGAACGCCACAATACTCTTCAGGAATGGAGAACCTGCGATCTGACCATCCGCCGAACGCAGAATGCCATCCGCCGGAACCACGGTCCAAGCCAACAAGGCACTCACAACAAGTACAGCCACACCCGCCCATTTGAGCGCTTTTTTCTCCAGCGCCGTCAGTGAGCCCATTTTGTCTTTCGACAGATCTTCAGAGGCTTCTTCGTCTTTGTATTCGCCCAGTTTCGGTTCAACGATTTTCTCGGTAACAAACGCACCCATCGCGGCGATAAAGAACGTCGACACGAACATGAAATACCAGTTCACCTCAGGACCAACAGTGTAGGTTGGGTCGATCATCTGCGCTGCGGTTTCGGTAATGCCCGAGAGCAGAGGATCCACAGTGCCGATCAGCAGGTTCGCAGAATATCCACCGGATACGCCGGCAAACGCCGCCGCCAGACCAGCCAGCGGATGGCGGCCCAGAGAATGGAACAGCATCGCTGCCAGTGGGATCAGAACCACGTAACCCAGCTCGGAAGCCGTGTTAGAGATAATGCCGGCGAACACAACCGTGATGGTCACCATGCGCTGAGAAGCGCCCATCACCAGACCACGCATCGCGGCAGACAGCAGACCCGAATATTCAGCAATCGCAACACCCAGCATGGCGACCAGAACAGTACCCAGCGGTGCAAAGCCGACAAAGTTTTTCACCAGATTGGTGACGATCAGTTGCAGACCTTCAGCATTGAGCAGGCTCACCACGTGAATCATACCGTCCGCGGCACGACCACTGGCGCCTTCCGGACGCGGATCCATCACAGACATATCAAAGTAACCGGCAATGCCGGAAGCCAGCAGGATCGCTAAGCAGAACAGGGCAAAAAGTGTAATGGGATGGGGTAAAAGGTTCCCCAAATACTCAACACCATCTAAGAAGCGGGTAAAAAAGGACTTTTTTGGTGCTGGTTGGTTTATTGAAGCAGATGAACTCATCTGTTCCCTCCTTGTAGTAATTCCTGAGCATATGTGACAGAAATGTCAAAAGCTGGCGCAGAGTACTTGAGGGAGGGAACAAATAAAAATCGAAAATGTTACAAATATTTTCAAAATCAGAATTATGTAACACCAATAACTTAATTATCAGATTAAAAAACCAACAACGTTACATAAGATAAAATAATACCTAACCAACCAAATATCAGTGGCAACAATTACTTATCGTTGAACCGCTTTGAACCTCGGATTAGTTTTGCAAATTACGTACAACCGCCCGCGACGCTTTACGATTTGACAATCTGGATGGCGTTTTTTTGCGCTTTTAAGTGAACTCAGTACCTTCATTTACTTCTCCTTTGCCCCAAAACGGGAAAAACGACGATTAAAGTTGGCCACACGACCTTCCTGCTGCATAACACGCTGTTTGCCGGTATAGAACGGATGCGACTTTGAAGAGACTTCAATCGTCACATAAGGGTACGTTTTCCCCTGCCATTCAATGGTGCGTTCGGTTTTCAACGTTGAACCAATAACAAAATAGTGATCAATACTGGTGTCATGAAATACCACTTCCCGATATTCCGGGTGAATACCTTCTCTCATTTGAGATCTCCTCTCTTAAATTGTTATGTTATAACGTTTTAAATAATAGTAATTCTCACCAATGCCGTTTTGCAAGCGATTTATGGGCAGGAATATGATATTTTTCGCCTATTCGTCATGACGCCAGCTAAGTCTTCATCGGAAACAAAGAGTTAGGATGGCGCATTGATCATTCCGATTTCATCATTGCTGATGAGGGTAAAGATTCGTCGTTCGCATCAGGGCGACAGTTTAAGTAGGAAACTATGCACACCATCGAACCGATTGCCGTTATCGAAAGTCCGTATAAAGAAAAGTTTGCCGTACCACGTCAGCCACGCTTAGTCCCGAGTGCGACCGCGCGGGTCAAACTACTGGGAGAAAGTAACTGCCAGGAAGCCGTGCGAGGCATCGAGCAGTTCAGCCACTTGTGGCTGCTATTTTTGTTTGATCAGAACCTGCAGGCTGGCTGGAAACCAACGGTTCGTCCGCCTCGCCTTGGTGGCAATGAGCGCATCGGTGTTCTGGCATCGCGCTCGACGTTTCGTCCGAATGGCATCGGAATGTCCGCGGTTGAATTACGTGGAGTCCGTAAACAGGGCGATCAGATCTATCTCGATCTGGGTAGTGTCGATCTGGTCGATGGCACGCCAATCATCGATATCAAACCCTACATTCCCTACTCCGATAGCATTGCTGATGCTCAGGGAGGCTACGCAGAAGCGGAACCCGAGCAAGCTGAAGTCACGTTTTCCGCAGCCGCACTCGAGACATTACAGCGCCTGCCAGATGGTCAGGTGCAACAGGCAGTCATTGGCGAAGTGCTGGCACAGGATCCGCGACCGGCGTATAAGAAAAACAAGCCGGATATGAAAGAATATGCGGTCAATTTGTACGATCTGAACGTCAAATTCATGGTCAACGGCAACTTAGTGACCGTCACCGCAATAGAACGCTTTTGACAAAAGCAATTGGCTGATATTATTAGCGGCTGATTTATTTTAGTCGCCACGTGCCACTTTACCTGCCTGTGATGCCGCCTTCATTGGTTGTGAACTCAGGGGAAAGTGTCGGCGATTCCTTAAAACTTTGAAAAACGGATACCTAAATGCGTACCAGTAAATATCTTCTTTCTACTCTGAAGGAGACTCCAAACGACGCAGAAGTTGTGAGCCATCAGCTCATGCTACGTGCGGGTATGATCCGTAAGCTAGCTTCAGGCCTATACACCTGGCTACCTACTGGTCTGCGCGTGCTGCGTAAAGTCGAAAACATCGTTCGTCAAGAAATCGATAATGCAGGTGCAATCGAAACTTTGATGCCCGTTGTTCAGCCGTTTGAACTATGGGAAGAGACAGGACGCAGCGAAAAGATGGGTCCTGAGCTGCTTCGCTTTACTGACCGTCACGTTCGTCCGTTTGTTCTTAGCCCGACTGCTGAAGAAGTGATCACTGCGCTGGTGCGCAATGAAGTGAGCTCATACAAGCAGCTGCCGCTGAACCTGTATCAGATTCAAACTAAGTTCCGTGATGAACGTCGCCCTCGTTTCGGTGTGATGCGTGCACGTGAATTCTCGATGATGGACGCATACAGCTTCGACATCGACAAAGATGGTCTGCAAAAATCTTATGATGCAATGCACGCCGCTTACTGCAAAGCGTTTGACCGTATGGGTCTGGACTATCGTCCAGTGCTGGCAGACAGCGGTGCCATTGGTGGTAACGGTTCACAAGAATTCCACGTACTGGCTGAAAGTGGTGAAGACCTGATCGTTTTCTCAACTGAGTCAGATTACGCAGCCAATATCGAAAAAGCAGAAGCG
The DNA here is from genome assembly GCF_900460245.1 of Vibrio fluvialis. Taxonomy (NCBI): domain Bacteria; kingdom Pseudomonadati; phylum Pseudomonadota; class Gammaproteobacteria; order Vibrionales; family Vibrionaceae; genus Vibrio; species Vibrio fluvialis. The sequence goes on from NZ_UHIP01000001.1 coordinate 2,205,120, forward strand.
ATTGCTCCTGCCGCAGAAGCCGCAGCGCCAACGCAGGAAATGACTCTGGTTGATACGCCAAACGCGAAAACCATCGCGGAACTGGTGGAGCAACACGGTCTGCCAATCGAGAAAACCATTAAAACTCTGTTTGTGAAAGCCTCTGACGAGATCGACGCGCCTATCGTTGCGCTGCTGGTCCGTGGCGATCACGAACTGAACGAAATCAAAGCAGAAAATCTGCCAGAAGTGGCATCGCCACTGGAAATGGCCGGCGAAGAAGAAATTCGCGCGCTGATCGGCGCAGGCCCTGGTTCTCTGGGTCCTGTTGGCCTGCAACTGCCATTCATCGTTGACCGCACTGTGGCCGTGATGAGTGATTTCGGCGCAGGCGCTAACATCGACGGCAAGCACTACTTCGGTATCAACTGGGGTCGTGACGTTGAACTGGGTAAAGTGGCAGACCTGCGTAACGTGGTAGAGGGCGATCCTAGCCCATGTGGCAAAGGTACCCTGATGCTAAAACGTGGTATCGAAGTGGGTCACATCTTCCAACTGGGTACCAACTACTCAGAGAAAATGAACTGTAGCGTTCTGGGTCCAGACGGCAAAAACGTCATTCTGGAAATGGGCTGTTACGGTATCGGTGTTTCTCGTGTGGTGGCCGCTGCCATTGAACAGAACAACGACCAGTACGGCATCATCTGGCCTGATGCAATTGCACCGTTCCAGGTTGCGATCGTACCGATGAACATGCACAAATCAGAGCGCGTTCAGCAAGCAGCAGAAAAACTGTACGCGGAATTGAGCGCTGCAGGTATCGACGTACTGTTTGATGACCGTAAAGAACGTCCGGGCGTAATGTTCTCTGACATGGAACTGATTGGTGTGCCACACACGATCGTTATTGGCGATCGCAGTATGGACGAAGGCAACTTCGAGTATAAAAACCGCCGCAGCGGTGAGAAGACTTCGATTGCCATCGACCAGATCGTTGAACACATCAAAGCACAAATGGCTTAATCGCCAACTGAGTTTGAAAGCTGCCTTCGGGCAGCTTTTTTTATGCAATTAATCCTCAGTTCATGTTGTGCTTCTTAGACTGTAAACACACTCAAGGAGGTGATTTATGGATCTGAAAGCATTACTCAATCAAGCACTTAATTCAGACTTGGTGCAGAAAGGCACTCAGCAGGCACAGTCACTCACCAAAGACAAAAGCCAACTCGCCACATTGGGTGCCGGCGCGCTCGGTGGCGGCTTACTGGGCATTCTGATGGGGTCGAGAAAAAGTAAGAAACTTGGCAAGAGTGCTTTGAAAATCGGCGGCGCTGCCGCTTTAGGCGCACTGGCATATAAGGTTTACAATGACTGGCAAGCCAAACAGCCCGCCTCTGCCCCACCCTCAGCCACCTTTGATGAGCACAATCCACGTCATGAGCTGTTAATTCTTAAGGCGATGATCGCCGCAGCCAAAGCGGATGGCCATGTCGATGAACAGGAAATGGCGCACATCAACCAAGCTGTGAATGAACTCGGAGCCGATGCCAGCGTGCAAACTCTGATCGAACAAGAACTGAAAAAGCCGCTCGATCCCACTGAAATCGCCCTTCTGGCTCAGACGCCAGCCCAAGCATCGGAGCTCTATCTCGCTTCCTTATTGATTGTCGATGAGCAGAACTTCATGGAAAAAGCTTATTTGCGTGAGCTTGGCAAACAGATGCGGCTGGATGATGCACTGATTGCTGAGCTCAATCAGCAGGTGCGCGGAGAATAATTCACCAGTTACACCATGAGTTTGCGCCAGCGCAAACCACAGTTTTGTCAGCGACTGGCTGTGTGTGTATATTGGACACAGATTCTATTTCGAGGACAAAACCATGCAAGTCTACGCGTGTTGTGAATTGGTGCGTGAACTTTACGCACAGATTGGCAGTGGTGACCAAGGGTACGTGCCGCAGGCGATTTCCTGCGCAGTGCGCGCACTCAATGATATCGCTGCTGACACCTCCCTCCCCAAGGAAACCCGTGAAAAAGCGGCGTTTGCGGCGGCCAACTTACTGATTTCTGATTTCGAGGACTGAACATGAATCTGGCGAACTTTGCCACCATGGATCCCGTGATGCTGATGAGCATTGTGAATATGAAGCTGCGTGACGATTTCGGCGGCGATCTCGACAAGCTGGTGGTTTACTTCGACATTGACCGTGCAGCGCTCGAAGCGCGTCTTGCTGCGGCAGGCTTTGAATTTCTGCCCCAAGTTGGCCAGTTCCGTTAATCGGCCTGCCCATCGACAGGAATAAAGTGCACACCCAACGGCCGAATGGCCGTTTTTTTGCCGCTTTGAAACCAACAGATAAAAAAAACGCAGACCCAGGTCTGCGCTTTTTCGTTGGATGGTTGATTAACCCAGATTCTTACGTGCGTTCTGGAACATACGCATCCAGGCACCATTTTCACCCCAGTTATCTGGGTGCCATGAGTTCGCCACCGTGCGGAATACACGCTCTGGGTGCGGCATCATGATGGTGACGCGGCCGTCTTTCGTTGTCAGACCGGTAATCGCATTTGGCGAACCGTTCGGGTTGTTCGGGTACTGCTGCGTCGGGTTACCGAAGTTATCCACGAAACGGACGGCAACCGTGCCTGATTGCTCAATCGCACTGAGGTGAGCTTCATCGCGAACTTCCACGCGACCTTCACCGTGAGAGACCGCAATCGGCATACGAGAGCCGGCCATGCCATCGAAGAACACAGAATCCGACTTCTGCACTTCAACCAGACTAAAGCGCGCTTCAAAACGCTCCGATTCGTTGCGCACGAAACGTGGCCACAAGTCTGCACCCGGGATCAGTTCTTTCAGGTTAGACAGCATTTGACAACCGTTACACACACCTAGCGAGAACGTGTCCTGACGGTTGAAGAACTGCTCGAACTGTTCGCGAGCCTGCACATTGAACAGCACCGATTTCGCCCAACCTTCACCTGCGCCCAGCACGTCACCGTAGGAGAAGCCACCACACGCGACCAGACCTTGGTACTCATCCAGTACCGCTTGACCGGTCAGAATGTCGCTCATGTGAATGTCGACTGCGTCAAAGCCCGCACGGTCAAACGCTGCCGCCATTTCAACGTGTGAGTTCACGCCCTGCTCACGCAGAATCGCCATCTTAGGCTTCGCGCCTTTTGCGATGTAAGGTGCCGCGACGTCTTGGTTGACATCAAAGCTCAATGACACGTTCAGACCTGGATCTGAGTTGTCTTTTTTCGCCGCAAATTCTTGATCGGCACACGCTGGGTTGTCGCGCATTGCTTGCATCTTGTGCGTCGTTTCGGCCCAGATGGTACGCATTTCGGTACGTGAACGCTGCAGAAGGACTTGTTCACCCGAAGTCACCACAAATGCATCTGATGCGTCAACTTCACCGATAACGTGTGAACAATCCGCCAGACCATTAGCCGCCAGCGTGGCCAATACCGCATTCAGTTCATCGTTCTTGACCTGAATTACCGCACCCAACTCTTCGTTGAACAGCGCTGCCAGTACATCGTCACCCAGCGTTTCAATGTTGGCTTTCACACCACAGTGACCCGCGAACGCCATTTCAGCCAGCGTGACAAACAGACCGCCATCGCCTTTATCGTGGTAAGCCACTAGTTTGTCGTTGCGAACCAGAGTTTGCATCGCATCGAAGAAGCCTTTCAGTTGCTCGGCATTGTCAACGTCAGCCGGCTTGTCACCCAACTGCTTGTAAACTTGCGCCAAGGCCGTCGCGCCCAGACGATTCTGACCGTTACCCAGATCCACCAGCACCAGAGACGTTTCACCCAGATCGGTACGCAGTTGTGGTGTGATGGTCTTACGCACATCTTCCACACGCGCAAACGCGGTGATGACAAGCGACAGCGGCGAGGTCACTTCTTTGTTTTCGCCGTTCTCGTTCCACTTGGTCTTCATCGACATCGAGTCTTTACCAACCGGAATGGTCAGGCCCAGCGCAGGACACAGCTCTTCACCCACCGCTTTCACCGCTTCGTACAGACCCGCATCTTCACCCGGGTGACCGGCAGGAGACATCCAGTTCGCTGACAGTTTGATGTGTTTGATATCGCCGATATCGGTTGCCGCGATGTTGGTCAGAGATTCACCCACCGCCAGGCGCGCCGATGCGCCGAAGTCAAGCAGAGCGACAGGAGTACGCTCGCCCATAGACATCGCTTCACCGTGGTAAGTGTCGTAGCTTGCTGCCGTTACCGCGCAGTTGGCCACTGGCACCTGCCAAGGACCAACCATTTGGTCACGAGCGACCAGACCCGTTACAGTGCGGTCACCGATGGTGATCAGGAAGGTTTTCTCAGCCACAGCCGGTAGACGCAGCACGCGATCCACAGCGTCATTGAGTTCGATACCGCTGCGATCAATCGCTGGGCTGGTCACTTTCAGCGTGGTCGCTTCACGGTGCATTTTCGGCGGCTTGCCAAGCAGAATGTCCATCGGCATGTCGATTGGCATGTTATCGAAGTGGCTGTCTTCCAGAGTCAGATGACGCTCTTCCGTTGCCACGCCCACGACTGCATAGGGTGCGCGCTCACGCTTACAGATGGCATCAAATGCCGCCATGTGCTCCGGCGCAACCGCCAGCACATAACGCTCTTGCGATTCGTTACACCAGATTTCCAGCGGGCTCATGCCCGGTTCATCGTTTGGCACGTCACGCAGCTGGAATTTACCGCCACGATCGCCATCGTTAACCAGCTCTGGCAGTGCGTTCGAGATACCGCCCGCGCCCACATCGTGGATAAACGCGATTGGGTTTGCATCGCCCAGCTGCCAGCAGCGGTCGATCACTTCCTGACAACGACGTTCCATCTCTGGGTTTTCACGTTGTACTGAAGCAAAATCCAAATCTTCTGCCGACTGACCCGACGCCATTGAAGACGCGGCGCCGCCGCCCAGACCGATGTTCATTGCCGGACCGCCCAACACGATCAGTTTTGCGCCAACCGGGATTTCTTTTTTCTGTACGTGTTCGTCACGAATGTTACCCATACCGCCAGCAATCATGATTGGCTTGTGGTAACCACGGATCTCTTCACCCGCGTGCGAGGTGACTTTCTCTTCATAAGTACGGAAGTAACCCAGCAGGTTTGGACGACCAAATTCGTTGTTGAATGCCGCGCCGCCCAGAGGACCTTCAATCATGATATCCAGCGCGCTCACAATGCGGCTTGGTTTACCAAAATCACTTTCCCAAGGCTGAACAAAGTCAGGGATGCGCAGGTTAGATACCGTAAAGCCCACCAGACCCGCTTTTGGCTTACCACCGATACCGGTTGCGCCTTCATCACGAATTTCACCACCGCTACCGGTTGACGCACCTGGCCAAGGCGAAATCGCCGTTGGGTGGTTGTGCGTTTCAACTTTCATCAGAATGTGGGCGTCTTCGTGGTGGTAGGTGTATTGACGTGAGTCCGGATCCGGGAAGAAACGGCCGACTTTCGAACCGGTCATTACCGCTGCGTTGTCTTTGTAGGCAGACAGCACGTGATCCGGCGTGGTTTCGAAGGTGTTCTTGATCATCTTGAACAGCGATTTATCCTGATCAACACCGTCGATAGTCCAATCCGCATTGAAAATTTTGTGACGGCAGTGCTCAGAGTTCGCCTGAGCAAACATCATCAGCTCAATGTCATTCGGGTTACGACCCAGCTTGATGAAGTTCTCGACCAAGTAATCAATTTCATCTTCCGCCAGAGCCAGACCTAGGGAAACGTTTGCTTCTTCCAGCGCAACTCGGCCGCCTGCCAGGATATCCACCTGAGTCATTGGCGCGGGTTCCGCCACGCTGAATAGCGCTTGTGCCGCGTCGAGTTCCGTGAACACGACTTCCATCATGCGATCGTGCAGCAAGGCCTTCAGAGTCGTTACCTGCTCTTGCGTCAGCGCCGCTTCGCTCTCAACGTAGTACGCCGTACCGCGTTCCAGACGTTTGATCGACGCCAGACCACAGTTGTGCGCAATATCCGTTGCTTTAGAAGACCAAGGAGAAATAGTGCCCGGACGAGGCGTCACCAGCAGGAGTAAACCCTGTGGCTCGTGTTCTTGAATGGTTGGACCGTAAGTCAGCAGCTTCTCTAACTTTTCCAGTTCCTGGCTGTCCAAGTCTGCTTTGAGGTCTGCAAAGTGCATGAACTCAGCATAGATGCCGGTTACAGGCAGGTTTTGTTCGCGACAAGTTTCAAGTAGTTTGCTTACACGAAACTCGGAAAGAGCTGGGGAGCCACGCAAAATTCTCATGTGCTTAGGTCTCTATATACAAGTGATTAAGATGTAATTGGAATAAATTCACTTAAATAACAGCACATTAGGCTATTAACGTTGAACTTATACCGATTTCACATCTCCATTGCGTGCGCATTATAGAGGATTTTTTTTTGTGACGTAACACCAAAAGCAACCGTTTGCGTCATTTTTTTCGTTAAATTTGAATTACAACCCATTTGGTCAAATGTTAGACGCCATTAGCAGCACCTGACCGCAAAACTTTGCCAAGTGTTTGGTGTTTGATATAAAGGCACTACTTGACGTAAGAGAATCAGAATTAATGACCAAGCTTTCATTCGCTTCTATGAGTCGCACCCTCTTTCTGGCCGCTTTGACTCTTTTGCTAGCCGGGTGCCAAATCGACTCAGAACCCAAAAGTGAACTCGACCAAATCCGCGCACGCGGCGTGTTGCGCGTCGGCACTATTAACAATCAGCTCTCTTATTATATCGGTCCTGATGGCCCCTCCGGCCTGGACTACGAACTGGCGCGTGAATTTGCACGCGAGCTGGGTGTCAAACTCGAAATGAAACCAGCCTACCGTTTATCCAGCCTGTTTCCGGCGCTGAAAAACGGTGAAATCGACATCATCGCTGCAGGCCTCAGCCAGTCAGAGCAGCGCCTGAAAGATTACCGAGCGGGCCCGGCCTACTATTATGTGTCGCAACAAGTGGTGTATAAAAAAGGCCAATGGCGCCCACGCAGCATTGAGCAGCTCATCGCCAAACAAGATGAACTGTACAATGAAAGTGGTGACGCGCCCATTTTCAGCGTGGTGAACGACTCCCATTTTGAGAGCACATTAGAATCACTGAAAAGTACCTATCCGGAATTTCGCTACTACGTTGATAACAACGCCGATGTCAACGATCTGCTCAAACAGGTTTCACAGGGTGAACTCAAGTTCACCATGGCCGACTCGGTCGAAATTTCCCTGTCTCAACGCATTTATCCCGATATCGCCACAGCGTTTGAGATGACCGAAGACCAGCCGATCTCGTGGTTTATGCGCCGTTCCGATGACGAAAGCTTGTACGCCATGATGATTGAGTTTTTCGGCAATCTGAAGCAGTCCGGCAGCCTGGCGTCACTGGAAGAGAAATACATCGGTCACGTTGGTACGTTTGACTATGTGGATACCCGTGCATTTCTGCGCGCGCTGGATACCCGCCTGCCGAAATGGATGCCGCTGTTTCAGAAGTATTCGGAAGAATTTGACTGGCGCCTGATTGCCGCTCTCGCCTATCAGGAATCGCACTGGAATCCGAGTGCCAAATCCCCCACCGGCGTGCGCGGCATGATGATGCTGACTCTGCCCACCGCGCGCAGTGTGGATGTCACCAATCGACTCAACCCTGAGCAATCCGTGCGCGGCGGGGTGGAATATCTGCGTCGCATGATGGAGCGCATTCCCGATTCCATTCCCGATCACGAGAAAATCTGGTTTGCACTGGCTTCCTACAACGTCGGCTATGGCCACATGATGGATGCCCGCCGCCTGACCAAGCTACAGGGTGGCTCACCGGATGCGTGGGCGGATGTGAAAGATCGCCTGCCACAACTGCGCCAGAAAAAATATTTCGCGCAAACCCGCTATGGTTATGCGCGTGGCGACGAAGCGTTGTCGTACGTGGAAAACATTCGCCGCTACTACCAGAGCATCATTGGTCACATGGAACAAAAACATGTCACCACCGTCGATTCCGGTACTGACGATCTGACGGTGATCACTCCGGAAGAGGAGATCACCGAGGATGAGTCTGACATCGACGCCGCCGTGGAAAGCAGTACTGAAACCAGCTCTGCGGCCTCCGATGCGCAAAATGTGAGCAATAATTAATCACTTGATTTTCAGCAGGGAAAACCTTACACAGATGTGTGAACTTGATCGCTTGCGTGTTTTCTGAAAGCAGTGAAAATCAAGTGCAATAAATACATGATAAGCTGTTATTTTTGGGTTCCCTGCTGAAGAACATTCCACTCGGTTTTGAGTTGTGTTCAGGCGGCTAATCAGCCGTTCTGAAAACCTTAACGCCACTGAATGCGAATGACCGACCAAAATACTTCGATGCGCGAATACTCGAGCGGTGAGCGGACTTCATGTACGCGCGCAGCTTAGGCTTAACGCACTGCGTATCCGGTCCGGACAGGGTTTCTTGTTTATAGTCAGTAGTAGGAGGGTGTTTTATGCTGAAACGTAAACGGCACTCAAAACTCCTTAGCAAAGCCGTGTCAGCGAACCGTCGTCGCCGTATGTTAGCCAATACCAAGAAAAAAGTTCTGGCTCGCCATCGCGCGTTCGTACAGTTGTCGGACTGACACTTTCGAGAAGCAAACATCTACCGTAAGTAGATGTTTGCCCAACATTCCGCTTTCATTCTTCGTTGTACTTCTTTCCCTGATCGACCGCTAGATTTACAGCTTCGGTGCATCCGATTGGGCAGAACGCAGTTTCTCGGCATCTTTCTGCGCTTTGATCTCTTTGCGTCGGCGTTGAAAAAACGCCTGCAGTTGCTGGCGGCATTCCTCTTCCAACAACCCCTTTTCCACCGTGGCATAGTGATACGCCGCCTGACTGCTGAACAGATCCATCACCGTGCCTGCCGCACCGGCTTTGAGATCCGGCGCACCATAAACGATGCGTTTAACCCGGCTGTGCAGCAAGGCACCCGCACACATCGGACACGGTTCAAGCGTCACATACAAGGTAGTATCGAGCAGACGATAGTTATGCAGCGTCGCACCCGCTTTGCGCAGCACCTGAATTTCGGCGTGCGCAGTGGCATCGCAGGCACCAATGGAACGGTTCCATCCTTCCGCAATGATCTCGCCATCCTTGACCAGCAACGCACCGACGGGCACTTCACCTTCTGCTTCAGCCTGCTGGGCAAGTTCCATCGCTCGGCGCATGAAATGTTCATCTTCAGGGGTAAAAGTGGCGGTTGTATCTGTCATGGAAACCTCATCTGTTGGGGGCGCAATTATAGCGGCATCGCCGGTGCAGATAAATGCTGCGCCAGATAATCCACCAGCAAACGCACTTTCGGCGATAAATGGCGGTTTTGCGGATAAAGCGCCCAGACCCCTTCCCGGTCATCACGATAGCTTGGCAGCACTTCGACCAAACGGCCCGAAAGCAGATGCTCTTCGACGTAATAATCCGGCAGTTGCGCCAGCCCCATACCTTTGAGCACCGCATCTAACAGCACGACGCCGCTGCTGCAACTGAGGCGTCCTTTGACACGAATCGAGCGCGACTGCTGATTTTCTTTGAAACGCCAGTGATCGTATGTCCCGACCAGACAACTGTGTTTAGTCAGTTCAGACAGAGTGTGCGGCGTACCACATTGGGCAAGATAGTCCGGCGTTGCACAGACATACAAATGGCGATTACTCAGGCGGCGGGCAATAAAGCTGGAATCGTCCAACTGACCAAGACGCACCGCGACATCCACGCCCTGCTCAATCAAATCCAGTTTCTGGTTTGTCAGAACCAATTCCAACTCCAGCTTCGGATGCTGCAGCAAGAAGTCGTTCAGCAACGGCGCAATTTTCTGTTCGCCGTAGGTAACCGGCGCCGTCACTTTCAGTTTACCTCTCGGCGTTTGTTGCATCTGAGTCACCGTCAGCTCAGCCTGCTCCAGCCCCTCCAGCAATGCACGGCATTGCTGGTAATACACCTGACCGGCTTCGGTGAGCGAAACTTTACGCGTCGTACGCAGCAGCAACTTGACCCCCAACCGCTCTTCCAGCAACGCAATCCTTCGGCTGACATTCGCCACCGAGGTTACCAAGCGTTTTGCTGCCTGAGTAAAACTACCTGTCTCTGCGACGGCAACAAATTCACTCACCCCTTCCCAACTCGCCATTTCACCTTATCCGTTGTTTATTATTACAATGCCGTAAAAGTTATTCTCATTTTGACCCAATTATACCGCCAAATGAAAGGACTATACTGACAATCTTGGTTGGGCGTTTAGCCGCGCCCCCCACTCGATTGCAATGTATGAAAAGGAATCACTCCATGTCTCAAGACAAATTCATTAAATCTCGTGCCGCGGTTGCCTGGGGCCCAAATCAGCCACTGAAGATGGAAGAAGTGGACGTTATGCTGCCACGTAAAGGCGAAGTGCTGGTGCGTATCGTCGCATCAGGCGTTTGCCACACGGACGCGTTTACCCTGTCTGGTGATGATCCTGAAGGCGTATTCCCGGCGATCCTTGGCCATGAAGGCGGTGGTATTGTTGAAATGGTTGGTGAAGGCGTCACCAGCGTGGAAGTGGGCGATCACGTCATTCCACTCTACACCGCCGAATGTGGCGAATGTAAGTTCTGTAAATCAGGCAAAACCAACCTGTGTAGCGCTGTGCGTGCCACTCAGGGCAAAGGCTTGATGCCAGACGGCACGACGCGTTTCTACAAAGATGGCGAACCCATTTTCCACTACATGGGCTGTTCAACCTTCTCTGAATACACCGTGCTGCCAGAAATCTCGTTAGCGAAAGTCAACAAAGAAGCACCATTGGAAGAGATCTGTCTGCTGGGTTGTGGCGTGACCACGGGTATGGGCGCAGTCATGAACACCGCCAAAGTGAAAAAAGGCGACACCGTTGCCATCTTTGGTCTGGGTGGTATCGGCTTGTCCGCAATCATCGGCGCTCGAATGGTTGGCGCGAGCCGTATTATTGGTATCGATATCAATGAGAAGAAATTCGAACTGGCGAAGCAACTGGGTGCGACCGACTGCATCAACCCACAGAAATTCGATAAGCCGATTCAGGACGTTATCATCGAGATGACTGACGGCGGCGTCGACTTCTCGTTCGAATGTATCGGCAACGTGAACGTGATGCGCCAGGCGCTGGAATGCTGTCACAAAGGTTGGGGCGAATCCGTCATCATTGGTGTTGCGGGCGCAGGTCAGGAAATCTCTACCCGTCCATTCCAGCTGGTGACTGGTCGAGTATGGCGCGGCAGCGCATTTGGCGGCGTGAAAGGTCGTTCACAACTGCCGGGCATTGTTGAACAGTATCTGGCGGGTGAATTTGGTCTGCAGGAGTTCATTACTCACACCATGCCGCTCGACGAGATCAACGAAGCGTTTGAGCTGATGCATTCGGGTGAAAGCATTCGCTCGGTGATCCATTTCAAATAATCGCCAACCCTCAGCAATGACGGGCGATGCTGACCGGATAGTTGAATGTTGCAGCCAGCAGAACTGCAACATTGTCTGGGCAGGCAATACCTCGTCAAAGGAGTCACCATGAGTTTAACCAATCTTACTCAGGCCAAAGTGTTTGATGGCTGGCACAAACAGTATCAGCATCATTCGGATGTGTTGAGCTGCGACATGCGCTTTGCGATTTATCTGCCGCCTCAAGCCACCGCGGGCACACCAGTCCCCGTATTGTACTGGTTGTCCGGGCTGACCTGCACCGATGAAAACTTCATGCAAAAAGCCGCCGCGTTTCAAAAAGCGGCCGAACTGGGCATTGCGATTGTCGCACCGGATACCAGCCCCCGTGGCGAGCACGTACCCGATGATCCCGACGGTGCGTACGATTTCGGCCTGGGTGCAGGCTTCTACCTCAATGCGACACAGGAGCCATGGAAAGCCAACTATCAGATGTACAGTTACATCATTGATGAATTACCAGCGCTTATCGAAACACATTTTCCGGTCAGCACGCGTAAGGCGATTTCCGGCCACAGTATGGGCGGCCACGGCGCATTGACCATTGGTGCGAAAAACCAGAACCACTACACCTCAATTTCTGCCTTCAGCCCAATCTGCCATCCGATGGCAGTGCCATGGGGTCAGAAAGCGTTTCGCCATTATCTGGGCGACGACAAATCGGCCTGGGAACACTACGACGCGGTCGAACTGTTTAAATCGCACTTGGTGCGCACCCCCATTCTGATTGATCAGGGCGAAGCGGATAGCTTCCTGCAAGAGCAGCTCCAGCCGGAAACACTGATAAGCGTCGCTAAAGAGATGGATATTGATATCACGCTGAGAATGCATCCTGGTTATGACCACAGCTACTTCTTTATCCAAAGCTTTATTGCCGATCATTTGGCGTTTCACGCGAAGTACCTCAAAGCCGAGTAACGGCACGGATATGAAAAAGCCCGCTGTCGCGGGCTTTTCTTTTATTTACATGCTGTAGGTGTACGGCGCCTGAATACCAAGCGGGATGCCCAATGCCCAGTAAGCAAGCAGGAATAACGTCCAGCCAATCAGCATCGCAATCGAGAATGGCATCATCAGCGACGCCAGTGTGCCGATCCCCGTCGCTTTCACGTAACGTTGGCAGTACACCACCACCAGCGGGAAGAACACCATCAACGGTGAAATGATGTTGGACACAGAGTCGCCCACGCGGTACGCCGCCTGAGACAACTCGGGAGAAATCCCCACCGCCATCAACATCGGCACCAGAATCGGGCCGATCAGCGCCCACTTCGCAGAAGCAGAACCGACCAACAAGTTCACCATCGCCGTCAATAGAATCATACCGACAATCGTTGCTTCGCCTGGCAGGTTAAGCGCTTTCAGCCCTTCCGCCCCATACAGCGCCAACATGGTTCCGATATTAGACTGACCAAATGCCGCCAGAAACTGCGCGCAGAAGAACGACATCACAATGTACGCGCCCATGGTTGCCATCGTCCCTGACATGGCTTTAATCACATCATTACTGTTTTTAAAAGTACCGGAAACACGGCCATAAACGATGCCCGGAATAATAAACAGGATGAAGATCAGTGGCACAATCGACTTCATGATCGGTGCTGAAAACGCAGTGATTTCACCGTCTGGCGAACGCAGCGCGGAGTTTTCCGGCCACAAGGCCGCCACCAGCAACGCGATACCCAGCAGCATCGCACCGCCTGCGTAACGGAAAGCTTTCGACTCAATCGCGGTGAACGATCCCAGATCCGGCGCGGCTTCCGCATCCTCATCGACTGGCATTTTCTGTAAACGCGGCTCAATCACGCGCTCGGTGACATACCAGCCAATCGCCACAATGATCACCGAAGAAAGACCGGTGAAGAAGATGTTCGCCAACGGATTCACCTGATAAGCGGCATCCAATACTTGAGCAGAGGTCTGGGTAAAGCCCGCAAGCAGAGGATCGATCCCCGATGGAATGAAGTTGGCAGAGAAACCACCGGATACGCCGGCAAACGCCGCCGCAATCCCCGCCAGAGGGTGTCGGCCCGCTGCGTGGAAAATGATACCGCCCAACGGAATCACCAACACATAACCCGCATCGGCCGCAGTGTGCGACACAATCGCCACCAGAATCAGCATCGGCGTCAGCAATTTTGCCGGGGTCACATTAAGCATTTTCTTAAGACCGGTCGTGATGAAGCCTGACGAGTCCGCCACGCCAACCCCCAGCATCGCGACCAGGACAATACCCAGAGGAGCAAAACTGGTAAAGGTACTCACCATATTGGCAAGAAAATGGGCCAGTGATTCTCCGGTCAGCAGGTTTTTAACCTCCAGTGCATCCCCCGTGCGTGGGTTGATGAGGTCAAAGCTGACATTGGATAGCAGCGCAGAGGCACCCCAGACGATGACCAATGCCCAGAAGAATAGAATCGCAGGATCCGGGATTTTGTTCCCCGCGCGTTCGATGAAATTAAGAAAGCCATCCATGCGACTTGAGTTCGCTGGCGGCGCAGATTTTACGGCTTGGTTACTCATTCGTAACTCCTGACAGATGTTGTTACTTTAGGCCTTAGTAATAATTTCGGCTTAGCCTGCCACGTAACAGAATGCCGTCTCACGGTATACAAGAGCGCAAGATAGGCCAATTACGCGTCAGAGCATTGTATTAGACAAGACTCAATCAAGCACAAAGTTCCACCTATCATGAAATATCTAGAGACATATTTTGCTATTTAGCCACAAAACCACAACATCACACAAACACATGCCAAACAACATCATTGAAAAATCGCAAAGAAACAACGCAAAATGCCATAACTCTGCTGATTTATGGCTGATACTCGCTATAACGAGATATCGACGTCGTTAGCTCGATACGCTGAGACTGTCCCTGGCGATCCCGCCAGGACGCCTCCATTACGACCGTTTTTAACGAGCCGGATACCGTTGCCGCAGGCACACTCCAGCGCAAAACATATCCTGAGTGTGTCAGGTCTTCCCCACTGACGATGTCACTGTCAAAGTCCGCAGCAATTAATGTCGGGCTGGCCGACGATGCGCCGCGAGTGCGAAACCATTCCAGTTTTTGTTCAGCCAGATTCAGGGCAATAACGCTCTGCATAGCAAAGTCTGCTCTCTGTTCGATATAGGCTTGCAGCTTCACTAAACCCAACGCGCCGACACCGATTAAGACAAATGAGATCATCACTTCAATCAGGCTGAATCCTTGTTGTCTATTGGCCATACCAAGACCCTTTCTGCCATTTGAACTTGCGGATTTTGTTGAGCGGAACGTCAATCGCATCGCGGTTGAATTGAAAACTCATCGAAGAACTGAACACCGCGTAGGTATCCGGCGCATCCATCACATAGCCGCCGGTCGGGTAAAAGGCACCCGTTTGAAAATAGCTCGTATTGTCAATCGACACCGCAGGAAGCACATCCGGCGTATGATCCACCGCGCTTTTGAGTAAGTTGGCCTGAGTGAGATTCAGAGCCTGCCATTGAGTCTCTGAAGGGACGAAATCCGGCGTGCCGTCTGCAGCCTGAGAGATAAAGTGATAGATCATGCCTTTAAACGTCAGAGCCCCTTCCGTTGAAAGCAAACCGTTGTGAATGACCAGGATCACGCCATCAATCGCCGAGCCAGCCGCATCAATCACATCACCGATTGCCGTTAAGTCTGAGTGCTCAAGATGGCAACTGCCATAAACCCACAACAAATCCTTCCCCAACTGAATCTGCTGCACTATTTGTTCACCACAATTTGTGATTGGTGCTGGCGTTGGCAAGGAAGTCTGGCTCAGCAATACTCCGCTGGCATTAAACAGACTGGTGGCGGAGATCTTACTGAACTGAGGGTCAGACATAACCTTGTACCATTCGCTGCGCGCTTCACCGAACAAATCCTCAAAAGGAGTTTGGTGAAGATCATTGACGAAGTCCTTTTCCAAGCCCGTCGGTGTGGCATAACCCGCTGTCGTAGTCGTCATATAATCACCGTGACAGCTTTGACCGGTTGGAAATCCACTGTACGGCAAGTGAGTGTCACTCAGCCCAAGGTTGGCCAAGGTGCCGTTCACATAAAACTCCTTGCTGTAGCGCAACATGGTACAGGCCCATTGGCTATCCCTCAGGCTGAGTCCCGGGTCGGCCAACATCGACAACCCGCCAGCAAAATACAGATTTGAAGTGGCTTTGAGCACACCGGACGCAGAGGCCGGATAGCGAATGGTTTTACTCAGATGCTGATAGCCATACTGCGCGGTGACTTTCCATTGCCCGCGACCGGGATTCTGATAACTAAAACTCAGTAAACCGCTGGAATCACAGGCGGAATAATGGCTGGCTGTCGGCAGCATATGCGTCGTTTGGGTCACACTGTAGATACATTCCAGTCCACCTTCCGCCATCCAAAATTGCTGCTTGGCTCTGACCTCGTTCTGCGCGCGCTTGATTTGAAAAAACAGATTCTTATACATCCCGAGCGTGACAACTAAAGCAACCGTCAGCAGTATCGAAGTAATCAGCAGCGTCGCTACTCCTCGTTGACTGGTGTAGCTCATTGCCAGTTCCTCGACTGAATTTGAAATGAGAGCGATTGCGTAACACTCGGACGGTTAGTCAACGCCGCTGTAATGGCGATGGTGGTCATTGCTCCGCTGACAAGGCCGCCCGATAACGCGTCAGTATCGGTAGAAAACGCGGTGACGGATATCTGCCGGGGATCAAAGAGTGAATAACAGCTATCGCCGACGATAGAATCCGCCGCAGACGCGGGGGTTAAAGGCGCTGCCCGCATTTTTTCGCACAACTTCAACGCCGTGGAGTCCTGACGATAAACCACATGGCGATACGCCGCCGCCCCTGCAGATTCCACGCGATACACAAAACCAACTACGGAGGGAAAACTTTGTGTATAAACCACGCTTGATGCCCCGGATAACAACACGGAAGTCCGGTTTACGTCATCAAACCCGGCCTGATACATCTCCTCTTTCATCCCTTGCATCACATTAGTGATATTTTGCAGCAGCAGAATTTCTTGGCTGCGTTGCGCGGCACTGCGCTGACTGCTGATAAACACACTTCCGATTATCGCCAGCGCCATCGTCCCCACTAACGAGGCGATCATAAATTCGATCAGCGAAGCGCCTCGGAGCTTTTTACGTGCACGCTGGATAACCATACAAGGCTCCTTGGTTGCCACAAATCATCACTCGATTTGCGCTGTATGACGTCCGTAGTTTGAGTTCTTTGCTTGTCTCGGTGACCGGATGAAATGAGAGGCTGCCGTTAACCACTTTACCGCGCACACCATCGAACTTGATTTTGTTGGCGCCGAAGTGCGATTCCAAACTGATGTTGCGAAATCCCCGGCCACTGAGCAGCAAAATGGTATTTCCAGAGGAAGGCGAATCGCTGTCTTTCAGTACAATAGTCCACTGGCCCGATGCAGATGGATTGCTGTCCATCACAAAGTGGGCCCATAAATCTTGGTTGCGAAACACCGCTTCCGATTTGGCTTGTAGCATGAATCCTTGCAGTTCAGACGCCAACGTCTGCATCTGATTCTGCTGTGAAAAACGCTCAAAACTGGGCGCTGCGAACGTTAGCACCACGGCCAGAACAGCCAGCGTGATCAGTAGTTCCAGTAAGGTAAACCCGCGAACCATTTCCCAAAACCTTTTGCAAACAATGAGATGAATGTGAATCAACTTGCACCGATGCTAGCAGTATCCACAATAGAGGCAGGCAGATTCAGGGAACTAATGGAAATGATTCGAACAAATCGTTGCAACAGGCGGCAATCCGATTCTTTGGGTATGACACTGATCGAATTAATGATCGCAGTGGTGATTATTGGCATTCTGTCCGGCATCGCCTACCCGGCTTATACTGGCTATGTTAAAGAAGGGCACCGTAAGCAGGTCATGGCTGACATGGTCAAAATCCAGTTGTATCTGGAAGAACATTACAACAGTGGCTATTCCACAGCCGGAGTGCTATCGGGTGGTGCCTGCACCTTATGTAGCAGTGATACAGATCGTTATTCCGTTGGTGTTACGGTATCCAGCTCGGGATACACCATTACCGCAACGCCACAAGCCAACAAAGGCCAGAATCTGGATAAATGCGCAGGCAGTACTTATTCCCAGCTCTCATTGAGAAGTACAGGATTAGCAGAGCCCGTAACGTGTTGGCAGTAATTCGTAAATGTAAAAATCCACCGGCACCGCCAGTGGACTAGGAACTGAAAACAAAAAAGCCTGCAGATGCAGGCTTTTCAGTTCAATGATTAGCTGGTTAAGTCATCAAAGAACTTCTTCACACCATTGAAGAACCCTTCAGACTTGGGCTTATGCTTGTTGGCTGCATCGCCACCACAAGATTCTTCCAGTTCACGCAGCAGCTCTTTCTGACGCGCGCTCAGTTTCACCGGAGTTTCCACCACCAGCTTCACGATCAGGTCGCCGATGGCGCCGCCGCGAACACTCTTCACGCCTTTGCCACGCATGCGGAACATACGGCCCGTTTGCGTTTCTTCCGGCACTTTCAGGTTCACACGACCATCGAGGGTTGGAACTTCCACTTCACCGCCCAGTGCGGCCATTGCAAAGCTGACAGGGACTTCGCAGTACAAGTTGTTGCCATCACGTTCAAAAATGTGGTGCTCTCTGACGTGCACTTGTACGTACAAGTCGCCCGCAGGTGCGCCCATTTCTCCTGCTTCGCCTTCGCCCGCAAGGCGAATACGATCGCCCGTGTCGACACCAGCTGGAATTTTAACGTTAAGCGTTTTGGTTTTCTGTTTACGGCCCTGACCATGACAGTCGTTACAAGGGTCTTTAATGATCTTGCCTTTACCATGACAGGTAGGACAGGTTTGCTGGACCGCAAAGAAGCCCTGACGCATCTGTACCTGACCGTGACCATGACAGGTGCCACAGGTTTGAGCCGAGGTGCCTTTCTTCGCACCGCTGCCATCACAGGTATCACAGTGAACCAAAGTCGGAACTTCAATCTCTTTCGAGCAACCACGTACCGCTTCTTCCAGCGTCAGTTCCATGTTGTAGCGCAGATCCGCACCACGTTGTGGACGCGGCGCACCACCACCACGACGGCCGCCACCGAAAATATCGCCAAAGACATCACCAAAGATGTCGCCGAAATCCGCACCGCCGCCGCCAAAGCCGCCGCCACCGAAACCACCGCCGCCCTGTTCAAACGCTGCGTGACCATATTGGTCGTACGCCGCTTTCTTCTGCGGGTCGGTCAGAATCTCATACGCTTCTTTTACTTCTTTAAACTTATCCGCAGCGCTGGCATCACCCTGATTGCGGTCCGGGTGGAATTTCATCGCCAGGCGTTTGTACGCCTTCTTAATATCGCGCTCAGAGGCATCACGGCTAACGCCTAATACTTCGTAAAAATCACGTTTTGACATGTTCTAGATCACCAATCTGTTACTGCAAACGGTTTTCGCTCTACTTAAGCGCCGCTTGGTGTTTGTATCGATATAGATAAAAAGTGTTGATTTCTTAGCTATAGCGATAAAGCTGACAAACAGACGGGCGTAAGAGTTTCCCCTAACGCCCGCATCAAACTTCGAGTGTTCTTTTCGAAAAAAGAACCGAAGGTGAAGGGCTTGAATTCTCTCAAATTCAAGCCTTCGATGACAAAGAATTATTTCTTGTCGTCTTTCACTTCTTCAAACTCGGCGTCAACCACGTCATCTTCTGGAGAAGTAGACTGCTGGCCAGCGTCAGCACCTTGTGCCTGAGCTTTCTGCTGAGCGATTTCCATCAGTTTCTGAGAAGCAGTCATCAGTGCTTGAACTTTCGCATCGATTTCTGCTTTATCTTCGCCGCGTTTCGCTGTTTCCAGCTCACTGATCGCCGCTTCGATCTTCTCTTTCTCGTCTGCTGGCAGAGCGTCACCCGCTTCTTCAACCTGCTTACGAGTTGCGTGGATCATCTGGTCAGCTTGGTTACGTGCAGTTGCTAGCTCTTCGAACTTTTTGTCCGCTTCTTTGTTCGCTTCTGCTTCCTGAACCATTTTCTCGATTTCTTCGTCGCTCAGACCACCAGACGCTTGGATAGTGATGTTCTGCTCTTTACCAGTTTGTTTGTCTTTCGCTGATACGTGCAGGATACCATCCGCATCCAGGTCGAACGTCACTTCGATCTGAGGCATACCACGTGGTGCTGCCTGAATGCCTTCTAGGTTGAACTGACCCAGCGACTTGTTGAAGTTCGCTTGTTTACGTTCACCTTGCAGTACGTGAATCGTTACCGCGTTCTGGTTGTCTTCGGCTGTTGAGAACACTTGATTCGCTTTGGTTGGAATCGTGGTGTTTTTCTCAATCAGTTTGGTCATTACGCCGCCCATTGTCTCAATACCCAGAGACAGCGGAGTTACGTCCAGCAGCAGTACATCTTTTACTTCACCCGCCAGTACGCCACCTTGAACCGCAGCACCAACAGCTACTGCTTCATCAGGGTTCACGTCACGACGTGCTTCTTTACCAAAGAATTCAGCCACTTTCTTCTGAACCATTGGCATACGAGTCTGACCACCCACCAGGATAACGTCAGTGATGTCGCTGACAGACAGGTCTGCATCAGCCAGAGCCACTTTCAGTGGATCCAGAGAACGTTGAACCAGGTCTTCAACCAGAGATTCCAGTTTCGCACGAGTCACTTTGATGTTCATGTGCTTAGGACCGGTTGCATCAGCAGTGATGTAAGGTAGATTCACATCAGTTTGCTGAGCTGAAGACAGTTCGATCTTCGCTTTCTCTGCCGCTTCTTTCAGACGCTGCATCGCCAGTGGGTCGTTCTTCAGGTTGATGCCTTGTTCTTTATTGAACTCGTCAACCAGGTAGTTGATCATGCGGTTATCGAAGTCTTCACCACCCAGGTGAGTATCACCGTTGGTTGCCAGAACTTCGAAGGTTTTCTCGCCTTCAACTTCATCGATTTCGATGATTGAAATATCAAATGTACCACCACCCAGGTCGTATACTGCGATAACGCGATCGCCGCCCTGTTTGTCCAGACCGTAAGCCAGTGCAGCAGCAGTCGGTTCGTTGATGATACGTTTTACTTCAAGACCTGCGATACGACCGGCATCTTTCGTTGCCTGACGCTGCGCATCGTTGAAGTAAGCAGGAACGGTGATAACGGCACCCGTTACTTTCTCGCCCAGGTAATCTTCCGCAGTTTTCTTCATTTTCTTCAGAACTTCTGCTGAAACCTGTGGCGCAGCCATTTTTTGGCCTTTCGCTTCTACCCACGCATCGCCGTTGTCTGCACGAACGATCTTGTAAGGCATAATTGAGATGTCACGCTGTACTTCTTCGTCTTCATAACGACGACCGATAAGACGCTTGATTGCAAATAGCGTGTTTTCCGGGTTTGTTACAGCTTGACGTTTCGCTGGCTGACCAACTAGCGTTTCACCATCTGTGTACGCGATTACAGAAGGGGTTGTACGCTCACCCTCTGCGTTCTCGATTACGCGAGGTTTGTCGCCGTCTAGCACAGCAACACATGAGTTAGTAGTACCTAAGTCAATACCAATGATTTTACCCATCAGGCTATCTCCGAATAAATTCTATGTTCGTTTTGCTATACCCCTAATGTGGGGATGGAGAATCGGGTTTCAACCCCCGCTCACAAACAAAAACGTGTATGTTTGCTTCTCGTATGCCCCATAGATAAGGGCGACAAATACCTTTTCAAGGGCAAAAACGAAAAAAGTTTGAATTTTTAGTAAGAAAAAAGCGAAGCATCGGCTTCGCTTTTCATACAAGAGGTGAAATTTTGGCTTAACGAGTTTCTGTTGCCAGCTCTGCTTGCGCTTCTTCTTCGTTCGCCAGACCACCTTCGCTTTTCGCCACGATGGTGTTAACGGCAGTGTCACCCACTACGTTCGATGAAGTACAGAACATATCGTTAATACGGTCTACCGCAGCAATGATGGCCAAACCTTCTGGTGGCAGACCCAGTTGGTGCAATAGCACGCCAACCATCACCACACCGCCGCCCGGAACACCACCAGCACCGATAGACAGCAGCAAAATCGTCAGACCCAGAGTAAAGATATCCGCTGAGTTAATTGGCTGACCAAAAGCGTTCGCTACAAAGATAGTCGCCAGAGCGATATAGATAGACACACCCGACATGTTCATGGTTGCACCCAGCGGCACACCAAAGCCCGCGACAGACTTCGACACTTGCAACTTCTCAGTCAGTGTACGCATGGTTAC
This sequence comes from Vibrio fluvialis, assembly GCF_900460245.1. Classification (NCBI taxonomy): domain Bacteria; kingdom Pseudomonadati; phylum Pseudomonadota; class Gammaproteobacteria; order Vibrionales; family Vibrionaceae; genus Vibrio; species Vibrio fluvialis. Next base: position 2,226,879 of record NZ_UHIP01000001.1, read on the forward strand.
CGGAATGGTTGCATTCGAACTTGCAGTCGACAGTGAGAACAGAATCTGTTCACGCGTAGCACGCAGGAACTGCTTTGGCGATACGCTGGTCGTCATACCTACCACAATTGGGTAGAAAACGAAGATCCAGAACACCAGCATAGCAACAACCAGAGCCACGTAACCCGCCACCGACATCAGCGTGTGCGCGTCCAGTGTTGCACCCAGTTGGGTCATCAGAGCGAACACGCCGTAAGGTGCCAGACTCATCACCAGACCAACCAGCTTCATCATGATTTCGTTAGCCAGCTTAAAGGTACGAATAGCCGGGCCACCACGAGAATCCAGCGCTTGAATCGCCAAACCAGTCAGAATTGCCATAAAGATGATTTGTAGCATGTCGCCATTCGCAAACGCCTGAACCGGGTTGCTTGGCACAATGTTCACAACCAGAGAGAAAATATCCGGCGTTTCTGTGGTGGTCAGTTTCACCGCTTGTGACACCGTACCTGCCAAGTTTGCGTCAGCACCTGGCTGGAAGATCAGACCAACCGTTAATGCCGCCGCAATCGCAATCACGGTGTTGATGATATAAAGCGCAAAAGTTTTAGTGCCTAAACGGCCAAAAGCGGAGATGTCTTTAAGATCAACAATGCCACAGACGATTGAAACATACACCAGTGGAACAACCAGCAGTTTGATCAGCGAAACGAACATGCCGCCCGCCCCTTCTGCTGCACCTAACAGGTACACGTCGAACAGGGAAACACCCTGAAACAGGTATTGAATGGCGGTCCCAAGAACCAGACCAGCAAACAAGCCTAAAAAGATTTTCGATGAGAGCGATTTATCCATCGTTCTACTCCAGTTTGTTGTGTTGAGTATTTATCGTTATAGAGTCGTTTATGTCACCTAAAGTGCTAAACGTCCGCGCATAATACACACACCGATAACAATCCGAAGCATTTATTTACAAAAATGTTACATGGCGCAAATTAGAACATTTACTAAAAATAGCCAGAACAATCAGAATTAACGTCTAACCACCTGTTTCACAAGAAAATCAACCAACCCAACAGCTTTACTTAAGAAATTCCTTATACAACAAGCTTTCCGGCACGAATTTAAAACAAAAAAAGAGAGGCCTATGCCTCTCTTTTCATAAAATCCGCAGTGGATTATTTTGCAACCATCACCATCGCAGGACGAACAACACGGCCGTTCAGTTCATAACCTTTCTGCATCACAAACATCACGGTGTTTGACTGATGATCCGGGCTTTCTTGAATCGACATTGCCTGGTGGAACTCAGGATTAAATGCTTCGCCTTCTGGGTTGATCTCTTTCAGGCCAAATTTTGCTACCGCATCAACAAATGTTTTATGCGTCAGCTCCACACCTTCCAGAATCGGCTTCACGATTTCGTTCTCGCCGTCGGCAGCCTGAATCGCACGTTCCAGGTTATCCAGAACCGGCAGCAACTCCTCAACAAAACGACTCAGCGCGTATTTGCGTGCTTTATCGATTTCCTGTTCGCTACGACGGCGCATGTTTTCCACTTCAGCACGGGCACGCAGTACCGCATCCTGATTCTCTTTCACACGCTCTTCGCTGGTCAGCAGCGCGGCTTCCAACTGTGCAATTTTCGCTTCTTTTTCATCAAGCTCTTCTGCGTCTTGATTCCAATCGATATCAGCATCAGTGCCAACGGCTTCCGCTTCTACTTCAACCGCGTCTTGTTGCAGCTCTTCGTCTTTGATCTTGTTTTCTTCGTTGCTCATGATATCTCCAGAACTCTCGTCACTTATGTGCTTAGGAGTTGAAATCTCTTAGTTTCCTGACACAAAAATTCGCATAAAAGCGTAACTTGCCTTTATTATGGGGATGAAGAATTCTGATTCAAGCCTAATTCGGTTGGAAAACTTATGAAAAACCCGTTTGAAGTGATCGCCATCATCGGTAAACCGAGAGATCAACAAGCTATTCAAACACATAAAGATCTCTACCACTGGTTAATGTCTCTGGGCAAGTCTGTCTTTATTGACGACCGACTACGTGAAATTTTGACCGAGATCCCGTCGGACCATTTTGGTAGCCTGATCGAACTGGGCAAAAAAGCCGATCTTGCGATTGTCGTTGGCGGTGATGGCAACATGCTGGGAGCGGCACGCGTCCTGTCGCGCTTTGATATCTCCGTCATCGGTGTGAACCGAGGCAATCTCGGCTTTCTGACCGACCTCAATCCGGAAGATTTTCAGGATCGCCTGCTTGACGTTCTGGCGGGTAACTATCTGGAAGAAGAACGCTTTTTACTTGAAGCGGAAATCCATCGCCACGGCCAGGTAAAAAGCCACAACGCTGCTCTCAACGAAGCCGTATTGCACCCAGGCAAAATCGCGCACATGATTGAATTTGAAGTGTACATCGACAACAACTTCGCGTTCTCTCAGCGTTCCGACGGCATCATTATCTCCACACCGACTGGCTCGACAGCATATTCGCTCTCGGGAGGCGGTCCGATTTTGTCGCCAAGCCTTAACGCCATCACTCTGGTTCCGATGTTTCCGCATACACTGTCTTGTCGCCCATTAGTGGTCGATGGTAAACGGCGCATCAAACTGATTGTGTCGCCAGACAACCGTGGCACCCAGGAAGTAAGTTGTGACGGTCAGGTTTCTCTCCCCGTTTCTCCGGGCGATGAAATTCATATTTATCAAAGCCCTAACGTACTCAGACTGATCCATCCACAGGACTACAGCTACTACCACGTGCTGCGTAACAAACTCGGCTGGTCGAGCAAACTGTTTTGAGTTTGCTCACACTTCATTCAGCTGGCTAAAAGTTTTTACCTGGACAACTTTACTGTATAAAGAAACAGTATATACTGTTTTCTTATACAGTATTGTTCAATTATACAGGTGCAAAAATGCTGGCTCATTTAAGTGTGAATAACTTTGCGATTGTAAAATCTCTGCAGCTTGAGCTGTCAAAAGGAATGACCACGATTACCGGTGAAACTGGTGCGGGTAAATCTATTGCGATAGACGCGTTGGGTCTTTGTTTAGGTGGCCGCGCAGAAGCCAGTATGGTGCGACAAGGTGAAGAGAAAACCGAAGTCAGCGCCGCTTTTGTACTTGATAACAATATTCACGCAACACGTTGGTTAGAAGATAACGATCTGCTGGACGGCAAGGATTGCATTCTGCGCCGTACCATCACTAAAGACGGCCGCTCAAGAGCCTTCATTAACGGCAGCCCTGTTCCGCTGTCGCAACTCAAATCCCTAGGCCAACTGCTGATCAACATTCATGGTCAGCACGCCCACCAACAACTGATGAAACCGGAATATCAACTGACTATGCTGGATCAGTATGCCGGGCACATCGACTTGTTAAAAAAAACACGCTTGACCTATCAAGCTTGGCGTCAGGCCAACAACCAATTGAAGCAACTGAAAGAAAACAGCCAACAAAATCTGGCCCAGTTGCAGCTGTTGGAGTACCAGATCAAAGAGCTCAACGAGCTGGCGATCGGTGAAGAAGAGTATGCGGAACTCGAACAAGAACACAAACGCCTGTCAAACAGCGGCGATCTCGCGATCAACTGCCAAAAAGCCATCGAACTTTTGTACGAAGGTGAAGAAGTCAATGCGCTGAATATTCTGCAATCCGCCAGCCACACCCTGATTGAGCTGGCAGAATTAGACGGCAAACTCGGCGCGCTGCCGAACATGATTTCAGAAGCCATGATCCAGTTGGAAGAAGCCAATAGCGAGCTGCGTGGTTACCTGGACAGTATTGATGTCGATCCCGAGCGCATGGCATTTGTGGAAGAGCGTTATTCGCGCATCATGTCGCTGTCACGCAAACATCACGTGCTGCCGGAGGAGCTCTATCAACATCATCAGGATTTACTCCAACAGATCGCACAATTGGATTGCTCAGAAGAGAAAATGGATGAACTGGCCGCTGAAGTAGAAGCGAAATATCAGGCATTTGTTTCCGCGGCAGAAAAACTGAATAAATCGCGCAGTCGCTACGCCAAAGAACTGGATAAGCTCATCAGTCAGAGCATGCATGAACTCAGCATGGAGAAAGCACAGTTTAAGATTGATGTTTGCAATCAAGGTGGACATCCTTCGCCACTCGGCTTTGACTCTGTCACTTTCTTGGTCTCCACCAACCCTGGTCAGCCTTTGCAACCGATCGCCAAAGTCGCCTCTGGTGGTGAACTTTCACGTATGTCGCTCGCGATTCAGGTCATCACTGCGCAGAAAGTGGATACGCCAAGTTTGATCTTCGATGAAGTGGATGTGGGTATTTCGGGCCCAACGGCTGCTGTCGTCGGGAAAATGTTGCGCACTCTGGGCGAATCCACTCAGGTACTCTGTGTCACTCACTTACCTCAGGTCGCCGGCTGCGGCCACAATCAGCTGTTTGTGGCTAAGCAAACCAAAGGCGGAAAAACCGAAACACAAATGGTCAAGCTCGATCAGGAGCAACGTGTGGCAGAACTGGCACGCCTGTTAGGTGGAAGCCAAATCACCGAATCTACGCTGGCCAATGCCAAAGAACTGCTGATTGCTGCCTAGCGCACAAAAAATGGATTTTTTGTTCAGGCTTTGCAACCTAATTCAAAAATCGTAGTCTCAACAAGCTCAGAGGATACAGGATGTTTTTACATCTGCTCTGAGCTTGTTTATTATCACCCCAGTTTTGAGTTTCATCAGCTATAGAATTTTGAATATGCAGTTTACCAAGTGGCTTGTTGCCCTTCCCCTAGCCTTGACCATGCTGTCTGGCTGTACTGTCCTAGAACGTCTGGTTTATCGTATCGATATTAACCAAGGTAACTACATCGAACAGCAGGCTGTTGATCAGTTGAAGTTTGGTATGTCAAAAGAACAGGTCCGCTTCGTGCTGGGTTCACCTATGCTGGTTGAAAACGGTTACCCGGATACCTGGTATTACATTTACCACCACACAGCTGGCCACGAAGATCCTGTTCAGAAGAATTTGGTCGTGAGCTTTAACAACGGTGGCACCTTAGTCAACATCGCTGGCGACTTCCAGCAAAGTGACAACTTCTTTGAAAGCCTGAACTGATCGGGTATGAAAAAAGCTCGCCTAAGCGAGCTTTTTTATTTTTATATTATTCCGTATCTGCTTTTCGCGAAGCACTTGGTTTGCCACCCGTTACCGGATCCGCAGTACCTGCAGCCTTTGCCTGTTCAGCGCGCTTACGGCGAATCTCTTTCGGGTCTGCCAACAACGGGCGATAGATTTCGATTCGGTCACGATCACGTACTGTTGCGTCCAGCTTAACGTTGCGGCTGAAAACACCCACTTTGTTTTTGCTCAGATCAATCTCAGGGTACATCTGCAAGATCCCTGAGGTCTGAATGATTTCTTCAACCGTCATGGTTTTATTCACCACCAGCGTCAGTACACGCTGCTCATGCGGAAGCGCATAAACCACTTCCACGTGAATCATGTCGGATTCAATACTCATAGCGCATATACCTGTTTGGCACGTTTCGTAAAGGCATTGACCATATTGCTGGTGAGTTCGTTGAACACCTTACCAAACGCCATCTCGATCATCTTACTGGAGAACTCAAATTCCAGTTTCAGCTCTACCTTACACGCCTGCTCATCCAGCGGCGTGAAATACCAGCCACCACGCAGAGTTCGGAACGGGCCGTCGACCAGATTCATGATGATCGATTCACCATGATTCAATTCATTAGAGGTGGTAAACGTTTTGCTGATGCCCGCTTTTGACACATCTACAGACGCCACCATTTTCTCACTCGATGCTTCAATAACACGCGAGCCAGAGCATCCCGGTAAAAATTCCGGATAACGAGCTACATCATTCACTAAATGAAACATCTGATCTGCACTAAAAGACACCAGGGCAGAACGGCTGACTTGCTTCATCTTTTCTCCTCACATTACCCAGAATTCTTGTTCAACCAACCTTTTATACTGAAGTTCATTCTTCTATCGGCCAATCGGGAATATCACGTTGCAGGGATTGTACTTTTATCCCTGCACGACCTCAAGTTACTGCGTAAATCCCTCTTGAGCTCAACAGTCGTTAACCTTATGCTACGCAAAGAAAAGCATTTCCTAACCTTTCACCAATCCGTATAATGCGCCCACTATGGTAAAGAAAAAATCAAACACAAAAGCGGGTAGCAACACTATCGCGCTGAACAAAAAAGCTCGCCATGAGTATTTCATTGAAGATGAAATCGAAGCTGGCATGGAGCTACAAGGCTGGGAAGTTAAATCTCTACGCCAGGGTAAAGCCAACATCGCAGAAAGCTATGTATTCCTGCGTGACGGAGAAGCCTTTATCTCCGGGATGACGATTACACCACTACAACAAGCTTCAACGCACGTGGTCGCTAACCCGACTCGTGTGCGTAAATTGCTTTTGTCACGTCGTGAACTCGATAACCTATTTGGTCGTATTAACCGTGAAGGGATGACTTTGATAGCCACCGCGCTGTACTGGTCTCGCTCATGGGTAAAAATCAAAATCGGTGTCGCAAAAGGTAAGAAACTGCACGACAAACGTGAAGATTTGAAAGACAAAGATTGGCAGCGCCAGAAAGCTCGCGTTATGAAGAGCAATAACCTGCGTTAATCTTAACCACTTGAACGCATATGGCTAGACAGCAAAAGCTTTTCTGGTAGTATGCGAACAATACCTTGGGGCTGATTCAGGATTCGACGGGAATTTTGAAGTCTAAGGTGCATGCCGAGGTGCGGTAGGCCTCGTTAACAAACCGCAAAAAAATAGTCGCAAACGACGAAAACTACGCACTAGCAGCTTAATACCCTGCTAAGAGCCCTTCCTCCCTAGCTTCCGCTTGTAAGACGGGGAAATCAGGAAGGTCAAACCCAATCAAGCTGGCGTGGATTCCCCCACCTGAGGGATGAACCGCGAGAATTAATTCAGGTTAGCCATTCGTTAGCGTGTCGGTTCGCAGGCGGTGGTGAAATTAAAGATCGACTAAGCATGTAGTACCAAAGATGAATGGTTTTCGGACGCGGGTTCAACTCCCGCCAGCTCCACCAATTCATAGTTTAAAGACGTCTCATGGCGTCTTTTTTCTTGCCTGCAACAACCAAAAATCAACAACTTAGCGTGTCATGGTATCTCAGGACGTTTCACTACATCTTTGACTTTTAGTAACCATTGTAGGAACCTTAGTATAATGTTCCTTCCTTTTGGTTCCTAACATGCCTAGACAAACGAAACCGCTCACTGCAACAGAAGTCAAAAACGCGAAGCCCAAGGAAAAAGAGTACAGCCTTGTTGACGGCCAAGGTCTAAAGTTACGGGTTTTGCCAAGTGGCTCTAAACAATGGCAACTTAATTACTACAGACCAACAAATGGCAAACGAGCAAATCTCAACTTAGGACGCTATCCAGATGTTTCTCTTGTACAAGCACGAAAAAGTGCTCTAGAAGCAAGAGAGTTGATCGCACAAAGAATTGATCCTCAGGAACATAAAGAGCAAAAGTTACAGGAACACAAAGCGGTTCATGAACATACATTTTTGAATGTTTCTAAAGAATGGTTTGAAATCAAAAAACACGATGTCACCCCTGACTATGCCGTTGATATTTGGCGTTCTCTTGATTTACACATTTTCCCCTCCCTCGCTGATACACCAGTTAAGCAAATTACAGCTCCACAAGTCATAGAACTTCTTAAGCCAATTGAGGCCAAAGGTAGCTTGGAAACAGTTAAGCGACTAGTTCAAAGACTAAATGAGGTGATGAACTATGCTGCTAACTGTGGCCTAATCCAAGCCAACCCACTGACTGGTATTCGTGCTGCTTTTAAAAAGCCCAAAAAAGAAAATATGGCCGCATTGGCACCGACAGAGCTCCCAGAGCTCATGGGAGCTATCGCTCATGCCAGTATAAAGCGTACCACTCGTTGTTTAATTGAGTGGCAACTTCACACTATGACACGTCCTGCCGAAGCCTCTGGCGCGCGTTGGAACGAAATTGACTGGGATGAGAAAATTTGGACCATTCCCGCAGAGAGAATGAAAAAAAGAAGGGAGCACCGCATCCCGCTCAGTGAGCAGATGCTGGCGCTATTAGATGTAATGAAGCCGATAAGCGGCCATCGTGAATTTATCTTTCCTTCAGATCGCGATCCGAAGAAACCATGTAACAGCCAAACGGCAAATATGGCTCTAAAGCGTATGGGGTTTGCAGGTCGACTTGTTAGCCACGGTTTACGATCGCTAGCGAGTACCACTCTCAATGAACAAGGTTTTGACCGTGACTTGATCGAAGCGTCACTGGCACACGTCGATGATAACCAAGTGCGTAGCGCCTATAACCGTACTGACTACCTTGAACGCCGCCGCCCTATGATGAGCTGGTGGAGCGGACATATAGAGGAGGCCGCCAAAGGCAGCCTTTCTGTTACTGGAGCCAAGCAATTAAAAGTAATATAAACCTATCAATTAGTCTCCCAATAGGCTATGCGTATCCATAAAGAGAGTTGGAAAATACTGTTGGGAGTTTGTGCAACTCAGGCTCGATAATTGCCCGATGAGCTACAGCGAGCCTCTTGCCATACTCGGTCACCTCAGCACCAGACTTAACAATACTATCTGATATGATCGAAGCTACAGCTCTGTCAGCCAAACCAATAGCATACAACTCCTTCGCAATGTGATCCGACAATCCTATACGGAGAGACAGCTGTAAATCACGCAAGGAATCAGCAAGTGGTTGGTTACCAAATAGGCTTTCTATTAAGTCAGCACACGCACCAACTATCAACATCACTTCGTAGCCCAAAGCACCGTCACAAATGTCAGTAATGTTTTCTATTTTCAAATTCCATTGCTGACTACCGGCCCTTAATTTGAAATTCTCTCTCTTCGCTTTCAATAAAATTTCATTGTACGAAACACCAGAGCACCATTGCTTAGCAACAAGCAGTGGTGCATTTTCACCGATAAGCTTACCCAGGCTATTATTCATGCCTAAGTTTTCTATAGCAGGCCAGAGAGACTCTAACGTACCTAAAACATCCGCGCCTTCATCTAAAGCCCCTATGTTATCCACTAACCAACCTTCAAGAAACTGTAGCTCATTGATACCCAGAAGAGCTTTACCAAAACATGGACGCTTTTCGACTTCAATTTGCTTTACTCGCTCCGCTACCACCTTGAAAACTTGTACTAGCTTTTCTTTTTCAGTATCAGAAGCAAGGTTATAAGCAAATGTTCCATAGCAAAGTTCAGTCAAAGCCTCACCATCAAGCATCTCATTGCTAGCGAGGTTAGCAAGCAGATAGCTTTCAAGACTTTCTATGTAACCTACCCGTTGCTGCATTTGTCTCAGTAGGCTTGTGATATCAATCCCCTGGCGATCAGCGGCCTGAATACTAAGTCTTTCATATTTTTCGGGTGACTGTATCTGCTTGATAGGATCAATGTTGAATGGGTCATCAACAAAAGGCTGAACCAAAGTTAAGAGGCTACTTAAACAACTCTCTGATTGAGATGGGTCTAGCAAATGATTCATTTGTACCCACTGTCTCCACTTTGAAGTACGGCGATTATCAAATAACTCGGTATCTGCGAAGATAATACTACCTTCTGTATGCTTCCCTGCTCTGCCTGCTCTACCCAACAAATTGTGGAAATCTCGAGTGGATATCAACTTCTCACCTTGAAATACACCTGAAACAACTAGGTATTTAATCGGTAGGTTCACACCTTGAGCTAAGGTTGATGTGCAGACAACGCAACGGCCGAGCCCATTTTCCATTGCATACTCAACAGATACCCTCAGGCCATTGGGAATGTTTGCGCTATGAGGCAGAACTCCTCGTTTTATCGCTTTCGTAACAACCGAGCTACTCCCTAAGTGCAGTTCCGACAACTTCCCAATTTTCTGGATTTCATCTTGATCACTGTAACGTATTGGATCATCGAGTTGCTCAATTCTCTCCAACGGTTTAAGGACTTCTCGACAAATCTTTATAACTGAGCTTTTTTGGCCACAAAATACAGCTACAGGACCGTGCTCAGACAGTTTGATACCCAAATACGCTGCAACTAGTGACTTATCATCCTTGGGAGGGAAATGCCGTTGAACTGTTTCATTGCCTCGCTTAGGAAGCTTTAGCGATTCCATTACTCTAGGAACGAAAAATTGTTCTTCATCTATATTAAAAGGTTCAACATAGTGGAACTGCCCTCTACCTCTTCGCCAGCTAGCAAAAGCTATACTTCGCTCTGTAGATAAGCACTCTGCACCATTAACGACACTACCTTCTCCAGCATAAAGCCAGTCGCCTATAGACTCCGCATTTGATAACACGGCGGAAATCAATATGTGCTGGGTCTGCTCTCTCAACTTTCTTTTTAAACTCGTTAGAAGTAGCTCGTAAGTCACCCCTCGAGCACCAGTATCAAATTGGTGTCCTTCGTCGTATATAACTAACGAAATAGCCCCAGCTAATTCTGGTTTATGTCGTAGCAGGTAAACTAGCTTTTCGGGTGTAGCAACCACAATAGTTTGTGTCTCACTCAGCGTTTTTTCTGCCTTACCAAAGAGCTGTAAGAATAATTCCACATCAAAATCATCAATCTGGGGAACATCGCTAAGTTGATTAACTAACACGTCTTCACCAGCGAACGCCAAAGAAAGTGAGGAACTAATCTCCCTACATAACGAACGAAAAGGAGCAATAATTACCGCAACAGTCGCCCTACCAGACAAAAAAGATGAACGAATTATTAGCTCTGCTGATTTTGTTTTTCCCGCGCTGGTGGGGAGCTGAACTACCGCAGACTGTCCGCTCAAGACCCCTGCCTCTCCTAGTAACCTTTGAGCAGGCCAAAACTCACTAACAAACGTCTTCTTAGCCAAGGATGGAAGCCAAGCCTCAACTGGTAAACCTGTATAAGCAGGAAGTAGGTTGATTGAAGCATTATTCATCTTACGTTCGACAACCGAAGCAACTATATCTGCTATCAGTAGTTCTCGATCACTGCCATTTTCGTGACAGAATCTACGAATACTCTTAGACGTGTTGAGAGTGTTAGACCGAGCACTTATGTCTGAACCAATATAGGCACTAATCGACTCAGATAGTTCTAACATCAAAGGGGCTAATGTGGTTTCTTCATCCAAGCGTAGAGGCTCTACAAAGCTTCCTTTTAACAACCACTCCAACAACTTCTCAATTCTTGAGGCAGTTAAATCAACTCTCAATTCATCAAACTTGTTGGACAAAACAACGGCGCTGCCAGGCATATCCGCAAGATAGTATGATGCAGCACCTAACAGACAAAGGTAATATTCATATTCAGTTTGTAGTTTTGAACTAATCAGAGCATCGAAATACCTTGCTACATTTCGGATTTCGCCCTTTCTCAATTCGTAAGTAGCGGCGTCTTTTTCAGCAGAAAGTTCTTCTTGACATAAATCGCCTAAAATACCAATTGTCATTAATAGTAATTTGGTTGGCGATTCAGTTAAACGAATATGGTGCTCTTCATCTAAACCAAACTCGTGCATCTTTGCCTTAGATTTAGTAATAGAGAGTAGCTTTGCAGATTGATTCTCAAATCTCATGAGCAGCCCTCTCGTAAAGTGCGTTAGCAAGTGCCATTAACTCACTTCCTTGAATAGCTAATAACTCCAAATCTTGTGCATGCGGATGCGCTGTGGTATCAGCTTCAGCGAGCAAAGTTGCATCATACGCGCTATCAGAACAGACCGCAGCAGCACCGAACCTCAACTGATAAGGCTGATTTACAGAATCCTGAAACCTATTGATCATGCCAACACTAGTCAGCTCATTTCGATCAATCATCCTTTGCTTTATCCCATGCAGAGATTCTGCCAAGCGTAAGTGGTCTTTCGCTGAGTGTTCTATCGCTTCTTGAAGCATTGGTTTAGGTCCCGCACTTAACTTAGCTTTAACTTCATAGACTAACAGCTCATCATCAACAGGGCTGGCTTGGTTATACTTAAAAGCCAACACATCAGAGCCCTTGGTAGATTCATTCGGCACACCTTTTCGGTCATAACGCGTTCTAGGAACCGTGTAGTCATGTAAATACGTCAAATAATCTGCGACCAGTATTTCAGAAAAATCTCCTGCTCGAATACTTGGACCTGGTGCGGTCGTGCTACTAGGAAATCTCATCGATAGTAAATAATCAGCACGGGATTGCCCTGGAGCCTTAAATAAATCTATTTGATTATCGTCACAATAGTGATTCCTAAAGTGCTTAGCCCACGCGGACATTTTAATTTGATCATTTACATCGTGATGAAACCGATAAACAGGCGCTTGCTTACCGCACGCTAGTGTTAAAACACTTCCTGTATCTTGTAGCCACTGAATATGCTCATTAGTCCACGGCATTTTGTATTTCCTAATAATGCTCTTCAATATAACCGTACGCCTTGGCGAACAGCTCTTTGTCTTTTCCTAAACCAAACTGGGCTAGTGTCAGTAGCAGTGCCTTTTGAATTTCTCTTGGGCCACTGTTCGAGCTTTGCCAGCCTTTAAAGCGCTTGGCTTTTACAATCTTGTCTATCTGCTCTACTACATCGCCGATTAGCTTTGGCGTACTCTCTGGTCGTGTTTCTAAGAACAGCTTGGTAAGCGCTTGTTTGTTATCTTCTTGGGTTACTGGTGAGTCACCTGTTTCACGTTCGGCTTGCACAGTATCTTTGGCCGTATCAAGCAACCCCTTTAACCAGTCTATTGCTTTAATTACGCCCGCTTCATAATCCTGGCGTAATTTCTCTAAGCGCTCACCGAGAGCGATAAACTTAGGATTACCGCTGCCACGCAGACGGCCCATTAGATCGATTTCTAGCTGGCTTGCGCGCTTTTCTTGTTCTTTCTCAGTCAACGTGAAGATAGCGTGCTCATCCATAACCAACTCATTAATATCATCACGAATGCGATTAATATCAGTATGTTCGTGAATCATCTTGATGGTTTCTGGGCCTAGCGCAGCCCACACGAGAGAGCCTGTCTGCCCGACAGGGCGGACTGATTCATAGATTTGTACCAACCACTTATAATCAGCTCTGTAAGGCGTAAGGAAAGCATCTGGGTGAATCGCAGACCATAACTTAGCTAATACACCGAAAGAGGCTGCAAATTCATCACGCTTTTCATTGGTAGGTAAACAAGCTTGCGCAGCCATAATACCTTCAAAGCCATCGATAGTTCTGTCGACGTTAGGGAAGAAGCTTAAACACTTATCTAGCTGAGCAGGCAGGAGCTCTTTAAAGGCCTCAATACCTTCTACCACGCCGTCGATTTCTTCAGGATCATAAGCGAGTGCGGTACGCAAGTTCTCAAATACGCCAAGGTAATCAATGATGAGGCCCATTTGCTTGCTAACATTGTCCATCTCGTACAAACGATTAGTACGACACATTGCCTGCAACAAAGTATGGTCACGTAATGGCTTATCTAAGTACATACAGTAACAGATAGGCGCATCGAATCCGGTCAACAGTTTTGCGGTAACAATCAGCAGTTGAAGTTGTTGTTTTGGATCTTTGTAATCCTCAATCAGGCTCTTCTGCTTTTGGTCATTACCATCAATCTCTTGCCAACGTTCAAAGTCGGACTCTTTGATAGGCAGCTCAAGGTCTTGCTTCCATTTACGCCAGTCCTTGTTAACCTTGCCTTTCTTACTTGCGTCTTCATCTTTGATTGGTGCTTGGTCAACGTTCATGACCACTTCTACCGCATCAAAGCCTAGTTTCTTACCGAGTAAATAGTACATCTGAACACAAGCGTCTCGGTCATAGACCACAACCATGCCTTTCATCTGCTTTGGCTTTACATGGCTTACAAAATGATTGGCAATATCTTCACTTACCGCCGTCATGCGTTTTGGCGCCTTCAACATAATCGCAAGACGACCAGCACGTTTAGACAATGCCATTTTCTCGTCATCGTCTAGGTCGTTATCTTTGACCATTTGTTCAAAGGCTTCATCAATCGCTGCACGATCCACACGAAGCTCGGCCAAACGAGGCTCAAACTTCACTGCATTGGTCGCTTTATCTCGTATGGATTGCTTATAGCTGTAGCGGTTCATGTAACGCCCTTCATCCTCTTCGGCACCAAAGAGCTTGAAGGTGTTACGGTCGATACCAGAAATCGGCGTACCTGTTAAACCATAGAAGTGAGCTTGAGGCAGCGCCCAGCGCATTTTATCGCCGAGAGAGCCTTCTTGAGTGCGGTGTGCTTCATCCACCAGCACGATAATGTTGTCACGACTATTTAGGCCGTTTTCATTGCTCTCATCAATTTCGACATCTTTAAACTTGAAGACTGTAGTAATCAAAATACCGCGACTATCTTGTTCTATATGCTCGCCAAGCTTTTTACAGCTTTGTACTTTGATGAGGTTTTTAACATCGGCTCCACCGAAGGTTTCATTAATTTGGCTATCGAGATCTCGACGATCTACCACAATTAACACGGTTGGATTTTTCAATTTGTTATCAGCACGAAGCATGCGTGCAGCATAGAGCATAAGCAAAGACTTGCCTGAGCCTTGGAAGTGCCAGATAAGTCCTTTTTTCGGGTAGCCTTTTTTTACACGCTCAACTATTTGTTTTGCAGCTTCAAATTGAGGGTAACGCGGTAAAATTTTAATGCGTTTAGGTGGCGTGTCTTTCCCTGCTTTCACTGTTGAGAACAGAGCAAAGGACTCTAGCATTTGCAGCAAGGTTTCTGGATTCAGCAATCCTTCACAACTATCAAGCACAGTTGCTAAACTTGCTGGAATTTCATCTCGCTGATCGGTTTTATGCCATGGACCCCAATCTTTCACTCGCGCATTAATTGCACCATAAGCAAAGGTGCGTCCTTCAGAAGCAAAGCACAAAAGGTTTGGCACAAAGAAGGGCTCAACATTTTTCCAATAGTGTTTTTGGCCGCCCATAAAATCAGCAGCGCCATCTTGCCAAGTCACACTTGGGCGAGTCGCTGATTTTACTTCCCCCACCACCAATGGGATGCCGTTTACGTAGAGAACGATGTCAAAGAACACCTCTGTCGCGGCAATGAAGTGAACCTGTTGAGAAACAACAAAGTGGTTATTTTCAGGGGTATCAAAGTCAATCAACTTAATAGTGATGTGATCACCATTTTCACCAAACGGTAGGCTTTTCTCTGCCATCAACCATTCATGAAAATTCTCGTTGGCTTTAACTAAGCCTGTATGCTTAGCTTCCAACATCAAGCCACGAAGTTTGTAAATCACTTCATCGGCATAATCAGGATTGTTACCAATATCAGGGTTTAACGAACAAAGCGCATCTTTGAGCCAAGTATCAACGAAAATATCGTGAGTTTGCTTGGGCAAGCTCTCACCATGGCAGTAATTCCACCTTACTCCACTTAAACCTTGTAAACGGTCAATGATTCCATTTTCTGTGACGGTTTGTTCGTTAAACATTTTAAATTCCTAAAGAATGACTAAGGCAGACCTGAACCTTTGAGCAATTATGTCCATGGTTTTTGCTTAACTCGAGTAGTGCTGAAGTCTGATCAAGCAAGTCTACAACTTTCTTTTGCTCAGCAATCGATGGAAACGCAATTAGCATATGATTCAACTCCTTCGAGGCAAAACTAGCTTGGTTGATTGCTGGTTTAACTAAAGCCCTTACTCGATGTAAAAACCTCTTATCTCTCATGAAATAATAAAGAAATTTAGGGATGACTATTGTGTCATTAACTTCTAGAGCATAATTATTGAAACCAACGATAACGTCCTCTGAAAAAGTATCATCATCTACATAAGCTACTTTTCCTACCTGAGTCATACTGTTAACGCAGTTAAATAATATATCTTTATGTAAAACAAGACATTGTTCTAAAGCATCATATCCCTCTAAATGCTTCACTTCAGAACTCATATCAACTTTACTATTTTGTATATTTCCTGATGTAAGATATCGAACACCAATCCCGCGTTCATTTGTAGACAGTGACGGACCTCTCTTTACTCTTGTTACCAGTTCTGACAAAGGTTTAACAGACCAAAAAGGATTGTGCTTCAAGTATTTCGTTCTAGTTAACGATTCATTTCTCTCGAAACCACCGGACATGACATTAGTAATAATATTATCAAATGCATCAGAAATACTTTCTGATGCATCATCTAGCTTTTGCTTAACCGTATTAGCGCCTCGCAGTATCTTTGCAATGTCTGTTACCGAGTGTTTTCCCCCAAGCTCAATTTCATACTTCTGTAGCTCTTTGAATTTTGTTCGAGGAGACAATGAACCAGAAGAGGTTTTTACAGCCCAGTTCCAAAAACCCTCAGAATGAACAATGAAGGACAAAAGTTTAGATACTTCATGATCAGGCTTAACATCCATCACGATAATGTCACCAGAACAGATCCCATCAAATTCTGCAATCGCCGCTTTCTTCAAGTAAGGGCGTCGCTTACCAAAAAGGATATGCCCCTTCTTAAACACTCGCGTGAAGCTTGGATTGTCTTCGGCAATGATTCCCCAGCGCTTTATCTTTAAAGAACCAGAATCCAAGTGTTCAAGGCCGATGTAACACTCATAGCCATCACCAATAGGATCTCTAGTCGTTAGCTTTACTTCTTTACAGATATCACCGAATTTTACAGTTTGCTTATCAGTCATAGATCTTTACCTCGTAACCTAACTGTGCGAGGCTATTAAAGAGATTATTAGTTTGATTCTTCAGTTGTACTCGGCTCATTTTCCATGACTCAATAGCGTGTTCGGTATCATGTACTTCCCCACCAACCTTAGCTTTCACGTAAAGTGGAATAGATAAGCTGTATTGGTTTTCACCGATAATATCTAAATCAACCAACGCAGTAATATCACCTTGATTTTCAGGCTTGAAGTAAGCTTCACAAAGCACATCTAAATCATCATCAGATAAGCGGCTATGGGCACGTTCTCGGGTGACATATTCTACGCCATTGATAAAGAGAATCTTATTTTTGCGCTCAACAGGCTTATTGCAGTTAAGCACCACCACGCACGATTCCATTGGCGAGTTGTAAAATAGATTTGGCCCAAGGCCTATCACTGCTTCAATGATGTCAGATTCAATCACCTGCTTGCGGATCGCTTGTTCTGAATCACGAAACAATACCCCATGAGGCCAAAGCATGGCTGCACGGCCTGTCTCGGGTTTCAAACTCTTGATGATATGAGTATAGAAGCCGTAATCCGCACAACCTTGCGGTGGTACGCCGTACATATTGCGGCCATACGGGTCAGCGGCGAACTTTTCACGGTTCCATTTTTTAATGGAATACGGCGGGTTAGCGAAAATAACATCAAACTGTTTAAGCTGATCATTCTCAATAAACTTAGGGTCGCCTAAAGTATCACCACGCATAACATCGAACTCTTCAATGTCGTGCAGGAACATGTTCATACGTGCAATTGCAGAGGTTAGCAAGTTTACTTCTTGGCCGTACAAATGAACACCACGCCACTCTTCACCTTGAGAGCGTAAATCCATTACCGCGTTAAGCAACATGCCGCCCGTACCACACGTTGGGTCGTACGCACTCTCACCAGGTTTGAGCTTCATGATTCTAGTCATCAAATGCACAACGGTACGGTTGGTATAGAACTCGGCTGCAGTATGGCCTGAGTCATCGGCAAACTTTTTGATCAAGTACTCGTAGGCCTCACCTAAATCATCTTGAGCAACAGACTTAATGCCTAGTGGGATCTTACTAAAGTGCTGAATAAGATCTGACAACAGGTGGTCAGGCAAGCGCTCTTTGTTGGTCCACTGCGCATCACCAAATACACCATGTAGTCGCTCGTTCTTTGCTTCAATCAAACGCAGTGCATTTTGAATCGCTTCACCAATGTCTTTACTCGTGTTGCGAACTTTCTCCCAGCTTGCTTCCTCTGGGATATCGAAACGGTGATACATAGACATCGCTGCATATTCGGCATCACCTTCGTGCAGCTCTAGCGCTTCGTTATACTCTTCTAGATATACATCTGACAGACGTTTAAAGAACAGCAGTGGGAATACGTACTGCTTGTAATCAGACGCATCGATTTGCCCACGTAGGAACTCGGCAGCGCCCCACAGTAGGTCTTCTAGTTTGTTTTTGTTCATTGTGAGCGATATTCCAAGTATTCAAGCCCTTCAAGCCAGAAATTGATGTATTTGTCCTTGCAGAAAGGTCCAGTTTCACTAGCAATAAAAACTAGCCTTGGCTTTTTATCCAATAACCCATTTAGCTTTTTCTCTTGAAATAGTCGGTAAGATGTCTCTTCTATCAAACTATTAGGAATAAAAAACGAAGGGCGTACAGCATTTTCGTCATGCTCTAGCCTATTTGCAAAAACGACTGAATAGCCAGCTTCATACTTATTGAACCATGCTTTGCCAAAGTAGATTCTAAACTCATCAGCAAAGTTTTCTATCTTTTGCCCATCAATTTCAATGAACAACTCTTGAATTGGCATAGTACCTATTTCAGGTAATTGCACTAAGATGTTTTCATCGTTCAAAAATGAATCAACCATGGATGAAAGTACTTTCGAAGCTTGTTTTTTCCTTTTGCCCTCTTCTCCATCACTTTCACGTATCGGTCGTCCTTTAATGACAAACTCATCTTCCGACACGCCGTCTTTTTCAACAGGTCTCTTCGTGCTGTGAGGACGCAAGTTCAACCTAACTGCATTTGAAATATATTCATCAGTATCAGAATAATCGGAATATTTAGATTTCTTTCTCTTAACCCCAGAAAGATCTTTTCCTATCAAACATCGTTCGGAATGCACCTCAACGACTTTATAGTAAGGATCTATTTTTCTTTTTTCTTTTGATCTATCCAAATTGGCGCATGTTACCGCTGCATGGCAATTGTCATCAGGACATTCAAATGCAAACTTGGATGTAATTTTACCTTCACGATATTTAAGATCTGCTTCTACAGGAGAAATGTTTCGTTTAAGATCAATTGAATAAGATTTTTCTAACTTCATATTTCAAAACCTTCCTTGATCAACAAAGCTTCGAGCTCCTGTTCAGCCGTTTCTAAGGCGGCTAATTTTTGCTGGAAGTCTTTCAACGCTTCTTCTACGGTAATGGTTTCTTCTTCTAGCGGCTTTTGTACATAACGAGCGATGTTCAAGTTGAAATCGTTCTCTTCAATCTCGCTATGTGACACCCAACGTGCGACACCTTCAATGTCATCAGCCTTCGGACCTTTGGTGCGCATCTTCTGATAGATGTTGTAGATCTCATCGGCTTGAGGCTCTGACAAGGTGTTTTGCGCTCGACCTTTCGTGAAGATCTCTTCCGCATTCACAATCAGCACATGATCTTTATGCTCTTCTGGTCTCGCTTTACGCAATACGAGAATACAAGCGGGGATGCCCGTACCATAGAACAGGTTTGAAGCTACACCGATTACTGCAACGATGCGGTTCTCTTTTAACAACTTGGTTCGGATTTTACCCTCTGCTCCACCACGGAAAAGTACACCATGTGGCAACACGACCGCCATGCGTCCTTTATCATTCAATGAAGCAAACATATGCTGCACCCAGGCGAAATCACCGTTGGTTTTGGGCGCTAAACCAAAGTTTGCACGACCGTATGGATCACTGGTCCAATAATCGTGGCCCCACTCTTTTAAACTAAATGGAGGGTTTGCGATTACGCAGTCAAAGTTTTCTAGTTGGTCATTTTTCAAAAACTTAGGATCACGAAGTGTATCACCACGTACGATTTCAAAGTCTTCTTGTCCGTGTAGGAACAAATTCATTCGAGCAATCGCTTCGGTAGTCAGGTTCTTCTCTTGACCTTTGATTTTTAGAAGACGTGGGTCGCCGCCACTCTCTTTAACATGGTGGATGGTTTCAAGCAGCATACCGCCTGTACCACAAGCCGGGTCATAAACGCTTTCGTTAGCTTGTGGGTCTAGAATATTAACCATAAGACGAACAATGGTACGCGGTGTGTAGAACTCACCTGCTTTCTTGTTTGCTTTATCTGCAAAGCGCTTGATGAGATATTCGTAAGCACGGCCCATGTCATCATTACGTACACTCGATACACCAAGGTTAACCTTGTTAAAATGGTTGAGTAGTGTCGATAGCAGTTCGTCTGATAGACGCTCTTTGTTGGTCCAGCTCGCATCACCAAAAATGCCATGCAGCTGTGGGTTTTCTAGCTCAATGCCACGGAATGAATCTTTTAGGGCTTGGCCGATATCCTTGGTTTCTGCAAACACATCTTTCCAATGACAGTTAGCTGGAATTTGAATGCGGTGAAACATATCGCCTTTCGCAAGCTCTTCGTCACCCACTTGATCCATCGCCTCTTCGAATTCTTCATCGTAAACATCGCAGATGCGCTTAAAGAATAGGATTGGGAAGATGTAGGTTTTGTAGTCTGAAGCGTCAATTGGTCCCGTAATGATGTGGGCCGCATGCCAAAGGTGCGCTTCTAAGTCTTTGAGATTTATTAATGTCATTGCTTGCTCTTATTCTCTTCTATCCACGCTTCAAGGTCTTCACGTTTGAAGCGCCAAGAACCGCCGACTTTGAAACCAGGAAGCTTTCCTTCGCTTGCTAATCTATATGCTGTTTTTTCGGCTAACTTCAGGTAAGCAGCCACCTCTTTCAAGGTTAAAATTTGGTCTACCATTCAGAGTGTTATCTCATGTTGGTTTTATTCATCAGAATTAATGGTGAGAGAATATGGGAAAATTGGGGAATCGGCAATGTGGGATGACTCAATACAAGACTGAGTGCATAGAAAAACTACGAATCCCCACCAGTGAAAGCTGGTGGAGATTTGTTTCATAGTTATCAATGCAGTGATAGCTTCCAAACTATATTGATAATTCAGCAACTCGTAAGTGTAGAACTATTACTAACCTAAACAGGCAATGAGTCTTTGTGTTTCGTTGTACTATCGCTCTGCGAATAGTCTTTCAGACTAAAATGATTCAACTTACTGTATGTTTTATCAAAATAGCGCTTGTCGGACCAAACCTGAATATCGCCGATGACATACAAGTGTTTTTTGGCTCGGGTAACCGCTACGTTCAACAAATTTGGTTTTGAAGAGGCCCAAGACGCCCCGCCACTGTTTCTTGTGTCACAACCAAGTACCAAAATGACGGTATCGTTCTCCTTGCCTTGGAAGGTATGAACAGTCCCCACGTTGTGTTTCAAAAAGTTATTAAAGTCCTTCCCTTTCCAATTCGAGTTACTCAACAGCTCAGACTTGCTGCGCCTTAGATCTTCTTTCAACTCTTTTTTTACCGCTTTAAACGGTGTTATCAGGTAGATGCTGTTTAAGTCACCATTGTGCGCTGCTAATTCGAGTAAAAGAGCCTTAACATCTTCACCCAACTCACGTTTGTACTGTTTGAGTACACAGTCTCCTTGTGAATCATTCCATCGATTGTGTCCTAAGGCCTTATGAGTTCTTGGCTCAACATCTTTATTGTTGTCAGAGCCATGTATCATTCGATTGTTATAAGCTATTTCATTCGAAATGCTAAACATTGGTTCTATACATCGGCGATGTACCCATAACGGTATACCTATCCATTGATTTTCACCATCCATATCTATCATACAGCCATATGGATTAACGCGATCGGCTAACGTCTGAACTGACCACTTACAAGGGTCCCACTTCTCGGATTCCTCTTGCAATTTAGATTGCATTAGGTAGTCAATAAGCTCTGGTGGGGAAGTAAACACTGGTTCGATTTGCAGAGGATCTCCAACAACCACAGCCCGCTTAGCACGAAGCAACCCACCAACCGCTGCTTGGGGTATTGCTTGCCCGGCCTCATCAATCATGAGCCAACCTAGAGATTCTGGGGGCAGCTTAGAAAACATATTTCCCAATGAAGCAAAAGTCGTCGAAACCACGGGGACAAACATAAACAGTATCTGCCAAATCGCCAGTGCATTTTCGCTACTCTTCCCTAACACAACATCATTGATTTTTCTTATCTTTGATAGAAAGGCACTCTGCTTACTGGCCTCTATCAACCAAGCCTCGTGAAGCTCTAACGCTGCCGCGTAAATGTCAGACCGTAATTCATTGATGGTTGCGTGCTGCCAGCAAGCATGCCTCTGCCTGTCATGATCCTCGATATCATCAGTAATTTCTGGTAAATGATACCCTTTAAACTCCGTTCTATAGGCACCTAACTCATCTAGAAGCGTCCTCTTCTCTAGATCTTTAGAGGCGATATCAGCCCGCTGCTGCGAAATTTTCTTTGCACATCCTTTTATCTCGATTTTTTTGGCTTCAACATCACCAACAATTAACCGGATAGCTTTTTTGACACTTTTGAACTCACTAAGCTTTTGGGATAGTGAGGCCTTATATTGTTTATTTTTCTTAGTGTTAAAGAACCGACTGAACCAACCAGGTGAGTTAACCTTCAGTAACTCAAGGGAAATTGAAACTTCCTCTTCCCTTTTCACTTCAGCATTTCTCGTTGAGTTCAGGGCATCTAGCTCTACAGAGAGTGAATGAGCATAGTTTTCAAGCTCATTTAGCGCTAGGTTCATTCTATGTAAATAAACATCAAATTGATGTTCATCGAAAGCATTTTGCAGGCTATCAAAATAGGCCAATTTGTCATTCAATTCATGAAAACGAGATAGCTTCTCGTTAAAAGCTTTTTTGGCCGTGTTAAAAGAAGGTCCTGTATAAGTTGAACGGTACTGCCAAAAATTCAAGAAGTCTAAAGACGGTTCTCTAACCGCTGGCTCCTTGTGTTTTTCATAGTGGGACTTAAAGAAAAAGCGATCGAGAAATCGTTGCCTCTTTTTATAAGCACCCATGGCAGCAGAGATATTTCCCCAGCTCTGCATTTTGTCGTTCAGGGGTTGTAAACGACCTTTTTTTTCATCAGCACTAATTTGATTGGCAACAGAACGAAAGAAACTGGTATTAGCGTATCTGTCAGCTATCGACTTGGCTTGAGGAAGCTCTTTTGAGATATTTTCAACGGCAGCATTGTTTGATGACGCCACGACCATTTCAAAATCAGTAAGTTCTTGAACAAGAAATCCTTCTGGATTTAAACCATCGCTAGCTTTCGAAAAAGAAGCCAAAACTTTTGCTCTCTCAACGATGTTCTGCGCAATTATGTCCCGTAACAAGGTCGTTTTACCTGTGCCAGGAGGACCATTAACTGAGATTACACCACCTGTTTTTAGCTCCTTGAATACGGTATTGATAGCGAACTGCTGCATTAAGGACATGTTATGCGCGGGTTCTGTCAGCCACCGTCCTTCTGGTGTTTCTTTAGGGTTCAAGTGCTTATGGATCAACGGTATCGAATCGTTTGTATACAGGTCGATATGCTTATGACTGGATTGTCCAAGATAGGTTTGAAGAGGCTTGCTGGCTCTGCCAGTAGAAATCGCACTAATGGCACGCTCTATATCTCGAATGTAAAAGCTGTTTAGAATAGGTAACTGAGATTCGTTATCGCTAGGGTCATCTTCATTATCGTCTTCAGCTTCTTCTGACTTGCTTTTGTCCTCCAAAAGGTTATCTGACTTCGCTTCATACTCAAAAAAAGCCATCTGAAACGGATAAACCGTTGAGTGTTCTGAAAGCAACAGCTCCTGATTGGAAATACCAGCCCATTGATAAAGCCCTTCAATCAAGTTCATCAGACTTTTCACGCAAAGAGTATATCTTCCGTCTGAGTGAGGGTGGCTAGGCAAAGTTATTTTCCAGCGCTCCATAAACTCGTTAAGATCGTCGCAGCGACTATCAAATCGCTCCTGAGATATTGTTGTAGCTCTCCCCGCAAGTAACTCTGCTAGCGCCCAAGGCAACGTGCTTACCGAAAAGGTGTCAAGCCGGGGAGTACCAAACTCATCCAACATCAATTTGGCAAAGCAAGACGCCCCTTCATTGTCTCTTCTTTGCTCTATCTCTTCAGAGAAGCAATCCTCCTGGCAGTTGGAAGAAAAATACTCTGCAACTTTTTTATCTATCGCCGATTTATCGAACAAACCTAGATATAGGGTATAAACACACTTTTTCCCTGGAGTAAGGCCGATCTTGTCACGAGCCGCGGGATTTAACCACGGAAGTAGGTAATTACCGTGCGACTGCAATTCGTGACCAGCCACGTTTACTGGAGCAATTTTACTGTCGTCTTTGTCTGGTACCGAGTAGGCTTGAAAAAACTCCACTAAATGCCAGGACTTCAATATATTAACTAAGCTTTCTTTTCTATTCTCCACTAACCAAAACCTACAATACCATCAAACATCATTAACGTACGATGATATACAGCCTGATTGCATAAGGCGATAAAGAATGCCAGAAGAATGATAGAGTGTGACGGCTCCCTCTGAAAACAAAGCGGCACTGAATCACCTCAATGCTAAACACTCCGTCATCCACTCATCCACTTCACTTTCCACCCAAGCCACCGCTCGCTCACCCAAACTCACTGATTCTGGGAACTCCCCGTCATTCATCTTGCGGTAAATCGCTGAACGGCTTAGTGCTGTCTTTTCCATTACTTCTTTTAGCTTTAAAAATCTCATGGGACGTTCTCCTATGTCTGTGGTCCTCATGGGATAAAGCGCTGGCGTAAAAAAAGACGGTGATGTGTTAAGCCTTGGCGCGACAAGGCTTAATCAAAAAATTATCAGGTCTATGTCATTAACGTGTATCCCGTTAATGAACCTCACTCGGAGCCTGATATGACCGACTACACAAAAGAGCAGCGCTATCAAGAAAACCAGATCCTTGAACATGCCGCTGAGATACTTGCTCACCGTTACGTGCGCGGTGATGCGCTCACCAATCCTGATGCCACTATGGAGTACATTCGCTGCAAACTGGGAGCCTATGAGCATGAGGTGTTTGCCTTATTGCTATTGGATAACCAAAACCGGCTGATGGAGTTTAAAGAGCTGTTCCACGGCACCATTGATGCGGCCAGTGTCTATCCGCGTGAAGTGGTGAAAGTGGTGCTAGAAGTGAATGCTGCGGCCGTGATATTGGCCCATAACCACCCTTCTGGAGATGCAACGCCGTCACAAGCCGACAGACGCATTACCGAAAGGCTAAAAGACGCTTTATCGCTGGTGGATGTACGAGTGCTGGACCACATTGTGGTGGGGAAAGACAGTGTCTCTTTTGCTGAGAGGGGCTGGTTATGATTAAGCAACGTTATGGCGACATTGAACTCGATGGAGACCTTCACCGTTCACTAGAGCAGTTGATGGCTCGCTACTGCATTTCAGAGTCTGCTGAACGCATTGTGCTGAACTGTCGCCAAAAAAGTTATTACTTACATCGACAAGGACTGCACCCGATTGAAGTACAGTTTAAACGTGAGTCACCATCCAGTGATTGGCAGGTAGTGTGCTTTGCCAGCTTTTCCTATCCCAATGAAAGCAGTATCGCGGTTGAACCTGAGCTCTATTTCCATCTCGCCAATCGCTGGTGTTATCAGCCCGATTCGGGGGCCGCTGACTTATCTCACCCTGAGGTACTTGAACTGCTCATGGTGTGGATGAAAGCCTTTGCTCGCCACCTTTCACGCAACGTGTTTGATGAGGTGCAGCTAACCATGGTTCGTGAGTTTTAGCGCCGCGCCTATTCCTCTTTATTTCCTTTTTCTTTTTCGACTTCATCCTGACCTAAGGAGGTCTTGCTATGTCTTCATTAACCTTTACATCTTCCCTCTTACCGATTTCAGACAAACTGCATGCCCTACTGAGTGAACAACTCACTAAGCAGTTAGTCAGTGACAGCAGTGGCACACTCGCCGCCAGTCGCTATCTGGTGTTCAACTTTCGCGATAAAAGCTACAGCGCGGATGAAGGTGGTTTTCATCCGGTTGAGATGGGTATTTGTCACACCACCAGCGGCGATTGGAGCATCGAGTACATCACCGATTTTGCCTACATCGGAAATTACTACCCCGAACTTGAACGAAGCTTAGATTTTGATTTTCGTGTCGGCGAATTCTTTGTCGCTCATCGAGGTTGGTTACCCATGAAAGGCCGCCCTGATGCAAAAGAGCTGTACCAGTTATGGGAAAGTAACTTTCTGGCTTACGTCGATATGGACGCCTTTGATGAGATAAACATCACCGCTCAATAATCAAAAGGGACCCCATGGACAAACATCCCCCATCACTACGCCGAACCCTGTCTGTGCTCTTACTGCAAGTCATCACAAAAGGCGGTCATTATCTTCACGCTCAATACCAAAAGGCTCGCGACGAGGTGAAAGAACACAGTGACCATGACTTGCTTGAGCTCGTCCGGTCTTGCTCATCGACTCAGGCTCTGCGATGGGCCGCCGTGCGCGAACTGCTCAGCCGCGGTTATCTATTGAAAGAAATCCGCCAAGCAATGCAGTAATGCGTCGCAAAATGCCAACTCAATCACAGATATGCAACCTCTCCACCGAGCGAGACAAGATATGTCTCGCTCATCCATACCCTAGCCTCATTGCAATAAGGACCCGTTAAGACTGTGTGGCCACCAGTCTTCGTTTAACCCCTATCCGTGACATTCACTGAAGCACAGCGCTCAGTGCGTGTGGCTGGGTAGACGAAAGTTGGTGATGCCATGCAACCCTCAGACTACACACTCTCAACCGATGAGCACTTTAAGCTCATCTTTGAAATCTATTCACACATTCCGCGATTGCGAGAAATCTCGGCTGAAGAGCTGCGAGTTCGCCTATCCGAGCTGGGCGTCTATCGTACTAAGCGCACCATTCAGCGCTATCTCAACGTCATCATGTACTACCCCGACTATTTCCAAGTCGAACGGTTTGAACGTGCACGTAACAGCTACACCTACAAGCGTAAATACCACAACAAAGTCTCGTCCGCTTCATGGGAAACCATGCTGCTCGGACTGTGCTTTTCATCGGTGAAAGGCCTGCTGCCGGCTCACTTTGAGCAAGGCATTTGCGAGGCCTTTATGCCACTGCAAATTGGCGATGTGATGGAGCCTGCCAAAATTGAGGTGCGTCTTGCGCTGCCTAAGCAAGACGACTACGACTTTGATGTATTCGAACGGCTCAGCCAAGCCATTAATGCTAAGCGTCAGGTTCGCTTAACACTCATTGATGACACCCAGACAGACTACTTCACCCCACTCGGCCTGATTTGGGAAAAAGGCATGCTCTACCTTGTGTACGAACACAAACACGAGCGTGATGTGCTCGCCTTCTCCGACATTATTCAGGCGGACATATCCACCTTCACTTTTGAGTACCCGAGTGACTTTTCACTCTCCGATACGGTTATTCCCACTCAGCGATAAGTTCGCTGAGTTACTCCTATTTTTCATCATTCAAGGACACCATTATGCAATCATTCAAATTGAATACGGTGCTACTAGCATTGGTCACTGCCAGCTTAACCGCATGCGGAGACGGCAGTAGCGACAGCAATAATGCAGCAGGCAGTCAAGCCGACCTCACGGGCGTAGCTATTGATGGCTATGTCGAAGGGGCCACCGCCTTTGTCGACTACAATCTTAATGGTCAGTTAGACGACAACGAACCTTCGGCACTGACCGACCAAAATGGTCAGTTTGAATTTTCAGGCATAGACGGTGTTTGCGCCGATTACGCGCCAATTGTTATTAATGTTCCTGTTGGTGCTTACGATTCCGACTATGGTGTGGTCAGTGAAGCCTATCAGCTCACTTTTCCACCTAAGTTTTCTTCAAACTACAGCAATGACATTTTGAACACGACGCCATTCACCACCGTGATTTGGAATGCGATAAAAACTGAGCTGAGTGAACTTGGGGCAGACGGCTGCCAAGCACTGGCCGCCAATTCATCTTTGCAAGGAAAAATCAAGCAACGCGTTGCCGAGCAGGAGTACCGTTTAGCAAACCGCTATAACATTGCCGTCAGTGACTTATATGGTGACTTCATTAAGCAAGGCAATACCGCTCAACATCAATTGGCTCAGTCGCTTACCATAGGTCTGGCCAAAGCGTATGAAGAAACGCGCGCCTTTGAAGCCCTTTACCCCGATGCTCATGTTGCGTATGTGGAGTATTGGCTAGGTA
The DNA here is from genome assembly GCF_900460245.1 of Vibrio fluvialis. Taxonomy (NCBI): domain Bacteria; kingdom Pseudomonadati; phylum Pseudomonadota; class Gammaproteobacteria; order Vibrionales; family Vibrionaceae; genus Vibrio; species Vibrio fluvialis. The sequence continues at coordinate 2,255,004 of NZ_UHIP01000001.1, forward strand.
ATCCTGCCTCCGATGACATCAGTGTGGCGGATACTTGGTATCGCAAAGAGTATGTCGGTCACCCTGAATACGCACAAGAAACCGTGTATCAGGTCAGCAATGATTTGGACACCATTGTCACCATGACGCACTACCTAAAAACCAATACCACACTTGGTCAATACAATGACAGCGAGACATTTGTGGTGATGGATGAAGATACATTGAACAGCTACCCAAGTTCGGCTTATCACTGCACCAAGCAACTGCGAGCCAACCAAAAAGGCAATACGGTCGGTGACGTCTATTATGAATTTGCGATAAACGCGCAAGGAGGCGTCAATGATGCGGCGGAATGTGAAGCGCTCGATATCGATGCCAATCGTTCAGGCACGCCGCTCACCGCGATGACAAAAGACCAATATGGCCGTTACACCACCTACGCTCAGTTTGATTTTGAGTCAGGAGATAATGCCAATGTCGACGGTTTGAACTACGCACTGACCAATCAACTGATTGATGCGCCGACCGCCTTTGATGGCGTCAGCACTATTAGTCCAGAGATTGATTTAACCGAAGGATATGGCGCACTCAGTTGGATACGCTCAGCTTGGGAATATCTCAACGATAGCAGCATGATTTACACCGAGCATCGCTCGACTGGGCTATGGATAATAACCAACACCGCAGCGAATGGCACCTATAGCGTTTCGTGTGGTATGGATAAAACCAACCTCACTGTCATGGACATGTCTAGCTGTTTAAATCTAGTCGGTCATTAATCACCCCTTGCCAACGACCAAGGTGGGACATCTCCCACCTTTTTTTGTGACTGTTTTCACAACTCCTATTCGACATTCACCTCCGCTAACAAGCAAGACACGATATGTCGCGCTCATCCGTATGCTGGTGGCTCACACGATAGCCAATACCACGGAGCCTCCCTATGCCGCAATCCCTCAGTGAAGTCGACGTACTCCAACGCGCTCTGGCTTACAATCCTGAAGAAGTGCTTCCGATTCTGGAGTACCTCAAACTCAGCGAGAGCGAATGTCAGTTTAAACCCAACACTTTACGACAAGATGCACAGCGTATTGCTTGGCACCTACGTAAAGCGGGCAGCAACACCCTTGCTACCACGACAAGAATGGCAAAGAACAAGCTCAAAGAAGCCTTAGGAAAAGACACGGACACCGATGTCGCCACTTATCGAGAAGTGGTGCTAGATGTGGCTAAAAAAGTCAAAGCAGAAGCCACGCCTAATTACTCATCGTTTATCAGTCAATCAGCCGACTCTATTGTCGATGCCATAGGGGGCATCACTTCCAACACAGGCGCTTTTGTTTCTGGAGCTGTTGATCTCATTCAAGGCGCAAACTACGAGCAATACTCCACGGAAGAGCTCGAAAAGCGCATCGTTGAAAAACTGTTTGTCGATGCTTATGAGCAGATGAGCCAAAGTGAAAGGGATGCACTCTTTCGCAGCCTAGGTATCGACTATCAAGAAATCCCTGTTGGTGTATCCAGCATGCTACTCATTCAACTGCTTTTAAAAAAATACGGGGGATTTGCCGTCTATAAATATTCCATCATCGTCGCACATTGGATCAGCAAAGCCATTATTGGTAAAGGGCTTCCTTTTGCTGCAAGTCCGATGATAGCCAGAGCCGTGTCATCGTTCTTAGGTCCCGTTGGATGGGCGGCAAGTGGGCTCTGGGCAGCCACGGCTCTCGCAGGTCCGGCCTACCGCAAAACGATTCCTGCTGTTGTCCACATAGCCGCGTTAAGACAACTTGTCCTGAACAGAATTAATATTGGCGTGGTCGGTGATGGTTCGGTAGGGAAAGATGCCTTCTTCAATGCCGTATTTGGGTTAGATACACAAAATGTTGATCCGATTGCTGGCGCGACCAGTGAAGCCGAGCTCTATCCACTTGATGAAGATTACGCGATTAACTTAATCAACTTTCCGGGCTTTAATGACATTAGTCCATCGGTCAATAGCCTGACTCACGAACATTTACATAATGTCGATATCTTTGTCATGGTCATAGACCTTGCCAGAGGCGTTTCTGATATTGATGTACAAATCTTAAATAAGCTTAACCGCTTGAACAAACCAATTGTTATTTGTCTAAACAAGGTCGATATGGTGCGCCCACGAGATTTGGAAAAGTTGCGCGAAACGGCCAAGCAAAGACTAACAGGCGCAACACTGATAGAAACCGCGTTTGATCCCGATGACCGTATACACTCGGATGGCCCTGTTGGCACTCTGGATATCTTTAACTGGCTTAAAGCACAGCTCGAAACCCAAGGTAAAGATACCCAAAACTTCGCCACCTTTAGCCCCGAGCACAGAGAGTAACTCCAATACAGTCAACAGATGGGGGAGCCAATCCCCCTTATTCAAATAAAGTGCTTAGGTCGTTCCTCGGACACAACAAAACCATTAAATAACAACAATTTATAACAACTCCAATTTACAAAAACCATTCTTATCCCTGCTGATTTAACCATGAGAAATCGGCTCTGTGCTTTAAAAAGTGCGCCACTTCACAAAAATTTATCAACCAATTTCAGTGAGACAGCCTATGTCTCACTCATTCGTATTCTAACGTCAACCCACTATCATGCTTTCAGACGAGAGCGCTAAGGACAAATTATGAGTAAAGGCAATGTATTACACCACCTTGACGAAACCGCTCTGAAAGAGCACATCTCTCGTCGAGAATCATTCACGCTCACCAACGTGAAGAACTTCTCTCAAACCGTGAAGAAAATTGAAGATCTTATAGAACGTCAGGGACTGAAATGTCGTGTGTATACCGCTGGACGTTCCGCGACTATGGTCGCCGCATTAGCATCAGGCCCTGCGGCGATTTTTGGACTGGCATCAGCCGCCTCAATCGCTGCACACAAGTTGGCAACCTTGAACCCTGACTATGAAATTGCCAAGTATCCCTTGGCTGATAAACTGGAAATTAACTATAAAAAGTAACACCATCGAGAAATAGGCCACCAGCCTTATCGGTGAGCCTATCTCTTCAATTTTTAAAGTTAATGAGCTTCTTCTTCTAATTCCTCTTTTGCCAATCTATAGGCTAAATCTAATTCTGGAGACGAACGCAGTTTGCGAACATCAACGAACTTTTTGCTACGCTCTTCGTCCACTAGCTGCCAAAGCTGGCGGTAGGCCACAGGCTTCTTATCTGACTTGCGCCAACCTCTTCTCTTCCAATCATCCAACCATTCGTTATACCCACGTACACAGAAATCACTGCTGCTGTAGATGACATCGCCATCGATGGCGTAGCGTAAACCTTCAATGCAAGCGATAAGCTCCAACTCGGCGCTGTCGGTGGGCCTATCGATAAGCAGTCTGTGGCTGCCAGACAATGTCTGCGTATCATCGTATACCGCAATACCGATAGCGCCTTGGTCTTTGTAAACCGATACGCCGATGTAAATAGAACAGCGAGCTTGAGTCATGAGATGTACCTTCTTCATTTAATGAGTCACAGGATTGCGCCTCTTCAACAGATAAGTCCTCATGGTAAAAAAAGAAGGTACCGATACATTACGCTGAGATATTCAATAAGCGAGGCTAACGTCGAGAGCAGCCGAAATTTCGCTTACGGTTACCAAAGTGTTTGGTATCTTCTTTGGCTAGATAACTGGCATGCTTAAACAGTTCATCAAAAGAATCGTCAAAATCCGATGAATGACGATTTAATCGATGAATAACAACACTATCTTTCCTCTTGTCCTTTGAGAAATACACCAGTCCGTTGGCCTCGTCATAATCAACACCAACGACTCTAGCCCAAGCCTCGACGATAAATCCGCCTAAATTCTCTGGATGGGATAGAGTTTTTCCCAACCAGTTGAATCTGTCCTTATTAAAAAGCAGAACCAGGTGGTAATGGTCATTGATCGATGTTGAGCGCTCCTTCACCCAAATACTTCGCACCTTACAAGGATGCACTCTCCCCCCTTCTCTTTTCCTTTTTCGACCCGAATGATCGATCTGCGACTGTAATGAACGAATAAAGTCCGTCATTAAATAACCCAAATCTTCTCTCTCTCGCAGTTGGGGGAATTTTAGATCCACACGTAAAGCCATAAGGCGTGGATAATCATCCAGTGCCCGTTCAATGGTATCGTGTATTTTCTCCAAATAATCAATACACAGAGGACCATGTGTTGTTTGAATAGGCCTACCTAAAAAAGTACTTTTGGTTGTCAGCTTTAGGTTCTTATTTTTTCTAGATCGTACATTCATTTCTATCTACTCCCACTAGTTGGTTCATAGATAGCCTCATGCCGTTATTTAAAGTAAACATCACTTTTAAATTGAACAACAACTTGTGCTGTATGTGTTTTAGATAAGATATCAACAACAATAAGGTGCTAATAATATTAACCAAACAGACACATTTAAAACTTAAAAACAGAAACACTTAATCCAGAAAGAACAAAAAAAGACCTCAATACACTCAAATAAAAAAATTAATAATTAAAAAATCCCAAAAACATCGTAGAAAGACCTTAGATTAGGTTTCAAATTAAAGTATAGAAAATAATCACATTTAAAGAGTAATTACAAACCATTTACCTAATTCTTCATCTCTGATATATACAGATTAAGCAGGATATACAACAAGCACCGCCCACACTGATTTCGAACCCCTATACAAAATTAACAAAGATCCCCACCACTCACCTATAGTAAAGTCCATCGCGTTAATTAAAACCAAATTAGTTAGAAATATCACATTACAAAAACGCTATAACACTTAAAATTTACAGATAGATAATACCAAAATTAAATTTCAAAGCTAAAAAGTTTAAAAATCTAACTATTGCCCAATAGACAAGCCCGAATATATAAATTCAACAGGACATAAAATGCCTCATAATTTCACTTGTGAAAAAATCTTTGATAGCCACATTTCGACATTGATAGAAAAAGTCAATAATCCGTTTCACCTCCACTCCCTCTCAATCGAACAAACCTAGTTATCACGGGGGGTCTATCAAAAGATTTCTACATTTTATCGACATAAAAAAGCGTTAAAAAGCTCACTTTTTTCACGACAAAACCTCGACATTTCTACATAAAAATGTAGAAATTAATGTACGGAAACCACAGAGAATGACAATAGAATGATTAACAATAGAATTACATTTATTAGAAATAAAATAAGGGAATTCAATAATGAAATTAATGAAAACCTAATCGACATGATCAATCTTTTAAATTCCTATAGCGGAGAAAGAGTAATAAAGGAAAATGAAGATTTAATTAATTTAAAAAGAAGTCAACTTCAAGAAAAATTCACCTCATCTCTCTATATAAAGGTTGGAATAACAAGTATTGATTTTTCTGAAGGGCATTTAGGAAATAAAGAGATAGAAGACATTAACTATTGTCTTGACCAATTAAGAAGAGATTTAATAACTCTTAGCGATCTTAGGAAAAATATATCTTGGATAAACAAAAATCCACGAGCAACGTTCTTTACTCTAACGATAATAAGATTAATCATCGAATTAGATGTAAACCATCCAAATGAATGCCATTCAAAAAAAGATAAATTAAAAAACAGAACAAGAACATATACATTAGGATTAGGTTTTAGCTCGAGAAGGAAATATTTTAAACTTCCATTTTTATCTCAACTTTTAACATTAAACGAAAATAATGAAAATACAGATGAGATAATTACAAATGCCTTTATTAAATATCAAACATCATCGAGGGAGGATGAATCTTGGCTGTTTGAAACAATATCTAGCATCAAAGAAAGTTATGATAAGGTCAGATTAAAAATTCCTGGAGACTGGGATATTACTACTTCATCGAATTACGAACTGAGCTCTTGGGTATACAATAATTTAAAATCAAGTTTAAATATACATCATTATGCAGAACCTGATCGTGACCACATTAACACCTTCATACAAAACTACTTAGATATTATAGTATTCCTCAACAAATTTGAAGATAGGGACAAAGAACTAAAAAATATAAAAAGCAAATTTTCTCGAAAAAAAATAGCTTTTGAAACTAAAAACATCCCTGATTTTTCAATTGAATTAACTGAAGATCACTATAAAAAGCTAAAAACAATGTCTAATGGAAAACCTGTAAAAACCACCATGCGTAAAATTATTGATAAAGCATGGCATGATTTCAATCAAAATAGGGCAATATTAAACGACGATGACATAGAATGATCGACAATGAAAGATAGATATCTTACTCGTAGATTTGCGAATAACCCACGCTCTAATAATCACCTCTTAGTCAAAATTGCACTCATTTCCAAGGTGTTAATGGTTATCCACTGTCATTATTCCCTTAGTTAGTTGGGCCCAATTGATCATACGACGATCAGGCATGGCGTTTGACTAAGAGTCAAATCATCACGGAGTAGAGAGGCTAGTATCCCTTTGAGGCGCGTCTCTTCAGACGCCCCCACCTATACACTAGAAGTGATTTGCGTCTATATCGGGCGAGGCATTAAAACAATCATCCAGATGAGCCCCAAAGACAGAGAGCACGATACTATGCCAATAAACAAATGAACGTAGACGGAGAAGAAAGTCTTCTCCCTCGCTTGCTCAGGACATTCAATCGGAACACGCAAGACAACCTCATCTCCGACATTTCGCCCTGAAAGCCGAAGGGCATTCGGCCCGTACCCCACTAGTGTTTCCGTTCGGTAGACTGTGTCCTCCCACGTATACTCAATGATCGGTGTGTAATAGTACTCTCGATCAGTGATTGACTCTCCAGCCTGCTCGTATCTAACGGACTCCTCAAATTCAACGATGATCCCCGTCGTTTCTCCATGCAGCCAAGACAGCTCCTCTCTAAATCGACGAACTGCCCCAAACCCAGTGAGTCCGATCGCAATGGCAAACCAGAGCGCGATAATAAGTCCACCTTGTTCATTAAAAATGATCGCCGACACAATCGAGAGAGGCATAGAAAGTAAAAATAAGGAAACGAGTATGTTTTTTATCACTTTACTACCCAATCATCACATCCGAAGATGCGGAGGCTATAGCGCCCCCGCAATCAATGGCATCACCTAAGCGGGCCGCTGGCTTCCCATCGATAAACACACCCGATGAGCCGCCTGCAACGACTCTGGGATGATTACCGTGAGGCGTTTTGTCACAAGGACAACCGTGGTCTTGCAACGGGTCTCCTTGTCGAACCGCCGGTTGGTAATTAATCATGACACCTGAGCTACCCGCCGTTATGGGCGTTGGAGGAAAACAGTTATGCTCAGAGCCAATATCCCCCAATCTTGCTGCACCTGGCATAGTGCCTCCTATCGAGAAACGACAACCCGGCCGTCGATCATTGAAAAATATGGAAGAATGGATACGATTTTGTTGTTTTCGTTGGAACCGATTCTCAACGGGGAATGGCTTCGGTTATCCATTAGGCGAACAAGACGCCCTCCCATGTACGACTTCAGCTCATATTCACTCCAGTCACGGCGAGGTTCTACTTCCGCGTCTTCCCAATGGCCGAAATTGGTTTCAAACCCAACTGCATCAAACCAGTCTTCTGGTGAGGAAAAATATCCGTCGGCCATCGCATATTCTCGCATCGACAGCGAATACGCCATTTTGAGCCCTTCGAAATCACGCGCTTCCATTAGCTTGATGAGGTCTGTATACGCACGATATAACTGCTTCATTTGCTCTGGGTTGTCCTCACGAATCGGTGTCGCATCGACCCAACGCCAACGAGGAATAGACTTAACCTTAAAGGGGCGGGAGAACTCTGTTAGATGTCCATCAAGATGACCCGCTACGTCATTGAGTGGAGTTTGATGATTCGAAGGATAATCTTTTGATGTTTTGGTCGTCGGCTTTCCATCTTCGACCGTGACATGCAGTGAGGATATTTCCACCTTTTTGCCATCGGGGAATGCCCCATACAAGGTCATTTCGCATTGGTCATCCGGACGGTAGGTATCGTCTTGTTCATAAACACCAATAGGTACCACATCGAGGTTAAGAACGTTATCGCCTGGCTGCAAGTAGGCAGTAGGATTAAAGCCTGATGAGAAGGTACCACTGCTCGTTTTCAAGTTATCCAACATGTCCATTTTATTGAAGGCGGCAAAACAATAGACTGTTTCTGATTGGATATTGGTGGTGTATAGAACTTCTGGCTTTTGGCCTTCGTTCTCAATCTGGATATCAACGGTAGATACCTGTTCTCTGATGTTCATTAATTCGTTCTCTCCAGAGCATGCTGCTAACATAACGATACATGCTGCAATTAAGGTCTTTTTCATTCATTCCTCTGCTTATCCGATTACAGTGACCCGGTAAGGTGACGTATTTTTCTTCTGAGCCTCAACCCATTGCCATTTTTGTGGAGGACTGGACGATGTTGGTTTAGATCCACCAATGCCCCCCCCTCTGAAGCCGTTTTTGCTCGTATCCTCTTTTTTATCTTTATCATCACGATTTGAATTCAGGTTGAATGAACTATCTACAAAAACCTCGGCCCAGATACCATCATGGTAAAATACCAAGTCTACCTGAGCTTTTGGGTCTTTAGTTTCAGTGGTTAGAGCCAGCATCCCTTTTGCTTTGATTCGGCTGTCTAACAAAAAAGCGCCTTCCATCACCCATACATTGGCCCCGCCACGGACATTCAAATTTCCAGAGATTGGGACATCAACGCTTGTCTCGAAGTCGTATGTGGGGTCTTTTGTACCCGCATAATGTATCGTGCCCTGAGCGTTCAGAGCCGTTGCCAACTTAATGTCAAACTCCGCTCCTGCGTACGCCCCTTTTCCACCATCCTTTACTTTTTTCTCAAGCTCTGCCGCTTTTTTTCTCAAAACGTTGATAATGTTATCTGCTTTGAAATATTTTGCCGCGGCTAACAGCATATCGAGCTTCATTTCAATGCCGATAAGCGGCGCCAACTTGAGCGTAACATCACCAGTGACACCTAACCCATTGTCTATCATTTCAAGACGTTGCTCACCTTCGAGCGTGAGCGTCGGTGCTTGAAGTTCATAGCTGAAGACTTTGATTTCATCTTTCCCTTTTCCGGGTTGATCGGTGTACAAGCCCGATTGAATTTGCTCGGCGATATTGCATGCAGCACGAACCAGATTCATCTTCTTCTTGATCCCTTCAAACTCCGCGGTGAGATCTCGCGTGCTCGGTTTGCCCGGGATATTGGAATCTTTGTGCGTGAAGCCCAAACCATACTTAGTCACATGGCTCCCTTCATGGATCGCGAAGCTACCAGAGATAGAGAATTTTCGTTGGATCTCTTCACTCGGCACGCTCAGTCCATCAAACTGGGAAGCGCGTTCTTTGTGCTGATAGGCTTCATAGCGCTCTTCATCAGAGATAGATTTCTTGGTTGCTTTGCCAGACAACGTCAGGCTCGACTTAATTTTTATTGCCGGATAGACATCTACAAAGCTATCTGCCGGGTTAACGCCCAGCAAGTAAGAAACCGGCGGGGATAACCACACCGTTGTTGGTTGCTGTGGTTTTCCTGCGCATTGAGTCAGGCAAATTTGATAGCGGGTACTGGGTACTCCAGTGGTTTTCTTCTCCGACAACAGATTTTGAATTGCCCCCAGCAGATCCATCCTCTGACTTGGTTCTGGATTGTAGGTTAACACGTGCTGTTGGCAGGCTGTTGCGGACAATGCCTCAGAAAATTTCTTATGATCAGTAATATAGCCAGATGGGCAGGTTGATAGCTCGCTACAACAATCTCCGACCACCGACACAGAAATAGTGGCACCTTTACCCTTATCCACAACCCCGATGTCCCGGCGATTAAATTTTCCGCCTTTGTATTGCATACTTCCCGCTTCACTGTCCACCTGGTAACTAGTTAAACAAGGCAGTGCCTGATTGCAATGACACGATTCGCCAGGTAAATGCTTACAAGACATGTTGACTCCTTACTTGATGCAGCAGGCTGTTGACACGAAAATCCGATGAAAGATCCGTTTGAGACAAGGATACTTGCCAGTCACTAGGGAAGAGTGCCCAGCTCATTACATTCTGCTCCTGGCATAATGCCGCAATACGTTTTATCGACTCAGGCTGAGCGATATCCCACTCGATGAGTTGATTGACTAACTGAGCACTGAACTCTGCAGAGTCATCGTTAAGCACCAAAGCGACATCGGCAATTAAGTTGAGACGACATTGATCGAGCACCGCATCATATTGACCTTGTGATATCGGAAACGGACTATAAATCTCATAGCCAAAGGGACGATACGGCGCTAATTGCTCAAATCCTGACTGTACCTGCTGAGGAAAAAACGTTCTCACTGACTGTATTGGTCCAAGAAAGTGATTCAGTCGCAGTGGGGCGAATGCATTCAACAACGACCACAATATTCGCGGATCATAAAAGCGTAAAAACAAACGTTGAGAGTTTTCCTCTACGACCACATCCAACAATCTTCTCAAGTGCGCCCGCAGACTTTTCGGCGCCTCATCTGACTCAAAAATGAATCCCCAAGGCATCGCTTTGGGTTTGAGCCAATCGACCAGTTCAGCGTTAACACGGACTAGGTATGGTGCCACACGAGCAAATTCATCATCCACAGGCTCTGGGAAAAGACACCAACACTCGCACTCAAAACGGTCACAGACGGCTAATACATCCGGCTCGATGGCTCGATCAACGACAGCAAAAGTCTGGGACATCTTCATGACTTCGCTCCCGGGCAGTTGGCGACAAATGCACTGCCATTGGCTGCAGCAGTTTCTAAAACGTCAGGGCAGGTGGGCAGCGCAAGAGATCCCGGAGCCCCGCCGGATTTGATCAGTATTTTTGCTCCATCAATGGCAACGCCACTGCTGTCTATCACGACAAAACTCCCCCCGACTTGAAGGGTGATTTTATTTCCACTTTTGATCGTGATATCCCCATTAGCGTTGATACCGACAGCTCCCGCTATCTTTTTCGCCCAATCGCCTTGAACAGACTCATGCTCATCCCCTTGAATCTGGCAGAGATAGTCTCCCACCGTTGTCTGTTGCTGTTTCCCCTCCACTTTCAGTGAACGGTCTTGCGCAATCGTTCGCTGTTCATTGTGACCAATACTGACCACATGGTCGTAATTGACGCGAGTATCTGCGGAGTTTTCAACTTCAACTTGCAAGTTCTTTTGTGCTCGCAGATAAACCAGCTCTTGGTCTGCCTGATCGTCAAAGCTGAGTTCGTTGTATCCTTCTCCCTGATGGGTCTGGCTTCTGAGTACCGTTTTGGTCTTATGCTCAGGCAGAGCGTAAGCCGATTTGTTCGTTGCGTGATACGTGCGCCCGGTAATGATCGGCTGGTCTGGATCTCCGTTGAGGAAAGAGACAATCACCTCATGCCCAATACGTGGGATTGCCATCCCCCCGTATTGGTTGCCCGCCCATCCTTGTGAAACGCGCACCCAACATGAACTATGTTCATCCTGTTGACTGTCGCGATCCCAATGAAAATGCACCTTTACCCGCCCATGCTCATCGCAGAAGATTTCCTCGCCTTTTGGGCCGACCACCGTGGCGATCATGGGGCCATCAACTCTGGGGGACGATTCGGGTTCAGCCTTCCAGTGTTGATGGCCAGGAATGGCACACCACTGGTTTGAGTAAGTCGTCGCACCTTGTCCAGCTTCTTCTTCCAAAGCCTGTGGCTGCTCACCTTGATGGTTGACCGAGACCAATAACCAGTCTCGGTTGAAAGCTGAGTCCAAGTGATCACACAGCGTAAACTTGTAGCCAGCACGAAGTAGTGGCTCGTTACTCTGACCAGAAGCCACCTGAGATTCACGTCGTAGGTAGTTAATGCGGGCCCGAGTGAAGGCGCTACCATTAACATCATCCTTGTAACGCCCTGGCGCGTCGAAATGCGCATATCTTGCTTGCTGGTAGTCCATGTCCGTTCCCTGAACGGCCTGGCTGAACGAATAAGCTGGCTTCTTAAAGCTGTAGTCTTTTAATTGGACCTCACTGACAGCGGCCTCAGACTGATAGCGAAAACCTTTAATGTATGGTGTATCAACGGCGCCACCAGCCATCGCGTTGTAAGGTACCGGCTCGGTCAATGATGGATGCAGCGCGCTTGAATCACTAAAGGCAATAGTGTGCTTACCTTCTTCATGAACAAAACTGTAAACAATACCCTCTTCAGCAGCCAAACGATGAAGAAAAGCCAGATCTGTTTCACGGTACTGAACACAAAATTCACGCTGCGCGCAGTCTCGCTCTAAAGAAAAGGCGTAGTCCTGTATCCCCATTTCCTGCAGCAGAGTGGAAATTATCTCGGGGACTGTTTTGTATTGGAAAATACGGCTGTTATGACGAAGGGAAAGACGCTCAAGCGCGGGAACGAGAGTCAATGAGTAAAGAGTAAAATGATGACCAGTATCGCCCTGAATAAAAGATCTGGCAACGCCGTGTACTCGTTGAACCAGCTTTTGGTCACGGTACATTCTGAGCTCTACATTTCTGTCGACTATCTGCTCCGCGGTGATATTGGGTTGGCGGCTTGCCAAATCAATATGATAGCAAAAGCCGTAGCACGGACGATGATGAAAAGTACTGGAGGACAAGGATTCCTGCCCATCAAACTTTGTGACCACAAGGGCATCATCGCTCAGCCCTTCAACATGAATGGTGTACGCCAATGTCGCCATGGCGCTCCTCCTTTCTCAGATAAAAGACAAAAACCTTAAACACAAATCACCCGTCGGGATAACTTGGGATTAAGGTTTCAGGTGCTCACAGGATGATGAGCACCGAAATCACAGGAAGGCTTACGCTTCGATTGGTTTACGCCAATCGTCTGAGCCTGAAGTACCCGCGTTCACGTGATCCCACGTGATTTTGCGGTAAGACATAGAGACCGTCAGGTTCTGAGTGAAATCAGATTTTGCTGGATCTTGGCAGTGCGGCATTTCACATTGGATATCGACGATAGACGCGTTTTCCAGCTTAGTCGTGAAGAAGTTTTCTTGTTTGCCTTCGATAGACGTGCGGTACCATTTCAGTTCAACAGTCGTCATCTTCTCGCCTGACGCCAGTGCGTTGTACAGCAGAGGAACGGCTTTGTTCAGAGAAACAGTGAATTTGAATGGTTTGTGAACACGTTGACCAGATGGTTGACCCGATTGTGGATCAGTAGGGACAGTCACTGTGTGATCGAATTGCTGAACCAGCATCTCGTCTTCGTGACCTTCAACGAATGAATCGCCGATAGAATCCGCAGTGCAGGCACCGGCAGTGATTAGGCCCTGGGTTTGACCTTCGATAGAGATATAACATGGAGTTGGCATCGTTTTTCCTTTAGTAAGTAAAGATATTCAACCAACTACTACAAGAAGAATGCCAAACTAGAAACCAAGAAAAATTCAGAAGACTGAAACAAAATATAGTCTTAACGCACAAAAAATCTCCCACTTTCAAGCAACAATTTGCCAGCCAGGCAACTTATTGCTTAGGGCGCATCGAAAAGTCAGATAAATGTCATCAACGATAGATCGCTAAAAACACTTAAATATTTAAAGCATTTTATTTTAGTAACCATCTTAGTAACCAAATCAAAAACAAAACCGAAATAAAACATTAAAATTCAATCAATTACTAAACAAGATCAACTTACGCCAGCCCACCAAATTAAAAAACCCCTTGATTTTCAAGGTTTTTTTTTATTATCCCCTGGTGAGAAATGCATTTGGTACAAAAAACTGGTACTAAAATGCGCTATCTAACTCGAAGAAACACCAACTACTATTTTCGATACGTAATCCCTTCTAAGTACAGACTTATCTTCAACAAGCGTGAGATAAAAAAGTCACTTAAAACCAGTGACTTTAACATCGCACGTATGCGAGCATTGAGACTAGAAGCATCAATAAGAGAAAAATGATGTTGGCCTGCTCCCCTTAATCTAGTCCAGTCTACACTTAGTAATGTTCATCCAACCAAGGAGATGATGAACATGAAAAAGCGATTCAATGAACAACAAATCATTGCCATTTTAAAGGAAGCGGAAGCAGGTATCCCCGCCAGAGAGCTTTGCCGCAAGCATGGGATATCGGATGCGACGTTTTACACATGGCGCAAAAAATACGCAGGACTGAATGTCTCTGAAGCCCGTCGCCTTAAGGCACTGGAAGACGAGAACGCTCGGCTCAAAAAGCTGCTGGCTGAGACACTGCTGGATGCAGAAGCACTTAAAATCGCTCTTAGCCAAAAGTACTGACCGTCGAGGACAAGCGCAAGGCTGTTAAAGTCATTCAGAAAAGCACCCTGCTTTCAGAACGCAGAGCCTGTCTACTCGTCGGTATTCAACGCGCGTCACTGCGATATCAACCTCAAGCTAATCGCGAGGATGATAAGCTTCTGGCTCGTATAAAAGAGCTGGCATTGGAACGACGTCGATTCGGTTATCGTCGGATCCATCGCCTTCTGAGGCGAGAAGGTTTTGATGTTAACCATAAGCGAGTTTATCGCTTGTACTGCGAATTAGGCTTAACGGTCATCAGCAAACGGAGACGTAGAAAATCACAGTGTGTTGAGCGAGAGCCTCTCTTGCTTCCTTCAGTACCAAATCACACTTGGTCTATGGACTTTGTGATGGATGCGCTCAGTAACGGCAGACGAATTAAATGCCTGACGATTGTGGATGATTACACAAAGGAGTGCCTAGATATTCCTGTTGCTACGGGGATCTCGGGAGATGAAATCGTGATCACGCTGGAGTCTATCGCTGCGTTTCGCGGTTATCCAGCATCGATACGAACGGATCAAGGCCCAGAATTTACAGGGAAAGCGCTCGACCAATGGGCTTATCAGCATGGTGTGATTTTAAAATTAATCCAGGCAGGAAAACCGACACAAAATGCTTATATTGAAAGTTTTAATGGTAAGTTCAGAGATGAATGTTTAAACGAGCACTGGTTTAGGGATTTGAGTCATGCTCGTGACCTAATCAGCCTCTGGCGAATGGATTACAATGAAAATCGCCCCCACTCAGCACTGGGTTACTTAACTCCTTCTGAGTTTGCAGCGACAACAGAACGGCACGAAACAGTGGTAATTTAACAAGCATTACTAATGAAATTTTGGATTAGTTCTCGGGGGCAGGTCAAGCCGCTATTCGTATAGGCAACGCAAAGCTACTCATTGAAAACGGTCGAGCATTGGATGCCCTAGACTTGATACTTAAATCAAATCGAGTAAATAGTGATATCCGAGACCTAGCAAGAAAGCTCAGATAGCGATGTATATTCTTGGATAAACTCACACGCATCATTTTCAAGGTCATAAGGAACTACTCTTACTGACAGTTGCTCATCAAAGAAAAATGGGGGTAATGGATTTTTGAAGGATTCATACGCCGGGTAAATTAAGTAAACCGTACCTCTTCCTTTTAAGTATTTATGTCCATAGGCAAACATTTGATACATGTCAGATTGGCTAATACCATATTTATGTTTAGCCGTAGCTAGCTTTTCATTAATCCTCTTCCACTTTGTATCAGCAACATAGAACGGCTTTTTCGAATTTTTTTCGCTCACTATAATATCAGGTATAAGTCTAAACCATGCCTCAGTATTCCCCGAATTCGGAGTATGAGTGACTAAAGAATTACTTTTTACTTGTGAACTTAACTTAAGTCCAAGTGGGAGTAATTTATCAAGTTTGATAGCAACATAACGTTCGAAAAGACTCTCAATCGGAAAAAGCATAGATACACCATTATGTTGCCCGGCAAGAGATACTGGTGATTGATAACTCAAGATAAGGTCACACCAAGGCTTCACAGCTCGATAATGAATGAGCGAACGTTCATTGGACCATTGACGAAAATCTAATACATAATTTCCTGAATGAGGGATATCATCAAGAGCACACTGCAATTCACTACCTAAACGTAAGTTATCACTGTGTTTGGACCACTTCATCACTTGAGTCAGCGCAGAGCGTATTAATCTATTTTCTGCTCGATCTGGCGAAAACTCATCGTAAGCTATGTGAAAACTATTTAAGCAGCCTGGCCTTTGGTTTATTTGCTTTGATGTTTGTAGCTGACCTTTTAAGTAAGGTTTACGAACTTGAACTCTGGTGTACTTGCTGCGGATTCCCTTCTTAATCACATCCGAGACTTCTTTCAAGAAATAGCCAATCAATATTTCAAATAGCGGTCTGTTTAACGTTTGTAAGGAAGAATTTTCAAACCTATGCAAGCTAAGTTTATGGACCGTTGAAAGCATCTTAAGAAGAATTCTCGTTGCGGCTTTACTGTCTTCCTTTTCTGAGATTTTAGGTAGAATTTCAATACGGGTGCCGCAAGGCGTTTCTAATACTCCAACATAATTGATAACTTGCAGTGCAATAGAACTGCCATGTTTTTTTAGCTTTATAAGATCGACTGAATTTTGATTATTACTCTGTCCGTTAATCATTAGCCACTCAAACGCTTTACGTGGTATTGAGTGGCGATCAATACTCGACTGATCACCACCATTAAGCAGTAAACCGAATTCTCGAATGGTAATGGTTGAATGAGGTTTTCTAACGAGCATTAAGAATAGATACCGATGTAAGCATGAGGACTCTTCAGAGCTTGACTGTTCCTTACATAAGGCTGAACACCGTTTAACTCCCAAGCATCTCCCAGTAGCAGTTTCATCTCGTCAGCATCGAATTGTTCGCAGATAAAACGTAAGCTCTCATCGGTCTTAAGCTGATCTCCTAATACCATCGCTACCCGCTCCCAATCCTCAAAGAAATATTCTTCTAAAAGAGGAAGAATTTCCAGCCCCATGATTTCTGATAGCTTCTCAATCGAAGGGTATTCAACTAAAGGTAAAAAGAAGCTGTGACCTATTGTGTGTTCACGGTCGTACAATAGCTCTATTCTTTTGTTGATAGTTTCAACCATCAGCTTAACATCAATACCTTCTATTAGCGGGATTGTCTCAAGCAGCTCATAATTCGTCATCATTTCTTCAAACTGAAAGCGGCGGCGTAATGCAATATCAAGCTGAGCAAGTGACTTATCAGCCGTGTTCATCGTGCCAATGATGTGTACGTTATCTGGAACCGAGAAAACATCTTTTGAATATGGAAGCTTAACCGACAGCGCTTCTTTACCACCGGCTCGCTTACTCGGCTCAATCAAGGTAATTAGCTCACCAAATATATTGGAAATGTTACCTCGGTTAATTTCATCGATAATCAACACTCTCTTGTCTGAAGATGCTTGATTAGATAGCGATATTCCTTTGTTAACAATCCCTTCAACTAAAGGGCTTAAGACATTTGGGTAGCCATTAACCAGAAACTTTTCCATCAAAGAGTCAGTTTTATCAAACACTCTTTTCTGCTTAATATCTTCAATCGAAATATCACCAGAACGCACTAAATCACAAAGCTCATCAACAATCGATTTTGGCATAGGAAGCTCTGAGCCATTGGGCTTACGGATAGTTATCAGTTCATCAGAGATAGACTCGATCTGATACTTACCTACAGTACGTCCCGGCGCGACGTTACCAGAATCATCACTACCTTGTAATATAGATCGGAGCTTTTCAGTATCAATGGTTGAATCGTATAGTCGATACAAGGTCATTTGAGACAAGTTCTTCTTGAACAATTCATCAACAGGCAATGATGGTTCATACACTCTATGCCAGGTGACTTTTCTTGCTTGAGAGTAGCTAACATCATCAACCTCAGAGTTATTGAAGTAGTAATCACTGGTAATTTCAGCAATAGCACGAAACTTACGGTTACCATCCGAGACGACGATCAAATCGCCGATGCTCATCTCATTCTTAAACTTGTTTACTGACGTTACTTGGTAGTCATAGCTCTCATTCTCAATTTCTACGTTATTGCTGCGGTATGTTTGAGCCACTTGCTTACGATCACTTGCGTGAGTGAAATCAATGTCATAGCCATAACCTAAAAGAACGTAACCATTTTCAACACATTGCTGATAGATAAAAGCATCATCACCAGCGATATCACCTAATGACATTTTCCAGATTTTACGGCCACTAATATCAACATTATCTTGAGCTGCTTTTACTGTTGGTTTGGCACGAGCAGATTCGCATAAACGTTTGAAAATTCCATCTTCAATTTCGTAATTTACCTGATTATTTTCAGTAGTTGCTTTCAAGCCTTCAACAAAATCTTCATAACTGAAGCTCTGATGAAAGGTAACGAAACCAATACGATTGCTGTTTAGAAGCTCATCAAATCGCTTTTTGATAGCAACTCGATCATCCTTATTAGCTCTAAAATAATCTGGGTCCACAATTTCTAATGCCTTATTAATCGTGTTGTAGGTTTTACCAGTGCCCGGCGGACCATAAAGGATCGTATTAAGTGGTTGAGATTTATTATTACTCTTCACATCATACTCCTGTGCTGTGTCGTTGACCTCATTAGTGGACAATGACTTAGCTTGCTTCCATTTCGAACGTAATGGTTCTACGTAATAGTCGAGTTCTTTAGTCCCGTACTCTACTTCAAATGAGCGCCTCAGTGCCAATAGTTGAGCATCAACGTCCTTGGCATCCATACGATTGTATTGGGCACTAGCTATATCGGCTAGAGTAGTCAATATAGCTTTTCTGTCCGTATTGCCGAATATGCGCTCATGAACTTCTGGAAACAGCAGGTATAAAAACATATGACGAAACTGCCTAGAACCATTTTCAGGAATAAATTCTAGCCACAGAGGTAATCGCTCAACATCATTTAAAAGCTCTCTTCTCTCCTGTTCAGAAAGCTTTAACAAAGCAGCAACCAATCGAATTACATAGACAAGCTCGCGCCAACGGCCCGTATTGTAAGCAGTTCCAGCGCTTCCAATTCCGGTCAAAGCGCTACCAGAAAGAAATCTTTTTCGAGCTTCTGTAGCGACCTCGTAGCCACTCCAGGAAAATACTCGCTCAATACTTTTGCGCTTAGATTCAAAACCAATATTACTTGGACAAAGAAACATCAGCCACAGCATTTCAGACGCTAGTACTTTGGCTTCTGGAGAAGAATTTTCTAGTTGAGTTTCTAACTTTTCAAAGAAGTCGCCGTCACCTTCATCCAAGTTTTCGACGAAAAAATCAATAAGCTCTTGGCTCGTCGTTGAATTCCATACCGCGAGATCTGTAAAAAGTGATAGCCCTTGAATAAAACAACGCTCTTTAAACTCCGACATGTTGTTAAGTAAATGAGTAGAGTTCTTGTCGCCACAATATATAGCCATTTAAATACGTCTCCCGGCATACGATTGGTGAATTGTAAACCTCCCCTAAATTAGTTACACCCATAATTAGAGGTTTCGGCTTGTTCATGCTTCATCAAAGAGTTCACCGCCTACTCAGTTTTATTCACACATTACTTCCATCAAATAATCGACCAAAGTTCCACTAAAAACGTCCTGTATGCAATAGAATACTGTTTTTAAATCACACATTTAAAGCAAAGTTTCCAAGGTGAGGTATGAATAATCAGGGCTGGGTTCACTATTGGCGTAATTCGCTTGCCGATGCCGACAGCGCAAAAGGTGCATTAAAAAAGCAAGATCTGACGAATTATGAGCGGACGACAACTAACGAATTCAAAGAAGGTAAGCTAGAACCGGATTCTCCCTTGCTAGAAGATCTGTTTCGCAATGAACCAGATACTCTCACCGCCGTACAAATTCATCTTCGCCCAGTCACCTATTATCTTAGGAAGGTACATGGCAAAGATTACAGCGGTAATATGCCAGGGGTACTGACGCCGATTATCTGCTCTTTGTGGGTCAATCGTGAAGGGCGAATGTTTCCCCACACCACGCCATTCATACCTCGTGATTTACTTGCTCCTCAAGGGACAGACACCTTTACTATCGCTGACGTCGATAAACTCGATAAATTCCTGACAGTGCACGAAATAACAGCCCAATCGGCTGAAGGTATTCCAGCCAAATTCGAACGAGAAGAACAGTATCTGAACCATCAAAAAGATTGGCAAAACTATTACGGGCTCACCCAAAAACTGTTTGCCGACTACTGCGATAGATCCCGAATCGAGCAGTTCTACGAAGACATTGAAAGTCGTGGTTTAGTCAACAAAATCAGCGAGTGTTTAGGGGCCTCAAGACATATTTTAAAACTGTACGATAACCTCTGTAATTCAAGCACAGACTTGCCTCTGCTTGATAGTTACGCGGCAAAAACAGTAACCAACCACGATGAGTGTCTTGATGTATCTCAGACAGTGAATCTGCGTTTTGGTCACTCAAATCGTCAATTCCCGTTAGCTAAAGCGCAATGCGATGCTTTGGCACACACCTTAGCCCTGCAGGAAGGCGATATTCTTGCGGTCAATGGCCCTCCAGGCACGGGTAAAACAACGTTCGTTCTATCTGTAGTCGCATCATTGTGGATTGAATCGGCGCTAAAAGAGAGTCAGCCACCGCTCATCATTGCAGCATCGACGAATAACCAAGCCGTAACCAACATCATTGATGCTTTTGGTAAAGACTTCGATGAGGGCGACGATGAGCTATCAGGCCGATGGTTACCCGACATTTTTAGCTACGGAGGCTACCTGCCATCAGCCTATGGTGAATCGGAAGCTGCCAAACGCTACCAAACTAAGCATTTCTATGAAAAAGTCGAACAATTGGATTTTCTCGATCAAGCCCAAGCGCATTATTTGGATAGAGCAAAACAGGCGTTTCCACAACAGAATTTTGCTGATGTAACGCAAGTTAAAATATATCTCCTTGTCGAATTACGCCGACATCAAACCCAGTTAGATCAAATCCAAAGCAATTGGCATCACTACAACCGCCAACTGAATGACATCCATTCACGCCTTGGGGACAATCCACAACAAACATTGGCAGATCAACAACAAGCGGTTTCTAGTGCGCAAGCATTGAAAGATAACGCCAAAGAACGGTTAACTGCATGGCGAACCTACCTAGGCAACGAATCTACATGGTTAACTCTGTTTAGGTGGCTATCGCCAATCAAGAACAAACTTGAACTTCAGCGCAAAAATTTCATGTTCAGCCTTATTGAGCACGATGAAGAACACATTGAAAATCTGTCATCAGATCGATTTGAGAGCCTACTCAAGCAAGTATTTTCTAGCAAAAAAGATGATTTTGACGATCAAAATAACCGATATCAATCTTGGTTAGAGCAGTATCAAAAGTTTGAGCAATCACAGCAAAATTGGCTTGATTCTATTAATCACCTTACTGAGAACGCTCCAGAACAAACCATTCCACAACTGGCCGACATCGATTCGGTTTTGGATATCACTACCCGTTTTCGAATGTTCCGCTTAGCTGTCCATTACTGGGAAGCATGCTGGTTACTGAGTTGCAGAGATATGGGC
This sequence comes from Vibrio fluvialis, assembly GCF_900460245.1. Taxonomy (NCBI): domain Bacteria; kingdom Pseudomonadati; phylum Pseudomonadota; class Gammaproteobacteria; order Vibrionales; family Vibrionaceae; genus Vibrio; species Vibrio fluvialis. The sequence continues at coordinate 2,276,424 of NZ_UHIP01000001.1, forward strand.
CAAGAACTGAACAAGCAGGCCCGGAAAACAGGCTTGAAAACAGTTCGTCCTCGTTGGCAGCGGCGGATGATGCTCACCCCTTGTATTGTATCAACGTTCCATTCTCTGCCTTCTCATATGACTTATCAGTCTCACGTTGGGAATAATGAGTTTGAAACAGACTATCTGCTTAATGAAATAGACCTTTTGATCATTGATGAAGCTGGCCAAGTGGCCCCAGAAGTTGCCGCAGCCTCATTCGCACTCGCCAAAAAAGCCTTGGTGATCGGTGATATTTACCAAATCCCGCCGATTAGAAATGTGAGCTCATCGATTGATCGAGGTAATTTAAAACAGCATAAAGTGATCAAATCAGATGATGAATACACAGCCATTCAAGAGGCTGGCCGAAGTGTCGTGACTGGCAGTGCGATGCATGTAGCCCAACAAGCAAGCCGTTTTCATTATATGCAAGAAGCGGAACCTGGCATGTTTTTGCAAGAACACCGACGCTGTTATGATGAATTAATCTCGTACTGCAATGAGCTTTGCTATCAGGGCATCCTGATCCCCAAGAGAGGACAAGCAACCGAAGATAGCCTCTACTCTCCTTTCAGTCATTTACACGTCGATGGTATCGCGGAGTCATTTAGCGGAAGCCGACGCAATAAACTAGAAGCAGAAACTATCGCTGCATGGCTACATGCTAATAAAGCTAAAATAGAGAATTACTACGGAGAACCACTGGCCAAATGTGTGGGTATCATTACGCCATTTTCAGCTCAAGTGAACCAGATCACAACCGCGTGTCATGCCTACGAGATCAAAGTAGGTAAAGGGAAAGATCAACTCACCGTTGGCACCGTTCATTCCCTTCAAGGTGCTGAGCGCAAAATCATCATTTTTTCTCAGGTGTATACTAGACACAACGATGGCGGGTTTATCGACATGGATCCTTCAATGCTTAACGTAGCTGTCTCGCGAGCTAAAGATGCATTCTTGGTCTTTGGTGATTTGGACATAATTGAAGCGGCTCCATCATCTTCTCCACGAGGATTACTGGCCAAGTATCTCTTCACTGACGAGCGGAATGAGCTTGAGTTTAGTGTTGGTCAGCGTCCCGATTTATTACAAATATGCGGCCATCCAAAATTGCTCACCAATGCCGAGGAGCACGATGCGTTCTTGTCTAAACTGTTGGGGGAAGTAAAACGAAGCATCGATATCGTCTCGCCTTGGTTATTGCTAGACAAACTGCAATCAACTGGGCAACTAGAACTACTAAAAACGGCACTGCACAAAGGTGTTCAAATCACCATACACACCGACAGACATTTCAATACCACGGTCGCAAATCACCCAGATACCAATAAGGTAAAAGCGTTTCAACATTGTTGTGCGACCTTGGAACAACTTGGTATCGTTATCAACGTGATAAATGGTGTCCATAGCAAAAGCGTTTTTGCTGATGATCGGTATATGGCGGTGGGGTCATTTAATTGGTTTAGTGCAAGCAGAAGCGCAAAATATGCCAATATCGAAACATCATTGATTTATGTCGGTGAGTTAGAGAAGGAGATTAAAACCCAACTCGACTTCCTCAATAGTCGCAGCTGCAGCACAAACAAGCAGCCCGTGACGTAGACACAAAGCGTCACACTCGTTTATAACAAGTGGTTTAGTACTAAGATAAAATCCGAATCTGACATAAACATTACATATCATACAGTTAAGTAGGCAATTCAGATAACACTGGCCCAAACGTTTGGAAAGGGCCAACTCGAAAGAGTTGGCCCTTTTTGTATTTACATCTTTCTGCTCCAAGTACAATTTGAACTTGAGTACGACAAACCTCGTATTGCATCTGAACATTGAGCTGATCTGACCTGCCCCCGAGAACTAATCCAAAATTTCATTAGTAATGCTTGTTAAATTACCACTGTTTCGTGCCGTTCTGTTGTCGCTGCAAACTCAGAAGGAGTTAAGTAACCCAGTGCTGAGTGGGGGCGATTTTCATTGTAATCCATTCGCCAGAGGCTGATTAGGTCACGAGCATGACTCAAATCCCTAAACCAGTGCTCGTTTAAACATTCATCTCTGAACTTACCATTAAAACTTTCAATATAAGCATTTTGTGTCGGTTTTCCTGCCTGGATTAATTTTAAAATCACACCATGCTGATAAGCCCATTGGTGGAGCGCTTTCCCTGTAAATTCTGGGCCTTGATCCGTTCGTATCGATGCTGGATAACCGCGAAACGCAGCGATAGACTCCAGCGTGATCACGATTTCATCTCCCGAGATCCCCGTAGCAACAGGAATATCTAGGCACTCCTTTGTGTAATCATCCACAATCGTCAGGCATTTAATTCGTCTGCCGTTACTGAGCGCATCCATCACAAAGTCCATAGACCAAGTGTGATTTGGTACTGAAGGAAGCAAGAGAGGCTCTCGCTCAACACACTGTGATTTTCTACGTCTCCGTTTGCTGATGACCGTTAAGCCTAATTCGCAGTACAAGCGATAAACTCGCTTATGGTTAACATCAAAACCTTCTCGCCTCAGAAGGCGATGGATCCGACGATAACCGAATCGACGTCGTTCCAATGCCAGCTCTTTTATACGAGCCAGAAGCTTATCATCCTCGCGATTAGCTTGAGGTTGATATCGCAGTGACGCGCGTTGAATACCGACGAGTAGACAGGCTCTGCGTTCTGAAAGCAGGGTGCTTTTCTGAATGACTTTAACAGCCTTGCGCTTGTCCTCGACGGTCAGTACTTTTGGCTAAGAGCGATTTTAAGTGCTTCTGCATCCAGCAGTGTCTCAGCCAGCAGCTTTTTGAGCCGAGCGTTCTCGTCTTCCAGTGCCTTAAGGCGACGGGCTTCAGAGACATCCAGTCCTGCGTATTTTTTGCGCCATGTGTAAAACGTCGCATCCGATATCCCATGCTTGCGGCAAAGCTCTCTGGCGGGGATACCTGCTTCCGCTTCCTTTAAAATGGCAATGATTTGTTGTTCATTGAATCGCTTTTTCATGTTCATCATCTCCTTGGTTGGATGAACATTACTAAGTGTAGACTGGACTAGATTAAGGGGAGCAGGCCAGATCGGGTCCAAACACTCTCAGCAATCACAGGTATACCGACACTTCGGAAAGGCTGTGCAGCCGTAAAACGATTGCTCTGTATTCTGGCCTTTTTTCGCGATACGCACGACCAGTTCAAAGTGACAATTAGGACATAAGTTAGGGGAAAGTTGGGGGTGAGCTTCAATCACCGGCTTTTGCATCAAGCTACGCCCTTCTTCAATCATGTGAACCAATTCGCCCCCGTTGACCAGCCACAACCGTTTACCTTGAGCAGACGTGAGCGCTTCGGCTGTAACATCACTAGAGGTCACGATGATCATTTTACTGGCTTGATGTTCAATCATCACGCCATACATTTCTCGCAACGCTTGAACCCGAACCTCACACGCTTTCCAATCCTTACACTAAACAAGGCGTAGTTAGCCGTCTTTGGTGAGCCAAGTATCGACCACCGTCTATCCTTCCCGCCATCATTCCTTTTCAGCGGCCTTCAATCTGCGCTTTCAGCCAATCGCGGAAGATGCGGGTGGTGTCGTTGGCGGTGTGGGTGATGAGAAAATAACCGGCGTTGGCCGCAATGGGTGTAAAAGGCGTGACCAGTTTGCCACTGTCGAGTTCATTGGTGATGAGCGCCATGCGCGCCATGGCAATACCCACGCCCGCTTCGGCGGCAGACATCGCCATGTCGGTTCGGTTGAAGAAATGGCCGCGCTGGGTCGCGAGTTCCAATCCCATCTCGGATGCCCAGTACAACCATTCGAAATCGCGCGGCGCTTTGGCCCACGGCATCGCATCGTGCAGCAGCACCACATCCTGCCAACCGGCGGCATGACTTAACTGTGGGTGCGCCGCCAGATAAGCCGGGCTCATCACCGGCAGCAACGATTCTTCCATCAACATTTCTGCATTTTGTTTGGGGTATGGCAGCGGGCCGTAGTCGATCGCAAGATCGAAATCTCGGCGGTCACTGTCCACCAGCGCGCCTTCGGCAAACATCTGAATCTGAATATCCGGGTTGTGACGATAAAAGTCATCCAGGCGCGGTACTAACCATTTAAAGGCCAGCGACGGCGTCAGTTTGAGGCGAATCTCTTTGCGGTTGTCACGTTGGCTAAGGCTTTGTATTGCAGAATCAATTTCCTGAAAGCTGCGCTGCAACACCGTGAGCAGCGTCTGCCCTGCTTCAGTTAAACGCACACCTCGCGAATGTCGTTCAAACAGGCTAAAACCTAGCTGCCCTTCCAATTGCAACAATTGCTGGCTGATCGCCCCCGTGGTGAGGTGCAGCGCTTTCGCTGCACTGCTGAAACTCGGGTGCTGTGCGACCAGCATAAAGGTATGTAATGCGGAGACATTGTGGCTTTTTAACATGACTTGCTTAACATCGCTTGCTTTTAGAAAAACTAAACACTGGTGATAAATATTATCGATTGTTAAGAAAAGGTAAAGCAAAGAAACTAGCCACCAACAAACAGAGGTCGCCGTTTTGATGTCGCGACTTCATAAAACAGTCAGTCGCTCTAAGCAATCAACAGCCTTTGTAATAGGAAGTCGTTATGGAAGTTATCGTATTAGGTAGTGGTGTGGTCGGCCTCACTTCAGCATGGTACTTGTCTCAGGCAGGACACAGCGTCACGGTCGTCGACCGACAACCGCGCAGCGCTGAAGAAACCAGTTTCGCGAACGCCGGACAGATCTCTTACGGCTACTCTTCCCCATGGGCGGCGCCGGGCATTCCGCAAAAAGCGGTCAAATGGCTGTTTGAAAAACACGCGCCCCTGAAAATTAAACCGTCACTGGATCCAAAACTGCTGGGTTGGATGACGCAAATGCTGGCGAACTGCCAATTGTCGCGCTACCAGGTCAACAAAGCGCGCATGCTGGCGATTGCCAACCACAGCCGCGCCTGTCTGACCCAACTGAACAAAGAGCACAATGTGCAATATCAGGGCCGTCAGCAAGGGACGCTGCAAGTGTTCCGTGATGAAAAACAGCTGGTCTCAATTGAAAAAGACATGCGTTTGCTGGAAGAAAGCGGCGTGCGTTTTGAACTGATGAATGTCGACTCGTGTATCGCGCAAGAGCCGGGCCTGGCCCCAGTGAAAGACAAACTGGTGGGCGGCCTGTACCTGCCGGATGATGAAACGGGCGACTGCTACCTGTTCTGTCAGCAAATGACGGAACTGGCGAAAGCTCACGGTGTGCGTTTTGAGTTCGATACTCAAATCAAATCGCTGGCGACGGAAGGCAAAAAGATCGTCGGTGTCCAAACCGATAAAGGTCTGCTGAAAGCGGATGCGTACGTGGTTGCGTTAGGCAGCTTCTCAACCGCGATGCTGAAACCGCTGGGCATTGATATTCCGGTTTACCCAGTGAAAGGTTATTCACTGACCGTGCCTATCGTGAATCCAGAACTGTCGCCACAATCAACCGTCATGGATGAAACGTACAAAGTGGCGCTGACCCGTTTTGATGACCGTATTCGTGTGGCGGGCACCGCAGAACTGGCGGGCTTTGACCCATCGATTCCGACCGCACGTAAAGAGACGATTGAAATGGTGGTGCGCGATCTGTTCCCGCAAGGTGGCGATTTCGACCAAGCGCAATTCTGGACCGGCTTCCGCCCAATGACGCCAGATGGCACGCCAATCATCGGTGCGACGCAGTTCGATAACCTGTTCACCAACACCGGTCACGGTACACTGGGTTGGACAATGGCTTGTGGTTCTGCGCATCTGCTGGCGGATATCATGACCCGCGGCAAAGCCGAGATCGACACTCGTGGCCTGAACGTGTTCCGCTACCAAAACGCGTCTTAAATCCCACTCATATCTCCGTCATCCGGTGCTTATTCACGCGCCGGATGGCGGCTATTTTTTAGCCAGAACAATCATCTACTCTTTTCCTGCCTTTCAGCACAGCACTTTATAACGAATAGTTATTCATCCCTAGACGTATTGTTTCCGTACGATCGCATGTAAAAAACAAACCGCTCACTAATTAATCAAATGCTAATAAAGTCGCCGTTTTTTAACATTCATTCAGGATTTTGTGTTCCATATCACGCTCCTTAGCATTAGCAGATAAATCAATTAACATTTGAGTTACAAAAAGATTAATATGTTGAACGCAAAACAAACACAACCATCTTTAAACAGGGAAAATACTCATGCAGTCATTTGTTGATTTTCTGAATGGAATTATCTGGAGCCCGGTGCTGATTTATCTTTGCCTTGGCGCTGGTTTGTTTTATTCCATTCTGACCCGTTTCGTTCAGGTCCGTCATTTCTTTGAAATGTGGCGTTTGCTGCTATCTGGCAAAAGCTCATCGAAAGGCATTTCATCGTTCCAAGCGCTGGCAGTATCACTGTCTGGCCGTGTTGGTACAGGTAACATCGCTGGCGTAGCAGCAGCGATCGGTTTTGGTGGTCCTGGTGCTATCTTCTGGATGTGGGTTGTTGCCTTCTTCGGCGCAGCAACAGCATACGCAGAATCAACTTTGGCTCAGATCTACAAAGAAGAAGACGAAGGCGAATTCCGCGGCGGTCCGGCTTACTACATCGAAAAAGCGATGGGTCAGAAATGGTACGCATGGATCTTTGCTATCGCGACCATCTTCGCGTGTGGCGTGCTGCTGCCTGGCGTTCAGTCAAACAGCATCGGTAACGCGGTAGAATCTGCATTCGGCTCAGGCCCAATGATTGAAACGGCTATCGGTACTTACAGTTTCGCAAAAATCTTTACTGGTACGGTTGTTTCTATCCTACTGGGTTTCATCATCTTCGGTGGTGTAAAACGTATCGCTAACTTCACGCAAATCGTTGTGCCATTCATGGCGCTGGCTTACGTGATCACTGCATTCGTTATCATTCTGCTGAACATCGGCGAAGTGCCACGCATCTTCGGCATGATCCTGGGTGACGCATTCACGCCTATGGCGGGTCTTGGCGCAGCCATCGGCTGGGGTGTAAAACGTGGTGTTTACTCCAACGAAGCGGGTCAAGGTACTGGTCCTCACGCAGCGGCAGCAGCCAGCGTAGAGCACCCAGCACAGCAAGGTCTGGTTCAGTCTTTCTCTATTTACATCGATACTCTGCTGGTGTGTTCAGCAACAGCGTTCATGATTCTGATCACTGGTGCGTACAACGTACACGGCGGCGCAGAAGGTGCCTTCCTGGTACAAAACCTGGCGGCGGACATCAGTGCGAATGGCCCGGTATTTACTCAGGTTGCGATTGAAAGCGCGCTACCAGGTGTGGGTAAACCATTCGTTGCATTCGCGCTGTTCTTCTTCGCGTTTACCACGATTCTGGCTTACTACTACATTGCAGAAACCAACATCGCCTACATTCGTCGTACCTTCAAAATCGACGGTCTGGTGTTCATCCTGAAACTGGCCATCATGGCAGCGGTATTCTACGGTACTGTAAAAACAGCGAACCTTGCCTGGGCAATGGGTGACGTGGGTGTTGGTCTGATGGCATGGCTGAACATCGTCGGCATTCTGATCATCTTCTTTATGGCAAAACCAACCATGGCAGCGCTGAAAGATTATGAAGATCAGCAAAAGCAAGGTGTTGAAGAGTACGTATTCAACCCAGTGAAGTTGGGCATCAAGAACGCCACTTACTGGGAAGAGAAATACAAGCGCAAAACGGGCAAAGCACCGAGCGCTGAAGTTGAAGGCACACAAGCCGTTGAGCAACCTTCAACCTAATTAATAATAAAAAAGCAGTGGATTACACAAAGCAAAAGGGCCGGCTTACGCTGGCCCTTTTTTTATTCGCATGGCCTTGCCACCCGACCGTCGCTATTGAAACTCCGGATAGATATCGCGCATGTCCTGCAGTATTCGCTCAAACAGCTCCATCGCGCTTTGTGTCATGATATCGCGCTTAGGCCGCACAACAGAGATCACGCTGTCGGGAATGTTGTCCAGAAGGGGGACGACCGCAAATTCGTTCTTAATGTAATCCAGTTCCAGCGACTCCGTCGAAAACAGCGCCGCCAAATCCGCCGTCTGAATCAGCGAGCGGGCCAATGTCATCGACGTGCATTCACGGATCCTCGACGGAATCGGTAAACCGTTCACCGCAAACAACTGATAGTGGTATGTGTTAGGGTCATCCGGCGCATCCAGCGTCACCCACTCACTTTGATGCAGAGCACGCAGTGAACGCGTATTGCACAGCGGATGCGATTTGCGCGTGACGACAACATTGGGAATGCGGCAGATAGCCTGCCAGTCAAGCGCACTGTCAATCACTGGGATCTGCGACGTAATGGCGAAATCGACCCCACCCTGACGAATCTGTTCCAGCAACGGAGCTGGTCTTAATTCGACAATTCTCAGGGTCACTTCCGGATGACGACGCATGAACTCGTTGAGGCTGGTCGTCAGCGATTTGATCAACGAGGCAATCGGCGTTACGCCCACCGTAACCAGACAACTGGAAATACCACGCATGGTATCGATGTCCTGTTTGGCACGCCGCGCGGTTTCATTCATCATTCGCGCGTAACCCAATAACCGTTCACCGTACGGCGTGAGGGTTAAACCGCTGGCACTGCGTTCAAACAGCGCAACACCGTACTGCTGTTCCAGTTCTTTGATGGCTTTGCTGAGAGCAGGCTGAGTCAGATGCAACTGCTCGGCTGCCGTTTTCAGGCTTCCTGCCTGACTGACGGCCAAAAAGGCTTTGATTTGATGTAGTTTCATGTCGCTATATATACCTTTTCGCGTGCCGCTCGCAAAGCCACAGTGCACTAATTTTAGCTTTTAGCTAAGTAATTGCTCACTAACTGAACCCAACATGCCGCGCCAATCGTCACTAAGCGATCATTGAAGTCGTATCCCGGGTTATGCACCGAGCAGCCGTGCCATTCGCCCAAGCCGTTCGCCAATGTGAAATAACACCCTGGTCGCTGTTGGAGCATCCAGGCAAAATCTTCACTGCCAGTGATCGGCTGAGTATCTTCCCCTGCCACATTCTCTTCCCCCAGCACGGCTTGTACGGCCTTGCGCGCCCAGCGCGTCTCTGCCGCAGCGTTGAAAATCGACGGAACCTGACGCAGATATTCGACCTCGCCCTGAATGCCAAATGCACGGCACTGTCCCGCCACGATCTCGCGAATTCGCCGCTCAATCAAATCCTGATTCTGCTGGCTAAAGTTGCGTACCGATAAGGTCATCATCGCATCATTGGGAATCACATTCGGTGTAGTTCCGGCCTGGATCTGGCCAATGCTGACAATGCTCTGATCGCTCGGAGAGATGTTGCGCGACACAATGCTCTGTAAACCGAGAATGATATGACCAATGGCGATCGTCACATCAGCAGAGAGATGCGGCAAAGCCGCATGCCCGCCTTTGCCCGTCAGGCGAATGGTGACTTTGTCCGACGAAGCGCTGAAAATTCCGCTGCGTACGTCGGCCAGCCCCACTTCTTTGCCCGGCATATTGTGCAGCGCAAAAATCGCATCGCACGGGAAACGCTCAAACAGACCGTCATCAATCATGGCCTGAGCGCCGGAAAGGCCTTCTTCATCAGGCTGAAAGATCAGATTCACGGTGCCATCAAACGGTTTATGCTGCGCCAGATAGTGCGCCGCAGCAAGCAAAATAGCCGTGTGACCATCGTGCCCGCAGGCATGCATGCGCCCATCAATAGTACTGGCATAAGGTAAACCGGTATTTTCCTGAATTGGCAGCGCATCCATATCCGCACGAATACCGATGGAACGCTCCGAACTGCCATGCTTAATTACGCCAACCACGCCGTGTCCGCCGACCTGAGTATGTGTTTCATACCCCCACTCTTGCAGTAACTTGGCGACGAGTTGCGCGGTATTCGGTACCTCAGAACCCAGCTCCGGATGGGCATGAATGGAATGGCGCGTCTGAATAAACTGCTCACAACTTTGGACAAAGTCAGCGTTATTAAGCAGTGAAGAAGCAGGTATAGTCATCATTAATTCCTTATCAAGCGATCAGTGTTGTTGCGGTGCACGGGTTGGAAAACGCCAGATGGCCAGGGAGCTGACGGCGACGGCTACCATCAGATAGAATGCCGGCGCCATTTTGTTGCCGCTCCATTCAATCAGGCTGGCCACCAGCAGCGGCGTGAAACCGCCAAACACCGTCACTCCAAATCCGTAAATCATCGAAATGCCGCTGGCACGATATTGCTGAGCAAAAGCTTCCATGATCAGTACCAGTAGCGAGGCATTGGAGAGCGCAAACAAGGCAATCAGAGCACCGATAATGAAGAGCGCTTTGACAAGCGATGCTTCGCCGCCAAGCAGAGTGAATGCAGGATAGATACAGACGAATGCGCTCAGCATACCAATCAGCGGCAGCACTTTGCGGCTTCCGAGCCCATCCGCCCATTTCCCCATAATCGGCATTAACACCATCAGCATAAAACCCGCCAGCACCGCGACAGCAAAAGCCGTCGTGGGGGCATATCCCAACTCTTTAATCAGGTAAGTAGGCATGTAAAATACTTCGATATACATCGATGCGGTTGCGCCCCAGATCATCAGCATGCCGATCAGTACGGTGCGCCCTTGTTTCGACAGCACGGTTTTAAACGGCGTCTCTTCGACAGCGGTCTGTGCTTGGTGCGGTTCATCCAGATGGCGGCGGATATACCAGCCAACGGGGCCAATTAACAAACCAAGTACGAACGGAATATGCCACCCCCAGCTATGCACTTGATCCGGAGTGAGTAAGCCATTGATCGCAAAACCGATCATTGCGCCCACCAGCGCCGCGGCGCCTTGGCTCGCCAGTTGCCAGCTCACCATATAGCAGCGACGCTTATAGTTATCCGATTCCATCAGAGCAGCCGATGCCGCGCCGATTTCGCCACCAGCTGAGAGCCCCTGCAACAAACGGCCAACCACCAGCATCACCGTGGCGGCAATACCGATGCTTTCGTAAGTCGGCGTTAACGCGATCATGCCTGTACCAATGGTCATCAGCGCGATGGTCAGAGTCAGCGCCGCCTTGCGGCCATGTTTATCGGCATAGTTACCAATCAATACCGCGCCAAGCGGACGCATGACAAAACCGACACCGAATGTTGCCAACGACAGCAACAATCCGGCAGCCGAACCTCCGACATTGAAAAACAGTTCGCCGATAATGACGGCAAAAAAACTGTAGACCGTGAAATCGTACATCTCGAGCCCATTGCCCAGTGAAATGGCGACAATCGCTTTGCGTGAACTCAGCGGCTTCACAGGAGCGGTGGAGACGGACGTCAGGTCTTGGCTCACTGAGCCAGAAAGTGTGCTGCTCATGGTTTCCCTTCCTTACAATGATCGCGATTCATTCGCTATCGACTGATTAGATAATAGCCATTGCCATTCAATCACTAAGAAACCAAAAGTAATCCACAAAACTTTAGGTTAAGTTTCCAACTCGACGATTTGCCCAAGCATTCAGCAACGTGCGCCGTTTATGTGCAGCTAGCTAGAAAGTAAGCCTAAAAGAGAAGAGCATAGAGGAAAGCAATAGTGCAAGAGCCTAGAAACCCCCGATGTCGTGAGCCCTTGGGAATGATTCGAATCGGCAAACTAAAAGCTATAGGCTTAAAAAAAGAGAAACAAAAAAGGAGACATACGTCTCCTTTTACATAGCTCGCCAAAGTTGGACCGGGTTATTGAGTGACTTCAGCCTTGATGGCTGTCCCACCTTTTAACGGACGCTTCGCCCAGTAACCTGCTAACAGAGAGCCCGACAAATTATGCCAGATGGAGAAAATCGTCCCGGCAACGGCCGAAGCCGGAGTGAAAAACTTCATCGCCAACGCGGTCGCTAAGCCTGAGTTTTGCAAACCCACTTCAAAGGCCACCGTACGACAAATGCTTTCGTTAAAGCCCAGTGCACGACAGATCCAGTAACCGGAAGCAAGACCAATACTGTTATGCAGAATGACCGCCAGCGCTACGATAGGCCCAATCGTCGCCAGTTGGCTCGCATTAAGTGCTACTACAATCGCAATGATCATGACAATCGCAACCATGGAGATCAGCGGCAAAACAGGCTCCAGCTTCTCAGTCACCGAATGCAGCAACACATTACACAGCAAGCCAATACTCACAGGCACAAGCACGATCTTAACCAAACTCATCAACATGCTCATCGCTGGCACATCGACACTTTGTCCAGCGAGCAACTTCACCAACAGAGGCGTCAGTACCACACCCAATAATGTTGAAATGGATGTCATGGTGATCGACAGTGCAACGTCCCCTTTCGCCAGATAGCACATTACGTTAGAAGAGGTGCCGCCCGCGACACTGCCCACCAGCACCATGCCGATCGTCAGCATTGGATCGAAGCCGAGTAATAAACTCACCAAGAGCGCAGCCAGCGGCATCACGGAAAACTGCAGAATCAGGCCGATACCAATCGCTTTTTTATTGGTAACGACATTGAGAAAATCTTTGGGTTTGAGCGTCAGCCCCATCGCCAACATGATAATGGTCAGCAGCGGTACGATCTGACTTTTCAAATCGACAAAAACGGAAGGGAAAAAGTAAGCGCAGAGTGAAAACAGCACTGCCCAGAGAGGAAAGAGTTGAGTGATTGTCCTTAACATGGTTATACATTCCTGTTGTGTATTGCTTTGTTATAGTGTTTTAAATATCACCAACTAAGCTAACTCAGCTCTTCACATCGAAACAACCAGATTTTTATTAAGGGCTTAACTTCAGACAATAAAAAAGGCCGGCACATGGCCAGCCTTCTTTGCGATGCGTTAAATTACGCAGCGATTTCCTGTGCAGCAGGAACGGCTTTTTTCTTCTCGCCGATTGGCAGAATAACGCGACCGTATTCGTTGTTCAGAACTTGAGCCATTGCGAAGTACACTGCGCTCGCGCCACAGAAGATACCTTCGAAACCAGCAATCATGCCAATGAACTCGCTACCAGTGAAGTCACGGATAGCCAGCAGAGCGAACAGGATAGTCAGAGAACCGAATACCACCTGTTTTGCTACTGGGTAGCACAGCGAACCGATGAACATGAAGCCTGTGAAGATGCCCCACAACGCAAGGTACCAACCCATGAATGGAGCCGGGCTAGCAGGCAGACCCATTTTTGGCATCACGATCAGACCAACCAGAGTCAGCCAAAACAGACCGTAAGAAGTGAACGCTGTCGTACCGAAAGTATCACCACGTTTAAAGCACATGATGCCTACAATCACTTGGCTCAGACCACCGTAGAAAATACCCATAGCAAGAATCATCGAATCAAGCGGGAAGAAACCTGCGTTGTGGATATTCAGCAGAATTGTCGTCATACCGAAACCCATTAGACCGAGTGGTGCTGGGTTGGCTAATTTAGTAGACATTCAAGTTACCTTAAAATTAAAAAATGTTGATAAAAAATACGCGCGGATTTTAATAACCCCTATACAAAAAGATAGAACTCAAAAATGAAAACTTAGTTCCCATAAATAACACAAAAACAATTACTCACGATAGATAACGCCAATCAACTGATAAATAATAACTTTTAAAAAACAAAAAGGCCTTTCGTTGCAGAAAGGCCATTGAAGAAAGAAAAATATTTTTTACTGGCAGGAAATTTCGTCCCAGAACCAGTTGGATTGCACTGGCGTTTCCCACACTCCCGGGCCGTTTTTCGCAATGAAGCAGCGCCCGTTGTAAGTCACTTTATCGCCGTTAGCGACCTGAGAGACTCCCGGTTGCCACTCGAGAAAACTGCCTGTATCAGGTACAAGATCCGGAGTGGGTTGTGGCTCGGGAGTTGGCGCAGGTTCCGGCGTTGGTTCTGGTGTCGGTTGTGTTCCACTGACTAATAACCAAGGCCCTCCATTGGCGGGATCGTCTCCTTGAGTCCACCATTTTGCTTCATAAGTTGCCCCATTCCACACCACTTGATCACCAGCGTTATAAACCGCATTTTTATCCCACACATTGCTGCCCGGATCGGTTCCCGGGTCAGAAGGTTCAAGTTTCTCAACCACACGTACCTGAGGCCAGTTGGCGTGTGAACCATAGAAGTTAGTAACACATTTCTCGTAATCGCTTTCAACCAACGCGGAATAAGCGGTCTGAAAGCCCACCAGTTCACACTCAAACGAATAACCGCCAGGGCGATCCGGATAGTACTTCCAGTTGCCATCCCAGTTGGTATACAGCACGTCAGTCGCGCCGTTAAGGTTGAGGCTGCCATACGGCGTTTGTTGCCAGCAGGTGTTTTTCTCATCAGGTTGCTGTGGAATTTGATAATGTTCGGCGAGCCCTTCCCAGTAGCGAATACGGTTGACGGGCTGGCCTTTGTCTTTATTCTGCTCACCACATTCAATCCCCCCATTGATCACATTGATTGTTGTGCCAAAACCGTAGCCAATACCTGCATCAATTTCTCGTTGCGATGGTACCCAGGTACGATCAATCACGTGCAACATCGCAGGTTTTGGTGCCTGAGGCGTGAGGAAAAACCAGATAGCCGACGCCAGGTTCAGCCACGAATCAGCCACCAGCCCCGGGTTATTCAACAGCACCGTCGCATCGCCATCGAACATGGCTTCGGAGAAAGCTCCATAGTTGAAGTGATAAGAGAGCTGCTTCGCGCCACGGCCAAAATAGCCCTGTCCGGCGGCACATGGCCAACGGGCATTTTGCCAGTCGTTCTGTCCGCATCCGGTGGTATAGCCCTCCTGCCCCTCTGACCAGCCCATTTCACGCACATGCACCAACGCCTGCTGCCACTCTTCCAGTGCCAGCGGGTTATCCGATACATTATCTTTGGCGATATGGCCTCCGGTTTCTTGAGAGAAATGGGCGAACGCCGTCACAATCGACTTCTTACAGATGGCGTCAGCATCACGTCCATCTGTGTAGTCTCCACAAAAGGCAGGAAACTTACCAATCGCGCGCAGAAAACGTGTGTAGGTATATTCCGGTGCCGCCATATGTGTCAGATAATCCCATTCACTTTGCGGAAACATGCGCTCAACCCGTTGTACGTTACCCGGGTTGCTCGCCAAACCGGGTTCAATGGCTTCAACGACGCTATTGGGCTGAGTCTGTAAAGCTTTGGCCCAAATGGCGTACATCGGGTTTGCCGTTTTAGCCTGCTCTGCGGCGTTCAACTCTACCCGCGACACTAAGTAGCCATTGGGGTTATTGGGATCGGGTTCTATCGTCATCGACGCCTGACCACAGGCTGTAAAAAGACACCCTGCGATCAGGGTCAGTTTGCTTGGCGTTAACATGTTACGCTTCCTTCCAGATTGCACATCACAAGCAAGAGCGTAAGTATCCGTAGTGGGATTGAATAGCAGAAGTCGGTCAGAAAATATGGTTTTGCGAGTCACTTCGTCAACCAAACGATGCGTTACTGATGCTTGGCAAATTAACTGCTAACTGCGCTAAAAAGTTCGGCTTTAGATAGACATAAAAAAGCCCCGGAATACATCCGGGGCTTTTTATTAAGTTGGCTTGCTATCGCACAGGGATTATTCCCACTCGATAGTTGCTGGCGGCTTACCAGAAATATCGTAAACCACGCGAGAAATGCCGTTCACTTCGTTGATGATGCGGTTAGACACTTTACCCAAGAAATCGTAAGGCAGGTGTGCCCAATGCGCAGTCATGAAGTCGATGGTTTCTACTGCACGCAGAGAAACAACCCAATCGTACTTACGGCCATCGCCCATTACGCCCACAGAGCGTACTGGCAGGAATACAGTGAATGCTTGAGACACTTTGTCGTACAGGTCGGCAGCGTGAAGCTCTTCAATGAAGATAGCGTCTGCGCGACGTAGCAGGTCACAGTATTCTTTCTTGATTTCACCAAGAACACGAACGCCCAGACCAGGACCCGGGAATGGGTGACGGTAAAGCATGTTGTACGGCAGACCGAGCTCTAGGCCAATCTTACGGACTTCGTCTTTAAACAGCTCGCGCAGTGGCTCAACCAGACCCATTTCCATGTCTTCTGGCAGACCGCCCACGTTGTGATGCGATTTAATCACGTGCGCTTTACCGGTTTTCGATGCTGCAGACTCAATAACGTCTGGGTAAATCGTACCCTGAGCCAGCCATTTCGCGTTTTTCAGCTTCTTCGATTCTTCATCGAATACATCGACGAAGACGTGGCCGATAGTTTTACGTTTATCTTCTGGATCAGACTTGCCTTTCAGCGCATCAAGGAAGCGATCTTCTGCGTCAACTTTGATGATGTTCAGACCGAATTTATCGCCGAACATGTCCATCACTTGCTGACCTTCATTCAGGCGTAGCAGACCGTTATCAACGAACACACAAGTCAGCTTGTCACCGATTGCACGGTGAACCAGCATAGCTACAACTGAAGAGTCCACACCGCCAGATAGGCCAAGGATCACTTCATCGTCGCCTACTTGCTCTTTAATACGAGCGACTGCATCTTCGATGATCGATTCCGACGTCCACAGACGCTCACAACCACAAACGCCAAGAACGAAGTTCTCCAGCATCTCTTTACCGTGTTTGGTGTGAGTAACTTCTGGGTGGAACTGTACGCCGAAGTATTTCTTCTCTTCGTTCGCCATCGCAGCATAAGGACAAGTGTCCGTCTCACCGACTTTCACGAAGTCTGCTGGGATCTCAACCACTTTGTCACCGTGGCTCATCCAAACGTCTTGCAGTGCATCTAGATCTTTGAACAGAGATGATTCACCAGAAACTTTAACCTGCGCATAACCGAATTCGCGCTCGTCTGAACCCGCAACTTTACCGCCCAGTTGTTCCGCCATGGTTTGCATGCCGTAACATACGCCCAGTACTGGTACGCCAGAGTCAAAAACGTATTGTGGTGCACGAGGTGAGTTCAGTTCAGTAACGCTTTCAGGGCCACCAGACAAGATGATGCCATCTGGATTGAATTCACGAATATCCGCTTCTTCGACATCCCAGCTCCACAGTTCACAGTAAACACCGATTTCACGTACACGGCGTGCTACCAGCTGAGTGTACTGAGAACCGAAGTCCAGGATCAGAATACGTTGGTCATGAATGTTTTTAGTCATTTTGAGCAGTCTTATAAGCTAGGTTATTAAAACGGAGGCGAGTGTACTCGCCTCTTATTAATGCTTCAAGGAAAAAGCAAACGTTTACGTTGTTTTCTCGTCAGAGAAAAATCGACGCTACGTTGATTAACCCAAACGATAGTTTGGTGCTTCTTTCGTGATTTGAACGTCGTGTACGTGAGACTCTGCCATACCAGCGCCAGAGATACGTACAAATTCTGCTTTAGTACGCATATCTTCAATCGTCGCTGAACCGGTCAGACCCATGCTTGAACGTAAACCACCCATCTGTTGATGAACGATCTCTTTCAGACGACCTTTATATGCGATACGGCCTTCGATACCTTCAGGAACCAACTTGTCCGCTGCGTTATCAGATTGGAAGTAGCGATCAGAAGAACCTTGAGACATCGCGCCCAGAGAACCCATACCACGGTATGCTTTGTACGAACGACCGTTGTACAGAATCACTTCGCCAGGTGCTTCTTCAGTACCCGCAAACATTGAGCCAACCATCACGCAAGATGCACCTGCGGCAATCGCTTTACAAATATCGCCAGAGAAACGGATACCGCCGTCAGCAATCACTGGAATACCGTATTGATTCGCTACTTCAGCAGCATCAGAAATCGCGGTAATTTGCGGTACACCAACACCAGTCACGATGCGAGTCGTACAGATAGAGCCAGGGCCGATACCCACTTTAACAGCACTGACACCCGCTTCGATCAGTGCTTTAGCACCTGCGCCAGTTGCGACGTTGCCGCCGATGATATCGAGATCTGGGTACGCTGCGCGTGTTTCGCGAATACGGTTTAGTACACCTTCAGAGTGACCGTGTGAAGAGTCAATAAGTAGAACGTCAACGCCAGCTTCAACCAGAGCAGCAACACGCGCTTCGTTACCTGCGCCAGCACCAACCGCAGCACCTACACGTAGGCGGCCACGCGCATCTTTACATGCATTTGGTTTACGTTCAGCTTTGTGGAAGTCTTTCGCAGTGATCATACCGGTCAGTTGGAACTCATCATTCACAACCAGTACTTTCTCAACACGCGCTTCGTGCATTTTTTCTTGAACTTCAGCGCGAGTTGCGCCTTCTTTTACCTCAGCCAGACGCTCTTTCGGAGTCATCACTGCTGAAACTTTCTTAGATAGGTCTGTTACAAAACGAACATCACGACCAGTGATGATACCCACCAGTTCGTTGCTTTCCGTTACCACTGGGAAGCCAGCAAAGCCATGCTTTTCAGTCAGGGCAATCACATCAGCAATGGTTGCATCCGGGCTAACAGTGACAGGGTCGGTAACTACGCCAGCTTCGAATTTCTTCACCTGACGAACTTCGGCAGCTTGCTGCTCGATAGACATGTTCTTGTGGATAAAGCCAATGCCACCTTCCTGAGCCAGAGCGATAGCCAGACGGGCTTCCGTCACGGTATCCATCGACGCAGAGATCATTGGGATGTTCAGTTGGATGTTTTTCGTCAGCTGAGTGCGAAGATCAGCGGTATTTGGGAGAACGGTGGAGTGTGCTGGCACCAGTAGGACGTCATCGAATGTCAGCGCTTCTTTGGCAATTCTTAGCATTTGCAATATCTCACAATATAAGGAGTAAAAAGAACAATCCAAGCCTCATCGTTTCGCATAATGAGTGCAGGCGTGCTGCATTTGGATTAGATATTGCGGACGGATTATACGCCCAGAGCAATCGCTTGACCACTCATTTTTTTATTTTTTATTTGCAATTACCCCCTTGATATGTATTATATTGCCGCTAATTTCCATACTCACGTCTGAGCAAATTAGCGAGCCTTCTTTGACCAATCCAAACATCTATACCGTTTCCCGTCTCAATGCTGAAGTCCGGTTATTACTGGAAAATGAAATGGGCATTGTGTGGTTGCTTGGTGAGATCTCAAACTTCTCCGCTCCTGTCTCTGGTCACTGGTACCTGACCCTCAAAGATTCCCGCGCACAAGTTAAATGTGCGATGTTCAAAGGCAGTAACCGTTTGGTTCGCTTTAAGCCGCAAAATGGTCAGCAAGTGTTGGTTAAAGCGCGCTTATCGCTGTATGAGCCGCGTGGTGATTACCAAATCATCATTGAAAGCATGCAGCCAGAGGGAGATGGTCGCCTGCAGCAGGAATTTGATCAGCTGAAGATGCAACTGGCCGCAGAAGGTCTGTTTGCCCAGACGTTGAAAAAGCCGCTACCAGAGCATCCACGTTGCGTCGGCATTATTACCTCTAAAACCGGCGCTGCCCTGCACGATATTCTGCAAGTACTCAAACGCCGCGATCCCAGCTTGCCAATCATTATTTATCCTACTCTGGTTCAGGGTGAAGACGCCGCGATTCAGATCGCCCAAGCGATTGGACGCGCCAACGCACGTGAAGAGTGTGATGTGTTGATCGTCGGCCGCGGCGGAGGTTCTTTAGAAGATCTGTGGTGCTTTAACCATGAGATTGTCGCGCGCACTATTGCAGCCAGTCAGATCCCGATCATCAGTGCCGTCGGGCACGAAATCGATGTTACCATTGCCGACTTTGTGGCTGATGTACGCGCACCGACGCCTTCAGCGGCGGCTGAACTCGTTAGTCGTGACAACAGTCATAAAAAGCAGGCGTTTCAGGGCTATGAGCACAAGCTCGCCAGTGCGATGCGCCACTATTTCGCCGAGCAAAAAGTCAGCCTCAAGCAACTGCAATACCGTTTAGATAAACAGCACCCCATGTATCGCCTGCAGCGCCAGCAGCAACAACTTGATGAGCTGAGCATGCGCCTGGAGCGCGCGGTACAGAAACAGCTCAATGGCACTCGCCAGCATCTGGCTAAGCAGCAACATCGCCTGCAACTGCTGTCTCCAGAGAAGACGTTGCGTGAACAACGATATACATTAGCTCTGCGCGAGCGCAATCTGATTGACGCGATGCAGCGTCAGTTGGTGATGTCCCGACATCGTTTTACCCGCCTTATCGACAAACTCGATACGGTAAGTCCTCTGGCCACCCTTTCTCGAGGTTATTCGATCACTCAAACCGCACAAGGCAAGATTGTTCGACAAGCGACGGATGTGAAAACGGGCGATCAACTGATCACCCGTTTAGCAGATGGCGACGTTCACTCGACCGTAAATTGATTACTGCTTTTCAAATTCAAAGCGCACACGCGATTTGGATTTCAGTTCATTGCAACTGTTACAAAAATAATTAGCCGCGCCGCATGCCTGCAGCTTTTCCAACTCTGCACCACAATCCGGACAATAACCGATTTTCTTGTAGTGATCTTCGCAATGGGTGCAGTGATACTGGCCATCCCATTCCAGCTCTTGTTGACAGGCCGGACATAGATTACTCATAACGTCTCTCCATTGTTGCGCTCAGTTCATGGTCTGTGATCTGCCCATTTCTTGCTTTGATCTTTATCACAGCGCGTTCATTCCGGTCTTCTTTATGGCTCCGGTGCTGCTATCATTTTCTTAGAATGATCAATACCGGATCATCTGCTTTATACATCCTGTTCAGCGATCTACCCTCAAAAGAACATTTATATAACCACACACCGAAAGCATAAGTTACATATCCTGTTTTTGAATTTTAAACAGATTTAAAATCCAAATAGACATTAAAAAACCCAAACACAAAGAATTTAATAAAAGGATCATTCTTCCGATAACGGGGTTACTTGAGTGTGCATTTCAATGTGTTGCTCATCGACCACTTTGAGCATCACTGTGATGCTTTGGTAATTAGCTAAACTCATTGCATGCGTTCCGCCACAAGGGATACGCGCGACCGCTCCCTCCTGTAAATCACACTCCCAATAACGGGAATCCGTCAAAGCGTCAGCCTCTCTGGAAAGGGTAATGTCTGCTCTTAATTGAAGCCAATGCCTTAACTGAAGGTTCACCTGCTCCTCAATCTTCGACAGGTCTCTCAGCATATCCTCACTGTTTAAACCCCTTTTACGGAGTGTTTTACCAAGTCGGTAGGTATCAACACAGCGATCTTCTGCCACGAAGCTGGTGACCTGTGCGTAACTATTAAAATCACAGTGACCGTGCGGGTCTTTGCGATCCGCATCCTTGCGCCAATAACCGCCTGCCAAGACTTTATTCAGGGCCAGATACGCCAAATGCCCCGCACTGTGACCACGGCTGAGACTTTGTTGGTAAGTCTGATTCACCGCCAGCATTACCGTTTCGCCAGGAAGCACAGCGGTCGAATCAGCCTCGATAACATGAACCACCACAAAGACCCATCCAGGCGCATCACGTTTAACAGGGATCTGCTGCCCAACCTCTAAGCGGCCGGTTTCCAACTCAATAGCACCGACCTGGCAATCTAGCACCTCAAATTCCCCCTTGGAGGAGGTCAACGTTCCTTTATCCGCCGGATGATCGGGCCAAATATGACTGACCGGATGAAATGGCGTGCTGTGTGTGACCACACACAATGTATTGTTTAGCGGCTGAACCCGCTGTACCTGACTGGAGAGCGTCCATACGGACTGAGTGAAAGTGACGATCGTTGGCGTGTAACACATAAACAATTCTCAAACAGAGTGAATTTCGTGGGCACAGAATAGCAAAAAGCCCGGGCTAAACCCGGGCTTTGTTGTTATTTTCTGCGATCTTTTACCATGCTCATCAGGCGTTTACGCTTACGTTCCTGAGACAGTGTCATCTTATTGGTTTTACCCTCAAATGGGTTTTCACTGTTCTGGAACTGAATACGAATCGGCGTACCCATGATGTCTAATGACTTACGGTAGTAGTTCATCAGATAACGTTTGTAAGAATCCGGCAGTTCATTCACCTGGTTACCGTGAATCACGATAATTGGCGGGTTGTAACCACCAGCGTGCGCGTATTTCAGCTTCACGCGGCGACCACGTACCAATGGTGGCTGGTGATCGTCCGTCGCCATTTTCATGATACGAGTCAGTACCGAGGTGCCCACACGTGTTGTTGCAGAGCGGTAAGCTTCCTGAACCGATTCGAACAAGTGACCAACACCCGTACCGTGCAATGCTGAGATAAAGTGAATACGAGCGAAGTCGACAAAGCCCAAACGACGGTCCAGCTCTTTCTTCACACGCTCTTTAACGTCTGTATCCAGACCATCCCACTTGTTCACCGCAATCACGATTGAACGGCCCGCATTCAGAGCAAAGCCCAGCAGGCTCAGATCCTGATCAGAGATGTTTTCACGCGCATCGACAACCAGCAGCACCACGTTCGCATCTTCAACGGCTTTCAGGGTTTTAACCACTGAGAACTTTTCAACGGTTTCGTTGATACGCTTACGACGACGAACACCTGCCGTGTCAATCAGCACGTATTCACGCTCATCACGCTTCATCGGAATGTAGATAGAGTCACGCGTGGTTCCCGGCATATCGTAAACCACCACACGCTCTTCACCCAGAATACGGTTAGTCAGCGTCGATTTACCTACGTTCGGGCGACCGATAATCGCCAGCTTGATCGGTTGATCCTGCAGACGCTTGTACGCTTCTTCCGCTTCTTCTTCGGTGTAATCGAGCTTCTCTTCTTCTTCAGAATCGATGAAGTCGGTCAGATCTTCCAGTGCCGCTTCTTCCTGCTGCATTTGTTCTGCAAGCGGATTCAGAGCGCGGTCAATCAGAGCACCGACACCACGGCCATGAGCAGCGGCGATCTGGAACATTTGATCAACGCCGAGCTGCCAGAATTCTGCACTTGCCGCTTCTGCGTCGATACCATCGACTTTATTCACGACCAGAATGGTATTCTTCTCGATACGGCGTAGGTGGTCAGCGATCGCTTCATCCGCAACCGTCAGGCCAGCGCGGCCATCCACCATAAACAGCACCACATCTGCTTCATCAATCGCCGCCAGCGATTGTGCAGCCATTTTGGTTTCCACACCTTCTTCACTGCCATCAATACCGCCGGTATCAATAACGATAAACTGATGTTCGCCAAGTTTTGCTTGGCCATATTTGCGGTCGCGGGTCAAACCAGGGAAGTCCGCTACCAGTGCATCTCGTGTGCGGGTGAGTCGGTTAAATAGCGTCGATTTACCTACGTTAGGACGCCCAACAAGAGCAACTACAGGTATCATAACAACCTCTACAATGATTCTTTTCTTATGTAGTTATAGGTAAACACTCTTTCACAAGCGCTAAATTTTTACCTATAACCACAAAGGTTCTCTAAAATAGTTTCGCAGTTTGGCGGGCGATCCTGCCACTTCCAAGTACGAAAAGTATAAAACGGCTCCTAACCGTTGCCAGCTAGGAGCCGTTTGTGAATTGTATCACGAAATATTACTTGATCGTCAGTTTCTTTATATCGCCATCACGGCTGATAACCAGGTAACCATTGTCCAGCACGAGTGGGCTTACCGCGAAACCGCTATCGTTCACCATTTGCTGCGCAACGAATTCGCCTGTACTACGGTCAATCCAGTGCAGGTAACCTTCGCTGTCACCCACGACAACAAAACCATTGATCAATACCGGAGCCGTAAGCAGACGGTGTTGCAGCTGATCATTGCTCCACAGTTCAGTACCACTGCGCGCATCCACCGCAACAACGTGATCTTTATCGGTCACGACGAACAGTCGGCCGCCATCGCTG
This sequence comes from Vibrio fluvialis, assembly GCF_900460245.1. NCBI lineage: Bacteria > Pseudomonadati > Pseudomonadota > Gammaproteobacteria > Vibrionales > Vibrionaceae > Vibrio > Vibrio fluvialis. The sequence goes on from NZ_UHIP01000001.1 coordinate 2,300,176, forward strand.
GCCAGATCCGTTGATGATGAATAGTTACGTTTCCACATCGGGTTCCCGGAACGCAGGTCAATCGCAATCAGCTGACCATTAAAGCCCACGGTGTACAGCGTAGAACCGATGATCAATGGAGAGGAATCCACATCCACCAGACGATCAATCTCTGTCGCGCCTTTTGGCTGACCAACAGGTTGTTGCCAGATTAGCTGACCACGTTCAGAAATGGCGGCCGCTAAGCGCCCGGCTGACGTACCCCAGAAAACACCACCCGATGTTGCAACAGGGCGGCTGTCGCCACGCAACGTCAGATTCGGTACTTCAGTACTGATAGTCCATTTCTGCTCACCCGTTTGCTCATCGAGCGCCACCAGCGCACCGCGACTGGTGTTCACGATAATCTGGTTTTGATCCGCGGTCGGCGCAGCCAAGACTTCACCGTCAACGTTAACACGCCAAGTTTCTTCACCAGTTTCGGCGTTTAGTGCGATGACTTCACCATTTTCGCTGCCGATGTAGATTTGACCGTAAGCTGAAGCAATACCGCCAGACAAACGCGCAGGGGTATCTTTTTCCAGATTCGTTTTCCAGATGACTTTGCCGTTCGCCGGATCGAGTGCTTTGACTTCGCCATCTCGACTGGCGACAAAGATTTTGTCGTAAGCGTATTCCGGAGACAGTTTCGAGAAGTAGTGCCCCACGCCGTCACCGACAGAAGCACTCCACTCTGAACTAGGGGTAAATTCACTTTTCACCACAGGCACTGGTGCCATGATGACGTTTTCTTCTTCACCCGCACAGCCAGCCAGCAATCCCAGAACTGCGGCAGACAGGAGCACTTTGTTGAACATCTTTTTCATCAAGGTGTGCCCTTATTTGGCCAGATCATCCAGTTTCATCTGTAGCGTCTGACTTGCATCATCCGCCTGCTGCGCTTCGGTGTAAGCAGCATAAGCCGCCGCTTTATCACCTTTACGCAGAGAAATATCACCACGCAGCTCCGCGACACGGCCAGTCCAGCTTTGCTCTTTAATGTTCGCCAACTCACTCAGCGCAGCATCAAAGTTGCCTTGTTCTGCTTGCAGACGCGCAACACGATAGGTAATCACAGGTTTCAGCGCAGCATCACCCGTGGCGTTTTTCGCCCACTCTAACTGAGCCAGAGCTTCATCGAGATTACCCGCTTGCACTTGCGCTTTGGCCAGTTGCATAGCCGCCAGTACTGCGTACTCAGATTTATTATTGCTGTCGATAAAGCTTTGTACGTCCGCTTCTCCGTCAACGCCTTTGGTTGCCAGAGTTTGAATCGCTTTGGTGTAACTTGCAGAAGCAGCCTCTTGCGCTGACGTCACAGAATCTTGATAAAAACGCCAGCCAAACAAACCACCCAAGCCGATCACTGCGCCAAAGATGACAGCTTTGCCGTTCTCTTTCCACCAATCTTTGATCGCTTCAACTTGTTGTTCTTCAGTATCGTAGAGTTCCACTTCCTGTCCTCTTAGTATGAAATCTCAAAAATTAGCGTTTAGACGAGATGAGCCAGTTTGCCCGCAATCTCGGTTTGAGAAATCGTTTCTTGTTCACCGCCAGCCAGGTCTTTCAGAACTACAGTCTTCTCTGCTACTTCGTTTTCACCCAGTACCAGAGCCACTGCCGCGCCGACTTTGTCTGCACGTTTAAATTGTTTCTTAAAGTTACCGCCGCCAAAATGCGTCATTACGCGCAGACCAGGAACTTGCTCGCGCAGCTGCTCAACCAGTCTCATACCAGCCGTCAGCGTACCTTCACCGGCAGTCACCATGTACACATCAACGTTACGACGCACGTCTGTGTTACCCAAGGTTTCCATCATCAGTACCAGACGCTCAAGGCCCATCGCAAAGCCAACCGCTGGGGTTGCTTTACCGCCCAGTTGTTCAACCAGACCATCATAGCGGCCGCCGCCACACACGGTCCCTTGTGAACCCAGGCTTTCAGTCATCCACTCAAATACCGTACGGTTGTAGTAGTCAAGACCGCGTACCAAACGCTCATTTACCGTGTATTCGATACCCGCAGCGTCTAAAAGTTCACATAGACCTGCGAAGTGTGCTTTTGATTCTTCACCTAAGTACTCAGAAAGACGCGGTGCATCACCTAAAATAGCCTGAATGTCAGGGTTCTTCGTATCCAGAACACGCAGTGGGTTAGTGTGCATGCGGCGCTTACAATCTTCGTCCAGCACATCGATATGTTGCTCAAGGAAGGCAACCAGTGCTGTGCGGTAGTCTGCACGATCTTCTTGAGAACCGATTGAGTTCAGCTCAAGACGAACGTGCTTGTCGATGCCTAATTCACGCCAAAGACGTGCAGTCATCATGATAAGCTCGGCGTCAACGTCTGGGCCATTTAGACCAAACACTTCCACACCACATTGGTGGAATTGACGGTAACGACCTTTCTGCGGACGCTCATGGCGGAACATAGGCCCCATGTACCACAGACGCTGTTCATCACGGTTGATCAGGCTGTTTTGAATACATGAACGTACACAACCCGCAGTACCTTCAGGGCGAAGCGTCAGGCTGTCACCATTACGGTCTTCAAAGGTGTACATTTCTTTTGAAACGACGTCTGTCTCTTCACCAACAGCGCGGCTGAATAGGTTTGTTTCTTCAACGATTGGCATGCGCACTTCGTTATAACCGTACGCGCTGATTACGTTTTTCACGATGCCTTCCACTTTTTGCCAAAGCGGAGACTGAGTTGGGAGGCAGTCGTTCATGCCTCGAATTGCTTGAATAGTCTTTGCCACAGTACTTACCGTAATATCGTTGAGATTAATCTTGTTGCTTGATGTCGATGCGATTTTTCACATCCAACTGAGCGGCTTTAGCGCGAATTTTTGCTTCCAGCTGATCGACGAGGTCATCGTTGTCAAAACGCTCTTTCTGGCGCACACCATCTTCGTAGAATGCGCTCTTCTTGTTACTGCCAGCCAGGCCAAGATGCGACACTTCCGCTTCACCTGGCCCGTTCACCACACAACCGATGATGGAGACATCCATCGGCGTCAACACGTCTTCTAGACGCTGTTCAAGCGCGTTAACAGTACCAATCACATCAAACTCCTGACGTGAGCAGCTTGGGCAGGCGATAAAGTTGATACCGCGCGAACGAATGCGTAGCGACTTCAGAATGTCAAAACCGACTTTGATCTCTTCAACCGGGTTGGCCGCCAGAGAAATTCGCAGCGTGTCACCAATCCCTTCCGCCAACAACATGCCGAGACCGACCGCAGACTTGACAGAACCAGCGCGAGCTCCGCCCGCTTCAGTAATCCCGAGATGCAAAGGCTGATCAATCTGTTTCGCCAGCAAACGGTATGAATCCACCGCGAGGAACACATCGGAGGCTTTAACGCTAACTTTAAACTGATCGAAATTGAGTCGATCCAGAATATCGACATGGCGCATTGCCGATTCCACCAGTGCAGCCGGGGTCGGTTCGCCATATTTCATCTGAATGTCTTTTTCCAGCGAGCCTCCGTTTACGCCAATGCGAATCGGAATGCCTTTGTCGCGTGCACAATCGACCACGGAGCGAATTCGGCTTTCATTACCGATGTTGCCCGGGTTAATCCGCAGACAGTCAACGCCATATTCCGCCACTTTCAGCGCAATACGGTAGTCAAAATGAATATCCGCGACCAGAGGAACAGACACCTGCTGTTTGATCAGCTTAAACGCTTCTGCGGCATCCATCGTCGGAACCGAGACACGTACAATGTCGGCACCCACATTTTCCAACGCTTTGATTTGCGCCACAGTTGCTTCCACATCCGTAGTGCGAGTGTTGGTCATGGATTGAACGGCGATGGGCGCACCATCGCCAATTGGCACGTCACCCACATAAATACGTGTCGATGGGCGACGTTTGATAGGAGACTCGTGTTGCATAGTATTGTCTAAGGTAAGGTGAATCTTGCTACTTTGCCGGAAGTATACCCAGAAAGGTCGACAGGTTCACTCGCAAATGTGACTGAAACGCCTTCCGGAGCCCCAAGAATCACTTGCAGAGGCTTCTGACCGCGTAAATTAAGTGTCTCACCCGCTTTTTTGATGCCGGTAGACAGAGTTTTGCCAGTGGCGTCTTTCACCTGAACCCAACAGTCTGAACTGAAGTTCATGGTCAGCAGTTCACCAGAGGTTGCTTCAGCAGTTGACGCTGCTGGAGTGGTTTGTGATTCAACAACCGCTTCTTCTTGAGCTGGCGCGGGATCTTCCATCGCCATTTCGTCGCCCGTTGGCTCCTCACTAGTCTGTGCGTCTGATTGCGCTTCTGCCTGTGTAGGCTCAATGGTATTGAACTCAGGTTGCACTTCTTCTGTCGCAGGTGCAGCAGCTTGATCTGCGACCGCAGATACCGCTTCCGCGCTCTGGTCCGGCTTGAGCGTATCTTGTTCGTTGTTCTGCCACCACCACAGTGATGACATTCCAATGATGACCAGCAGAATGATCCAGGTTATGGTCATGATGCGGCTGTCATGCTTCTCACGCTTGGTTTTCTTAGAAAAACTCTGCATGGTCTGCTCTTGAGGTTCAGGCGTCACACTCTCTTCAAATGCATCCAACACCAGATGTTCCGCAAGGCCCACCGCTTTTGCGTACGAACGCAAATAACCACGGGTAAAGGTGGCGACTAAATCGGAGTCGAAATTATTTTCTTCGATATTCTGAATGATGGTAACGCGCAGTCTCAGGCGATCAGCCACTTGCTTCTGCGTTAACCCTAACGCTTCGCGTTTTTCTTTAAGAAGGGTACCTGGTTGTACTTTTGGAGTGCTTTCTGTGATGTTGTCTTGTTCTGTATTCATCCGCGATATCAATCTCGTGTTTTTGTGTCCAAGTCTGTTTCCACTCGCTTTTATTTTTGATTGTTAGTAGCGAATTCGTTACCGACTTAAACATAAGGAATGTGGTAGCGTCAATTTTATCAGCAAATCAAATCGACTTTGATAACAGAGAATCATTCTAATAGATATTAGGCAGTAAACAACATGGATTTGGGAAAGAAATTACAGACACGTCAAGGTTTTTCGTTAAATTGACATTGAAAATGACCCGAAACCTTAAAAAAACCGCCAAATGAATAAAGCCAGAGTCAACTCTGGCTTTATGAAAAATATTTTAATTACAGTGTCTTAACAGGAATCGCATTCTCAGCAACTTGTTTCATTTTAGTCCGTTTTGTACGGTCGATAACATCGCCGACCAACTGACCACACGCCGCATCGATATCGTCACCACGTGTCTTACGAATAGTCACGGTGTGATCATACTGCATAAGCGTTTTCTGGAAACGGTCGATACGTGAGTTACTTGGCTTCTTATATGGCGAACCTGGGTACGGGTTGAACGGAATCAGGTTGATCTTACACGGCGTGTCTTTCATCAACTGAGCCAGTTCGTGAGCGTGTTCTGTGCCATCGTTAACGTGGTCCAGCAGAACATATTCCACAGTTACTTTGCCACGGTTGGCATTCGATGAAGCAATGTAACGACGCACAGATGCCAGGAAGTCCTGGATATCCCAACGGTCGTTGATTGGCATGATTTCACTGCGCAGTTTGTCGTTTGGCGCATGCAGAGAAATCGCCAGCGCAACGTCGATCTGACCCGTCATCTGATCCAGACCAGATACCACCCCTGAAGTCGACACCGTTACACGACGTTTAGACAGGCCAAAACCAAGATCATCCAGCATAATTTCCAGCGCCGGGATCAGGTTTTTCATATTCAGCAAAGGCTCGCCCATGCCCATCATCACCACGTTGGTGATTGGACGACGTCCGGTCTCTTTTTCCAGACCAATTTCGCGAGCAGCACGCCACACCTGACCAATGATTTCGGATACGCGCAGGTTGCGGTTAAAGCCTTGCTGAGCGGTTGAGCAGAATTTACATTCCAGCGCACAACCGACCTGAGAAGACACACACAAAGTAGCACGGTCATCTTCAGGAATGTAGACGGTTTCTACGTCCTGATCACCCACACGCATCGCCCACTTGATGGTACCGTCAGTAGAATGCTGCGCTTCAGAAACGTATGGTGCGCGAATTTCACAGCGTTCTTTCAGCTGTTCACGCAGTTTCTTGTTGATGTTGGTCATCTTGTCGAAATCATCACAACCAAAGTGATAGATCCACTTCATGATTTGATCCGCGCGGAACGCTTTCTCACCCAGTTCTTCAGCGAAAAATGCGCGCAAGCCTTTGCGATCAAAATCGAGCAGATTGACTTTTTCTGTGGTCATGTGGCCTCTCAGAGATGGAACAAGAATTAAGGGCGCGAATTGTACAGCCTTTACGCAATGACAACAAGAGCCGCAAACCCATGAGTTTACTAAGGCATTAATATCTTTGCGGTTAAAAATCAGCCAAGGTTTCCGTGAACACCATCACGCTTTATCAGACACAAAAAAGCCCTCGATATGAGGGCTTATTGGCATCAAAATCTGGCTTATTTGCTACGAGGGCAAAGTTCAGATTCAGGGAAGAAAAATTCAATTTCGCGGGCGGCTGATGCCGGGCTGTCGCTGCCGTGCACTGAGTTCAAACGCATGCTGATCGCGTAGTCAGCACGCAGTGTGCCACATGCCGCTTCTTCCGGGTTGGTTTTACCCATCAACTCACGGTAACGGGCAATCGCATTTTCCCCTTCCAACACCTGAACCATAATCGGGCCAGACGTCATGAATTCTTTCAACGCCGGGAAAAACTCTTTACCTTCATGCTCGGCATAAAAGCCACTCGCCTGCTCTTCTGTCAGGTGTAGCATTTTGGCAGCAATAATACGCAGGCCTGCTTTTTCGATGCGATGGTAAATTTCACCAATCAAGTTACGTTCAACTGCATCGGGCTTAATAATCGAAAACGTTCTTTCAAGAGCCATAAGATGTCCTTTTTACTTCTATTGTAGTTATAAAGGGCAGCACAGCATGCTGCCCGCGATTTTTCGCTATTATTTTGCTTGATCCATCAGGATACGAGCGACAGTTTTCACACCCATACCGGTTGCGCCTGCGGCCCATTTGTCACTTGGAGACTTGCGGTAAGTGCCTGCGCAGTCAAAGTGCAGCCAGCCTTTCTTGTAGTTATTGACAAAGTAAGACAGGAACGCCGCAGCAGTGCTCGCGCCTGGAGAGTAATCACCTGAACTGATGTTCGACAGGTCTGCAAAGCTCGATGGCAGCATTTCACGGTGGAAATCCACCAGTGGCAGAGGCCACAGGCCTTCATGCTCTTCCTTCGCCGCAGTCATCGCATCATGAGACAACGCGTCATCAAAGCTCAGCAATGCGTGGAAATCATTGCCCAGCGCGTTTTTCGCCGCACCAGTCAGGGTGGCACAATCGATGATCAGCTCAGGATTTTGTTCTGAAGCGTAAATCAAACCATCCGCCAGAACCAGACGACCTTCAGCGTCAGTGTTCATGATTTCAACGGTTTTACCGTTTTTGTAGGTAATCACATCACCCAGTTTCAGCGCGCGGCCAGAAACCATGTTTTCTGCACAGCACAGGATCAGTTTGACGCGTTTTTTCAGACCACGCATGATCGCCAGCCCCAGTGCGCCAGTAATCATACCTGAACCCCCCATGTCTGCTTTCATCGCAGCCATGAAGTTCGATGGTTTCAGGCTGTAACCGCCTGAGTCAAACGTAATGCCTTTACCGACCAGACAAGCGTACACCGGTGCATTTTCGTCACCAGTCGGGTTGTAATCAAGTTGCAGCATCGCAGAAGTGCGCTCAGAGCCACGGCCTACCGCAAAGATACCTTCCCAGCCTTCGGTCAGCAGATCTTTGTCTTTCACGATACGGTAAGACACATGCTCCGGAGCCAGCGATTTGATGAACTCCGCAGCCATCGTGGCCAGTTGACGAGGGGCGACTTCTTCTGCGCTTTTGTTGATGATATCGCGCGTCCAGTCAGTCGCTTTAATGCGTGCTTCCAGCTCGTCCTGTTGTGCCTGATCCAACGCCTTCCACTCCAGCGTGTTCAGTTTCTTCGGATCGCGGTAGCCCTGATAGAACGCCCAGATCGCTTCCAGCGTCCAGCCTTCGCCATCCAACAACAGTGAACGTAAGCCCTGGTTGTCCAGTTTACGCGCCGCACGCTGAATTGCGCCTAAATCATGCGATTGCTCAAGGTGAATCATTGCACCTTGTTCAGAAAACGAAATTAGCGCTTTTTCTCCCCACTGAGGCTGAGCAGAATCTTGGCTAATGAATACAGACATCTGTGTAGACATGGTTTCTCCTTGTCCTTATCGTGGCTTCACCTCAGCCACGTCGAATAATTAACGTTCGGATGTTAGCATTTTGTCAGGTAAAAATGTCAACTTGATAAAAAAACGGACCATCAGGCCCGCTTTTTTTAGTAAAAACTGTTAACTTGGCTCCGTTTTAGAGCAGCGCGTCCAGCTGACTAGTCGCGTTCGTCCATCCAGCACAGGATCACGGCTTCCAGAATCTTCTCATTTGAGCGGTTCGGCTCATCATCAAAGTCTTCTAAGTCAAGGATCCATTGGTGCAGATCGGTAAACCTTACGGTTTGCGGATCGACATCCGGGTACTGTTCACAGAGCTCAATCGCGATGTCGCGCGAATCTGTCCATTTCATGTCAACATTCCTAGTTCTATGCGGCCCCGGCTATAGAATAGGCGAGGCTCACGGATTAATGGTCTTCTGACGCGTGGTTCAGCGTGTATTTCGGAATCTCTACCACCAGGTCTTCATCCGCCACTCGTGCCTGACAGCTGAGACGAGATTCTGGCTCCAGACCCCAAGCTTTATCCAGCATATCGTCTTCCAGTTCATCACTCTCTTCCAGTGAATCAAAACCTTCACGAACGATACAGTGGCAAGTGGTGCACGCGCACGATTTCTCACACGCATGTTCAATGGCGATACCGTTTTTTAGTGCCACATCAAGAATCGTTTCCCCTGCTTGCGCTTCTAATACTGCGCCTTCAGGGCAAAGGGTTTCATGAGGCAAAACAATAATCTTAGGCATGTTGGTAGTCTCTTCAAATCTCGTCAACAGAATGACCGGCCAGCGCAGCACGGATGGATTTATCCATACGACGTGATGCAAAGTCCTGACTGGCTTTGTCGGTATCTTTAATGCCCTGTTCAATGGCATCAGCATTGTCGCCATTGCGCAGTTCAATCAGTTTTTCAATAGCTTGCAGTAGTGTCTGACGCTCTTCTTCGGTCAGCAAATCGTCACCGTCTGCCTGCATGGCGGAAATCAGACCTTCAATCACGCGGTCGGCTTCCACACGCTGTTCAACCAGAGCACGCACCTGCATGTCATCTTTGGCGTGCGCCATCGAATCTTTCAGCATGTTGGCTACTTCGTCGTCACTCAGACCGTAAGACGGTTTGACCTGAATTTCTGACTGCACACCAGTGCTCTTTTCCATTGCAGTTACGGACAACAGTCCATCAGCATCGACCTGATACGTCACGCGAATGTGCGCCGCACCCGCTGCCATTGGTGGAATGCCTTTGAGCGAGAAACGCGCCAGCGAGCGGCAATCATCCACCAGTTCACGCTCGCCCTGCACCACGTGCACGCTCATCGCCGTTTGACCATCTTTAAAAGTGGTAAACTCTTGCGCGCGAGCAACAGGAATGGTGGTGTTGCGTGGAATGATTTTTTCCACCAGACCGCCCATGGTTTCGATACCCAGCGACAGTGGAATCACGTCCAGTAGCAACATTTCTGAATCCGGCTTGTTACCCGCCAGAATGTCCGCCTGAATCGCGGCACCAATCGCCACAACTTCATCCGGGTTGATGCTGGTCAGCGGTGTACGGCCAAAGAACTCGCCAACCATAGCACGTACGAATGGCGTTCGAGTGGAACCGCCCACCATCACAACTTCTAACACTTCGTCTGCGGCTACATCGGCATCTTTCAGTGCACGGCGGCACGCCATCAGCGTCTTTTTCACCAGCGGCTGAATCAGTTCATTCAGTGTTTCTCGACTAAGTGAACCGGACCATCCCAGCACATCAACTGGCGCTTCTTCGGCGTCAGTCAGGGCAATTTTTGCTTGTGTCGCCGCATTGATCAACGCGCGGTATTTATCAGCACTCAACTTTCCTTCCAAGCCCATTTGAGCTTGCAGGTGATCAGCAATCAAGTGGTCAAAATCATCACCGCCCAGCGCCGAATCGCCGCCTGTTGCCAACACCTCGAACACACCTTTAGAAAGGCGCAGAATCGAAATATCGAATGTACCACCACCCAGGTCATACACGGCGATCACGCCTTCCTGACCGGAGTCCAGGCCATAAGCAATCGCTGCTGCTGTTGGTTCGTTCAGCAGACGTAACACATGTAATCCGGCCAGATTCGCCGCATCTTTAGTGCCCGCACGCTGCGCGTCATCAAAGTAAGCCGGCACCGTGATCACCACGCCAGCCAGTTCACCGCCCAGAGTACTTTCAGCACGTTTCGCCAGTGATTTAAGAATGTCCGCAGAAACCTGAATCGGGTTCTTGTCACCCTGTTCGGTTTGCAGAATCGGCAGGCCGTTGTCACTCGCTTTAAAACGGTATGGCAGGTTGGTATAGCGAGTTTCAATATCTTGCAGTGAACGACCAATCAGGCGTTTCACCGAAATGATGGTGTTTTCAGGATCAGCCTGAGCTTTATCTCGTGCTTCGTAGCCAACCAAGCTTTCTTCGCCTGAGTAGTTCACGACGGAAGGCAGAATGCTTCTTCCTTGCTCATCAAGCAACGTGGTTGCGCTGCCGCTGCGTACGGATGCAACCAGTGAGTTGGTGGTTCCCAGGTCAATACCCGCGGCCAGTTTATGCTGGTGCGGCGCCGAACTTTGACCAGGTTCTGCAATCTGAAGTAATGCCATGGATGGGTCCTTTTATTTGAATTAGCCGAGCAGCTTGTCTTCGACTCGTTCTATTTCAGTTTTTAATTTGGCAATAAATTTAAGTTTACGTACGGTATCTGCGGCAGTTTCCCATTGCGCCTCGTTCAGCTCTTTTTCGACCTGAACCAGATGCTGCTTGTACATCTTGCTGACTTTGCCATCAAAATCAAACAAGGCACTTTCCGGATCTGCACGACTTTCGACCGCTTCAAGTTCTTCACGCAGTTCCATCTGTTCCATCAGGAACATCGGATCCTGAAGCGTTTGTTGCTCACCACGAAGCTCAACGCCATTTAAAGACAGCAGGTATTCTGCGCGATTGATTGGGCTTTTCAAAATTTGGTGGGCGTCATTAATCTGCGCCGCTTTCTGGACCGCCAACAGGCGATCCCGCTCAGACGCGGTGGCAAAATTATCCGGATGGAAACGCTTTTGCAACTCACGGAACTGAGAAGAAAGAAGGCTACCATCCAGATCAAACTGAGTTGGTAGCCCAAATAATTCAAAGTAATTCATGTAAAACCGGTCCTTAACATTCGGAGACAGGCAACCAATGGCTACCTGCAACACCGAGATTCAACCGTTAAACGTTGAAGCTTTCACCACAACCACATTCACTTTTCGCATTTGGGTTGTTGAACTCAAAACCTTCGTTTAACCCTTCTTTCTTATAATCGAGCTGAGTGCCGTCGAGATAAACCAGGCTCTTGCTGTCGATGATCACTTTCACACCATGATCTTCAAACACCTGATCTTCTTCGTTGAGTTCATCAACGAATTCCAACACGTAAGCCATACCAGAGCAGCCTGTGGTTTTTACACCCAGACGTAAACCGACACCTTTACCCCGGTTATCCAGGTAAGATTTCACTCGGCTTGCTGCGGTTTCGGTTAGGGTAATGGCCATACTACAACCTTTGATTCTCAATTAATTAAAGGGGGGAGCAGCCAGTGCTCCCTAATGAATTACAGTTCGTGTTTTTTCTTGTAATCAGCAACAGCCGCTTTGATTGCATCTTCTGCCAGAATTGAACAGTGAACTTTCACTGGTGGCAACTCAAGCTCTTCTGCAATTTCAGAGTTTTTGATTGCTGCTGCTTCATCGATAGATTTGCCTTTCACCCACTCAGTAACCAGTGAGCTTGACGCGATTGCGCTACCGCAGCCGTAAGTTTTGAACTTCGCATCTTCAATAATGCCTTCTGGAGACACTTTGATTTGCAGGCGCATTACGTCACCACAAGCCGGAGCGCCAACCATGCCGCTACCTACTGATGGGTCTTCTTTATCGAAAGAACCAACGTTACGTGGGTTCTCGTAGTGATCAATTACTTTTTCGCTGTATGCCATGATAGTTACCTCAAATCCTCTATATCCCTGGAACGATTAGTGGTGAGCCCATTCTACGGTACTCAGATCCACACCCTCTTTATACATATCCCATAGAGGAGACATGTCGCGTAGTTTGCTTACCGCTACACGAATCAGTTCGATTGCGTAGTCAACTTCTTCTTCAGTCGTGAAACGACCAAACGAGAAGCGAATTGAGCTGTGAGCCAGTTCATCATTCAGACCCAGAGCACGCAGTACGTACGATGGTTCCAGGCTTGCTGATGTACATGCACTGCCTGAAGACACTGCGATGTCTTTCAGAGACATCAGAAGTGACTCACCTTCAACAAACGCGAAGCTGATGTTGAGGTTGTTTGGCAGACGCTGTTCCAGATCACCGTTAATGGTAACGGCTTCCATATCTTTAATGCCGCTTAGCATGCGATCGCGCAGCGCAACTGCGTGGTCGTAATCTTTCTGCATCTCTTCTTTTGCGATACGGAACGCTTCGCCCATGCCCACGATTTGGTGGGTCGCCAGTGTACCAGAGCGGAAACCACGCTCATGACCACCGCCGTGCATTTGCGCTTCCAGGCGAATACGTGGCTTACGACGTACGTACAGTGCGCCGATACCTTTTGGACCGTAGATTTTGTGTGCAGACAGAGAGATCAGGTCAACTTTCGTTTCCTGAACATCAATCGGCAGTTTACCCGCTGATTGTGCTGCATCGACGTGGAATACGATTTTACGCGCGCGGCACAACTCGCCAATCGCCGTAATGTCCTGAATCACGCCAATTTCGTTGTTCACGTGCATGATTGAAACCAGAATCGTGTCATCACGCATTGCTGCTTCCAACTTGTTCAGATCAATCAGGCCATTGGTTTCAGGCTCAAGATAAGTTACTTCAAAACCTTCACGCTCTAGCTGACGCGTAGTGTCCAGCACGGCTTTGTGTTCGGTTTTGCAAGTGATGATGTGTTTACCTTGCTTTTGATAAAAGTGCGCAACACCTTTAATCGCCAGGTTGTCAGATTCTGTTGCACCCGAAGTGAAGACAATTTCACGTGGGTCTGCGTTGAGAAGATCCGCAATTTGCTCACGCGCGGTGTCTACCGCTTCTTCTGCCTGCCAGCCATAACGATGAGAACGCGATGCCGGGTTACCGAAGTTTCCGTCCATCGTCATGCACTGAACCATCTTTTCAGCAACACGCGGATCGACTGGGCAAGTTGCTGAATAGTCTAAATAAATAGGCAGTTTCATTTTTTACTCCAATGTAAACATTGCCGCTATGAGCGAACGTTAATACCAACGGGTGCCGCACCAATGGTGACTGTGTTCGAATTTTTGTGTGCAAGCCCTTGGCTAACCGCGAGATCAATATCTTGGCGGTCTGAAATTTCTAAGACTTCGTTATCAATCATCAGCTCACCGAGCGTAATGTTGTTCAGGAAGTCGCTGATGCGTGAGCTGAGGTCACGCCACAGAGTGTGCGTTAAACAACGCGTGCCACCCTGGCAATCGCCCTTGCCATTGCATTTCGTCGCGTCGACAGACTCGTCAACAGCGGCAATGACCGTACCGATTGAAATCGTTGTCGCGTCAGAACCCAGACGGTAGCCACCACCTGGTCCGCGAACACTCGCCACTAGGCCGGCTTTACGCAGCTTAGAAAAAAGCTGCTCTAAGTATGAAAGCGAAATACCCTGACGTTCTGAAATGTCCGCCAATGGTACTGGGTTTTGCTGCGAATGCAGAGCCACATCTAACATGGCCGTTACTGCATATCTTCCTTTAGATGTAAGTCTCATATCACACCGTATCCACATTGTTTCTGTGGATAGAAGTTTTTCATACCCGACAAAATTGGTCAAGTATTTATTTGACTAAATTACTCGGGTATTTAACCCTAGGGTAACTGTGGTCAATCTTTATGCAGCGCTTTCTTTTCTATCGCGGTCAGAACACCACGCAGAATATTCAGTTCCTGTTCTTCCGGACGCGCGCGGCTGAACAGGCGACGTAATTTGTTCATCACCTGACCTGGCTTCTCTTCAGAGATAAACTGGGTCTGTACCAACACCTTTTCAAGGTGGGAGTAGAACATTTCCAGCTCATTGTGACGGGGGTAATCCACTGGTTGTGAAGGTGGAAATTGCGCCTCTAGCTGGTTCAGATGTGCGACACGAATTTCGTAGCACAATGTCTGAACCGCCATGGCCAGATTCAGGGAGCTGTATTCCGGATTGGCCGGAATGGCGACGTGATAATGACATTTTTGTAGCTCATCATTGGTCAGGCCTGTGCGTTCACGGCCAAACACAATGGCGACTTTGCGCTGCAGGCCTTCCTGAGCGAATTTTTCACCGCATTCGCGAGGGTCAAGCATAGGCCATTCAAGTGTGCGGGAACGCGCGCTGGTTCCGACCACTAAGGCACAATCTGCAACAGCATCATCCAATGTTTCAACAATCTGAGCATTGAGCGCAATTTCGCTCGCCCCAGCAGCCAGTGCAATCGCCTGAGCGTCCACTTCACACTGCGGATCGACCAATACCATCTGTTTGAGCCCCATGACTTTCATCGCACGGGCCGCAGAGCCGATATTTCCCGAATGTGAGGTTCCGACTAAAACGACTTTAACATTGTCTAACATTGCGTTATTACACCACTCAATTTACAGCCGCAGAATCTTAACATAAACCTGAGTGAAATGGTCAGACCCTTTGTGGACATCGCCATCAAACGCGCAAAAAATAACCACTTCCCTTTTGCGAAAGTTTTGATATACTGCCGCCCGCTTTTTCGTTCTTTAACATCCTTTGGGAAATTCGTATGCATCCAATGCTAAACATTGCTATTCGCGCGGCGCGAAAAGCAGGCAACCATATTGCCAAATCTCTAGAAAACGCTGAGAAAATTGAATCAACTCAGAAAGGCACGAACGACTTTGTTACTAACGTAGACAAAGAAGCAGAAGCTATCATCATTTCAACTATCAAGAGCTCATACCCAGAGCACTGTATCGTTGCCGAAGAAGGCGGTCTTATCGAAGGTAAAGATAAGGACGTACAATGGATCATCGACCCACTGGATGGCACCACTAACTTTGTTAAAGGTCTTCCTCACTTCGCGGTTTCTATCGCGGTTCGCTTCAAAGGCAAAACTGAAGTCGCCTGTGTTTACGATCCAATGCTGAATGAACTGTTTACTGCTCAACGTGGTTCTGGCGCACAGCTGAACAACGCGCGTATCCGTGTTCAACCACTGAAAGATCTGCAAGGTGCCGTTCTGGCAACAGGTTTCCCATTCAAACAGAAACAGCATTCTGAGTCTTTCATGAAGATCATCTCTGCTCTGTTCATTGAATGTGCGGACTTCCGTCGTACTGGTTCTGCGGCTCTGGATCTGTGTTACCTGGCCTCTAATCGTGTTGATGGTTACTTTGAGCTGGGTCTGAAACCTTGGGATATGGCAGCGGGTGAACTGATTGCTCGTGAAGCAGGCGCAATCCTGACTGACTTTGCTGGCGGCACTGATTACATGAAATCAGGCAACATCGTAGGTTCAAGCCCACGCGGTGTGAAAGCAATTCTTAAGCACATCCGTGAAAACGGCAACAGCGCAATTCTGAAATAAGAACGCCCTGAGAATTCCAGCTCCGTCACAGCTGATAAAAAGCCCCGCAATCGCGGGGCTTTTTTCATACCTAAGTCATACCAATTGGGCACTGATTACAACAGAGCCAAGACATCCTGAGTGGTGCCGGTTTCGGCCAGACGCGGAAAAATCGCGTTAATCGCGTGCTGGTGATTATCAAGATTCAAATCCGTCATCGCATCGGTACATAACGTCACATGATAGCCGAGTTCAAACGCCTGACGGGCCGTTGATTCCACACCAATACTGGTTGCGATACCAACGATCACCACTTGCGTCACTCCCAACGCTTGCAACTGCTGATGCAAATCGGTGTGCATGAATGCCCCCCAAGTGCGTTTGGTGATCAGAATGTCATCGTCCTGACGGTGAAGTTCATCCACTAAAGTCGCCCAATTGTCCGGAACCGAATGCGAACCGAGCTTCTGGTCCGTACGTCCCGGCGCACCGCCTGCCACATTGACTAATACCACAGGTCGCTGTTGCTGATGAAACACATCAATCAGTCGGTTTGCCTGTTCAATCACACCCGGCACCGTATGCTGGGGAGGCAGAGCCACAATACCGCACTGCAAATCAATCACGATCAGTGCGGTTGTTTTATCCAATTGAGTAATCGCCATGCGCGCTCCTTTTCGTTAATGACAATAGAATGTTAAAAGTAACCATAAGAAAAAAGCCACTGAATCGTCAGTGGCTTTGAGGAGATTATGGCAGCTCGTCGAGATCTGCACCTTCTTTTTCCACTTGTGGTGGAAGCAGGTGCTCACGGGTAATTCCCAGTCTCAGAGCCAGAGCCGATGCGACGTAGATTGATGAGTAAGTACCGACGGTAATACCCAACAATAGTGCGGTAGCAAAACCATGAATGTTCGCGCCGCCCTGTACAAACAGAGCAATCACCACAAACAACGTGGTTCCGGAAGTGATCAGCGTACGGCTCAGCGTTTGTGTGATCGAAATGTTCATGATCTCAGCCGGTTCGCCCTTACGCAATTTGCGGAAGTTTTCACGAATCCGGTCAAAAACCACGATGGTATCGTTGAGCGAGTAACCGACCACCGTCAGCAGTGCCGCGACAATCGTCAAGTCCACTTCGATTTGCAACAGAGAGAACACGCCAAGCGTAATGATGACGTCGTGCGCCAGTGACAACACAGCACCGGCCGCCAGACGCCATTCAAAGCGCATTGAGACGTAAATCAGGATACAGATCAGTGATACGATGATCGCCAGACCACCCGCCTCTGTCAGTTCGTCACCCACGTTAGGACCGACGAACTCGATACGGCGCATTTCCACCGCTTTACCGGTACCTTCTTTGATAGCATCCAGAATCTGGTTACCCAGTGTCTGGCCTGCCATATCATCACGTGGACGCAGACGTACCATGACTTCACGGGCAGAGCCAAAGTTCTGCACCGTTGCATCACCAAAACCTTTCGCTTCCAACGACGTACGAATCTCTTCAAGGTTCGCAGGCTGCTCAAAACCGACTTCAATCAGCGTACCGCCGGTGAAGTCCAGGCCCCAGTTCAGCCATTTGGTCGACAGCGTGAAGATCGAAGCTCCGATCATCAGCAGCGACAGCATGAAAGTGACCTTCGACCAACGCATAAAGTCGATCGTTTTCTCTGCTTTCAGAATTTGAAACATAATAATTCCTGGCCTTAGATCGACAATTTGTTGATGCGTTTACCGCCGTACAGCAGGTTGACGATGCAACGTGTACCGATGATAGCGGTAAACATGGAGGTCAAAATACCGATAGACAGCGTGACCGCGAAGCCTTTAATCGCACCTGTACCTACGGCAAACAGAATGATTGCCGTGATCAGCGTGGTGATGTTGGCATCAGCAATGGTACTGAACGCGTTAGCATAACCCTGGTGAATCGCTTGCTGAGGATTGCGTCCATCACGCAGCTCTTCACGAATACGCTCGAAGATCAAGACGTTGGCGTCGACCGCCATACCGACCGTCAGAACGATACCCGCAATGCCCGGCAGCGTCATGGTGGCACCCGGAATCATCGACATCACACCGATGATCAGCACCAGGTTTGCCGCAAGCGCAACGTTGGCGATCAAACCAAACTTACGGTAGTACAGTGCAGTGAAGATCATCACCGCCAGCAGACCCCAGATACACGCCTGAATACCCATATCGATGTTTTGCTGTCCCATTGATGGACCAATGGTGCGCTCTTCAACGATAGAGATAGGTGCGATCAGTGCGCCTGCACGCAGCAACAGCGCCAGGTTGTGCGCTTCGGCAACAGAGTTAATCCCGGTGATGCGGAAGTTACGGCCCAGAGCTGACTGAATGGTCGCCTGGTTGATCACTTCTTCATGCTTGGTCAGAATCACTTTGCCTTCAGCGGTTTTCTCGCCACTGTCTTTGTATTCAGCAAACACGGTCGCCATCAACTTGCCGATGTTCTTTTTCGAGAACGCCGCCATTTTGCTGCCGCCTTCGCTGTCGAGCGAAATGTTTACCTGTGGACGACCGTATTCATCGGTGCTTGAACTTGCATCCGTGATGCTTGAACCGCCCAGAATCACACGTTTTTTCAGCACAACCGGACGGCCTGAACGATCCAGTTTGATTTCGCTGCCCGCAGGTACACGACCCGAAGCCGCGGCCGCTAGATCAGCTTTATCATCCACTTCGCGGAATTCAAGCGTGGCCGTTGCGCCTAAGATTTCTTTGGCACGCGCTGTATCCTGAACCCCTGGCAGTTCAACCACGATGCGAGTAGCACCCTGACGCTGAACCAGTGGCTCAGCCACACCCAGTTCGTTTACACGGTTACGCAGAATGGTGATGTTCTGTTCAACAGCATAGTTACGGATTTCCTGCAGACGCGCCTCAGTAAAGGTGGCAGTCAGAATGAAACGACCTTCGGTGTCTGAAGGAGCAAACGTCATATCACGGTGCTTGGATTCCAGTGCTTTACGCGCCTGATCGACCTGTTCGGCATCACGCAGCGTAATTTCCACTGAATTCGCCAGAGGACGAATCGCACGGTAACGGATTTTTTCTTCACGCAGTTCGCTGCGGAAAGCTTCTTCCTGCTGACCGATCAATTTCTCCATTGCCGCATCCATGTCGACTTCCATCAGGAAGTGCACGCCGCCGCGCAGATCGAGACCGAGTTTCATTGGCGCAGCGCCAATCGATTCCAACCAATCCGGAGTTGAAGCAGCCAGGTTTAACGCCACAATCTTGTCACTGCCTAACGCTTCGCTGATCACGTCGCGGGCACTGATTTGAGTATCGGTGTCGTTAAATCGAACAAGAATGGATCCATTTTCGAGAGCAATGGATTTATGAGAAAGGTGCGCCGTATCGAGCGCTTTGGTGACAGCATCCAGCGTTGACATATCTACAGAGGCGCCACGCGCCCCTGTAACTTGAATAGCCGGATCTTCACCGTAGATATTTGGAAGTGCATACAAGGCAGAGATGGCAATGGCAAACACCACCATCAGGTACTTCCATAATGGATAACGGTTTAACACAGCGAGGATCCTCTAGCTGTTTTATAGAGATTTCAGTGTACCTTTTGGCAGCACTGCAGTGACGAAGTCTTTTTTGATCACAACTTCATTGTTTGTGTTCAGTTCGATTGAGATGTAGTCGTTGTCTTCTGCAATCTTCGTGATTTTGCCAACCAGACCACCGCTTGTCAGAACTTCATCACCTTTGCCCATGGAGGACATCAGGTTTTTATGCTCTTTCACACGCTTTGATTGTGGGCGGTAGATCATGAAGTAGAAGATTACCGCGAACATGCCCAGCATGATCAGCATTTCAAAACCACCACCTTGTGGGGCACCTTCACCTGCTGCATGTGCTACAGAAATTAGACTCATTGAGAAACGTCCTCTAAGTTATTGTTGTGTAATTTTCGATTCTATTGGGCTACACCAGGTTAAATTCAAGCAGCTCAGTGCACAAATCCAACCTGGCGCACGAAATCACGCCTTTTCTTTTTGCAGCGGCGGCACTTCGCGGTCACGACGTGCGTAGAACTCCGTTACAAATTGATCAAAGCGGTCTTCATCAATCGCGCGACGAATGCTCTCCATCAGGCGCTGGTAGTAGCGCAGGTTATGGATCGTATTCAAACGTGCACCCAGGATTTCGTTACAGCGATCCAAGTGGTGCAGATACGATTTAGAATAATTTTTGCAAGTGTAACAGTCACAATGCGGATCCAGAGGTGATGTATCCGTTTTATGTGTTGCATTACGGATCTTGATCACACCGCCAGTTACAAACAGGTGGCCGTTACGTGCGTTACGCGTTGGCATCACGCAGTCAAACATGTCGATACCGCGGCGAACACCTTCCACCAAGTCTTCCGGTTTGCCCACGCCCATCAGGTAACGCGGTTTATCTTCCGGCAGTTGTGGACAGGTATGTTCCAGAACGCGGTGCATATCTTCTTTCGGCTCACCCACCGCCAAACCACCGACTGCGTAACCGTCAAAACCGATTTCAGTCAGGCCTTTGACCGACACGTCACGCAAGTCTTCATACACGCCGCCCTGAACGATACCAAACAGGTTGTTCGGGTTTTCCAGCTTGTCGAAGTGATCGCGTGAACGACGCGCCCAGCGCAGCGACATTTCCATCGATTTTTTCGCTTCATCGTGCGTCGCCGGGTAAGGTGTACACTCGTCGAAGATCATGACGATGTCAGAGCCGAGGTCTTTCTGGATTTCCATCGACTTTTCCGCGTCCATGAAAATTTTGTCACCGTTCACCGGGTTGCGGAAATGCACCCCTTCTTCGGTGATTTTACGAATATCACCCAGACTGAACACCTGGAAACCGCCTGAGTCGGTCAGGATCGGACCTTGCCAGTTCATAAAGTCATGCAGGTCACCGTGCATTTTCATCACTTCCTGACCCGGGCGAAGCCACAGGTGGAAAGTGTTACCCAGCAGGATTTGCGCGCCCGTCGCTGCCACTTCTTCCGGCGTCATGCCTTTAACCGTACCGTAAGTGCCCACTGGCATAAATGCCGGCGTTTGTACTGTGCCACGCTCAAAGGTCAGTTGACCACGACGAGCGGTGCCGTCTTTCTTTTTCAGTTCGAACTTAAGTTTCACTAAAGCCTCCAAATGTCAGAGAAACAGTCTGACGGATTATGTATCTGTGCCGCGTCAGGCAGGCATCGATACCACATCGCCCGGATAAGTGTCCTGACGATTCATAATAGATTGTGTTTATGACGTCACGCCTGCCGAATTAAGCTTCGACGGTTCGTTTACGGATAAACATCGCATCACCATAGCTAAAGAAGCGATACTGCTGCGTTACCGCATGATCGTATGCAGCCATGGTGTGCTCATAGCCAGCAAAGGCGCTCACCAACATGATGAGTGTCGATTCCGGCAAATGGAAGTTGGTGATCAAGCAATCCACCAACTGGTATTCATAACCAGGGAAGATGAAGATCTCGGTGTCACCAAAAAACGGAACCAGCTCAGTGCCCTTTTTCAGCGCATCTTGCGCTGCGCTTTCCAGCGAACGGACCGACGTGGTTCCTACCGCAATAATGCGGCCGCCACGGGCTTTGGTCGCGGCAATCGCGTCCACCACCTCTTGCGGCACTTCAACGTATTCCGCATGCATGTGGTGATCGTTGATATTGTCCACGCGCACCGGCTGGAATGTGCCCGCACCCACATGAAGAGTCACGTAAGCAAATTCGACACCTTTCGCCTTGATTTGCTCAAGCAGCGCTTGGTCAAAGTGAAGGCCGGCTGTCGGCGCAGCCACTGCGCCCGGCTTCTGGTTGTAGACGGTCTGATAACGCTCTTTGTCCGCATCGTCGTCAGGACGATCGATGTACGGCGGCAGCGGCATGTGACCAATCTGGTTCAGAATGTCCAGCACCACAGTTTCAGCGGTAAAACGAATCTCAAACAGCGCATCGTGACGCGCTTCCATAATGGCATGGAATTCATCGTTTTCGCCCAGAAACAGTTCGGTGCCTGGCTTGGGCGGCTTAGAGCAGCGCACGTGAGCCAGAATCGAATGTTCATCCAGCATACGTTCCACCAGCACTTCCAGCTTACCGCCAGAGGCTTTACGGCCAAACATACGTGCCGGAATGACTCGAGTATTGTTAAACACCAGTAAATCACCCGGTTCAACACAGTTCAGGACATCCTTAAAGGTGCCATCAACCAGCTCACCGGTGTTGCCGTCTAGCTGCAGCAGACGGCTGGCGGTTCGTTCCGCCATCGGATAGCGAGCAATCAGCTCGTCCGGGAGTTCAAAATGAAAATCTGAAACTTGCATGACTCTTTCTTGATTCTCTTGGCTTTCGCCTTTCTCGGGATAGGTGCGACGGTTTATTTCGCGGCGCGGTAGTATATACCCAAGTCATCTCAAGATACAGGATTGTGCACAAGTCAGGCGGGCCTTGAAAAGCAAAGGATTGTAATCAAAAGTGACATGCCAATCGCTCCGCTCAGCCAGTGAGGCCATAAAAACCGACTTAACTCTCAGATATTTATCCACAAAAAAACTATAGTTATAAGCAAAGAAGCCGCCGTCATCGCCGAGCCCAGAAGCTCAGCCTAAAGAGGCGTATGACTTGCGGTCAGATGGGTATTTTACAGTCTCAGAAGAAACAGGAGTTGGTTATGATCAAGGTCGAAGACATGATGACTCGCAACCCTCACACCTTGTTGCGTTCCCATACTTTAGCCGATGCCCGTCATATGATGGAGGCACTGGATATTCGCCATATTCCGGTGGTCGATGCCAACCGTAAACTGCTTGGTATCGTCACTCAGCGCGACATTCTCGCGGCGCAGGAATCCAGCCTGCAAAGATTACCAGCCGAACAATCTTACACCGCCGATACCCCACTCTACGAAATGATGCACACGGAAGTGATGACGGTCGCGCCGCAGGCCGGATTAAAAGAGAGTGCCCTTTATATGCAAAAACATAAAGTGGGCTGTTTGCCGGTGGTGGCAAAAGGTGAGCTGGTTGGCATCATTACCGACAGCGATTTCGTCTCCATTGCCATCAACTTGCTTGAATTGGCCGAAGAAAGTGAACCGGATGAAATTGAGCAAGACAGTGATTTGGACACCACTGAGTTGTGATGAAAAACCAATCAAAAAAAGAGCGACCGAAGCCGCTCAAAGAGTGTTGCACAGATTATCGTTTTTAACTCACTGAGGTAAGGGAACTCAGTTAAAACTGGTCTTCTTCTGTAGAACCAGTCAGGGCAGTGACCGATGACTGACCACCTTGGATGGTGTTGGTCATCTTATCAAAGTAGCCGGTGCCCACTTCTTGTTGGTGGGCCACGAAGGTGTAGCCTTTTTCTGCTGCCTGGAATTCACGACGCTGAACCATTTCCACGTAGTGACGCATGCCTTCACCCTGTGCGTAAGCGTGCGCCAGTTCGAACATGTTGAACCACATGTTGTGAATACCGGCCAGAGTAATGAACTGGTATTTGTAGCCCATGTCCGCCAGTTCCTGCTGGAACTTGGCAATGGTTTCCGCATCCAGGTTTTTCTCCCAGTTGAACGATGGCGAGCAGTTGTAAGCCAGCAGTTGATCCGGATACTGAGCGTGAATCGCTTCCGCGAACTTACGCGCCTCTTCCAGATCCGGTTTTGCCGTTTCACACCACACCAAATCAGCGTATGGCGAGTAAGCCAGACCACGGGCAATCGCCTGATCAATCCCGGCACGCACACGATAGAACCCTTCCGCCGTACGCTCACCAACGATGAAATCAGCATCGTATGGATCGCAATCTGAAGTCAGCAGGTCAGCCGCGTTGGCATCGGTACGCGCAATCACCAGAGTGGTGGTACCCGCCACGTCAGCCGCCAGTCGCGCCGCAACCAGTTTTTGCACCGCTTCTTGAGTTGGAACCAATACTTTACCGCCCATGTGACCACATTTTTTGACTGACGCCAGTTGGTCTTCGAAGTGTACGCCCGCAGCGCCCGCTTCAATCATCGACTTCATCAGCTCGTAAGCATTCAGAACGCCACCAAAGCCCGCTTCCGCATCCGCCACGATAGGCAGGTAGTAATCAATACCGCCTTCATCTTCTGGTGATTTACCGCCAGACCACTGAATCTGGTCGGCACGGCGGAACGCATTGTTGATACGCTTCACCACGCTCGGTACAGAGTCAACCGGGTAAAGCGATTGGTCCGGGTACATGGTGCCCGCGGTGTTGTTGTCCGCCGCCACCTGCCAGCCCGACAGATAAATCGCTTCGATACCGGCTTTCGCCTGCTGCACCGCCTGACCACCCGTCAGCGCGCCCAGACAGTTCACATAGCCTTTCTTGGCATTACCATTGACCAGTGACCACAGTTTGTCAGCACCGCGCTGGGCGATTGTATTGGCAGGTGTGACTGAACCACGCAGGTTCACCACTTCTTCGGCGGTATAGGTACGTTTTACGTTTTTCCAGCGTGGGTTAGTTGCCCAATCTTTTTCCAGAGCTTCAATTTGTTGGCGGCGAGTCAGTGTCATAATCTATCCCTTCTTGTAATACGCAGCGCTCGGCATGCGCATGGTCGTCCTTTTCGCTATCAGTACAACAGGCTCTGATATTGAATCGTTAGTTTCACGTTACTGTTGGTATAAGTGGTATTACGCTAAGTAGTCGTAACCCGGTATGGTTAAGAAATTGGTCAGTTCATCACTGGTGGTCAGTGTTTCCATCAGTTGCGCGGCTTCTTCAAAGCGGCCTGCATTGAAACGTGGCTCACCGATTTCCGCTTTTACCACCTCGATTTCCTCCGCCAGATAATCGCGGAACAACTGTTTGGTCACCTGTTGGCCGTTATCGAGCGATTTACCGTGCTGAATCCATTGCCAGATAGAGGCGCGGGAAATTTCAGCCGTCGCAGCATCTTCCATCAGCCCATAAATCGGCACACAACCATTGCCAGAGATCCAAGCCTCAATGTATTGCAGCGCAACGCGAATGTTGTGGCGCATACCCGCTTCGGTGCGCGGACCGTCACACGGTTCCAGCAATTCCTCAGCGTGAATCGGTGCATCCGACATGCGGCTGACATCTAACTGATTGCTGCGCTCACCCAGTACTTGGTTGAACACTTCCATTGCGGTATTTGCCAAGCCCGGGTGTGCAACCCAAGTGCCATCGTGGCCGTTGGTCGCTTCCAGCATTTTGTCGTTGCGAATCTTCTCCAGCACCTTGGCATTTTCTGCCGGATCTTTCACCGGAATGAAGGCCGCCATACCGCCCATCGCAAACGCGCCGCGTTTATGGCAGGTGTAAATCAGCAAACGTGAGTAGGCGTTGAGGAACGGTTTGTCCATCGTCACCACCTGGCGATCCGGCAGCACACGGTCGCTGTGTTTTTTCAGCGTTTTGATGTAGCTAAAGATGTAATCCCAGCGGCCGCAGTTCAGCCCCACGATATGCTCTTTGAGTGAGAACAAAATCTCATCCATCTGGAACACCGCAGGCAGAGTTTCAATCAGCACCGTGGCTTTGATGGTGCCCGTTTCCAGCCCAAAGTAATCTTCGGTGAAATGGAACACTTCACTCCACCATTTCGCTTCCTGATACGCCTGCAGTTTTGGCAGATAAAAGTACGGGCCACTGCCTCTTTTCAGCAACGCTTTGTAGTTGTTGAAGAAATAGAGCGCGAAGTCGAACAGAGCACCGGGAATAATCTGGCCGCCAAAAGTGACGTGTTTTTCTTTGAGGTGCAGGCCACGCACGCGGCAGATCAGCACCGCAGGATCGTCCGTCAGCTCGTAACGCTTACCGTTGTCCGGGTTGGTGTAACTGATGGTGCCGTTAACCGCATCACGCAGGTTGATTTGGCCATCCAGTACTTTGTCCCACGCTGGCGCCATTGAGTCTTCAAAATCAGCCATGAACACTTTTACGTTCGCATTCAGCGCGTTAATCACCATTTTGCGATCCGTTGGACCAGTGATTTCTACGCGGCGATCCTGCAAATCTTGCGGAATCCCCAGGATTTTCCAGCTTCCTTCGCGAATATCTTGCGTCTCTTTGAGGAAATCTGGCAGTTGGCCTTGGTCGATCTGACTTTGTTTTTGTTCTCGCGCTGCAAGCAGCGTGTCGACACGTGAGGCAAACTGAGCACACAACTCAGATAAAAAGGTTTGGGCTTCCACAGGGAAAATCGCCTGATGTGCCGAAGACAGAGTTCCGGTCACCTCAAGCATGCCTTCGCTAGTAGTGGATTGGCGGTGTGCTAAATCTTTGTCTGGCGTTTGAGCAAGCATAACGTCCTTCCTTAGAATCGTTCTCAAGACCTCATTTGTAATTTTCAGACTACAAATTTCATCTTGCGTTTATTGGGCTAATTTGTTCCCCCGGTGTCTATACACTCCCTCAGAGCCGGGTCATTTTCAAGACTTCCTAACCTAGACATAAGTCTTACAAAACTTAATTAAACCTTACCCGATAAGGCGTTAAGCGAAAAGACCAAAAGTTAATCAAAGGTGAAATTTGAAGTTTTATTCCGTTTCAAACTCATGCTTGAAATGCTAGGTAAAAATGTAAGTTATTACGTAATAAAATTACATTAATTCTAAAGTGCAAAATCGATTTAAAACAGCACGGCATCGCATCACGACGTGGATCAAAGGTTGGGTTTTAAAGGCGGGAAGTGAAATCGCAGCGGATTTTTGAAACAACATCCGGTGTGAAATCTGTAAAATTTACTTTGTGAATTTTTACGATTTTATGAAAGGTTCAAAAATAAGTTTCTGTAAAATTTTACAATTAAAAAGTAACCAACAGAGGAATAAACCAGAAAACACGCCAGACTCAGCGTGTTTTCACTAGGATTTTTTTATCTTGCTGGTACGACTATTCGCTATAGCAGTTCAGAAACTACATCTGCCAAGCGTTCAAAAGTGTGACTGCGCGACGAACTCGGTCGCCATACCAAGCCAATTTCACGATACGCCTGTTGTCCTGGTGGGTCGATCACCACCAAATTCTGGTTGTCCAACAAACCATGTTCAATCGCCATCTGCGGAATAAACGTTGTGCCGAGGCCATTGGCCACCATCTGTACCAGCGTATGTAAACTGGTGGCGGTAAAAGGGTTAATCTTCTCTTTGTCGGTCAGTTTACATGCCGAGACCGCATGCTCTGTCAGGCAATGTTCGTTTTCCAACAGGAACACCGACTCGTCCGGCAAGTCATCGTATTTGATGGGTACGCGAATACCATCCGCCTGATGACGACTGATCACCATGCGAAACGGATCCTGGCCAACCACACGGCTTTCCATATTGCCAATCTCCATCGGCAACGCGAGGATCAGCACATCCAGTTCACCATTACGCAACGCCGTCAGCAGATTAGCCGTGGTGTCTTCACGTAACAGAAGATGTAGGTTGGGATAGCGCACATTCACTTCCTGAACCAGATCGCACAGCAGAAATGGCGCGATGGTCGGAATACAGCCCAATTTCAGCTGCCCTTCCATCTCTCCGCCCTGACACTGTTTCCCCAGTTCAATCAGATCCTGACCACGCGCCAACAACTCGCGGCTGCGTTTTACAACCTGTTCGCCCGCATGAGTGAACACCAGCGGACTTTTCTTATCTTTCTTTTCAAATAGCGGGCAACCAATCAGCGCTTCAAGGTTCTGAATGCCTTTACTCAAAGTCGACTGGCTGACAAAACACCGCTCCGCCGCATCACTGAAATGACGAGTCTCATGCAGTGTCACCAGGTAATGCAGTTGCTTCAAACTAGGCCATTTAATCATCGTGTTTTAGTCTTTGTTCTGTATCCATTTTTTTCATCGAGCAAAAGATAAGCTCATCGCTTTTTTCGATTAACTCAATCTATTTAATTCGCTTTTTTCTATACTACATTCTGTACTATAGTTTGTCTCGTACATACACGGACTGGGTCCGCTATTGTCTGCGGTTCCGGAACTAACCATTAATCTTAGGAGCAAAAAAATGGTACTAGTAGGTCGTCAAGCCCCTGATTTTACTGCTGCAGCAGTGCTAGGTAACGGTGAAATCGTTGATAACTTCAACTTCGCTGAATTCACTAAAGGTAAGAAAGCGGTTGTTTTCTTCTACCCACTAGACTTCACTTTCGTTTGCCCATCTGAACTGATCGCATTCGACAAACGTTTCGAAGACTTCAAAGCGAAAGGCGTAGAAGTAATCGGCGTATCTATCGACTCTCAGTTCTCTCACAACGCATGGCGTAACACTGCGATTGAAAACGGCGGTATCGGTGAAGTTCAATACCCACTGGTTGCTGACGTTAAACACGAAATCTGTAAAGCATACGACGTAGAGCACCCAGAAGCGGGCGTTGCTTTCCGTGGTTCTTTCCTGATCGACGAAGACGGCATGGTACGTCACCAAGTAGTTAACGACCTGCCACTAGGCCGTAACATCGACGAAATGCTGCGCA
The DNA here is from genome assembly GCF_900460245.1 of Vibrio fluvialis. NCBI lineage: Bacteria > Pseudomonadati > Pseudomonadota > Gammaproteobacteria > Vibrionales > Vibrionaceae > Vibrio > Vibrio fluvialis. Next base: position 2,328,575 of record NZ_UHIP01000001.1, read on the forward strand.
TGGTTGACGCTCTGAACTTCCACCAAACTCACGGTGAAGTATGTCCTGCACAGTGGGAAGAAGGTAAAGCTGGTATGAAAGATTCTCCAGCGGGCGTAGCTGCTTACCTGTCTGAGCACACTGCTGACCTAGGCAAAAAATAATTGAAACACTTAAACACCCGCGCTCAACTCGGGTTTGTGGTTGGAATCTTATAAGCGAATAACGCAACGCCAATCAGTTTAAGTAAAGTCATTTCAAGCCCCGGACATTGTCCGGGGCTTTTTTACATCCTTTACCCTGCAATATAGGGAAACATGCACCCACAAAGTTTACCCCTATTTCTCCCCCCCGGCAGACAGACGAGACAACTCAGGCTTGCTACACTTCGTCCACTGTTTCTCATGAGTAATCTGACAATGTCTTATCAACTTGAAGTGTGTATCGACAATATTGAATCTCTGCACAATGCGATGGCAGGCGGCGCGACGCGTATTGAACTGTGCTCCTCATTGGCCTTGGGTGGCTTAACTCCCAGCTACGGTTTTATGCAGCAGGCCGCGAAGATCGCGAACATTCCGGTGTATGCCATGATTCGGCCACGTCAGGGCGATTTCTTCTACAGCGATGAAGACATCGCCATCATGGTTCTGGATATTCACGCCGCGCACCAGACCGGGCTGCAAGGCGTAGTACTGGGGTTACTCAATCAAGATGGAAGCATTGATGCTGAGCGCAGCCAAGACTTGGTCTCACTGGCACAGTCGCTGGGCTTGGGCGTCACTTTTCACCGCGCGTTCGATCAGTGCAGCGATGCGTTTTCCGCACTGGAAACGGTCATTTCGCTGGGTTGCGAACGCATCTTGACCTCAGGACTGGCGCGCACAGCCCCGCAAGGCGCGAACATGCTGACAGAACTGGTTCAACGCAGCGCCGGGCGCATCGCGATCATGGCGGGTGCTGGCGTCAATGCCGACAACGTCGGCCAGTTGGCGCAGACTACCGGAGTCACTGAATTGCACTTGTCTGGCAAAACCACACGTGCCAGCCACATGGCTTTTGTTGCTCAAGAGACAAAAATGGGCGCCAGCGATCAAGACGATTTCATCGTGCCGATCACGGATACCGATGCGATTCGCCGCACGGCATCCGTTCTGAAATCAATCAGCTAGCTCTGTTTATCCCCTCCGTCGGTGCTATGATTTTGTTATCAACGGAGGGAACTATGACCAAACTAAAAAGAAAATTTTATGAGCAGGAGCTGGAGCGTCTGCAAGTTGAGCTGGTGAAACTGCAAGAGTGGGTCAAACACGAAAAACTCAAAGTCGTGGTGATTTTTGAAGGGCGTGATGCCGCGGGCAAAGGCGGCGTCATCAAACGCATTACCGAAAAACTTAACCCGCGGGTGTGCCGCGTAGCCGCATTGCCGGCTCCCACCGAAAAAGAGAAAACCCAGTGGTACTTTCAGCGTTACGTGACACATTTACCTGCTGGCGGTGAAATCGTACTGTTTGACCGCAGCTGGTATAACCGCGCCGGAGTCGAGAAAGTGATGGGCTTCTGCACGGGCGAAGAGTACGAAGAGTTTCTGCGATCCTGCCCGGAGTTTGAACGCATGCTGCAACGTTCCGGCATCATTCTGCTCAAGTACTGGTTTTCTGTGTCCGATGAAGAGCAGGAAAAGCGCTTTCTGGAACGGATCAAAACCCCAATCAAACGCTGGAAATTCAGCCCGATGGATCTCGAATCCCGCCACCGCTGGGCCGATTACTCCAAAGCCAAAGACAAGATGTTCGCCTACACCGACACCAAACATTGTCCGTGGTGGGTGGTACCGTCAGACGACAAACGTCGCGCGCGCCTCAACTGCATCAGCCACCTGCTGAGCCAAATAGAGTACCGCAACGTTGAGTATCCGCTGGTCACTCTGCCTGAGTTAAATAAAGAGGGTTACGTCCGCTCACCTGTGGATGAACAGACGTTTGTGCCGCTGAAATATTGATGGATGAGTGAGTGGTTAGCGCAGGGCGTCGTTGATGCCCTGATCGCCTAAATGACGCACGTCTTTGCCTTTGACGAAGTAGATGATGTATTCGCAGATGTTCTGACAGCGATCCCCCACCCGTTCAATCGAGCGCGCCGACCACATGACTTGCAGAATGTGCGGAATATTTTTCGGGTCTTCCATCATGTAGGTCATCAACTGACGGATCACCGCTTCGTACTCTTTATCCAGCTTGTCATCGAGCTTGTACACTTCAGCAGCCGATTCCACATCCATGCGCGCAAACGCATCCAGCACCTGATGCAGCATCGCAATCGCCTGACGGCACAACGGCTCCAAAGACACCTGAAATTTACTCTCTTTGGTCGACGGACTTTCAATCGCCACATACGCCATTTTGGTCGCCACATCGCCGATGCGTTCCAGATCGGTGATGGTTTTGATGATCGCCATAATCAGGCGCAGATCTTTGGCCGTAGGCTGACGTTTGGCAATAATGCGCGTGCAGGCTTCGTCGATCGACACTTCCATCGCGTTGACTTTGTGATCATCGCGCACCACTTTACGCGCCAGCTCAATGTCATCTTTATTGAGCGCCTGCATAGCAAACGACAACTGCTGCTCCACCAATCCACCCATAGTTAATACATGAGTTCGAATAGACTCCAGCTCAACGTTAAACTGCCCTGAGATATGTCGTCCTAATTGCATGATGAATCCTTCACTTGTTGCCGGTTAGCCGTATCGGCCAGTAATGTAGTCTTCGGTCTGTTTTTTCAATGGTGACGTGAAAATAGAATCGGTATCTGAGTACTCGATCAATTTTCCCATATGGATAAAGGCAGTGTGGTCGCTGACCCTTGCTGCCTGTTGCATATTGTGGGTCACGATCACCACGGTGTATTTGGTTTTCAGATCGTGGATCAGCTCTTCAATCGTGAGCGTCGAAATCGGGTCCAGCGCCGAGGTGGGCTCATCGAGCAACAACACTTCGGGCTCAATCGCAATCGCACGTGCGATCACCAGACGCTGCTGCTGGCCGCCAGACAGACCAAACGCGTTTTCATGCAGGCGGTTTTTCACTTCATCCCACAGGGCGGCCGCGCGTAATGAACGCTCCACCGCATCGTCCAGCGTACGGCTGTTTTTGATCCCCTGAAGGCGCAGTCCGTAGACAACGTTCTCGTAAATGGACTTTGGAAACGGGTTCGGACGCTGAAACACCATCCCCACCCGGCGACGCAGAGTCGGTACATCCACTTCCGGCAGATAGACATTCTTACCGTGCAGTTTGACTTCGCCCTCAACCCGGCAACCTTCCACCAGATCGTTCATGCGGTTAATGCAGCGCAGCAGGGTCGATTTGCCACAGCCCGACGGACCGATGAACGCCGTAACCTGACCTTTCGGAATCCGCATCGAAATATCGCTCAGCGCACGGGTCTGGTTGTAAAACAGATTTAACCCTTCGATCGCGATCGCGGTCTGTTTGTCGGTTAAGTTGTTGACATCCAGAGGTGGTTGGTACCCCAGTGTTTGGTTGACAGAAAACATGTTTAATCTTGTCCTAAGGTTCGATATTTCTCACGTAGATTATTACGAATGCTGATGGCCGTGAGGTTCAGCGCCACAATGACCGTCACCAGTAAAAATGAAGTGGCGTACACCAACGGCCGCGCAGCCTCAATATTGGTGGTCTGAAAACCGACATCATAGATGTGAAAACCAAGGTGCATGAATTTGCGCTCCAGATGCACAAACGGGAACTCGCCATCCACCGGCAGACTGGACGCCAGTTTGACCGCCCCCACCAGCATCAGTGGTGCCACTTCGCCTGCCGCACGGGCAATCGCCAGAATCAGTCCTGTAATCATAGCAGGGCTTGCCATCGGCAGAACAATGCGCCAGATGGTTTCAAACTGCGTCGCACCCAGTGCCAATGAGCCATGACGTACGGAGATCGGAATGCGCGTCAGGCCCTCTTCGGTCGCCACAATCACGACCGGCAGTGTCAGGACCGCCAGCGTTAGAGCCGACCATAAAAGCCCCGGCGTGCCAAATGTCGGAGCAGGCAAACGCTCGGCATAAAACAGGCTATCGATGGAGGCACCGATGGTATAAACGAAAAAGCCGAGACCAAACACGCCGTATACGATCGATGGTACACCTGCGAGGTTAATTACCGCCACGCGAATGATGCGGGTGAACGCATTATCTTTGGCGTATTCGTGCAGATACACTGCCGCGACCACGCCGAGTGGCATGACGATAATCGACATGATCAGCACCAGAAAGACCGTACCGAAAATCGCCGGGAAAACGCCGCCTTCCGAGTTGGACTCGCGCGGATTGTCCGACAGAAAGACCCATACCTGCTTGCCCCATTGAACGATTTTCTGCGTCAGGTTCATGTCGTTCGGGAACCAGTAATCAAGGATCTGACTCAGTGGAATACGCACGGTATCGCCTTTCATATCCTGAGCAATCAACACCTGGCGCTCCATCTGAGCACGCAACGAGTCCAGATGCTCTTCAGCTTTGGCCAGTTGCTGCTCCAACTGCGCTTTGCGCTGCTGGTACTGGGTCAGATACGCCTCGTCCAGCTTGCCATTCAATTCGCGGCGCCGCTTTTCCAGTCGCAGCTTTTCAATGCTGCTGCCAATGACACGAATCTGTTCATTGACCACCTGATCGATCTGCTTACGCAGCACATCCGCTTGCTCCAGACCTTGCTCAAGCAGCGTATCAATATGTTCGCTGACATTGCCATTAACCTGTTCATATCCGACAGGCTTACCGTAAAACTGACCGTCGCGGGCACGTTCTATCACAATCCAGCCATGCGGCTTGGTCGGCTCAGACAATTTCATGCTCAGCATCGAAACAAAATCAGCGCCATACAATTCGCGGTTGGCCACTTTAATACTTAAGCGGGTCGCGGTGCCTGTCTCTTTAACCGCAGCGGGCAAGTCAATCCCCATCTCGCTCAGATGGCTCACGGGCACCGACTCGGTGGCGTACAACTGCCCCACTAACATTTGGCCGTTGGCGTCTTGCCATTGATATAAAGGCGCCGGCCAGAAATAGGTTAAACCTTTCCAGCCAATCAACAACAACAAGCCGAGAACGGAAATCAGACTGATACTGACCGCCCCACCCGTTAACCATATCCATGGGGCGCCGGAGCGAACCCAATTTATCGTTTTCATCGCATCCCCCACTACAGCGCACGGTACTTGGCACGCAGTCGCTGGCGTACCCATTCAGCCAGGGAGTTGACTGCAAACGTGAAGATAAACAGCAGCAGGGCTGCCAGAAAAAGAATACGGAAATGCGAACTGCCCACTTCAGACTCAGGCAATTCCACCGCAATCGTCGCCGATAAAGTGCGCATCCCTTCCAGAATGTTCCAGTCAAGGATCGGCGTATTGCCCGTCGCCATCAGCACGATCATGGTTTCACCGACCGCGCGGCCAAGGCCCATCATCACCGCCGAGAAAATACCCGGACTGGCGGTGAGCAGCACCACATGTGTCAGAGTCTGCCAGGGCGTAGCCCCCAAGGCCAGAGAACCATCGGACAGATGCTTCGGCACAGAGAAAATCGCATCTTCGGCGATGGTGAAAATGGTTGGGATCACTGCAAAGCCCATCGCAAACCCGACCACCAACGCATTGCGCTGGTCAAAATCGATACCGTGCTGCGCGAGATAGACGCGTACATCACCACTAAACAGCCACAGCTCGATTTCACTGCTGTAGGAAAGTATGGTTGTCGCCACAGCCAACAGAACAGGGATCAGGATCAGCGCATGCCAGCCGCCCGCCATTTTACGCAGCACGGTCTTTGGCAGTTGTGACCACAACAATCCGATGATAACGGTCGACAGCGGCAAAAACAGGAACAGGGCCACGATGGACGTCAGATGGCTTTCCACCAACGGCGCAAACCACAACCCGGCCAGAAAACCGATAATCACCGTCGGTAGCGCTTCCATTAACTCGATAGTGGGTTTCACCACACGGCGCATTTTCGGCGCCATAAAGTACGCGGTATAAATTGCGCCAAATACCGCTACCGGTACGGCAAAGAGCATCGCATACAGCGCCGCCTTCAGCGTACCAAACGCAATCGGCACCAAACTGAATTTGGCCTCAAATTCATCGCTGGCCGATGTGGACTGCCACACATACTGGGGCTCTGGGTAGCTTTCGTACCACACTTTCTGCCACAGCGAAGAGAATGACACTTCCGGATAACCGTTATCAATTTTGGCGACGCTGATTCTGCCGCTGTCGTACGTGGCGAGATAACGTTCGTTGCTCGACATCGCCGCCAGCGCCGGAGCCTGTTGATAGGCGCGCTCGAAAATCACCAATTTTTCACTGGTGGTGTAGTGGCTCTGCACCGTACCGTTGCGATAGAAACTGTAGAAGCCTTTGCGATAGGTATCCGGCAGCAGAAACGTCACTTCGGAAGCCAGTTTGAAATCGCGGATCAACGTCAGATGACGCTCGCCCTGTTTGAGCACATCAAACCACTGCGTCACCAAACCATCGCGATGCGTCACCAGCAGTGAATATGCACCGGACAACAGATTGATAGTCTGCACCGCATGTTTCTGCTGCCCCTGACTGAGATCCACGATGTCGCGCACCCGATATTGATCGTGTGTCAGCTCGGCAATCACTAACTCAGATCCGCTGCGCAGATACAAGGTTTTGCCATCCGGCGTCAGCAGCATCTGATCCAACTGCTCAAACGGCGAAGAAAAAGTAAATTGCTGCGGCACTTGCGGCGCGTCCAGACTTACCCAATGCACCGACACCTGTTGGTTCGACTGATAAACGGCAAAAAATGCCTGACTGTCGGTTACCGCGGCACTGAGCTGGGTTATAGACAGCGAACGGGGAATGAGCGACCAGTTTGCCGGCAGCGACAGCGCTTCAAGCTCGGGAGTGAATACACGGCCATTTTTAGTGACCGAATACGTAAATTGAGGACGCGCGACATAAACATGATTGTCAGCATCAGTGGCCGCAAACCAGCCGCTGTCAGGTGTCGTGGTGGTGAACTTCACAGGCTCGAACGGCAAGCTCTCGCTCCAACGCGGTAAACTGCGTTCATGATTGAGCGACCAGAACTCGGCTTTACCATGGTCACCAACAACAAAGGCATTCTCGCCATACTCGTCAATCGCCAGCATTTTAGGCGCGACCGTGGTGATGGGCTGACTGGCAAAACCGGTCTCTAGCTCCGCATCGGAAAATAGCGGAAAAACCACCATCGCCAGATAGACGAAAATGAGGATCAAGGCGCCGAGAACACTCACGCCACCACCGGTCACTGCAAGACGAACAAGGCGATCTTTAATAAGTCGCTTTCGATCTCGTTCTTTCAATGAAAACTCGGCCTGTGCCATGAATAACTCTACCTTTTTAGTCCAAATAACATAATATTTCGATTAGGTGACAATTATATTACAAGTCACATTAAACAACTGAAAATAAAACAACTCTGCATACTAATCTGTTTTGCAATAAAAGTGTCACATTAAAACCCTAGTTTGCAGTGGTTAATAATTAAAACGTCACTAACAGTCAGAAGGTATCTCATGAGCGCGGAAAAGTTGTATATCGATAAGGAATTGAGCTGGCTATCGTTCAATGAACGAGTCCTTCAGGAAGCCGCCGATAAAACCGTGCCGCTGGTCGAGCGCATCCGCTTTTTGGGGATTTTCTCCAACAACCTGGATGAGTTTTACAAAGTCCGCTTTTCGGACGTGAAACGTCGTATTCTTATCAACCGTGAACGCGGAGGAAACGACAGCTCCAAGCATTTATTGACCCGCATGCAGAGCAAAGCGCTGAAGCTGAATCAGGACTTCGATAACCTGTACAGCGAAATCATCATGGAGATGGCGCGCCGCCGCATTTTTCTGGTCAACGAAACCCAATTAGATGAAGCGCAGCAGCGCTGGATCACCAAATATTTTCATAAAGAAGTGCTGCCGCATATTACGCCACTGTTAATGAAAGATGACATTGACGTACTGCAATTCCTCAAAGACGAATACGCATACATCGCCGTCGATTTAAAGAAAGGCGACGAATCGCACTACGCGCTGATCGAGATCCCGACCGATCACCTGCCCCGCTTTGTCATGGTACCGGAGCAAAAAGGCAAACGACGTAAAACCATCATTCTGCTCGACAACATCATTCGCCACTGTCTGGATGACATTTTCCGCGGCTTTTTTGACTACGACACGCTGACTGGCTATGCGATGAAGATGACCCGTGACGCGGAATACGACCTCAGCCACGAAGTCGAATACAGCCTGCTGGAACAGATGTCAGAAGGTTTGAGTCAGCGCCTGACCGCGATGCCGGTTCGCTTTGTGTACGAGCGCGAAATGCCGCAAGAGATGCTGCTATTTCTGTGTGAGAAGCTCAAAATATCCCACTACGACAGCCTATTACCGGGCGGTCGTTACCACAACTTTAAAGACTTCATCGGTTTTCCGAACGTCGGCCGAGAGTACTTGGAAAACCGTCCGCTGCCACCGATGAAGTGTGCCGATTTTGAAGGCTTTCCGAATGCCTTTGACGCAATTCGCGCTCAGGACATTCTGCTGCACTACCCATACCACAGCTTTGAACACATTACAGAGCTGGTGCGTCAGGCATCGTTCGACCCGAAAGTGATCAGCATTAAGATCAACATCTACCGTGTGGCGAAAGATTCGCGTTTGATGAACTCGCTGGTCGATGCAGTGCACAATGGCAAGCGTGTGGTGGTGGTGGTGGAACTGCAGGCGCGTTTCGATGAAGAGGCCAACATCGAATGGTCACGTATTCTGACCGAAGCGGGCGTGCAAGTGGTGTTTGGTACGCCGGGCATGAAAATTCACGCCAAGCTGCTGCTGATCACCCGCCGTGAAGAGGGCGAATTTGTGCGTTACGCTCACATCGGTACCGGAAACTTCCACGAAAAAACTGCGCGCATTTATACCGACTTCTCGCTACTGACCGCAGACCGCGAAATCACCAACGAAGTGCGTAACGTGTTTGGCTATATTGAAAACCCGTTCCGCCCGGTGAAATTCAATCATCTCATCGTGTCGCCACGTAACTCGCGCACGCAGCTATACCGTTTGATCGACACCGAGATCGCCAATGTCAAAGCGGGTAAAAAAGGCGCGATCACCCTCAAAGTGAACAATCTGGTCGACCGCGGCCTGGTCAACAAGCTCTATGGTGCCAGCACCGCCGGAGTGCAAATCAAGATGATCATTCGTGGTATGTGTTCGCTGGTACCAGGCATTGAAGGATTGAGCGACAACATCCGTATCATCAGTATTGTCGACCGCTTCCTGGAACACCCGCGCGTGCTGATCACGCACAACGACGGCAACCCGCAAGTGTATATCTCTTCGGCCGACTGGATGACGCGTAACATCGATTACCGGATTGAAGTGATGGCGCCAATACGTGACGAACGCCTTAAACAGCGTATGATAGACATCATCAATCTGCAGTTTACCGATACGGTGAAAGCGCGTGTGATCGACAAAGAGATGAGTAACCGCTACATCAAGCGCGGGAACCGTAAGAAAGTCCGTTCGCAGCTCGCGATTTACGACTATCTTAAAAACGTAGAAAAACAAACGCGTAAGAATAAGGGGCAAACAGACACCCATGAACCAACCCAGCACAACTCGTGACACTATTACTCGTGAAATTGCGGCAATCGATTTAGGTTCTAACAGTTTTCACATGGTGGTCGCCAAGGTGGTGGATCAGGATTTACAACTGATCAGCCGCCATAAACAGCGCGTGCGCCTGGCATCCGGACTGGATGCACAAAAGAACTTAGACAATGCTGCCATCGAACGAGGCCTGGAGTGTCTGGCGATGTTTGCTGAACGTCTGCAAGGCTTTGACGCCGATAATGTACGTATTGCCGCCACGCATACGCTGCGTCAGGCCAACAATGCGCACATTTTTTTGCAGCGCGCGCGCGAAGTGATGCCGTTTCCTATCGAGATCATTCCCGGTACTGAAGAAGCACGTCTGATTTACCTTGGCGTGGCCCACACCCAACCACAAACCGAATCCATGTTGGTGGTTGATATCGGCGGCGGCAGCACCGAAATGATCATCGGTAAAGGCTTTGAAGCCGAACTGGTCAACAGCAAACAGATGGGGTGCGTGAGCTACACCGATCGCTACTTCTCCAACGGCAAACTGTCGAAAAAGAACTTCGCTCAGGCAATCCTCGCCGCCGAACAAAAGCTGGAATCCATCGCCAGCAAATACTGCAAGCTTGGCTGGCAAACCGCATTTGGCTCATCCGGCACCATTAAAGCCATTTATGAAGTACTGATTGGCCTTGGCCATGATGATGGCATCATTACCGCTGAGCGGCTGAACAAGCTCATCGACAAACTGTGCGAATGGGACTCGATTGACGACATTCAGCTCTCCGGCCTCACCGACGATCGCAAACCCGTGTTTGCTGCTGGCGTCGCGATTCTGGCCGCGATTTTTAAAGATCTGAAAATCAAAGAGATGTTCTTCTCTGACGGCGCCCTACGTGAAGGTCTGTTGTATGAGATGGAAGACCGATTTAAGTATTCCGACATTCGCCTGCGCACCACTGAAAACCTGGCCAGCAAACATCTGGTGGATTTGGAACATGCCGCCAAAGTGAAAGGTCACGCGCGCGAGTTTCTCGATCAGGTCGCCGATGAACTCGGTTTGAAAAAGAACAGTGAACTGTTTGATCTGCTGGAATGGGGGGCGCTGTTGCACGAAGTGGGGCTGAGCATCAGCCTGCAGGCATTTCATCGTCATTCCGCGTATATTCTGCGTCACACCAACATGGCGGGTTTTAACAACGAGCAGCAGTTGGTGCTGTCGACGCTGGCACGCTTTCAGCGCAAGTCGCTCAAGCTCAATGAAATGGAAGACTTTTCGCTGTTTAAGAAAAAGCACATTGTTGGTCTGATTCGTGTATTGCGTCTGGCGATTCTGGTAAACGGGCAACGCAATGACGATCCCCTGCCGGAGCTGACGCTGTCCGCTCACGATGACGAATGGAAGCTTGAATGTGCCGACAAAGAGTGGCTGGAAAACAACAAACTGCTGCACGCGGATCTACTCAGCGAGCAGGAGTATTGGCACAGCGTCGGCTGGCAACTTGAGTTTTAAGCCGATGAAACAGTAAAAAAGCCAGCATGACGCTGGCTTTTTTACTGCTCTTCAATACCGACTTTCACCAGCTCTTCATGAGCAAACTGCGGTGAAATGGGCAGGTAGCCATCTTTTTCCACCAGCGCCTGGCCCTGCTTGGAGAAGATAAAACGAATAAACTCACGTTCAATCGGCGTCAGAGGACGTGTCGGATGCTTGTTGACGTAGACGTACAAATAGCGCGACAGCGGATACTTGCCGGAAAGAATGTTGGCGTGAGTCGGCTCAACATAGTCGGTGCCTTCACGCGCAATAGGGATCAGTTTCACTCCGGACACCCGGTATCCGACGCCCGAATATCCCAAAGTATTGATCGACGATGCCACCGACTGCACCACCGACGCCGAACCAGGCTGCTCGTTCACGTTGCGTTTGAAATCGCCGCCACACAACGCATTTTGTTTGAAGTATCCATAAGTACCCGATACCGAATTGCGCCCGAAAAGTTGAATACCGCGCTTAGCCCATTCATACGGCAGACCGAGTTCAGACCAGGTATTGATTGAGTGGTTGGCACCACAACGCAGTGTCGAGGAAAAAATGCTGTCGAGCTGGGTAAAGTTCAGCCCCTCAATCGGGTTGTCGCGATGGACGAAAATACCGATCGCATCAATTGCGACCCGCAGCGCCGTCGGTTTATAGCCATGCGTGCGTTCAAACGCTTCAATTTCACGCGTGCGCATCGGGCGACTCATCGGTCCGAATTGCGCAGTGCCTTCCGTCAATGCCGGAGGAGCCGTCGCCGAGCCAGAAGCCTGAACTTGGCCGTTCACGTTGGGATAGATGGATTTGAACTCTTCCACCCACAACGTCGTCATGCCCGCCAGCGTGTCAGAGCCGACCGACAGCAAGCTACCAGCCACACCCGTGGTTTTGTGGTAATCCTGCAGCTCATCGTGCGCCTGAACATGCCATGCGATGCCCGACAGAGCGTACAGCGCCAGTTTCACATGCAGTTTCATTTCACAACCAGACGCTTAGGTAGCACGAACGAAAAGCGGCTGCCGACACCGACGGTACTCTTAATATCGAGATGCGAATCATGATGGGACAAGGCGTGTTTAACGATCGCGAGCCCGAGACCACTGCCGCCAGTATCACGCGAGCGCGCCTTATCAACGCGGTAAAAACGCTCGGTAAGACGATGCAGATGCTGCGGCTCAATACCGTCGCCCTTATCTTCCACTTCCAGACAGGCGCCTTGTGGCGTCTGGAACCAGCGTACATTGATTTCTGCGCCCGGCGGCGTGTATTTCACCGCATTGTACACTAGGTTGGAAATGGCGCTGCGCAGTTGATCTTCATCCGCCAGTACACGCAGCTGTTTATCAATATCAAACTTGAGCTGATGCTTATCGTCACCGCTGAGGCTCACCGCCTCTTTTTCCAACACTTCGAGCATGGCCGGCACATCGACCACATCTTCCAGCTCGTGCATCGGCGACGCTTCAATCTTCGACAAAGTCAGCAACTGATTGACTAGACTGTTCATGCGATTGAGCTGCTCGGTCATCACGCCGTGCGCTTTGCCCCACATAGGGCCCACCAGCATGTCCGGATCTTCGGTCATTTCCAGATAGCCTTGCAGCACCGTCATCGGTGTACGCAGCTCGTGCGACACGTTAGCAAAGAAGTTGCGGCGCATGCCTTCCAGCTGTTTCAGTTGGGTCACATCACGCACCACCATCAGGTGTTCGCCTTCGGTGTACGGCACAATACGCAGTTCGAGTGAGCGCTCCACATTGAGCGGAGAACGCATCTCCAACGGCTCAGTGAAGTCATCTTTTTGCAGATATTTGATGAAATCCGGCGTGCGGATCAGGTTGGAAATCGGCTGCCCGGCGTCGTCCGGCCAACGAAAACCCAGCAGATGCTGCGCCAGACGGTTGCACCAGACAATGTTGCCTTCGCTGCGAAATACCACCACCGCATCGGGCAGCGATTCCGCCCCGTTGCGAAAACGGCGAATCAGGTTAGTTAACTCTTTACGCTTCTTGCGCTGACGCTGCTGCAAACGATAAATCCCGTTAAACAGGTATTCCCAGTTGCCCGAACCCGACGGCGGTGTCAGTCGCTTTTCATCCCACAACCACGCCGACAAGCGCATTTGGTTGTGCAGATGCCACACAAGCTGCAACGCCGTGGCCGCCAACAGCAACCACGGCATGTATCCAAATATCCACCCGACCACAATCCATGGCAGGTAAAAAAAAGCCAGCTCCCAGGCCAGCTTTTTCCAAGTTAACCTTTCAACCATAATACTTCGCAGTTGATCCTCTTACGCTTTGGTTGAGAAACGATAGCCCGCGCCGCGCACGGTCTGAATCAGCTTATCGTGACCCGCTTCTTCCAGTGCTTTACGCAGGCGACGAATGTGAACGTCAACCGTACGATCTTCTACATACACGTTGGTGCCCCACACGTTGTTCAGCAGCTGCTCGCGGCTGTATACACGCTCTTGGTGGGTCATAAAGAAGTGCAGCATTTTGAATTCGGTTGGGCCCATATCGAGTGGCGCATCGTTGGCCGTGACGCGGTGCGAAACCGGATCCAGCTTCAGACCTTGCACATCAATCACATCTTCGAGTGCCGTTGGTGTCACGCGGCGAATCACCGCTTTGAGGCGAGCAACCAGCTCTTTAGGCGAGAAAGGTTTAGTAATGTAGTCGTCTGCACCCACTTCAAGGCCGCGGACTTTGTCTTCTTCTTCACCACGCGCCGTGAGCATCACCACCGGAATGTTGCGTGTCAGCTCTTCGCGTTTCATGTGTTTGATGAAGTTGATGCCGCTACCACCAGGTAACATCCAATCTAACAGAACGAGATCAGGGAAGGGTTCAGCCAGTTTGGTGACTGCAGTGTCGTAATCCTCTGCTTCAACGGCCTGGTAACCTTTTTGCTCAAGCACGAAACACAGCATTTCACGAATCGGCGCTTCGTCTTCAACAACCAGAATCCTTCTAGACATAATTGAATAACCTTTATTTTTAATCAACGCCATGCATTATGAGAAATGATTATGACACTTTTGTGACCATTGAAAACAATTTTTAATATAACTTTCTTATCAAATTCATCGTTCTATCTCAGTTGTAACAATCGCGGAATTTTGAATTTGAGGTAAGACTTTAGCGCTGAAATCCCCTATGATGTGGGGCTTTCGAACAAGGAAAAGAAATAGATATGTGGTTTAAAAACTGTATGGTTTATCGCGTGAACCGCGAGATTGACTTCAATGCCGATCAGCTGGAAAAACAACTGGCTGAGTTCCGTTTCACGCCATGTGGCAGCCAGGATAAACAGAAGTTTGGCTGGGTTCATGCGATGGGCAGACATGGCGACATGATGACTCACGTCAGCGAAGACCGCATTCTCATCTGTGCCAAGAAAGAAGAAAAAATGTTGCCGGCGTCCGTGATCAAGGATTCGCTGAACGCCAAAGTGGAAGCGATGGAAGCCGAAGAAGGCCGCCCGCTGAAGAAGAAAGAAAAAGACAACATTAAAGAAGACATCATTGTCGATCTGCTGCCACGTGCGTTTAGCCGCAGCCACCTGACGCCAGTACTGATCATGCCAAAACAGGGCCTGATTCTGGTCGACGCCAGCAGCTACAAAAAAGCCGAAGACGTCCTGGCGCTGCTGCGTAAAACCATGGGTAGCCTGCCCGTCGTCCCTGCGATTCCAGAAGTCGCCGTTGAAACCACACTGACCGAATGGGTCAAAGAAGGCAATCTGCCACAAGGCTTTAACTTGCTGGACGAAGCGGAACTGAAATCGATTCTAGATGATGGCGCAACCGTACGTTGTAAGAAGCAAGAGCTGTCGAGCGATGAGATTCTGAGCCACATTGCCGCCAATAAGGTCGTAACCAAGCTGTCCATCAACTGGCAAGAGCGCATCAGCTTTATTCTGGCGGAAGATTGCAGCCTGAAACGTCTGGCATTCAGCGATGAGCTTAAAGATCAGAACGAAGATATTCCTCGTGAAGATCAAGCTGCGCGTTTCGATGCCGATTTCTCACTGATGTGTGGTGAATTTGCGGTGTTCCTGCCGGATCTGTTCAACGCTCTTGGCGGCCTGCCACACGCTGACGCGTAACCCCTTCCCTCGTCAGGCTTGCGTCTCTCGACCAAGCCTGACGTTTGCTTGCAATCTCAACTGGTCATGAGTCACATTTTGGCGTAAAATTTGCGCCCCTTCCAATACCATTAGGTGGTATTGGCCTGACTTGAGATCAGATTGAGAATAGAAGCAATGTCTACTGAAAAAACTTTCGTCCCTGAACTGCTGTCACCAGCAGGCAGCCTGAAGAACATGCGCTACGCGTTCGCGTACGGTGCCGATGCCGTTTACGCTGGCCAGCCTCGTTACAGCCTTCGTGTACGTAACAACGAATTCAACCACGAAAACCTGCAAATCGGTATCAACGAAGCGCATGCCCTGGGCAAAAAGTTTTACGTGGTGTGCAACATTCAACCGCACAACTCAAAACTGAAAACCTTCATTCGCGATCTGAAACCTGTGGTCGACATGGGCCCGGATGCACTGATCATGTCTGATCCTGGCCTCATCATGATGGTGCGCGAAGCGTTCCCGGATATGGCGATTCACCTGTCAGTACAGGCGAACGCGGTGAACTGGGCAACCGTAAAATTCTGGTCAGCGAACGGCGTAGAACGCGTGATCGTGTCTCGCGAACTGTCGCTGGAAGAGATCGAAGAGATCCGCGAACACTGCCCGGAAACTGAACTGGAAGTGTTCGTGCACGGCGCACTGTGCATGGCGTACTCAGGTCGTTGTCTGCTGTCTGGCTATATCAACAAACGTGACCCGAACCAAGGCACGTGCACCAACGCTTGCCGTTGGGAATACAAAGTTGAGAAAGGCAAAGAAGACGACGCCGGTCAGATCGTTGAAGAGTTCGATCCGAATGCGCCACAAGCGATTGAAGTGCAGGAAGAACGTCCTGAAACCACCATCGGTCGTGGTAAGCCAATCGACGACGTGGTTCTGCTGTCTGAAAGCCATCGCCCTGAAGAAAAAATGGCCGCATTTGAAGATGAGCACGGCACTTACATCATGAACTCGAAAGACCTGCGCGCGGTTCAGCACGTTGAGCGTCTGACTAAAATGGGTGTGCACTCACTGAAAATCGAAGGTCGTACCAAATCGTTCTACTACTGTGCACGTACCGCGCAAGTTTACCGTAAAGCCATTGATGACGCCGTCGCTGGCAAACCATTTGATGAAACTCTGATGGGTACACTGGAGAGCCTGGCGCACCGCGGCTACACCGAAGGTTTCTTACGTCGCCACACACACGATGCTTACCAGAACTACGACTACGGCTACTCAGTCTCTGACGCGCAGCAGTTCGTTGGTGAATTCACTGGCAAACGTCGTGGCGACATGGTCGAAGTAGAAGTGAAGAACAAGTTCATTATTGGTGACAGCCTGGAGCTGATGACACCAAAAGGTAACGTGGTTTTCACTCTGGAAGCGATGGAAAACCGTAAAGGCGAAGCGGTTGACGATGCAAAAGGCAACGGTCACTTCGTTTACATTCCGGTTCCTCAGGATATGGATCTGGAATACGGCCTGCTGATGCGCAACCTTAATGCTGGTCAGGATACCCGTAACCCGACAGGCAAATAATTATGGCACTGCTAATCACAGGTAAATGCACCAACTGTGACATGTGCGAGCCGGAATGCCCGAACGGCGCGATCTCGATGGGTGACAGCATCTACGAGATCAATCCGGATTTGTGTACCGAGTGTAAAGGTCACTATGACAAGCCAACGTGCGAGTCGGTGTGCCCGATCACCAACTGCATCATTACCGATCCGGCACACATTGAAACGGACGAGCAGCTGTTAGAAAAGTTCGTCATTATTCAGGGACTCGCCTGATACAAAAAAACGGCCTCTACGGGCCGTTTTTTTATGTCTGCCATACCGCGTCTTTAACTGTAATCGTCGAGTTGAATCAGCGGTGCGCGCAGCGCATTGAGCAGGCACAAGAATGCCAGTGACGCCGCGAGCAGATACCCCGCCTGAAACGCATCAATGATCACCTCACGCGGAGTCTCCAATAAAGCCGTCAGCGAACTTTCCGCGCTGAATCCCGGAATTTGCGAGTAAATCAGCGTACCAAACACCGCAGTCCCCACTGACGCACCCAACGAGCGCGATAAGCCCGCCATCGAGGTAATCCGCCCCAGATTCGCTTTGCCCGCAATGGTCTGAATGGTAATTTGGGTCGACGGCATAATCGTGCCCAGCCCCAGACAACAGAAAAATCCGATAGCGCTGACGGTGTACGGGCTTAGATCCAGCATCGCCAAGCTGAAAAATGCCACCGAACTGACGGACATACCACACACTGGCACCCACTTCGGCACACCGGTACGGGAAATCACTTTACCCGTGATAAAAGATCCACAAATCACGCCTGCCGAAAGCGGAATCATCAACATCCCCGATTGTGCCACGCTGACGCCCAACCCCACCTGCAAGAAAATCGGTAGGAAAAACACCAGTGCAAACAAACAGGAAGCAAACAAAAACGTCGAGATGAGCGGAATGTGAATTTCCCGCTTTGCCAGCAGCGTCAACGGCAGAAAGGACTGTTTCACCCGTTGCTGCTGGGTGACAAACAGCGCCACCAGCACCGCAAATAACCCAAGCAGGATAAAGCTCATACTCGAATTCCAGGCAAAGTAATGACCACCAGCGGAGAGCCAATAAATAATGACGGTCATCAGGCTGGGAAAGAGAATCAACCCAAACACATCTATTCGGGCTTTGCTGGCTTTTTCCTGAGTCGATTTGAGCTTAGACAAACGATAGAGCGCAAAACCGACCAGCGGCAGGTTAATCCAGAACAGCCAGTGCCAGGTCAGATAGGTCACAATCACCCCGCCGAGCACCGGACCACCGATACTGGCGAGCGCAAACAACGAAGCGAAATAGCCCTGAAAACGCGCCCGTTGACGCGGCGGCACCAACTCACCAATCAGGGCCTGCGACAAGCTCATCAAGCCACCGCTGCCCAGCCCCTGAACGATTCGTCCGGCGACCAATAGCGGCATATTCACCGCCAAAGCGCACACGATAGAACCGAGCGCAAAAATGCTCAGCGCGATCGCCAACATTTTCTTACGCCCGTATTGATCCCCCAGCCAGCCGTACACAGGCACCGAAGCCGCCCCGGCCAGCATGTAACCAACGGCGATCCAGGAAGAGAGCTGCATGTCGCCAAGATCGCGCACCATGGCGGGAGTTGCGGTGGCGAGCAGCGTCTGGTCCACCGCAGCAAGAAACATCGGCAAAAAGACGGTGGTAAAAATAGTGAGAAAGGTTTTCTTATCAACGGGCTGAGACATAACGCATTCTATGTGGTGAAAACGTCACCATCATACACTGAACGAGAGTAACAAATGCCAGAGAAATGTAGTCCGGCAAAAAAAAGGCCACGCAACGTGGCCAAAATCAAGAAGGAGCTTAGGACTATAATATTTAGGGGTAAAGACCTTTTCCGAACAGGTTAAAGATGCGCGCCACCCCCTGAGTAAACACCATCGGCTGCGTCAGCACCGTCAGGCACAAACAATCCTGCTGATGCGCGGTTTGCGGTGAATGACGAATTGAGGCGTCACGCTGCAGGAAGTCTCCCGCATCATAATGACCATCTTCATCACTGAACGCGCCATGCAGCACCAGAGTCGATTCCATACCACGGTGAGTGTGCTGGGGAATACTGACGCCAGCGCTGATATACATCAGATTCATATGCACGTCATCATCGTTATGCAGTGGCAGACTGTACACTTTTCCGCCATAACTGCGCCATTTGGCATTGGGCGAAATCAGTCGCTTGAGCGCACGCGGCACAGGAATCTGTTTGCCGTTAACCGACACCAGCACAGGTTTGTTGCTCAGCGGTTTAGGCACAGGTTTCACCTCATGCGCGGTGATCTGGTTCAACATTTGCTGCCAATTGTGCTCGCTGTCACCAGCCTGCATATTGAGCAGTTCCGCGCCTTGTTGCTCTTCGAGCTGCTTGGCCTTGTGGCGGCAGCGAGGGCACATTTCCAAGTGAGTAGCCACAGCGAGGCCGTGGGTCGCGTCTATTGAGCCTTCGGCATAGGCTTCGATTAATTGAAGGTCAGGATGGTAGCTCATAACCGCTCCGCATCGATTGAAGTTCTAAGTTTTTCTACCGCTAAACGCAGGCGAGATTTCACCGTACCCAGAGGAATGTTGAACATTTCCGCTACCTGCTGATGAGGCAACTCCTCCAAATACACCGCCCGCACCACTTTTTGCTGCGCTTCCGGTAGCGTATCCAAAAATTTCAGCACCTGTTCTTTGAGCATTTCATGCTCCGGTGCGTAGTGTTCCACCATGTCAGGCGGACAAAAATCACTGGGCCAAATGTCATCGGCCAGCACGTGAGGTTCTTTGCCTTTCTGCTTGCGCAGCAGGTCAAAGCACAGATTACGTGCAATCGTGTATATCCAGGTCGATAACGAACTTTTGTCACCATCGAACAGGTGCGACTTTTGCCAAACCGTGGCCATCGTCTCTTGCACCAGCTCCAAAGCGACCTGCTCGTTGCCCAGATGCTTAAAAACAAACTGTTTCAAACGCGGCGAGAAATAGTGAAACACGACCGCAAACGCGTCTTTGTCATGCTGCTTCACTTTTTCCATACACACTGTCCAGTCCTGCCGGCTGAAAGTTTGTGGATTTACACTCGTCATAGGATGTCCTGTCCTTCGCAGCCCGAATTTCGGGCCCTCTGTCACCTAACGTCAACTTCTACGTCAGTACAGCAGATTCGATCACTCTGATCAGTATAGCGGTCTTGTTGCGACGGACTTAATCGTTGTAGGTCTCAATCGTCTGCGTCAGAAATGCCAACGCACGGTGACAATCCTCATGTTGCGACAGAGCATCAAACTGCTGATTCGACAGCGGCAACAGTTCCAGCCAGCGCTGCGCTACCCAACTGGCATCGTCGAAAAAACGATGCGGGTAGAGCTCGCCAATCTGAGGAAACTCTTTGTATAGATTCTGCAGATAATGACTGAGAAACATTTGTGCGTCACCAATGGATTCTGTCGGCCAACTGGGTTGCCATTCCACTTTTGCGCGGCGCAAGCCATCGTACTCCACCCGCACTTTGTGAATGGCGAAACGTTTGATGCCAACCACAGTGATGCCGAGCAATCCGTCACTTAGTGATTCAAAATCAACAATTTTTACCCATGTACCAAATTCAGAAAGTGGATTTGCATTTGGTTTGATTTTGCTATCAAACAAACACATTCCAAAACCGCTGTTCGCTTTGCTGCATTCTGCCACCATACGTTTGTATCTTGGTTCAAAAATGCGCAATTTCATCTTCCCTTCCGGCAAAACAATTGAGCTCAGCGGGAATAACATGATCTCTTCCATGCCAAATTCCTGTTTCCGAGTGTTTTTTGTGTCTACGAGATTGGCAAATTCTCCGATCACTTACTAAATATGTTGGTTAATCGATGTGCTTAAAACTTCGGTTTACCACCCACGCAAACGATCAAGATCACAATAAAAATGCAATAAAATGAAATATAAAAAAGTTCCCTAACTTTTATCAATACATGTGATCAATATCACTAAGAGTGATTATTTTTGCATCCTTTATCACTTTTAATTGAGAATTTTGTCGCTATTATTCCCGTCAATTGGAAGAGCCGAGGAATAATTGCTCTTCTGAATTAATACAAACATAGAGAGTCCCCTAATGCGTAAATCACTTTTAGCTCTTAGCCTTCTTGCGGCTACTTCAGCGCCAGTTCTGGCGGCTGACTATTCAGATGGCGATATCCACAAAAACGATTACAAGTGGATGCAATTCAACCTGATGGGTGCGTTTGACGAACTGCCAGGCGAGTCTAGCCACGACTACATGGAGATGGAGTTTGGTGGTCGCTCGGGAATTTTCGACCTGTACGGTTACGTTGACGTATTCAACCTAGCAAGCAAATCAAGCAGCGACAAAGCGACTGCAGGCAGCAAAATCTTCATGAAATTTGCTCCACGTATGTCTCTGGACGCACTGACTGGTAAAGATCTGTCTTTCGGTCCAGTACAAGAGCTGTACATTGCATCTCTGATCGAGTGGGACGGCGCAACTAACTACTCTGACTCATACGCAGTAAACAACCAAAAAATCGGTCTGGGTTCAGACGTGATGGTTCCTTGGTTGGGCAAAATTGGCGTAAACCTATACGCAACTTGGGATGGCGACGGTAAAGAGTGGAACGGTTACCACTTTGCTACTAACTGGTTCAAACCTTTCTACTTCTTTGAAAACGGTTCATTCATCTCTTACCAAGGTTACATCGATTACCAATTCGGTATGAAAGATGAGTTCGCATCTTCAAGCACTGGCGGCGCGATGTTCAACGGTATCTACTGGCACTCAGACCGCTTCGCAGTGGGTTACGGCCTGAAAGGCTACAAAGACGTTTACGGTATCAAAGACTCTGACTCTCTGAAGTCAACTGGCTTTGGTCACTACGTATCTGTAACTTACAAGTTCTAATTCTGACTTGCAGTTACGCAGAAAAGGCGCCGATGGGCGCCTTTTTTATTGCTTTCAGCAAGCTGAGCATTATCCTTAGCGCAAACCCTTAACCAAAGCATGTTCAATGAATATAGTGGTCGTTGGCCCGGGCGCGGTCGGCAGTTTGTGGGCCTACTCTCTGCAACAGGCCGGACATCGCGTATCACTGTGGGGCACTCCGGATACGTCTCACTGGGCACTTCAGCTTGATGAATCGCCCAGCATCGATTTTGCCTACAATCAACCAGACACCTTACGTCATGCCGATCTGTTGCTGATAACGGTCAAGGCCTGGCAAGTCGAATCTGCCCTACAGCCGCTGCTGCCGCTCATCGAACAAGAGACCATTTTACTGTTTATGCATAATGGGATGGGCGCACTGGATAATCTTGCTGACCGATTGCGCACGTTCCCGGCACTGCTTGCGACAACGACCCATGGTGCGCTGAAGACCTCCGCTCACACGGTGAAACACACCGGTCTTGGACATACTCAGCTAGGCACGTTTAATCCGCTCGGCGCCCAGTGCGAATTTATCGCCGAGGTGCTCAATCACGCTCTGCCTTCTGTGGCGTGGAACATGCACATCGAACAGGCATTGTGGCAAAAATTGGCGGTGAACTGCGCCATCAACCCGCTGACTGCGATTCATCACATTACCAATGGTGAACTGGCACAGCCACAGTACCGCCAGACATTAGATAGTATCGTGACAGAAGTCGTCAGCGTCATGCAGGCTGAACACATGCCTGTCGATCATGCGGCTCTCCGAGCAACGGTCGATAACGTGATACACGCGACCGCCGCCAATCGTTCTTCGATGCATCAGGATATTTTTCATCGTCGGCGAACCGAGATAGACTTTATTACGGGCTATGTGGTGCGCAAAGCACAGCAACACGGATTGGCCGTACCTGCCAATTTGGCTCTTTATCAACACATTCAATCAATCGAACAAAGTTGGACACAATCATGACAAAACGAATTCTGGTACCGATCGCTCCGGGCACCGAAGAGATGGAAGCCGTCACCATTATCGACATTCTGGTACGTGCAGGCTATCAGGTGGTTGTCGCCAGCGCTGATTTCGACGGTAAACTGACCATGACCGCCTCGCGCGGCGTGACGCTGACAGCGGAATGCAAGTTGGTCGACGTCGCTGACGACGAATTTGATGCGGTAGTGCTGGCTGGTGGTGTCGGCGGTGCGGAAAACTTTCGTGACAGCACACTGCTGGTCGAAATCATCAAACAGCAAAAATACGATGGTCGTTTGGTGGCTGCGATCTGCGCATCTCCGGCCGTCGTACTGCAACACCACGATCTGTTTCCGGGTGCACTGATGACCTGTCATCCGAATTTTCAGGATCGCATTCCGCAGGACTTATGGCGCAACCGCCGCGTGACGTTTGACGTCAACAACAACCTGCTCACCAGTCAAGGGCCAGGTACAGCGCTGGAATTTGCTGTGGAGATCATTGTGCAGTTGTCGGGCAAAGAACTGGCCCGCGAAGTGGCGCTGCCATTGGTCGCTCTGCCGCAACTGAACTACGAAAAGCTGGGTGAAGAGTAACATGTTAGACATCGCCGCCATTCGCGCGCAATTTCCCGCCCTCAATCAGACGGTAAATGAGCAGCCGCTGATCTATCTCGACAGCGCCGCGACGACGCAGAAACCTCAGGTCGTGATTGACGCGATTACCCGTTACTACAGCGCGCAAAACGCCAACGTGCACCGCGGCAGCCACAGCCTGACAGCACACGCCACCAGCCAGTTTGAAGCTGCGCGTGAGCGTGTGGCGCAATTTATCGGCGCGCCAAGTACTAAGAGCATCATCTGGACTCGCGGGGCAACCGAAGCACTCAACCTCATCGCACAAACTTACGCACGTAATACACTTAAAGCTGGCGATGAAATTCTGGTCAGCGAAACCGAGCACCACGCCAATATTGTGCCGTGGCAGATTGTCGCCGAACAGACGGGAGCCAAAGTAGTCAAGGTGCCGATGACCCGCGACGGTGAATTTGGTCTCGAAGCGTTCCATGAACTGCTGTCGGAACGCTGCAAAATCGTTGCGCTGGCCCACATCACCAATGTCACGGGCACACGCCAGCCGATTGAAACAGTGATCGCAGCCGCGCATCAAGTGGGTGCCATTGTCGTGGTCGATGGCGCTCAGGGTATTGTGCACGAAACCGTCGATGTGGCAGCTCTGGATGCCGACTTTTATGTCTTCTCCGGCCATAAGCTGTATGCGCCTGCCGGGATCGGCGTGTTGTACGGTAAGCAAGCATTATTGGAAGCGATGCCCCCGTGGCATGGTGGTGGCAAGATGGTGGAGAAAGTCTCGTTCGGCGGCACGACTTACTCCGGGCTACCGGGCAAGTTTGAAGCTGGCACACCGAACGTGGCAGGCGCGATTGCACTCAAAGCCGCCATCGACTGGTACAGCCGCTTTGAGCGTACTGAGGTTGAAGCGCATCTGCATCATCTGCAAACCCTGACCTATCAAGCACTGAGCAAAATGGAAGATATTCGAGTGCTGGGCTATCAGCCTGATGCCAGCATTCTGAGCGTGGTGATGGAGGGTGTGCACCATCAGGATCTCGCCACCTTACTCGATCAACAAGGCATTGCTGTGCGCGCAGGTCATCACTGTGCTCATCCGTTAATGGAAGCGTTTGGCGTCAAAGGCACCGTGCGGATTTCGTTTGGCATTTACAACTCTGAGCAGGAAGTCGCGCAGCTGATCAAAGCGATCGAAAAAGCGGTCGACATTCTCTAGAAAAAGAGTCGCCACGTGCTGAGACCAATAAGCCGGGCTTAGAGTGAAAAGAAGAGAACTGTCTCAACAGAATTGATTGCTAGACTAACTGAAGTATCGCCTCAAAAGGAACGAGCCAGAGATGAGCAAAAAAGTGGGATTGTGGCTACTCATCATGCTCTTTGCCCTGTTTTACTGGGTAGTTCAAGCTCAGCAACAGATATGGTGGGGAGAGAACCTCGCCGCCTATCCGCCGCTTTTTATTCTGCCGTTCGTTATTTTACTGCTGGTCGGCTTGTACCAAAAAGCTTGGCTCGCCGTGTTAGCCTGCATTTTCTTCATTGCCTATCTGGTTCTTGCCGCACCACACGATTCCGCGGTCGTGAATCGCGAGTGCCACCATCCGGTGCGCATCTTTCAATACAACATGTTGTTTTCCAATCAACATGTGGATCAACTGATTGCGTATCTATCCAAAGAGCAACCGGATCTGGTGGTATTGCAAGAGGTGACGGTTAACCATTTCGAACAATTGCAGTCGCTTGATGAGCGCTATCCCTATCGCTTTGGTGGGCAACCCAAAGTCGGTTTACCCTCCCATCAATTGATTTTTTCCCAGCAACATCTGTATGGGATGCACGCCTATTATTACGAGGGTTACCACAATTTCATTCGAGGCATTTGGCAACTGGATGAGAACCATCCCGTGTCGCTGCTGATTGCTCATCCCCCCTCGCCTCGCAACAATGAGCTATGGCAAAGAAGAAATGCGCTCATTCAGGCTTTGGAGTATCAAACGACACAAAGCCCAACCGAAGATATTCTTGTTATTGGAGATATGAACTTGTCAGGACAGAGCGCACGCTTTCATACGCTTTTTCGGCAGATGCAGACCGTTCCGATTGCAAGTTGGCCGAATCACCCAAAGTTTGCACTGCCTGCGTGGCTAAAAATTTCGATTGATCATTTGTGGCTAAATAGCGAACTCGCTATCTGCAAAAGAGAAACCGTCCAAGAACTGAACGGCTCAGATCATAGCGCGATAATGACTTACGTAGGCCGTTAACGGCTAGGCTGCGTCATGGTTTGGATCTGCTCGACGATGGCGCGCAGACCGTTGCCGCGTGATGGGCTCAAATGGGCAATCAAACCCAGTTGGTCAAAATAGTCATTGATGTCGAAAGCCTGAATCTCAGCGGCCGTTTTTCCGTCAAACGCCGCCAGCACAATCGCAATCAAGCCGCGCACGATACGCGCGTCAGAATCGGCGCAGAAATGCCATACGCCATCTTGCGGCTCACCCACCAGCCACACCAGACTCTCGCAGCCCGATACCGTCACCTGTTCGCTTTTCAGTTCTTCAGGCATCTGAGGGAGTTTTTTCCCCCACTGAACCACCTGACGATAGCGATCTTCCCAGCCGTGCAGGGATTGCATCGTCGTGACGATCTGTTCACTGGTGATTTCACGACCAAACGGAGATGTGGGATAGCGAGACATAACAACCCTGCCTATTTATTTTCTGTGTTTCTGAATCAGTTTTTCGACGATGCGTGAGACCGCAACAAAACCAAAGGTTGCCGTGACGACAGTGGCTGCGCCAAAGCCGCTGGCACAATCCATGCGCTTCGGACCTTCCGCCGTCGATTTCACCGCGCACACACTGCCATCCGCTTGCGGGTACTTGAGCTGCTCGGTTGAAAAAACGCAGTCGATACCAAACTTACGCGCCGGATTGGTCGGGAAATTGTGGAAACGGCGCAAGCGATCTTTGATTTTCTTCGCCAGCGGATCCTGAATGGTTTTGGTTAGATCAGCGACCATGATTTGAGTAGGATCGGTCTGACCGCCCGCACCACCAGTGGTGATCACTTTGATTTTATTGCTGCGGCAGTACGCCAGCAGCGACGCTTTGGCTTTCACGCTGTCAATGGCATCAAGCACGTAATCGAACTCTTTGCTCAGGTATTCATGCTGATTGTCCGGAGTGATGAAATCGTCAATCAAATTAACTTTGCATTCCGGGTTGATCAGTTTCACCCGTTCTGCCATCACTTCAATCTTGCTCTTGCCGACGTTGCCGCTCAGCGCATGGATCTGACGGTTAATGTTGGTCACACACACGTCGTCCATATCAATCAGCGTCAGTTCGCCAATGCCAGTACGCGCCAGTGCTTCCACCGCCCAGGAACCGACACCGCCGATGCCGATGACACACACATGCGCCGCTCGCAGAATATCGACTTCAGAGTGGCCGTATAAACGGCGGGTACCACCAAAACGCTGGTTGTAACTGTCTGAGGCTGGAGTATCGAGTTCACGCATGTTCATCATCCAAAATCGGGATCGTTAATCCGCAATGATAAGGTTCACAAAAAGAAAGAGTGCGATTTATACGCACTCTTTTCGAAAAAGTCTAGCTGACCGCGGGCTATTGTAACTTCTCTGGCGGCAGAGCCCAAGGTGCTTGTGTCGGTGAGTTTTCTAGCCCCAGTTTCCACACGCGGCCGAAGTGCTTGTAGTGACCGGCTTCAGTGCCAGCACGCGGCCCCATGCCGTGATAGAGATCGAGATGGTTCTGTTTCACCGCTCCGCCGGTATCGAGCACAATCAGCAGACGCAACTGATGCGCGCCCGACCACGTGCCATCGGCATTGAGTAGCGGCACTTCGGCCAGAATCGGTGTGCCCATCGGGAACAGCGAACGGTCGCCAGCGACGGAGGCCATTGGCAATAGTGGAATACCCGCACTGCCCGTCACAGGCGCCGCGGCGCGTGGCTCAAAAAACACGTACGACGGGTTCTGCTCTAGCAGCTCTTTGACGGTGGCATCATCGTTAGCCAGCACCCAGTCTTTGATCGCTTTGAGCGACATCTTTTCACGCTCAACCAACCCGCGTTCAATCAGAATACGGCCGATGCTGACATAAGCCTTGTTGTTCTTGCCGGCGTAGGCAAAGTATTCCAGCGTGTCGTCATCGCCAAAATGGACAAAACCGCTGCCCTGCACTTCCATAATAAATGGGTCGATACGATTGGCCGCAAAGCCCAGCTCCAGCCCCTGGCCACTCAGTGCGCCATCATAGATTTGCGCGCGGGTCGGACACTCAGCATCACAGGCAGGCATGCCATAGACCGGGAAATGGAACTCAGGATCCGGCGTATGACGCAACTCAATCACCGGAGAAAAGTAGCCGGTAAACAGCACGTTGCCCTGCTTATCGCCGCCGCCCAACTGCGCGGCCTGCACGCCAAACAGAGCCAGCTCGGCCGGATCGCCACTTTGTAACACCCAATCATTAAGCTTTTGATACAGCGGCCCATAAATCGCAGCCATCGACGGCGACTTCTCCACCACTTGCTCGCTCTGCTTGGCAAACTCGGTGAAATCACGCGGTTTATTGGATTCGATCTGCTCGACTTTGTTCAGCGTCTGCGGGAATTCATCATCCAGATATTGCTGGGCACGATCCGTTGGTTGCGCACAACCGAACAGAACCGTCAGAGGGAGTGCCAGAGTGGCAAATGGGAAAAGACGTTTTATCACTGGAGTTTATCCGTTATCGAAGTTCAGCGAAAAGGATGACAAACTCCAGTAAGAAGCGCAATTGTCGAATTGTTAACGAAGGTTTTTTTGATGTTTTCCTGACAATTGGAAGGTCGGATTGTAATGTGCGGGTGAAATCAGCGTCATTTCGGTGTTCTCTTCATTCAGCATTTTGTAGCGATACTCCTGATCACCGATACGATACTCAAGATAACGACCATTAAAATCGAACGATGTCGTCACCACGCGTCCTTCGATCACCACGCCTTTCGCTTCCAGTTCGATTTTCTGCGCTGCATAAGGCGCGACATTCTGCTCCACCCACAAACCATAAACATCGCTTTTTGGTGGCAAAAACAGGTCGGCAACGCGTCCGAACACATTGCTGACCATTACGATCACTATTATCGTTCCAACGAGAGCGATCGAGAGCAGCATGCGCTCAATGGCTTTTCGTTTACGTAGACGAAGTTCGTCATTCACTGGCTCTAACGCCTCACTTTTAAGCATTTTGTTTCCATCTGAGTTGACGGTTTACGGCACCCTCGGCCTGACTTCGCTGACAGTCTATCTCAGCCTTATCACACGACTGAAACGTCACGACGATATTTTGCATCAGACTCAAAAAAACCACTTGTCTCAAGATGAATAAAAAGTCATTATTTGGACATATTTAAACATTCAATTCGAGTATCCGGCCGTGAAAATTCGTAGTACCGCCCTTGTTAAGGGCTTCAGACAATCAGCCCCTTATGTCAACGCTCACCGCGGCAAAATCATGGTGGTGATGGTTGGCGGCGAAGCGATTGCTGATAAGAATTTCTCAAACATTATCAGCGACCTGGCACTGCTACATAGTCTGGGCGTCAAGATAGTACTGGTTCACGGCGCGCGCCCACAGATCAATCAGATTTTAGCTACCCACAATCGCTCTACGCCTTATCACAAAGGCATTCGCGTTACCGACGAAGAAGCGCTCAGCTTGGTTATGCAAGCGGCGGGTCAACTGCAACTGGCGATCACCGCCCGTCTTTCGATGAGCCTCAACAACACACCGATGGCCGGAACTCAGCTCAACGTCGTCAGTGGTAACTTTGTTATCTCTCAACCATTAGGTGTAGATGACGGCATCGATTATTGCCATAGCGGACGCATTCGCCGCATTGACATCGATGGCATCAACCGCACGCTCGATCAGGGTTCTATCGTCGTTCTTGGCCCGATAGCAAGTTCAGTCACCGGAGAATGTTTTAATCTTCTCTCTGAAGAAGTGGCGACCCAAGTGGCGATAAGATTAAAAGCCGATAAGCTGATCGGCTTTTGTTCCACTCAAGGTATCATCGATGAAAATGGTAACTCGATTGCCGAGCTGTTTCCGGCGGATGTCGAGAAAATCGTTAGCCGTTTGGAATCAGAAACCAATCCGGATATTGATGACACCACTGGTACCCTGCGCTTTTTACGCGCGGCGATTGCCGCCTGCCGCGCTGGAGTTCCGCGCAGCCATTTAGTCAGTTACAAGGAAGATGGCGCACTGATTCAGGAGCTGTTCTCGTTTGACGGTATCGGGACTCAGATCGTCATGGCGAGTGCCGAACAAGTACGTCTGGCGCAGATTGACGACATCGGCGGCATCTTCGATTTAATTCGTCCGCTGGAAGAACAAGGGATTCTGGTGCGCCGCTCGCGCGAGCAGCTCGAGCAAGAGATCCACAAATTCACCATCATCGATAAAGATGGCCTGCTGATTGGCTGCGCCGCCTTGTATCCGTATCAGGAAGAGAGCATGGCCGAAATGGCGTGCGTAGCGATTCATCCGGAATACCGTGATGGTAACCGTGGCTTGCTGCTACTCAACCACATGAAGCATCAGGCGAAACAGATGGGCATTCAACGTCTGTTTGTGCTGACGACGCACAGTTTGCACTGGTTCCGCGAACAAGGGTTTATTGAAGTGGGTGTCGATAAATTACCGATGGCAAAACAGAGTCTGTACAACTATCAGCGCCGCTCAAAGATCTTGATTTTGAACCTGTAATCGTCCTTACACAGCCTGTTTTTACCAAACAGGCAGCATAAATCGCTAAAATTAAGTCAAACAGAAAGCTGCAATCCATTGCATCTTTCTGTTCATAAAATCACCACTTTTCAAACTGTAAATAACTGTGTAAAATTCGCCCACTTGTGACTTAGATCTACTTTTGAGTTACAAGCTCTAGGACTCTTACTAAGCTTTGGCTGGCTTAGACATCGCATGGATTGCTTTTATTACTAAAACAAGTACTTAAGAGCAAACTTTCTATGAAAACCGTTATTTGTAACTCTCTGCAAAGCTTTTGGGATATGGCCGACAACCAGTTTCTTGAAGGGTTAGATGTACATTGCGTTTTTCCCGTCAGTGAAAATCTCAGGGCTTTTATCCTTGGCTCGAAAGAGCGCTACCGCATTCGTAGTATTACTTTCACGAAAGCGTTTATCTGACAAAATTCAATCTGGCAGCCTCAATGGCTGCCAGCTTCATTTTGTCGCTCTCAACGATTAGGCGTCGTCGCCCATATCCATCAAACGCTCCACCAATCCACTTGCGCGTTGCGTTTTGAGTTTAATGCCGCGTTTGAGCACTCCCATATCGCAATACAGCGCGAGCTGCTTCTTGGCGCGAGTGATGCCGGTGTAAATCAACTCACGGGTTAAAATCGGGCTGAATTCCGGCGGCAGAATCATCACAGTGAACTCAAATTCACTGCCCTGCGATTTGTGAATCGTCATCGCATAGGCGGTTTCGTGTTGCGGCACTCGGCTGGGCAACACCGCTTTGACGCTGCCATCGGGCAGTTCAAAGTAAACTTTCAGGCGCTGCTGCTCATCTTGCTCATCGCGCAGACAAATCCCGATATCACCGTTGTACAGGCCAAGACCATGATCGTTGCGCGTCACCATCACCGGGCGTCCGGCATACCAGATTTCATCCTGTACTTTAATTTTCTTGCGCGCAGCCAGCGCCCGCTCAATGCGGTAGTTAAGTCCGCTGACACCAAAATCGCCTTCTCGCACCGCGCACAATAAACGCGCGCGGCCAAAGGCCTGCAACGCATCGCGCGCTTTCTCAGCCATATTTTGCGACGGCGTAAGCGGCGTTGCCATCAATGCCAGATACGGCGAATAAGCGCCCACCAGAGATTGCAACATCTGGTTGTAGTGCTCGCTGCTGAGCGCAAAGTGTTGGATGTCGCTAAATGCTTCCTGCCATACTTTATCCACCCACAAGGCCTGACCACTGTTGATGGCTTTCGCCAACTGACCAATGCCGGAGCACGCATCAAACCGGTAACTCTTTTGCAGCATGCACAAGCTATCGGCAATGCGATGCTCGGCGTGACGCGGGCTGAGCGCCGCAGACTGAAAGCCGGTCAGCTCAGACAACAAACGGCTCTGCTCTTTGCTGTAACCTTGGTAAAGAAACGAGCAGATATCGCCCAGCACGGCGCCCGCTTCCACCGACGCCAACTGATCTTTATCGCCGAGTAATATCAGCCGCGCACTGTCCGGCAGCGCATCGACCAATTTGACCATCATGGGCAAATCGACCATCGACGCCTCATCGACCACCAGCACATCAAGGTGCAGGCGATTGCCTGCATGATGACGAAACTCGGCGCTGTCGGGAATCGCTCCCAACAAGCGGTGAATGGTGCTCGATTCGGTAGGGATCAGCGCTTTGAGCTCAGGCTCTACGGCTAAGCTTGCCACCGCTTTACCGATCGATTCGGTCAGCCGCGCGGCCGCTTTACCCGTCGGTGCCACCAGTTTGATGGTCGGCGTGTGCTGCGCTTGTTGCGCCTGACTGATCAGCGCCGCCAGCAATTTGGTCACGGTGGTCGTTTTGCCCGTACCGGGACCACCGGAAATCACCGCAAAACGGCGCGTCAGGGCAATCGCGGCCGCCACTTTCTGCCAGTTCAGACAGTGCGCTTGGGGCACCAAGGTATCCAGCGGCGCGAAATCCTCGCTGCGTTTGGCCTGTTGCAACACGCCATCAATCGCTTCCCAATCGAGCCCGGACTCGTCGACCACATCAAGTAAGTCGCACACCAAACGTTGACGCGCCACCTGATTCAATGCCAACGCTGCCCCCTTGCGCTGCAAGGCTTGCTGTAAAAAACGATAGTCGCGGGCAAACAACGTATCGAGTCGCTGGCGAAGATTTTGGACTGCCATAGGCTTTAAGATCATAGGTGTCCCAAAGCTCTGCAAACGCGCCGCCAAGGTCACTTCATAATGCCAATAACGATGCAGGTACAAGCGCTGACCATCAAACATCAGCGGCACCGCTTCACCGCGTACGCCAATCAGCGGCGTGCGCGCCACCAGTGCCGCCCAATCCACAGACAACCACAGCTGATTTAGCGGCAGGGCAGCCTCGCCATACACCCCCACCTTACTCGCCAGTTCAACCCGGTTGCCCTGCTCATCGACCAGCGGCAAACAGATATGACCGCGCCCCAGTTCGGCACTGACCGCCGCAGCGGCTAACATCAACGCCGCGCGCTCGTGATCGCTCAGCGTCCCCGCGTCGGTTTGTTGAGCGAGGAAATGAGCAAACTGGTAATCGAGCTGGCGCAGTGCGCCCTGCGCCGCCAGTTGCTTTAACTGCGCGCTCACCTGCGCAAAATCCAAACGGACATCCATCATAAATCCAACTCCATCTGTCCGGCGGACGTGGTGCGCGAAGTCATCTCTTTACCTTGAATCAGATAATCCAGCTCTTCCAACATTGCCTGACTCGGCTTGGCGTTGAAAATTCCGT
This sequence comes from Vibrio fluvialis, assembly GCF_900460245.1. NCBI lineage: Bacteria > Pseudomonadati > Pseudomonadota > Gammaproteobacteria > Vibrionales > Vibrionaceae > Vibrio > Vibrio fluvialis. Next base: position 2,361,551 of record NZ_UHIP01000001.1, read on the forward strand.
GTTGCGACGTGCCATCCATACCGCGTAAAAACAGGTAATAAACGCCGCCAAAGTGCTGCTGATAGTCATAGCCCGCCAAACGGCTTCGCAGAAAACGGTGCAGCGCCAGCGCATAGAGCTGATACTGCAAATCGTAGCGGTGCTCAGCCATCGCCTGCGCTAACCGCGCGCCCTGATACGCGGCGACTTCATCACCCAGATGGTTGGATTTCCAGTCCAGCACGTAATATTTGCCCTGATGTTCAAACACCAAGTCGATAAATCCTTTCAGCATACCCTGCACGGTGTAGAAGCCGAGATCGCCCGCTTTAGCTGACAGCGGGTCATGGCGCTGCACCACACGGTTCAGGGCGGGCGCACTGAGTACTTCGATGGGCAATAAAAACTCCATCTCGGTCAGGCGCTGATGCGGCGCTTTTTGGTTGAGGCACAAGTCTTTGCCGTTAAGCGGCGTGCTCAATACGGTATCCACCAGCGATTGCAGCACTGGCAGCCAGTCGGTATCGATCTGCTCGCGTTCCATCAAGTCGGTAATGATGCGCGTGTTGTGTTCATCGCCAGCCGGTTGCGTGAACTCCACTTCTTCAAACAGGCTGTGCAGAAATGTGCCGGGCTGCGCGCCGCGCGGGAAGGTGAAAATCGAGCGCTCGGGTTCAACCAATGCCGCCTCATCGTGCTCATCGGCCGAGTCAACATCAAAGCCGCCGATTTCAAAACTGGCATCATGCTGATGACTGCCCTGTTTGACCAAGCCGGAATAACTGGTGATGCGCCACAGGTGATCAATCTCGTGGCTCAGCGAACGCGCGCTCAGCGGCGGCAACGGCTCATCCAACGGCACAAACACTGACTCAGGCACTGCAGGCGGCTCTGTCACCGCGACACACGCCAGCGCCGTCTGTTGATGCAGTGATTCCGCGAGCAGCGCCAAGCCGCCTTGCTGGGCATTTTGCAACAAATAGCCCAGCGCGCTGTAATGCACGCCGGTCGGCTCTTTACTGGAACGGCCGTTACGCAGCGGCGCCACACCAATAAAGCAGCCGTACACGGCGCGGGTCAGGGCCACATAAATCAGGCGCAGATCTTCCGCCAGACGCTCTTTGTCCGCTTGTTGAATCGAGGCTTCCTGACCGCTGATGTCCAGCAAGGTCTTACCGCTGCTGGCATCGTAATACTTGCCTTCGCTCGCTTCGCGATAGCTGAGTACAAAGGGTAAAAACACCAGTTCGTACTCCAGACCTTTGGATTTGTGGATAGTGACGATCTGCACCAGATTGCGCTCAGATTCGAGGCGTTGAATCGCCTCATCGCTGGCGCCCAGCCCTTGTTCGGCATCAGCGATCGACTGCGCCAACCAGCGCAGCAGGCCATGATCGCTGTCGATCTCCTGCGTCGCTTGTTGCAGCAATTCACTCAGGTGCATGAAATCCGTCAGTTGGCGTTCGCCGTCGGGCTCTTCCAGCCAGCGCTCGGCAATGTGGCGCAGACTCAACACCGCGCGCAGCATCGGCAGCACGCCGCGATCGAGCCACAACTGTCGATACTGTTTGAATTCGTTCAGCGCATTTTCCCACTCATTTTCATCGTTATTGAGGGCGTCCAACTGCTGCGCATTGAGCGCAAACAACGGGGAAGCGAGCGCCGCGCGCATGGCGCGATCGTTATCCGGGGTCAGCACCGCTTGCAGCAGGCGCTGCATATCCGGGGCAATCGCGCTGGTAAACACGCTGTCGCGGTTCGAGAGATACACGCTGGCAATGCCTTGCTGAGCCAGCGCGTCTTTGATCAAACGCCCTTCATTTCCGGTGCGCACCAGCACCGCGATGTCACCCGCTTGAATGCTGTCGCAGGCTTGAATAGCTCCGCCGTGAGTAAACTGCGCCTGCCCTTGCTGCGCCGCTGTCAAAATGGTTTGAATCTGGCTTGCGGTTGCCGCCGCCATGGTGTCGAGATACGCGCCTTTGGTCACTGGCGCGTCAGCCGCCATCGCCCAGTAGGTCAGTGCAGGCTGAACCTCACCGTTCAACAGCCAAGCACGGCCAGCCGCTTTCGGGCTGGCGCTGACCGGCAAAAACGGAATGTCGTTGTCGTAAATAAACGGGCTGTCCGGCAGGGTAAACACCTGATTCACCGCCGCCACCATGTCGGCGCTGGAGCGCCAGTTGGTGCCGAGCGTGTAGTGCGCGCTCACCTGATTGCGCGCCTTGATGTAGGTAAAAATGTCTGCGCCGCGAAAACCGTAAATCGCCTGTTTCGGGTCGCCGATCATAAACAGACCGCACTGCGGATGCGGCAGATAAATGCGGCTGAAAATGCTGTATTGCAGCGGGTCGGTGTCCTGGAATTCGTCGATCATCGCCACCGGATAGAGCGTGCGAATGCGCGCTGCCAGTGTGCCTTCATCGTCACCATCCAGCGATGCGGACAACTGAGTCAGCAGGTCATCGAACGACAGCCACTGCTTGCTGGCTTTGGCTTTCGCCAGCAACGTGCGACAGTGAGTGATCGCGTGCGCCAGCAGCGGCGCTTCCAAGCTGACTGGCTCCGCCAAAAACGCCTGCACGGCCTCAAACACCGCATGACGCGGCGCATCGCCCGATGGCGTTTTCTCCACCAGCACATCCTGAGCAAAACGCTCCAGCTTGTCCGACACCTCGTAACCATGGGTTGGCTGCGCCGCCCAGTCCGACACCGCGGCGATCCACTCCGGCAATGATTTCTTGGTGTAGCTGCGCTTGTTAATGCCGGAATTGGCGATGCAATCATGAATGTCATCGGCCGCCGCCAGCCACGCAGCTTTCATAGCATCAATGCGAGTCAGGTTGTGCTGATGCAGCGCCGCGAGGTCGCCCTCCATCACCGGCGTCGTCAGCGACAGCGGCGCGCCGGTCAGATAGCCGCCGATTTTTTCCAGCAGCGCCGCCGGCGATGCCCACAAGCGGCGCACTTCCGCCGCCAGATTAAGCGGCAACGGATAAAACTGACGGCGCCAGTAATCGGCCACCACTTGCGCTTTCAAATGGCTTTCATCGGTGACAAATTCGTTGTTGAAACGGCTGCCGGACTCAAATGCGTTTTGCGTCAGCATGCGCTGACAAAAGCCGTGAATGGTGTAGACCGCCGCTTCATCCATTTGGCGCTCCGCATTGAGCAAGAGCCGTGTCGCCAGTTGGTGATCGGCAAATTCCGCCAACAGCGGCTGAATCACCGGGTCATCACTTTTCCCGCGGCTGAACGCCAGACGCGCATCGTGAATGCGGGCGCGAATTCGGTCTCGCAACTCAGCGGTCGCCGCTTCGGTAAAGGTCACCACCAGAATCTGATCGACCGTCAATGCGCTGGCATGACGGGTGTGTTCTGTCCCATGGCCGAGCAGCAAACGCAGATACAATCCGGCGATGGTAAAGGTTTTACCCGTACCCGCCGACGCTTCAATCAGACGCGCGCCGTGCAGCGGAAACGTCATGGTTTCCAGTGGCGTCGCAGTTATGTTGGCAGTGACACTCATATTTCCAGTTGCCTTTGGGTCATTATTCGAAAATTTATGTGATCCGAATTAAATAATTCTATGAATCTGTGCAAAAACTTGCCCAGACAGAGGGTTATGGGATCGGACTCACAGCGCGCACCATATTGGATCATTACACTGCACCCCATTGATGCAAGCCCCGCTTGCCATCTACCGAATCATGGTCCCTCTGACCTGTGGCCGTACAGCGAACGCCCTACACCAATAATGATTTTCTGGCGGCCACTCTACTCTCTTCCCGATATTCGATGCTTCCCAACATTCGGTGCTAACCATCATGCCTGACTGGCCTTCTCGATTGAGATGTGGTCGGCGTAATCGCGCAACTGTAAACGCGGTGCCTGCAAGACCAAACTCGCCAACACACGCACCTGATGCGCCAGTTCGTCCGTCCATTGCGGCCACAAACGCGCGATGTAATGGTTGTTGCCTTCACCGCTGGTCATGAAACCGTCATTGAATGTCTCGGCCATCTTCTTGAGCGATTTTTCTTCATCGTCGACCCATTGCCCGCGGCTGAATCCCGCTTCAACACCGGCCAACGCTGTTTTCGGGAAATAGGCCAGCGGCGCAGTCATGCCTTGGTAATAGAGTCGCGCCAATTCGTTCAGTTGCGCCATTGCCAGAGCCGCGCTTTCACTTGAATGACTACTGAGTGGAGGCAGAACCTGATGCACCACGCCTTCTTTGCGATCGTAGCCAATCACATGCGTGGTCAGGTTGGCACCTGATGCTGCGGCCGCCAGATGATCAATCCACGCCGCCAGAATATCTTCCGATCGAATCGCGCCGCTGCGATAACGCACCAGCCCCGATTGATAACGCCGCGTCAGCCAGCCGCTCAAACGCACCGGGCGTGACTGGCCGAGCGCCGTGAAGGTCAGGTTGACATCGAGATCATCGAGCGGCGCCTGACAGAGAAACTGGATTTTTTCGACCAGCTCTTCGGCTTGCACGCGGTTGGTTTCAAACTCCAGATCACCAAACGCGCCGACCGGCAGCTTACCTTGCGCGCGCTGTTGCTTGTTGAACTGCGTCAACACCTCATCACGCGCCTGCGCCGAGGGCGCATTGAGCAAGCCGTCCAACAGCGCGTCACGCAGCTGATAGCTGGCAAGGCCACCGAGCGCGAACGGCTCATCGTCTTCCATCACCGGCAAAGGCGGCTCAAACACCACTTTCAGGCGGCGATTGAAGAAATATTGCACCGGCAAGCGCCAAAAACGTTGCAGCTCGACCAGATCCAATTCCAGCGGGTAAACCGCATCGAGCAGATAATCATCCAACGCGCGATGGAACGTGCCACTCGCGGTGCCTTGGCGCAGCGCGGCAGGCAGCCACTCTTTAGCGTAACTGCCGACATCGGTCAAAAACGCTTGCGGGCTGAAGGGCACCATGGCGTGGGTGAACTGCAACTGTTCAATCAGGCGCTCGCCAGAGTCATCACTCGGCAGTGCTTCATCGCCGGCCAAGCAATAGTTCTGCTGGCAATATTCCAGCAATTCGGTCACCAGCACTGACGGCACGCGTTCGGTGTTGTCCTGAATCGAGCGGCCCACATAACTGATGTACAGGGTGTGCTGCGCGGAAAGCATCGCTTCGAGGAACAGATAACGGTCGTCATCGCGGCGCGAGCGATCGCCCGGACGCGTACGGCCGCTCATTAAATCAAACCCTTCCGGCGGCATGGAACGCGGGTAAACCCCATCGTTCATCCCAAGCAGACAGACGACGTTAAACGGAATCGAACGCATCGGCATCAGGGTACAGAAGTTGACCTGACCGGCGAGAAAACGCTGACTGACACGCGTTCCAGACAGCTTGTCATGCAGGTACTGCCCCATGATGGCGGGCGATATCGCGTCGTCGAATCCAGCGTCAGCGAGCTGCTCTTTGAGCGCCGCGAGCGTGTCGCGAATCGATTTGAGTGCCATCTCGCCGTCCAGATCGACGCTGAAACAGTCATCAATCAGCGACGACAGCAGCTCTCGCCACGCCTCAATGGGCTGCGTTTGTGCCAGTCGCTGACGGTAATCGCTGATGGTGTCGATGAAATGCGCCAGTTTACCGGCGAGTTCCGCGCTCATGCCCTGCACTTCGTTGTACGGTGCCATGGCGTGACCGCCCGCTTCAAACAAGCCAACCGATGACGGCATCGCATAGCCCAGCAACATGCGGGCGATGCCGAACTGCCAGGTGTTCTGATGGGTCTGCGGCAGCTCAAACTCTTGCGCGGTCGCGTCGTTGAGCCCCCAGCGAATGCCCGACTCTTCAACCCAGCGTTTGGCGGTGTCAAATTCGCTCGCATCAAGCGCAAAGCGCGCCATCATCGCTGGTGTTTCCAGAAGTTCCAGCAATTCCGACGCCAGACAGCGTGATTGCGGCAACGCGACCAACTGCATAAACGCATTGAGAATCGGACTTTCCTGATCGGCGGTGCGGTCGGAAATCGAATAAGGAATGAAACGTTCCCCCGGCGCGTTACCAAACACCGCCTGAATATAAGGGCTGTAGGCGTTGATGTCGGCCACCATCACAATAATGTCGCGCGGTTTGAGTTCCGGATCTCGGTCAAACATCGCCAGCAATTCGTCGTGCAGCACTTCCACTTCCCGCATCGGGCTGTGGCAGGCATGCAGCGTCAATGAGCGATCGCCGTGAGGCAGTGCTGGTTTGTGCGCGCTGCTGTCCAGCCGCGTGTCGTCTTGATGCTCTTCCAGATGCAGAATGTCGGCCTGCAACTGATGCAGCAGCGAATCCCGCGGCACATCAATAAACAGTTCATGCTCTTCGTTGTCGCTTTGCGCCAGCAAATAGAGGTTATCGCGCCCGAGTTTGCCCATCGAGGCCAACAAGCTGTTGCCGACGGCTTGCGCGGTGTGCAGCTCATCGCCCGCGTAATCGTCCAGCTCGCCTTTCAGTGGCGAGACTTCCCCCTCCACCGTGAAGGTTTGTGCCTCCGCATTAGGATGGAGAACCAATTGTTTGCGGCGCTGACTTTCCACCCGCGCCAGATATTTACGGTCGCGAATATCGCCCCAGTAATGCTGACATGGGTTGGTAAACATCAGATGCACGTCAATGTGTTCGCCAAGCGCTTTAAGGGCGTCCATGTAACGGGGGGGGAGCGACGAGATGCCAAAGATAAACAGGCGTTTTGGCAGCGCAGCGCGCAGCGCCTCATCGTATGTCAGGTCGATGTGCGCTAAGGCGTCGATAAAGCTTTGGTAGAGATTGGCACGGTGATAATGCGATTGGCCTTGCGTCAGCGTGTAGCCGTAGAGCGCTTTCCACAACACCGGCTGCCACGGGTGCTCCCCATCGATTTCAGCCACGCTTTCCCCCGCTTCCCAACTGGCGATCCAGTCGGGGCGATACACCAAGTAACCATCGAAAATATCGGCGATTTTTTCTGCCAGTTGATAGAGCTTCGACTGGTCGGTATCGTCTTGCAGATAGCGGCGCAGCGGCGCGAATACATCCAGATCCAGCTGCGATGGCAGCAGTTCCATCAGTTTCCAGGTCATCGCTTCTTTGTTGAAGGCACTGCGTTTGGGCACGTTCGGCAACACCTGAGTGAACATCTCCCAGATGAAGGTTGCCGGCAGTGGAAAATCGAGATTGGCAGCGACACCGAGCTCCTGTGCTAGCGCCATTTTCAGCCACTGCGACATCCCCGGGCTTTGCACCAGAATCTGCTCTTTCTCAAACGGATTGGCCAGTGGATCATTTTTAATCAGATGCACCAGCAGAATCTTCAGCGTATCAACTTTGTTGGAGTGGTAAACGGTAAACACAATGCACTCATGCTGCTCTAGCTTTCATAGCCACTGAGATTAGCATAAGTGCATTTGAGGAATGACAATTTTGCGGTTTTCGATGCGCAAAGGGTTACGCATTGCTCATAATTCGAGGCGCTGGCTGATAATACATCACATAACGCAGCGCCACGTAACTGACCACCACGGTGGCGACCAGCAGTTCCACCATCGCCAACGCGTGAACTTGATGCACATAATGTTCCGCCATGCCGATGCGCTCCATCCAGTGCGCCATTTTGAACAGCGCGGTGGCACCAATCACCATCGGGAAGGTGAATGCGGCGTAGCCCGGGCTAAACGGCAGGCGCAGCAAGCGGGTGAACGCCAAGTAGATGATCGCAGTCATCAACACCGCAATCCCAAACAGCAGCGCAATCACCACTGGCGATGGCGTGGCGGTTACGGTCAGATAACCAGCCATCGACAGGCTGGCTGGCGCGGCCAGAATTGCCATGGTGGGTTTAGCCGCATCCGGCACTTCTTGGGTGAACATAAAGCGATAAATCATTACCGGCAACATCACCGCGTAAGCCAGCATGCCAAACAGCAGCGCGCCATGAGCAATCGGAGCCAGCGCTGGGTTGCCGGAAAACGCGACGTCTGCGACGATAATGCCCACTGGCGGCACAAACCAGCTTGGCACCATGTGGTGCAGTTCGAACGCTTTGGCGCGGTGGTACACAAAACTCGCCAGAAAAATTACATGCAGCACCACGGCCATCAGCCACAATGCATCGCCTGCAACGGGGAAAAACTGGCCGACGGAATGGCTGACAACCATGGTCGCCATCGCATAAGTGGGCACCACGCTACCGACCACCGGATGGGCCAAATCTTGGCGCAATAGATGACCGTGGCACAGAAACTTCACGGTCAGGATCAGCAGCAGCACGCTGGCCAGCGCCGCACCAGTCCATTGACCGACGCCATGCAAATCGGCGGCATTTTCCCAGCACCAGCCCAAACTGGCGATACCGAGCGCCAAACCCGCCATCGGAGTTGGCGCGCCCATCACTTTGTTTTTCGCAGTTCGAATCATAACCACCTCATCACTCGGTTACTTCAACAACACGACGAAACCGGCCATCAACCGCGTCGTATTCGGGAATGGGGGAATAATACGCTTGCACTACGTTTGAATATATCTAATTATTCCTAACAGACGTTCAATCTAACTTAACGAAAATGGCATCCAATATTTCCCTCAAACAGTTGCGCGTGTTCACCACCATCACGCAGCACAAAACCCTGACGGCGGCGGCCGAGGTGCTGTTCCTCTCCAAGGCGGCGGTCAGCATGGCGCTCTCGGAATTGGAGAAACAGCTCGGGCACGCGCTGTTTGATCGGGTCAACAACCGGTTGATCCTCAATCAGGAAGGGCAAAAGCTCTTGCCGTTGGCCGATGAACTGCTCAGCCGCGCCAAAGATCTCGATCACCTGTTTGAAGATAACCAAACCCTTTCCGGCCAACTGCGCATCGGCGCCAGTGACACCATCGGCAATCAAGTCGCGCCCTATTTGCTCAGCGCCTTTCGCGCCCAGTTTCAGCATCAGTCGCAAAGCCTGTTTATTTCTAACTCAGCGCTGATCTGTCAGAAACTTGTCGACTACGAGCTCGATATTGCGCTGATTGAAGGTAAAACCCTGCACCCGCAATTGATGTCGACTCAATTCAGTCAGGACGAAATGTGCATCGTGTGCGCGCCGACGCATTCGCTGGCGAGCAAAGACAAAATTGTGCTCAGCGACTTTGAGCACAGTGAATGGGTGCTGCGCGAAGCCGGTTCCGGCTCACGAGAGTTTTTCCTGCGCGTGATGGCGCCGCGCATTGAGCAGTGGCACGAAGCGTTTGAGCTCAACACCACTGAAGCGCTGATCAACAGTGTTTCCGCCGGGCTGGGCTTTGGCTGCCTGTCGCGCCTTGCGGCGCAAACCGCGATTCGTGACGGGCGCGTGCACGTGCTCAATGTGCCACTCGACATGAAACGCCGCTTTTGGGTTCTGGTGCATAAAGAGAAATATCAGAGCCCGCTGCTCAAGCGTTTCATCGAATTCTGCCATGACTGGCCAGCATGATGCGGCAGCTCTCAGTTTGACGTCGCTGGCTGGACTTTTGAGTTTAAAAACTGTATAAACAGCCAGTAATTTTTTAGCAAAATAATGTAGAGGATGAACCATGGCTGTCATCGTTAAGTACGTGGTGGAACGCAACGGAGAAGAGAAAATGACTTTTACCTCGAAAGCCGAAGCTGACGCTTATGACAAAATGCTGGACACAGCAGATGAGCTGTTCGAGCTACTGGGTAAAAGTGAACTGATCGAAGACGAAGCGAAACAGGAAGAGCTGGCGATGTTCCTGGCACAGAACAAAGAAGAGATTCTTTACGCTCTGGGCGCAAAACGTAAACCGACCCCAAAAAAGCCTAAAGCTGTAAAAACCGAAGACGCGGTTGATGACGCAGCTTAACTAGACGCTAAGCCGCTGCTCAGGCAGCGGTTTTTTTATCTCTGTCGTTCAGACAGGTCAGCACTGGGGTATGTTTGCCCCACTTCCATCTAAAGAGATATGTCTCCCAAAAGACAAAAAGTATCGTTCTACGGACGGATCCTTTTTTTACCCTTTCTTCTCCGAAAGAGTCTCTCTATGATGATTTCAACGCATTATGCGGTAGCGACGACGCTCAACTCGCCGCTATCAGGAAATAATTTTAAAGCTTAACGTTTAATGGAGACCAACATGGCGAACTTTGCACTGGGCTTTGGTACTGCAACCAAAAACCGCGACGGAAAAATCATTGAAGTATTCTTCCCGACTCCGATTCTGAACCCAAGCGATCAGCTGGTTGCTGATTTGGCGGCAGTGGCTGGCTACAGCGAAGGCAACCAAGCGTTGGAAATCACCGCAGCGCAAAGTGCCGAGCTGGCCAAAGTATTTGCGGCCAACGATCAGGCGGCAAGCGCAGCGTTTGCGGAAAAAGCAGCCGCTTCGGCCCAGCCTTTGGTGTTGGTAATTCTGGCGTCAGATGACAAACCACAAAGCGTGGCAGAAGGCTTTTTGAAGCTGCAACTGATCTCAAACCGTCTGGTTCAGCCTCACGGCACCGTACTGGATGGCATTTTTGGTCTGCTGCACAACATCGCTTGGACCAACGAAGGCCCAATCGACTTACCTGAACTGGCAGAGCGCCAAATCGAAGCTCGTCTGGCTGGCCGTACGCTGAGCGTCGATTGTGTCGACAAATTCCCAAAAATGGTGGACTACGTGGTGCCAACTGGCATTCGTATCGCCGATACCTCGCGCGTTCGTCTGGGCGCACACGTGGGTGAAGGCACCACCGTGATGCACGAAGGTTTCATCAACTTCAACGCAGGTACAACCGGCGTGAGCATGGTTGAAGGCCGTATTTCTGCGGGTGTACTGGTGGGCAACGGTTCTGATATCGGCGGCGGCGCATCGATCATGGGTACTCTGTCTGGCGGCGGTAAAGTCGTGGTGTCTATCGGTGAAAACTCACTGCTGGGTGCCAACTCAGGTCTCGGCTTCCCGCTGGGCGACCGCTGCACTGTGGAATCGGGTCTGTACGTGACTGCCGGTACTAAAGTACGCATGCTGGACAAAGATGGCAACGAAGTGGAAATCATCAAAGCACGCGATCTGGCTGGCGTGTCTGACCTGCTGTTCCGTCGTAACTCTCAGACCGGTCAGGTCGAGTGTCTGGCGAACAAATCTGCGGTTGAACTGAACAGCGAGCTGCACAGCAACAACTAAGTCAGCGAAAAGCCATGAACTTGCCACGAATGCGTCGGCAAAATTCAAAAGGATAACGACAAAAGGCCAGCCTGTGGGTTGGCCTTTTTTGTTGTCACAATTCAGCAGCTTGAAAAAGGTTTCTGCTCAATAGTGGCGTTTTGGCTCGATTCGGTTATCATTTAATGAATTTCCGCGCATGATTCAATGCCTCTCCGGCGACGAGAACTCGTCAGGGGCGAGACGCGGAAATCAGCATTGTTGCTTCGTATAACCCCACTGATAGGGTGTGGGGGTCTCTACCAGAATCCGTAAAATTCTGATTACGAAGAGTTAAGCGCACGATCGCTTTTCTCTTTGTATGGCCCAACCAAACCACCCAAGGTGAAAAGCGATTAATCTCAACTTTTTGATTAAGAGCCGATATATGAAAGAATTTATTCAGCAACTACCGAAAGTAGAACTTCACCTGCACATTGAAGGGTCGCTGGAGCCTGAACTGATGTTCGACCTCGCCCAGCGTAACCAGATTGCGATTCCCTTTTCTTCCCCGGATGAAGTGCGGGCGGCCTACCAGTTTTCTAATCTGCAATCTTTCCTCGATATTTACTACCAAGGCGCCAACGTTCTGATCCACGAGCAAGACTTTTTCGATCTCACGTGGGCTTACCTGCTGCGTTGCCAACAAGACAACGTAATGCACACCGAAATCTTCTTCGATCCGCAAACGCACACCGCGCGTGGCATCGCGTTTGAAACTGTAATTAATGGCATTACGCAGGCGCTGGAGAAAGGACAACAAGAACTGGGCATCTCCAGCCAGCTTATCATGTGCTTCCTGCGCCATCTGAGCGAAGCCGACGCCATGCTCACTCTGCAACAGGCATTGCCGTACAAAGACAAGATTGTCGGTGTCGGTCTCGATTCTTCGGAACAGGGGCATCCGCCGGAAAAATTTCAGCAGGTATTCCGTCAGGCGCGCGAAGCTGGCTTTATTGCCGTGGCGCATGCTGGTGAAGAAGGGCCGGCACTGAATATTCGCAACGCGATTGATCTGCTTGGTGTGCAACGCGTCGATCACGGCGTGCGCTGTGTCGAAGACGCCGCTCTGGTACAAGAGCTGAAACAAACCCGAATGCCGCTGACGGTCTGCCCGCTCTCCAATCTGAAACTCAAAGTATTTACTGAAATGGAGCAGCACAACATTGTAGAACTGCTGCGCCAAGGGTTATGCGTCACCATCAACTCTGATGATCCGGCCTACTTCGGCGGTTACATGACCGATAATTTTATGGCGGTGGCCAACGCACACCCGATGTCGCACCAAGAGCTGGCGCAATTTACCCTCAATGCGATTGAAGCGAGCTTCATCTCTGACGCTGAAAAAGCGCACATGAACGCGAAAGTGCATGAAGTGCTGGCGCGCTTTGCGTAAGCGCTGACTACCCCAGAAACACAAAAGCTGCGCCCTGCGCAGCTTTTTCTTTTCATCTTATGCTTAGCCGGGATGGCCGTCCGCCCTTGGTGTCAGCAACATAACACCAAACCGCGCCACAAACAGACCAAATGCCAGCGCCCACAAACTGGCGCTAAGGTTCAGCCATAACATCATATGCACTGGCCAGAAGGCAACGCCAATGCTGCGCACCAACGCCGCCAAGAGCAGCGCAGAAAATGCCAGCGCCATGTTCGGCCCCTGATAAATGGCACGGCCGGTATGGCCCATGGTTACACGCGCGATCATTGCCAGAATCAACCCTGCCAGCGCGCCAATCGCAAACAGATGCAGCATATTGTGCGAAACGAAATGATTGCTGGCCAAACCGCGCACCAACAAGCTGAGCGGAATACAGGCGTAAGCTGTATGCAGTGACCACACTAAGGGTTCACTGAGCGTGCGCCACGGCTGCCAACGCAGCCAGCGAACCAGTTGCGCTACTCCTGCCAGCAGCATCAGCGGCTGGCCTAATTGCGCTTCAGCGAGCGGGAAGAAACTGATCACAAACAGCGCAACCAACGGGCCGTTGGCCAGCACATCCAACCACAATTTAGAGTCTGCTTTGTCAAACTGAAAACGGCGCGCAGTGAAAAAGGGAATCACCCGCCCGCCCATTACTGACAACAGCAATGTAAACCACCACAACATCGCCTGCCACACCGCAGAAGAAGGAAACGGCGGCATGCCTTTGATGGTGGCATAACTGGCAAAGTTGGCCGCAATCGCAAGGGCAAACAGAGGGACAAAAAACAGATTACGCCAGCCTTTGGTTTTCACTACGCGAATGCCAATTTCGTACGCCGTCAGCGCCAGAAACAGCGCTTCAATGCTCGACGTCAGCCACAATGGAACTGGCGTCCAAAACAGCACGCGTACCAGCAACCACAGCGCTACCAACAGTGCTAACCGTGTACTTTTGGTACCGGGAATGCCGGTCCAGTTTTGTACGGCCGTGAGCAGAAATCCGGCCACGATCGCCATAGCAAAACCAAACAGCATCTCATGTACGTGCCACCACAACGCGGGCACACGCAGCGCGTCCGACTGACCATGTTGAAACATCCACACCCAGACCACCACGGCAATCACCGCGTACACGCTGCCCAATAAAAAGAATGGCCGGAAACCCAAGCGCAACCAAGCTGGAATACGTTCTTCAACCCGCTTATCGACGATATTTAACACTCTGACTCCTTATCCCCAGTTCAGGTTGTTTTACTTACCTAGGCATAAACCGAGCCAGAAAATTACTCATTAAATATCAATAAATTAAAAACCACCCTTTCGTTTTCGAGTCAAATAAACACAACGAAAAAGGAGTCATTAAGACTCCTTTGGTTATTTATGACTCATAAAAACTATTATGAATCACGACGGCTGATCACCACACAGGCAATTTGCTTTTGTTTGCCAAAACCGAGGATCTGCGACAGCGCTTTTTTGCCCACCGGCACATAGGCCGACGCCACCGCATGATCTTCCGATTCGGCGTGCGGATCATGGAAAAAGAAGAACTTGTCGCTCATACCGCTGAGTACGATCCAGTGCGGCTCTTTCTTGCCGTCAAAGCGGTAGGTACTGATCAGCAGCAGCACGCACGAGCCCTGAGCGACCCACTCCTCGAGCTGAGCCTGACTTGGCGGCGCATCGATCATTTCTACATCTTCGTCAGTCAGTTGACGGCAAAAATCCTGATGCACCAGCTCAATGACCGCCTTTTTATTCGGATCGCGCACACTGTCGATAAACGGCGTACTGCGCGACTGGTTCCACAACTCAACATGAAAACCCCGGCGTGCCGCAGCAAGCGCCAAACCTTGACCACTGCAACCTCCATGGCCGGCCGCCATGAAAATGGTGGTCGCTTCACGCCACAGTTGCAGCTCCTGCGTCCGGCTCGGTTCATAGCCTTCATCCAGATATGAAAAGCTCATCATCAGACACGCGGCACCACAGGTAAATGGTGTGGTTTGCACATACAGCGGCATCGGTAGCTGAACTTTTTGACCATGGGGTGTTAAACGTTTCTGCATGCGACGGCCATCACATAAATCATCATAGTAATGGATGAGCAGCTTCAAAGTTTTATAGCCCATTTTTTCATATAAATTTATGGCTGCTATATTGTCTTCACGTACTTCTAGCCGTAATGTAGTAGAGCCTTGATCAAGAGCTGCACGCTCGCATTGCTCGACTAATGTCTGAGCAATCCTCCGTCCTCTGAAATCGGGTTTAACGGCAATCGAATACAACCTTGATAGCTGTGTACCTTGATGAAATAGTAGCAATGCATATCCAGCCAGTTCCTCACCGGCGTCTGCCACGAAAACAATCGCCTGGTTGGAGTGTAAAAAACGCTTCATTTGACGCGGGGAAATTTTATCCCCATCAAAAAGCTGTTGTTCTAACGCATTAAGCGCAGTGAGATCAGCACCTTTCGCAAGACGAAAGTCCATACGATGTCCTTACTGGGTTTACAGGATAGTGGTTGGCAAGATTGCGACTCAATTTACCCAAAGTACTTGGCGTTGCAGCCAGATGAACAGCGAGTGAGTTCCCATGAGCATAGCTCACTATGTGATGGGGCAGACAAGCGCAGTCGACAATGCGGCTTCAAGTCAGAGGGTTATAATACACCTATTGTGATAGGAAAAAATTAACTATGGCAAACCTTTTAATCGTGACAGACCAGGCTAGTGACTGGCAGCAATATTTCCCATCAGAACAAGTCATCAGTGTCGATCAGTACCTGGATGCCGATTGGAAAAACAATCACCGCAGTCTGCAAGTGGTGAACCTGTGTCGCGATTACGACTACATGAGTACCGGCTATTACTGTTCTTTAATGGCGGAAGCTCGTGGTCACCGTGTTATTCCTCGCGTGATGGCGATTAATGACATCAACCAGCCGTTTTTACTGTCCAGCGGTCTGGTTAAACTCAACAAACTGTGCAAACACACCGAGTCGATTCACTGCAAAATTTACTTTGGCCGCACTCCGGAGCCAGGGCTGGAAAAACTCGCTCGTCGTCTGTTTGAACAGTTCATGGTGCCCGTGATTGAACTGGCGATGACCAAGTTCCAAGGTCACTGGCAGATCAGTAAAATCGCACCTTTCCCATTTCAGGATTTGGCCGATCAAGAGCAGGATTTCTTCATCGAATCGCTGGAACAGTTCTCGAACAAAATCTGGCGTAAACCGAAGCAAGAGAAGAAATACCGTTACGACATCGCCATGCTGGTCGATGAAGAAGAGAAAATGCCGCCGTCAGATGCTTCTGCCCTGAAGCGTTTTCGCCGTGCAGCCAACCGCTTGGGTATGAACCTGGAAACCATCTCACCAGACGATTTGTCACGTTTGGGCGAATTCGATGGCCTGTTCATTCGTGCCACCACCAACATCAGTAACTTCACCTACCGTTTTGCCAAAACGGCCGAGAAGATGGGCCTGGTGGTGATGGATGATTCCGAGTCAATCATGAAGTGCACCAACAAAGTCTTTCTGACCGAGTTGTTGCAACGCAACAATGTTCCAGCGCCTAACAGCGTCATCGTGCAGGGTTATGATCCCAACTGGAAATCCTACCTGATGGAACATCTGGAGTTTCCAATGGTGTTGAAGATTCCGGATGGCGCCTTCTCGCGCGGAGTGGTGAAAGTGCGCAACGAACAGGAGTTGGAAAAAGAAGCCACCGCGCTGTTTGAAAAAAGCGTGCTGATCCTGGCGCAAGCCTTTATGCCGACCGATTTCGACTGGCGTATTGGTGTACTCAACCACCAGCCGATTTTCGCCTGCAAGTACATGATGAGCCGTGGTCACTGGCAGATCTATCAGCACCACAGCAGTGGCCGGGTTTCCTCCGGTGGTTTCGAAACGCTAGATTTGAAACAGGTGCCGAAGCAAGTCGTCGATGTGGCGGTCAAAGCAGCCAACCTCATCGGAGGTGGTCTGTATGGTGTTGACTTAAAAGAGATTGACGGTCAAGTTTATGTTATCGAAGTCAATGATAACCCGAGCATTGACCACCATGTCGAAGACGCCTTCCTTGGCGATCTGCTTTACGACCGGGTGATGACCGAGTTTTTACGCCGCATTCAGATGCGTGGATTCTAAAATTAAAAGCCAGGGTAACCCCTGGCTTTTTCGCATAAGAGGATAGTTATGGATTTTCTCATCGATCACTGGCGTTTTAGTGAAGATCAAGCCGTTCAGCCTGAGGATAAACCACAAAACATTGAGCCCGGCCACTGGTATCATTGCCAACGTGACGCCGCCGGTGTGCGCGAATGGCTGATCAGTAACGCCATTCCGGCTTCGATTGTCGATAGCTTGCTGGCCGAAGATACCCGCCCGTTGTTTGAACAGTACGATGATCAGAACTTCTTGCTGATCCTGCGTGGCGTCAACCTGAACGAAAATGCCGACCCAGCCGACATGCTCAGTGTGCGCATTCTGTATTACAACGGCGCACTGATTTCGAGCCGCAAAATTCCATCGAAAACCATTAATACGCTACGCAATGCGCTACTCGAAGGCAACGGTCCTAAGAGTCTGGCGGAACTGGTACTGGGTATCGTCGATGGCCTCAACCGCAATATCGACAGCTATCTGGATCTGGTGGAAGACAAGATCACGGCGTTCGATGACGAAACTGAGCTCAGCGAAGAGCTGATGAATACGCACAAAGCGCTGCTCAAAATCAAACGCTTCATTAAGCCGCAGCAATACGCCATTGATGATTACCAGAATTCCAGTGTGCCGCTGGCCAGCAACAAACATTTGCGCCTGCGTCACAGCGTCAACACCATTACACGCATCAACGAAACTCTGGACTTTTACCTGAGTGAACTGGAGATCATCAAAGGCGAGCTGCGTCAATATCATGCCGAGAAAATGAACCAGAACACCTATCTGTTCTCGGTCATTGCGGCGATTTTCCTGCCCACCAGCTTTTTAACCGGCCTGCTTGGTGTTAACGTGGGAGGCATTCCCGGCACAGAATCACCGGTCGCATTTGGCGTATTCTGTTTAGGCCTGGTGGCAATTTTTGGATTGGAATTCTGGATTCTGCGCCGTTTGCAGTTTTTCAGCAAACAACCATAGCGAGAGAAGTGCGGCAAGCCTTGTATTTCGCGAACAAAGACACAAACAACCGCGCCATTTGCAGACTCAAACTGCAACTGGCGCACAAGAGGTAATGGAGTCAGCATGTACATTTTTGGCTATGGAAGCCTGATGAATTCCGCATCCCGTCAGCTTACTGGTAACACGGGAAAAGCTCTGCCCGTCACCGTACACGGTTTGGTACGCTACTGGGGCAAAATCGATGACAGCTATGTCATTTCACCGCTCGTGGTGAATCCGGGTGAGGGCCAGGTCAATGGTGTATTACTGGAAATTGATGAGGCCGCATTGGCAGAGTTTGACCGCCGCGAGCGCGGCTATCAACGCATCGCGCTGACAGCGGAACAAATTGAAACAGAAGCGGAATTTGACCGCGAGCGGGAGATTTGGGTTTACGTGACCGAGCAGCACCAACCGCCGTGCGAGCGCAGCCCGATAGTGCAAACTTATGTCGATACGGTTCTGGCTGGCTGCCTGGAAGTGTCCGAAGCATTTGCTCGTCACTTTGTCGAACATACCGTTGGCTGGCATCATCCACTGGAAAACGATCGCCATGCGCCGAAATATGGCAATCTGGCTGGCGTTTCACCCGCGCACCATTCAGTCATTGATGACCTGATTGCCAACGTACGTTAAACAATACGAACCCCTGAGGCAATCGGACGCTCAGGGGTTAACAGCACACTCTCTTCACCATCAACAGTTTCGGCGCACAGCAGCATGCACTCAGAAATCTCACCGCGCATGGTCACAGGCTCCAAGTTACACAACACAACAACCTGGCGATTCATCAGCTCTTCCGCACGATAATACGGGACCAGACTGGTCACGGTTTGCAATGTCTGCTCCCCGACTTCAATCTGCACAATATAAAGTTTGTCTGCGTTGTCGTGCCTTTTAACGTCCCGAATTATACCCACTCGCAAATCGAGCTTGGCAAATGCGTCGTAACCGACGGTGTGAAAGGTTGAGTCCATAGCTGAGTTCCGGAAAGCAAATAATCGCTCACACTAGCAAGCCCGCACAAAAGCACAAGCGCCTTTGAACGGAACTATGAAGACTCGCACGTCGTTGACGTGGTAAGACCTCCACCTTTATCGGAAGCCAATCACGCTTCATCGTGTGGTCTTAGTGGTTCTCATCCGCCAGCAGAAACTGATACACCGTGGTATAGGCGTATTCTTGTTCAGGAAGCAGCATACAACTCTCCTGCTGCCATTCTGGATGGTTAGGCGAGTCGGGCAAGAACTGGGTTTCCAGCGCGAGTCCTTGGTAATCGCTGTACTTTGCCCCGTTGCGTCCCGGCGTGCCCAGCAACCAGTTCCCGCTATACAACTGCATCGCTGGTTTATCGGTAAAGACCTTGAGCGTGACCTTTTCGTCATCGGATATCAGCGTCGCGGCACAAGCACCCAGCCGGCACTCTTCATTCAACCAGTAGCTGTGATCATAACCCTTGGCGAAAGCCTGCTGCTCATCGCTCATCAGATCCTGGCCAACGGTTTTCATGCAGCGAAAATCAAATCCCGTATTCCTCACACTCCGTAACTCGCCAAGCGGAATCGCCGTTTCATCTGTCGGCAGGTAACGCTCCGCATTGATGGACAGCTTATGCTCAAGCACATTTGCACCTGACTCCGCCCCCATCAAGTTGAAATACGCATGATTGGTCAGGTTAATCGGGGTCGCTTTGTCGCTGTTCGCCAGATAGCGAATGCAGACTTCGTTAGCGTCAGTCAATTCATACGTCACTGACGCGGTCACATTGCCGGGGAAACCTTGTTCGCCATCTGCAGAATAAAGAGAAAACACCGCTGTCCGCTCTGACTTGCTGACCAGAGTCCAGCGGCGATGACTCCAGCCCAATTTACCTCCGTGCAAGCAGTTGGCACCTTGGTTGGCGACCAGTTGCACAGTTTGCCCGTCATACTCATATTGAGCCTGAGCGATTCGATTGGCATAGCGTCCGACCGTCGCGCCAAGAAATGCACCTTGAGATTCAAACGCAGCCATGCTGTCCACGCCCAGCACGACTTCACGCTCTTGTTCGCCAAGAGGCAACCGACAACTTAACCACGTGGCACCGATATCCATCAAGACAATACGCATTCCATGAACATTGCTTAACTCAACGAGCTGAGCAACACGCCCATCTTGAAAACTCTCGCGAGTCATCGACTCAAACAACGGGTTAGCCACGATAAACCTCCGAATATTTGATCATCGATTTCACTCCCCTAACACAGACTTCCAACCGCCATTTCATGCGCCAACATCCAGAATCAACAAAGATTAATGAACGAAGTTTAGCAACTTGCCATAGCAATATGCTGTGACTCCCTTGGCATTAATGAAAACGTTTTCACCGATATTATAACCATGTATAAACACGCGCCAGACTAAAGGCTAAACTTATAAGTGAGTGAGTTGACAATGAAAAATTAGCAAACTGAACAAAACCGGTCACAATCTGCACTAAACTGATATGACAAATGGATAGCAGAGTGGCTCAATGGAATTTCGAATCACAAGCCCAAATTGGCATGAAGAGTGGCAGAGCCTGAAACTGACTCTTGCCGAAGATAAGATCATCTATCTCTATGTGTTGATTCTGATTCTTTGCATCTATGGCTCAATCTCGTTCGGTGGTATTGAGACCAAACTGCATTACCGACTCACGACCTATCTGGGGTCGATGGTGCACACAACCAGTATGACGTTCGTGCTTTGGTGTACTTACTTCTATTGTCACATGCTCAAAAACCGTATCGCACACCCAACAATTCATCTGCTTAAAACCGTACTTGCCTTCTTTTCACCACTCTCGCGCCCGTTGGCATGCCTGTTAACCCTGTTGTGTGTCAGTGTGGTGCTATCCAGTTATACCTACATGAAATCCATCATTCCGGATATTCAGTTTTATCAGTACGATGCGCTGTTTTATCAGTTGGACAAAGTACTGCACGCAGGCTTTTCACCATGGGAAATCACCCACGCTATTTTTGCCCACCCGCTGGCGACCTTAATACTCAACTTTTTCTATAATCTGTGGTTTTTCGTGATTTGGGGGGGACTGGTGTTCTTCATTTTGTATCGACAAAATCAGGCGATAAGGTTACGTTTTTTTCTGTCCTTCATCACATGCTGGTTAGTGCTTGGTTGTGTGCTAGCCACCCTACTTTCGTCAGCAGGCCCTTGTTACACAGAACTCCTCAATTCCTCTTACAACTACTACACTCCGTTGATGCTTCGCCTTCAGGAACAAAACCAGTGGCTACAGCAAAACCATCTTCCCGATATTTGGGCATTGAACATTCAGAATGTGCTCTGGCATCACTTTGAAGCACGAGATCAAGGCATAGGTTCAGGTATATCTGCGATGCCCAGCATGCACGTGTCTATGGCGGTATTGCTCGCCCTTGCGGTTTCGGCATTGCATCGCAGATGGGGGTATCTGGCATGGGGCTATGCCTTGATGATCCAAATTGGTTCGGTTCATTTAGCCTGGCATTACGCTGTCGATGGTTATGTCAGCACATTGCTGACTGTCATAATTTGGCGTTCAATGGGCTGGCTGACTCAAAAGTCGGATATCCCACGCTAATGTCATAAAACTGCTGTATTTTCTTACAACTTTCTAGTTGAGCCTGAGAATCACACCCTCTACATTGCCGATCAGGATACAAGCGACATGCAAGTAGGATAAGATGTTAGACATATTCAGAACCTTTTTCACTTTAGGCTGGGTCAGCTTTGGCGGGCCAGCCGCGCATATCGGCTACTTTCGCCAAGCGTTTGTTCAAAAGCGAGGCTGGCTCACTGATGACGAATACGCTCAGATTGTTGCACTCAGCCAGTTTCTGCCGGGCCCGGGATCCAGCCAGGTTGGATTTGCAATCGGATACCAGCGCGCGGGGCTGTTTGGTGCGTGTGCAGCCTTTTTAGGTTTTACTCTGCCATCCGTCATGTTAATGCTGCTGATTGCACTATTGAGCAGCCAGCTACTCAATCAGCCGCTGTTTTTGCATATTGTTCATGGTTTGAAATTGCTGGCCGTGCTGGTTGTCGCTGATGCGGCTTGGGGTATGTATCAGAACTTCTGCCGCCAGAAACTTACCATTTTGCTCTGCTTAGTGACCGCTATCGCATTGCTCTGCATGCCGACTCTCACTACTCAAATGCTGGTTTTGATTGTTGCCGCACTGTTTGGTGCATCACAGCTCAAAGGAGCTCCCCCCAAAGAAGCGACCACGGGCTATTCGCTTTCATGGGTGCCTCTGGCGCTGTTTGCCATCCTCTTTTTCGGTCTGCCTCTCGTCAGCTCGTATTCTTCACTGCTCAGTGTGTTCGACCACTTTTATCAGGCTGGCAGCTTAGTATTTGGTGGTGGGCACGTTGTACTTCCGCTACTGCAAAATACGCTGGGTGATCAAATAACTTCGGATACATTCTTAACGGGTTACGCCGCGGCTCAGGCAGTTCCCGGCCCCATGTTTACTTTTGCAACTTATCTGGGTTACGCGCTAGATCCAGACTCTCCAATCACTTCCGCTCTTGTCGCAACGGTGGCCATTTTTCTACCCGGTTTTCTGTTGCTTCTGGGAGTGATTAAGCATTGGCGTGCTTTAGCTGCTATCCCTGCCATTAACGGAGCGCTGGCGGGAGTAAATGCTTCTGTTGTCGGCTTACTGATCGCTGCGTTATATCAACCGGTATTCAGCAGTGCTGTATCTACAACCTTTGATATTGCCGCCATTCTGCTTGGCTTTGTGCTGATGAAAATACTTCGTTTGCCCATTCTGTTGATGGTGATTTATTTTGCGCTTGCGGGTATTTCTTTGAGCTTAATTTAAGTCAAGTTTGGGTGGATTTTGTTGGTGTTCGGTTAGCCGTTTCATCTGTACATGGCCTAAACTTAAGTACTGGGGAACGGAAGCGCAGGCATGGAGGCTAAAACATGAACACCCACAGCAAATCTGGTGATCACAGTTACTTTCCGACGGCGGGTACACTGAACAACCAACTGGCCGATATCCACCATCGATTGTTAGTCACTGAACCAGAAATTGATCGCATCTCTTTCGCTCTGTATGACAAAGAGAATGATTTGCTGAAAACCTATGCCGACAGTACCTTCCACGGTTTTGAACTGATGCATTACGAGTTCCCGTTAGCTGAATTGCCTGCGTTGAAATTATGCGCCCAATCTGGCGAATGTCGCTATGTGAATGACATCCCCCTGGAGTTAAAGCCCAACTACCCACACACCAAGTGGCTTATCGATCAGGGGTTTCGCTCATCGCTGGCAATCCCGGTTTATCACGATAGCGAGTTCATTGGTTTTATTTTCCTGAACTCCTGCCAAAGCCATTTCTTCAGCGAAGTGAAAAATTTCATGCTCAAACCCTATATTGAGATTTTGCGTTTCGTGGTCACTTCGGAATACGACCTTGTCCATACGTTGTTGGAATCGGCCAATCACATAAACGCCAATTCTCCCGAACATTTACAAGAGTCTCGGGAGCACAGAGAGCGCATCAGTCGTTATGCAAAAGTCATCGCGCTGGAGGTCGCTCCAACCTACGATCTCGATGATGAGGCAATTGAGAATATCAGTCAGTTTTCCAAATGCCACGATATCGGCAAATTGGCAGTTCCCACCAGTGTTCTGACCAAACCTTGTGAGTTGGAAGCCGATGAGCGTGAACAGTTAAACGGGCATGTGGAAAAAGGGGTGGAAATCATCAATCACATTATCGATGACATGGGAGCACCCAATCACCCTTGTGTGTCTGTGTTGAAGGAAATTGTGGCGTACCATCATGAGTTTCTTGATGGCAGCGGTTACCCGTATGGCCTGACTCAAGATCAGATTCCGGTATCCGCACGCATCATTGCGGTTGCCAATGTGTTTGATGCCTTAACCAGTCATCGCCCTTACAAACAAGCTTGGTCCGTCCCATTTGCATTGCTGGAGCTGGAGAAGATGGTTTTGGCTGGCAAACTGGACAGACATTGTGTCAATGCCCTGCGCTACCATCAGGAATTTCTGAAGAAAGTCATCGAAGCCTATCCGGAGCCGGATCCTTCGGACAGGCTTACACCTCCGCATCACTGAACTGTGGTCGCTGTGCCTTTCTCAGCCGCGTTTGCCCGCACCTCTAACAACGCTCGCTCAAGGTTCTCATTCGCCACTTTGTAGTAAGATGGCTTTTTGTCGATCGCTTGCTGCAAGTAAGGAATCGCTCTTTCCGGTTTTCCTTGTAACATCAGGAAATAGCCCACGTTATTAAGCGCTTCCGGTGCGTCCATAAACTTCATAAACACATTCAGCGCACGCTGTTCTTCGCCACTGGCCAAGTAAATCAGAGCGAGATTATTCTGAGCCCGCTGGTTGTTTTGGTCCTGCTCAAGCGCAGACATCGTATAGCGCTTCGCATTGTCGTAATCCCCACTCATGTAGTAGGAATACCCCATGTTCATTAGTGCCTTGCTGGATTTCGGTTCGATTCTTAGTGCATGCTTGTAGAGAGCCTTCGCAACATCATGCTGGGCTTTAACATCATACAAAATGCCTAACCCCATATACGCCAACGCCGGAGACTGATTATCACTACTGAGTTTGTCGATGCTGGCAATGGAAATGCTATTGAGGGCAATGGTTTCACGGCTCACTAAACGAAGTTGGTCTGCGTTAATCGCGCGAATAAAATAGCTCTCCCCTTGCTCCACATCCCCTTGTTTGGTGTAGTTGGAACCGAGTTGCTCAAGCACTTTGATGTTATTTGGATTGGCTTCCAACGCCATCAGATAAGCCTTCTCTGAAAGCTCAAAATTGCCTCTCGCCTGATGGATGCGTCCGATGGTGTACAGGGTTTTGTCTTTATATTGAGCGTTAGGGAAATCCAGCGATCGCACATACTCATACAGCGCCAAATCGGTATTGTTGCCTTTGAGAGCATAATCACCGCGTTTAATCGCTTCCACTTCTGTCATGGGTGCCGCTTCAGCATCAAACGTTTCGACAGGCCGACCATCGTAAAGCTCGTTTTCAAACGGTTTGGGAGTATTCTGGGAGGAAGCACACCCCACCAATATCATCAGCATGATGAAAATAGTACTGCGTCTTATCATAATCACCTCAGCGTCCAAAATGTGCCGTCAAAGACAGGATTGAAGGCCCCACGGCGACGATGAAAAAGCAAGGCCAGACGAAAAGTAGCAATGGAAAAATCATTTTAGTTGGAATTTTTGCCGCAATTTCTTCAACTTCTTGATTGCGTTTATCTCGAAAGTCTTCAGTGTAATCACGCAACGTTTGAGAAATACTGCCACCGATACGGGAAGCATGGGCGAGCATACTGACAAGGCCACTGATCTCTATCAGGCCAGTGCGTTCTACCAGTTGTGCCATCGCTTCTGACATTTCAACCCCAGCTTTAATTTTGGCACACACAGTATCAAGTTCATCGGCCAAATCTGGATGAGAAATCATCAATTCATCGGCGACGCGGCGCAGTGCAGCATTAAAACCTAAGCCAGATTCCGTACATACCACCAACAAATCCAGCGCGTCAGGAATGCCGCCTTTAATTCGGGATTTGCGTTTTTTCACCATTCTATCCAACAAAAAATTGGGCAAAAACAATCCCATCGCCACACTGAAAATCACAACCAACTTCAGATTTTTCATATCTGGATACAGGAAATACAGCAGAGCACTGAGCGCCACACCAGCTAAAGTCGACAACACTTTTAATGCGTAAAAGGTCGTGAGTGCGCTGGCATCGTGATAACCAGCATGCATCAGTCTATGACGAACACTCTCCCGTTCCTTAATATTCTTGGGCGACATAATGGGCGCGATAGATTCTAATGTGTTATGAATTCGGTCGCGTTTTTTGGCGAGGTGACCACCTGATTTAACCGAACTCTCTTTGCGGATTTCTTCTAATTGACGTTTGATAGGCGCTTTGGTGCCAACAAAAATAAGGGCAACCGACATAATCAACAACACAGTGGCGATTAAAATTAATCCGAGAAAGACATTCTGTTCGGTCAGTTGAAATGAGGATAATGCAGTCAGTAAATCGTCCATATTACACCTCGAAATTTATAATTTTTCTCATCCACAAAGAGCCAATAAATAGGCTCACAACCCCATAGCTAATCAGCCCCATGCCTCGAGGGTCTTCGTACAGGGGTGCCACGTAATCCGGACGCAGAAAGGACATCACCACAAACAGAACAAAAGGTGACAACACCAGAATCCAGGCAGACATACGACTTTCAGCGGAAATGGTTTTGATTTTTCGGGCCAATTTAAATCGGGCTCGTAAAACTTTAGACACTTTGTCGAGGTTCTCGGACAAGTTACCGCCAGTCTCTTTTTGCAACAAAACTGCACTTGAAAATGCCAGCATCGATACGGTAGGTGTTCGATCTGCCATCTGCATGATAGCCAGACGCATGTCATAGCCATAATTCAACAGGTTAAACGTATTTTTAAATTCGATACCAATAGGTGCAGGCATCTCATTACCGACTTCATTGAATGCCTGAGTGATTGGCTGGCCTGCCTGTAACATGCGACGAATAATATCCAGTGCATCTGGTAACTGCTCTTCAAATTTGGACAAGCGATCAGAGATTTTTTTTTGCAGTATCATGTGCAGACATACCCACACGAAAGCGACGGCAGCAAGACACAGATACCAAAGCTGTCCGAGAATGAGCAAAAGTAGCCCTACACCTAAGCTCAGAATCGTTGTTACACCCAGCGTTTGTGACAAAGACCAATCAAACCCCGACAGTTCAATTGTTTTTTTCAACGAAGCAAAGGCTTTAACCTGCACCAATCTGCGATCCAGTGGTGTCAGGCTTTTCAGATAGTGCTCTTGCAACAAAGAACGGCTTTCTTCGTCAAGATTGGATTGTGTTTCTTTGAGACGATTAGCCAGTTCTTTGTGCTTCGCCTTGCTCCCCGCTGCGGGCAGAATCAGTGCCTGAGAAATGAACACAACTGCAAAAAACAGCAACACAAAAAACATCGTGATATCTTGCATAGAGACCTCCTATTGGTACGTCTCATTAAAAATTTCGTACGGTAGATGGAAGCCCCGTTTAGATAGCGATTCATGGCATTGAGGAATAACACCTGTTGCCGTGTAGTAACCAACGACATTTCCTTCATCATCCATGCCCTGACGCTGGAATTTAAAAATTTCCGACATCGTAATGATGTCACCTTCCATGCCGTTGATTTCAGATACGCTCACCATGCGGCGTTTACCGTCTTCCTGACGTTCCATCTGAACGACCAGATGAATGGCCGAAGCGATCTGCGCACGCAGGTTTTTGGTCGAGATATTCCAGCCCGCCATCGCGAACATATTCTCAACCCGGCTGAGCGCATCACGTGGAGTGTTGGCGTGAATGGTTGCTAATGAACCATCATGACCGGTGTTCATGGCCGCTAACATGTCGACTGCTTCACTGCCGCGCACCTCACCAAGAACGATTCGATCTGGTCGCATACGCAGTGAGTTTTTGACCAAATCACGCTGAGTAATTTCACCTTTGCCTTCGAGGTTTGCCGGACGCGTTTCCAAACGCACGACGTGAGGTTGTTGCAATTGCAACTCCGCCGAGTCTTCAATGGTGATAATGCGATCTTCTTTGGGGATAAAGCCGGAGAAGATATTGAGCGTGGTCGTTTTCCCTGACCCCGTCCCTCCGGAAATCAGTATGTTCAGCTCTCCCTTGACGGCAGCTTCTACAAATTTAGCCATTTGTTCAGATAATGAATTGAACGACAAAAGGTTATCCATCGTCAGTTTATCTACAGCAAATCGGCGAATCGAAACTGAAGGCCCGTCAAGAGCCAACGGTGGAATGATGGCATTCACCCGTGAGCCATCAGCCAAGCGAGCATCTACCATCGGAGAGGCCTCATCAATACGTCGACCAACTTGGCTAACAATGCGGTCAATAATATTGCGTAGGTGGCGATCATCGAGGAATGTATAAGGCGTGCGTTCCAGTTTACCGCGGCGTTCCACGTAAACACTCTTTGGCCCATTAACCAGAATATCGGAAACCGTTGAGTCGTGTAGCAGCGGTTCCAATGGCCCCAAACCAAACACTTCATCTTCGATCTGTTTGATCACACGCTTACGGCCTTCAGCACTCAATGCATGCGTTTGGTCATCAGCCATTAGTTGCACAATGGCATCATGCAGATCTTTTCTTGCGCGGTCTTTTTCCAGACTGGAAAGCAGTGCCAAGTCTAACGTTTCCAACAAGCGCTGGTGGTAATAATGTTTGACCGCCAGTTCTTGCTCCAACTGCTTACGAGCATCATCGATTTCTCGATTTTTGGTTTCAGACTCTCGTAATTTCTTCTCCAAAGGACTTTCATCCTGCTTGGGTCTGGACTCCGAAAATGCTGATTTAGACTCAACATTAGGAAGATCATCAACTTTTAGCACCTGGTCTTGAAACTCGGCATTGATGTTTTTTCTTTTGAAGAACATGCAACCCTCCTAATCCATCAGGAAAATAAACGCTTAATCCAACCTTTTTTCTCTTTCACTTCAGGCGCTAACGTTTGTGATAACTCAATTACCGATTTGGTAATTGAACTGTTTTTCTTTGACTCCACCACGGGTTTACCTAAATTGGCACTCTCAATGGCGGCTTTAAAATCATTGGGAATCATGTGAACTTTAACACCAGTAATTGTCTGCTCAATATCCTTCAGTTTGATTTGCTGGCGCTTTTCATATCGGTTCACAATGAGTTCTATCTGTTCTTTAGAGATGCCGTATTCGAGCATCAACGACTTCGCTATTCGAGATGTATTTTTAATCCCCACCAAGTTTTGTTGCGTAACAAGAAAAACCTTCGACGAATGAGATAAAACTGGCGAAAACATTCGATCGACACCTATCGAGAGATCAACAAAAATATAGGGATAGTATTCCATCAATGTCGGTAACAATTTCCCTAGTTGCATGGCTTTATCGAAATTCTCATTGTGGTTTTCATGTTTAAAGCTTAGTACATGTAATCCCGATGAGTGCTTCGAAACCAAACTGTGCAGCGAAATTTCATCTAAGTCAGCGACATTCGCGATAGCGTCATTGATACTGTAGACCGGATTGATATTGAGATAATCCATGATCACTCCGAAATGAATATCAAGGTCAAGCAACAACACTTTATTTTTATGCTGCAGCGCGACTTCAACCGCGGTATTTAGCGCAATCGTCGTCGCTCCCGAGCCACCTTTGGTATTGAGAAATACAAACAATTGACCTAGTTTTCTGGCCGCAATTTTTTCTTCAGCAGCATTTTTCAACAGCGGAATAAGATCTTCTAACGAGGATCTGTCAGAAACGAAATCAGCGGCTCCGATTCTTAAAGCAATTTTTAATGCACCATTATCGCTTTCATCACCGAATACAATTAAAGAGGTATTCACGTCATCCTCTTCTACCTCGGGACTTTCATAATTCTGCAACTCAATCACTTTTTGCGCCCAATTTGGTCCAGTTTCAACAAAGATCAAATCTGGCGGCGAAAAATGTTTGAAGCTCTCAGACATCACACCGTGAAGAGAAATTACCTCATAACTAATGCTGTGGCATTTCGATAACTCACTCATCATGTGAAGTTTAAATCGGTCACTAGAATAGAGTACCCACACCGATAAACTGGTTTTAAGTCTGATATTACTGCTGTCACCTCGCGATAACTTCACGGCTTCTCCCATATCAATCCCTCTCAGCAATCGGTTTTATCGTCAGGATCTGAAGAGTCTGGACGTAAAATACCTAACGACTCCGAAGGTAAAGTGGTCTCAAAATCCGGTACTGATACAACGCCACTGTTACCTAAAAAACTTAACAACCCAGAAAACTGGTAGCTGTATCCCGTCACTCGTGCCCTGACGTAATAAATATCTGCATAGTGAGATGCTGGTGGTTCAGCAACTTTTGCACCATCAGATCCCAAGTATTCAATAACCAAATTTGATGATGTAAAACCATCTGGCGCTCCATCATTAAGTGCAAGTGATGGTATGTCCGGATCTGACACCACGCATACTGTCGCGAAACGGGCCGCTTTTCTTGTAATGTTATTGATAGTCTGAATTGAGTACACATACATGCCTATTTCCATAATAGCGAACAGAATAAGCAACAATACAGACGCCAAAAAAGTAAACTCAACCAGGGTCATACCCCGCTGTATACGGCGAACAACTTTCATAATGTCGTCCTCATAACAGCCGATGCACTAAGTACAATATTATTCATAAGCGAAGCGGGCAGAATATTGACAAGGGGTACGTAGGTGTAGCTGGCAGATACAACCACGTACTTGTCTGCGTGAGTCACTGTAACGTTCGCAGTAGTCAGCGTCGTTAATAATGCAGTTCCCGTCCCGGCTTTATTTCCATACACCACCATATTCTTAATGTCCGCGACCTCAGCAATGGAGTCAGACGATGCTGTACCATAAATATCAGTCACCGCAAATCGACAACCATTCTGTACTAGCTTGCTCAGCGTGTTGTAACGCACGAAAGCATTGCCAAACTCTATAATTCCGCCGAGCAGAACGAGTAATAGCGGAACAGTGATGATGAATTCAACCGCAGCTAAGCCCTTTTGTTTTTTAACGAACCTTTTCATGTCACGATTCCTCACTATTCGGGTCCTTGTAGAGGACGATTCGATGAGGACCATTTGATGTATTGGTTCCATTATTGCGTGTGTTTTTCACCGTACAATCTTCGATGAATTCACCAAAGATAGAGGTATGCCCACCATTCGAATTGGGCGCTTTTTGCAGTAAAAAGAAGCAACCTATTGCCGTTACGGAAAAACTATTGGTTCCCCCTGTTGCCCCGCTACAATCCACAATCGGGATAGCAAGAATTCGC
This sequence comes from Vibrio fluvialis, assembly GCF_900460245.1. Lineage (NCBI taxonomy): Bacteria > Pseudomonadati > Pseudomonadota > Gammaproteobacteria > Vibrionales > Vibrionaceae > Vibrio > Vibrio fluvialis. Next base: position 2,392,224 of record NZ_UHIP01000001.1, read on the forward strand.
CGTTCTGCATCACCATTAGCTTTACAATTTGTCGTATCCCCAGGACACACCCCACCAGCCAGATCGGATTGATAATCATCGTATCCCCATGCTGGTGTGCTGCCTACATCAGAGTCAGTTAACGTAGGAGAGGTTTGTTTAACATATAGGTCTGGCGGATAATCAGTGGCACTGAGACCGCCTCCAGAATAATCACCAAACCGAGTATTCAGCCCTTGTCCGACAGGACCGACAGTGTTGCCCGGTTTAGTATCAACTGTCTCTCCAGCATCCAAATCAACACAACCTTCGTATCCTCCAGCCAGTGCATCACGTACGGTACTGGCACCTGAGCCAAAATCAAGCAATTGGAAGTTACCCGAGCCCATGGTGGGATCACTTTGATCAGCAATCTTCAGCGCATAAACTACGCCAGCGTCATATCCATTTGTCCCGGCATCATCCCCTTCACAAACGGCCATGGGAACAATATTACAAGCATTACCACCAGGGCTAGGTCCAGCCACGGCACTGGCCGACAAGCGCTTGGTTACTCCCATCACTTTTGCAAAGAAGAAACTCTCTAAGTCCAACTCATTAACAACCACTCGAACATAGCGATCAGCGTCAGGAGAACTTGAGTATGATGACGCCGGAAATATGATCGGGTCATTCGAAAACTGAACTTGAATGTTTGCTGTATCAGATACGTCAAACACAAGTTCAGAGTTGCCTGCCGACGTAGACATTTTAGTTAATGTCGCTCGAGCCATTGCATCAGCCTGAGCTTCAGTACCATCTTTGTCCAACACGACAGCGGCAGCTAAAGCGGCTGCATCCACGCTATTTTGCAACTTGGTACGGTTCATCAGTGCGTGGTTGATATCAATAGCAAATGCAGCGACTGCAATCAGTAGCAACAATGCAATGGTAACAATCACAACAACCAGACCTCGCTGCTTACGTATTCCACGAAGTGGGCGTTGTGTTTTCATAACGACCTCGACTAGTTACTGCTGGTAGTACCACTACTAAAGCCTTCTATAAACTGGCTCGTAGTGCCGCTCTCCAACGGAACTTCTTTTCCTGTGTAAGTTTTGTATACGCCTTCCATTCTTTCACCCGTACCAACGGGTATATAGCCCAGATTTTCTTGGGTGGCGTTGGGATTGTATGTTTGCTCTGAAGCCAACTGTGCAACGTAGTAGCCCAAACGGGGTTCATTGGCGCATCCGGTCAAGAGAACAACACTTATTAGAAAAATCACTGATGAAATTTTCATAATATTTTCCTTATAAATCATGACCAAATGAGCCTTCAGACCCACCTTTGGTGGTATCTTCCATCGCATCATATTTAGACGACTTGGTACGTTTCACATCTTTGGGTTTAGCAAGATATGCACCTTCGCCTAACAGGTAATATTTCAAGTCCGTAGGCTCAACAAATGCGTCTGTCGGTAAGGTGATTTTTGAGCGATCGATAGGTTTGGCGAGTCTTGGTGTCACCAGAATGACTAACTCGGTTTGGCCTGAAATGTATTCTTGGCTGTTAAAAAGTTGACCTAATACAGGAATATCACCAAGACCTGGCATTTTGTTGGCTGAATCACGAGTGTTCTCACTGAGCAGGCCAGCAATACCTATCGTTTGCCCATCAGCGAGTTCAATAGTGGAAGAAGCACTGCGTCTTGTCACCGGTGGGATGTAGTAGACTGCATTGGTACCAACCGCCGTGTAATTGAGAGCCGAAGAGGACGCCACTTCGCTGACATCGACAGCCAATTTAAGGTTGATTTTTTTATCACTCAGAATCGTTGGTACAAATTTTAAGCCAACCCCGTACTCTTTGTACTCAATGGTAATACCGTTGTCGTTGGGTACAGGAATAGGGAATTCGCCCCCGGCCAGAAATTCAGCATTGGCGCCACTTAAGGCAGTTAAATTTGGTTCAGCCAGCACTTTAGCGACCCCGTTTTCTTTCGCGATATCTAACGCAATGGAAAACAAAGTATTACCATCCATAAAGGTTGACAGAAAACCCGTACTATCGATGCCTAAATCGTTGAACACTGGTGTCACGCCACTTATCCCACCGCCAGCGGATGTTCCGCCAATGGAAAAGTTACCGTTAGATTGCAGGAAATTAAAATTGGCACCAAAACGGCGGACTAAACTACGTTGTACTTCAGCCACAGTGACCTCAAGCATAACTTGCTGGGCACCACCGATGGTCATCAGGTTGACGACCCCCGTTGTACTTGCGTCCTCATTGCGAGAGCCTGTTGCTTTGTCGACGGCTTGTGCTGGCGCATACGTTTCAGCCAATCGAAGGGCTAAGTTCATTTTCTCTTGTGAACTCACCAGCCCACTCAGAATCAAGCGATTTTGCGAACTTTGCACTTTGATACCTTCGTCCGGCATGTATTCGTAGAGCTTCGCTTTCAGGCTGTTTACATCGTGAATAACTTCAATATTGATCGATTCAATCAGTCTGCCTTGTCTGTCCCAGGCCATTAAGTTTGTCGAACCCAGCTTATTACCGATCAGAAATAGCTCATCTGATTTCAGCATAACAATATCTAACACTTGCGGATCACCAAGAGAGACTCGGCTGGCGCTGCGTTGCAGTTTTACAAACGTAGACTTATGATGCGGCACCGTTATCGTTTCACCCGATTGGCTTGCAGAAACAGTCCAAACACTACATGCAAAGAATAATGCCAATGTTGTAATTATCGTTCTCATAACACACCTCAATTCTTCACACGAATGTTGGATGAATCGGTTCCTTTAATAATAGTCACACTTGGTGGTGGCACATATTTAACAACCTTTTCTTCCACTGCATGGGGATTACGCAGAACAAGTTGAATGTCTCCTTTACTTTTGGCACTCAACAGTTTTTCAGCTTCTCTAGGTGAAACCTCTAACGTTACAGCCCGTACAATAATCGGTTTATTTTCTTGAGTCTTGGCCGTCTGGTCGACAGCAAGAACACGGATGTCTTTTAAGATAGTGGTCGTATTGGCTGATGTTTTGCTGTATTGAACCGTGCTTAAAACGTCAACTTTATTGCCGGGTAACAAAAAACCAGCCACACCAATGACATCATTAACACGAATGGTAACCGCACGCTTATCTTCCGGAATCAGAGCAGCGAGGGTTGCCCCTTCTCCTGGTGTAGTTAGGCGCTGAGCAACAATAATTTCGTTGGTGTACATGTCCGAACCGGCTATTTTCCCAACAACACCTTCTGTACTCGAAAATTGGTTATCCTCTACCCAAGATTTTTCCAATAAACGAGTCGCTAAATGTTGCTCTTCAATGACTGTGCCTACCGGAATTTCACGAGAAGCCACAACCACAGGAACACGCTCCACGACTTCAACTTCAGTTTGAGGTTGAACTTGTCTATCCATCCATTGTTTTGCAAAGAAGACCGCTCCAAGACCAAATACAATAGATAACAGAAATAACAAAATCACTTGATTGCGACTCATCGAGCACCTCCTCCTTTGCCATCTGCTGTGAAGTAAACTTCCCACGCTCGCTCCATAATGACCGGAGTAATAAGGGGTTCGCTTTCTTCAAACGCTATGATGTCTCGACTGATTCCAATTAAGTCTTTCGGCAAGCAGGGATAAAAGCCCACAGCATGTTGTCTGTGTAGGCTATATAACACTTCGAAAGACGATGCATGGATCTGTAAATTTCGATTAGAAGCCATTTCTTCCCACAATGCGTGGTATTCAGATTGCTCCAGAGGATGAAACTGAACTTTGTAACCTAGCCGACGCAAAAATGCAGGATCACTGATTTTTTCGGGATCTAAGTTCGTCGAAAAAGCCAGCGTCAATATGAAAGGGATAGTAATTTGTTGGCCATTTGGCAAAGACAAGTAGTCATAAAAATATTCCATGGGAACGATCCAACGGTTGAGCAAGGTTGCTACTGGCATTGGTTGCCGTCCCAGGTCATCGATAATGAATATGCCATTGTTGGCCATCATTTGTAGTGGCGCCATCCAGACTCTGTTGTGTTCAGTGTGATTTACTTCCAACATATCCATGGTCAGTTCGCCGCCCACTTGAATACTGGGGCGTTCGCACAGAACCCAACGGCGATCATACTGATCTTTATACGATACCGATTGAGTCTGACCATTTGAGTCAACGGCACGATGGTGCTGTCTTGAGTACACCTTGATGATGTTACCCATGGCATACACGGAATAAGGTACGAACACAGATGTATTCAAAGAATTGAGTATTCTTGTCGCAACGAACGTCTTACCCGTCCCTGCATCTCCATAAAGGAGCAAGGCTCTGCCAGAGTTGATAGCTGGACCAAGAACAGACACTAATCGTTCTGCGCCATAGACATCCTTCAATGCAAATTCGACATCGGGACGCGTAATAATTTTAGATCGAACGTCCTGAGCCTGGACCATCGCATTGTAGTCCTCAAGAGAGACAGGAGCTGGCCCCAAGTACGCATCTTTGGCAAATGCCGCATCAGCTTCTCGCATACCTGTTTCAGACAAGCCGTAACGGACATGCCCTGTAGAAGGGCTTAAATAAGAAGCCTGTTCTGCTTGAAAGACTTCTACCAGCGACTTTTGCCTCAGTGTCGCGATGACATCTTCAATCATGTGGCTGTTAATTGCCATATGCCGAGTAAGCTGTAGAACATCCGATTTGGGGTAAGCGGCTAAATGCTTCAGCAGCAGATTTTCCAATACTGCTCTCGGGACTTTGAGATCTTCAAAAGATGTAGGAACCTTCGGCGCAGAAGCTTGAGGCGTCAGGGCGGATCGGTGAAGACCTTGGGATACCACTGTTGCCATAATGACTCCTTGTCATAGTAGCGCTTTAGAAAGAGCTCTGGGCATATTGTGCTAATGCAACACCGACAACGATGACAGGCGCCAATGGCATAACAAGATCATTACCCTTAGGACGTTTCAAACTTTTCCGACTTAGTTTTGTGTATAGCGGTCCAGACAAGTGAACTTTACTCACGATGCCTCCCGCACTGAGAGCTGATTTGTACTGAAGTAAATAATTCAGTACTCCGTACATGACACCGATAAAGACAGCACTAAGACCGATATATAGAAACGTATCAGCCAAATGACCGAAGCCGGTTAAAAATCCCACGACAGCCAACAACTTAACATCACCTGGTGCCATCCAACCCGCCAAATTGCATAGCAACGCGAGGATAAACACCATCACCATTGCTCCAACTTGGCCCGCGAAAAAGCCATAAGACTCATTCACTAAGACGGTTTGAAACGTCCCCGCTAAAATCAGCAGAGCAAGCAGATAGTTGGGTATACGATGCTGTCTCGCATCATATACACCAACTACAAACAACATAGTCCAAACTATAAGGCTCATATGTAATTTTTATCTGTAATGATTGATTGTCTACGAGAAGATGGCATCCAGCTCAGCTTGAAGAGTAGAGCCCCAACCCGAAAACACGACGGCCAACGCTGCAACCAAAAGACCCGCACCGACTACGTATTCAACAACAGACAGACCTTCTTCATCTTGCCAAAAGTCTTTGACGAACTTAGTGAACTTATTCATTTTCTGGTCTCCTTCCTGAATGGTTCCCTTTGAATCTAGATAGTTCTATCAATAGCTGTTAGGACTTTTTTGTCTTCTTTTGGTACTTTTTTATTCAAGATTTCATGTAAAAGTTTGCTTAACCATCACTGAAAGTAATGAGTTGACCGCGTTTATTTGGCACTAACCGTTGCGGTACTTGAACTGAATGATTTGGCAGATAGGAAATCGAGACCTGAAACGCACATTTCTCTGCAAAGAATTTATCTCTCAGGGTATTTTTGCGAGCGATTTAATTCTCAATTGTGAAACTTAATTCACAGATTACATCCCTTTTTGTTGGGCTGTATGTTGAATAGCAAAGAAGCCTATCAATCGGACCTCATACTTAGGTAAGTCGACTTGCACTTTGCTGCCATGATTCTAGGCTTAACTACAAAACCCCTTATTCCAAAGGGTTAACGATAAGAACGATGCGAGCGCAAACTATGGCAGGAAAACTGGAAGGACACTGGTTGGGAAGCCCGGTAAACTTTTTACCTAAGCGAGTTCAGGATGTTTGCCGGCACCATTTTGAGCTGGTGGAACACGGAAGCGACGTTTCAATCCTTAGTGAACCCAACATTCACTATGCATTGTTTTTCTATCAGAAGCCTCGCTGTCAGGAGTTACTCATGACAGCAATAAAGATGTGTGCCAATTTACATAAGTATCTGATTATTATTCACGATGGAAGCTACGAGAACTCTATCGGCCATCATGAGTCGATATTCGGGATTATGGATATTTCCGTTGATGACCCTTCAATTACCCTGATTGGATTATGTCAAAAGCTGCATATGAGTTTTGACAAACATATTTTTTCGCCCAAGTTGCAAGAAAGTCCTATTTCATCCGCAAGTATGAGCAAAGAAATGCTCGATATTCTGCGCTATATCGAACTCAACATTACCAAGGAAATTCGTGAAGAAGACATCGCAGCGTATTGCCACTACTCCGTTTCCTACTTCTCTAAGTTATTCCATAAAGTCATCGGGATTAGTTTTCGTGATTACATTTGCAACAAGCGGATTGCCATGGCGAAAAGGCTATTGGTCGATGAGCGAAATGCCAAAATCGCCTTTATTGCCTACCAGTGTGGTTATCATGATGTTTCCTATTTTTCTCGAATTTTCAAAAAGAAAACGGGTATTAGCCCGGGAGTTTTCCGCCAGATCCATTCTTAATAAATTCTGTAACTGCGTGTGAGCAAAGCTTCCCCAGAGCAAAACAAACTGCTATATTTAACAACCAATTAACATAAAAATAACAACAGTTTTGCCAATAACATGGAGTTAGAGAATGATTCAGCCTAACGAGTTAAGCAAACCGACCTGTGCTCTCCCACCACCCAATGAGATGATTTTGAAATGGGCCAGGGAACGCCCTAATGAGGTTTATCTCAAGCAAATTATCAACCGACAATTCGTTGAATTTACTTATGCCGACGTTGCGGATCAAGCACTTCGTCTTGTCTCAGCACTGCGCGATTTGGGTGCAAAACCGGGCGATAAGATTGCTTTAATATCAAAAAACTGCGCCGAGTGGTTTATCTGCGATCTTGCGTTCATGCTGGGTGACTTCGTCAGTGTTCCCATCTTCCCCACAGCAGGGGCCGATACGATCGAATACTGTATTTCTCACAGTGAAAGTAAAATCTTGATCGCTGGTAAGCTTGATGATGCCAAAGCAACGTCGCAAGTACTTACTGAAGTGCCCGATCTTATCACTGTCTCCCTGCCATACGATTCAGCACCAACGTGTCAGCATCGCTATCAGGATCTTATCGCGCACTATCCGCCAAGTGAAAGTCGTCCACAACATTACGATGACAAGCTGATGTCGTTGGTGTACACCTCGGGAACCTCGGGATTACCGAAAGGAGCAATGCTGACCTACGGCGCGTTCAGTTGGTCGGTTCAGCAGTTGATTCGACACATCGGCATTCAGGATAATGACCGCCTGTTCTCCTATTTGCCTTTAGCGCACATTACCGAACGCGTTTACATCTTTGGCAGCTCAATTCAGGGTGGCGTTCCGACGGCGTTTCCGGAATCACTCGATACCTTTATCGAAGATGTCAAAATGCAGCGCCCGACGTTGTTCATTTCGGTACCGAGACTCTGGACCCTGTTCCAGCAGCGTATTCAGGATAAGTTGCCGCAACGAAAACTTGATATC